>NZ_BNBO01000033.1 GCF_014655955.1 Kitasatospora indigofera
ACTTCCTTCGAGCCACTCTCGTGAACTCTCCGGGCGCTTCGTTCTTTCGTGTTTCAAGCCTATCAGACGTTCTCGGCGCCGTTTTCCGGTGCTTCGTTTATCCGATTTGCTTCGGCCTTTCGGCGCTCCCGAACTCTACCAGAGTTTCTCGGGCTGCTTTTCCCCGGTGAATCCGAACCTGAATCCGAATCCTGTGGGGCGAAGCGTGCTGCCACTGGGGCAACCCGGAGAACTGTACGGAGGCCGGGCGCCACAAGCAAATCGTCCCGTCCCGGGGCTCCGGGACGGGACGATCCGAGGTGCGCGGGCGGTCAGGAGCGGGCCATCTCCTCGGCGATCGCCGCCGCAAAAGCGTCGATGTCCGCCTCGGTGGTGTCAAAAGCGGCCATCCAGCGCACCTCACCGGTGTGCTCGTCCCAGAAGTAGAAGCGGTACTGCTTCTGCAGCCGCTCGCTCACCTCCCGGGGCAGCAGCGCGAAGACGGCGTTGGCCTGGACCGGCCGGACCACCGTCACGCCGTCGATCCCGCGGACCGCGGCCTCCAGGCGGCGGGCCATCGCATTGGCGTGGCTCGCGTTGCGCAGCCAGAGATCGCCGGCCAGCAGCGCCTCGAACTGAACGGAGACGAAGCGCATCTTCGAGGCGAGCTGCATCGACATCTTGCGCAGGAACTTGATGTCGCGGACCCGCTCGGGGTTGAGGACCACCACGGCCTCGCCCATCAGCAGGCCGTTCTTGGTGCCGCCGAAGGACAGCACGTCCACACCGGCGTCCGTGGTGAAGGCGCGCAGCGGGAGGCCGAGCGAAGCCGCCGCGTTGGCCAGGCGGGAGCCGTCCACGTGCACGAGCATGCCGTGCTGGTGGGCGTGGTCGCAGATCGCCTTGATCTCGTCCGCGGTGTAGAGCGTGCCCAGCTCGGTGCTCTGGGTGATGGAGACGGCGAGCGGCTGGGCGCGGTGCTCGTCACCCCATCCCCAGGCCTGCTGGTCGATCAGCTCGGGGGTGAGCTTGCCGTCCGGGGTGGGGACGGTGAGCAGCTTGATCCCGGCGATCTTCTCGGGGGCGCCGCACTCGTCGACGTTGATGTGCGCGCTCTGCGCCGCGATCACGGCGCCCCAGCGGGGCAGCAGCGCCTGCAGCGCGACCACGTTGGCGCCGGTCCCGTTGAAGACCGGGAAGGCCTCCGCCCGGTCGCCGAAGTGCTTGCGGAAGACGCCCTGGAGGTGGGCGGTGTAGTCGTCCTCGCCGTACGCGACCTGGTGACCGCCGTTGGCCACCGCCAGCGCGGCCAGGATCTCCGGGTGGACGCCGGCGTAATTGTCGCTGGCGAAGCCCCGGACGGCGGGGTCGTGGTGCCGGACCGCGTCGGTGGCGGGGGCGGGGGTCATCGGGCTGTCAGCCACAGGTGCTGTCCGTTCAGGTCTGCTGCCGGGCGGTCCCAGAGGCCCGCCAGGGTGTCTGCGAGGTCGGCGGTGTCGGTGAAGCCGGCGAACTTGGCCTCCGGCTTCTCGGCCCGCATCTCGGGCGAGACCAGGGCCTTGATCACCAGGATGGCAGCCGCGGCGGTCGGCACGCCGTCCCCCGAGGTCGTCTCCTTCTTGAAGGAGTCGGCCATCGCCAGGGTCCAGGCCTCGCTCGCGGCCTTGGCGGCGGCGTAGGCGGCGCCGCCCGCGGTCGGCTTGTGGGCCGACGAAGCCGAGACGATCGCGTACCGGCCGGACTCGCTGCGGAGCAGCGCGGGCTGGAAGGCCAGCGAGGTGTGCTGGAGGGTGCGCACGACGGTGTCGTGCAGGAAGTCCCAGTCGTCGATGCGGGTCTCGAAGAAGCTCTTGCTGCCGCGCCAGCCGCCGACCAGGTGGAAGACGCCGTCGACGTGGCCGTGCTCGGCCTCCAGGTGGTCGGCCCAGTCGTGGACCTCCTGGGGGTCGAGCAGGTCGATGACCTGGCCGCTGATCTTCGCTCCGGGCACGGCGGTGCGGACGGCGTCGAGCGCCGCCTCAAGGCGTCGGGGGTCGATGTCGGCGCCGATCACGGTCGCGCCGTCGGCGGCGAGCCGGCGGAGCACTGCCTGGCCGGCGGGGCCGCTGGCCCCGGCGACGGCGATCACCTTTCCGCTGAGGGCGCTCATGCGGCGACCCCCTGGATGCCGGCGCCGGTGATGCCGGTGGTGGCGGCGATGACGCCGCTGAGCTTCTTCGAGAGGGCCTCGAAGAACATGCTCAGCGGGAACTCGTCGGGCAGGACGGCGTCGCACAGGGCCTTGTTGAGCGCCTTGCCGTCGGTGATGTCGAGCGGCAGCGCGTCGGGGCCCTTCGCCCAGGTGGAGGCGGGGTGCGGGGTGAGGTAGCGGGAGACCAGCTGGTAGGCGGCGATCCAGTGGGCGGTCTTGGGGCGGTCGATGCCGTCGCGGTAGAGGGTCTCGATCTCGCCGCAGAGGGCGTTGGTAACGTCGGCGACGCGCTCCCAGTCGATGCTGAGGCGGTTGTCGCGCCAGCGCAGCGCGTCGTGCTTGTGCAGGTAGGCGAAGAGCAGCTGACCGCCGAGGCCGTCGTAGTTGCGCACCCGGTCACCGCTGACGGGGAAGCGGAACATCCGGTCGAAGAGGATCGCGTACTGAACGTCACGGCCCTGGTCGTAGCCCTCGGCCTCCAGCCGGACGGCCTCCTTGAAGGCGGTCAGGTCGCAGCGCAGCTCCTCCAGGCCGTACATCCAGAACGGGCTGCGCTGCTTGATCATGAAGGGGTCGAACGGCAGGTCGCCGTGGCTGTGGGTGCGGTCGTGCACGAGGTCCCACAGGACGAAGGTCTGCTGGGCGCGCTGCTGGTCCTGCAGCAGGCTCGCCGCGTCGGCGGGGATGTCCAGGCCGAGCAGGTCGACGGCGCGCTCGGTGACGGCGCGGAACCGGGCCGCCTCGCGGTCGCAGAAGATGCCGCCCCAGGTGAAACGTTCCGGCGCCTTGCGGACGGCCACGGTCTCGGGGAAGAGGACGGCGGAGTTGGTGTCGTACCCGGCCGTGAAGTCGGTGAAGGTGATCGGTACGAACATCGGGTTGTCGAAGCGGGTGCGCTCCAGCTCGGCGAGCCAGTCGGGCCACACGACGCGCAGCAGGACGGCTTCCAGGTTGCGGTCCGGGTTGCCGTTCTGGGTGTACATCGGGAAGACCACCAGGTGCTCCAGGCCGTCCTCACGCTGCGCGGCGGGCTGGAAGGCCATCAGGGAGTCGAGGAAGTCGGGCTCGCGGTAGCCGGTCTCCGCCCACTTGCGCAGGTCGGTGCCGACGGCGGTGAGGTAGGCGGCGTCGTGCGGAAAGAGCGGGGCGAGCTCCTCGACGGCGGCCAGCACGACGTCCAGCAGCGGGTCGACCGTGTGCCGCTGGACGGCGGACAGGTCGATCGATCCGTCCTTGGACTGCAGGGGGCGCAGCGCCTCGACGGCGTCCTTCAGTCTCAGCCAGGCCGGGTGGCCGGCGTTGGTCTGCTCGGGAGCATCGGCCGCCACAGCGAGCCTTGGCGAAAGATTCTGCATCTCTGACTCACTTCAACAGGAGTTATTTCGACGGATACACCATAGATACAGGAGGTTCTCCTGTTCAAGGGGGGTCCAAGAGTGATCTGTGCCGCCGCTGCCTCGCACGGCACCGGCCGGGGCCGCGGACGGCACCCAGGAGGGCCCGGGCAGCGGCCCGTCGACCGGGCCGGGGGCGGTCACCACCTCCCGCCAAGCTCCCGGCAGTGCTGCTGCCGGCAGGGGCCGGGGGAGCTGTTCCGGTGCCTCCTGCCGCGGGGTGCGCGCGGCGGTACTCGCCGCCGGCGCGGAAGCCGGCCCGGGGGCGCCGGACGGCGGCGCCCCGCGGCACCGAGCGATGCGGTGCCGTACGCCGACCTTGCCGCCTGCGGTCCGGCGGCGCCACCGGGGAGGCTCCCGGCCGGCCGGCCCTGCCCGGGGGCCGCCCCCGGGCGGGGCGGGCGCGCTCCGGCGGGGTGCCGGGGAACCTCCGGGGCGGGCGGGCCGGAACCACCCTCCCGGTGCCAAACATGCCGGCTGGGGCTGAGATCCGCCCGGAATCGCCGGAGGTCACCTCCGTGCGCCCCTGCGCGCGCCCTGCTGTGTGCGCCCCCGACCGGTGATCGTGGGACGGACGCCCGCACGCACCGGTCGAGAGGGGCGCGCCGATGCACGGACCAGCCGTCCTCACCTGGCTGCTGGCAGCACTCACCGCGACCTCGGGGACGTACTGCCTGAGCCGGCTGCGCGGGCCGTCCTGCGAACGGCCGGGGCCGGGCGCGCGGCGTGGGGTGCTCAGTCACGAGTCGGCCGCCGCCGAGGCGCTGATGGGGCTCGGCATGGCCGCGATGGCCGTCACCGGCGGCATCGTCCCCGCCGCGGTGTGGGCCTGGGCGTTCGGCCTGCCCGGCGCCTGGTTCCTGCTGGCGGCCCTGGCCCCGCGGCCGGCGGCCGAACGCTCCCCCGCCCACCGGCCGACCCTGCCGTCCGCGGCCCGGCCGCCCACGGTCCTGCCGTCCACCGCCCTGGGCCCCGCCGTCCCGGGCCGGCCCCTGCCGCACGCCGCAGGCCCGCACTCCCCCGCCCCGCACGCGCCGGCCGGGCGGTCCCACCGGCTGCACCACGCGATCGGCGCCCTGGCCATGACGTACATGGCCGTGGCGATGGCCGAGTCACCGGCGCACGGCCACCACCAGGCCGGCGCCGGGCTGCCACTGGTCACCGGCGGCCTGCTGCTCTACTTCGGCGGGTACACCCTCTGGGCCGGCAGCCGGCTGCTGGGCACCCCGGACGGGGTCCCGCACACCGGCAGCGCCGGGCTGCCCCAGGCCTGCCGGCTCACGATGGGGATCGGCATGTTCGCGATGCTGCTGACGCTCTGAGCCGTGCTCCGCGGCCCGGGGCGTCCGACCCGGACGCCGGCCCGGGCAGCGGTGCGCGACACCGGTCGGGACCATCCGCGGCCGGCCGGGCGGCGCCGGGGCGGGCCGGGTGTCGTTGGTCACTGGTGGCCGGAAGTCGTTCCACGGGCGCCGGGGAGCGCATAGGTTGGCCGGGAGCGCATTGTCGCGCTCCGTGCGTACTGGGGGAGCCCCTGCCATGACGGCCCTGCTCGGCCTCTTGCTGCTCGGACTGCTGCTGTCGACCGTCGCGCCGCGCCTGCTGGCCCGGGCCCGGTGGGTCGAACGGGAGCCCGTACTGGGGTTGTTGGTGTGGCAGTGCCTGGTGGTCGCGGTACTGCTCTGCTGCCTGCTGGCCCTCCTGCTGGCCACCTCGGCCGCGCTGCCGGAACTCCGGGTGCTGCTGTTCTCGGGCGCGCCGCACGGCGTGGAGGCGGCGTACGGGCTGCAGGACGCCGTGGGCTGGGGGCGGCTCTGCGCGGCGCTGCTGGCCGCGGGCGGACTCCAGACCCTGTTCGCGCTCACCCGGGAAGTCCGCTCGGCGCGCGCCCTGCGCGATCACCGTCACGCCGAACTCGCCCACCGGGCACCTGAGTTGCCGGCGTCCATGAGCAGCAGGCGGGGCCGTCGCAAGGGCCGCGAGCGGCTGGTGGTGCTGGAGAGCATGAGCCCCGAGGCCTGGTCGCTGCCCGGCCACGGCGCCCGGCTGGTGGTCACCACCGGCGCCATCCGGCAGCTCACCGACCGGGAGCTGGCGGCCGTGCTCAGCCATGAGCGCGGGCACGTCCGGGCGCGGCACCACTGGCTGTCGCAGTGCGCGCAGGCACTGGCCACCGGGTTCCCCGGGGTGGGGGTGTTCAGCGCCTTCCGCGACCAGGTGGGCGAGCTGGTGGAGCTGGCCGCGGACGACCGGGCCGCGCGCCGGCACGGCCGGACCACGACGGCCCTGGCGCTGGCCGAACTCAACCTGGGGCGCGGGGTGTTCGGCTCCTGCCCGCCCGGGCTGCTCGCACAGTCCCCGAAGCGGGTGGACCGGCTGCTGTCGGACCACTCGCGGCTGCCGGTCTCGCACCGGCTGCGGCTGACGGTGGCGGCCCTGGCCGCGCCGGTGGCGGCCGTCCTGCTGGCGGCGGCGCCGGGCCTGTCCGCCCTGCTCTGAGCCGGGCGGGGCTCCACGCACCGACGGCCCGCCGGCCTCGCGGGGCTGACGGCCGGTCGGGCGGAAGCTCAGCCGGAGCCGACGGTGGCGCCGCCGAGGACCCGGGCCAGCACCTCGCGGTGCAGCGGCCGGGCCCGCTCGTAGCGCTCGCGGCCGTCCTCGGTGAGCGTCACGAAGATGCCCCGGCGGTCGTTCTCGCACATGGCCCGGGTGACCAGGCCGGCCTTCTCCAGCCGGCCGATCAGGCGGGACAGGGCGCTCTGGCTCAGGTGGACGGTGCAGGCCAGCTCCTGGACCCGCAGCATCGCCTGGTCGGACCCCTCGCTCTCGACGAGCCGCTCCAGCACCTCGAACTCGCTCATCCCGAGGTCGTGCCGCTCCCCCAGTTCGCGGTCCAGGGCGCAGGCCGTCGCGGCGTGGCGGGCCAGTAGGTCGCGCCAGCCGGCCACCAGGGCCGCGTCGGCGGCGGGGTCGAGTTCGGACACGGGGTCAGACTACCACATGCCCAGGAATTTATTGCGTTCACATTATATTTGCTTGCATTGATTGCACGTGCATGTAGTGTCCTCCCCATGACCGCACCAAGCCGCTCCGGCTCAACCGCCGATCCCTCCACGTCGTCTGACCGTCCGTCGCACTCCGAGCAACACTGGACGCCCCGCCTCTGGGGCACCCTCGTCGTCCTCTGCGCCGCCATGTTCCTGGACGCCCTGGACGTCTCGATGGTCGGCGTGGCCCTGCCCTCCATCGGCACCGACCTGCACCTGTCCACCTCCACCCTGCAATGGGTGGTCAGCGGTTACGTCCTCGGCTACGGCGGTCTGCTGCTGCTGGGCGGACGCGCCGCCGACCTGCTCGGCCGGCGCCGGGTCTTCCTGGTCGCCCTCGGCGTCTTCGCGGCCGCCTCCCTGCTCGGCGGCCTGGTCGACGACGGCGGACTGCTGATCGGCGCCCGCTTCCTCAAGGGCGTCAGCGCCGCCTTCACCGCCCCCGCCGGGCTGTCGATCATCACCACGACGTTCCCCGAGGGCCCCGCCCGCAACCGGGCCCTGTCCATCTACACCACCTGCGGCGCGAGCGGCTTCTCGCTCGGCCTGGTGCTCAGCGGCCTGCTCACCTCGGCCGGCTGGCGCTGGACCTTCCTGATGCCGGTGCCGGTCGCCCTGCTCGCGCTGGCCTTCGCCTTCCGGCTGCTCCCCCGCCAGGCCCGCGAGGAGCGGACCACCGGCGGCTACGACGTGGCCGGGGCCATCACCGGCACCCTGGCCGTCCTGCTGCTGGTCTTCACCGTCACCGAGGCCCAGGGGGCCGGCTGGCTGAGCCTGCGCACGCTGGGCTCGCTGCTCGCCGTGGTGGTGCTGGCCGCCGCCTTCCTGCTGATCGAACTGCGCACCGCGCACCCGCTGGTCCGGCTCGGCATCTTCCGCAACGGCGGGGTGGCCAGGGCCAACCTGATCGCCCTCACCCTGATGGGCTCCTACGCCGGATTCCAGTTCATCGCCACCCTGTACCTGCAGCGGCTGCTCGGCTGGTCCGCCCTGGAGATGGCGTTCGGCCTGCTGCCGGCCGGTGCGCTGGTCGCCCTCTCGGCGACCAGGATGGGCGCCATCGTCGACCGGTTCGGCACCGCCAGGCTGCTGCCGGCGGGCGTGCTCTCGCTGGCCCTCGGCTACGCCGGCTTCCTGCGGCTGGACGAGCACAGCGGCTACCTGACCCTGGTGCTGCCGAGCATGATCCTGCTCGGGGTCGGCTTCGCGCTGGCCTTCCCCTCGGTGAACATCGCCGCCACCGACGGGGTGGCCGACGAGGAGCAGGGCCTGGCCTCCGGGCTGGTGAACAGCGCCTTCCAGATCGGCGGCGCGATCGTGCTGGCCGTCGTCACCGCGGTGATCACCGCGGGCAGCGGCGGCGGCGAGAGCGCGCAGGCCCAGCTGGACGGCTACCGTCCGGCGCTGTGGCTGGTCACCGCGGTGGCGCTGGCCGGGTTCGCGGTGGCGGCGGCCGGTGTGCTGGCGGACCGCCGGAAGAGGTCAATCCCGGTGCCGGTGGCCGACTATGATTACCCGTCGGTGCAGCAGGCCGCCCAGGCCGGCTCCGAAGTGCTGACCAAGCGCTGACCCGCGCGGTTCGTCCCCGCCCCGGCCCGAACCTCGGCCGGGGGACGGCGCCGGCTCCACCAAACCCCCGTGTTGGTGGAGCCGGCGCCTCCGTACGGAACCGGTCCGCCGTTGTCCTGGAGCCAGGACGCGGCGGCCTCGGCATGGCTCCCGGTCAGTATATTGGCCGGGAGCCAACGAACGTACGGAGCAGACACGATGGCACCTCGCGGGGATTCGGTCAACGAGGAAATGCGCCAGCGCTCCCGTCGCCGCATCATGCGGGCCACCGTCGAACTCGTCGACCTGCACGGATACGCCGGCACCACGCTCTCCGACATAGCCGAACGGGCCGGGCTGGCCCGGGGGCTGCTGTCGTACTACTTCGACGGCAAGCGCCTGCTGATGCAGTCCGCGACCCACCGGCTGATGCACCTGGAGCTCTCCGCCGCGCTGGCCGGGCTGGCGCCGGCCGCCACCCCCGAGGAGCGGCTGGCCCGCGCGATAGACGCGGTGCTGGGGCTGGCCATGGACCACCCGCGGGTGATGCGCTCGCACCTCGCGCTGATCCTCGACCCCGACGTGGGGGCCTTCGTCAAGGACCCCGAGCAGCAACGCGTCGGGGCGATCCTGCAGGAGCTGCTGCGCGACTGGGGCGCGCCGGACCCGCCGGCCGAGCACGCGGTGCTGCGCAGCGCGCTGATGGGCGGCTGCATCGGGGTGCTGCTGCCGGGCGCGGAGCTGCCGCTGGCGCCGATCCGGGCCGACCTCTTCGGCCGGTACGGGCTGCCCTGGTCGATGGGGTGCCCGCCGCAGCCGGCGCCGCCGGAGCGCAGCAGACCGCCGGCCCGGGCCTGAGCGGCCCGCGACGGGGCCCTGGGCACCCGTGGCGCCGCCCGGGATGCCGGGGCGCGCCTGAACCGGCCCCGGCGGCGGGCAGCGGCCCCTGCGGGCCGTCAGGACACGTCCGGCCGGGGCCGGGTCAGCGCTCCGCCAGGATCGAGGACAGCAGGTCGATGGTCCGCTCGGGCGTGAGGCTGTCCACGCAGAGCCGCTCCATCACCTGGATGTAGGCGTCGACGTCGTCGCGCTTGTCGAGGTAGAGCGCGCTGGTGAGCTGTTCCAGGTACACGACGTCGGCGAGGTCCTGCTCGGGGAAGCGCAGGATGGAGAACGCGCCGCTCTCGCCGGCGTGCGCCCCGAACCGGAACGGCATCACCTGGATGACCACGTTCGGCTGTTCGGCGATGTCGATCAGGTACTGGAGCTGGCCGCGCATGACCTTGGGGCCGCCGACCGGGCGGCGCAACGCCGCTTCGTCGATGACCGCCCAGAGCCGGGGGCTGTTCCCGTCGGTGAGCAGCTTCTGGCCGCGCAGGCGCAGGCTGACGCGCCGCTCCAGCTCCTCGTCGCTGATCACCGGGCGGCTCTGGCCGAAGACGGCGCGGGCGTACTCCTCGGACTGCAGCAGGCCGGGGATGAACTGCACCTCGTAGGTGCGGATCAGCGTGGCCGCCTCCTCCAGGCCGACGTAGGTCTGGAACCAGCCGGGCAGCACGTCGTTGTAACTGTGCCACCAGCCCGACTTGTTGGCCTCGCGGACCAGGCCGAGCAGGGCCTCGCGCTCGGCGCCGTCGTTCACCCCGTAGAGGCTGAGGAGGTCGGCGACGTCCCGCTCCTTGAAGCTGACCCGGCCGAGCTCCATCCGGCTGATCTTGGATTCGGACGCGCGGATGGCGTACCCGGCGTCCTCGCGGGTGATCCCCCGGGCCTCGCGGAGCCGGCGGAGCTGGGAGCCGAGGAGGATCCGGCGAACCATCGAGCCGCCGCCCGGCTGAACTGTGGTCATGCGGTCCAAACCTCCACCTTGGGCAAACAGCGCACAGTCTGCCATCAGTTGAGCGCTCTCGGTGCCGGTACTGACGGATGTATCTATCAGTTCTGCACCTCGGGCACCAGGATGCACGTGCATTCGGCGCATGCATATGCCAATGATGCGACTGCACGTGAATCGACTCTTGCATCTGCAGTGAGCGCAGAGGACCATGGTGCACGTGCACCTGCACATCCCTGGCATTCCCGCGGGCACCGCGTCGACCCCACGCGCCACTCCGCACACCAGCCCGGCAGCGCTGCGGCGCGACCGGGCACTTGTGTGCGCAAGGGCCGTACGAGGTGGCAACCCAACGGCCGAGCGAGTCGGAGGTGACCGGCATGACCCCGGCGGGTCCAGCCGTGTCGGCCCCCTTATGGGAGGAGCTCTTCATGAGCACCGGTACGGCCTTGGCGGTCGACCCCCACGTGGTCACCTGTACGCTCGCTCCCCGCTACGAAGCCGTCAGAACCGCGCGCGACTTCGCCAGAACGACGCTCAACCGCTGGGGACTCGGTGACCTTTTCGACGACGTCGCACTGGTCGCCTCCGAGCTGGTGACCAACGCCCTGCGGCACGCCGTCGGCGCCAGACCCGATCCGGGTCACCTGGCCGCCGACCTGGCCGCGATACCCACCCAGGGCGGACCGCAGCAGTCCATGGACGGACGGCTGCCGATCCGGATCAGCCTGGTGCACCGCGCGCCGCAGGTGGTCTGCGCGGTCAGCGACCCCAGCAGTACCGGGCCGGTCGCCCGGGAGGCCGACTTCGTCGCGGAGTCCGGCCGGGGGCTGCACCTGGTGGACTCCTTCAGCCGCTCCTGGGGCTGGCACCCCCTGGCGGGGGCGGGCAAGGTGGTCTGGGCCCTGTTCGAGGCCGAGGATCCGGCCGGGGTCCGCGCCCAGGACGCCATCGGGCGGCACCGGCGCTCGGCCTGACACCACGGCGGGGCCGGCGACGGCACACCCGGCGAGCACTCCGTACGGCCGCACCACGGCCGGGGCGGTGCCCGGGTGGACGGGCGGCGCGGCGGCACCCGGTACGGAAGTGTCCGTCAGGACACGGCGGGCCCGGCACGACGGTGCCCGGACGGCCACCACGGCCGTCTCCCCGGGCGGGCCCGGGACACCCGCCTACGACAACGGCCGTCGTGGTGTCAGCACCCACGACGGCCCCCTGGAACGCGGCGACGCTGAACCGGCGTCAGAGCGCCAGGTGGTCGAACTCCCCGTCCTTCGCGCCGAGCAGCAGCGCCGCTATCTCGGCCCGCGTGTAGATCAGTGCCGGACCGTCCGGGAAGCGAGAGTTGCGCATCGCGACATCGCCCCCCGGCAGTGCGGCGAACTCGACGCAGTTGCCCTGGGAATTGCTGTGCCGGCTCTTCTGCCAGACCACTCCCTCAAGGTCCGCAGCCGCCATGCCGTTGTACGTGTGGTGCATAGAAATCTCCCGAAGAGACCGGAGTAGTCGTCCAGTTCGGCGCGCGGCACGTCGGGCCGCGATCCACTGGCCCGGCCCCCTGCCGGCCCGGCACACGCCTCACTTGACGTGATGATAGCCGCAGTGCACGTGCATCAGCACGGGACATTGCAGGTGCACGAGGAACCACCGGGCGTGATGCAACCAGCCCGGGAACCGCCGGATCGACGGTACGTAAGCGGACAAACTTGACCGAACCACAAACCTCGCGATAACCGCCCGTAGGCAACTCCCCGCGCAATGTTGATCTTCGACTGCCGGGAGTCGCACCACCGTGACCCACAGTCAGTCGGCCCGACTGGTGTGATACATGTCACGCAGGGGCCCGGCCGGCACCGGCAGGCCGGGGAGATCCGGGCGACAAGACCACCATCCCGGCAGGTTTGGGGCCCTATGCCCGAAATGACGGCATGGTCGCCGCTCGACATCGGCAGCCGACTGCGACTCTGCCGGGCCGATGTCCTACGATCTCCGCCATGAGCACCGCAGCCATCCCGGGCGCGCCACTGCCCGTCCGCACTCCAGGCTCCCGTGCGCGGGGGCGCCATCGTCGACCCGAGCGCCCCGAGATCCCGGCCGGTTCGCCGGCCCTCGTACTCGCCGTGCCCGCCACCGCGGGCCCCGAGTCCCGGCCCGTGGTCGACGAACTCCTGTCGATCGTCCGCAGCGAGCAGTCCGGCGTCGAGACCGCCGCCGCGTACCTCGCCGACGACTCCGCCGGGGAGTCCGGCCCCACCGTGGCCGAGCTGATCGCCCAGGCCCTCGAAGCCGGCCTGCCGGCGCCCGTGGTGGTGCCGCTGCTGACCGGCCCGCACGACTTCCTCACCGACCTGCACGCGCTGGCCGCCGGCAGCGGCGCCACCGTCACCGACGTGCTCGGCCCGCACCCGCTGCTGGCCGAGGCCGTCCACGTCCGGCTGTCCGAGGCGGGGCTGGCCCGCGCCGACCGCGCCCGGCTCTTCGCCATCGCCACCGCGGCCGACGGCGTGGTGCTCACCACCGTCGGCGGCGAGGACGCGGCGGCCGCCGCCGGGATCACCGGCGTCCTGCTCGCCGCCCGGCTCGCCGTGCCCGTCGTCTCCGCCGCCCTGGACGTGCCCGGCTCGGTGGCCGCGGCCGTCGAGCACCTGCGCGCCACCGGCTCGCAGCGGCCCGCGCTGGCACCCCTGGTGATCGGCCCGGAGGCCGACCCCGAGCTGCTGGCCACCGCCGCCGAGGAGACCGGCTGCCCCAGTGCCGCCCCGCTCGGCGCGTACCCGACGGTCGGCCAGCTGGTCGCCTCCACCTACCTCTCCGCCCTTGAGGTCGCGCTGGCCCAGCTGGAGCAGGCCCAGGAGCACGAGCCGGAGCACGAGCAGGCGGCGGAGTGACCGGCACGCCGTGAGAACGACCCGCAGGGGCCCCGGATTCGTCCGGGGCCCCTGCGGCGTTCCCGGAGGGTGCGCCCGCCACCCGTAGGGCAGGGGCACCGGGCTCGGCGCAGCGTTTCCGGGCGGCACAGCGGCCGTGGCGTGCGTCCGGCGCGGGCACCGTACGCCGAGGCACCGTACGCCGAGGCACCGTACGACCTCCGCCCTCGTCCTTCCCGGGCGGGCGGGCGGCGTCGCGCGCACCCGTCGGGATCTGCCGGGGCCCGCCGGCCTGCCGGGACCCGCCGGGATCCACGGCCCCGCTCTGGACCCGGCAGCTCCGGGGCCGTCCGGGCACCCCGGGACGAAGTGCGTCCGGTGGCCCGTGCCGGCAGCACGGGACGAAGCGCATCCCGGCCCGTACCGGCGGCAGGCCCCCGCCCGGACGCGGTGGCCGATGCCGCTTCGGGAGCTGATCCCCTGTCGGACGACGGGTTCCCGGGGGGCCGGGCCGCAGGACCTCCCCCGGGTGACGATGCCTCCGGCGCGCACCCGACGGTGCGGCAGAGCCGACGGCAGGACGGAGGCTCCGTCTCCCCGGGTGCGGCGGGCGGACGGTGACGGCGGGTCCGGCACCGGACCGGGGCCCGCCGGCAGGCCGGCGACCGCCCGGCACCACCCGTACGGGAGGACGCCCGCTCTCCGCCGGCACGACCTGGCCCCTTCGGGAGCACGCCGACGTCGCGGACGGGCGGGGCCGGCGACCCGGCGGATCGGCCGCTCCGGGGAGCCGGGGACGGGTGGGGCACCGGTCCGAGCACGCCGGGGCCGGTGGCGGCGATCCGGGCGGTCATGATCCGGAGCTGCGGGACCGGAGGACGTGATCGGGGATCAGCCTCCAGCAGGTGGAGTGATTTGAAGCCCTATGCCCTATTTATTCATTTTTGTCCATTCGCCCGGCCGGACCGGCCGCGACCCCGACGGCGACCGTTTCGATCTTCACGACCGCCCGGCGGAACGGCAGGCCGAACGATTCGCCCACTCCTGATGTCAAATGCCCTGCTACGGAGGAATGTCGGTTTTGCAGCCCGACCGGCACCTTGTACCAGATTGCGACAGAAGGACTTTGGTCACCGGAGGCGGCTCGACGCCCTCCGGTTGCGGGCCCTCGGAGGTCGTGGTTCCGTGCCCCCGGACGGCCCGGAGGAGCCGCCGGCCGACCGCCTGAAGGACAGGCAGAACTCTCCGACGGCAAGGGATTTACCCGAAACCGGGCCTTTTTGATCATGTCGACCCTTGGGATACAAGGGATCCAGGGCTCTTGTGACGAGCGTCACACATGTTTGCGGTTTGAACTTAAGTCTGCTTAACGTGCTCCCCGTTCGTGGTCACACGGACCCAGTACATCCGCAACGCCGAGGCCTGCCGTCGGATGCGCTGGCAGCGCGAATTCGCACCACGGCAGGCGCGGGGGACCCAGGTAAGTCGCCCCCGACCGGTCCACGACCGGTTCAGGGGCTAGGGGTGAAGCCGTGCTCAGCACGGCCGGGCAACTCCAGCCCGAATCCGACAGCTCACCTCGCAGGCGTGGGAGAGGAACATCTTCATGCTGCCCACCAACGGCACCCGTCTGTCCAGCCGCACCGCCCGCCGCGTGATCGCCGCCGTTGGCGTGGCAGGCGTCGGCCTCACCATCCCCTGCCTCACCTCCGGTGTCGCCAGCGCGGCCTCCGTCGCCACCTGGGACAAGGTCGCCCAGTGCGAGAGCAGCGGCAACTGGAGCATCAACACCGGCAACGGCTTCTACGGCGGCCTCCAGTTCACCAACAGCACCTGGGCCGAGTTCGGCGGCACCGCGTACGCACCGCGCGCCGACCTCGCCACCAAGGACCAGCAGATCGCCACCGCCGAGAAGGTCCTCGCGGTCCAGGGCCCCGGCGCCTGGCCGGTCTGCTCGGTCCAGGCCGGCCTGACCAAGGGCGGCACCCCCGCCGCCGTGGACACCGGCGCCCCGGCCGCGGCCAAGCCCGCCACCCCGGCCCCCGCCGCCCCGGCGAAGCCCGCCGCCCCGGCCGCGCAGGCCCCCGCCCAGACCACCAGCCCCAAGGGTGACTCGGCCGGCTCCTGGAGCAGCGACAAGTCCTGGTCGCACCAGGGCCAGTGGTCGAAGGACGACCGCCGCACCTACACCGTGCTGGCCGGCGACTGGCTGTCCGCGATCGCCGACAAGAACCACGTCCAGGGTGGCTGGGAGCGTCTGTACGAGCTCAACAAGTCCGTCCTGACCGAGGGCCCGGACTCCATCTACCCGGGCCAGCACCTGAGCCTGGGCGGCGGCGACGCGACCGCCACCAAGTCCTCGGACAGCTCGGCCTCCGGCAAGAAGTTCGACTGGTTCAACCGGTCCGACTCGGCCACCGCCGCCAAGACCACCTCGGCCAAGCCGGCCGCCGCCGAAGCCGCCGCCCCGGCCGCCGAGGCCGCGACCGCCCAGGCCCCCGCCGCCTCCGGCAGCATGGCCGCCGCGGTCTCCTTCGCCCAGTCGAAGGTCGGCCAGGCGTACATCTACGGCGGCACCGGCAACGGTGGCTGGGACTGCTCCGGCCTGACCCAGGCGGCCTTCCGCGCGGCCGGGATCTCCATCCCGCGCGTGGCCGCCGACCAGGCCGCCGCCAGCACCCACGTCTCGCTGGACAAGCTGCAGCCGGGCGACCTGCTGTTCTGGTCCAACAACGGCAGCGACTCGGGCGTCTACCACGTGGCGATCTACACCGGCAACGGCAGCTACGTCGAGGCCGCCAACCCGAGCGCCGGTGTCCGCACCGAGACCATCGCCAACTGGGCGCCGGACTTCGCCGGCCGGATCTGACCCGATCCGTTCCACCCCTTGTGTACCGATCCATCCGTTCTGATCTGTCCAGGCCCCGTTCGAGCCGAGTTGGACAGGTGGGACCGGACGGTGCGGGGCGGCGCCTGACGCCGTCGCACCACCACCGCCGCCCCGGGAGAGTCTGGTCGCTCTCCCGGGGCGGCGGCGTGCCCGGCCGCGGGGGCGGCCGCGGAGGCGGGGGCAGCCGCGGAGGCGGGGGCAGCCGCGAGGGCGGGGCCCGGCCGGGCCCTGAGGTCACGGTGGGGCGTCCCCGCCGGCGCCGGCGGCCGGGCGCGCACCCGGGGGCACTCCCGGCCCCGGGAACGCGGGCGGCAGAGGGCGGCAGAGGGGCCCGAGGCGGCCCGGGGGGACGACACGGGGACGCCTCCCGAAACCATGGCCAAATCCCGCGCCCACCGGGCATGCTGGCCCTCCGCACCCTAGGAGGAGCCGCCATGGCCAGGATCACCGTCTCGCTCGATTCGGATCTCGCGATCGAGGTGATGTTGCTCGCCGGCACCAGCAGCCCGCAGGACGCGGTGGAGCTGATCGTCCGTGACTACCTGGCCCGGGGGCACCGGACCGAGGCCCGGACCGGCGACGCCGCCGACGCCCGCCGGGTCGCCCCGGACCGGCCCACCGCCCAGGAGGGCTGAGCGGCAGCGCGTCCGCGGCGGACAGCAGCAGGGCCCCGGCACGTCCTGGAGGGGACGTCCCGGGGCCCTGCTGCTGTCCGCCGGGGCGGGCCACGCCACGACCGGTCGTGCTCGACGACCGGTCGTGCTCGACGGCCGGACGTGCTCGACGGCCGGACGTACGCGGTGGCCGGCCGTGTCAGTCGCCGGGCGTGTCAGTCGCCGCGGTTGGCCCTGGCGCCGGTGGATCCGCGCATCACCAGCTCCGGCTGGAACATGAACTCGCCGCGCTGGGCGGCGTTCCCGCCGACCTCCTCCAGCAGGGCGTCGACGGCGGCGGTGGCCATCGCCTCGACCGGCTGGCGGATGGTGGTGAGCGGCGGCTCCGTGAAGGCGATCAGCGGCGAGTCGTCGAAGCCGACCACCGAGATGTCCTGCGGCACGGCCAGGCCGCGCTGGCGCACGGCCCGGATCGCGCCGAGCGCCATCATGTCGCTGCCGCAGACGATCGCGGTGCAGCCCTTGTCGAGCAGGGCGCCGGCCGCCGCGTGGCCGCCCTCCACGCTGAACAGCGTGTGGTGGATCAGCCCCTCGGCCTCCTCGCGGGTCACCCCGAGCAGGTCCGTTATGGCCGCCGTGAAGCCCTCGATCTTGCGCAGCACCGGGACGAACCGGCGCTGGCCGACGGCCAGGCCGATCCGCTCGTGGCCGAGCTCCACCAGGTGCTGGACGGCCATCCACATGGCGGCCCGGTCGTCCGGCGAGATGAACGGCGCGGCGATCTTCTCGCTGTAGCCGTTGATCAGCACGAACGGCACCTGCCGGCCGGTGAGCTTGGCGTACCGGTCGTGGTCCGCCGTGGAGTCCGCGTGCAGGCCGGAGACGAAGACGATGCCGGCCACGCCGCGCTCGACCAGCATCTCCACCAGTTCGTCCTCGGTGGAGCCGCCCGGGGTCTGGGTGCAGAGCACCGGGGTGAACCCGTGGCGGCTGAGCACCTGCTCGATCACCTGGGCGAGCGCGGGGAAGATGGGATTGCTCAGCTCGGGGGTGATCAGCCCGATCAGCCCCGCGCTGCGCTGGCGCAGCCGGGTGGGCCGCTCGTAGCCGAGCACGTCGAGCGCCGCCAGCACGGTCTGCCGCGTGGTGGCGGAGACGCCCGCCTTGCCGTTGAGGACGCGGCTGACGGTCGCTTCGCTGACCCCCGCCTGCGCCGCGATGTCCGAGAGTCGCGCCGTAGTCACGATCCCAGAGCCTATTGCAACCACGTCACACCGCCCACCAGATGGTGCTGTCCGGCGCCAGAACGGTCTCTCCGTCCAGCACGGCAGCCTCGGCCGAGGAGAGCAGGATACGGCCCGGGGCGGTGATCCGGACCGGCTCGGGGCCCGTGTTCGCGGTGCAGACGAAGGAACCGTGCTCGCTGTCGCGGCGGAAGGCCAGTGCGCCCTCGGGGGCGTCCAGCCAGGTCACCTCGGTGCCGGCGCCGAGCGCGGGGTGCTCCCGGCGGACGGCGAGGGCGCTGCGGTAGAGCTCCAGGGTGGAGGTGGGGTCGCCGGTCTGCGCCTCGACGCTGAGCCGCGCCCACTCCGCGGGCTGCGGCAGCCAGCTGGGGCCGCCGGCGTCCGGGCCGAAGCCGTACGGCGCCTCGGTGCCCGACCACGGGATCGGCACCCGGCAGCCGTCGCGGAACCCGTCCTGGCCGGCCTGGCGGAAGAACGACGGGTCCTGGCGGACCTCGTCGGGCAGGTCGGTGACGTCCGGCAGGCCGAGCTCCTCACCCTGGTAGAGGTAGGCGGAGCCGGGCAGGGCGAGCATCAGCAGGCTGGCGGCGCGGGCGCGGCGCAGGCCCAGCTCCCGGTCGCCGGCGGTGCGGATCTGGGTGCCGCCGGGCGGGTTGGCGAACCGGGTGGCGTGCCGGGTGACGTCGTGGTTGGAGAGCACCCAGGTGGCCGGGGCGTCGACCGGGCGCATCGCGTCCAGCGAGACGTCGATGACCTCGCGCAGCGCGGCGGCCTCCCAGTGGGTGCCGAGGTACTGGAAGTTGAAGGCCTGGTGCAGTTCGTCGGGGCGCACGTAGTTGGCGGTGCGCTGGACGGTCGGGGTCCAGGCCTCGGCGACGCCGATCCGCTCGCCCGGGTACTCGTCCAGGATCTTGCGCCAGACGCGGTAGATGTCGTGCACGCCGTCCTGGTCGAAGAACGGCATCACGTCGTTGCCGAGCAGCTTGAGCTGGTCGTGCGAGCCGAGGTCGGGCAGGCCGGCGGCCTTGACCATGCCGTGCGCGACGTCGATCCGGAACCCGTCGACGCCCATGTCCAGCCAGAACCGCAGGATCGAACGGAACTCGTCGGCGACGGCCTCGTTCTCCCAGTTGAAGTCGGGCTGCTCCGGGGCGAAGAGGTGCAGGTACCAGTCGCCGGGGGTGCCGTCGGGGTTCTCGGTGCGGGTCCAGGCCGGGCCGCCGAAGATGGACTCCCAGTCGTTCGGGGGGAGTTCGCCGTTCTCGCCCTTGCCCGGGCGGAAGTGGTAGCGCTCGCGCAGCGCGGAGCCGGGGCCCTCGCGCAGGGCGCGCTGGAACCACTCGTGGGCGTCCGAGGAGTGGTTGGGCACCAGGTCGACGATGATCCGCAGGCCCAGGCCGTGGGCGTCCCGGATCAGGCCGTCGGCGTCCAGCAGGGTGCCGAACATCGGGTCCACCGCGCGGTAGTCGGCGACGTCGTAGCCGGCGTCGGCCTGCGGCGAGGCGTAGAAGGGGGACAGCCAGACGGCGTCGACGCCGAGGTCCTTCAGGTACGGGAGCCGGCTGCGGATGCCCGGGAGGTCGCCCATGCCGTCCCCGTTGGAGTCGGCGAAACTGCGCGGGTACACCTGGTAGATGACCGCTTCCCGCCACCAGCCTCTGGACCGGCCGGCGTTGTCGGCGGCCACGGTGGTGGCAGCGGGGACGGCGGCGGCGGGCCGGGAGGTGTCGGCCAGGTTCTGGGTCATGGACAGTCATCCCTTGGGGACTAGGTGTCGAACCGGCCGCCGGGGTGAGGCGGCCGGTGCGCGGCGACAGGCGGTGACGAGAGGAGAGGGCTCAGGACTTCGAGGCACCGGCGGTCAGGCCGGTGACGAGGTGACGCTGGACCAGGTAGAAGAGCAGGGAGGACGGGATCGCGATCAGCACGGCCGTCGCGGCCATCAGGTTCCACTGCGCGTCGTGCTCGCTGACGAAGGTCTGCAGGCCGACGGCCAGCGTGTACTTGTCGGAGCTGAGCATGAAGGTGGAGGCGAAGGCGACCTCGGCCCAGGCGGTGAGGAAGGAGTAGAACGCGGCCACCGCCAGGCCCGGCCGGGCGAGCGGCAGGACGAGCCGCCAGAAGGTCCCGAACGGGTTCAGCCCGTCGACCCGCCCGGCCTCGTCGATCTCGACCGGGATGGTGTCGAAGTAGCCCTTCAGCAGCCAGGCGCAGTACGGCACGGTGGTGGTCGAGTAGACCAGGATCAGGCCGAGGTAGCTGTCCAGCAGGCCGAGGGTGGAGAGGATCGTGTACATCGGCACGATCAGCACCGCGATCGGGAACATCTGGGTGACCAGCAGCGACCACATCAGCGGGCGGTGGCCGGGGAAGCGCATCCGGGAGACCGCGTAGCCGGTGGTCGCGGCGATCAGCACGCCGACCACCGTGGTGACGCCGGAGACCAGCGCGGCGTTGCCGAACCAGGTGAAGAAGTCGGTGTCGAAGAGCACCGTGGAGTAGTTCGACGTGGTCATCTTGTCGAGGATCGCGCCGGGGTGCAGATAGTCGGTCTTGTCCGGGCCGAGCGAGATGAAGACGATCCAGAGGACCGGGAACAGGGCGATCAGGCTCGCCAGGATCAGCGCGCCGTGCGACAGCGCCTTGCCCAGCGGGCTCAGCTCGCCGCGCCGGCGGGTCTTCGCGGGCCGGGCCTTCGGGATGCCGGATCCCGGGACGGTGATGGTCGGTCGTTCGGTGGTGGTGCTCATCGGGGTACCTGCCTTCTTGGCCGTCGTGGTCACGGGGATGCGTCGGACGGACGCCGGGTCGACGGGGTGGCCGTCAGCCGTTCGCCTGCTCGTTGCGGGCCAGCCAGCGCCGGTAGAAGGAGGTGAAGACGATGAGGATGGACAGCAGGATCACGCCGTACGCGGCCGACTGGGCGTAGTCGCGGGGCTGCTGGCCGAAGCCGAGCCGGTAGGCCCAGGTGACCAGGAGCTGGGCGTCGGGCGCGCCGTTGCCGAACAGCAGGAAGATGACCGCGAACTGGTTGAAGGTCCAGATCACGCCGAGCAGCACGACGGTGCTGGAGACGGTGCGCAGCCCCGGCAGGGTGACGTGGCGGAACTGCTGCCAGGCGGTGGCGCCGTCCATCTCGGCCGCCTCGTACAGCTCGGCGGGGATCGACTGCAGCCCGCCGAGCAGCGAGATCATCATGAACGGCACGCCGACCCAGGTGTTGACCAGGATCGCGGCGGCCTTCTGGCCGAGCGGGTCGTCGAGCCAGCCGGGCTCGGGCAGGTGCAGTGCGCCGAGCACGGTGTTGACGGCGCCGCCGTCGGAGAGCATCAGCCGCCAGGAGAAGACGGTCACGAAGGTGGGCACGGCCCAGGGCAGGATCAGCAGCAGCCGGTAGGCGCCGCGGCCGCGCAGCTTCTGGTTGAGCAGCAGGGCGAGGCCGAGGCCCAGCGAGTAGTGCAGGCAGACGCAGAGCACGGTCCAGGCGATGGTCCAGACGAAGTGCGACCAGAAGCGGTCGTACGAGCCGGGGCCCCAGAGGATGTCGGCGTAGTTGTGCAGGCCGATGAAGTTGTAGCTGGCGGGGACCTTGTTGACGCCGATCTGGCGGGCCGAGTTGAGGCTGGTGGCGTCGGTGAGGGTGAGCCAGATGCCCTCGATCAGCGGGTAGAGCACGAGCACGCCGAGCACCAGGACGACCGGTGCGATCATCACGTAGGCGTACCAGTGCTTGCTGTACGAGCGCTTGAAGCGCTCCACGAGGCCGGGACGCGGTTCGCGGTCACGGCTGCCCTTGCTGGGTGCACCCTGCACGGCGACTGCCATTTGTTGACACCTTTTCGAGAGATCCGCAGCCCGACTCGGCGACTGCTGTTCGAACGAGGGTGGCCGCGGGGCCCTGCTCCCCACGGCCGGGGTCCACTACTTGCTGAAGTCCGGGAGGAGCTTCGCGTAGTCGGTGGCGATGGTGCTCAGGCCGTCCTGGGTGCTGGTGCCCTGGACGACCTTGCCGAGGTTGGTGCCCAGCGAGGCGAACAGCGAGCTGTACTCGGCCAGCTCGGGACGGGGCTTGGCGCTGGCCAGCACGGCCTGGAAGCCGGCGATGCCGGGGTTGGCCTTGACCTCGGGGGTGAAGGCGTCGGCGCGGGTCGGCAGCGTGGAGTTCTTCTGCGCGATGAAGGCCTGGCTCTCGGCCGAGGTCATGAACGCGGCGAACTTCTCGGCGGCGGCCTTGTGGGCGGCGTCGGCACCGGCGTAGACCGAGACGTTGTGGCCACCGGTCGGGGCGCCGGCCTTGCCGGAGGAGCCGGCCGGGACGGGGGCGATGCCGAGGTTGGCCTTGTCGGCGAACGCGGTGCCCTTGTAGATGTTGGTGATCTCCCACGGGCCCTGGATGATCGCCGCGACCTTGCCGCTGTTGAAGGCGTCCATCATGTGGGCGTAGGAGTCGCTGGTGACGTCGGCCTTGGCGGTGCCGGGCGCGGTGAAGAGGGTCTTGTAGGTCTCGACGGCCTTGGCGGCCTCCGGCGAGGTGATGGTGATCTTCTTGCCGGCGGCGTCGACGGTGTCGGTGCCCTCGCCGAACAGCAGCGGCATCGCGTAGTAGCCGTCACCGGCGCGCATCCAGAAGCCGTCCACGCCGGCCTTGTCCTTCAGGGCGGCGGCGTCGGTCTTCAGCTCGTCCCAGGTCTTCGGGGCGGCGGTGATGCCGGCCTTGGTGAAGAGGTCCTTGTTGTAGAGCAGGCCGAGGGTGTCGGTCACCAGCGGCACGCCGTAGAGCTTGCCCTGGTACTTGGCCTGCTGGATCAGGCTCGGCTGGAAGGCGTTGGCGTCGGCGGCGGCGGGGGTGCCGTCCAGCGCCTCCAGGTAACCGGCCTTGGCGAAGGCGGCGGTCCAGCCGACCTCGGAGCGGAAGACGTCCGGCGCGCCCTTGGCACCCATGGCGGTCTGCAGCTTGTTCTGCGCCTGGTCGAACGGGACGCTGACGAAGTCGACCTTGATGTTCGGGTTGGCGGCCTCGAACTTCTTGGCGAGCTCCTGGTAGTTCGGCGCCTCGTTGGTGGCGTTCGACGTGTCCCAGTAGGTGATGGTGACCGGTCCGTCGGCCTTGGTGTCGGAGCTGGAGCCGCCGCTGCTGCAAGCAGCCATCGAGACCGCGAGGGCCGCAACAAGGGCAGAGGCCGCGATGCCACGCCGCATGAGAACTCCTAGAAAGGTGGGGGTGCCCGAGATGGTGGAGGACCGCGCATAATGGCTGTCCCGTGCCGACTGCGCCGTTGCGGCCGTCGGGCTTGGGGAGGAACGTAACAGCGATGCAATCGCTGCGGAAAGGTCTTGCAGCAAGTTTCTGCAAGATCCTGGGATCGTTACGTCCGTGTGTCCTCGACGTAGCCGTGCGGTAGTCCAACGGCGACGATTTTGCCGAGCAATGTCCGGATTTGCCGGGCGGCTTGGCATGCCCACAGTGGAGCGCCACCCCCCCTGCAAGGTTTCAGCCCGTCCTTGCAGGCGGCTTGTTGGCATGTCACTGACATTGAATAAAAAGGATGGCTATCCTTTATATTGAGCGGGCAGTACCCGCCGGACCGCCGGCGGGCCTCCCGGGCCTGCCTTCGGCCGGCCCGCCGTCCCGCTCTCTTCGTCCTGGAGGAACACGTGCTCTCCCCCGAGTCCACCGAGATCGTCCGCGCGACCCTGCCCGCCGTCGGCGGGGCCATCGGCGAGATCACGCCGCTGTTCTACGAGACGATGTTCGCCGACCACCCCGAGCTGGAACGCGACCTCTTCAACCGGGGCAACCAGGCCAGCGGCGCCCAGCGCTCCGCCCTGGCCGGGGCGATCGCGGCCTACGCGACCATGCTGGTGGAGCACCCCGGGGAGCGGCCCGGCGCGATGCTCGCCCGGATCTCCCACAAGCACGCCTCGCTGGGCATCACCGCCGACCAGTACAAGATCGTCCACGGCTACCTGTTCCGCGCCATCGTCCAGGTGCTGGGCGACGCCGTCACCCCCGAGGTCGCGGCCGGCTGGGACGAGGTCTACTGGCTGATGGCCGGCGAACTCATCGCCCTGGAGGCCAAGCACTACCAGGAGGCCGGCGTCGAGCCGGGCCAGGTCTGGCAGCGGATGACCGTGGTCGAGCGGCACCGGCAGAGCCGCGACGCCGTCTCGTTCACCCTGCGGCCGGCCGACGGCGGACCGGCCCCCGCCTTCCGTCCCGGCCAGTACGTGAGCGTCGCCGTCCGGCTCGCCGACGGCGCCCGGCAGATCCGCCAGTACAGCCTCTCCGCCGCGCCCGGCGCGGCGGCCTGGCGCATCACGGTCAAGCGGGTGCACGGCGGGAGCGGCCCGGACGGCGAGGTCTCGGGACGGCTGCACGACCACGTCCGGCCCGGCGACGAGCTGACCGTCTCGCTGCCCTTCGGCGACCTCACCCTGCCCGAGCCGGACGCTGAGGCCGGCCCCGACGGCGAACCGCCGCTGCTGCTCGCCTCGGCCGGCATCGGCTGCACCCCGATCACCGGGATCCTCGACCACCTCGTCCGCACCGGCTCCACCCGCCGGGTGACCGTCGTCCACGGCGACCGCTCCCCCGCCGACCACGCGCACGCGGACGAACTCGCCGAGCTGGTCGCCGCCCTGCCCGGCGGGGTGCTGCACCGCTGGTACGAGGAGGACGCCGCCGGCCACGGCGAGGCCGGCCTGGTCGACCTCTCGGCCGTCGAGCTGCCCGCCGGGGTGCAGGCCTACCTCTGCGGCCCGCTCCCCTTCATGCGCGCCGCCCGGGCCGACCTGCTCCGGCGCGCGGTTCCCGCCCAGGCCGTGCACTACGAGGTCTTCGGCCCGGACCTCTGGCTCGCCGGGAGCTGACGGACCGCGCCGGGCACCGGCCCTGCCCGCCCGTCACCTTGCCGGGGCGTCAGGGGGCCGGCGTCCCAGGGGCCGCGGGGCGGGGCGCCGGTCCGCCCGCCCCGCCCCGCGGCCCGCGCCCGGGGCGGGGCGCTCCCGCTCAGGCCGCCGGCGGCGGGCCGGGCTTCGCCCGCGCGACGTCGATCGAGCAGACCCCCGGGGCGGAGAACGGCCGCAGGACGAGCCCGCCCGGGCGGCCGGCCCGCTCGGCGATCGCGTCCAGCATGCCCTGGTGCACGGCGCAGACCACCTCGGGATGGCTCTCGGCGTTCTGCTGGAACGGGCAGTTGTGCAGCAGCACCCGCGCGCCGCCGGCCGTCAGCTCCGGGCCGAAGCCCCAGCCCTCGGCCTCCGCCAGCACCCGCTCGGCCAGCACCTGGTCCGACACCGCCGGACCGGCCGGGTCCGGCTCGTCCCCGGCCCGGTCCGGCTCGGCGGCGCCCCAGTCGCGGCCGGCCCGCTCCGCCCGGGCCGAGCGCTCGGCGGGGTCCGTGCCGTAGCCGAGCGAGAGCACCTCCACCAGGGTCCGGTAGGCCGCCAGCTGCTCACGGGCGGGAGCGGCGGCGTAGCGCAGCCGGGGCCGGCCCCGGCCGGCCGCCGGCCCGGCGCGGCGCACCTCCACCAGCCCGGCCTCGACCAGGGCGGTGAGATGGTGCCGGACGGTGGTCACGTGCAGGTCGAGGGCGCGGGCCAACTGCTCGATGTCGAGCGGGCCGGACGCCTCGGTCAGGGTCGCCAGCAGGGCCCGCCGGGCCGGCGCGGACAGCGCCTTGTGCACGCCGGGGTCGCTGCTGTCCATGCGGCCATATTACGGTGGCCCGCCCGCCACCAGGCCGGGGAGACTGGCCGGATGCGCATCAGAACCGTGACGAGGGACGAGCTGCCGCTGCTCCGCGCGATCGAGTGGGCGGCCGGCGAGTGCTTCCGCGAGATCGGCATGCCGGAGATCGCCGACGACGAGCCGCTGCCGGTGGCGGAGCTGGCCCGCTACCTGGACGGGGGCACCGCCCTGGCGGTGGTGGACGCCGCGGACCGGCCGGTGGCCTACCTGATCGCCGAGCCGGTGGACGGCGCCCTCCACATCGAGCAGGTGTCGGTCCACCCGGACCACGCCCGGCGCGGCCTCGGCCGGGCGCTGATCGACCATCTCGCGCAGCTCGGCGGCGGCGCCGCGCTGACCCTCACCACCTTCGCCGAGGTGCCGTGGAACGCCCCCTACTACGCGCGCTGCGGGTTCCGTCCACTGGCCGCCGACGAGGTGACCGCCGGGCTGCGGGAGATCCGCCGGCAGGAGGCCGCGCACGGCCTGGACCGCTGGACGAGGCTCTGCATGCGGCGCGAGCCCGGGCCGGCGGCCGCCCCCGGGCCGGACGACCCGGCCTGAGCCGGCGCCCGGTCCCGGCGCCCGGCACCGCTGCCCCGCCGGTCACCGAGGGGCCGGCCGGTCAGTCGGTGACGCCCAGCCGCAGCACGGTGGTGGAGCGGAACTCCTGGCCGGGCCGCAGCTCGGTGCTCGGGTAGTCGGGCTGGTGCGGCGAGTCCGGGTGGTGCTGGGTCTCCAGGGCGATGCCCGAGTACGGGCCGTAGGGCACCCCGGCGGCGCCGCTCACCGCGCCCGTGAAGCCGTTGGCGGTGTAGACCTGCAGGCCCGGCTCGGTGGTGAGGACCTCCAGGGTGCGGCCGGAGACCGGGTCCTCCAGCAGGGCCGCGCGGGCCGGGGTCCCGTCGGCGGGGCGCTCGCGCAGCACCCAGTTGTGGTCGTAGCCGCCGGGGCCGGTCAGCTGGGGGTGGTGGTCGTGGATGGCCTTGCCGACCGGCCGGGCGACGGTGAAGTCGAAGGGCGTCCCGGCCACCGGCTCGTACGGGCCGTAGGGGATCTGCCGCTCGTCGACCGGGGTGTACGCGTCGGCGTCGACGGTCAGCAGGTGGCCGAGGACGTCGCCGCTGCCCTCGCCGGACAGGTTCACGTACGCGTGGTTGGTGAGGTTGACGACCGTGGGGTGGGTGCAGGTGGCGTGGTAGGCGATGGTCAACTCGCCCGCCGCCGAGAG
Source organism: Kitasatospora indigofera (assembly GCF_014655955.1). Classification (GTDB taxonomy): domain Bacteria; phylum Actinomycetota; class Actinomycetes; order Streptomycetales; family Streptomycetaceae; genus Kitasatospora; species Kitasatospora indigofera. The sequence goes on from NZ_BNBO01000033.1 coordinate 26,569, forward strand.
GGTGTAGCTCACCTGGACGTCCAGCCCGCCGGGGAAGCCCTGGTCGCCGTCCGGGCTGTGCAGGTGCAGCCGGACCCCGCCCGGGATCTCCTCCGCCTGCCACATCCGGTTGGCGAAGCCGTCCGGGCCGCCGTGCAGGGTGACGCCGTTGCCGGTGGGCATCAGCGGGTGGTCCACGCCGTCGATGGTGACCCGGCTGCCGGAGATCCGGTTGGCGTAGCGGCCGACGGTGGCGCCGTAGTGCCGGGCCGGGCCGAGCACGTGGGCCAGTTCGTCGCTGCTGAGCAGCAGTTGGGCGGTGGCGCCGGTGCGGTCGGGGGCCCGCAGGGTGTGCAGGGTGGCGCCGAGCGTCAGCACGCTCGCCTCGTACGGGCCGGCCCGCAGGGTCCAGCGTTCGAAGGCGGCGCCGGCGCCGGCGGGCTCGAAGGGCCCGTGCTCGACCGTCGTCCCCGGCACGTCCGCCCCCGCTCCGCCGCCGCCCTCGCCGGTGTCCTGCCCGCCCGCCCGGTGCATCGCCATGACCTGCTCCTCAGTGGCCGCCGAGGCCCGGCCGGAGGCCGCCTCGCGTCGATATCTGTTCGAGTATGAGCGATCATGTCGCTCCCGGCGCACAGCCTATCGGGGGGTACAGCCTATCGGGGCCGGGGGCGCGAGGAGCCGCGACCGGCCCCGCGCGCCCCGGCGGCCGGAGCCCCGGTCCGGCCTGCCGCCGGCCCGGCCGTCCCCCGGCTCAGTCCTCCGCCGGATCGGGCCGCTCGGTGCTCAGCCCGAGCGCGGCCGCCAGCCCCTCCGTGCCGGTGCCCGCCTTCCGGTGCACGGCCGCCAGCCTGCGGTGCACCAGGCTCAGCGGCACGCCCAGCTCCTGCGCGATCCGCGGCGCCGGCACGCCCTTGACGGCCAGCGCGGCCACCTCCCACTCGGGTTGGCTGAGCGCGTCCTTGCTGACCGAGCGCAGCCGGTTCGGCCGCAGGCCGGACTTGGCCAGCTCCCGGCGGGCGCGGTCCACCAGACCGTCGGCGGCGCAGTGCTGGGCCAGCTCGATGCCCTGGTAGAGGTACTCGGCGGCGTCCTCCAGGCGGCCGACCCGGCGCAGCGCGCACCCCAGGTCGACCAGCGCGACCGCGTGCTCGTAGCCGGCCGGCGACTGCCCGAGGTGGGTGACCGCGAGCTCCAGCAGCTCGACCGCCTTCGGCCCGTCGGCGATCTCGGCGTGCAGCCGCAGCGCGGTGCCGATCGCGGAGGCGGCGCCGAAGGTCATCGCCCGCTCGACCGACTCCTCGGCCAACTCCCAGGCCCGGTCCGGGTCCTCGCGGGCCAGCGCGACCGCGAGGTGACCGGCCCAGGGCGCCCACACCGTGTTGTGCCAGCCGCGTTCGGCGAGCTCGCCGCCGACCCGGGTGAGGGTGGCCGCGGCGGCCACGTGCTTGCCCTTGGCGAGCAGCAGCTTGCCGTACAGCGAGGGCGCGTCGGGCAGCACCATCGCGGTCGGGTGGTAGGGCGGCCCGAAGTTGTACTTCTGCGACAGCTCCCAGGCCTCGTCGACCCGGCCGCGGGCGAGCAGGGTGTCGATCAGCACGCCGACGGTGTCCCACTGCAGCGGCAGGCCGGGCCCGATCCGCTCGGACAGCCGCAGGCCCCGGCGCAGGAAGTCCTCGGCCTCGGCGAGCAGGCCGCGGCGGAACCTGGTCAGTCCCATCAGGAAGTAGGCGAAGCCGCGGTGGGCGCCGCTCCAGCCGGCCAGTTCGAACTCCATGATGGCGTCGGAGAACAGCCGTTCGGCGAGCGCCAGCCGGTCGGTGTACGTGCAGGTGAGCCCGATGATGGCGGGCAGCTCGAAGCCCCAGGTGGTGTTGGTCCACTGCAGGCCGTCGGGCAGCCGGCCGTCCTCCAGCGCCTCCTCCACCAGCGAGAGCGCCACGGCGGCCGGCTCGCCGCGCAGGGTGAGGTCCCAGGCCCGCATCGCCAGGACGGCCCGCTCGGCGGTGCCGCGCCCCTGCAGCCCGCGCCAGAGCTCCTCCAGCCGACGCGACCGGGCCGGACCGTCCTCCTCGGCCTTCTGCCAGGCCTGCCACATCAGGGAGGCGGCCTCCAGCCGGAGCCGGCCCGCCGGGTCCTTGGTGCGGGCGATCTCGTCCCTGCAGACCTGGGCGGCGGCGATCAGCTGGCCGCTGTGGGCCAGCGCCTCGGACAGCCGGAAGGTCGCGTCCACCCGCAGTTCGGGGCGCAGCCCTTCGTCCGGGTCGAGCGCGAGGCGCAGCTGGTTGACGGTGGCGACCGGGTCGGTGAGCAGTGCCGAGCAGCCGAGTTCGTACAGCACCTCGGCCCGGTAGTCCTCGTCCGGCGGCTCGCTGAGGGCGCGCTTCAGACAGGCCTGGGCCGCCTCGGGGGCGCCGATGGCGAGGTGTTCGGCGGCGGCGCGGCGCAGTTTGCGCACCGTCCGGTCGTCGCCCTCGGGGTGGGTGGCGATCAGGTGGCGGGAGGCCGCGATCAGGCCGAGGCCGGCGTTCTCGATCTCGGTGAAGGCGACGCGGTGCATGCCGGTGCGGGCGGCGTCCGGCATGGTCTTGTAGATCGAGGTGCCGATCAGCGGGTGGACGAACTCCAGGTTCCCGCCGGGCACCTGGGTGAGCACCCGGTGCTTGCGCAGCTGCTTGACCGACTCGCGGGCGGCCTCCTGGCTCAGCGCGGAGATCCGGGTGGCGAGGCCGGGGTTGATGTCGGTGCCGAGCAGGGCGGCGGCCCAGGCGAACCGCAGGGTGGTGGTGCCGAGCTTCTCCAGCCAGGTCTTGAGGGTCATCCCGCGTGCCTCGGCGGCGAGTTCGCCGAGCATCGGGGTGTTCTCCTCGACCGGTTCGAGGTCCTGGTCGATGACCTTGCCGATCAGGGCGGTGGCGTCGTAGGGGTTGCCGCGGGTGACCGACCAGACCTCGTAGCAGAACGGCTCCTCGGCCCCGGGGCCGAGCGCGTCGCGGACGATCTCCGACATCGAGTCGGGGGTGAGCGGGCGCAGTTCGTGCCGCCGGGTGGCCTGGCCGGCGATGGCCTGCTGGAACGGGAGGGCCTCCGGGGTGAACTCGTCGCCGTCGCGGTAGGCGGTGACCAGCAGCACGGGGAGTTCGCGGGAGCGGACGGCGAACGCCGAGAGCCAGCTGAGCGACTCCAGGTCGGCCCAGTGCAGGTCGTCGACGATCATCACCAACGGGGCCCGGCGCGGGGCGAGTTGGGTCAGCACGTAGTCGAGGCCGTCGCGAATGCCCTGCGGGTCGATGGCGACCGCCTCGCTGCCCGGGCGGAACAGGCCGATCGCGGGGCCGACGGTGTCGTACCAGTTGCCGAAGACCTCGTGGCGCTCCGACTCGGTGAGGCCGCCGAGCACCGGCTGGAGCAGCTGGCGCAGGACGTGGTACGGCTCGGTGTACTGCTGCTCGCCGCCTCGCGCGAACAGGACGGTGCAGCGCTCCCGGGTGTGGGCGCGCCGGCGGACCTCGTGCAGCAGGCTGGTCTTCCCGAGGCCCGCCTGGCCGGAGAAGATCAGCAGTTCGCCGATCTCGGTGCCGCCGGCCGCGAACTCGCGGCAGAGCTTCTCCACGGCGAGTTCGGCCGAGTGGACCTCGGAGTCGCGGTCGCGCAGCTTGGTCCGGCTCCCGGCGGCGGCCGGCCCGGCCGGACGGTCCTCGGACCGACCGCCCGCCCCGGGTTCACCGCCGGCCCCGGGCTTTCGGTGGCCTTCGGGTTCGCGGCGGGTCTCGGGGTCCGGCCCCGCGTCAGGGCCGGGGCCGGCGCCAGGCAGACGGTCCGTCAGCCCGCCCTCGGCCTCGCGTCCGTCCGCGCGCCCGTCCCCGCCCCGCAGTTCGCTTCCCTCGGCCACCGCTGCACCCTCCGCCTCGCCGATCCATGGTCCTGCCGATCCATGGCCCTGTCGCCGACACTAGCGCCGCCGGGGGCGCTTGGGGCGGCATTCGCGCAGGCCGAGGGGGAGATCGAGGGTTCGGAACCGGCGCCCAGGGCAATTGCCCTGATATCCCTAACGTCCGATCATTCCATCAGATACCCTCAGCCCCGCGGGGCGCAGTTGATCTTGCGGCAAGTGACCCACGACCCCCCACGACACTGGGAGCCCGATGTCCGACGGCAGCTCACTTCGCAATCCCTTCCCGCATCGGCGCAATCCCCACACCGCCGAGGCGGCCGGACTTCATCGGGCCTGGCTGGAGCGGCATCCGCTGCTCCACGCCGACGGCGCCGTCGGCCACGCCGGCTACGCGCACTGGGAGGTCGTCGACCTCGCCGCCCTCGGCTACCCCGACGCCGGCCCCGAGGAACTCGCCCTCGCCGCAGACCTGATGGGCTTCTACTTCCTCTTCGACGACCAGTTCGACGGGCCGCTCGGCCGCCGCCCCGCCGAGGTCGCCGTCATCTGCGACCGGCTCGCGGCGGTACTCCACGGCGCGAAGCCCGATCCGCACTCCCCCGCCGAGACCGCGTTCGCCGACCTCTGGGAGCGCAGCGTCGTCGGCATGCCCGCCCGCTGGAGGGCGCGCGCCGCCTACAACTGGGAGTGGTACTTCGCCAGCCATCCCGCCGAGGCGGCCGGCCGGATCTCCGAGAGACCCCCGGACCGTGACGGCTACCTCGCGCTGCGCCGCGGGACCGCCGCCATGGAGACCATCTTCGACATGATCGAACGGCTCGGCCGCTTCCAGGTCCCGCTGGCCGCCCACCACCACCCCGTCCTGCGCCAACTCCGCCAGCTGGCGGCCGACATACCGTCGCTCAGCAACGACGTCCGCTCCTACCCCAAGGAGGCCCCCACCGGTGACGTCAACAACCTGGTGATGATCGTCCAGCGGGAGCACGGCTGCTCCGCGGAGGCGGCCTGCGCCCTGGTGACCGCCGAGGCCCAGCTGATGATCGGCCGCTGCACCGAGCTGGTCACCCAACTCCCTGAGACCTACCTGGCGTTGGGCCTGAGCCCGGCCGAGCGGGCGCTCGCGCACCGGTACGCGGAAGGCCTGACCGACTGGCTCGCCGGTTACCTGCACTGGGAGGCCAGGACCGGCCGCTACCGGATGGCCTGACCCCGGCCCCGCGGACGGGCGGACCGCCACCTTCCGTGGGCGTCCCCGTACGCACCGTGGCGGGCGGCGCCGCACCGGGCTAGTGTGCACGGCGGCGGGCACCCGGCTCCACCCCGGTGGACGGATGCCCGGATCGAGCATCTGCCAGTTCCTTCCGCCGGGCCGCCCCGCGGCCCGACACGCCGCCCCGGGCGGGCCGGGGCGGCGCCCGTCGCAGCGAGGAGTCACCAGAAGCATGACGGTCTACCAGCCCCCCGGACAGCCCGGAAGCATCGTCACCTACCGCCCCCGGTACGAGCACTGGATCGGCGGCGAGTGGCGGCCCCCGGTCCGCGGCCAGTACTTCCAGAACCCGACCCCGGTGACCGGCGAGACATTCTGCGAGGTCGCCCGGGGCACCGCCGAGGACATCGAGGCGGCCCTGGACGCGGCCCACGCCGCCGCCCCCGCCTGGGGCCGCACCTCCCCCGCCGACCGGGCCCAGGTGCTGCTGCGGATCGCCGACCGGATGGCCGGGCACCTGGAGGAGCTGGCCGTCGCGGAGAGCTGGGAGAACGGCAAGCCGGTGCGCGAGACGCTGGCCGCGGACCTGCCGCTCGCCGTCGACCACCTGCGCTACTTCGCCGGCGCCCTGCGGGCCCAGGAGGGCGGCCTCTCGCAGATCGACGACGACACGGTGGCGTACCACTTCCACGAGCCGCTGGGCGTGGTCGGCCAGATCATCCCGTGGAACTTCCCGCTGCTGATGGCCGTCTGGAAGCTCGCCCCGGCGCTCGCGGCCGGCAACGCGGTGGTGCTCAAGCCCGCCGAGCAGACCCCGGCGTCCATCCTGCTGCTGGTCGACCTGATCGCCGACCTGCTGCCGGCCGGCGTGCTGAACGTGGTCAGCGGCTTCGGGGTGGAGGCCGGCAAGCCGCTGGCGTCCAGCAGCCGGGTCCGCAAGATCGCCTTCACCGGTGAGACCACCACCGGCCGGCTGATCCTGCAGTACGCCAGCAGCAACCTGATCCCGGTCAGCCTGGAGCTGGGCGGCAAGAGCCCCAACCTGTTCTTCGCCGACGTCGCGGCCGAGCAGGACGCCTTCTACGACAAGGCGCTGGAGGGCTTCGCGATGTTCGCCCTCAACCAGGGCGAGGTCTGCACCTGCCCGAGCCGGGCGCTGATCCAGTCCTCGATCTACGACCGCTTCCTGGGCGACGGCCTGGAGCGGGTGCGGGCGATGCGCCAGGGCAACCCGCTGGACACCGACACCCAGGTCGGCGCGCAGGCCAGCAACGACCAGCTGGAGAAGATCCTCGCGTACATCGAGATCGGCCAGGCCGAGGGCGCCAAGGTGCTGGCCGGCGGCGAGCGGGCCGACCTCGGCGGCGCGCTCGCCGGCGGGTACTACGTCGCGCCGACGGTCTTCGAGGGCGACAACAGCATGCGGATCTTCCAGGAGGAGATCTTCGGCCCGGTGGTCGCGGTCACCCGCTTCGACGACTTCGCCGACGGCATCGACCTGGCCAACGACACCCTGTACGGGCTGGGCGCGGGCGTCTGGAGCCGGGACGGCAGCGTCGCCTACCGGGCCGGGCGGGCCATCCAGGCGGGCCGGGTGTGGACCAACTGCTACCACGCCTACCCCGCGCACGCGGCCTTCGGCGGCTACAAGAACTCGGGCATCGGCCGGGAGACCCACCGGGTGGCGCTGGAGCACTACCAGCAGACCAAGAACCTGCTGGTGAGCTACTCGCCGCAGGCCCTCGGGTTCTTCTAGGGTGGCCGTCTCCCGGGTGGCCGTCAGCAGCGCGGCCGCCGACCTGCTGAAGCGGCTGGCGGCCGAGCACGGCCCGCTGATGTTCCACCAGTCCGGCGGCTGCTGCGACGGGTCGGCACCGATGTGCTACCCGGCCGGGGAGTTCCTCACCTCGGAGGCCGACCACCTGCTCGGCGAGCTGCTGGTGGACGGCCTCGACCCGATCCCGGTCTGGATCGGCCGCGACCAGTACGCCTACTGGTCGCACACCCACCTGACCATCGACGTGGTGCCCGGCCGCGGCAGCGGATTCTCCCTCGAAACGCCGACCGGGCTGCGCTTCCTGACCCGCTCCCGGCTGCTGGAGGCCTGACCCGGGGCCGGCCGGGCGGCGCGGGCCGGAGCCGCTGCGCCGGACCGGCCGGCCCCCGCGACCGCCACGGGCGGCGGGCCGGCCGGCTACGGGAAGGGGCGCACCTGCGTCATGGCGGTGTCCCCGGCCCGCCGCCGGGCGTCCATGTCGTCGACCAGCTTCAGGATCGCCGCGTCCATCTGCTCCTTGGTCATGGTGTCGCCGTACTTCTCGTACAGGTCCATCCCGGCCTTCATCGACATGTCGTCGCCGGGGTCGTTGGTCCCGGTGCTGGCGATACCGCCGTTGGCGCCCTCCATCAGCTCCGGGCGGCTGATGCCGGCGGCCCGGCCGACGTAGCCGTAGTGGATGTTGGAGTAGATGTCGTCCGACACCGACAGCTCACGGCCGGGCACCTTGAAGTAGAAGTCGTTCTTCGACTGCAGGTCGAACTTCTTCTCCAGCTGCGGCTTGTGGTCCCACGGGCCGCCGGTCTTCACCAGCTGGTACCAGAGCGCCAGGCCGGTGCCCCGGGAGCCCAGCCCGGCCCCCGGCGAGATCATGCCCAGGGGCCCTTCGCTGGTCCTCATCAGGGTCCGGATCTTCGCCACCTCGGGGGAGGCGCTGTTGGTCCTCATCTCCCCGAAGATGAACTCGGACGACTCCCGGTACTTGTACTCCCCCAGCCCGCCCTTGGCGGCGTTCACGTCCGCGTACCCGCCGGGGTTGAACTCCATGTCGTCGGCGCCGGTGTCCTGCCACAGCGCCCAGGCCGCGGCCCGGTCCGCCTCGTGGGCCCGGGCCCGGGCGTTGATGATCTCCTTGGAGAGTTGGTCGTTGACCTCCTTCTCCGCTGCCACGGCGTGCCAGTAGTCGACATGGATGCCCCAGGTCTCCGAGTCGGTGGTCACCGGGCGCAGCGGCTTCACCTCACCGCCCGGCCCGATGGTCCGGCCCAGCTTCGGGGCCTGCGCGTCGGTGAGCCGGCGGAGCTCCAGGCGGGCGATCTCGATCTCGCGGTGGGCGTCCACCAGCACGCCGTGGATCGCCTCGGCCTCCTTGGTGGCGTCCCGGAGCTCCTTGGAGACCTTGTCCATGAAGGGCTTGGCCGCGTCGGCGTCCGCGCCCTGCCAGTCGGAGTCGCGGACCGGGACGATCACGCGGTCCCGGTAGGCGTCCTGCTGCTCCCCGAGCGGCTTGATCGCCGCCTGCCACCGGGCGGCGGCCTCGGCCAGTTCTTCCAGCGGTGCGGCCAGCACCTGTTCGTAGCTGATCATGCGTTCCCCCGAGGCTGTCGTGTGTCGTCGGCCCGCGGACGGCGGGCGGGTGCTGCGGCCGGTTCCGGTCGGCGACGGCTCAGTGGTAGTGCGCGCCGATCTCGGTCATCCGGCTCGCGATGGCGGTCTCGGTGGCGCTGTGCCCGTCGGCGTTGATGGTGAGGTTGCGGCTGGTGAGGTCAACGGCCTCGGTCACCGAGGCCAGCTGCTTGCGCCAGCGCGCGGCCGCGTCGCCGAGGGCCGCGCCGAGTTCGAACTGCTGGGCCCGCAGTTTGTCGGCCGCGCGGTAGCTGGGTTCCTCGGGGACGCGGGCGGCGTCCAGCGCGACCGCGATGTCGTGGGCGGCGCCGGCCGCCAGCCGGAGCGCCGTCGGGTTCACCTTGATGCCGCCGCTCGCGCCGTCGGCCGGCTGCGCGCTGTTCAGCCGTGTTCCGGGCAGGCCTGATTCGGTACCGCTGACTGCCATGTTCTCCCCCGTGCTGCTGGTCGTCCGGGAGAGTCTCCCCCCGGAGCCGTGCCGATGATCTTAACGGACACGGCCCGCGCCCCTGGTCCGGGGCGGCGCGCGGCCGGCCCGGACGGGCCGGGGGAACGCGTCGTCAGGCGCCCAGCAGCAGCGCCTTCGCGGTGCTGAACTCCTCGGGGGTGAGCAGGCCCTGCCGGACCATCCGGCCGAGCTCGGTCAGCTTGTCGGCCAGGTCGGGCCCGGGCAGCGGGGCGGGGCCGGAGGCACCCTCGGCCGCCCCGGGGCCGGGCGCGGCGGCGGGGGTGCCGGGGCTGCCCGGGGCGGGCGCCGGGTACGGCGGCCAGCCCGGCCGGCCGTCCGCCGGCGGGCGGGCGGCGCGGCCGGCCGCGTACACCGCCCCGCCCACCACCAGTCCGCGGACCAGCGGGGCCCCTACCGGGCGGCGGACCCGCAGCGGGCGGATCGGGCGCATGGGTCTGAACACGTCGTCCTCACTTCCCGGCCGCACGGCGCGCCTCGGCGGCGCGGACGGCCTCTTCGATGTTCTCCGGCGGGATCCGCACCCCGGAGGCGATCCGCCCGCCGACCGCCCGCAGGGCGTCGGCGGCGGCCTGCGCCCAGACGTGCTCGATCAGGACGATCAGTGCCACCGATCCCGGCTCCAGCAGTTCGGCCGCCTCCTGGGCGTCCTCCGGCCCGATCAGCGGGAGTTCGGCGCCGCCGCCGGGGACCACCCCGTCGAGGTGCTCGAAGTCGGCGAGTTCGCCGTAGGTGGTCTCGCCGTCGGGGCGGCGGGTGACCACCAGCGAGTCGATCACCCTGATGTCGCCGCCGGTGCTCAGCTTGGCCAGGGCCGCCGCGGCCTCGATGGTGATGGTCTCCTGCGGGAACGTCAGGACGAGCAGTTCGGCCGGCCCCATGCCGGGCTCCCTTCGGCGCGCGATTCACCCATAGGCGGATGGAAACACACGAACGGACCGATTCGCCGACGCGCCGCGCGCGGATCGCGGCTGCGGCGGCGGCTGCCCTCACCGTGGAGAAGGGGCCGCGCCCGGCGCTTTCCGGGCGGGGCCGCCCGCTCATCGTGCGCGACGCCGGCCCCGGCCGGGCGCGACACCGACCCCAAGGAGAGAACCGATGGCCATCGCCGTTGACAAACTGTCGGACCCGGCGGTCCGCGCGCTGGTAGCCGCGATCAACGCGGGCGACCGGGAGGCGTTCCGCCAGACCCTCGCGCCGGGCGCGACGATGTCCGACGACGGGAGCGACCGCGACCTCGACGACTGGACCGAGCGGGAGATCTTCTCCTCGCGCGGGCACATGGACGTCCGGTCGGAGTCCTCCGCCGGGCGGGCGCTGATCGCCGACTACCGCAACGACACCTGGGGCGAGATGCGGACCGCCTGGCGGTTCACGGTCGACGGCGGGAAGATCACCCGCTTCGAGACCGGCCAGGCCTGACCCTCCCCCGGTCTCCCGGTCTCCCGGCGGCCCGGGCCGGCTCCGCCCCGGCGGGGCCGGTCCGGGCGTCAGGCCCCGGCGGGCCCGGTCCGGGCGTCAGCCCCGTCCGGTCACCGCCAGGCAGTCCCGGACGGCCTTGATCAGGGTGCGGGAGCGGATGTCGCCCGTCACGCCCGGCTGCATCCCGTTGGTCACGTAGCCGAAGCCGATCCCCAGCTCCGGGTCGGCGAAGCCGAGCGAGCCGCCCCGGCCCGGGTGCCCGAAGCTGGCGGGCGACCCCATCAGCGAGGTCGGCCCGTGCCGGAAGAACCCGAGGCCGAAGGTCGAGTTGACGATCAGGACCTTGTCCGGGCCGCTGACGGCCGGGCCGATCGCCCTGGCCAGCAGCGCGGGCCCGAGCAGCGGCCGCGGGGGCATCTCCCAGCCGGAGGCCGCGGAGGGCTCGCCGGAGGCCCAGCCGTCGCGGTCGGCGGCGCCGATCAGGGCGGCGTAGAAGCGGGCCAGCGAGCGGGCCGTGCCGATACCGCCGGCGCCGGGGATCTCGGCCGCCTGCACGGCCGGGTCGTTGAGGTTCACCACCGAGCGGACCGAGGCGAAGGCCCGGGCGGTCAGCGAGGCGGGGTCGCGGTAGGCGTCGACCACGGCCTGCTTGGGCCGCACCCGCAGCCCGGAGGGCCCGGCCTGGGCGGCCTCCGGGGCGGGCAGGTCGACCAGCCTGCCGACCCGGGGCGCGGCACCGGAGGGCAGGCCGATCCACAGGTCCAGCCCCAGCGGGCGGGCGATCTCCTCGGCGAAGTACTGGCCCACGGTGCGTCCGCTGACCCGCCGGATCACCTCGCCGACCAGCCAGCCGAAGGTGTACGGGTGGTAGCCGTGCGCCGCGCCGGGCTCCCAGGCGGGGGCCTGGGCGGCGACGGCGGCGGCCGCCGGCTCCCAGGTGAGGACGTCCTCGAGGCGCAGCGGCACGTCCAGGGCGGGCAGCCCGGCCTGGTGGGAGAGCAGCCAGTGCACCGGCAGCCGGCCCTTGCCCTCGGCTGCGAACTCGGGCCAGTAGGAGGCGACCGGCGCGTCCAGGTCGAGCAGCCCGCGCTCGGCCAGGTGCAGGGCGGCGGCGGCGGTCAGGCCCTTGGTGACGGAGCGGAGCACCTGCGCGGTGTCGGCCGTCCAGGGCACCGCCGGTGCGGGCCGCCCGCCGACCTCGGGGCGGGAGTCGCCGCCCCAGAGGTCGACCACCTTGCGTCCGCGCACGTACAGCGCGAAGGCCGCGCCGAGTTCGCCGTACTCGCGGAAGTTCCGGGTGAACGCCTCGCGCACCGGCTCGAAGCCCTCGGCCGTCTCGCCCCAGATCTCCACCGCGCCACCTTCTCCGACGTGTCCGACTGGTACGGCCGGCGGTCCGGCCCGCCGCCGTGGGTCCCGGCCCGCGAGCCGTTCCGGACGATCATCCGATGATCCGGTTGCCGCCCTCGTCGAAACCCTATCCGGACCGCGTCCCGGGGACCTGCCCGCACCGGGGCCGGGGCGTCGGTACCGTGATCGCCATGACCGACCACACCACGCCCGCCGCCGGCCGGCCGGACGTCCCCGCCGGTGCGTCCCCGGGGCCCGCCGACCCCGCCGACCCCGCCGAAGAACTGCTGGACGTCGTCGACGCGCAGGACCGGGTGACCGGCACGGCGCCGCGCCGCGAGGTCTACCGGCTGGGGCTGACCCACCGCTGCGTCTTCATCCTGGTCCGGAACCCGCAGGGGCGGATCTTCGTGCACCGGCGGACGGACACCAAGATGTTCGCGCCCGGGGCGTACGACATGTTCGTGGGCGGCGTGGTCGGCGCCGGGGAGACGTACGAGGCCGCGGCCGTGCGCGAGGCCGAGGAGGAGCTCGGGGTGAGCGGCGTCCGGCCCCGCCCGCTCTTCAAGTACCTCTTCGAGCAGGACCGGCTCTCCTGGTGGTGCGACGTGTACGAGGCCCTCTGGGACGGCCCGGTCGCCCCGCAGGTGGAGGAGGTCGCCTGGCACGACTGGCTGACCGGGGCGGAGCTGGCGGCGCGGCTCACCGAGTGGGACTTCGTCCCGGACGGCCGGGAGGCGTACCGGCGCTACCTGGAGTTCTCGGCCTCCTGACCGGACGGACGCCCGGCCCCGGGCCCGATCCCGTCTCCGGCCCCGGCGGGTGGGTCGGGACGGGGACGGGGTCCGTCCGGCCCCGCCCCGGTCAGCGCCCCTGGCCTGGTCGGGGCCCCGCCCCGGTCAGCACCCCGCCCTGGTCAGGGCCCCTGGCCGGCGGGCCCGTCCCCGTCCCAGTCCGGGTGCTCCCGCACCGCCCAGAGCCGGTCGACCGTCCCGGTGCGCATGCCGCGGCGGGCCTCCGGGTCGCGGACGGCCATCCAGACGTGCCCCAGCACCACCACGCCGACCGCCAGCGCCAGCCAGTCGTGGACGAAGGTCGCGCCGGTCCGCCAGACCAGCGGCGCGAGGTGGGTGAACCACATCAGCAGCCCGGTGCCGAGCATCACCAGGGCCGCCCCCGAGATCCAGGCCGCGTACAGCTTCTGCCCGGCGTTGAACTTGCCGGCCGGGCGGCGCGGCGAGCGGCGGCGCACCGCCCGCAGCCACTCGCCGTCCTGCGGGACGAAGCGCCCCAGCCGGCTGAGGTCGGCGCGCAGCGCCCGCGAGCCGAGGCCGAGCAGCAGCGGGACGGGCAGCAGCAGCCCCGCCCACTCGTGCACCACGACCACCAGCCGCCGCCGGCCGACCAGTTGGGCGAGATCCGGCACGTACAGGCAGGCGGCCGTCGCCAGGCAGGTGAGCATCAGCGCCGAGGTGCCCCGGTGCACCCAGCGCTCGGCGCGCGCGAAGCGGGCGAACCGGTCAGCCGGTGGGGGCGTCGTCGCGTCCGTTGGACCGTCCGACCCAGGCGTCGACGTCATAGCCGTAGTGCTCCCAGTAGCCGGGTTGGACGGTGGAGGTGAGGGTGATGCCCGAGAGCCATTTCGCGGACTTGTAGAAGTACATGGGCGCCACGTAGAGGCGCACCGGGCCGCCGTGCGCGTGGGTCACCGGGCCGTCCTCCATCCGCAGCGCGACCAGGACGTCCTCGCGGCGCGCCTGGTCGAGGGTGAGGCTCTCGCTGTAGCTGCCGTCGAAGCAGGTGAAGCGCACCGCCGTGGCCCCGGACCGGACCCCGGCGGCGTCCAGCAGGTGCGACAGCCGCACCCCCTCGAAGGGCGTGCCGGGCACCCGCCAGCCGGTGACGCACTGGACGTCGTGCACGATCCTGGTCTGCGGCATCGCCTCCAGGTCGGCGAGGCGCAGGGTGCTCGGCCGGTCGACCAGGCCGTCGACGGTGAGGGTGTAGTCCTCGGCCGTCCGGGTGGGGACGGAGGCGACCACCGAGTAGTAGCGGAACCCGCCGCCGGGCAGCAGGCCGGTCAGGCCGGTCGGGTCCTTCTCGCTGACCTTGGACACCACCGTGTCGGCCGCCCGCTGGAGGTACGGCCCGGCCGCGACGCCGGCGACGCCCAGGCCGAGCATGCCGAGGACGACCCGGCGCCCGACGGGTGTGCCGCGGCCGGCCGGCGCGGCGGGCCCGGGCGCGGCGCCGGGCGCCGCGGGCGGACCGGGCCGGGGTGGATCCGGCCTGGACGGCGTGCCGTCACCGGCGGGGTTGTCGTTCACCACTCAATTCGACCAGGTCGGCGACGCCGGGGCCAGGCTCCGGCGGCGGACGTCAGAGTTTCGTCACTTCCTCCGACCCGGGGCGGGCGGGGCGCCCGGCCGTACCGAGCCGCCCGGCCCCGCCCCCCGGGCCTCAGTCCAGCGACACGTCGCAGATCATCCGCCGCCGGTGGTCGACGATCCGCTCCGGGCCGGTGAGGTCGAGCCGGACGGTGTGCCGGACATCGGTGCTGGAGGCCGCCAGCCGCAGCTCCAGCGCCCCGGGCTCGACGATCCGCCGGCCGGACCGCCCGGTGAAGGAGGCCAGGTCGGCGTGGAAGCGGAAGCGCACCCGGCGGGCTTCGCCGGCGGACAGCGGGACCTTCGCGTAGCCGACCAGGCGCACGTCCGGGCGGGTCGTCTGGGCGACCGGATCGTGCAGGTAGAGCTGCACCACCTCGGTCCCGTCGCGGTCACCGGTGTTGCGGACGGTGACCTCGACGTCCGTACTGCCGTCGGTGGGCAGCCCGCCGGTGCCCGCCGGGCCGGGCTCCCAGGCGAACGAGGTGTACGACAGCCCGTGCCCGAAGGGGAAGAGCGGGGTCGGGTCGAGGTTGCTGACCTCGTTGGCCAGGCCGAGCGGCGGCTGCAGGTAGGTCCACGGCTGACCGCCCGGTCCGCGCGGGACGCCGACCGGCAGCCGGCCGGACGGGTTGACCCGGCCGGAGAGGATCCGGGCGAGGGCGGGCCCGCCCTCCTCCCCCGGGAAGAACGCCTGGACCACGGCCGCCGGCCGGCCGGCCCACCGGCCCAGCGCGTACGGCCGGCCGGTCAGCAGTACGAGCACGACCGGGGTGCCGGTGGCCAGCAGGGCGTCCAGCAGCTCCGCCTGGACGCCGGGCAGCGACAGGTCGGCCGCGTCGCAGCCCTCGCCGGAGGTGCCCCGCCCGAACAGTCCGGCGCGGTCGCCGAGCACGGCCACGCAGACGTCCGCGTCCCGGGCGGCCGCCACGGCGGCCGGGAGGTCCGACCGGCCGGGTCCGTCGACGTCGCAGCCCGGCGCGAACGTCACCTCGGCGGAGGGGAACTCGGCCCGGACCGCCTCCAGCACGGTCGGGATCGTGATGCCGAGCGGCACCCCGGGGTGCGAGACCCCGACATGGCCGGGGAAGGAGTAGCAGCCCAGCATGGCGAACGGGTCGTCGGCGCGCGGCCCGACCACGGCGATCCGGCCGGCGCCGGCCAGCGGCAGCGCTCCGTCCCGGTTGGCGAGCAGCACGACCGACTGCTCGGCCAGCCGCCGGGCCAGCGCGCGGTTGGCCGGCGAGTCCAGGTCCACGCTGCCGCGGACCGGCTCCGGTCCGCCGGGCCCGTCCGCGGCCCGGAGCGCGGGCGGGATCGGGGACCAGTCGTGGTCGAGCAGCCCGAGCCGGCACTTCTGCAGCAGGACCCGGCGCAGCGCCCGGTCGACGAGCTCCTCGGCGACGGCGCCGTCGCGGACCGCCCCGACGAGGGCCTCGCCGTAGGCGCGGACGGTGGGGAGTTCCACGTCGACGCCGGCGGTCAGCGCGAGGCGGGCGGAGTCGGGCCGGTCCGCGGCGACCCGGTGCAGCGTCTCCAGGAACCCGATCCCGAAGTAGTCGGCGACCACCGTGCCGCCGAACCCCCAGGTGTCGCGGAGCAGTCCGGTCAGCAGGTCGGGGTCGGCGGCGGTGGGTACGCCGTCGATCTCGGCGTAGGAGTGCATCACCGAGTCGGCACCGCCCTCGTGGACGGCCATCTCGAACGGCGGCAGGACGACGTCGGCCAGCTCCCGCGCGCCGGCCCGGACCGGCGCCAGGTTGCGCGCGCCCGCCGAGGCCGAGTAGCCGGCGAAGTGCTTGAGCGTGGCGATGATCCCGGCCGACTGGAGGCCGCGCACGTAGGCCGTCCCGATGGTGCCCACCAGGTACGGGTCCTCGCCGATGGTCTCCTCCACCCGGCCCCAGCGCAGGTCGCGGACCACGTCCAGCACGGGGGCGAGCCCCTGGTGCACGCCGACGCCGCGCATGTCCCGGCCGATCCGGTCGGCCATCTCGGCGACCAGGCCCGGATCGAAGGTGGCGCCCCAGGCGAGCGGGACGGGGTAGGCGGTCGCGCCCCAGGTGGTGAAGCCCGCGAGGCACTCCTCGTGCGCGAGCGCGGGGATGCCGAACCGGCCCGCGGCGACGACCTGTTGCTGGGCGCGGGCGAGGGCCAGGGCGCCGACGGCCGGGTCCACCGGCGCGGTGCCGAACGGCCGGGTCAGCTGGCCGAGGCCGCGGGTGATCAGGGCCGGGAGGTCGACCGGGTCGCACATCGCGTTCTGATGGGGGGCGACACCGTCCCCCGCGGAGTCGGCCCCCACCCAGACGCCGTACAGCTGGGCCGTCTTCTCCTCCAGGGTCATCCGGCCGATCAGGTCGTCGACCCGGGCCTGCGGGTCGAGCGAGGGGTCGCGCCAGGCGCCCGCGGCCGCCGGGGCGGGAGGGCTCGGATGGATCGCCATCGAATGGGGTTCCTCTCGGGGGACGTTGTCGAGGTCGACGACGGAGTGGTGGTGGACGGCGCGCCCCGGGGCACGGCGCGGTGGACGGCACGGCGCCGGGTGCCGGACGACGCGGTGCGGTGGGCGGCGCCGTGCGGGCCGGGGCGGGGAGGGGACGAGGGGCAGGGGCGGAGCGGGCAGGGGCGGAGCGGGGCTGCGGCAGCGGGCGGCGGCCGGTTCAGCCCTTGACCGCCCCCGTCATCCCGCCGACGATCCGGCGTTCGGCGAAGACGAAGAACGCCAGGGCCGGCAGCATCGAGAGCGCGGTGAAGGCCAGGATGCTGGCGGTGTCCTGCGAGTACTGCGACTGGAAGGTGGCCACGCCGAGCGGCAGCGTGAAGTGCGACTGGTCGTTGAAGACCAGCAGCGGGAGCTGGTAGCCGTTCCAGCTGCCGAGGAACGCCAGCACGGCGACGGTGACCAGCGCCGGGCGGGCCAGCGGCAGCAGGATCCGCCAGAAGAAGCCCAGCCGGGTGCAGCCGTCCACCGCGGCGGCGTCCTCGATCTCGCCCGGGATCGCCGCCATGAACGGGCGCAGCACGACGATCGTCACCGGCAGCCCGAAGGCTGCCTGCGGCAGGGCCACCCCGTACCAGGTCTCCAGCAGGTGGAGCTGGCGCAGCAGCAGGTAGACCGGCAGGGAGGCGACGCCCAGCGGGAAGAGCAGCCCGACGGCGAACAGCGTGTACAGGCCCTCCCGGCCGCGGAAGGCGTACCGCGACAGCGCGTAGGCCGCCATCGCTCCCAGCACCACCGTCAGGGCGGTCGCGGTCACCGCGATGACCGTGCTGTTGAACAGGAACCGCCAGAAGGACGAGGAACCGAGGATCCTGGTGTAGTTGGCGAACACCCAGGGGTGCGGCCAGCCCGTCGGGTGGGCGTTGATCTGGGCGTTGGTGCGGAAGCCTCCCAGGACGACGAAGAGCAGCGGCACGGCGGTGACGCCGACCACGGCCAGCGCGGCCAGGTAGCGGGCGGCGGTGGAGAGCGGGGTGCCGGGGCGGCGGCCGGGCGCGGACGCCCGGCGCGGGGCGATGAGGGCCATGGGGATCAGTCGACCCTTCCGGACAGGGCTCCGGCGGTGTCGCGTCGCAACGCGAAGCGCTGGTAGAGCAGGGCGAAGACGAAACAGACCGCGAACAGGAGCACCGCGACCGCGCTGCCGTACCCGAACTGGTACCGGCGGAAGCCGCGGTCGATGACGTAGGTGGCCATCGTGGCGGACGAGCCGGCCGGGCCGCCGAGCGTCATGATCCAGACCAGTTCGAACAGTTGCAGGGATCCGATCACCGACAGGAAGATCCAGATCCGGATGGTCGGGCCGAGCAGCGGCAGCACGATCTTGCGGGTCGTCTGCCACTGGGTGGCGCCGTCCAGGGCGGCCGCCTCGCGCAGTTCGGCCGGCACTCCTTGCAGGCCGGCCAGGAAGAGGATCACGCCGAAGCCGATGTACTTCCAGGTGGCGACGACGAACAGGGTGTAGAGCACCAGGTGCTGGTCGGCGAGCCACTCGTGCACCAGGCCGTCCAGGCCGACGCTGCGCAGGCCCTCGTCCACCGCGCCGCCCGGCTGGAGCATGACCAGCCAGGCGACGGCCGTGATCGCCTCGGACAGCACGTACGGGGTGAAGGCGATCAGCCGCAGGACCGCCCGGCCGCGGAACCGGCCGTTGAGCAGCAGGGCGAGTCCCAGGGTCAGCGGCAGCTGGACCACGACCGACAGGGCGGCGAACTGCAGGTTGTGCCGGACGGCGCCCTGGAACATCGGGTCGGCCAGGGCCTTGGTGTAGTTGGCGAAGCCGACCAGCCTGGTCGGCGGCCCGAAGCCGTTCCAGTCGAAGAAGCTGTAGTAGACGGCCGCCGCGATGGACACCAGCACGAACAGGACGAACAGCACCAGCGCCGGGGTGAGCAGCAGGGCCAGCTCCCAGCGGCTGCGGACGCTCAGCCGGCGCCCGCTGCGCCTCCTGCCCTGCGGCGCGGCCGCGCCGGCGCCGGGCGGTCCCGGACGGGCGCCGGTGCGGGCGGCGTCCGCGTGGTCGAGGGTGGTCATGGTCAGCCTGCCGAGTTCACGGCCCGGGCGACCGATCCGGCGTCCCCCTGGCCGGCGAAGAGGTTCGCCACGGCGTCGTTGAGCGCCTGGCCGGCCGCCGTGGGCAGCGCGACGTCGAAGTACACCTGCACGTAGCTCGCCTTGGAGTTGTAGGTGAAGACCTCCTTGACCACCGGGTCCTTGATCGCGGCCTCCGCCGCCGGGTTGACCGGGATGGTGGCCGCCCCGGAGCTGATCAGGTCGGTCTGCACCTCGGCGCTGGTCAGGTACTTGAGCAGGTCCACGCAGGCGTCGGCCTGCTTGACGGTGCAGGAGAAGCCGTCACCGCCGCCGAGCGCGACCGACGGGTCGCCCGCCGCGCCGGCGATCGAAGGGAAGGGGAACCAGCCGAGCTCGGCCTTGTAGGCGGGGTCGGCGGTCAGGCCCTGCATCACGCCCGGGTTCCAGTCGCCCTGCAGCTCCATCGCGGCCTGGCCGGCAGCGACCATGCCGGCCGAGCT
Organism: Kitasatospora indigofera; assembly: GCF_014655955.1. Lineage (GTDB taxonomy): Bacteria > Actinomycetota > Actinomycetes > Streptomycetales > Streptomycetaceae > Kitasatospora > Kitasatospora indigofera. The sequence continues at coordinate 45,715 of NZ_BNBO01000033.1, forward strand.
GCCGGTGCCCTGCTGGGCGGGCGTCCCGTTGAAACCGGGCTGGAAGGGCTTCAGCGCGATCAGGTCGATCACGTCCTGGCCCGCCCGGGTGAAGCACTGATCGGTGAACTTCGCCTTCGCCACCGAGGACTTGAGCGTCTCGACACTGCACTCGCGGACGGCGAAGTAGTTGTAGTAGAAGGCGTCGGGCCAGCGGTCCTTGCCGCCGAGGGCGATCGGGACGGTGCCCGCGGCCTTCAGCGCGGTGACGGCGGACTTCAGTTCGTCCAGGGTGGCCGGTGCCTTGGTGATGCCGGCCTTGGCGAACAGGTCCTTGCGGTACCAGAAGCCGACCACGTGCGAGGCGTAGGGGACGCCGTACTGCTTGCCGTCCGACGCCCAGCCCTGGGCCGCCGGCCCGAGGTCCTTGATCCAGCCCTTGGTGCGGTCGGTGATGTCCGCGACCCGGCCGGACCCGGCCTGGGTGGCCAGCAGGCCGCCGCCCTGGTTGAAGTAGACGCCCGGCGGGTTGTCCGACTGCAGGGCCAGCGGGACCTTGGTGGGGAACTGCTCGTTCTGGATCGGGACCACGTCGAGCTTCGCACCCGGGTGCGCCTTCTCGTAGGCCGCGGCGGCACGCTCCCAGACCGACTTCAGCGGGTCCTGGGTGCCGTTGTGCCACCAGGTCGTGGCGCCGCCGGCGGCGTCCGACCCGGAGCTGCCGCCGCTGCCGCAGGCCGTGACCAGGGCGAGGGCCGCCGCCATGACCAGGGCGCCGTACGTACGTCTGCGAATGGACATTGCTTCCTCCGTGACAGTCGCTCATTGCGAAAGTTTCGATATTGCGTCGACGTGCGGAGCAACCGGCGCTCGGGCCGACCCGCACCGGAGGCCGACGTGAATCCTCAGGACCCCGTACGCCGGGGCCCTGAGGCCGTCGGGCCGTTGCGCCGTGGGGACACCCTGGGCCACCGGGGCCGGAGCCCCGGAGCCCGGGCGGTACCGGGCGGTTGAGACCCGGGGACCCGAACGAACCTGGCGAATGTTTCAGTAATTTCTCGAACGTTTCGGGAAAGCTACGGCGCCACCCGGACGGAGTCAAGAGCCCTGACAGGACCGCTCGCGATCGGCGGACGAGCGTCCGGCCCGCCGCCAGGAGGGGCCCAGGGGCTACCATTCCTGCCATGAGCGCTGGAGAGATCGAGTTGGGAAGCGGCGAGGTGACCGACCTCGGCGAGGGTTCGGACAACACGCCGACGCTGTCGGAGATCGCCCGCGCCGCCGGCGTTTCGGCCCCGACAGTTTCGAAAGTGCTCAACGGGCGCACCGATGTCGCACCGAAGACCCGGGCCCGGGTCGAGGAGCAGTTGCGCGAGCTCGGGTACCAGCGCCGGCGCAGCACCGCGCAGCCGTCCCGCCTGCTCGACCTGGTCTTCCACGAGCTGGACAGCGCCTGGGCGGTGGAGGTGATCCGCGGGGTGGAGAACGTCGCCCGCGCGGAGGACCTGAGCATCGTGCTCTCCGAATCGGCCGGCCGCCTCACCCCCGGCCAGACCTGGGTCGACGGCGTCCTCGCCCGGCGCCCGGCCGGGGTGGTGCTCGTCCTGTCCGACCTCGACGCCGGCCAGCGGAACCAACTGACCAGCCGCGGAATCCCGTTCGTGGTGATGGACCCGGCCGGCGACCCGGCCGACGGAGTGCCCTCGGTCGGCACCAACAACTGGCACGGCGGGCTGGCCGCCACCCGCCATCTGCTGGAACTCGGGCACCGCAGGATCGCCATGGTCGGCGGTCCGTCCGGCATGATGTGCAGCCGGGCCCGCCTCGACGGCTACCGGACCGCCCTGGAGACGGCCCGGATCCCGGTCGACCCGCGGCTGGTCCGGGAGGGGGACTTCCACCACGAGGCCGGCTACACCGCCGGCCGGGAGCTGCTGACCCTCCCCGACCGCCCCACGGCCGTCTTCGCCGGCAACGACCTCCAGGCCCTCGGCCTGTACGAGGCCGCCCGCGAGCTGGGGCTGCGGATCCCGGAGGACCTCAGCGTGGTCGGCTTCGACGACCTGCCGCTCGCCCGCTGGGTCGGGCCGCCGCTGACCACGGTGCGCCAGCCCCTGGTCGAGATGGCCGAGACGGCCGCGCGGCTCGCCGTCGACCTCGGCCGCGGGCGCCAACCCGCCGCGACCAGGGTGGACATCGCCACCAGCCTGGTGGTCCGGAGCAGCACCGCCGCGCCGCCCGCCTGAGGCTCCCGGGCCGTGGCCCGGGCCCGCCGGACGGACCCCGGGGTACCTGACGGGCACCGGGGCACCGCCGCCCGGGCGGCGCGCCGGGCCGGGCCTTCGCCTGCCCTTCGAGAACGATCCCGAAAGTTTCGAACCCGCTGCGCCCTCCCTCCGCCGCCGTCCTGCAACGGTCCACCCGCCCGGGCCCGGCCGGACCGCGCCGCCGGCCACCACCCCGTCCCGCCGACCCCAGGTGCAGGCAGCATGAACCCTTCGCCCCCACCCGCCACCGTCGCCCTGACCTTCGACGACGGGCCGCACCCCGACTCCACGCCCGCCCTGCTCGCGATCCTGGCCGCCGGCGGCCGGCCGGCCACCTTCTTCCTCCGGGGCGACCAGGCCGAACGCCACCCCGGCCTGGTCCGGGAGATCCACCGTGCGGGCTTCGGGATCGGCAACCACAGCTTCAGCCACCCGCACCTGACGGGGCTGCGGCCGGCCGGGATCGCAGCCGAGATCGAACGCACCCAGCGCACCCTGTCCCGGCTGACCGGGACCCGGCCGACCCTGTTCCGCCCGCCCTACGGCGAGAGCGACCCGGTGGTCCGGGCGGCGGCCGCCGCGGCCGGCCTGACCGAAGTCCTCTGGACGGTGGACACCCGCGACTGGGCCGGCGCCGACCCGGCCGGCATCGCCGGGGCCGTCGCGGCGGCCCGGCCCGGTGACGTCGTCCTGCTGCACGACAGCGGACGACGGAACACCGTCGACGCCCTCCCCCTCGTCCTGGCCGCCCTCGCCCGCCGAGGGCTGAGCCCCGGACCGCTCGCACCCGGCCGCCCCGCACCCGGCCACCCCGCACCCAGCCACCCCGCACCCAGCCACCCCGCCGCCGGGACCCCCGCCGCAGGAACCTGAACGGCCCGCGGAGCACCCCGGGCCGCGGACCGGCCGGCAACCACCCCCTGGCCACCCCGATCCGCCGCCGACGAATTAGGGTGACGGCATGGCTTCCCGTACCCCGCCGGTGGCGCCCAGGTCCGCGAGCACGCCGGTCGACGGCGGCCCCGGCCGGGCCGTCCCCCGCGCGACCGCCGCCGCCCCGGCAGGCACCGACGCGGCGGGTACCGCTCCCGCCGGCGCCGCGCAGGGCGGGGCCGACCGGCCGCGCCGCCGGCTCAGCGTGGACGAGCGCCGCGAGCAGCTGATCGCCGTCGCCCTGCAACTGTTCAGCCTCCGCCCGCCGGAGGAGGTGTCGATCGACGACATCGCGGCGGCGGCCGGCGCCTCCCGGCCGCTGGTGTACCACTACTTCCCCGGCAAGCAGGCGCTGTACGAGGAGTCGCTGCGCCGGGCCGGGCAGGAGCTGGCCGGGCGGTTCGAGGAGCCGGCCGCCGGCCCGCTGTCGGAGCGGCTGTACCGGGTGATGGGCCGCTACCTGGACTACGTGGACAGCCACGGTCCGGGCTTCGCCGCGCTGCTGCGCGGCGGTTCGGTCGCCGCCAGCCCGGGGACGAACGCCGTGATCGACCAGGTCCGGCGGGCCGCGCACGACCAGATCCTGCTGCACCTGGCCGTCGCCGAGCCCAGCGCCGGACTGCGGCTGACCGTCCGGGCCTGGATCGCCAACGCGGAGATCACCTCGCTGGAGTGGCTGGCCGACCGCGCCGTGCCGCGCGAGGACCTGCAACTGCGCCTGGTTCAGGAGTTCATCGCCTCCCTGACCCTGACCGCCGCCCGCGAGCCCGCGCTGGCCGTCGAACTGGCCGGGTACTTCGCGGAGGAGCGGCCGGACGGCCCGACCGGCCGGCTGGTCCGCGAACTGGCCGGCCTGTTCGGCGTACCGGGCCTGGCCGACACGGTGGCACGGCTGGCCGCTCCGCCGTCCGCCTGACCGGCCCTCCGGCGACGGCCCGGCACCGCCCGCCCCCGGCCGCCCGGTCCGCTTCGGCTTCAGCTGGGACGGCGGCGTCTGATAGAAATTGAGCGCATCTCAGACGATCACGAACGCAGTAGAGCGGGGGGCTCGCCACCATGACCCAGGACGGCTACACCGGCGTGGAGGTGGCTCCGTTCGCGGCGGCCGAGCAGGTCTCCGCGACGCTCGGCAGCCTCGCCGCGGCGTTGCTCGACCACCGGACCGCACGCTACCCGCTGGCCGCGCTCACCGCCCTCGGCGGCCGGGCGCACGCCGACGCCGAGGCCCTCTTCACGGTCCGTCCGGCCGGCGCCGGCCACACCCACCGGGCGGTCCACCGCCTGGGCACGGTCCTCGCCGCGGGAACGGCCGGTCCGGCCGCCGCGCCGCGCTCCACGAGCGCCGCCGCCGCGCTGCTGGCCCGCTTCGGCGGCGGCCAGGTGCGCGGGGTGACGCCGGGCCCCGAGGGCCTGTCGGCCGCCCACTTCGAACTCCCGGTGACCGGTGAGGTCGCGGACCCGACGCTGCGCCCGGAGTTCACCGCCCCGCTGGCCGAGCTCGCGAGCGGCCGGCAGACCCGCCTGCCCGCCGAACTGGCGACCGGTGCGGGCGCCGAGGCACGACTGGTGGTCCCGCCGGTCTTCCACCCGCTGACCGCGCCGGACCCGGGCGCCGACCTGGCCGTCCACCTGGCCGAGGTCGCGGAGGAGCTGTTCAGCGGCACCGGCCCGGCCGAGCGCCGGGACTTCGCGGTGCTCGGCGCCACCCTCGCCGACCTGACCGCGGCGGCCGGCGTGAGCTTCGCCGGCCTGTCCGCGCTGACCGTGGACGGGCGTCCGTCCGACGCCTCGCTGGTGGTCTCGCTGTCCCGGCACGCCGGCCCGATCCAGGTGCTCGCCACCGAACTCGCCACCGCCCGCCCGAATGCCGAGGTGTGGACGGTCCTGCTGCCGGCCGGCCCGGCCGCGGTGCTGGTCGAGGGGCGCAGCGTCCCGGTGCCGGGCCGGCTCGCCGCGGACGGGCTGCGGCACTGGGCGGTGTCGTCCGTGGTGGAGGCCTTCGTGCCGCTGCCGGACGGCGCCACGGTGCTCTGCGTCCAGCTCGCCACCGCCCACCGCCAGGACTGGGAGCTGTACACCGGTGTCTTCGCCGAACTGCTGAAGAGCGTCCAGTTCGCCTGGGACGGCGTGGCGGGGCACACCGGTGCGCCGGTCGCCGCGCAGCCCGCCCCCGTGGCGCCGGCCCCCTCGGTGGTCGAGGCCGCCGGTGCGGCGGTCGAGGCCGCGGCCGTCGCGGTGACGCCGTCCGGTGAGCCCGAGCCGCTCCGCGGCACGCCGGTGCGGATCCCGCCGCCGGACTTCAACCCCTTCGCGCCGCTGCCGGCCGAACCGGCCGTCGAGCCCGAGGAGGAGCCCGTGCTCAAGGGCACCCCGGTGCGGATCCCGCCGCCGGACTTCAACCCCTTCGCCCCGATGGCCGCCCCGGCCGTCGAGCCCGAGGAGGAGCCCGTGCTCAAGGGCACCCCGGTGCGAATTCCGCCGCCGGACTTCAACCCCTTCGCGCCGCTGCCGGCCGAACCGGCACCGGCCGCCGCCGCGGCTCCGGCCGCCCCCCAGGCCGCCGACCCGTTCGGCACCGTGACGGCACCTCAGCAGAGCGACCCGTTCGGCACCACCCTGCCGTCGGCCGCACCGGCCGCACCGGCCCCGGTGGCCGCCCCGCCGATGCCGACCTCGCCGCCGGCACCCGTACCGGCACCCGCGACCGCGCCGGACGGCGCGGCGCCCAAGGGCACGCCGGTGCGGATCCCGCCGCCGGACTTCAACCCCTTCGCGCCGCTGCCGGCCGAGCCCGCACCGGCCGAGGAGGCGGCGCCGGCCGCGCCGGAGACCAGCCCGTTCGGCTGATCCGTCGCCCGGCTGATCCGTCGCCCGCCGGGCCGCTTCCCGGGCCGGCCACCGGCTGGACGCTCCACCGGGCCGACGCTCCACCGTACGAACGCCCCACCACCCGGCGGGGCCGGCTCCGGCCGGCCCCGCCGCCGCGTGTCCGCCCGGGCACCCGTCCGTACCGCTCCCGTCCGTACCGCTCCCGTGCGGTCCGCCCGGTCAGTGACCGGCGCCGGCCGCCCCGGCCTCGGGGTGGAGCTCGACCAGGATGTGCGGGGCCAGCGCCCGCAGGAAGTCCGCCGCGTCGAACGCCGCGCCGGCCGCCAGCACCCCGCCCGGCCGCACCGGCGCGGCGAGCAGGCGCTGGACCGCCTCGACCGCCAGCGGCGCGCTCACCGCGTAGATGTCCTGGCCGCGGGCCACCGCGCGGCGCTCCCGGCCCCCGGCCCGCACCGCCACCTCGACCAGGAAGGTCTGCGCCGAGCGCCCGCGCTCGTCGACCGGCGTCGGCGGCGGCGCGTCGGGGGCCGACAGGTCCGCGACCGCCTCGGCCGACATGTAGGTGTGGATGTCGCGGACCCTCAGGTGGCGGGGGATGGTCACGCTGTCCGCCATGGTGAACTCCGCCACCACGGCCCGCTCGCCGACCGGGTCGGGGAAGGCCCACCGGGCGGGGCCGGCCGGCGCCGTCCGGGCCTCCATCCGGCCGTCGGCGAAGACCAGCCGGCGGTCGCCCCGCCGCTGCCGGGAGACCCGGCCCGACGCCTTGGTCCCCGCCGTGGGGTGCCAGCCGCTCAAGGCGTAGGCGATGTGCACCTCGTCCGCCGTCCGCCAGTCGCCCATGGCCGCGCTGGCCAGCAGGTCGCCGAGGCCGCCGTAGAAGGCCATCGCGGGGACGACCGGCGTCCCGGCGGCGCGCGCCCGGTCCGCGTGCTGCGCGAAGGTGTCGGCGACCGCCTCCAGCTCGGCCGCCACGTCCACGTACGGGATCCCGGCGCGCAGCGCCGCCTCCACCACCGGTGCGGCGGTGGAGGCGAAGGGGCCGGCGGTGTTGATCACGGCGGCCGCCCCGGCCAGCGCGCGGTCGAGCGAGGCGGGGTCGTCCACCGAAGCGGGCCGGACGTCGAGGCCGCCGTGGGCCTCCGCGAGCTCCTTGAGCCGTCCGGCGTCGCGCCCGGAGAGCACCGGGCTCAGCCCGCGCTCCAGGAGTTCCGCCACCACGAAACGCCCGGTGTGCCCGTAGGCCCCGAACACCACCACGGCCGTCCGGCCGTCCGCCCTGCTCGCCAAGAGATCCATGACTGACATCCTGCCGAGGACTCCGGGCGGACGGGAGTGTCCGCAATGCCGCGCCCCGTACAGTTTCGGACATGGGTACCGTCGCGATCGCCGTCACCGAGGGCGTCATGCACTTCGAACTCGCCGCCGCCTGCGAGGTCTTCGGCGTCGACCGGTCCGACATCGCGGACCCCTGGTACGAGTTCACGGTCTGCGGCCCGCCCGGCGCGCGGGTCGGCGGGCGGTTCCGGCTCGAACCCGACCACGGGCTCGACCGGCTGGCGCGGGCCGGCACGGTGATCGTCCCCGCCTGGGCCGACCTCGACGCGGCTCCCCCGGCCGACCTGCTGGAAGCCGTGCGCGCGGCGCACCGGGCCGGCGCCCGGGTGGCCTCGCTCTGCACCGGGGCGTTCGTGCTCGCCGCCGCCGGACTCCTGGACGGCCGGCGCGCCACCACGCACTGGCTGCACGCCGCTGAACTGGCCGCGCGCTACCCCCGGGTGCGGGTCGACGCCGACGTGCTGTACGTCGACGAGGGCAGCGTCCTCACCTCCGCGGGCAAGGCCGCGGCGATGGACCTCTGCCTGCATCTCGTCCGGCTCGACCACGGCGCCGCCGTCGCCAACGCGGTCGCCCGCCGACTGGTCGTACCGCCCCACCGGGCGGGCGGCCAGGCGCAGTTCGTCCCCTCCCCGATGCCGGCCCGGCGCACCGCGCACCCGCTCGCCGAGCTGCTCTCCTGGGCGCTGCGGCGGCTCGACCGGCCGATCACCGTGGAGGACCTGGCCCGGCAGGCCAACATGAGCTCGCGCAACCTGGCCCGGCACTTCCACGCCACCACCGGCACCACGCCGCTGCGCTGGCTGCTGGCCCAACGGATCCACCGGGCACAGGAGTTGCTGGAGACCACCGACGACAGCATCGAGGCGATCGCCACCGCGACCGGGATGGGCACCGCCACCACGTTGCGGCGGCACTTCAACCGCACCCTCGGCGTTCCCCCCGACGCCTACCGGCGCACCTTCCGCAGCGGGCGGCCGCTGCCGGGGCCCGGCTGAGCCGCCGGTCCCCCGCCCGCGGGCCGCAGCTGCCCGTCGTCCGGCAACGGCCTCACCCAAGTGGCTTCCGCCGACGCCGCCTTGGCGCCGGCCGGAGGCGGGAGGCCTGGAGGCGGGAGGCGGATGGCCTGGATCATGTCACCCACCGTGTCAGGTCCGCGACGCAAGTGGTACAGACCTATTGCCAGCAGGCGTCACGCTCCCTACCCTCGCTTAGCACAGGACCTCCACGGCAACCCGACGGCCCGAGGTCCTCGCTCCGCGCTGCCCCTGGCCGGAGCCGCACACCGCTCCACGCACCTGACACCTCCCCACAGGTAACGGGGTGGCGCCGGCCCCGTCCGGACGCGCCCCCAGACAGGAGCCACATCCATGCGCAGACGTCGGATCCGAATCCCCCTGCTGGCAGCCGGGAGCCTGCTCGCCCCGCTGATCGCGGTGGCGCTGCCCGCCACCGCCGCCCACGCCGCCTCCCCCACCGCCACCCTGACCAAGGGCAGCGACTGGGGCAGCGGCTACGAGGGCAGCTACACCATCACCAACGGCTCCGCCAGCACGCTCAACGGCTGGACCCTGGAGTTCGACCTGCCCGCCTCCAACACCGTCGCCTCGCTCTGGAACGCCACGTACACCACCGCGGCCTCCCACGTGACGGTCAAGAACCCCGGCTGGGCCGCCACCATCGCCCCCGGCGCCTCGTACAACTTCGGCTTCAACATCGCCTATTCGGGCAGCTACCAGGCACTCGCCAACTGCAAGCTGAACGGCAGCCCGTGCGGCGGCGTCACCGGGCCGGACACCACCGCGCCGAGCACGCCCGGCAACCTGCGCAGCACCGGCAGCACCTCCACCACGGTGGCCCTGGCCTGGAACGCGAGCACCGACGACGTCGGCGTGACCGGCTACGAGGTCTACCAGAACGGCGTCAAGGTCCAGACGGTGACCGGCACTTCGGCCAACGTCACCGGTCTGGCGGCGGCCACCGCGTACCAGTTCACCGTGCAGGCCCTGGACGCCGCCGGCAACCGCTCGGCCGCCGCCGGGCCGCTCGCCGTGACCACCCCGCCGACCACCGTCCCGGACATCACCCCGCCGTCGGCGCCCGGCACCCCCTCGGTGACCTCGACCAGCTCCACCGCCATCGCGCTGAGCTGGGCCGCCAGCAGCGACAACATAGGGGTCACCGCGTACGACGTCTACAACGGCACCGCGCTGGCCACCACGGTGACCGGCACCGCCGCAAGCGTCGGCAGCCTGACCCCGGACACCGCGTACACCTTCACCGTCAAGGCCCGCGACGCGGCCGGCAACGTCTCGGCCGCCTCCGCCCCGGTGACGGCCAGGACGCAGGTCGGCGGCGGCGATCCCGGCCCGGCGCTGAAGAACGGGTACTTCACCCAGTGGAGCATCTACGCCCGCGGCTACAGCGTGAAGAAGCTCGACACCTCGGGCTCGGCCGGGCGGCTCACCACGCTCAACTACGCCTTCGCCAACATCCACCCGACCACCAAGCAGTGCTTCCTCACCAACAAGGCGGCCGGGAACGACTCCGACCCCAACGCGGGTGACGGCGCCGGCGACGCCTGGGCCGACTACGGCCGGGGCGTGGACGCGGGCAGCTCGGTGGCCGGCACCACCGACACCTGGGACCAGAAGCTCGCGGGCAACTTCAACCAGCTGAAGCAGCTCAAGGCCAAGTACCCCAACCTCAAGATCCAGATCTCGCTGGGCGGTTGGTCCTACAGCAAGTGGTTCTCCGACGCGGCGGCCACCGACGCCTCGCGCAAGGCGCTGGTGAGCTCCTGCATCGACCTGTACATCAAGGGCAACCTGCCGGTGATCGACGGCCGGGGCGGCGCCGGCAGTGCCGCGAACATCTTCGACGGCATCGACCTCGACTGGGAGTGGCCGAACTCCGACGGGCACCTCGGCAACGTCTTCAAGCCCGCCGACAAGGCCAACTACACCCTGCTGGCCCAGGAGTTCCGCCGCCAGCTGGACGCCCTGGGCGCCACCAACGGCAAGCACTACACGTTGAGCGCCTTCCTGCCCGCCGACCCGCTGAAGGTGACGGCCGGCATCGACATCCCCGGCCTGTTCGGCGCCTTCGACTTCGCCACCATCCAGGGCTACGACTACCACGGCGGCTGGGAGAACGTCGCCAACCAGCAGTCGGCGATCAAGCTCCCGGCGGGCGACCCGAGCCCGGCCGACCGGAAGTTCAGCTCCGAGATCGCGATCAACGCCTACGTCAACGGCGGCGCGCCGAAGAGCAAGCTGACGCTGGGCATCCCGTTCTACGGACGCGGCTGGACGGGCGTGCCGCGCGGCACCACCAACGGCCTCTTCCAGACCGGCACGGGCCCCGGCCCGGGCACCTACGAACCCGGGTACGAGGACTACCACAAGCTCAAGGACATGGCCACGAGCGGTGGTTACACCGTCTACCGCGACCCGGTGGCCGGCTTCGCGTACATCTACAACGGGTCGGTCCTCTACACCTACGACGACCCGACCGAGATCGCCCGCAAGACCGCCTGGATCAAGTCCCAGGGCCTGGCGGGCGCGATGGTGTGGTCCTTCGACGGCGACACCGCGAACGGTGAACTGATGGCCGCCGTGGACAACGGCCTGAAGTAGCGGGGCCGCTCGGAAGACGGTGCCCGCCGCCCCGGCCGGGGCGGCGGGCACCGTCACGTCGCAGGAGCACCGTCACGTCACAGGACGGCGGGCGGCGCCGGTCCGCTCAGGCCGGGCGCCGGGCCAGGTGCACGACGTCCGGCACGCCGCGGGCGACCGGGATCTCCTGGGTGCGGACGTCCGAGAACCCGGCCGTCCGCAGCGCCTCCTCGAAGGCGGTGGACGGCTGGGCGCTCCACACCGCGAGCACGCCGCCGGGCCGGAGCCGCTCCTGGAGGCGGGCCAGTCCGCGCGGGCCGTAGAGGGCGGAGTTGGAGTCGGTGACCGTCCAGTCCGGGCCGTTGTCGATGTCCAGGCAGAGGGCGTCGTAGCGCTCACCCTCGGCGGCCAGGTACTCCAGCAGGTCGGTGTGCAGCACCCGCACCCGGGGGTCGGCCAGCGCCCCCGCCGAGACGGCGGCCAGCGGGCCCTCGCGGTGCCAGTCGATGACCGCGCCCTCCCGCTCGACCACGGCGATCCGGCCCCAGCGCGGCTCGGCGGCGGCGTGGGCGAGCGAGAAGCCGACCCCCAGCCCGCCGATCAGGACCGCCGGGCCGGCGGTCGCACCCAGGGCGTCCAGCGCGGCCTGGACCAGCAGCCGCTCCGAGCGTCCGTCGGCGGTGTCCATCAGGAAGCACCCGTTGGCGATGATCTCGAAATGCTCGCCGCGCCGCCGCAACACCACCTCGCCGTACGGGCCTTCCCGCCGGTCGAGGGTGTCGACGGCATCGGATCCGTCCCGGTCGGGCAGTGCGGTCGTCATGGCGGTCCCCTGGGTCTCACGTGTCAGCGGTGGTACGTGGGCGACTCTATCCGAGCCCGGCCCGGCCCGGCGGGGAGTTACGGCGGGGGCGGCCTGCCGGGCCGGCGCTACGTGGTGAGCAGCACCCCGGCGTAACTGACGCCGGCGATCATCACCCAGGAGGCGAGCCCCAGCACGGCGATCCGCCCGCCGGTCCGCACCATGGTCGGCAGGTGGACGGCGCTGCCGAGGCCGAACAGGGCTGCGGCGAGGAGCAGTTCGCGGGCGTCCGTGGCGAGCGTCAGGGCGCCGGCCGGCACCGCCCCGGTGCTGCGCAGCGCGATCATCAGCAGGAATCCGGCGACGAACAGCGGGACGACCGGCGGCCGGGCGCCGGGGCCGGACCGCGCGCCGGCGGCCCCGGGTGTCGTCCCGGTGGCCGCGCCGCCCTGCGCCGGTCCCGGCCGTCGGCGCGGGCGCCGGGCCGCGAGGCCGATCCCGGCCACCAGCGGCGCCAGCAGCACCACCCGCATCAGCTTCACCAGGACGGCCTCGCGCAGCGCCACCGGCCCGCCGCTCTGCGCGGTGGCGACCACCTGACCGACGTCGTGCACGCTGGCGCCCACCCAGCGTCCGAAGCCGGCGTCGTCGAGCCCGAGCGGATGGTGCAGCAGCGGAAGCACGGCGATCGCCAGGGTGCCGCAGAGGGTGACCAGGGCGACCGAGGCCGCGATGTCCTCCTCCTCGCTGCCGGCCGCCTGGCCGACCGCGCCGATCGCCGAGGCGCCGCAGACGGAGTAGCCGGTCGCCACCAACAGCGCCTGGTCGCCCGGCAGTCCGAGCCGGCGGCCGAGCCACCAGGTACCGGTGAAGGTGAGCGCGACGACCGCCAGGACCATCGCGACGGTGGCCCCGCCGAGGCCGAGCACGTCGTCCGCGCCCACGGCCAGACCGAGCAGGACGATGCCGGTCCGCATCAGCCGGCGCCCGGCCGTGGACAGGCCCGGCCGGGCCGCGCCCCGGACGAAGGTCCGCAGCCCCGGCAGGTGGGCGGCGGCGGTGCCGAGCACCACGGCGGCGGTCAACTTGGGTATGGCCGGTACGAGTTGGTGCACCCCGAGGGCGGCCGCGACGCCGAGGCAGGCCAGCAGCAGGCCGGGGGCGTCCCCGCGCAGCGGTGGGCGGGCGGCGGCCCGGGGGTGGGTGCGCAGGGTCAGTGCCACGCCGGGCTCACCCCTCGTCCGCGGGCAGCCGGTAGACGCGCCGGATGCTGGTGCCGAGCCGGCCGACGTCGGCGCCGTAGACGTGCAGGGAGACGGCGAGGGTGGTCCCGGCGTTGCGGACCTGGTGGATGTCGCCGGGCGGGGCGAAGGCGGCGACGCTGCCCTGCGGGCCGAGCACGTCCTCGGTGGCGACCAGGCGGCCGGTCCGGCCGTCGGAGACCAGCCGGTAGCGGCGCTCGCTCTCCTGCCCCTGGTGGACGCCGGCCACGCACCAGGAGACGTGGTCGTGGATGGGGGTGCACTGTCCGGGCAGCCAGACCAGGGCGACCAGCGAGAAGCTGCCGTCCGGCTCGGCGTGCAGCACGTGCTGGCGGTAGCGCTCCGGGTCGGCCTCCTGCTGGGCCGCGGTGAGCAGTCGCCCGGCGCCGAGGTGGGGCGCGAGGCGTTCGCCCACCAGGTAGGCGGTGAGCTCGGGCGGCAGGCCCCGGCCGACGACCTCGCGGATCTCGCCGACCAGGGCCCGCATGCGCTCGGTGAGGACGGTCGCGTCGACCGTGGCGGAAGTGGTCATGTCCGCAGCGTCGGCGCGCCGACCGGTCGACGTCCAAGGACGGTTTGTTGGGTTTCCCCTGGCTGGGCTTATGGATCGGGACGGCCCCGCGGGGGCGACGGAGGGCGCAGCCCGGCCGGGTCACGTCCCGGACCGGCTCCCGGGGCAGGCTGCTCGGGCCCCGCGGACCGGTTCAGCGGCGGCTCAGCAGCCGGACCTGGCAGCCGCGGCCGTCCGCAGGCTGTCCAGCACCAGCGTGGTCGCCGGGACGGCGCGGTGCTCGCGCAGCACGAAGGCGCTGACCTTGCGGCGCAGGTGCGGTTCGACGGCGCGGCCGGTCACCTTGCGGTGGCACATGAAGCTGAGCACCAGGGCGGGCATCAGGGCGACCCCGACCCCGGCGGCCACCAGGCTCTGCACGGCGAGGTTGTCGTCGGTGCTGAACACCACGTCGGGCTCGAACCCCTGCTCCGCGCAGACGTGCAGGAGGTTGGCCCGGCAGCGCGGGCAGCCGGCGATCCAGCGCTCCTCGGCCAGGTCGGCCAGCCGGACGGCGTGCCGGCGGCCCAGCGGGTGGCCGACCGGCAGCAGCACCGTCAGCAGGTCCTCCATCAGCGGGATCTCCTCGACCCCCTCCGGCGGCCCGGCCGCCGGCCCCGGGTAGCTGAAGGCCAGCGCGATGTCGCACTCCCCGCGCAGCAGGCGCCGGACCGAGTCGGGCGGCTCCGCCTCGTGCAGTTCCACCCGGACGCCCGGGTGTTCGGCGAGCAGCCGGGCGATGGCGGACGGGATCAGGGTGGCGGTGGCGCTGGGGAAGGCACAGACCCGGACCCGGCCGGCCCGCAGCCGGGCGAGGGCGGTGAGCTGCTGCTGCGCGGCCGAGAGGCTGCCGAGGATGATGTCGGCGTGCCGGGCCAGGGCCTCCCCGGCCTCGGTGAGCCGCAGCCCCCGGCCGGACCTGGTGAACAGCGGTACGCCGACGGCGCGTTCCAGCGCCTTCATCTGCTGGGTGACGGCCGGCTGGGTGTAGCCGAGCTCGCGGGCCGCCGCCGAGTGGGAGCCGGCCCGCACCACCTCGTGGAAGGTCTTGATGTGACGGGTGTCGAACACCCCCGAAGCATAAGCAAATATTGTGGCTCGGCGGGCAGGTCTCGCTTTTCCCTTTGGTTTCCCGTGAACCAGCAATCCCGGGTGACCCTCGGTCGCCCGCGGCACCCGCGGCCCGGTCAGCCGCCCTGCCGCGGGAAGGCGTCGCCCGGTGACACCAGACCGGTCTCGTAGGCCAGCACCACCGCCTGGGCCCGGTCGCGCAGCGAGAGCTTGGCGAAGATCCGGGCCACATGGGTCTTCACCGTCGCCTCGCTGAGGGTCAGGACGGACGCCAGCTCGGCGTTGGAGAGGCCGCCGCCCATCAGGGTCAGCACCTCGTGCTCACGGGGCGTCAGCGCGGCGAGGTCCCGATGGACCGCCGGGCCACCGCTGCCCGGCCGGGGGCCGCCCCCGGCCGTACGGTCCGGGCCGCCGGCCGCGAAGCGCTCCACCAGCCGGCGGGTGATCGAGGGGGCGAGCAGCGCGTCACCGGTGCCGACCAGCCGGACGGCCGCGGTCAGGTGGTCGGAGGTGACGTCCTTGAGCAGGAACCCGCTGGCCCCGGCGGCCAGGGCGGCGTAGACGTAGTGGTCCAGGTCGAAGGTGGTCAGCATGATCACCCGGCAGTCCGGGTCCTGGGCCAGCACCCGGCGGGCGGCCTCCAGGCCGTCCATGCCGGGCATCCGGATGTCCATCAGCACCACGTCGGGCCGCAGGGTCCGGGCGGCGGCCACCGCCTCGGCGCCGTCGGCGGCCTCGCCGACCACGTCGATGCCGCGTGCGGTCAGGATCAGCCGGAACCCGGTACGGACCAGCTCCTGGTCGTCCGCGATCAGCACCCGGGGCACCGGCTCTGCGGCCGGCCCGGCCGCCCCGCCCGTCACGCCCACCCCGCCCGTCACGGCAGTCACGGCCGGTCCAGCGGGATCCGGGCGCGGACCCGGTAGCCGCCGCCGAGGCGCCTGCGGGCGTCCAGGTCGCCGCCGTAGACGGCCACCCGCTCGCGCAGCCCGAGCAGCCCGCGCCCGGCGCCGTCGCGCGCCTCCGGGGCGGTGCGCACGCCCTGGCCGCCGCCGGCCAGCACGCTCGGCCCGCTGTTCAGCACCTCCACCCGCAGGTAGCGGTCGGAGTACCGGACCGTCAGTTCGGCCCGCCCCCCGTCGCTGTACTTCAGGGCGTTGGTCAGCGCCTCCTGGACGATCCGGTAGGCGGTCAGGTCGATCCCGGCGGGCAGCGGGCGCGGCTCCCCCAAGATCCGCACCTCGACCGGCAGGCCGGCGAAGGCGATCCGGTCGACCAGCGGGCCGAGCCGGCCGAGCCCCGGCTGGGGTTCCAGGCGGCTGACGCCCGCGTTCGCGCCGCCCTCGTCGTCCTCGCCGTCCTGCGAGGGGGCGAGCAGTCCGAGCAGGTGCCGCAGTTCGGTCATCGCGCCCCGGCCGGCCGCCTCGACCGCCCGCATCGCGGTGGCGGCCTCGTCCGGCATGGTGGCCAGCACCTCACGGGCCGCGCCAGCCTGGACCACCATCAGGCTGACGTTGTGACTGACGATGTCGTGCAGCTCCCGGGCGATCCGGGCCCGCTCGGCGTCCACCGCGGCCACCGCCGCGCTCTCCCGCTCCCGCTCCAGCAGCCAGCCGCGATCGGCCAGCGCCGTCCGGTGAGCGCGCCGCTCCCGCACCAGCGCGGCACCGAACCAGCCGGCCGCGGCGCACGCCACGGCCAGCGCCAGCACCAGCGGTCCCACCCCGGATCTCCACACAAGATCACTCTGTCAGCCCGCGCCCCGCTCCGCATCGTTCTGCGGGGCCGGCCCCGTACATCCGCAGGATGACGGGCCCGGCCGGATACACCGGGGGGCTGATGCCGGGCCCCGGCGGCACTCCTAGGTTCATGCCATGACTACAGACCACGACAGTGCGCAGCCGGTCGTCGTACGGCTGGACGGCGTCCGCAAGGAGTACGGGGAGGCGACGGCCCTGGACGGGGTGTCGCTGGAGATCCGGGCCGGCGAGGCGGTCGCGGTGATGGGCCCGTCCGGCTGCGGCAAGTCGACGCTGCTCAACATGGTGGCCGGGCTGGACCGTCCGACGGCCGGCACGGTCCGGGTCGCCGGGGAGGACCTCGGCAGCCTCAACGAGACCGGGCTGGCGCTGTTCCGGCGCCGGCAGGTCGGCATGATCTTCCAGTTCTTCAACCTCATCGACGACCTGCCGGCCCTGGACAACGTCGCGCTCTCCGCCCAGCTGACCGGGACCCCGGCCCGTCAGGCCCGCCGCCGGGCGCTCGAACTCCTCGACGAGCTGGGCATCGCGGACCGCCGGGACGCCTACCCGGCGACCCTGAGCGGCGGCGAGCGCCAACGGGTGGCCGTGGCGCGCGCCCTGATGAACCGCCCAGCCCTGCTGCTCGCGGACGAGCCGACCGGCGCGCTGGACAGCCGGGCCGGCGAGCAGGTGATGGACCTGCTGATCGATCTCAACCAGATCGGCCAGACGCTGCTGATCGTCACCCACGACCCCCGGCTGGCCACCCGGTGCGCCGGCCGGCTGATCGAGTTCGCCGACGGACGGGTGGCCCGCGAGAGCGCCCTGGAGCGTACCTCGTGAGCGCGGTGTGGCGGGCCGCGCGGGCGGCCGTGCGCCGGCGGCGGCTGCAGAGCGTGGTGATCGGCCTGGTGGTGCTCTGCTCCACCACGACCGTGCTGCTCGCGCTGGGTCTGCTGGACGCCGTCTCGGCGCCGTTCGACCAGGCCTTCGGCCGGCAGCACGGCGCCCATGTGGTGGCCACCTACGACCCGGCCGGGGTGTCGGCCGCCGGGCTGGCCGAGGCCGCCCGGCGGCCGGGCGTGCAGGCCGCCGAGGGCCCGTTCGGCCAGGGCTCGGTCAAGGTGGTCAAGGGCTGGCCCGGGTTCCCGGCCGGGACGCTCAAGGTGGTCGGCCGGGCGGACCCGGCGGGCGCCGCGGTGGACCGGCCCGCGCTGCTGGCCGGGCGCTGGGCCGCCGCTCCCGGTGAGCTGGTGCTCGACCAGGACTACACCGGCCTGGTGCTGCGGGAGCTGCTGGGGACGCGGATCGACGCGCCCGGCAGCCCGCCGCTGACCGTCGTCGGCCTCGCCACCAGCATGAGCCGCTCCGCGGACGCCTGGGTGGTGCCGGAGCAGATCGGCGCGCTGCACCCGGACGCCGTCCAGATGCTCTACCGCTTCGCCGCCGCCGGCACCGCGCCGGAGGTCGCCGCCGCCGTGGACGGCGTCACGGCCGGGCTGCCGGCCGGTGCGCTGGTGTCGGCGCAGTCCCATCTGACCCTCAAGGAGGACTACGCCGGGACGGCCCGGGACTACCTGCCGTTCATGACCCTCTTCGGGGCCCTCGGCCTGGCGGTCTCCGTCCTGATCGTCGGCAACGTGGTCGGCGGGGCGGTGGTCTCCGGGTTCCGCCACATCGGCGTGCTCAAGGCCCTGGGCTTCACCCCGAACCAGGTGGTGGGCGTCTACCTGGTGATGGTCTCGCTGCCGGCCGTGGCGGGCGCCGCCCTGGGCACGCTGGCCGGCGGCCTGCTGGCGGAGCCCGTCCTGGACGCCGCCTTCCAGGGGGTGCGGCGGGGCACCGCCGTCGTCGGGATCGCGCCCTGGGTGTCCGTGGCCTGCCTGCTCGGCATGCCGGCGCTGGCCCTGCTGGCGGCCCTGGTCCCGGCGCTGCGCGCGCACCGCCTCTCCGCGGCCCAGGCGATCAGCGCGGGCAGCGCCCCGCGGGCCGGCCGGGGGCTGGCGGTGCAGCGCCGGCTGGGCGGCAGCCGACTGCCGCGTCCGGTCAGCCTGGGGCTGGGCCATCCGTTCGCCCGCCCGGCCCGCACCGCGCTCACCCTGGCGGCCGTCCTGCTCGGTGTCACCACCGTCACCCTGACCACCGGCCTGACCAGCACCATGGTGGCCTACAGCGGGACGCAGGCCGCCGCCGGCGGCCCCGAGGTGGTGGTCTGGGTCGGGCGGCCCGCCTTCGGGGAGACGGCCCCCCGGCTGGGCGACCGGGAGCTGGAGTCGCTGGTGCGCTCCCGGCCGGGCGTGACCCGGGTGACCGCGCACGCCGTCGTCGACGTCCGGCTCGCCGGGTTCACCCAGCCCGACACGGTCTTCTTCCAGCGCGGCGACGACGATCCGGGGATGGCCGCCCAGGTGGTGTCCGGGCGCTGGCTCGCCGGGCCGGGCGAGGTGGTCGCCGCGCCGCAGTTCCTGAAGCAGCACGGCCTCGCGGTCGGCGACCGGACCTCCATGGAACTGGAAGGCCGGCGGACGCCGGTGACCGTGGTCGGCGAGCTGATCAGCGGCGGCGGCGACCGGATGTGGTCGGCCTGGCCGACGCTGGCCGCGCTCGCGCCGGAGGCCGTCCCGGTCAACTACCAGGTGCAGCTGGCCCCCGGCACCGACGTCCAGGCGTTCGCCGACGCCGTCCGGGCCGCCGAGCCCGGCCTGTACCCGCTGCCGGCGGACACCGGCAACACCGCGACCACCACGGTGGTCACCTTCGCCTCGGTGTTCACCGTGCTGCTGACCGTCGTGGCCGCGCTCGGCGTCTTCCACACGGTGCTGCTGAACACCCGGGAGCGCCGCCGGGACCTGGGCATGCTGAAGGCGGTCGGGATGACGCCGCGCCAGGTGACGGTGATGACCGTGACCTCGGTGGCGGTGCCGGGCACGGTCGCCGGACTGGCCGGCGTCCCGCTCGGGATCGCCGGGCACCGCCTGATCGTGGACCACGTCGGGTCGGTGGCGTTCCCGGAGTCCATGAAGGCCGTCTGGCACCCGGCGGGCCTGGTCCTGCTCGTCCTGGCGGGGGTGGCGATCGCGGCCCTCGGCGCGCTGCCGCCGGCCCGGTCGGCGGCGCGGCTCACCATCGCCGAGGTGCTGCACAACGAGTAGCGCAGGCGGCCCGCGCCACTCCGGGGCGGGCCTACTGCTGCGCCTCCGGCGGCACCCCCGGGGGCAGGCCGGGCACCACGCCCGCCTCGGCGACCGGGGCGCCGCCCCTGGTCCGGGGGCTGTGCCGGCTGCGGCGCTCCACCCAGCGGGCCAGCCAGGAGAGCGCCAGGCAGAGGCCGATGTAGACCGGCGCGATCACCATCACCACCGGGATGAACGGCAGGTCGTAGTCCAGGTTGGTGGCGATCAGCTTCCCCGCGTGCAGGAACTCCTCGTAGGTGATCAGGAACCCGAGCGAGGTGTCCTTGAGGGCCACCACCAGCTGGCTGATGATGGCCGGCAGCATCGCCCGGTTGGCCTGCGGGACGAGGACGGCGGCCATCACCTGGGTCTTGCGCATGCCGAGCGCGTACGCCGCCTCCCGCTGTCCGGCGGGCACCGCCAGCACCCCGGCGCGGAACACCTCGGCCAGCACCGAGCCGTTGTAGAGGGTGAGGCCGGCGACCAGCGCCCAGAGCGGCTGGACCTTCAGCGCGACGAAGATGAAGAAGATCATCACCAGCAGCGGCATCGCCCGGAAGAACTCCACCACCAGGGTGGACACCCAGCGCACCGCCCGGTGGTCGGAGAGCCGGCCGGCCGCGAACAGCGCACCGAACGGCAGCGCGAACAGCACCGTCCAGCCGAAGGCCTCCAGGGTGCGGCCGAGGCCCCGCAGCAACAGTTCCTGGACGCCCCGGTACTCGAAGGCCATCCACTTCTGGTAGGTGAACTGCTGGGTGTGGAAGAGCATGTAGAGCACCCAGCCGAGCAGCGCGGCGATCGCCAGCAGCGCGAGCACCCCGTACAGCCGGTGCCGGGCCACCGCCTTGGGGCCGGGTACGTCGTACAGCGCGGAGGCGGGCGCGGCCCGCCGCGCGGAGGGGCGGACGGGCGGCCGCACGGAGGGGGGAGCGGTCACCGGGACACCGCCGTTCGTCGTTCGAGGAGGTTGAACACGGCGCTGATCGCCAACGTGATGACCAGGTAGCCGACGGCGATCCAGACGAACGTCCAGACGATGCCGTAGCCCAGCTCGTTGATGGTCCGGTAGGTGCCGAGCAGCTCGACCACGCTGAACGACCCGGCGATCGCGGAGTTCTTGGCGAGCGCGATCAGCACGCTGCCGATCGGCGCCACCACCGACCGGTAGGCCTGCGGGAGCACCACCAGGCCCAGCGTCTGACCGAAGGTCATGCCGAGGCTGCGGGCCGCCTCGCCCTGACCGGGCGGCACGGTGTTGATGCCCGAGCGGAGCACCTCGCAGATGAACGCCGAGGTGTAGCAGCCGAGCGCCAGCACCGAGAAGGTGAAGAACGGCAGCACGATGTCGAAGCGCGGCAGGCCGAGCACCACGATGAAGAACAGCAGGGTCAGCGGGGTGTTGCGCAGGATCGTCACCCAGCCGGTGCCGAAGGCCCGCAGGGCCCGGACCGGCGAGACCCGGAAGCTCGCGATCAGCACGCCGAGCAGCAGCGCCAGCGCGGCGCTGACCACGGTCAGCTCCAGCGTGCCGACGAAGCCGTGCCAGTAGATCGACCAGTTGTCGGTCAGGACTTTCACGTCGCGCGCTCCTCAGTACCGGTCGATCGGCGGCGGGGCCGGGGCCGGCACCCCGGACAGGCCGAGCGTCGCGTCGTAGGCCTTCCGCCAGTCGCCGTTCTGCTCGTGCACGGCCAGCGCGTCGTCCAGGGCGAGCCGCAGCACGGTGTCGTCGTGCGGGGTGCCGATCCCGTACGGCTCCTTGGAGAAGGGCTCCCCGGCGATCTTCAGTTCGTCCGGCACCTTGGCGGCGTAGCCCTGGAGGATGGCGTTGTCCGTGGTGACGGCGGCGACCTGCCCGGTCACCAGGTTGTCCACGCAGGCCGAGTAGGTGTCGTAGGCGACCAGGTCCGCCTGCGGGTAGTCCTTCTCGATCCGCTGGTACGGGGTGGAGCCGGCCGCCGAGCAGACCTTCTTGCCGGCGAGGTCCTGCGGCCCGTGGATGCTGTCGTCGCTCCGGCGCACCAGCAGCGACTGGCCCGCGACGAAGTAGGGCCCGGCGAACCCGACCAGCTTCTTGCGGTTGGCGTTGATCGTGTAGGTGCCCACGTAGTAGTCGACCTGGCCGTTCTGCAGGGCGGTCTCGCGGTTGGCCGAGGCGATGGTCCGGAACTGGATGCGGTCCGGGCCGAACCCGAGGTGGGCGCCGACCATCTTGGCGATCTCGATGTCGAAGCCCGAGTACACGCCGGTGGCCGGGTCCTTCTGGCCCAGGTAGGGCTGGTCCTCCTTGGCGCCGACCACCAGGTGGCCGCGGCCGCGGGCGGCGTCCAGGGTGGGCGAGCCGTTGATCACCTCCCCGGTCCGGACCTGGTACGAGGGCAGCGCGCCCGGCTGCGGGCCCTTGGGCGGCGGGGTGCCCGGCTTGCCGCAGGCGGCGAGCAGCACCAGAACGGCGAGGGCGGCGAGGGTGCGGCGGACGGTCGTCATGACGCCCCTCAGTGCTTGAGGATCTTGGAGAGGAAGTCCCGGGCCCGCGCGCTCTCGGGAGCGCCGAAGAAGTCCTCCGGGCTGCGGTCCTCGACGATCCGGCCGTCCGCCATGAACACCACCCGGTTGGCGGAGGCCCGCGCGAACCCCATCTCGTGGGTGACCACCACCATGGTCATGCCCTCCTGGGCCAGCCCGCGCATCACGTCCAGCACCTCGTTGATCATCTCGGGGTCGAGCGCCGAGGTGGGCTCGTCGAAGAGCAGCGCCTTGGGGTCCATCGCCAGCGCCCGGGCGATCGCGACGCGCTGCTGCTGGCCGCCGGAGAGCTGCGCCGGGTACTTGTCCTCCTGCGAGGCCAGCCCGACCCGGTCCAGCAGCGCCCGCGACCTGGCGTCCGCCTCGGCCCGCCCCCGGCCGCGGACCTTGACCTGGGCCAGCGAGACGTTCTGCAGCACGGTCCGGTGCGCGAACAGGTTGAAGGACTGGAAGACCATCCCGACCTCGGCCCGCAGCTTCGCCAGGCCCTTGCCCTCGGTGGGCAGCGGCTCGCCGTCGATCCGGATGGTGCCGCTCCCGATCGGCTCCAGCCGGTTGATCGTCCGGCAGAGGGTGGACTTGCCCGAGCCGGACGGGCCGATCACCACCACCACCTCGCCCCGGCCCACCGTCAGGTCGATGTCCTGCAGCACGTGCAGGTCGCCGAAGTGCTTGTTGACCCCGCTCAGCTCGATCAGCGGGGGGAAGACAGCGGTGCTCACCTGGGTGATCCCTCCTCAGGGGTCGAGGAGGTCCGTCACTTGGCCTGCCGGCCCCGGAGCAGCCAGCCGAGCGCGGCCCCGGCCAGCAGGGTGGCCAGCAGCGCCACCCAGAGCGGCGCGGTGACCGTGAACACCCAGAACTGGATCTTCACCTTGTCGAGGTTGGCGAAGAGGAACCACACCGCCAGGACGACGATCGCGCCGATCGCCAGATAGCGGGTGGGGATACCGGCGATCTCGCGCTTCCCGGAGCCTGCCGACGACGAACCGTCCGAAATCTTGGTCACCCCGGCAGTCTGGGTGCCGGGCCACCGGTTCGTCCGTCCGCCCGGCCGGTACTGACCCGGCCGGGCCCGCCGCCCCACCCGAACGGCCCAACCGCCGGACGGCGGCGGACGGCGGCGCCGTCCCGTCCGGCGGTCGGGCCCGGACGGGGACGGCCCGGACGGGGACGGCCCAGGGGGCGCGGCCCGGGGGGCGCGGCCCGGGGGGCACGGCCCGGCGCAGCCGGCCCGGTGGCGCTGCTACCGCTCGTCCCGCCAGGAGCGCCACAGCGCCGCGTACGGGCCGCCGGCCGCGACCAGCTCGGGATGGCTGCCGTACTCGCTGATCCGGCCGCCCTCGACCACCGCGATCACGTCCGCGTCGTGGGCGGTGTGCAGGCGGTGGGCGATGGCGATCACCGTCCGGCCCTCCAGCACCCGGGAGAGCGAGCGCTCCAGGTGCCGGGCGGCCCGGGGGTCGAGCAGCGAGGTCGCCTCGTCCAGCACCAGGGTGTGCGGATCGGCCAGGACCAGCCGGGCCAGTGCCAGCTGCTGGGCCTGCGGCGGGGTCAGCGCCGCACCGCCGGACCCGACCTCGGTGTCCAGGCCCTCCTCCAGGGCGTCCACCCACTCGCCGGCGTCCACCGCGTCCAAGGCGGACCGCAACTCGGTGTCGTCAGCCTCGGGCGCGGCCAGCCGCAGGTTGTCCCGCAGGGTGCCGACGAACACGTGGTGCTCCTGGTTGACCAGTGCCACCCGGGCCCGGACCCGCTCGGCGGGCATCCGCGCGAGCGAGGCGCCGCCGAGGGTGACGCTCCCCCGGCCCGGTGCGTAGATCCCGGCCAGCAGCCGGCCCAGGGTGGACTTCCCCGCCCCGGACGGGCCGACCAGCGCCACCCGGCTGCCCGGCGCGACGTCCAGGCTGATGCCGTGCAGCACGTCGGCGCCCTCGCGGTAGCCGAACCGCACCTCGGTGGCCTCCACCCGGCGCCCGTCCGGGTGGACCGAGTCGTCCGTCTCCGGGTCCTCCACCTCCCGCACCCCGACCAGCCGGGCCAGCGAGGCCTGGCCGATCTGGAGCTCGTCGTACCAGCGCAGGATCAGGTCGACCGGGCCGGTGAGCGCCTGCGCGTAGAGCACGCCGGTGGTCAGCTGGCCCACGCCGATCCAGCCCCGGAGGGTGAAGAGGCCGCCGAGCACCAGGGTGCCCAGCACCGCGAGCGTGTAGACGGCGTCGATGGTCGGGAACCAGACCGAGCGGAGCCAGAGCGTGTAGCGCTCCCAGGCCAGCCACTCGGCGAGCTTGCGGTCGGTGAGGCGGATCCGGTCCCCGCCCAGGCGCAGCGTCTCGACCGTCCGGCCCGCGTCGACCGTCTCGGCGAGCACCGTGTTGACGGCCGCGTACCCGGCCGACTCGGACCGGTAGGACTGCGGGGCCCGCCGGAAGTACCAGCGGGAGCTGGCCAGCAGCAGCGGCAGCCCGGTCACCGCGGTGAGCGCGAGCAGCGGCGAGGTGATCACCAGGGCGCCGAGCACCAGCACCAGCGAGACCACGGCGACGGCCAGCTCGGGCACCGCCTCGCGGACCGACTTGGAGAGCCGGTCGATGTCGGTGGTGCCCCGGGAGACGAGGTCGCCGGTGCCGGCCCGCTCCAGGACGCCGGGCGGCAGGGCCACCGAGCGGACCAGGAAGTCCTCCCGGAGGTCGGCGAGCACCTCCTCCCCCAGCACGCCGCCGCGCAGCCGGGACCACCAGGTGAAGGCGGACTGGACCAGCAGCGCCAGCAGGTACCAGCCGACGGCCGCCGCGATGGCGCCCTCGGCGCTGCCGGTCGCGAGCGACTCGACCAGCCGGCCGAGCACCCAGGGCCCGACCAGCCCGGCCACCGTGGCGACGCCGTGCAGCGCGACGACCGCGCCGAAGTTGCCGCGGTGGCGCCGGGCGAGCAGCCGGACGTAACTGCGGACGGCCGCCGGGGAGCCGACCGGCAGCATGGTCGCCGGCCCGCTCTCCGACTGGGCGGGGGGCTTCATTCGGTACTCCTCGGGCGAGGGCGGGCGGCCGCGCCGCCGTCCCGGCCGGACCCCGGCCGGGGGGCGGGGGCACGGACGGTCCGGACGCGGGCGGGCTCGGTGCGGGCGGGCTCGGTGCGGGCGGGCTCGGTGCGGGTGCTCTCGGTACAGCTGCTCTCGGTACAGGTGCTCTCGGTACAGGTGCTCGCAGTACGGACGGTCCTCGTGGGGACGCGGCCGGCCGCAGCGGCGCTCACACCGCCTCCTTCACGCCGGCGGGCACCGCCGCCACCGGCGCCGGGTCCTCCTCGCGGGTGACCACCGCCCGGTAGAGCGGTTCGCGGTGCAGCAGCTCGCGGTGGGTCCCGGAGGCGGTGACCCGGCCCTGGTGGACGAGCAGCACCCGGTCGGCCTGGTCCAGCAGCAGCGGGCTGGTGGCCAGCACGACCGTCGTCCGCCCGGCGCGGCTGCGCCGCAGCCCGGCCGCGATCCGCGACTCGGTGTGGGCGTCGACGGCGCTGGTCGGCTCGTCCAGGACGAGCACCGGCGGATCGGCGAACAGCGAGCGGGCCAGCGCCAGGCGCTGGCGCTGGCCGCCGGAGAGCGAGCGGCCGCGCTCGGTGATCACCGCCCGCATCGGGTCTCCCCCGCAGTCGGGCGAGCCGTCGACCAGCGCGTCCAGCACGTCCTCCGCGCGGGCGGCGGCCAGCGCCTCGGCCGCCTCGATCCGGCCCGAGGCGGGCACGTCCAGCAGCTCGGCCAGGGTGCCGGACAGCAGCACCGGCTCCTTGTCGTGGACCAGGACGGCGGCACGGGCCTCGGCCAGCGGCACGGCGTCCAGCGCGGTGCCGCCGAGCCGTACCGCCTGCTGCTCGGGCGCCGGCGCCTCGCCCTCGGCCGGCGGGACGTGGCCGCCGAGGCGCTCGGCGAGCTCCCCGGCGAAGTCCGGGTCGCCGCAGACCACGGCGGTCAGCTCGCCCGCGCGGGCGGTCAGCCCGGTGAGCGGGTCGTGCAGGTCGGCGCGCTCCGGGCGGGCCAGCGAGGCGTCCGGGCAGCCGCTCGTCCGGTTCAGCGCGAGCACCCGGGTGGCCCGGCCGGCGGAGACCCGGGCGACGCTCCAGGCGTGCGCGGCCTCGCCGAGGATGCGCAGCGGCGCGGCCAGGAAGGCGGTCGCGCCGTACACCGAGACCAGGGTGCCGATGCCGATCCGCCCGGTGGCCGCCAGGTGCGCGCCGTACCAGGTGACGCCGACCACGAAGAGCCCGGGCAGCAGCACCTGCTGGGCCTGCATCAGCGAGGAGAGCCGGGTGGCCCGCACCGCGGCCGCCCGGACCTTCTGCGAGGCGGCGCGGTACCGGGCCAGGAAGAGCTCCTCGCCGCCGATGCCGCGCAGCACGCGCAGCCCGGCGACGGTGTCCGCGGCCAGCTCGGTGGCCTTGCCGCCGAGCGCGCGCTGCTCGGCGTACCGCTTCTCGAAGGGCCCGAGCAGCGGCCAGACCGAACCGGCCAGCACCGGCACGCCGAGCAGGACCACCAGGCCGAGCAGCGGCTGGACGGTGAGCACGACGGCGCTGACGGCGAGCCAGACCAGGACGGCGGCGCGGACCCGGGCGACCAGTTCGACGTACCAGCCGATCTTCTCCACGTCGCCGCTGCCCACCGCGACGATCTCGCCGGTGGCGATCCGGCGGGAGAGGCCGGCGCCGAGCCGGGAGGCCTGCCGGGCGACCAGCTGGCGGACCTGGGTGGCGGCGGTGATCCAGTTCCAGACGGCCTGGCGGTGCAGCAGCACGGTGCCGCCGGCGGCGACGGCCGACAGCGCCAGGGCGAAGGCACCGGCCCGCCAGATCCCGGCGGCGTCGCCGTCGACGGCGGCCTGGACGCCTTGGCCGAGCGGCAGCGGCAGGGCCGCCCGGCAGCCCATCTCCAGCAGCGCCCAGCAGGTGGAGAGCACCTGGCCGCGCCGTTGGCTGCGCTGGAGCCAGCGCAGGAAGGCGAGCGGCGAGGAGAGATCGGGACTGCCGGGATCGGGCAGCGGCAGGGGTTTGAGCGGCATGACGCTCCGTTGCGGGGTGTACGGGCACGGGACGGGTGACGGACGGCCCGGATCACGGGACGCCGCCGTGGTGCCGGGGGTGCCGGGAGTACAGCGGCACGGCGGCAGGTGGGCAGGGAGGTGCGGAGCTGCGGGTCGGTACGGGCGTCCGTCGTCGGCCGGAGGGTCGGGGCGGCGCCGTCAGGGGTACGCCGGCGGGCGGCACGTGCGGGCGGGGGCCGGAGGCGTCACGGCGGGCTGGGTTCACGACGTCATGGGAGTCGAGCCTGCCCGGAGCGATGTGACGTACGCAACAGGTTTTCCGGCCGTCCGAGGCCCGCCGACTTTCCCGGCCGGGCCGGGAACATCGACGGCACCGGCCTGGTTGGCAAGATCCGGAACCATTGGACGACCAGGAGGGCACCCCTTCCCGTGAGCACCATCCCCACCGTCTCGCTCAACAACGGGGCGCACATCCCGCAGCTCGGCTTCGGCGTCTGGCAGGTCCCGGACGCCGAGGCGACGGCCGCGGTCCGCACGGCGATCGAGGCGGGCTACCGCTCCGTCGACACCGCCGCGATCTACGAGAACGAGGCCGGCACCGGCCAGGCGCTCGCGGAGGCCCTCGCCGGCGGCGTCCGCCGCGAGGACCTCTACATCACCACCAAGCTGTGGAACTCGGGCACCGCCGACTGGACGGGCGAGCAGGGCCGCGACGCGGTGCTCAGGGCCTTCGACAGCTCGCTCGACAAGCTGGGCCTGGACTACCTCGACCTGTACCTGATCCACTGGCCGCGGCCGATGCACGGCAGCTACCTGAACGTCTGGAAGGCCTTCGAGCAGCTGCTCGCGGACGGCCGGGTGAAGTCGGTGGGCGTCTCGAACTTCGGCCCCGAGCAGTTGACCCGCCTGCTGGAGGAGTCCTCCGTGGTGCCGGTCCTCAACCAGGTCGAGCTGCACCCGCACTTCCCGCAGCGCCAGCTGCGCGCCTTCCACGCCCAGCACGGCATCGCCACCGAGGCGTGGAGCCCGCTGGGCCAGGGCAAGGGCCTGCTGACCGAGCCCGCACTCGTGAAGATCGCCGAGAAGCACGGCCGGACCGTCGCCCAGGTGGTGCTGCGCTGGCACCTGCAGAGCGGCGTGATCGCGATCCCGAAGTCGGTCACCCCTTCGCGGATCAAGGAGAACCTGGACGTCACCGGCTTCGAGCTGGACGCCGAGGACTTCGCGGCGATCGCGGCGGTCGAGACCGGCGTGCGCCTCGGCCCCGACCCGCAGGACTTCGACTGGAACTGACCGGCCGCCCCGGGCCGGGGAGCGCCCGGCCCGGGTCCGTCGCGCCACGGAGCGCCGGACCGGGACGAGCGGGGCCGGGACGAGCCGGACCGGGGTAATCGCGGCCGGGAGGCACCGGGCCAGGACGAGCAGCCGGCACGGACACCCGGCCGGGGCCGGCCCGACAAGGAGCGGCCAGGCAGGAAGCGGCCCGGACGTCCACGATCGGATTCTGACGGTACGCCGATACCGAAGGCCGTCACCCCATGATCGGGGTGACGGCCCGCAGAATTCAGGCGAATCGTTTTGGCTGGTCTACAGACGGGCCGCCTTGGCGAGCAGCGCGAGGGCGTCCTCGTGCTCGTGCTCCTCCAGCGGCGACAGCAGCAGCCGCTGCACCTCGCGCACCCCGGCCGCCGAGCGGTGCAGCAGATCCTGGCCCGCCGAGGACAGCGAGAGCAGGTTGCGGCGACCGTCCGAGGGGTCCCGGCGGCGGAGCACCAGGCCACGGCGGACCAGCCGGCTGACCATCTCGGCCATCGTCGCCTTGTCCAGCGAGGCGAGCTCGCCGACCGTGCGCTGGTCGGCGCCCGGTTCCAGCTCCAGCGCGTCCAGCACCGCGTACTGCGGCGCCGTCAGCTCCGAACCGACGTGCTCCGACCAGAGCTTGGTGTGCACCTGCTGCCCGACGCGGATCAGGTAGCCGATGGCACGCTGGGCGTCGAGCATCGGGCGGGCGTCGGTCAGGACGGCCACCGCGGCCGGCTCCAGCCTGGCTATCCTCGCCATCACCCGGACGATTTCCAGCTGCTCCTCAGGGCTGAGCGGCTCGAACAGCGTGCGCTGCACACGAACCACGCCGCCGGTGGCCTCCCGGACCGCCTGCGCGCCGTTCTGAGAGAGCGCCAGCAGCTTGCGCCGGCCGTCCGCCGGGTCACGGCGCCGCAGCACCAGGCCGCGCCGCACCAGACGAGCGACCATTTCGGCCATCGTGGCCTTGTCGAGCGAGGCCCGCTCCCCCACCGTGCGCTGGTCGGCGCCCGGTTCGAGGGCGAGAACCAGCAGTACCGCGAACTGCGGAGCCGTGAGGTCGGCCCCGACGTGCTCCGACCACAAACGGGTGTGGACCTGCTGTGCAACGCGGATGAGGTGTCCGGGCGACTGCTGCAGTCGCGCGGACACGCGGGTCGTCGGGATCTCCCCCAGCACCATGTATCCGTCCCGATGTCACACCCGGTGTGTGTGGGACACCCGGGTGGGGCAGTAACGGCGTGTGGGCGTCCCGCTATGAGGGAGGGCGCGCCAGCCGTGCAGCCGGTGGCTGCTGGCGCACACTATACAAACGCCAAGGCCCTGCTGGCAGACGGGGGCCGATAGTAGACGCAACTTCCGGGAACTTGGCATATTTACAAGCCCGGCCGGGGTGTCGTTCACCCGCTCGCAGCAGAAAGCCGACCGACCGGTCCTTACCCTCGGTCACCTGCGGCTCTGTCCTCTGGTTCACCAGACTACTCGTCGGTAAGGTGTCGGCGAAGCGCTCTCAACGCCACCCTCCGGCCGGCCTCCACGATTTTTTCGCGCAGCCCGGCCCGTAACCCCACGAGAGAGACGAGACCGAGCATGACCGAGCAGAGCACCGCCCCCCGGGTCGCGGTCGTCACCGGCGCAGCCCGCGGAATCGGCGCCGCCACCGCCCTGCGGCTGGCCGCCGACGGCTACGCCGTCGCCGTGGTCGACCTTGAGGAGGCCGCGGGCAAGGACACCGTGGACAAGATCGTCGCAGCCGGCGGCCGGGCCCTGGCCGTCGGGGCGGACGTCTCCGACGCCGAGCAGGTCCAGGCCGCCGTCGACCGGATCGCGGCCGAGCTCGGCGCCCCGGTCGTCCTGGTCAACAACGCCGGCGTGCTGCGCGACAACCTGCTGTTCAAGATGTCCGAGTCCGACTGGGACACCGTGATGAACGTGCACCTCAAGGGCGCTTTCCTGATGAGCCGCGCGGTGCAGAAGCACATGGTCGACGCCGGCTTCGGCCGCATCGTCAACCTGTCGTCCTCCTCCGCCCAGGGCAACCGCGGCCAGGCCAACTACTCCGCCGCCAAGGCCGGCCTGCAGGGCTTCACCAAGACCCTGGCGATCGAGCTGGGCAAGTTCGGCATCACCGCCAACGCCGTCGCGCCGGGCTTCATCGCCACCGAGATGACGGCGGCCACCGCCGCCCGGGTCGGCATGGAGTTCGAGGCCTTCAAGGCGGCGGCCGCCACCCAGATCCCGGTCAACCGGGTCGGCGTCCCCGAGGACATCGCCAACACCATCTCGTTCCTGGCCGGCGAGGGCGCGGGCTTCGTGTCCGGCCAGGTCATCTACGTCGCCGGCGGACCGCTCGACTGATCCGCCCCGACGGGAGGCGCCCCCGGCCGGCCGGGGGCGCCTCCCGTCTCCCGCACGCGGGTCCACGGCCGGCCGGGCTCTCCTCTATATAGGCATGAGCATGCTCCCGATGTGGTGATGCCACAGCGCCCCCGGGCCGGCTCGCGGCCGGCTCAGCCGGGACGCCCCCGCAGGACGGGCAGCAGTGCGGCGAGCCCCTCCAACTGCTCCGCCTGGGACGCGGCGTCCAGCGCGCCGATCCGGCACACCAGGTGCCGCGCGCCCTGCTCCGCGTACCGGCCCAGCTCCCGCGCGATGTGCTCGACCGGTCCGGCGATCAGGCACTGGATCGTCTCGGCCACCTCCAGCGGCACCCCGTAGGTGGTCCGGGTGTAGGTGTCCAGCGCCTCCCGGCCGGCCGCCGGGTCGGGGGCGATCAGCACGGTGGCGTAGAGGGCGGGGGCGACCGCGCCCCGCTGCCGCCCCGCCCCGGCGGCCGCGCGCCGGACGTCGGCCAGGCCCGGCCCGTAGGCTCGGTGGTCCGGCGGGTAGGGCAGCCAGCCGTCGTACAGCCGGCCGGTCCTGGCCAGCGCCGCGGGGGTGGCGCCGCCCAGCCAGACCGGCGGGCCGCCCGCCCGGTACGGGGCGAGCCCGCCGGGCAGGTCGTCGAAGTGCAGCACCTTGCCGTGGAACGCGGACGGGCCGGCCGGGTCCCACAACTGGCGCCAGAGCGCCACGGTTTCGTCCAGCCGGGCGAACCGGCGCTCCCACGGCACCCCCGAGGCGGCGTACTCCCGCTCGGAGCGGTTGGGGAACCCGGCTCCCACCGTCACCACCAGCCGCCCGCCCGACAGCAGGTCCACCGAGGCGAGCGCCTGCGCGGTCTGGACCGGCCGGCGGAACGCGGGCAGCAGGGCGGCCGTGCCGAGGGTGACCCGCTCGGTGCGGGCGGCCAGCGCCCCGAGCAGGGTGACCGGCTCGATCATCGGCTTGAGCAGGGTGTCCCCGACCCAGAGCGAGTCGAAGCCCAACTCCTCGGCCCGCGACCCGAGTCCGAGCAGGCCGCGCGGCCCGCCGGCCCCGTCCCACTGCGCCGCACCGGTCGGCAGCACCACTCCCACGCGCATCTCGTCCGTCATGGGAGCCAGCCTGCGCCGGCCCGGCGGGCCGGGCAATTCCCGGCAGGGAATGGCGATCCCCGCAACCCCGGCAGTAGAACTGGGGTGTGGACTTCCCTCAGGCGCTGCGGGAGCGGCGCACCCGACGCCGCCTCAGCCAGCTCGAACTCGCGGACCGGGCCGGCACCACCCAACGGCACCTCAGCTTCATCGAGACCGGCCGCTCGACGCCGGGGCGCGACCTGGTGGTCCGGCTGGCCGAGTCGCTGGAGCTGCCGCTGCGCGAGCGCAACGACCTGCTGCTGTCCGCCGGGTTCGCCCCCGCCTATCCGGGCGGCGCCCTGGACGGCCCCGAACTCGCCCCGGTGCTGGACGCGTTGGGGAACATTCTGACGGGCCATCTGCCCTGGCCGGCCGTGGTGGTCGACCGGTACGGCGAACTGGTGGCCGCCAACGCGGCGTTCGGGCTGCTCACCGAGGGCGTGCCGGCCGAATTGCTGGGCCCGGCGGCCAACGTCTACCGGGTGGCCCTGCACCCGCAGGGCCTGGCGCCGAGGATCGGGAACTTCGCCGAGTGGGCCCAGCACGTCCTGACCGGCCTGCGCCGCGAGGCGGAACGCCACCCGGACGAGCGGCTGGACGCCCTGCACGCCGAGCTCCGCTCGTACCTGCCGGACCGGGCGCCCGCCGCGGCCCCGCTGGGCTTCGCGGTCCCGCTGGAGCTGCACTCGCGGCACGGCCTGCTGCGGCTGATCACCACCGTCACCACCTTCGCCACGGCCACCGACGTGACCCTGGCCGAGCTGAAACTGGAGGCCTTCCTGCCGGCCGACCGGGCCACCTCGACGATCCTGTCGGGGCTCGGCGGCGCGCGGCGGCAGGGCCGGCGGGCGGGCGGAGCGGACCCGGAGAGCGAGGGGAATTCATTCTCGAACATCGCTCATGAATTCGATTCCACATGACCCGCAGGGGTGATCCGCAAAAACCTTCACCCGCACCGCGGAGGCCGCCCCAAAGCCTGGAAGACCTGCCGGGAAGCCTACTTAGCACATACCGTGACCTGCGGTCTTTTCCTCGGGAAAAATGACTCATGAATTCTTGGCACGGGTAATCTCCATTCCGTGCAAGCCCCGACCGAATCATCATCGGCCCCGACCCGGCCGCCGGCCGAACAGGTCACGGCCTACTCCACCTGGCCCCCGCTGGACCGGACGCAGACCACGCTGCTCGGCCTGACCGCGCTGGCCTATCTGATCGTCATCGCCGGCGTCCTGCTGGACACCGCCCTGGTGGACCTGGACTGGTGGGCCAGACTGGCGCAGCCCTACCACCGGTGGCCGGAGCTGGAGCCGCTGCTGAGCGCCTGGGTGGTGGCGGGCCAGCGAGGTCCGTCGGCGATCGCGGCCGGCGGCTGGCTGGTCTGGCGCGCCTGCCGGACCCACAACGCGCGCCCGCTGCTGGTGATGGGCACCGCGCTGCTGCTGCTCAACGTCACGGTCGGCACCGTGAAGATCGTCACCGGCCGGCTCGGCCCGCACTACGCCCACTACGTCGGCTCGGCCGAACTCTTCTCCGGCGGCACCATCTTCCCCTCCGGCCACACCGCGAACGCGGTGGTCACCTGGGGCGTGCTGGCCTACCTGGCGGCGCGCTGGCGGCGGACCGGCGCGGTGCTGGCCGGTGCCACCGCCTGCTCGATCGGGCTCACCACGGTGTACCTGGGCACGCACTGGGTGAGCGACGTCCTCGCGGGGTGGGCGGCCGGCCTGCTGGTCCTGCTGGTGCTGCCGCTGGCCGAGCCGCTGCTGGCCACCGCGGCCGACCGGCTGGCGGCCCACCGCCGCTCGCGGCGGCCCGGCGGCCCGCCCGCCGGCCCGTGACCGCGGTACCCGCGACGACCGGCGGGTCAGCCCTCCCAGCCGCGTTCCACCACCCCGTCCCGGACCACCAGGTTCAGCCGCCCCTCGCGGTACTCCATGGTGGTCATCGCGCCGGGCTTCAGCAGCCGGACGCTCGCCCAGCCGCGCTCGCGGGCCAGCTCCTCGGCGGCCTCGGTGCTCAGCCCGGCAAAGTCCCGGGTGTGCTCCTCCGTCATCGCGGTTCCCCCTTCCGGTCGGACGTACCCTGGAATCGTAGACCCGCCCGGGCCGGACGCCCAGGGCGATGTCCCGCCGCGAGGAGGTGAGCGCCGTGCGTGCGACGGCCCCCCGGCGCTGGCGCAGCGGCACCGAGCCCGCGACCGCCCGCAGCGACCTCAAGCTCCGGTTGCTGCTGTCCCTGGCCTTCACCCCGTTCTTCGCGCTCTGCACCGCCGGCTTCGCCGTCCTGGCCGCCCGGGCCGCACCGGACGGCGCGCCGTCCCGCGGCACCCTGATCGGGTTCGCCGTCGCCTGCGCCGTGCTGACCGTGTTCGCCGTGGTGGACCTGGTCGTGGTGCTGCACCGCCGGCAGACCGAACTCTGACCGCCGCCCCCGGGACCCGTTCCGGCGGCCGCCCCGCTTCCCCGGCCGGGCCGGGAGCGGGGGCGGCCGGCCCGGTCACCTGCTGCCGACCGCCTGCTTGACCAGCGTCCGTCCGAAGTCCCACATCAGGCCGCTGCCGCGGTGCGCGTCGTCCATCACGTCGGTGAAGGCGTCGACGAACCGGTCGACGTCCCGCTCGGTGATGGTGAGCGGCGGGATCAGCTTGATGACCTCCAGGTGGTCGCCGGACACCTGGGTGAGGATCCGGTGCCGCTGGAGCAGCGGGACGACCACCATCTGTGCGAACAGGCCCTTGCGGGCGGCCTGCAGGGCCGTCCATCCGGTGCGCAGTTTCAGCGACTTCGGCCGGCCGAACTCGATGCCGATCATCAGCCCCCGGCCGCGGACCTCGGCCAGCAGCTCGTACCGGTCGGTCAGCGCGGCGAGCCGCTCGCGCAGCAGGTCGCCCGTCCGGCGGGCGTTCTCGACCACCTTCTCGTCCCGCATCACGTGCAGGGTGGCCAGCCCGGCGGCCATCGCCTGGGCGTTGGAGCCGAAGCTCGCCGAGTGCACCAGGACCCGGTCCATCGAGGAGTACACCTTCTCGAAGATCCAGCCCTTGCCGAGGGTGGCGCCGACCGGCACGTACCCGCCGGAGAGCGCCTTGGCCGCGCAGACCAGGTCCGGCAGCACGCCGTCCTCATGCTGGTAGGCGAAGAACTCGCCGGTCCGGCCGATCCCGGTCTGCACCTCGTCGCAGATCAGCAGGGCCCTGTTCGCGTGCAGCAGGTCCTGGGCCGCGCGCAGCCAGCCGGGCGGCGGGGCGAGCACGCCCTTGCCCTGGATCGGTTCGACGATCAGGGCGGCGACGTCGCCCTTCTTGAGTTCGCGGGCCAGCGCGCCGAGGTCGCCGAGCGGGATCGCGGTGTCCGGCAGCAGCGGGTCGAAGCCCTTGCGGAACCCGCTCTCGCCGTTGACCGAGAGCGAGCCGGCGGTCAGCCCGTGGAAGGCGTGGTCGCAGTAGAGGACGCGGCGGCGGCCGGTCGCGTACCGGGCGAACTTCAGCGCCGTCTCGACCGCCTCGGTACCGCTGTTGCCGAAGAACACCCGGTCCAGCCCGGGGGTGCGGGAGAGCAGTTCCTCGGCGAGCAGGCCGGGCAGCGGGGCGCAGTCGAAGCGGGTCAGGTCGGGCAGTCCGAGGTCCATCACCTGCTGGACGGCGGCCCGCACCACCGGGTGGTGCCGGCCCAGCGCGAAGATGCCGAAGCCGGCCAGCATGTCGAGGTACTCGTTGCCCTCGGCGTCGTAGAAGTACGGTCCCTCGGCGCGCTCGTAGTACTTGTCGAAGCCGATGGTGTGCAGCATCCGGGGCAGCTGCGGGTTGAGGTACCTGCTGTGCAACTCGTAGCGCTCGGCGCCGCGTTCGGCGAGCAGCGCGGCGAGGTCGAAGCCCCCGGCGGCGGGGCGGCCGGCGGACGGGAGGCCGGGGGCCGGGCGGTCGGGGGCCGGTTCGGTGCTGGAATCAGCCGGCATGACGCTGGTTCGCTCCTCGGGTCGGTAGCAGCCGCTTGGCGACGGCGGCGGTCTGGGCGGCCACGCCGGTGCCGGTGAGGCCGATCTCCTCCAGGATCTCGCCGCGCGAGGCGTGCGCGAGGAACTCCTGGGGGATGCCGAGCGCCCGCAGCGGTGTGTCGACCTCGGCGTCCCGCAGGGCCTGGGCGACGGCCGCGCCGACGCCGCCGGCCCGGCCGTTGTCCTCGACGGTGACCACCAGGCGGTGGGCGGCCGCGAGTTCGACCAGCGCCGGGTCCACCGGCTTGACCCAGCGCGGGTCGACGACGGTGGCGGTGAAGCCCTCGGCCAGCAGCAGGGCCGCGGCGTCCAGGCAGGCGGGCGCGGTGGTGCCGACGGCGACCAGCAGGATCTCCGGGGCGGGCCCGGTGCGCTGGAGCACGTCGACGCCGCCGATCCGCTCCTGCGCGGGGACGGCCAGCCCGATGTCGGCCTTGGGGAAGCGCACGACCGTGGGGGCGTCGGTGACCTCGACGGCCTCCCGCAGCAGGGCCCGGAGCTGGTCGGCGTCGCGCGGGGCGGCGAGGCGCAGGCCGGGGACGACCTGGAGGATCGACATGTCCCACATGCCGTTGTGCGAGGCGCCGTCGGTGCCGGTGACGCCGGCGCGGTCCAGCACGAAGGTGACGCCGAGCTTGTGCAGCGCGACGTCCATCAGGACCTGGTCGAAGGCCCGGTTCAGGAAGGTCGCGTAGACCGCGACGACCGGGTGCAGCCCGCCGGTGGCCAGGCCCGCGGCGCTGGTGACGGCGTGCTGCTCGGCGATCCCGACGTCGAAGGTCCGTTCGGGGTACGCCTCGGCGAACTTGGCCAGCCCCACCGGCTGGAGCATGGCGGCGGTGATCGCGACGACGTCCGGCCGCTCGGTGCCGATGGCGAGCATCTCGCTGCCGAAGACCGACGTCCACGAGGTGCCGCCGCTCGGTGAGATCGGCAGGCAGGTGTACGGGTCGATCGGCCCCACCGCGTGGAACCGGTCGGCCTCGTCCTGCTCGGCGGGCCGGTAGCCGCGGCCCTTCACGGTCAGGCAGTGCACGATGACCGGGCCGCCGAAACCGCGGGCCTGGCGCAGCGCCTGCTCGACGGCGGCGATGTCGTGCCCGTCGATCGGGCCGAGGTACTTCAGGCCGAGGTCCTCGAACATGCCCTGGGGCGCGAAGGCGTCCTTGAACCCCTTCTTGGCGCCGTGCAGCGCGTCGAAGATCGGCTGTCCGACCAGCGGCGTCCGTTGCAGCGCGCCCTTGCCGAGGGCCAGGAACCGCTCGTAGCCCTGGGTGGTGCGCAGGGTGGAGAGGTGGTGGGCCAGGCCCCCGACGGTCCTGGCGTAGGAGCGCTCGTTGTCGTTGACGACGATGACCAGCGGCCGGTCCTGCGCCTCGGCGATGTTGTTCAGGGCCTCCCAGGCGAGGCCGCCGGTGAGCGCGCCGTCACCGATCACGGCGACCGTGTGCCGGTCGTGCTGGCCGAGCAGCTGGGTGGCCTTGGCGAGCCCGTCGGCGTAGGCGAGCGCCGTGGAGGCGTGCGAGTTCTCCACCAGGTCGTGCTCGGACTCGGCCCGCGACGGGTAGCCGGAGAGGCCGCCCTTGGCGCGCAGCCGGCTGAAGTCCTGCCGTCCGGTGAGCAGCTTGTGCACGTAGCTCTGGTGGCCGGTGTCCCAGACGATCCGGTCGTACGGGGAGTCGAAGACCCGGTGCAGGGCGATGGTGAGTTCGACGACGCCGAGATTGGGGCCGAGGTGGCCGCCCGTCCGGGTGACGGCGTCGATCAGGAAGTCCCGGATCTCCTCGGCCAGGAGGGGGAGGTCCGACGCGGGAAGCTGTCTGAGGTCCGCTGGTCCCTTGATCGCGGGCAGGAGTGACATGGGTTCACCTCAGGACTCGTTCGGCTCAGGGCTTGTTCGCAGGGCTTGTTCGACTCTGGATCTCTTCGAATCGGGCGGCGTGTCCAGCCTGCCGTGCGATCGGCCGGCCCGCCCGCCCGCCGGGAGCGGGCCGGTGCCCGGCACGGGGAGCCCGTGCCGGGCGGCCGGTCACTTCTGGCGGTTGGCGCCGATGGTCTCCCGGACGGCCCGCAGCGACTCGGTGAGCGACCCCATGGTGGCGAGCACCGCGGTCGGCTCGTACCCGCAGTGCGCCATGCAGTTCTCGCAGCGCGGGTCGCGGCCGCGGCCGTACTTCGACCAGTCGGTCTTCTCGATGAGTTCGCGGTAGGTCGGCACGTAGCCGTCGGACATCAGGTAGCAGGGGCGCTGCCAGCCGAACAGCGAGTAGTTGGGGATGCCCCAGGCGGTGCACTCGAAGTCGACCTTGCCCTCCAGGAAGTCCAGGAAGAGCGGGCTGTGGTTGAGGCGCCACCGGCGCCGGTTGCCGCCGGCGAAGGTCTTCTTGAAGAGCTCCCTGGTCTGCTCGACGCCCAGGAAGTGCTCCTGGTCGGGGGCCTTCTCGTAGGCGAAGGCCGGGGAGATCATCATCTCGTCGACCTTGAGGTCGTCGTTGAGGTAGTCGAGCACCTCGATGATGGTCTGCGGGGTGTCGGTGTTGAAGAAGGTGCTGTTGGTGGTGACCCGGAAGCCGCGCCGCTTGGCCTCCTTGATCGCCTCCACGGCCTCGTCGAAGGTGCCCTCCTTGGCCACCGACGCGTCGTGCCGCTCGCGCAGCCCGTCGATGTGCACGGTGAAGGTGAAGTACGGCGAGGGGGTGAACTTGTCCAGCTTCTTGCGCAGCAGCAGGGCGTTGGTGCAGAGGAAGACGTACTTGCGCCGCTCCACCAGCTGACGGACGATCTCGTCGATCTGCGGGTGCATGAGCGGCTCGCCGCCGGCGATCGAGACCATCGGCGCGCCGGACTCCAGCACGGCGCCGACCGCCTGGGCGACCGGCATCCGCTGCTTGAGCACCCCCGCCGGGTGCTGGATCTTGCCGCAGCCCTCACAGGCGAGGTTGCAGGCGAACAGCGGCTCCAGTTCCACGATGAGTGGGAACTTGTCCCGGCGCTTGAGCAGCTTCTGCTGCATGAGGTAGGTGCTGACCCGCACGGTCTGGCGCAGCGGCATGGCCATGGCTAGCTCGCCTCCTGAGGGAGCGTCGAGGATGTGGGGTGAACAGGGGGGTGCTGGCCGGTGGGCCCGCCGGCGCGGGAGACGCCGGCCGGGGCCGCACCGGCGGTGGCACAGGCCTGCGCGTGCCAGGCCACCAGGGCGGGCACGGTGGCGCGCAGCGTGCGCCAGGCCCGCAGTCCGGCCGGCAGGGTGCCGGGGCGGACCAGTTCGCGCTCGGGGGTGTCGACCACGACCCGCAGGACGGCGGCCGGCAGCGGGACGGCGGCGGGGCCGCCGGCGGGCTGCGCGGCCGGGTGGAGCTCCCGGAGCCGGGCCAGTACGGCCGCGGCCTCCATGTCGACGGCCAGTGCCCCTTGGGCGTGCAGGGCGCGGCGCTCCAGGCCGCGGACGACGTGGTCGGCGGTGTGGTGGACACCGATGTGCGTGGTCAGGCCGTCGGCCCGCAGGGCCTTGGCCAGGGTCGGGCCGGAGCCGATCGCGAAGTGGTTCCCTTCGGCGTCGCGCACCCCGTCCGCAACGATGACGTCCCCGGGGCTTATTCCCGGGGCGACGGCGGCGCCGAAGCCGGCGACCACCAGGGCGCTGTAACCGCCGGGGGCGGCCGTCAGCAGGCGTCTGACGGCGAGTCCGGCGCGGCGCCGGCCCATCCCGGTGCGCACCAGGACGGGCGGGCCGCCGGCCGCGCCCGACCAGTCCCCGCCGCGCAGGGCCCAGACCTCGGGGCCCAGGGCGCAGAGCACCAGGAGCGGGGCGGTGCTCATCGGGCGGCCCCGATCCGGGGCACGCTGCCGGCCAGGGTGCCGATGCCGGGCGTGCCGTTCAGGTAGCGGCCGAGGGCGGTGACGGGGAAGACCAGGCGGTAGAGGTGGTAGTTGATGGAGAAGTCCCAGGGGAATCCGGTGCCGGTGAACTGTGGTTCGTCCCAGGTGCCCTCCGGCAGCTGGGTGCGCACCAGCCAGTCGACGCCGCGTTCGACGGCGGGGTTGGCCCGGCCCTGCGGGCCCTCGCCGGCGGCGAGCAGGGCCATCAGGGCCCAGGCGGTCTGCGAGGCCGTGGAGTCGCCGCGCCCGGCCCAGTTCTCCGGGTCCTCGTAGGAGCGCATGTCCTCGCCCCAGCCGCCGTCGGCGTTCTGGCGGTCCTCCAGCCAGCGGACCGCCCGGCGGATCGCGGGGTGGTCCTCCGGGAGGCCGGCCGCGACCAGGGCGGGCAGGACGGAGCCGGTGCCGTAGATGTAGTTGGTGCCCCAGCGGCCGAACCAGGAGCCGTCCTCCTCCTGGTTGCGCAGCAGCCACTGGACGCCCCGGCGGGTGCGCGGGTCGTCCGCCATGCCGACCTCGGCGAGCATCTCGACGACGTGGGCGGTGACGTCCGCGGACGGCGGGTCGACGACCTCGCCGAAGTCGCAGAAGGGCAGTTTGTTGGGCAGGGTGCTGGTGTTGTCCACGTCGAAGGCGCCCCAGGCGCCGTTCTTGGACTGCATGCCGAGGTTCCAGTCGACGGCCCGCCCGACCGCGCCGGAGACCCGGCCTGGGTCCGGGTGCGCCACCCGGCGCAGGGCGAGCACCACCTCGGCGGTGTCGTCGATGTCGGGGTAGTTGTCGTTCTCGAACTCGAAGGCCCAGCCGCCGGGGGCCAGCGACGGGCGCTGCACGGCCCAGTCGCCGCGCCGGGTGATCTCCTCCCCGATCATCCAGTCGACCGCGGAGACCAGGGCGGGGTGGTCGGCGCCCACTCCGGCGTCGACCAGCGCGATGGTGGCCAGGCAGGTGTCCCAGACCGGGGACTGGCAGGCCTCCAGCCAGCGCATGCCGTCCTCGGTGTGCACGGTGAAGCGGTCGAAGGCGGCCAGGCCGGCCTGCATGACGGGGTGTTCCAGTTCGTAGCCCTGGAGGTGGAGGGCGATCAGCGAGTAGACGGCCGGGGGCTGGATGCCGCCCCAGCAGCCGTCCGCCTCCTGCCGCTCGACGATCCAGCGGGCGGCCTGCGCGAGGGCGACCCGGCGCAGCGGGCGGACGGCCCGGCGGTGGTAGGCGTGCAGGAACTTGTCCAGCCGCTCGAAGATGCCGTCCCAGCTGGTGGGCGGCGCGAGCGGGCGCTGGGGGAAGGGGTTCGCGGGGTCGGTGTGCAGTTCGGTGAGGGCGAACGGGGCCGGTCGGACCGGGCGGTGCGCGGAGACCACGGTGAGCGGGACGATCGTCTGCCGGGCCCAGCAGCCGAAGGCGTAGATGTTCAGCGGCAGCCACCGGGGCAGGAACATGATCTCGGGCGGCATCTCCGGCAGCCGTTCCCACGGCCACCAGCCGAACAGGGCCAGCCAGATCCGGGTGAAGACCCGGGTGGCCGCGATGCCGCCGCTGTCCCTGATGTGCCGGGCGGCCGCCTGCATGTGCGGGGCGCCGGGGTCGTCCCCGGCGAGTTTCAGGGCGACGTACGCCTCGACGGTGGTGGAGAGCTCCGCCGGGCCGCCGTAGAAGGTGGACCAGGTGCCGTCGTCCCGCTGCTGGGAGCGGATCCATTCGGCCGTGGCCTTGGTCAGTTCTTCGTCCCGGATGCCGAGGAACTGGCGCAGTAACAAGTCCTCGGCGTCCATGGTGACGTTCGTTTCCAGGTCACCCTTCCACCAGCCCTCGGAGCTCTGCAGTGACAGCAGGTGGGTGGTGGCGCGGGACAGTGCCTCCTGGGCGGAGGCGGGGCCGGTGCCACCGGTAGTAGGTCCATCAGCTTGTCGGACCGGCTGGCTTCCGTCGGTCTCCCACCGCCCGGCTTTCGCGGGAGGCAGGGACGGAGCCGCTGCCGGCGCCTGGCGCCCTTTCGGGCGGTCAGGCGCCGGTGGGCGCTCGCCCACCGCGACCGGCTCGGAATCGTACTCAGGGTCGAGCCGGCCGTCCGCAGTTGCTGTCAACTTGACGTCACCTCTCTCGTACCACCACGAATTCGGCGAGTGCGACGAAGTGCTCACGCACCGTGTCGGCCATCGGCACCTCGTCCAGGGCGGCGAGGGCAGTCTTGTGCTGGCGGCGGGCCTCGTCCTGGGTCCAGGACCG
This sequence comes from Kitasatospora indigofera, assembly GCF_014655955.1. Lineage (GTDB taxonomy): Bacteria > Actinomycetota > Actinomycetes > Streptomycetales > Streptomycetaceae > Kitasatospora > Kitasatospora indigofera. The sequence goes on from NZ_BNBO01000033.1 coordinate 87,737, forward strand.
GCCGCCCGCCTCCTCGATCAGTGCCGCGCGGGCGGCGAGCTGCGGTTCGCTCTCCTCCCCGCGCCCCTTCGGGTCGGCCAGCTCCTCGGCCAGCCGGCGCGAGGCCGCGCCGCCCTCGGCCAGGGCCGCGGCGACCGGCAGTGACTTCTTGCGCTGGCGCAGGTCGCCCCAGTGCGGCTTGCCGGTGACCTCGGTGGCGCCCCAGATGCCGAGCAGGTCGTCGACCGCCTGGAAGGCCAGGCCCAGGTGGTGGCCGTAGCGCTGGAGCGCGTCCGAGGTGCGGTCGTCGGCACCGGCGAGCACCGCGCCGATCGCGGAGGCGGCGGCGAGCAGGGCGCCGGTCTTGTTGCCCTCCATCTCCAGGCACTCCTCGACGGTGACGACGTCGCGGTGCTCGAAGGACAGGTCCTGGGCCTGCCCGTCGATGAGCTTGCGGGTGGCGGTGGTGATCAGCCGGACGGCGCGGGCCGCGTCGGTGGGGCTGGCCCCGCCGGTCACGGCGGCGTCCAGCAGCACCTCGGTCCCGAGGGTCGCCAGGGCGTCGCCGACCAGGATCGCCTGGGCCGGACCGAAGACCGTCCAGGCGGTGGCCCGGTGCCGTCGGGTCTCGTCACCGTCCATCAGATCATCATGGAGCAGGGAGAAGTTGTGCACCAGTTCAACGGAGACCCCGCCGGGCACCCCGGCCTCGGCCGGAGCACCCACGGCCCGGGCCGAGAGCAGGGCCAGCGCGGGGCGCACGGCCTTGCCGCTGTCGCCGTGGGCGGGCGCGCCGTCCTGGTCGATCCAGCCGAAGTGGTAGGCCGCCACGGTGTCCATCGGAGCCACCAGACGGGCCACCGAGGCCCGCAGCGGGGCGGCGCAGAGCGTGCGGGCGTGGGCGAGCAGCTCGGGCACCGAGACCGGCTCGGCCTGCGCCGTGCCTCCCGCGCCTCTGCCGATGCGTGACTCCACGGACGTTCCCTCTCCCTGGTGGTGCCGGGCCGTGCTGGACGGCCGGGTGTTTGCGGTGTCGGCGGCGGTTCCCGCGGCGCCGGCGCGGACGGGGCCCGGGGTCACCTGGGCCACCTCCCGTCGCCTCGGTCGACGGGCCGGCGGGCGCCGTCCGCCAGGGCGGCGTCGGCCGCCGCGTGGCCGCTGCGCACGGCGCTCTCCATGGTCGCGGGCCAGCCGGTGGCCGTCCACGAGCCCGCCAGCAGCAGGCCGGGGACGCGGGTCCGGGCCACCGGACGGAGCGCGGCGCTGCCCGGGGCCGGGTCGAAGGTCGCGGTGCGCTCGCGGGTGACGAAGAAGTCCAGCACCTCGGCGCCGGCGGCGGCGGGCAGCAGCCTGGCGAGCTCCGGCAGGTAGCGCCGGCGCAGCTCGGCCACCGGCAGGTCGATCTCGTCCTGGACGGCGGACTGCGACACCGCCAGGTACTGGGCCCCCGGGTGCGCGGCGCCGAGGCCGGAGCCGGCCAGCCCGGAGTGCGTGGTGCGGTCGAAGACCCACTGGACCGGCGATCCCAGCGCCGCGAAGAACGGGCGGCGCAGCACCTTGCGGTCGTAGATCACGTGCAGGTTGAGGATCGGCGCGGTGCCGAAGCCCGCGAGCCGCTGCTGCCCCTCGATCGCGTCCGGCGGCAGCAGGGCGGCGGCGGTGTCCTGGGCGCCCGCGAGGACGACCGTGTCGGCGGCCAGCAGCTCGCCGCCGTCCAGCCGCACGGCGTGCTGGCCGGCGGGCTTGAGCTCGGTGGCGCGGGCGCGCAGCAGGACCCGCACGCCGGCGCGCTCCAGCTCGGCGAGCGCCGCGTCGTGGTGGATCGCGCCGAGCGGGACGGCCGCCGTGCCGATGTCCGAGGCGCCCGGGTCGGAGAGCAGCCCGGTCTTGAAGACCATCGCGGCCAGCGCCAGCGAGACCTGGTCGGCGGTGGCGTTCAGGGTCGCCACGCCCACCAGGTCCCACATGGCGGCGAGGGTGGCGGCGTTCTGGCCGTGCCGGCGCAGCCAGTCGCCGAAGGAGATGTCGTCCAGGGCCGGGTCCGTGAGGTCCAGGCCCTTCAGCGCGAGCGCCGCCCGGACCACCCGCAGCCGGTCGGCGGGGCCCAGGTGCGGGTACGCCGCCAGGCTGCCGGCCAGGTGCAGCGGGACGGGCAGGGCGGCCCGGCGCAGCCGGCCCAGGGTGCGCCGGGCGACCGGCCCGGAGCCCTGGACGGCGAGCACCGGGACGTCCAGCCGGGGCTGGACGTCCACCAGCCGGCCGGCGCCGAGCCGGTCGACCAGCCCGCGGTAGGCGGTGCAGCAGCGCAGGAAGACGTGCTGGCCGTTGTCGACGGTCAGCTCGCCGCGCTGGAAGGAGAAGGCCAGGCCGCCGAGCCTGGGGCGGCCCTCGACCAGGGTGACGCGGTGGTCGGCCTCGGCGAGCCGCAGGGCGGCGGTGATGCCGGCCAGGCCGCCGCCGACCACCACGGCAGTGGGCCGGGCGGTGTCGGATCGCACGCTCATCGGCCCTCCCCCCTGTCGTCGGCGCACGGGAAGCAGGTGCTCGACGCGAATCCGCCCGTGTGTGATTCCGCGTTGACAAAGCGTGACATAACTGACGTGAGAATCAAGAACGCCCTCCGGCGAGCCCCGACAGTGCCACGTATGCCTTCTCCCAGCCCGGCAGCGACACCCGGCCGCGCAGGACCGACTCGGGGTCCGAGGCGATCCGGCCGAGCAGCCGGTGGTAGATGCCGGCCATCGCGGCGGTGCAGGCGCGGCTGCGGCGGTCCAGCAGCGGGAGCAGGCGCAGGCCCTCGGCGAAGGCCTGCTGGGCCCGCGCGGCCTCGAAGGCCACCAGGCCCGCGAAGTCGGCGCCGACCCGCGGCCTGGCCAGCGCGAAGCCCTCCTCGCAGCCGAACCGGGCGAGGTCCTCGGCGGGCAGGTAGGTCCGGCCGTTGACGGCGTCCTCGCGCAGGTCGCGCAGGATGTTGGTGAGCTGGAGCGCCAGGCCCAGGGTGTCGGCGTACTCGGCGCCGCGGACCGGGTCCTCGCAGCCGTAGACGCCGAGCGAGAGGCGGCCGATGGAGCCGGCCACGCAGCGGCAGTAGACCTTGAGCTGCTCGTAGGTGCGGTACTCGGCGCCCTTGAGGTCCATCTCGACGCCGTCGATCAGCTCGTCGAAGCCGGCCAGCGGGATCGGGAAGCGTCGCGCGGCGTCCGCCAGCGCGACCTTGATCGGGTCGGTGTCGTCCTCGGCGACCTCGCCGGCCCTGATCTCGTCCAGCAGGTCGCGGGTGCGCAGCAGCTGGTCGGCCTTGCGCTCGGGGGGCAGTTCGCCGTCGCCGATGTCGTCGACCCGGCGGGCCAGGGCGTAGAGGGCCGACATGGCCAGCCGCTTGGGCTCCGGCAAGAGCCGGATCCCGTAGCTGAAATTGCGGGCCTGCAGGCCGGTGACCGCCTCGCAGTACCGATAGGCCGCCATGACCTGCGCCGACGCCAGTGGTGATGCCGCCACTCGGGCGTTCACCTTCCCTTCGCGAAGATTGCCGCCGCCTTCGCTGCGAGGCGGCGCTTGTCGGGCTTCGCCTGCTGGGCGAGTACGTCGTACCCGGCCGCCTCGACGGCGGCCAGGGCCGCGTAGCCGCCGGCGGTGAATCCCGCCAGGAGCAGTCGGAGCCTCCCCCGAACCGTACCCACCAGCGGCGCGCCGCGATCGAGCAGGGTCCGGGCCCGGTCCGCCTCGAAGGCGACCAGCTCGCGGACGGCCGGGCCGGCGCTCGGGGCGGCGAGGTCGGCCTCGGTGACGCCGAACCGCGCGAGGTCCTCGGCGGGGAGGTAGATCCGGCCCCGGGCGAGGTCCTCGGCGACGTCCTGGAGGTGCTCGACGATCTGCAGCGCGGTGCAGATCGCGTCCGACAGGGCGATCCGCTCGGGGGTGGAGACGCCGGCGATGGAGAGCACCAGCCGGCCGACCGGGTCGGCGGAGAGCCGGCAGTAGTCGGTCAGGTCCTGGTAGCCGGGGTAGCGGGCGGTGGTCTGGTCCACCCGGTTGGCCTCGATCAGCCGCCGGAACGGCTCGGGGGTGAGCGCGTGCCGCCCGACCAGCGGGACGAGGGCGCGCATCAACGGGTGCCGGGGGCGGTCGGCGGCCGGGTCCAGCGCCGCTTCGAAGACCCGGTCGAGGTCCCGCTCCAGGCCGTCGAGCAGGGCCAGCCGGAAGGCGGTCTCGGCGGCCCCGGGCGGGCCGGCGGGAGCGCCCGCGGCCGGGCGCCCGGGCGCGGGCGCCGCGACGTCCAGCTGCCGGGCGGTGCCGGCCGGGTCGGCGAGGTCCCCGTCGCCGGCGTCGTCGACCAGCCGGGCGAAGCCGTACACCGCCATCAGGTCGGTGCGCCAGGCGGCCGGCAGGAAGAACGGGGCGACCGGGAAGTTCTCCAGGTCCGCCTTGTCGAGCGTCACCCCTGCTGACGGGTCCGTTGACTCAACTCTGGGATGGGCCGAAGCCGACACTGCTGTCACTCCCCCGTTCTACACCGTCCCGACCACCGACCTCGCCCGGACACGCGTCCGATACCGGGCGCCCCCTGCGACGCACCACCCCCCGGCGTACAGCCTGACACCACGGAGCGCGCCGCAAAAGACCGCCTGCGAACGCATCGCCGCACGCTCACCCGCACGGCCGAGGGGCCGGCGTCCGGGACAGTCGCTGTCCCGGACGCCGGCCCCTCGCCGGTACCGCTCAGTGCTGCGGGCGCTCGCCGCGCTCGTAGGCGGAGACGACCTCCTCGGTCGGGCCGTCCATCACCAGCTCGCCGTGCTCGATCCAGATGGTCCGCTCGCACACCTCGCGGATCGACGAGTTGTCGTGGCTGACCAGGAAGACCGTGCCGGCGGCCTTGCGCAGCTCGTTGATCCGGGCCTTGCTGCGCTGCTGGAAGGCCTGGTCACCGGTGGCCAGCGCCTCGTCGATCAGCAGGACGTCGTGGGTTTTCGCGGCCGCGATGGAGAACCGCAGCCGGGCGCCCATGCCGGAGGAGTAGGTGCGCATCGGCAGGGAGATGAAGTCGCCCTTGTCGTTGATCCCCGAGAAGTCGACGATCTCCTCGTAGCGGGACCGCACCTCGGCCGGCGACATGCCCATCGCCAGGCAGCCCAGGACGACGTTGCGCTCGCCGGTGAGCTCGTTCATCAGGGCCGCGTTGACGCCCAGCAGCGAGGGCTGGCCGTTGGTGTAGATCCCGCCCCGCTCGGTCGGCAGCAGGCCGGCGATGGCCGCCAGCATGGTCGACTTGCCGGAGCCGTTGGAGCCGATCAGGCCGACGGCCTCGCCCTTGTACGCGGTGAAGCTGATCCCGCGCACGGCGTGCACCTCGCGCACGCCGGAGGCGCGCTTGCGGCTGATGATCCGGCTGATCGCGGAGGTCGCGCTGCCCTTGCCGGAGCCGGCGCCGTGCACCCGGTAGACGATGTGGACGTCGTCCACGATCACGGTGGGCTCACGGGCGGGAACGCTGTCCTGCACGGCCGGCTTCTTTCCCATGTCGATCTTGGTCGCACTGTCAGCCACGGCCGTACTCCTCCTCTGCCTTCCAGAAAAAGACGAACCCGATCACGAGCATCACGACCGCCCAGCCGATGCCGTAGGTCCACAGGTGGGCCGGCAGCTTCTGGTAGTGCGCCTCGTGCTTGTTGTAGATGATCGGCGCGAAGGCGTGCCGGACCAGGTCCATGTAGACCGAGGCCGGGTTGATCGTCATCACCACCTGGACCCACTTGGGCCAGTTGTCGATGCGGTCCTGGATGCTGTACATCACGCCGGACATGTACAGCCACGCCCGCATCGCGAACGGGATCAGCTGCGAGATGTCACTGGTCTTGGCCCCGATCCGGGCCATGATCAGGGCGACACCGGTGTTGAACATCGACTGCAGCACCAGCGCGGGGGCCACCAGCAGCCAGGTCCGGCCGGGCTCGATCCCGTTCGCGATCACCACGACGACCAGCACGACCATCGAGATCAGCAGCTGCTGGAGCTGGATCACCGTGAAGGCGATCGGCAGCGAGGCCCGCGGGAAGTGCAGCGCCCGGATCAGCCCGAGGTTGTCGGAGATGGCCCGGGTGCCGGCCTGCACCGCGCTCTGCGTGAACTGGAACACGAAGACGCCGATGCACAGCCACGCGATGTAGTACGGGAAATCGTCCTTGTTGGACAGGATCACGCCGAAGACCAGGTAGAACACCGCACAGTTCAGCAGTGGGGTCACCACCTGCCAGATCTGGCCGAGCTTGGCGTCCGTGTACTGCGCCACCAGGCGCGCGGTCGCGAACGCCCAGATGAAGTGCCGCCGGGCCCAGAGCTGCCTGACGTACTGGACCAGTGACGGGCGCCGGCCGCTGACCGCCAGGCCGTACTTGTCCGCGAGCTGCTTGGGGGTCAGGCCGGCGTCCGCCCCCCTCGGGGCGGAGAGGCTGGCAGGTTCACTCACTGTCGACACATTCGTCCTTCGCAGGGATCGGGAGTCGGGCGACCGGACGGCGGGGGGAACGCCGGCCGGACGCCGAGGGGGATCCAGGGGATCACGGGGGATTCGGCCGGCGGTGTGGTGGTCACCGGCCGCTGCGATCAGATGACCGGCGGTCTGCCCAACCTGGTCAGCCGCCACACAGTACGCCATCGCATGGGCCGGCGCGTGCCGCAGGGCTCGCTCCAACCCGCCCGGAACCCGCCCACCCAGGCCTTGAGCGCCTCGGGGGAGGGGCGGCGGGCCAGCGTCAGCAGGAACCAGGTTCCCAGGTAGAGAGGCACGAACAGGGCGGGAAGGTTCCGCCGCGCGAGCCAGACCCGGTTCCGGGCCACGTTGTGGAAGAACGTGGCGTGCCGGGCGGGCGAGGTGGTCGGGTGGTGCAGCACCACGTCCGCCCGGTAGTCGATGGACCAGCCGGCGTCCAGCGCCCGCCACGCGAGGTCGGTCTCCTCGTGGGCGTAGAAGAACTCCGCGGGCAGCTGGCCGGCCTGCTCGAACACCGTGCAGCGCACGGCGCTGGCGCCGCCCAGGAAGGTGGTCACCCGGGACGAGCGCAGCGGGTCGCTGGCCCGCAGCCGGGGCACGTGCCGGCGCTGGGTGACGCCGGTCTCCGGGTCGGCGATCCGGAAGCTGACGATGCCCAGGCCCGGGTCGGCGGTGAACGCCTCCCGCAGCAGCTCGGCCGAGTCGGTACGGGGGAGCAGCCCGTCGTCGTCCAGGAACAGGACGGCGTCGACGTCCCGGCCGTCCGGGCCGAACAGCTCGATGCCGACGTTGCGCCCGCCGGGGATGCCGACGTTCTCCGCCAGCTCGACCGAGCGCACGCCCGGCGGCAGCGGCGGCAGCGCGGCGCCCTGGCCGACCACGGCCAGCTCGACGGCGGGGCCCTGCTGCGCGAGCACCGACTCGATCAGCGCGTTCAGCTCGGCCGGGCGGTTGCCCATGGTGATGATCACCGCGCCGAGGCGGAAGTCCTCGGGGCGGGTCGCGGCGGCGCCTCCGGAGGCGGCCGGGGCGGTCATCGGAGCCTGCTGGAGAGGACGATGCTGAGCAGGTGGAGCACGGTCTGCAGCATGGCGACGGCCGCCAGCACCACCACCGCGAGCCGGGTGAAGAACAGCCCGCCGTGGACGGCGTCGGCCACCCCGGCGGCCAGGACGAACAGCGAGGCCTCGACCGCGCCGACCAGCCGGTGGAACTTCAGGAAGGAGGCGGCCTTGCGGGCCTTGGCCACGCCGGAGGAGCGCGGCACCGCGGCGCTGTCCTCGACCGCGGACAGGCCGCTGCGGGCCCGTGCCACGTCCACCAGGTCGGTCTCCGACTTGATCAGGATCGCGCCGAGCGCGGCCAGCGTGCCGAGGAAGGCCCACTCCCACTTCGACCCGCCGCTGTCGCGGTGGAAGAGGTCGGCGGCCCGCAGGCCGAGGCCGGTGAGCAGCGCCGCCTCGGACATGTAGTGGCCGACCCGGTCCAGGTAGACGCCGGTGAGGGAGGTCTGGCGGCGCCAGCGGGCCACCTCGCCGTCCACGCAGTCGAGCAGCAGGTAGACCTGGATCAGCAGCGCGCCGAGGACCGCACCGGCCAGCCCGGGGACGACCAGCGCCGCACCGGCCAGGATGCCGGTGAGCATCATCAGGTAGGTGAGGCCGTTGGGCGTGATGAAGGTGACCGGCGCCAGCACCCGGGTGATCCGCAGCGAGATGCTGCGCATGTAGAGGCGCCCCGCCCAGTGCTCCGCGCTCCGGCGCTGCAGCATGCCCTCAGGGTGGATGACGGCCCGCAGCTCCTCGATCGAGGGCCGGACCGTGAGGTCGACCGCGGGGCGGTCAGTCGTTGACGGCTTGGACATAGTCGGCGTACGCGTCCCTGATGGCTGATGGGGAGAGGTCTAGGTGCTCAAGGATGGTGAAGCGACCCGGACGGGTGTTCGGAGCGTAGTGCACCGCTTCGGTGAACTCCGCCTCGGTGAAGCCGATCTGAGCTGCGGTCACCGGCAGGCCGTGGCGTGCCAGGCACTCCACGATCAGACCGGTCAGCTCCCGCTCGCCCCGCAGGAAGCTGGCGAAGGCGGCCCCGAGGCCCACCTGTTCGCCGTGCTGGGCGGATCGCTTGGGATACAGCACGTCCAGGGCATGCGAGATCTCGTGGCAGGCACCGGAGGAGGGCCGGGTACTGCCCGCGATATTCATCGCGATGCCGGACAGTACCAGGGCTTCCGCCAGGGCCGTAAGGAGGTCCTTGTCCTGGAGGTTTCCCGGATGACGGAGCAGGCTCTCCCCCGCCGTGCGGGCCATCGCGACGGCCAGTCCGTCGACCTTCTCGCCGGTGACGGCCTGGGACAGCTCCCAGTCCGCGCAGGAGGAGATGTTGGAGATCGCGTCGCCGATGCCGGCCGCGACGAAGCGCTGCGGCGCCTGGCGGATCACGTCCAGGTCGACCACGATGCCGATCGGTCCCGGCACCCCGTAGGAGCCCCGCCCGGCGTCGTTGTCGAGGGTGGAGACCGGCGAGCAGATGCCGTCGTGGGCCAGGTTGGTGGCCACCGCGACCACCGGCAGGCCGACCCGGGCGGCGGCGTACTTGGCGGCGTCGATGATCTTGCCGCCGCCGAGGCCGACCATGGCGTCGTAGTGCCCGGCCCGCATCCGGTCGGCGAGGCGCACCGCGCTGTCCAGGCTGCCGTCGTCCACGTTGTACCAGTCGGCGCCGGGCAGGGCCGGCTCCAGCCGGGACCGCAGCGCCGCGCCGGACCCGTTGCTGATCGCGATGGCGATCCGGCCGGCCGCGGACAGCCGCTGGTCGGCGAGGATGCCGGCCAGCGAGTCCAGGGCCCCGGAGCGGATCTCCACGAAGACCGGCGACGGAACCAGGCGGGTCAGTACTGGCACGCGATCTCCCGCGCCTTGGCCAGGTCCTCGTGGTTGTCGACCTCGACCCAGGAGACCTCGCCGATCGGCTGCACGTCGATCCGCAGCCCGCGGTTCACCATCTCCTGGTAGCCGTCCTCGTAGTACAGCTGCGGGTCCCGCTCGAAGGTGGTGCGCAGCGCGTCGGAGAGGTCCTCGGCGGCGGACGGGTTGATGACCGTGACGCCGATGTACTCACCTGTCGCCTCGGCGGGCTCCATCAGCTTGGTGATCCGGCGGATGCCCGCGGCCGGGTCCACGACGACCTTCATCTCCTCGTCGGCGAGCTTCTTCACCGTGTCGAGGGCCAGCAGGATGCCGGGGGCGCGGCCCTCCTTGGCGAGGCGGTCGTTGCCGTCCAGCATGGTGCGCTGCACCGAGGCCGGGTGCACGGTGTCGCCGTTGGCGAGCAGCAGGCCCTCGCGGAAGAGGTCCCGGGCGCACCAGAGGGAGTAGGCGTTGTTCCACTCCTCGGCCTTGTCGTTCTCGACCAGGGTGAGCTTGACGCCGTACTTCTGCTCCAGGGCGTCCTTGCGGTCGTACACCGCCTCCTTGCGGTAGCCGACCACGATGGCCGCCTCCCGCAGACCGACCTCGGCGAAGTTGCCGAGGGTGAGGTCCAGGACGGTCCGCTCCCCGTCGACCGGCACCAGAGCCTTCGGCAGGGTGTCGGTGTACGGGCGCAGCCGGCGGCCGGCGCCGGCTGCCAGAACGAGGCCGATCATGCGGTGTCTCCTGATCCGTCGTGCTCCGCTTGTCGAGCGCCGCGCACAGGGTGGCTGGGCGCGGCCGCGCGGGAGTGATGACGCGGGAGCGATCCCGCACCACCCGGCCGACCTGCACACCGGATGCCCGCGCCGGCCACTCGGGGGTGGCGCTCCGGTACCGCCGCGGGGGCGGTACGCCGTACTGGTGATGGTAGGCGACCGTGGCGACCAGCCCGAACGCGCCCGGCCCGCCGCCGCGGGCGGCCCGGACAGGGCCCGGACGGGGCCCGGGAGAGCGGCGGGCGAGGGGTGCGCGGGGGCGGGCCGGGGCCGGGAGGGGCCCGGGACGGGACAGGGGCGGCGGGCGGCGGACGGCCCGGGCGGGGCGGGGGAAGGCGGCGGAGAGAGCCCGGGACGGGACGGGGGCAGGGGCCGGGAGGGGCCGGGTCAGGACGGACTGCCATGATCGAAAATGATCGGATCAGCGCCCCGGTCGAACGGATTTCCTATTCGAAAGCGCAGGACCCGGCCAACAATGCGTCGGTCGGCAATCCGGTGCGCCCATACGGCAGACTGGGGCGCGACGCCACCGGTGCTCCCGAAAGAGGCCTCATGCCGCAGAGTCCCCCGACCAATCCGACGCACTTCACCTCCGGGATCGACACCGGTCTCGACGTCGAGACCGACGTCGCCGAACCGGCCGACGAGACCGGCGCCCCGGAGATCCTCCTGGAGCTGGTCGACGACGAGGGCGTCACGATCGGGACGGCCGAGAAGCTCTGGGCCCACCAGCAGCCGGGCCGGCTGCACCGCGCCTTCTCGGTGTTCCTCTTCGACCGCCAGGGCCGGATGCTGCTCCAGCGCCGCGCGCTCGGCAAGTACCACTCCCCCGGGGTCTGGTCCAACACCTGCTGCGGGCACCCCTACCCGGACGAGCCGCCCTTCGTGGCCGCCGCCCGCCGTACGGCGGAGGAGCTCGGGGTCGCGCCCGCCCTGCTCTGCGAGGCCGGCACCGTCCGCTACGACCTGCCCGACGAGGCCTCCGGGCTGATCGAGCGCGAGTGGAACCACCTGTTCGTGGGCCTGGTCACCGCACCCGTCCGGCCGAACCCGGACGAGGTGGACGACTTCGCCTTCGTCAGCGCCGAGGAGCTCAAGGAGCTGGAGGCGGAGCGCCCGTTCTCGGTCTGGTTCCGGACCGTCTTCGAGGCGGCCCTGCCGGGGATCCGCGAGATCGCCGGACGCGACTGGTAGCAGCGGACGGGCGGGGCGCCCCCGGCAGCTCTCGGGGGCGCCCCGCCTGACCCGCCCCGGCCGCCCGACCCGGGGCGCTGCGCCGGGCGGGTCGGTCCGCGCGGGTCCCGCAGGTCCGGGCCCGTCGGTCCGGGCGGGCCAGGCAGGTCCGGCAGGTCCGGTCAGGCGAGCGCCGGGGACCCGCCCTCGGCCTGCGGCGCGGCGGGCGGCTGCGGCGCGGTCAGCGGCTGGAGCGCGGTCAGTATCCGCACGGTGGCGGTGGCCGGGGGCAGCCCCGGGTGCTCCGCCGCCTGCGGGCGGTGCCGCGGCTCCTCCGGGGCCCGCGCCTCCTCCTCGGCGGCCGGCGGCGGGAGCGGCAGGGAGGCCCAGATCACCTTGCCCCCGGCGGCCGTCCGCTCGACGTCGCAGACCCCGCCGGCCTGCAGGGTGACGCTCTTGACCAGCAGCAGCCCGCGCCCGCCGAGCTGCCCCAGGTCGCTCTCCAGGGCCTTCGGCCGGTACGGGTGGCCGTCCTCGACCGAGACCCGCACGCTGCCCCCGCCGATCGTGAGTTCCGTGGTGACCTGCGGGGAGAGCACCGCGGCGTGCGTCACGGCGTTGCTGACCAGCTCGGAGACGATCAGGAGCAGGTCGTCGATCAGCTCCTGGTAGCGCCAGCCGGCCATGCCCTGGGCCAGCAGCCGGTCCCGTACCGCGTGCCTGGTCCTCGGCACGGACGAATCCTGGGCCAGGACCGAGATCCGCCAGACGCCCTCGACCGGACCGGCACCCGGCCGTCTCGCCCCGGGCTCGGCCGCCCCGCTGATCTGTTCCACGTCAAGCCGCCCTTCATGCTGGTAACGGGAGGCGTCACCGGCTGCCGCCGACGTCGGGAATCAGGCGTTCCACTCATGGCTCCCTTGGTCTCCAGAGGCTAGGAGAGCGACGCCGGACACTACGGCAGCGTCGACAACTTGCCCGTGTCGGACCGCTCACGCCCGATTCCGATCGGTTCCGGTCGCACATCTGCAAGAAAATCCCTACCGAGAACTGCCGGATCGTTCACGGCGCAGATGCCCTCTCCGCCCTGCGCCCCCGTGCGCCCCCACCCGGACCAGCCGCCCCGGACGCACCGTCGGCGAGGGGGCGGGCCGCGCCGGCGACACCCGGGGCCCGTCGCACGGCCGGCCGGCCGCCGGCACCCGCTTCGGCAGGTTCCTCCCGGTTCGTCCCCTCCCGCCCCGGCGACGCGGCACGCCCCCTCGCCGACCACAGAAACGCAGGTGAGAAGCGCTCCAGAACCCTGGTAGTGTTCTCTCTGTCGCCAAGGGGAACAGCAAGCGAAACCCCGAGGCACACACCCTGTCCGGGTGGCGGAATGGCAGACGCGCTAGCTTGAGGTGCTAGTGCCCTTTATCG
>NZ_BNBO01000034.1:0-74006 GCF_014655955.1 Kitasatospora indigofera
CTGGGTCGCCCTGCCCGACGCCCACCGGCACACCGACCCCGCCTTCGAGCACCACGCGGACCTCCCCGCGGTCACCACGGCCGGACTGCACGGCACCGTGATCCTGGGCTCGCTCGACGGCGCCAGGTCACCCGGCACCGTCCACACCCCGCTGGTCGGCGTCGATCTCACCCTGCACGAGGGCGCTGCCGCCCGGCTCCCCCTGGAGCCCGACTTCGAGTACGCGGTGCTGACCATGTCGGGCCTGACCGAGGTGGACGGCGTCCGCCTGGAGCCCGGCTCGATGCTCTACCTCGGCAGCGGGCGCCGCGAGCTGCCGCTGCGCGCCCTCGCCGACGGTTCGCTGCTCCTGCTGGGCGGTGAGCCGTTCGAGGAGAAGCTCGTCATGTGGTGGAACTTCGTCGGCCGGACCGGGGAGGAGATCACCCGGGCCCGGGAGGACTGGATGTCCGGTGCCCGCTTCGGCACCGTGCGCGGGTACGACGGCGCTCCGGTCCCCGCCCCGCAGCTGCCCGTGACACCGCTGAAGGCCCGCGGCCGGCTCGGTTGAGGCCCGACCGGGGGCGGCGGTCGTTCACCGCCGCGCCCCGCTGCCGGCGGCCCGGCCGGCAGCGGGGGGCGCGGGGACGCGACGTCGGGGCCGGGTCGTGCGGGCGGCCCGGTCGCGCGGACCGGCGGGGTCGCCCGGGCCGGCCCGGCGGCGCCGGCCCCGGGGTGCCGGAGGGTTGTCGGGGAGCCCGCCGGCGTGTCAGCCGGGTGTCAGCCGGCGTGCAGGGCGTCGTGCAGGGTCCGGACGGCCAGGGAGATGGCGGCCTCGGCGGCGTGCGTCTCCCGCAGGGCGTTGAGCATCACGAAGTCGTGGATGACGCCCTGGAAGCGCACGGCGGTGACCGGGACGCCGGCCGCCCGGAGCTTGTTGGCGTACGCCTCGCCCTCGTCGCGCAGCACGTCCGCCTCGCCGGTGATCACCAGTGCGGCGGGCAGGCCGGCCAGCTGCTCGCCGGTCGCCCGCAGCGGGGAGGCGGTGATCTCGGCGCGCTGCGCGGGGTCGGTGGTGTACTGGTCCCAGAACCACTGCATGCCGTCGCGGCGCAGGAAGTACCCGGTCGCGAACTGCTGGTACGAAGGGGTGTCGAAGGCCGCGTCGGTCACCGGGTAGAACAGCACCTGGTGCCGGAGCGCCACGTCGCCGCGCTCCTTCGCCATCAGGGTCAGCGCGGCGCTCATGTTGCCGCCCACCGAGTCGCCCGCGACGGCCAGCCGCGCGCCGTCCAGCGACCGGCCCGCACCCTCCCGGACGATCCACTGCGCGACGGCGTAGTTCTGCTCGATCGCGACCGGGTAGCGGGCCTCGGGCGACAGGTCGTACTCGGGGAACACCACGGCCGCGCCCGCCCCGACGGCCAGTTCCCGCACCAACCGGTCGTGGGTGTGCGCGTTGCCGAAGACCCAGCCCGCGCCGTGGATGTAGAGGATCACCGGGAGGACGCCGGACGCACCGGCCGGACGGACGATCCGGGCCTTGACCGAGCCGGTCGGGCCGCCCGGGACGGTGATCCACTCCTCGTCGACCGCCGGCAGCTCCGCCGGACCCGACTGGACTTCGTCGACCGCCTTGCGGCCGTCCGCCGGCGCCAGCTCGAACAGGTACGGGGGCTCGGCCGTGGCCTGGGCGAAGGCCGCGGCAGCCGGTTCCAGTACGGGCCGGACCGGCTCGAAGTGGTGCGTCATGGGTGTCTCCTCAGGAGTGCGACGGGGTCCGCCCCGGCGAGGGCCGGCTGCCGTTCCCGGGCGCGCCGGCCCCGGTGTCCGGGGCTCTCCTCACCGTAGAACCGCTTGTCGGCGGCGGCTTGTCCGACGGCGCCCCGCCTCCGGCCCCGGCGCGCGTCCACCGTGGCCCGCAGCCCGCAGCCCGGCGCGGGGCCGGGGCGCCGCAGCCGGGCCGGCCCCAGAGTGGAATAGTTGAATGATGAACCATGTTGGGTCGTACAGGTGCCGCGAGACACCGCCCGGGCCTGACGAGATCCCGGACCGCCGAAAGGACCACGCGTTGAACACCACCGCGAACCGCCCGCAGATCGACGTCCGCCGCGCCGGCGAGCGCCTCACCACGAAGATCGACTGGCTGGACTCCAAGCACTCCTTCTCCTTCGGCGGACACTTCGATCCCGCCAACACCCACCACGGGCTGCTGCTCGTCAACAACGACGACATCGTCAAGCCGGGCAGCGGCTTCGAGACCCACCCGCACCGCGACATGGAGATCGTCACCTGGGTGATGCAGGGCTCCCTGGTCCACCAGGACTCCACCGGCCACTCCGGCGTGATCTACCCCGGACTCGCCCAGCGGATGAGCGCCGGCGCCGGCATCCTGCACTCGGAGAAGAACGACTCCTGGCGCCTCGACGGCGCCGACGCCCACACCGACCCCGTCCACTTCGTCCAGATGTGGGTCCTCCCCGACGAGCGCGGCATCACGCCGGGCTACGAACAGCGCGAGATCGACGACGAGCTGCTGTCCGGCGGCCTGGTGCCGGTCGCCTCGGGGATGGACAGGTACGCCGGCGCCTCGGCCATCCGGATCAGGAACCGCCACGCGGCGCTGCTGGTCGCCCGCCTGCGGCCCGGCCAGAGCGTCGAGCTGCCCGACGCCCCCTTCCTGCACCTGTTCGTCCCCCGGGGCAAGGTCGCCCTGGAGGGGTCCGGCCCGCTGGAGAGCGGCGACGCCGTCCGCTTCACCGCGACCGGCGGCCAGAAGGTCACCGCCGTGGAGCCGGCGGAGATCCTGGTGTGGGAGATGCACGCCACCCTCGCCCGCTGACCCCGGCCCGCCCGCACCGGCGGCCCCCGCCACCCGAAGCCGCCGAACGGGTGGGCGGGCAGCGGCCTGTCCGGTGCGGCGGGGCGGTCCGGGGCCGGGGAGCGGGCAGGGTGGCGGTGTGTCCGGGCGTCGTCGCGCCGCGCTGCTCCGGTGCGCGCCGAGGGCATCGGCGTCGGCGTCCCCGCTCCCCGCCCGATCACCTCCGGGGCGCGTTCCGGCGCAGGGCCCGGCCGCCGCCGGCCACCGGACGACCCGTCGGGCGCATCCTCACCCGGCTCTTCCGCCGGCACCTCACCGAGGCCGGCACCGCGCCGCGGCCGCCCCGAGCCGGGCCCTCGCCACCGGAGGCACCCGATGACCCGCCCCCGCCCCGCGCCCCGGCGCATCCTCGTCGTCTGCCTCGGCAACTACTGCCGCAGCCCCCTCGCCGAACGTGTCCTCGCCGACCTCGGCGGCAGCGCGGTCGAGGTCCGCTCCGCCGGCCTGATCGGCGGGTGGGACCGGGCCCACCCGGAGATGACCGCCGCCGCTGCCGCGCTCGGCCACGACCTGACCCGGCACCGTCCCGCCCGGGTCACCCGCGCGGCGATCGAATGGGCCGACCTCGTCCTCGCCATGGACCGTTCCGTGCTGGCCCGGCTGCGCGGCTTCGCCGGCCCCGGCAGCACCACGACGATGCGCCTGTACCTCGACCACGACCGCGACGTCCCCGACCCGATGGGCCGCCCGGCCGCCGAGTTCGCCGCCTGCGCCCGCCTCATCGAGGCCGGTGCCCGGATCCACCTGGGCTGACGGGACTTCACGCGCCCCCTGCCCCGCCCCTCTCGACGGGGCCGGGACCGGGGCCGGTCCCGTTCAACGGCCCGAGGCCGCCGCGAGCACCACGTCCACCAGGCGCTCCGCCGCGTCCGGGCGGCCGTGCTCCCGGGAGCGCGCCGCCATGGCCTCGCGCCGCGCCTGGTCCGCCAGCAGCGGGGCCAGCGCCGCCCGCAGGCCGTCCGCCGTCACCTCACCGAGGAGCGCTACGGCGGCCCCGGCCCGCTGGAGGTGGGAGGCGTTGTGGGCCTGCTCGTTGCCGGCCGAGGACGCGAGCGGGACGAACACCGCCGCCTTGCCGAGCGCCGTCAGCTCCGCGAGCGTGCCCGCGCCGCTGCGGCTGACCACGACGTCCGCGAGGGCCAGAACGTCCGGGAGTTCCGCGCCCAGGTAGCCGGTCAGCAGGTAGCGGCCCGCCAGGTGCGGCGCCGGCGCACCGGCCTGCGCGCGCAGAGCGGCCTCGTTCGCCGGACCGCACTGGTGGACGACGTTGGCGCGCTCCAGCAGCCAGGGCAGGGCCTCCGCCACCAGGGTGTTGATCTGCACCGAACCCTGCGCGCCACCCGTGACGTAGACGGTCGGCAGCGAACGCTCGAACCCGTACAGCCCGAGCGCCGACACCGCCTTCCCGGCCTGCCCGGCCAGCACCGCCGGCCGCACCGGATTGCCCGTCACCACCGCCGTGCGCCGCGCGGACGCCGGCAGCAGCGGCAGGGTCGACTCCGAGGACACCGCCACCCGGGTCGCCGCCCGCGCCAGCACCTTGTTCGCCAGGCCGAGCCGCACCGTCTGCTCGTGCACCACGAGCGGCACCCCGCAGGACCGGGCCGCCAGCCCGACCGGCACCGCCACGTACCCGCCCGTCGCGAGCACCACGTCCGGTGCGAACTCCGAGATCAGCGAACGCGCCTGGACGGCGCCCAGCGGTACCCGGCCCATGTCCCGGACGTTCGCCGGGGAGATCATCTTCAGCGGGTTCGACGAACGCCGGACCTTGCCCGTCGCGACGGGCGCGAACCTGATGCCCTCCGCGGGCGCGACCCGGGCCTCCAGCCCCTCCGCGGTGCCCACCCACAGCACCTCCACCTTCCGGCCCTCGGCGGCGAGCCGCGCCTGCAACGTCCGTACCGCCGTCAACGCCGGGTAGGTGTGACCGCCCGTGCCGCCGCCCGTCACCACCAGTCGCATCGGTCCGCCCTGACCCATGAGTCCCACGCTCGTCTCCCATCGACCGCCGGGTCCTGCGACCCGGCCGAGGATCCCGCAGCCTACGACGGAACGGACACCGTCGTCGCGGCCCGGTTCCCGGGCGTACCTCCCCGTCAGGTCCGTGACGCCGTCCCGCTGCTTCAGCACGCGGCTTGTCCGACGGCTTCATGACGGCGGGCACACTTCATGACGGCGGGCAGCGTGGCATCCTCGTCACCCGGGGCGGGCCAGGGCGGGACGGTCGCGATCGGGGCACCGGAGGCGGCGGCCGGTCAGGGCGTACTGGACCAGGCAGCCGACGGCGAGCAGGGGCACCGCCGCGACGGCGTCGAGGAGCCAGTGGTTGGCCGTGCTCGGCACCACCAGCAGCGTGGCCGACGGGTACAGCACCGCCAGGACGCGGACCCACCGGTTGCGGGTGGCGGTGACGACGGCCAGCGCGCACCAGAGGGACCAGGCGATGGGCAGCGAGGGCATCGCCGCGTACTGGTTGCTCAACGCCGTCAACGCGCCCGGGTCGGGGCCCAGGGCCGCAGCGGGGGCGAGCGTGTCGCTCAGCCCCAGGCCGGGGGTGAGCCGGGGCGGTGCGAGCGGCAGGCCCCCGTAGCCGGCGAGCGTCAGGCCGGTGGTGGCGAACAGCACCGTCCGGCCGGTGCGGTGGCGGGCCGGCCGGGTCCGGTGCAGCCAGGCGAGGACGACCACGGGCAGCCCGAAGTGCATCACCCGGTAGTGGTCCGGCATCAGGTCCAGCGGCCACGCGTGGCCCAGCACCCAGCCGTTGAGGGCGCCTTCGACGTCCAGGTGCAGCAGTCGCTCCAGCCGGTGCAGCTGCTCGGCGTTCCCGACGGCGGCCGCGCTGCGGTTCGGTGGCGCGTTGCGGACGAAGGAGTGGATGCCGTGGCAGACCTGGATCAGCAGCAGTTCGAGCAGCAGGTTGCTGCTGCCACCGCGGGGGTGCCCGCCACCCCGGTACCGCGCTGCGGACTCAGCCCGCCACCGTCCGTCGCGCGAGGTCGTCCACGATGTCGCCCAGCGATCCGTGGCGGCGCTGGACCGCCCGCTGGCGCTCGGCCCCCGTACCGGAGGCCAGCAGGCCGCCGAGCAGCATGCCCACCTGCGCGGCGTCGCCCGTCGACTCCAGCCCGGGGGCGCTGCGTCGCAGCAGGCCGCGCAACAGCTGGAGCATCGGCCTGGGGACGCCGTCCGGACCGACCCCCGTACCGTGCAGGCCGTGCAGCGCCGCCTGCCGGTGGGCCCCCACCAGCTGCGCGTCGGTCACCACCGGCCCCGGGGCGCCCCGGTCCGCCTCGTCGAGCAGTACGACGGCCAGCCCGCGGAGCAGCAGCGCGAGCAGGACGGTGTCGTCCACCGCCGCGTTGACGTCCGCCACCCGGATCTCCAGGGTCGGCAGGTGCTCGGACGGCCGGGCGTACCAGTAGAGCATCCGCCGGTCCAGGATGGTGCCGTCGGCGACCAGCCGGGCGGCCAGCACCTCGTAGCCCGCCTCGTCGAGCACCGGCGCGGGGCCCACGGTGGGCCACCGCTCGTACCGCAGGGCCCGCCAGCTGGCGCAGTTGCGGTCCCGGCCGCCGGCGAAGGGGGAGTTGACCATCAGTGCCTGGAGCACGGGCAGCCACGGGCGCAGCCGGCCGCTCAGCGCCAGCGCGTCCGCCTTGTCGAGGCTGCCGAGATGGACGTGGCAGCCGCCGAACTCGCCCGAACCGGTGGCCAGCGGGCCGACGTGGTCGGCGATCCTCCGGTAGCGGTCACCCTCGGTGATCTGCGGCGGCCGGCCGCCGAGGATCCCGCTCGCCGAGGCCACCAGCAGGCAGCCGGCCCGCAGGGCCGCCGCTGCGGTCAGCCGCCGGCCGTCGACGAGCTGCCGGCGGAGTTCCGCCGCGGTCGCCACCGGCTCCGTGCACACTTCGACCTGGGTCGCGAAGAACTCGTTCTGCACCCGTGGGCCCAGCACCGCCCCGACGTCCGCGATGACCTGGTCCGCCCGGGAAGCCGTCCGCCGGCTGCGGCGGTCGGCCAGCAGGAACTCCTCCTCGATGCCGAGCGTGAGCGGTGGGCGCCGGGGAGCGAAGCCGGTGCTGGTCATACGGTCTCCCTCGCGATCGTCGTCGGCCCGCCCCGGTGGCCGGCCCGACCCGGTGAGCGCCGGCCTGATCCGGACGGACCGGCCCCCCGCCGTCCGGGAGCGGCCCGGGCGGGCGGTGCCGGGCAGCCACGTGAAGGCACCTGCCCGGACGGGCGGCTCCCCATGCCCGATCCGCCCCGGCAGCGGATCGGGCGCCGCCGCCGTCCCTCCTCCTGGGGCTGCCGGGACGGCTCCGCCGCCGGGCCCCCGGATGGGCCGGAGCGCCCGGACCGGCTGCTCCCCCGCCCGCCGCACGTGTGACCGCGCACCCAGCGGGCAAGTGCCTGACGAGGCCGGGCCCGCAGGACGGCGGACCGGGAGAGGAGCCCACGGTGGTGGACCAGATCGACTGTCCGGCGTGCGGCAGCTCCGACACGGTGAGACTCCCGACGCCCGAAGGCTGGCGCTCGCACCGCTGCGTGCCGTGCGAGCGGTCCTTCGAGCCACGGACGTGCCCGCACTGCGGCTCCCGGCAGGTGGAGGGATCGCTGGGGGTGGCCGGAGCGATCTACAAACAGGCACCCGTCAGCGTGGGGTGCAAGAGCTGCGGCGCACGGCTCCCGCTGCTCACCGAGGCGTACGGCCAGGGCCAGGGCTGAGGTCGCCCGACCGGGGCGGCCAGTCGGCCCGGCCCGCGCCGGCCGAGGCGTCCGCCCCCGGGCGCGGACGCCCGCGTCAGAGCCGTTCCTCCAGCCGGATCGCCTTCCGGAGCTCCTCGTGGGCTTCGCCGCCCCGCCCCTCCTGCTGCTCCAGCAGCGCGGCTGCGATGGCGTCGAGCTTGCGCTGGAGGGCGTGCTCGGCGCGGCGCTCGGTGTTCTTCAGCAGTGCCAGCAGGAGCAGGGTGATCGCCGCCATGGTGTCGCCGACGAGGATCTGCCACTCGGTCGACAGGCCGGCCGCGTGGACGGCGAAGAAGCCGCCCACCAGCAGGACGCAGAACAGGGAGAACGCCGGCGAGCCGGTGAGGTTGGAGGCGGCTTCGGCGAGCCGCTCGAACCGGCCGGGCGCGCCGTCGGTGCGGGCGGCGGGATGTGAGAGGGTCATGCAGGTCTCCCTGTCGTCCGCCACCGGCCGGGGTGCACCGTGCGGGGCGCACCCCGGCCGCGTGCCCCTGCGGGGCGGCGCGGGGCCGGCGGCGCGGTCAGTGCCCGAGGGCGTCGGCGAGCTGCTTCTTGTTCATCCTGGAACGGCCTTTGACGTTGCGCTGCCTGGCCTCGTTGTAGAGCTGGTCGAAGGTCGGCCCCTGGGGGCCGGAGTGGGAGCGCAGCCCACCGCGCCGGCCGGAGGAGATGTCGTGCGTGGAGGAGCGGCTGGCCGTCCTGGACTCGCCGTGCCGGGCCCGCTCCTTGTTCACGGTCCGGGCCGCGATCTCCGCGGCGCGCTCGGGGCTCTCGCCCCGCTCCTCGGCGCTCTCCTTGATGTGCTCGTACTGCCGTTCCCGCTTGGGGCTCGATCCGCGCGGCATGGCGGACCTCCTTCGGGTGGGAGGGGTTCGACAGGCGTCTGCCCCCGGAACGCGCCCCGAACCGTCGACCGGCACCCGAGGCCGTCGCCCGAAGCCCGGCTCCCCGAGGCCGGCTCCCGGAGACAGGCTCCCGGGGCCGGCGGCATCGAACCCGGCCGGCCCGGCCTGACCGGGCCCGCCGCCCGCCCGGTCAGGCCGGCAGCTCCCCCAGGCGCCGGGAGACCACCGGCAGCTCCCGCACCCGTACGCCGGTCGCGTGGTGCACCGCGTTGGCGACGGCCGCCGCCGTGCCGACGATCCCGATCTCCCCGATGCCCTTCGACCCGAGCGGGCTGACGTGGGCGTCCTCCTCCTCGACCCAGTACGCCTGCACGTCCGGCACGTCCGCGCTGACCGCCACGTGGTACGAGCCGAGATCGCGCTCCGCGTGGTCGCCGAAGCCCGGGTCCATGGTGGACTCCTCCAGCAGGGCCATCGAGGCCCCCATCACCATGCCGCCCACCAGCTGTGAGCGCGCCGTCCGATCGTTGAGGATCCGCCCGGCGGCGAACACCCCGAGCAGTCGGCGCCGCCGCACCTCCCCGCTGTCCGTGTCCACCTGGACCTCCGCGAACTGCGCGCCGAACGCGTGCCGGGCGAACTCCGTCCCCCGCCCCACGAGCTCCCGGGTGTCGGCCCGTACCGAAAGGCCCCGCGCGGGGAGGGGCGCTCCCCCGGCCAGGCGCTCCCGGAGCCGGGTCGCGGCCTCGTGCACCGCCCAGCCCCAGGACGACGTCCCGCTGGAGCCGCCGGCGACCGAGCCGTACGGCAGGTCGGTGCGTCCGACCTCGATCCGCACCCGCTCCACGGGCACGGCCAGCACCTCGGCGGCGACCAGGGCCAGGACCGTCCGGGCCCCCGTGCCGATGTCGGCGGCGTTCACCCGGACGAGGTACCCACCGCCCGGCTCGGCCCGTACCTCGGCCGAGGAGGGGGCGATCAGCACCGGGTAGGTCGACGCCGCCACCCCCGTGCCGACCAGCAGCCGGCCCTCCCGCCGGACGCCCGGACGCGGGTCCCGGCCCGCCCAGCCGAACCGCCGGGCGCCCTCGCGCAGGCAGGCCGGGAGACCGCGGCTGGAGAACGGCCTACCGCTGTCCGGTTCGGCCCCGGGCTCGTTGCGCAGCCGCAGTTCGACCGGGTCCAGCCCGCAGGCCGACGCCAGCTCGTCCATCGCCGACTCCAGGGCGAACATCCCCGGGGCCTCGCCGGGTGCCCGCATCCACGAGGGCGTCGGCACGTCCTGCCGGACGACCCGGTGGGTGGTCCGGGAGACGGCGGAGCGGTACATCACCCGGGCCGGCACCGCCGCCTGTTCGACGAACTCCTTCAGCGTCGAGGTCCTGGTCAGGATCTCGTGCGCCAACGCCTCGATCCGCCCGTCCCGGCCGGCCCCCAGCCGTACCCGCTGCACGGTCGGCGAGCGGTGGCCGACCAGGGCGGGCAGCTGCGCCCGCGGCAGGGCGAGCCGGACCGGCCGGCCGACCACCCGGGCCGCCATCGCGGCCAGCACCACGTTGGGCCGCGGCGTCCCCTTGGACCCGAAGCCCCCGCCGACGTGCTCGTTCACCACCAGCACCTGGTCCTCCGGCAGCCCGAACAGCGTCGCGAGGGTCTTGCGGACGCCGTGGCCGCCCTGGCTGGAGTCGTGGACGGTCAGCCGGCCGCCCTGCCATGCGGCGGTGGAGGCGTGCGGCTCCATCGGGTGGTTGTGCAGCGGGCCGATCCGGTAGGTGGCGTCGATCCGCAGCTCCGCGGCCGCGTACCCGGCCTCGAAGTCGCCGCGCACCCGGTCCGCCGGATGGCCCCCGTTGGCCTCCTCCGGCGCGTAGACGCCCGGGTGGTCCGCCACCAGCGTCACGTCGTGCGGCTCCTCGGCGTACTCCACCCGCACGCCGGCGGCGGCGTGCTGCGCGGCCTGGAGGGTCTCGGCGACGACCAGCGCCACGACCTGGCCGCGGTGCGCCACCCGGGCGGACTGCAGCACCGCCAGCGTGGGGTCTCCGGCATCGGCGAGCCGCGGCGCGTCCAGGTGGGTCAGGACGGCGAGCACCCGCGGGTCGGCCTCGCCCGGGTGGACGGCCAGCACCTCGCCGCGGGCGACGGTGGCCGGCACCGGGCAGGCGTGCACGGCGCCGGGCGGGCGCGGGTCGTCGGCGTACCGGGCCGCGCCGGTCACCTTGTCACGGCCCTCCAGGCGGACGTGATCGGTCATCGGACGCTCCCCGCGGCGAGGCCGGACAGGACGCGCACCGCGAGGTTGCGGGCCAGCGGCACCTTGTGGCCGTTGTCGCGCAGCGGCCGGGCGCCGGCCAGCTCGGCCTCCGCGGCCGCCCGGAAGGACGCCTCGTCGGCGGGGGCGCCGCGCAGCATCGCCTCGGCGGTCCGGGCCCGCCACGGCTTGGCCGCGAGACCGCCGAAGGCGATCCCCACCCGCTCCACCCGGCCCTCCCGGACGACGAGCACGGCGGCCACCGAGGCCAGCGCGAAGGCGTACGACGCCCGGTCGCGGGCCTTGCGGTAGGCGGAGCGGGCACCGGGTGCGGGCGGTGGCAGGGTGACGGCGGTGATCAGTTCGCCGGGCAGCAGGCGGTGCTCCAGGTCGGGCCGGTCGCCGGGCAGCCGGTGCAGGTCGGTGACGGGCAGGGTCCGGGCGCCGTCGGGGCCGAGCAGTTCGACGGTGGCGTCCAGCGCGGCGAGGGCGACCGCCAGGTCGGAGGGGTGGGTCGCCACGCAGTGTTCGGAGGCCCCGAGCACCGCGAGGTCGCGGTGGACACCCTCGCGGGCCGGGCAGCCGGTGCCCGGCCGTCGCTTGTTGCAGGGCTTCGCGGTGTCCTGGAAGTACAGGCAGCGGGTGCGCTGGAGCAGGTTACCGGCGGTCGTCGCCACGTTGCGCAGCTGGCCGGACGCCCCCGCCAGCAGCGCCTGGGACAGCACCGGGTAGGCCGCGCGCACCCGCGGGTCCGCCGCCAGGTCGGCGTTGCGCGCCAGGGCGCCGATCCGCAGGCCCCCGTCGTCCGTCGGCCCGACGTCGCGCAGCGGCACCCGGCCGAGGTCGACCAGCAGCCGGGGCCGCTCCACGCCCAGTTTCATCAGGTCGACCAGGTTGGTGCCGCCCGCCAGGTAGCGGGCGCCCGGGTCGGCCGCGAGCAGTTCCACCGCCTCGGCCGCGCTGCTGGGGCGCAGGTAGCCGAACTCCCTCACGGCGCCACCTCCAGCACGGCCCGGACGATGCCCGGGTAGGCGCCGCACCGGCAGATGTTGCCGCTCATCAGCTCGCGCACGGACGCCTCGTCCAGCCGTTCGCCCGCCCGCTCGGCCTCGGTGAGCAGGCCGACCGCCGAGCAGAGCTGCCCCGGGGTGCAGAACCCGCACTGGAAGGCGTCATGGTCCAGGAAGGCCTGCTGCACCGGGTGCAGCTCCGCGCCGTCGGCCAGCCCCTCCACGGTGGTGACCGAGGCGCCGTCCAGGCTGACGGCCAGCAGCAGGCAGCTGTTCACCCGCCGCCCGTCGACCAGCACCGTGCAGGCCCCGCACTGCCCGTGGTCGCAGCCCTTCTTCGGACCGGTCAGCGCGAGGTGCTCGCGGAGCACGTCCAGCAGGGTGCACCGGTTGTCCAGCAGCAGGGCGGCCGGCTCGCCGTTCACCTCCAGGCGGGTCTGCGTCGCCGTGATCCCGAGCATCGGCTCACCTCTCGTCCGGACAGTGCGTCGTCTCAGCCGTCCCACCCGGTGCCCCGGCCGACACCTCCCCCGGCCGCCGACCACCGGTTCGCCGCGTCGGCGGGCCGGCCCGGGCGGCGGTTGGGGCCGGCCCGGCCGGGCAGACGGACGGTATGTCCACTGTGCACAAGGAGACCGAGCGCAACTACGCGGGCGCCCTGGACCATCCGCTGCCGGCCGAGCGGCTGCCGCAGGTGGCCCGGGTGCGGACCGGCGGCACGGAGCGACTCGACGCCGTCTACTTCGACACCCCCGACCTGCGCCTGCTGCGCCGGGGCGTCACCCTGCGCCGCCGCACCGGCGGCCACGACGCGGGCTGGCACCTCAAAACGCCAGGGGAGGACGGCAGCCGTACCGAGAGCCGGCTGCCCCTGACGGACGGCTCCCCCGCTCACCCGCCGCCGGAGCTGCTGGCGCGGACGGCCCTGGACACCCGCGGCCGGCCCCTGGCGCCGGTGGTGCACCTGCGGACCAGACGTGACCTGACCCTGCTGGCCGACGCGGAGGGCAACACCCTGGCCGAGCTGGCCCGTGACACCGTCTCGGCCCGCGTCCTCGGCGGGGCGCCACCCGCGCCGGGGCCGGCGCCGGCACCGGACGCCGTCGACTGGGTGGAGACCGAAGTCGAACTGGTCGACGGCGGCACCGGTCTGCTGGACGCGGTCGAGGCGGAGCTGCACCGGCACGGGCTGGACCGGGCCGCCCAGCAGTCCAAGCTCGGCCACGCCCTCGCCGGCCGGCTCCCCGCCGGGGCGGAGGCCGGCGGGTGGACCCGCCCGGCCGCCGGCGGCCCCGCCGTGCGCCGGGCGAGGAGCGGCTCCGTCGGGGAGGCGCTCACCGGCCACCTGCGCGTGCAGGCGGCGGCCCTGCGGACGCTGGACCCGGCCGTCCGCCTCGACGAGGCCGACTCGGTCCACCGGATGCGGGTCCAGGTGCGCCGGCTGCGCAGCGCGCTGGCGGCCCACCGGCGGATCCTGGACCGGACGGCCACCGACCCGCTCGACCACGAGCTGCGCTGGTTCGGCAAGGTCCTCGGCCGCGCCAGGGACGCCGAGGTCATCGCCGGCCGTCTCGGCGGACAGGCCGACGCACTCCCGCCGGAGGGCCACCCCGCCGAGACGGCGGCCCGCATCCGCAGCTGGTCCGGAGCGCGGTACCGGGAGGCCCACCACGCCGTGGTGCGGGCGATGGAAGGCCGGCGCTACTTCGACCTGCTCGACGCCGTGGAGCACCTCGCCGCGCGTCCCCCGCTGAAGCGCCGGGCCGCCCGGGGCCGGGCCGAGGCCCGCCGCATGCTCGACCGGCAGCGGCGACGCGCCTCCCGGCGGCTGGACCAGGCCCTGGACATGGCGCCCGGCCCGCAGCAGGACGACCGGCTCCATCGCGCCCGCAAGGCCGCGAAGCGGGCCCGGTACGCGGCCGAGAGCGTCACCCCGTTCGCCGGCCGTCCTGCCGCCCGGCTCCGCAAGCGGGCCAAGGGGATCCAGCAACCGCTCGGCGCCCACCAGGACGGCGTCATGGGCGAGCGGGGCCTGGCCGGGATCGCCGCGGCCGGCCCGCCCGACGACCGTTCCGCCTTCGGCCTCGGCATCCTGTACGCCCGGCAGCGCGCGGACGCGGCCCGGCAGGTGAAGCAGGCCGCCGGGGCAGGCGGACGGCTCACCGGCTGAACCCGGCCGGGAGGCCCGACGGCCGGTGGCGGGAGCGGCGGTCGTACGCCGGCCGCAGCACTGGTCCGGGCCCGGTTCGCCCGGGCGAACACGGGTAGTCGCCCACTGCGGGCCGCCCCGGCCGCAGGGCGCGCACCGGGCGCCCGCCCCGGTCCCGCGAGTGCGAGGACCCGGTCCCACGACCGCGAGGAACTGACATGACGAGCGTCGGCGTCGAGGAGGAGTACCTGCTCCTCGACCCCTTGACCGGGCGGCCGGCGGCCCGCGCGGAGCAGGTCCTCGCCGCGGCGCGGATCCGGTCGGCACTGGACCCGGAGGAGGTCCAGCACGAACTGCTGCAGGCGCAGGCCGAGGTCGCCACTCCGGTGTGCGGGACGCTGGAGGAGGTGGGCGGCCACCTGCTGCGGATGCGGCACGCCCTCGGCGAGGCCGCGGAGGCGGCCGGGTGCCGGTTGGCGGCCAGCGGCGCCGCCCCCCTGCCGGGACACGGTCCGGTGCCCGTGACACCCGCACCCCGCTACCGGGCGATGCACGCCGACGCACCGATTCTCACCGACGAACAACTCGTCAACGGCATGCACGTCCATGTCGGCATCCCCGACCGGGGCCTGCGGGTGGCGGTCCTGAACCGGCTCCGGCCCTGGCTCCCGGTGCTGGTCGCCCTGGCCGCGAACTCCCCGGTCTGGAACGGCGCCGACACCGGTTTCGCCAGCTGGCGCACGGTCGTGTTCGGCCGGTGGCCGATCACCGGCATACCGCCGCTGTTCGCCGACCCGGACGACTACGACCGCCGCACCCTCGCCCTGCGGGAGAGCGGGATGGTCCGGGACCTCGGGCAGCTGTACTGGCAGGCCCGCCTGTCCTCCCGGTACCCCACCGTCGAGATCCGCGCGACGGACGTACAGCTGCGCACCGACGACGCCGTGATGCTGGCCGGCCTGGTCCGCGCGCTGACCACCACCGCGCTCCGCGACGAGGCGGCCGGCCGCCCGCTGCCCGACCGGCAACCCGAGAGCCTGGCGGGCGCCGGCTGGCATGCCGCGCGGCACGGGCTCGGCGACGAGCTCCACGACCCGTTCACCGGCCGGCTCCGCCGGGTCGGCGACGTCGTCGCCCGGCTGGTCGAGCACACGGCCGAGGCGCTGGAGGAGGCCGGGGACACCCGGCAGGTGAGCGCGGGGCTGCACCGCCTGCTGCGGGAGGGCAACGGTGCGCAGCGTCAGCGGCGGACCTTCGCGACGTCGGGTCTCTCCGGCCTGGTCGACCTGATCACCGACCACGTCGGCTCCCGTTGAGGGGCGGGCCGACGCGACCAGCCCGGTAGCCGCCACACGGGCGGCCCCGACCGGCCGGGGCCGCCGGTCCGGCGGGAGTTCGGGCCCGGTTCCGGTGCCGTCCGGCGCCGGGCCCGGTCGCTAGCCGATGAGGGTGTCCTTCGGGCGGACCACGCAGAACTCGTTCCCCTCCGGATCCGCCAGGACGGTCCACGACTCGTCGCCGCTCTGTCCGACGTCCACCCTGCGGGCGCCGAGTGCGAGGATGCGCTCGATCTCGTCCTCCCGGTCCTCCGCGGCGGACGTCAGATCGAGGTGCAGACGGTTCTTGGTGACCTTGCGGTCCGTCACCGGCATGAAGCAGATGCCCACCGGGGCCGTCGGGTCCGGCCCGATCACGACCTCCCGGTCCCGCTCGGACAGGATCCGCCAGCCCAGCACTCCGGCCCAGAACCGGGCCAGCGCGGGCAGGTCCCGGGCGTCGATGACGATGTGATGCAGTGCGAGAGGCATGCTCGCCAGTGTGCCCTTCCCCAGTGGTCCGGCGCTGACGCCCGCTCCGCTCGGCAAGGGGAGCGGGCCGGTGTCACAGCGGGGTGCCGTTGACCACCAGGGCGACCTCGATGTTGCCGCGGGTGGCACCGGAGTACGGGCAGACCTGGTGGGCGGTCCTGACCAGTTCGGCCGCTTGCCAGGCGGTGAGCGAGGGCAACGATATCCGCAGTTCGACGGCGAGTTGGAGGCGTCCGCCGTCGACCGGGACGAGGGAGACGGAGGAGTCGATCTCCACGTCGTCCGCCCGGAGCGCGCTGCGCCGCCCGACCAGCTCGACCGTCGTGCCGAAGCAGGCCGCGAAGCCGATCGCGAACAGCTGCTCGGGGTTGACGCCCTCACCGTCGCCGCCCAGCTCCTCGGGCTGCCGCAGGTCCAGGTCCAGCCTGCCGTCCTGCGTGCGGCCGTGGCCGTTCCTGCCTCCGACGACGTGTGCCTGTGCCGTGTATCGCGCCTTGGTCATGCCGAACATCCCTTCGTCGCTTCTTGATTCAGAATCTGGCACTTCAAAATCAAGAAGTCAATGACGTACCATCAGATGCACACACGTCGACCGGAGGACTCACCACGACGGCCCCGCAACTCCCCTCCGCGGAAGGGAGTTGGTTCAGGAACAGGAAGCGCGAAGTCTAGGATGGTGAAGTGGAACAGCGAACGTACAACCAGTACTGCGCGACCGCGCGCACCCTCGACCTCGTCGGCGAGCGCTGGACGCTGCTGCTGATCCGCGAACTGCTGACCGGCCCCAAGCGGTACGGCGACCTGCAGGCGAGTCTGCGCGGCCTCGGCACCGGACTGCTCGCCGCCCGCCTGAAGCACCTCGAACGCGAGGGGCTC
Source organism: Kitasatospora indigofera (assembly GCF_014655955.1). GTDB lineage: Bacteria > Actinomycetota > Actinomycetes > Streptomycetales > Streptomycetaceae > Kitasatospora > Kitasatospora indigofera. The sequence goes on from NZ_BNBO01000034.1 coordinate 16,549, forward strand.
GCGCACCGGGTCGTGCTGCCGCCGCCCGCCCGGACCCCCGCCTACGCCCTCACCGAGGCGGGTGAGGAGCTCGGGCCGGCGATCCTGCAGCTCGCCCGCTGGGGCCTGAAGTGGGCCCTGGGCGAACGACGCGAGGACGAGACCTTCCACCCCGGCTGGGCCGTGCTCGGCCTGCGGGCCTGCTTCGACCCCGAGGCCGCCGCCGGACTCAACGCGGTCTACGAGTTCCGCGTCGACGACGAGCTGTTCCACGCCCGCATCGACGGCGGGGCCGTCGAGGCCCTGCACGGACCGGCCCAGCACCCGGACGCGACCGTCACGATCAGCCAGGAGGCGTTCCTGCGTCTGACCGACCAGAGCCTCACCCTCGCGCAGGCGATCGAGAGCGGCACGGCGTCCGCCTCCGGCGACCCGCAGGCCCTCCGCAGGCTGGGCGGCCTGTTCCGCCTCCCGCCTCCGCGGACCCGCACGGCGCACCGGACGAGTTGATCCCGGAGCCGAAGCGGCGCCCCCCGGCCGGGCAGACCCAAACCCGGCAGTGCCCGCCCGACCCGCGTTCCCGACCCGCGTGCGTCGGCGGCGGTTCACGTGCCCGAGCCGGCTCTGCACCCACCCGCTGGTGATCCACGACTCCGGATTCATCCCCGGCTGCCCCGGCCCGGTCGTCATCACCTGAGCAGAGGGGGCGTCGGGCCGGAGGCCCCCGGCGCCGGTTTCGGACGGGCCGGACTGCCGCCCGGGACGACCTGAGCGGGGCGCCCACCGCGTCCGGGGGTGAGGGCTCCGGCGAGGGGTGCAGCCTCGTGGCCGTCGCGCGGGACGCGGCCGGCCCGGCCGCGGACGGTCCAGGACGGCGCGGTCGCGCGGTCGCGCCGGCGGGGGTCAGGTGGTGCGGGCCCTGAGGTGGGCCCGTTCCCCCTGGGCGCCGAAGAGGACCAGGAGTTCCACCGTGCGGTCGTCGTCGGGGCCGAGCCAGTGCGGTACCCGGGTGTCGAACTCGGCGGCCTCGCCGGGCTTGAGGATCACCCGCTCGTCGCCGAGCAGCAGGCGCAGGCGGCCGGCGAGGACGTAGACCCATTCGAAGCCCTCGTGGGTGGCCGGCCGCGGTTCGGTGCCGGGCCGGGGCGGGATGAGGAGTTTGTGGGCCTGGACGCCACCGGGCCGGCTGAGCGGCACGAAGGTCATGCCGTTGCGGGTGACCGGCCTGAGGTGGATGCGCGGGTCACCGGTGCGCGGCGCGCCGACGAGTTCGTCCAGGGGAACGGCGTAGGCCTCGGCGAGCGGCAGGAGCATGTCGAGGGTCGGCCTGCGGGTGCCGCCTTCGAGCCGGGAGAGCGTGCTCGCGTTGATCCCGGTCTGCTCGGCGAGGACGGCCAGCGTCAGGCCGTGCCGCCGGCGCAGGTCCCGCAGCCGCGGCCCGACGGCGGCCAGCCGGTCCTTCTTCTCGGTGCCGTCCGTGTCGCCCATGTCCACCAGCATGCTGAAACGGCACGGGGCTTTGCAACACCGGCAGCAGGTGGCGCAGTGTCGTACCGGCGGCCTGGCCGATCACCCGGCGGTCCGCCTCCCACCTGTCCACCTCTCCGGCCCCGGTGAGGAACGGCACCGGCGGTTCAGCCCTCACCGGCTCCCCCGCCGCCCGCAGCGGCACCGTGCCGCGGACCGTCCGGCGGAGGGTCACGTGCGACGGCCGGCGCACCACCGCCACCACGACGTACCAGCACCGCCGTCCCGTAGCCGCCCGTACCGAAAGGCCCCCGCCCATGACCAGCGCCAACGAGTCCGCCGCCTTCTGGGAGAGGCACTACGCCGCCATGGACGCTGACTGGGGCACCCGGCCCAACGTCGTCCTGACCGCGCTGCTCGCTGACCTGGCCCCCACCCCGGGCACCGCCCTGGACCTGGGCTGCGGACACGGCGGCGACGCCCTCTGGCTCGCCGCCCGGGGCTGGGACGTCACCGCCGTCGACGTCTCCCGGACGGCTCTCGACCGCGTCGCGGCAGGCGCGGCGGCGGCCGGCGTCACCGAGCGGGTCCACCCCGAGCGGCACGACCTCGCCGAAACGTTCCCCGCCGGCGCCTACGACCTGGTCACCGCCACCTACTTCCACACCCCGGTCACCATCTCCCGCGACGGCGTGCTGCGCCGGGCCGCCCGTGCCGTGGCCCCCGGAGGACTGCTGGTCGTGATCGAACACGCCTCCACCGCCCCCTGGTCCTGGCAGGCCGGCCAGGACGTCGAATACCCCGCCCCCGCCGACGTCATCGCCTCGCTCCGGCTCGACGACTCCTGGCACGTCGTACGTGGCGACGCACCCCGGCGCACCGCCACCGGCCCCGGGGGACGAACCGCGACCGTCACCGACAACGTCATCGCCGTCCGGCGCACCGGCTGATCCGTACGCAGGGCAGAACCTCGGCCCTCCCCGAGCCCTGCGCCACCACGACGTCCGCCGCAGCCGTGGGCGCGCCCGGCGGCCGGGTCGGGAGGATCAGCGCCCGGCCGCCAGCACGGCGAAGAGTCCGGCGCACTCACCGGCGAAGGAGTGGCGAGCGTGACGCAGTAGGCCGCCCTTCGCCGGCCGGCAGGAGTTCGCCGACACGGCCGCGGAACTCATGGCCCGGCCGGTGCCCGGCTTCCAAGGGATTTCCCCGGGGCCGCCGAGCCGCGCCGGTGAACTCGGCCTCTGCGAAAGGGCGGTAGTGGGCCTACCCCGGTGCCTGGAAGCCGCCGGTCCTCTGCTCAAGCAGTTCGGCCAGCCGCAGCGGGGTGCGGTCCTCGTACATCGGACCGATGAGCTGGACACCCACCGGCAGGCCCTCGGGGGACCGGCCCGCCGGTACGGCGGTGGCGGGCAGGCCGGGCATGGTGGCCAGACCGGCCCAGACGAGCTGGTCGAAGTACGGGTGGTCGACGCCGTCGATGTCGATCCGGCGTTCCCTCGGATCGGGGGTGTGGTCGTGCGGGAACGCGGGAGTGGGCGTGATCGGACACACCACCACGTCGAACTCGGCGAAGAGCTGCCGCCAACCGTGGCGGTGGTGCTCGCGACGGCCGTCCGCCTCGATCCAGTCGCGATGGCTGAGCACCATGCCGCGCAGCCGCGCCGCGTCGAGACTCCGGTCGTCCGCGCTCAGTCCGGCGGCCCGGGCCCGCAGTTGCTCGTCCGCCTCGACGGGGAAGTGCGCCACGGAACCCGAGAACAGGAACTGCGTGTAGAGCGTCGCGGCCTCGGCCAGATCGGGCAGCAGCGGAGTGTGCCGTTCGACGCGGGCGCCGCCGTCGAGGAGGGCGTCGGCCACCCGGTTCACGCCCGCCCGCACCGCGGCCCCGGTCGGGATGAACGGGTGCTCCTCCAGCACCAGGACCCGGAACCCGTCGAGCCGCTCGTGGCGCGCGGGCGGCAGCGCCAAGTGGTGCGCCTTGCCGTGCGTCAGCGGGTCCGGGCCGGCCATGACGTCGAGCAGGAGGGTGAGGTCGCGGGCACCGCGTGCCATCGGCCCGACGACGGCGAGGTCGAGGTCGACCGGCCAGGCCGGGCTGGACGGCGCGACCATGCCGCGGTTCGCCAGCAGCCCGAGGGTCGGCTTGTGCGCATGGATGCCGCAGAAGTGCGCGGGTGTGCGCAGCGAACCGGCGAGGTCGGAGCCGATGGACAGCGCGCCGAATCCGGACGCCAGAGCCGCCGCCGATCCGCCGGATGATCCACCGGGCGTGCGACCGTGGTCCCACGGATTGTTGGTGGTGCCGTAGATCTCGTTGAAGGTCTGGATGTCCTGCAGCCCGACGGGCACATTGGTCTTGCCCAGCACCACCGCGCCCGCGGCCCTGAGCCGCGCCACCTGGACCGCGTCCTCGGCCGGCACATGGTCCCGGTGTTGCGGCATCGCCCAGGTCGTGGGCAGCCCGGCGGTGTTGTAGCACTCCTTGACCGTCACCGGGATGCCGAGCAGCGGCCGGTCCTCACCGCGGGCGCGCGCCCGGTCGGCGCCCCGCGCCGCGGCCCGGGCACGGTCGAAGTCCGGTACGCAGATGGCGTTGACGGCCCCGTCCTCCCGCTCGATGCGGGCGATCGCCTCGTCGGTCAGTTCCGCCGAGGTCACGTCACCGGCACGCATGGCGGCCGCGAGTTCTCCGGCCGTCCGAAAGTTCCACTCCATGAATCCGACCGTAACGGCCGCTGGGAGAGGCCACGAAATACCGCTTCGCGCAACGGAACGGAGTCCTCAATACTCATCAGTTCCCTTCCAGCCGCGCGCAGTTCGCCCCTCGATGGGGCGGGACGCAACCCGCCACCGGCCGGCATGAGTTCCGGGTGTCCACCGAGGAGCGCGGGCCACCGCACGCACCCCGTGCCGCTCGTCGGGCTCCCCGACGCGGCCACCGGTCAGCGGGACAGCCGCCGGACGGGCCGTTCCCCCGATCTTCGTGCGATGAAGCGGGTGAGCAGGACGACCTTGCGGGGGGCGGACCGGTCGCCGTCTATCCGGGCGAACAGGAGGTTGGCCGCGGTGCTGCCGACCGCGACCGGGTCCTGGCTGACGACGGTCAGCGGCGGGTCGAGCTGCTTGGCGAGCGGCAGGTCGTCGAATCCGACGATGGCCATCGGGGTGGGGTGGTCCAGGCCGTCCAGCACCCCCAGGGTGATGACGTCGTTGCTGCTGAACAGGGCGGTCGGCGGGTCGGGCAGGACGCGCAGGCCGGCCAGGGCGTCCTGCGCGTCGCCGTGGGAGCGCAGCCCGTGCCGTACGAGGTCGGGGTCGACCGCGAGGCCGTGGGCGGTGAGCGCGTCCAGGTAGCCGGCGTAGCGCTCGGACTGGGTCCAGATCTCGTAGCGGTCGCCGAGGTAGGCGATCCGGGTGTGGCCGTGGCCCAGCAGGTGGGTGACGGCGCCCCGGGCCCCGTCGCGGTTGTCGACGGTGACGGTGTCGACGTCGAGGTCCCGGGCCGGGCGGTCCACGCAGACCACCTGGGTGCCGGCCTCCATCGGCGGTTTGAGGAATCCGTGGCCGCCGATGGTGGGGACGATGATCAGGCCGTCCACCTGCCGGGCGGTGAACGCGGCGATGACCTCGCGTTCCCGGCGCGGTTCGTCGTTGGTGCTGCCGACCAGGACCACGTAGCCGCGGCGGTGCGCCTCGTCCTCGATCGAACGGACCATCAGGGCGTAGAAGGGGTTGGCGAGGTCGTCCACCACCAGGCCGATGGTGGACGTCCCGGGTCTCTTCTGCCGCAGGTTGCGCGCGTTGTCGTTGCGCTGGTACCCGAGCTTGCGCACCGCCTGCTCGACCCGCGCGGCGGTGTCGGGCGAGACTCCCGGCTCGCCGGCGATCACCCGGGAGACGGTCATCAGACTGACCCCCGCCGCCTGGGCCACGTCCTTCATCGTCGGGCGCTTCACAGGCCTCCTCCTCGGCACGCTCCCGGTCCGCCCAAGCGCCCCTGGAGTGTGCAATCCTACGGTGCTCGACCTCCCGGACGGGCCGAAGTGCCGGTCGGGGCCGGGTGTTCCGGGTCCGGGCCCGAGGGCCTGGCGCACGGTCAGGGCGCACAGGCGGCCGGCCCCGGCGCGAGCCGGTCCGCGCGACCGGTGACCGGAGCCGGCCCCGGCGCGCCCGGCGGCGAGTCCGGGGCCCGCCGCCGGCCCGCCGTCAGAGGCTCAACAGGCTTCCTTGTAGATGTACTTGCTGACCGCCGGGTCGTCCATGTTCGCCTTGGTGATCGCCACCATGGTGGTGCCGATCTGCGCACTCACCTCCTTCTTCTCGATGGCGGCGATCGCCTGGTCGACCCCCTGGGCCCCGATGCCGGCCGGGTCCTGGGCGACCAGGATGTCCAGGGTGCCGCTCTTCAGGGCGGTGACCTCGTCGGGCTCCGCGTCGAAGGCGGCGACCTTGACCTTGCCCTGCCTGCCCGCGGCCTGCAGACCGGTGGCGACGCCCTGCGCGGTGTTGGTGTTGCCGGCGAAGACCCCGCCGAGGTCGGGGTGCGCCGCCAGGGTGGCCTGGATCTGCGAGGCGGCGGTGGCCGGCAGGTCGTTGTCGTAGAGCACCGGGAGCAGCGTGATGGCGGGGTGGCCGGTCTTCATCTCCTCGGTGAAGCCCTTGATCCGGGCGTCCGTGGTGGACACGCCGGGCTTGACGCTGATCACGATCGCCGAGCCCTTGTCGCCCATCAGTCCGGCCAGTGCCTTGGCGGCGGTGCGGCCGCCGGCCTCGTTGTCGGAGGAGATCCGGGAGACGCCGATGGAGCTGTCGCTGACGGTGGTGTCGACCAGGACGACCTTGGTGCCGGCGCTCTGCAGCTGCGCGAGCGACGGGGTGAGGGCCGCGGTGTCCACCGGGGAGATCAGCAGGCCGTCGGGGCGCGTCGCGGCGACCGAGTCGACGATGGGCCGCTGCACGGCGACGTCCCACTGCGCCGAGCCGTCCACGGTGAGCTTCACGCCCCGCTTCTTGGCCTGCTCCTGGGCCGCGCAGGCCATGGTGATGTAGAACGGGTCGCTCTTCACCCCGGTGATGAGCTTCAGGGTGGTGGACTTGGCGGCCGCCGGGCCGCTGCCGCCGCTGTCGCAGCCGGTGGTGCCGGCCACCACCAGGGCGAGGACGGCGCAACCGCGAGCCAGCGTTCTGGTCGAACTGGATTCGAGCATGGTGAACTTCCTTCTGCGGGAGGGTTCCTGGAAGGGGAGAACCGGCGGGAGGGGTGGGTTCAGCCGCGTTCGCGGCCGCGCCTGCGGAACTGGTCCAGGTAGACCGCCGCGACCAGGACGATGCCGATCGCGACGTCCTGCCAGTACTGCTGGACGTCCATGATGATCAGTCCGGTGGTGAGCACCGCCGGGATGAAGACGCCGATGACCGTGCCGAGCACACTGCCGCGGCCGCCGAACAGGCTGGCTCCGCCGAGCACGACGGCGGTGATGACCTTCAGGTTGTCGCTGGAGTGCCCGGCGATCGAGGTGGTGCCGAAGTAGGCCAGCCACATGACGCTGCCGAGCCCGGAGAGCAGGCCGGTCAGGGCGTAGATCTTGACCAGGTGCCGGTCCACGTCGATGCCGACCCGGCGGGCGGCCTCCGGGTTCGACCCGATGGCGTAGGTGTACCGGCCGAACCGGGTGAAGGCGAGGACCAGGCCGAAGACGACGGTGGTGGCGAACGCGATGACCACGAGCCAGGGGATCTGGCCGAAGAGCTTGCCGAAGCCGATGCTGTGCTGGAGTTCGCCGGAGACGGCACCGGTCGGGTCCTGGCCGCCGGTGATGATCTGCGCGAGGCCCAGGGCCGCCCCGAAGCCGCCGAGGGTGACGATCAGCGGCGGCACCTTCGCCTTCGCCACCAGCCAGCCCTGCAGGCCGCCCCAGACCACGCCGGTGACCAGCGCGATCAGGGTGGACACCGCGACCGTGCCCCAGCCGGACCCCGCGCCGCCGTGATGGATGGTGTACTCCGCGGACAGCACGGCGGACAGCACCAGGACGGAACCCACGGACAGGTCGATGCCGGCGACGATGATCACGAAGGTCATGCCGACGCCGAGCACCAGGTAGATGGCCGCGTTGGTGGCGATCTGGGTGATGTCGTAGCGGGTCAGGAAGGTGTCCGGCCGGGCCGCGGTGAAGAACGCGACCAGCAGGACCAGGACGCCGAAGGTCCAGGTCTCGTTCATCGCGGCGATCCGGCGCACCCAGCCGGGCAGGGTGCGCCCGGGCCGGAGCGGGGCGGGTGCGGCGGCCCGGTCGGCCTCGCCGGGTACGTGCGTGCTCACAGGGCACCGTCCTCGGGGCCGGGGGTGGGCCGCGCCGGCTTCCCCGGCGCGGAGGGCTGCCCGGCGGCGCCGGGTGCTGCGGGATCGGACCCGGTCGGGTCGGATCCGGTCGGGTCGGATCCGGTCGGGTCGGATCCGTTGCGGCTGGACTGGGCGGGGCCGGACCCGGTGGGGCCGGGTTCCGCGGGCACCGGGTCCAGCGCGCCGGTCATCGCTCCCACGAGCTCCTCCACCGAGGTGTGCGCGGCCTCGAAGACCGCCACCCGCCGCCCCAGCCGCAGGACTTCGACGCGGTCCGCCACCGAGAGCACCTCGGGCATGTTGTGGCTGATCAGCACCACGGAGACGCCCCGGTCGCGGACCCGCCTGATGGTCTCCAGCACCCGGCCGCGCTGGACCACGCCCAGGGCCGCCGTCGGTTCGTCCATGAAGATGATGCGGTTGGCGAAGGCCACCGCGCGGGCGACCGCGACCGACTGCCGCTGGCCGCCGGACAAGGAGGCCACCGGGACACCGACGTCCCGCAGGTCGACGCCGAGTTCGGCGAACGCGGTGACCGCCGAACGGCGCATGGCCGCGCGGTCCAGGACACCGAGCCGGCCGAGCAGTCCGGGCCGGTACAGCTCCCGGCCCAGGTGCAGGTTGGCCGCCGCGTCCAGGTCCGGTGCGAGCGCGAGGTCCTGGTAGACGGTCTCCACGCCGTGGCGCCTGGCGTCGAGCGGGCTGCCGAGTTCGACGGGCACGCCGGCCACCAGGATCTGCCCGCTGTCCGGACGGACGGTGCCGGACAGCGTCTTGACCAGCGTGCTCTTGCCGGCGCCGTTGTCGCCGATCAGGGCGACCACCTCGCCGGGGCGGACGGTGAAGTCGGCGCCCTGGAGGGCGTGCACCTGGCCGTAGCGCTTGCTCACCTTCCGGGCTTCCAAAAGGGGTTCTGTCATCAGGCTGGCCTCCGGACCCGTCTTGGTAACGTTCACGCGGGTGACCGGAGTCTGCTGCCGTACGTGACGGCCTGTCAATACTCGCGCAACCATCGAATGAATCATCAACTCCCTTAAAACGCTGGTAGTTGATGTTGTGTCATGGTCTTGACGGGCAATTCACCGCGTCGGAACAATTGCGTCTCGCTTGGTAACGTTCCCATCCGCTCGGAGCAATGACCGTACCCCTGAGACCGCTTGCCGCCGGTCCCCCGCGGCGATCCGTCTCCACTCGAAGGTGGTCCCCGTGCTCTCAACCGTCCTCAGGTCCCGCGCCGCCGCGGTGGTCAGCAGCGTCCTGCTGGCCGCCTTCGGCGCCGGCGGGCTCGCCACGGCCCCGGCGCACGCCGCGGTGCCCAACCTCACCCAGTACGTCGACCCGTTCATCGGCACCGACGACAGCAACGCCCCGAACCCCGTCGGCGGCGGCGCGGGCGGCTCCACCTACCCCGGAGCCGTGGTGCCCTTCGGCGGGGTGCAGTTCAGCCCCGACACGCCGACCGCCTCACCGTCCGGCTACCGCAACTCCGACACCTCGATCGAGGACTTCAGCCTCACCCACTTCGACGGAGCCGGCTGCCCGAACAACGAGGACCTGCCACTGCTGCCGGTGACCGGCGCCCTCGGCGCCTCGCCCGGCACCAACTGGACCGGCTACGCCTCGGGTTACACCAAGTCCAACGAGTCCGCCTCGCCCGGCTTCTACAAGAACCGGCTGGACAGGTACGCCACCGACGTCGAGCTGACCGCGACCACCCGGACCGGCATGGGCCGGCTGACCTACCCGTCGCAGGCCGCCTCGCAGCTGCTGATCAACACCAGCCGCAGTGCCACCGGCAACCGCGGCGGCTCGGTCAAGGTGAACGGTTCGGAGGTGACCGGCAGCGTCACCGCCGGCGGCTTCTGCGGCTCCTCCAAGACCTACCAGATCTACTTCGACATCCGCTTCGACCGCGCCCCGAGCGGCTTCGGCACCTGGGCGGGCGGCACGGTGAGCGCCGGCTCGGCGAGCACCTCCGGCACCAACACCGGCGCCTACGTCACCTTCGACACCACCGGCTCCCAGACGGTGCAGTTCAAGGTGGCCCTGAGCTACGTGAGCATCGCCAACGCCCAGGCCGACCTCGTCGCCGAGAACAACGGCTGGGACTTCGGCGCCGTCCGCTCCGCGGCGGACGCCTCCTGGAACCAGATCCTCGACCGGGCCCGGGTCACCGGCGGCTCCGCCACCGACCTCAAGAAGTTCTACACCGCCCTCTACCACGTCTTCCAGAGCCCCAACATCGCCAGTGACGTCAACGGCGACTACCGGGGCTTCGACGGCGCGGTGCACAACTCCTCACGACCGGTCTACCAGAACTACTCCGGCTGGGACATCTACCGCTCCTGGGCGGCGCTGATCGCGCTGATCGCCCCCACCGAAGCCTCCGACATCGCCAAGTCGATGGTCCTGGACGGCCAGCAGGGCGGCCTGCTGCCCAAGTGGTCGCAGCAGACCAACGAGGACTTCGTGATGACCGGCGACCCCGGGCCCATCATCGTCGGCAGCATGTACGCCTTCGGGGCACGGGGATTCGACACCGCGGCCGCGCTGGCCCTGATGAAGAAGGCCTCCGAGGGCGGCACCGCCCAGGGTTCGCCGATCCGCGGCAACCAGTCCACGTACACCAGCCTGCACTACCTGCCCGGCGCGCCCTCGGACTCGCTGGAGTACTCGGCCTCCGACTTCGCCGTCGCCCAGTTCGCCAAGGCCCTCGGCAGCACCTCGGACCACTCCGCCTACATGACCCGGGCGCAGTGGTGGCGGAACACCTTCAGCACCGAGTCGGGCTACACCCAGCCGCGCAACTCCGACGGCAGCTGGAAGTGGCCGCTCGACCCGGCCGCGCAGGCCGACTTCACCGAGGGCAACGCCGCCCAGTACACCTGGATGGTCCCCTACGACTTCGCCGGCCTGATCAACGACATGGGCGGCCGGCAGACCGCCGTCCAGCGGCTCGACCACCACTTCACCCAGGTCAACGCCGGTCAGAGCCTGCCGTACTACTACATCGGCAACGAACCCGAGCACGGCGTGCCGTGGGCCTACAACTACGCCCGCTACCCCGCCGGCGCCTCCGCGGCGGTCCGCAAGGTGATGACCGAGTCCTTCACCACCGGCGCCGGCGGGCTGCCGGGCAACGACGACCTCGGCGCCACCTCGGCCTGGTACGTCTGGGCGGCCCTCGGCCTCTACCCCTCGACCCCCGGCGCGGACACCCTGGCCGTGCACGGCCCGTCCTTCCCGTCCGTCCTGATCCAGCGTCCGGGCGGGAACATCACCGTCAACTCCACCGGAGCCGGCTCCTACGTCCAGGGGCTGAAGGTCAACGGGACGGCCACCGGCCACAACTACCTGCGCTACCCCGACGTCGCGGCCGGAGCCACCCTGGACTTCACCATGGGCGCGGCGCCGAGCACGAGTTGGGGCACCGGCGCCTCGGACGTACCGCCCTCCTTCGAGGACGGCGCGACGCCCGTGCCCGCCGCCCCGGAGCTCGGCACCAACCTCGCCCAGGGCCGGGCGACCACTGCCTCGGCCCCGTGCGCCGCCGCGGAGTCCAGCGACAAGGCGGTCGACTCCTCCCTCCGGAACAACAGCAAGTGGTGCTCGACGACGGCGAACGCCTCGCTCCAGGTCGACCTGGGGTCGGCGCAGACGGTCGCCTCGGTGGTCGTCAAGCACGCCGGGCTCGGCGGCGAGAACACCGCCTGGAACACCGGCGCCTTCCAGGTGCAGACGAGTACCGACGGCGCCGCCTGGAGCACCGCGGCGACCGTCACCGGCTCGCGCTCCAGCCGCACCTACACCCCGTTCGCGGCGCGCAGCGCCCGGTACGTCCGGGTGGTGGTCTCGGCCCCGTCCAACACCGGCGGCAACACGGCCACCCGGCTCTACGAGCTGGAGGCGTACGCCTCCGGTCCGGCCGCGCCGGGCACCCAGGCCGGGCCGATCACCTCGGGCCTGAACACCGCGAAGTGCGTGGACGACTACTCCTCGTCCACCACCTCCGGCAACCCGGTCGTCCTGTGGGACTGCAACGGGAGCGGCGCCCAGAACTGGACGCCGGCCGACGGAGCCCTGCAGGTCCTCGGCAAGTGCCTGGACGTCACCTCGTCGGGCACCGCCAACGGCACCCTGGTCCAGCTCTGGGACTGCAACGGGACCGGCGCCCAGCAGTGGCAGGCCGTCAACGGCACACTGGTGAACCCCAACTCCGGCCGCTGCCTCGACGTCCCCGCCTCGGACACCACCAACGGCGTCCGGCTCGACATCCGGGACTGCGGTGGTGGCGCCAACCAGAGGTGGAACCTGACCGCCTCCGCGTAGGAGCGGCCGTCCGGCCCGGTGCCACCCACCCGCTCCCGGGGTGGGTGGCACCGGCACGACCCGCAGACCCGGCCGGACCGGCCACCGGCCGCCCGCCGCAGGGCCCGGCACCGGCCCTGGTGCGACGCCTCCGCGGCGCGGCGTCACACCAGGCCGGGGGCACTCTCCCGGGCGGGCTCCCGGGACGCCGGGTGGTCCGGGGCGGCGGCCGGGGCGGCGGCCCGCAGCGCCGCTTCGACCCGGCGGTTGCTGGTCATGGACGCCGTGACGGCCGTCATCGCCAGGAGGAGGAAGCCGGCGGCGTAGAGCGGGGTGCGGACGTCGTACGCGGTGGCCAGCCAGCCGCCGAGGAACGCCCCGACGGGGGCGGCGCACATCGCCAGCATCCGGGAGGTGGAGGCGACCCGGCCCATCAGGTGCGCCGGGACGATCGCCTGCCGGAGGGAGGGCGCGAGCACCATGGTGGCTCCCATGCCGGCCCCGCAGACGGCCAGCGCCGCCCCCGCCACGTACGGGTTCGGGGCGACGGCCAGGCCCAGGACGGCAAGCCCCTCGACGGCGGCCGTGCAGGTCAGCGCGGTGCCGGTGCCGAGCCGTCGGCCGAGGTGGGAGGCGATGCCCGCGCCGAGCAGACCGCCGGTGGCCTCCGCCGTGAGGAGCAGGCCGAAGCCGTAGGTGCCCGTGCCGAGGCGGTCGTGCGCGAAGAGGGCGAGGACGGTCTCCACGGCGAGGAAGGCGATGTTCCCGACCGCCGGCCGGAGCGCGAGCCCGAGCAGCACCTTGTCCCGGAAGACGTACGAGGCCCCGGCCCGGGCCTGCCGCAGCAGCGACTCGCGGACCTCCGGCACGGGGCGGGGCATGGCGGGCAGCGTACGGACGAGCAGTGCGGAGAGCAGGAACGACACCGCGTCGGCGAGCAGCGGAACCGCCCGTCCGAGCGCGAGCAGCGCACTGCCCGCGGGCGGCCCCGCGAATCCGGACATGGCGGTCTGGGCGCCGCGCAGGCGGGAGTTGGCGCGCTCCAGGAGCGCGGGGTCGCGGCGGAGCAGATCGGGCAGGTAGGCCGTGGCGGCCGTGTCGAAGAAGAGTCCGCCAACGCCGAGCAGGAAGGCGACGGCCGCGAGCAGCGGAATGCTCAGCGCGTCGAGCGCGGCCGCCGCGGCGGGTATCGCGAGCAGCGCCGCACGCGCCGCATCGGCGACCCACATCGTGCGGCGGCGGTCCCAGCGGTCCACCAGCGCACCGCCGAGCACCCCGAGGAGCAGCCACGGCAGCGTTCCGGCGGCCGTGACGACGGCGAGCGCCATCGGGTCCCGTGTCAGCGTCAACGCGAGCAGCGGCAGCGCGGCGTGCGTCACCCCGTCACCGAGCGAGGAGACCGTCTGCGCGGTCCACAGCCGTCCGAACCCGGACGGCAACTTCGCGACATCCGTGGTCACTTGGCGTCCCCCTCGGCCTGCACGAGCACTGCCGGGCGGAACAGCGCGAAGACGAGCGACGCGTCCGGCAACGACGGATCGGACAGCTCCCGGTACTCGTCCGCCAGAGCCTCCAGCCGCGCCCCCAACTGGGCGAACTGCTCCTCGGTGAGCCGAAGATGGGCCATCCGCACGTGCCGTTCCCCGTCGGCGGGCGACGCCTCCAGGTCCGCCACCGCATGGCGCATCAGCACGTCCGGCCCTCCCTCGCCCGGATCCGGCAGCTCGATCGACCGCGCGGCCATGGCGTAGTACCGCTCGGTGACGCCCCGGACCTTCCGGGTCCGTACCACCTTCACCAGGCCGGCCCGCTCCAGCAGCCGTACGTGATAGCTGGAACTCCCCTTCGCGAGGCCCACTCGCTCGGCGATCTGCGTGATCGTCGCCGGCTCGAAGCGGAGCACGGCCATGATCCGGTGACGGGTGAGGCTGGAGACGGCGCGCAGCTGCTCGTCCGTGGTGACGTGGAACGTCTCCGGAAGCTCATCGGTAGGCATGCGAGTAATGGTCAACGATTCTTGACCATTGCGCAAGGCGATTCCCGCGAACCGGCGGAATCCGCTGACCCGGCACACGGAAGGTCCCGCCGTCGCCGGCCGCCGCTGCCCGGCGGGGGGGTGTCGCGGCCTCCCGGAGCATGGCCGCCGCGTCCACGGCCGTCGGCCCGGGCGGCGGTGGTGCTTCCGGCAGCGCGACGCCCGTGACGGCGGACAGATCCGCGGCGTTCATCTCCAGCAGTGCGGCGTGGTCGGTGACCAGACGTGGCGTCGCGTGGAGGTCCAGCCACGCGGCTGCCCGCCGGCCGACGCCCGGGGCCACGGCTGGTGGCACGTCGAAGCCGCCGCCCCCGACCAGGCCGCGCACGCCTCGCTCGGCCCGCAGCGGAGCCTGCTGCAGCACCGGCCGCCCGCCCGGCCCGCCGTCGAGACGGCCAGCCGGTACCTGCCCGCCGATCCGGCGGCCCGCGTCGGGCGCGACTGGTTCGACGTCGTCCCGCTGTCCGGCGCCCGGACCGCGCCGGTCGTCGGCGACCTCGTCGGCCACGGCCTCCGCTACGCCCGGCCGCCGCTGGAGCTGCGGCTGATCCACAACGCGGGCCCGATCTGCGAGGTCTCCGACGGCAGCAGGACCAGCCCCCGTCCGCACCGGGCGCGCGCCCTCGACGGGGGCGGCCGCGGGCTGTTCACCGTCGGCCGGCTCACCTCCCGCTGGGGCGCCCGCCACACCCGCACCGGCAGGACCGGCTGGACCGAACAGCCCATCCGGCGGCCGGTGCAGGCGGCGGGGGCGACCGCGCGGCGGGCCGGCCGACCGGCGGGCGGCCCGACCGGTGGGCCGGGCGCCTCAGCCGCCGACGTGGATGCGCGGGCGGCGGGCCGGGTCGGGTTCGTTCCTGCGGATGATCTCGCGGGTGACGGGGGCCGTGTCGCCGCGGCCGAGGAGGAAATAGCGGAACATGTGCTTGAGGGGGCTGCCCTCGGCCCAGGCGAAGTAGCAGTGCGGCTGGATGCCCGTGGTGTCGCGCAGGGCGAGCAGCAGCGCGGCGATGGCGTTGGGGGCCGCGGGCGCCTCGGCGCGCAGCACGCGGTAGCCCTCGATCTCGACGCCGTGGACGGTCAGGGTCTCGCTGAAGTCGGAGGGGTCGACGACGTCGATCTCCAGGAACAGCACGTCCGCGGCGCCGGGTACCGGGTTGTCGCCCCGCTGCTCGGCCTCCTTGTCGGCGTACTCGGCCCGGTCGCCCGCCTGGCGGCGGTTGGCGATGATGTTGATCGCCTGGTCGTGGGCGACGGTGTCGGCGAGGAACCGGCGGGCGTCGGGGTCGAACACGATGCGGTCGGCCCGCAGTTCGGTGGTGCGCGTGACGCGCGAGATCACCGACACCGTGATGATGCCGGCGATGAACATCCCGGAGATGGCGATCCCGTCCGGCTTGTCGACGATGGTGGCGACGAGCGCGTAGAGGAGGACGGCGGTGAGGACGGCGAAGCCCGCCGTCGCCGCCCGCCGCCGGCGGCGCAGGGCGGAGACGGTGACGGCGAACGCGCCGGAGACCATCATCGCGAGGACGCCCGTGGCGTACGCGCCGGCCTGCGCGTTGACGTCGGCGCCGAAGCCGATCGTGATGACGACGCACAGCGCGGTGTAGACCAGGACGACGGGGCGCACCGCGCGGGCCCACTCGGGGGCCATCCCGTAGTCGGGGAGGTAGCGGGGGACGATGTTGATCAGCCCGGCCATCGCGGAGGCACCCGCGAACCACAGGATCAGGATCGTGCTGATGTCGTAGACGGTGCCGAACGCCGCACCGACGTGCTCGTGCGCCAGCCAGGCCAGCGCCCGGCCGTTGGCCGCCCCTCCCGGCTCGAACTCCTCCCGGGGGACGAGGAGGGTGGTGACGAAGCTCGCGGCGAGCAGGAAGACGCTCATCACGACGGCCGCGGTGGTCAGCAGTCGCCGCGCGTTGCGGATCCGCGAGGCGAGCCGCTGTTCGGCCCCGGCGCCGTCCGAGGCGATGAGCGGCATCATGCTGACCCCCGTCTCGAATCCCGACAGGCCGAGCACCAGCAGCGGGAAGGCCAGCAGGGCCGGACCGGCCAGGGCACCGACGCCGCCCCCGCCCTCGGCGAGCGCGTGGGTCCAGGCCGGCCAGACGCCGGGCGTGGTGACCACGTCGACCGCACCGACCGCGATGACCACGGCGTTGAGCACCAGGAACACCGCCACCAGCGGGATCGCCACACTGACCGCCTCGCTGAACCCGAGCAGGAACACCCCGCCCAGCAACAGCAGGAGCCCCACCGTGATGGCCACCTCGTGGCCGTGCAGGGCCGCGGGGAAGAGCGGGTTCTCCACCACGTGCACCGCCGCGTCCGCCGTCGAGAGCGTGATCGTGATGATCCACGACGTGGCCACGAAGCCCAGCAGGACCAGCACGAACAGCTTGCCGCGCCAGAACGGCAGCAGGTCCTCCAGCATCGCCACCGATCCCGCGCCGTTCGGGCTCTCGCGCGCCACCCGCCGGTACATCGGCAGCATCCCCAGCAGCGTCAGCGCCACGATCAGCAGCGTCGCCAGCGGCGACACCGCGCCCGCGGCCAGGGCGGCGATCGCCGGCACGTAGGCCAGGCTGGAGAAGTAGTCCACGCCGGTCAGGCACATCACCTTCCACCAGGCCTGCTTCCGGGTGTGGTCCTCCCCGCCCGCCGGGCCGGCCGGCTGCACCCTGTCGTGCAACAGCCACCCCGCCAGGCCCCGGGCCGGGCGGGCCCGCAGCGCGGGGTGCTCGACCACTTCGGGCACACCGAGTCCGTCCAGAGCCTTCGTCACGTCCCCCACACCCTTCCTCTGCCCGGACAACACGGCCGGTCGCCGCGACCCACCGAGCGGTGGCCCCGGAGCGGGGCCACCTGAGGTGGGGTACGGACCGGTTGCCCGGTCCACGGACACGCTTGTGCCCCGTGAACGGCGCCTCATCCGTCATCCGGGGTGGGCAGGTGGCCGGGCGGGGGCCGACGGGCGGCCGGCCCGGGCGGAGGTCCGTGGGCCTCTCGCGTCCACGGGCTCCTCGGCATCCACGGGCGAGGGGTGTGCGCGCGGGTGCGGGCGCGGATGCCGCCGCCGGAGGGGGCGCTCCTGGGCGTCAGCTCTCCTGCCGCCCGGCGTCGATCTCGGCGATCAGGCCCTCGATGAGGCGCTTGATCTCGTCGCGGATGGGGCGGACCGCCTCGACCCCCTGGCCGGCCGGGTCGTCGAGCTTCCAGTCCAGGTACGTCTTGCCGGGGAAGTACGGGCAGGCGTCGCCGCAGCCCATGGTGATGACGTAGTCGGAGGCCTGGACCGCGTCGGTGGTCAGCACCTTGGGCTTCCGGCCGGAGATGTCGATGCCGAGCTCGGCCATCGCGGCGACCGCCGACGGGTTGATCCGGTCCCCGGGCACGGAGCCGGCCGAGCGGACCTCGATGCGGTCGCCCGCGAGGTGGCGCAGAAATCCGGCGGCCATCTGGGAGCGGCCCGCGTTGTGGATGCAGACGAACAGCACGGACGCGGAGGCGGTGGTGGGCATGGCTCTTCCTTCGTCGGGACCCGCGGCGGGGCGCGGCGCTTCTCAGGCCCGGGCGGGCCGTTCGGCTTGGGTTTTCCGCCGAGGGCCGCTAACGTATCAGCCCATGGTGATGTCAGTCGACAGTGACGTGTTGAAGGCCCTGGCCGACCCGCTGAGGATCCAGATCCTCACGCTGCTCGCCCAGGAGGCGCTGTGCACGACCCACCTCGTCGAGGAGACCGGCGCCCGGCAGACGAACCTGTCGAACCACCTCAAGATCCTCCGGGACGCCGGGCTGGTCGACACCGAGCCGTGCGGCCGCTTCACCTACTACTCGCTCCGCCCCGACGCCCTTGAGGCCGTGGCCGCGGAGTTCGCCGAGCTGGCCGCCACCGCCCGCGAAGCCGCCGCGGAAAACCGCAAGCGGTCCTGCTGAACCCCGCAGCCCGATCCGGCGGCCTGTCCCGCCCCTTTGCACGAGGAGTTCGTCCGTGAGCGCCATAGACGAGGCCAGACCCGACTTCGCCGAGGCCGAGACGCCGGCCGTCGAGCCGCCCGCCGTCAGGCTGGTGAACCGGGTTGCCGCTGAGCTGGTCGGCACCGCCGCCCTCGTTGCCGTGGTTGTCGGATCCGGCATCCAGGCCACCGAGCTCAGCAAGGACGTCGGCCTGCAGCTGCTCGCCAACTCGCTGGCCACCGTCTTCGGCCTCGGCGTGCTGATCCTGCTGCTAGGGCCCGTCTCCGGCGCGCACTTCAACCCGGTCGTCACGCTGGCCGAGTGGTGGACCGGCCGCAAGGACCCGAAGGGCCTGGGCCCGCGCGAGGTCGCCGCCTACATCCCGGCACAGATCGTCGGCGCGATCGCCGGGGCGATCCTGGCGGACGCCATGTTCGGGGAGCAGCTGGTGAAGTGGTCGACCCACAACCGCTCCGCCGGGCACCTGCTGCTCGGCGAGGTCGTCGCCACCGCCGGCCTGGTCCTGCTGATCTTCGGCCTCGCGAAGACCGACCACCTGCGGTTCGCACCGGTCGCGGTCGCCTCCTACATCGGCGCCGCCTACTGGTTCACCTCCTCCACCTCCTTCGCCAACCCGGCCGTCACCGTCGGCCGCGCGTTCACCGACACCTTCGCCGGCATCGCCCCGGGCTCCGTGCCGGGCTTCGTCGGCATGCAGCTGATCGGCGGCCTCCTCGGCCTGGCCCTGGTGGCCCTGGTCTTCGGCCACCGCCGCCGCACCACGACCGCAGCCGCTCCGAACTGAGCGAGGTCCGGCGCACCCGGGCGCCGCTCATGCGGGCCCGGGCCCCCGGGCGGCTTCCCCCGGGTGTGGGCGGCCGGCTCGCCCGGGGCGGGCACTCCCCCAAGTGGTGGTACCTGATCCACAAGGACTTCATGGCCGTTGCGCTCGTCTGCCGCTCCCCCACCCAGCACTTCGGCTTCCACCACCGCGCCGGCCCACCCTCGGCAGCGCCGGCGGCCGCCGGCCGGCTCGCGCTCAGCCGACGACCGGGCTCCGGCGTTCGACCAGCACGACGTCGCGCCAGACGCCGTGGTGCCGGCCGATCCGCTCGCGGGTGCCGATGACGCGGAAGCCCGCCCGCCGGTGCAGGGCGAGGCTGGCGGTGTTCTCGGGGAAGATCCCGGACTGGACGGTCCAGATGCCGGCGGCCTGGGTGGAGTGGATCAGGGCGTCCAGCAGGGCCCGGGCGACGCCGCGCCCGCGGGCGTCGGGGTGGACGTAGACGGAGTGCTCGACCACGCCGGCGTAGGCGCACCGGTCGGAGACACGGCTCGCGGCGACCCAGCCGAGGACTCGGCCGCCCGGCTCAAGGGCGACGTGGCGGTGGGCCGGGAGCTTCCCGGCGTCGAACGCCTCCCAGGCCGGGGCCTCGGTCTCGAAGGTGGCGTTGCCCTCGTCGATGCCGGCCCGGTAGATCGCCAGGACCTGGGGCGCGTGGGCCGCGGTCATCGGGGCGACGGTGAAGTCAGCGGCCACCGTCGCTCCCCTCTCCGGCGGGGGCTTCGCCGAGAATCGTCCGCACGGCGGCCGGGAAGACCGCCAGGCAGGTCCGGTTGACCTCGTACCGGGTGGAGGTGCCCTGGCGCTCGGCCAGGACGAAACGCACCTCGGCGAGGATCTTCAGGTGGTGCGAGACGGTGGACTGGCCGACGCCCGCCCGTTCGACGATCTCACCGACGGCCATCGGCCGGCCCTCCATGGCCAGCAGGTGGAGCAGCCGGACGCGGGTCGGATCGGCCAGCGCCCTGAACCACGCCGCGTACCGCCGGGCGGCCTCCGCGTCGATCAGGGGCGTGGTGGAACGCATCTCATTCATCGACCATCGACGATAATCGATGAAAGGCCCTTGGCGACAGCCCCGGCAGCCGGGGCGAGCCTTCAGCGGGCGGCCGACAGCAGGCCTGCCATCGCGGCGAGCACCTCGGGGGCGACCCGGTAGTAGACCCAGGTGCCGCGCCGCTCGCTGGTGAGCAGGCCGGCCTCGCGGAGCTTCTTGAGGTGGTGGGAGACGGTGGGCTGGGAGACGCCGACGTCCTGGATGTCGCACACGCACGCCTCGCCGCCCTCGTGGGAGGCGACCCGGGAGAACAGCCGCAGACGCACCGGGTCGGCGAGGGCCTTGAACATCGCGGCCATCTTCACCGAGTCCGCCTCGGACAGGGCCGCCGAGGTGACGGGCGGGCAGCAGGGCGCACCCTCGGGCTCGACGACCGGCAGCTCCAGCGACTTCAGATTCGACATATGTCTATGTTGACATCCATCGAAGTGAGCGGCAAGCTCGACAACGCATCGACAAACGTCGAATCAGCGAAGCGGGTGGCTTCCCCCCGGTCCGCCGACGAGTACGTGCCGCCCGACGAGGAGATCGCCATGAGTGACAGAGCCACAAGTGACCACGCCGTGAGTGACAACGCCACAAGTGACCACGCCGCCCCCGCCCCGGACGCCGCCACCCGGCCCACCGCATGCTGCGGCCCGACGGCCGGCGAACGCCCGGCCGTGGAGGTGACCGTGGCCGCGGCCCCCTGTTGCGGGACCGCCGAGCAGGCCGCTTCCGCCGGGGCCTGCTGCGCCCCGGCCGCCGAGCGCGAGGCCGTCGCCGCCGGCGCCGGCTGCTGCTGACCCGGCCGCGCCCCCACCACCCACCCCGCATCCCTTCCGGAGACACTGACATGAGCGAGAACACCCCTGCCGGTCCGCTGCCCGTCGTCGTGATCGGCGCCGGCCCGGTCGGCCTGGCCGCCGCCGCCCACCTGATCGAGCAGAACATCGAGCCCCTGGTCCTGGAGGCAGGGCCCGGCGCCGGTACGGCGGTGCGCGAGTGGGGCCACGTCCGGCTCTTCTCGCCCTGGGCCGAGGTGGTGGACCCGGCCGCCGAGAAGCTCCTCGCCCCCACCGGCTGGGTCCGCCCGGACGGCGCCTCCTACCCGGCCGGCGCCGACTGGGCCGAGCAGTACCTGCAGCCGCTCGCCGACGTCCTGGGCGAGCGCGTGCGCTACGGCGCCCGGGTCACCGGCGTCGCGCGCGCCGGCCGGGACCGGATCGTCGACTCCGGCCGCGACGAGCAGCCCTTCACCGTGCACGTCACCACGGCCGACGGGGGCGAGCAGCGCATCACCGCCCGCGCGGTCGTCGACGCCTCGGGCACCTGGTCCACCTCCAACCCGCTCGGCGCCGACGGCCTGCCCGCCCTCGGCGAGCGCACCCACGCCGCCCGGATCTCCTACCGCGTCCCGGACCTGAAGGACCCCGCCGTACGCGCCCGGTACGCGGGCAGGCGCACCGCCGTGGTCGGCAGCGGCGCCTCCGCGTTCACCGCCCTCGCCCTCCTCGCCGGCCTGGCGACGGAGGAGCCCGGCACGCACGCGGTCTGGGTCCTGCGGCGCGGCCTCAGCGGCTCGACCTACGGCGGCGGCGAGGCCGACCAGCTCCCCGCCCGCGGTGCGCTCGGCCTGCGGGCCAAGGCGGCCGTCGAGGCGGGCCACGCGAGCGCCCTCACCGGGTTCCGCACCGCCGGCGTCGAACCGGCCGACGGCCGGGTGGCCCTGCTCTCGGAGGACGGCCGCCGCAGCGAACCACTGGACGAGGTCATCGTCCTCACCGGGCTTCGCCCGGACCTGTCCTTCCTGTCCGAGGTCCGCCTCGGCCTCGACGAGCGCCTCCAGGCGCCGGTGGCACTCGCGCCGCTGATCGACCCCAACCAGCACTCCTGCGGCACCGTCTACCCGCACGGCGCCGCCGAGCTCTCGCACCCCGAGAGCGGTGTTCACCTGGTCGGCATGAAGTCCTACGGCCGCGCGCCCACGTTCCTGGCCATGACCGGCTACGAGCAGGTCCGCTCGGTCGCCGCCGCCCTGGCCGGCGACCACGAGGCCGCAGCCCGCGTCGAGCTGACGCTGCCGGAGACCGGCGTGTGCGGCGGCGCGGGCCTGTTCGACCAGCCCGACACCGAGCCGACCGACGGCGGCGGCTGCTGCTCGGCACCGGCCGCACCGCAGCTGATCACCCTCGGTGCTGCTCCGCAGCTGATCACCCTCGGTGCCGCTCCGCAGGACTCCTGCTCCACCGCCGGCGGCTGCTGACCGGTCCGGCGACCGCCCCTCGGACCGACGGAGGCCACCGACGGAGCCACCAAGGGAGCGGGAACGGGATCGGTGGCACAGCGGCGATTCGAAGTCCTCCGGATCGTGCTGGAACACGACCCCTCGCACCGGCCGAGGCCTGATGGGGCAGCCGGTCCGGAGGCGAACGGACCGCGCTGCTCGGCCTGCCGCTCGCCGCGGCGACGGCCTGGGGCCTCGCCCACGCCGTCGGCCGAGGCCACCGCCGAGCGCGGCCACCGCCCGGGCAAGGGCCGGTGCGGCGCCACGCACGGGCGGCGGACCCGTGCGCCTCCCCTGGGGTCCGGTGCGACCGGGCGCCGCCGCCCCCGGCCGACGCGGATCTGTGGCGGCGACGTGCCGGGCCGGCCGGCCATGGTCGCAGGAACCGGGCCGCGGCGTTGTCGGCGGGGCCAGGCCCACCGCACCAGCCGCAGGAGGACCAGCCGTGTGCCCGTCACGGCCCGGCACCTCGGCTCACGTGGTGGAGCGCCACCCGACCGCACGGCGGCGGCCCCCGCCGGCGGGCGGTCCGGGTGCGCCGGTCAGGGCGCCGGCCACTGCCCGGGCTGCTGCTGGCGTTGCAGGGCCTCGCGCTCGATCCTCTCCAGGCGCTCCAAGGCGTCCAGCCGACCGCCGGCGAGGCCGGCCGCGACCTCGACCAGATGGGCCGCCAGGGTGCGCAGGCCCCGCTCGTCGAACCTGGCCTGGAAGCGGTCGAGGATGTCCGAGCACGCCTTCGCCGCCGCCGACGGGGAGCCGGCCGCGAGGCGGGCCTTCAGCAGGGCGATCGCGAACAGCTCGGCATCGTCGCTCAGCGACTTCGGTCCCTGGTTCTCCGTCATCCGGCCATCATCGGCCACCGGCCCCGCGCCCGCCCGGACTTCCCGAAGCCCGGCCGCCGGCCGACCGCCGGCACGTCCACGGCTCCGGGTCCGTCACGGGCGACCAGGCGCTCGTAAGGGCACCGCCGAGCGGCTCGGCCGGATCGCTCCGTGCACCGGCGCGGGCCGGCCGGGCGGCGGCTCGCACTCACCTGAAGCTCCCTGCCGCCCCCGTGGCCGCCGCCCGGGCAACGGCCACCCTCACCAGGCCCAGCGCCGAGGACCCGAGGGCCACTCGCAGCGCTCGCGCAACGGTTCGTTCACGTAGCGCTGCGCTCGCGCACGGGCCCGGCGGCCGGCCGGGGGCCGTCGTCTCCGGCGGCGCCCTCCCGCGGCACCGGACTACTGTGGGGAGGAGATCACGCAGCCCACGGCGGACCAGGCGAGCAGGGGTGACGAATGACGTCGGCGCTGGATCTCACCAGCGGATCCGAGCTGCTGGCCGCCTACGGCGCCCTCGCCGTGCTGCTGGTGACCTTCGTCGAGGCCGGGCTGCTGGTGGTCGGTTTCTTCGTCCCGGGCGACACGCTGCTCTTCCCGGCGGGGGTGCTCTGCGCCGCCGGCACCGGCACGACGGGGCACCAGGGGCCGTACCTCACCCTCTGGCAGGTGCTGCTCTGCGCGGCCGTCGGGTCGTTGGCCGGCACCCAGCTCGGGTTCGTGATCGGCCGGCACGGCGGGACGTCCCTGCTGGCCCGGAGCCGCGGTACCCGGCTCAGACGCGCGACGGCGCGCTCGGAGGAGCTGCTTGAGCGCTACGGCTGGCGCAAGGCGATCGTGTTCGGGCGCTTCGTACCGATGGTGCGGTCCGTGCTCGGGCCCGCGGCGGGCCTGCTGCGGGTGCCGACGGCGACCTTCACCTTCTGGCAGGTGGTCGGCGGGCTGCTCTGGACGCAGGGCACCATCCTGGCGGGCTACGCCCTGGGCGCGTCCTTCCCCGGCATCGACCACTACCTGCTGCCCCTGGTGCTGGCGCTGGTGGCGCTGTCCCTGCTGCCCCTGCTGTTCTCCCGGCGCGGCGGTCGCGGCGACGCGGACGGGACGGACGGGACGGACGGGACGGCCGCGGCGGAGGCCGGCCGGCACGGCGACGCGGGCGAGGCGGACGGGACGGCCGCCGGCGGGAGCGCGAGCGGCCGGCCCGAGGAGCGGGCCGACCAGCGGGCGGGCGGCCGGGCCGCCGGGGGCCCCGACGAGCGGCCACGCTGACGTCACACACGGGGCCCGCAGCCGCCCGCGCCCTGCTCCGGCCGGCCGCGCGCCCGGCCCACCCCACCCCACGGGCCGAACCGCCCCCCGATCCGGCGTCCTCGGGGCTCTGCCCCTTCAGGGGACGCGGGGCAGCTCACCCGCGAGCTGCCAGCGGCCGAGGGTCGCTTCGAGCAGCCGCTCCGCGGAGGGCGGTTCCGGGTGGTCGCCACCCAGCGTCCGGGCGGCGTTGCGGGGTTCGCAGGCCGTCCGGTCGTCGAAGGAGAGCGGGGTCCCGGGCAGCGCGTGGGCGATCCTGGCCAGCGCCGGGTCCTCCCGGCCGGCGTCCAGGACGGCCGATCGCCACCGCGGGTACGGCAGGTCGGTGAGCCGGTACCCCGCGGCGCGCAGCGCGGCCGGGACGGCGGCCCACGGCAGGGTCCGGGCGGCGATCAGGTGGTACGCCTGCCCGTGGGCCCGGTCGGTCCCGCAGAGCGCGACGACGAGCCGGCTGACCCAGTCGACCGGGCTGAGCCGGATCCTGGTGTCGAGCACCGGGGCCAGGCCGAGTCGCGCCGAGACCCGGATGACGCCCTCCAGGAGGTCGTCGGGGTTGGAGCGCCCGGTGCCGGAGTGCGCCGTGATCCGGCCCGGCCGCAGGACGACGGCCCGCAGCCGCCCCTCCTGGTGCGCCACGCTGACCAGCCGGTCGGCCGACCACTTGGTCAGCCCGTACCCGCCCGACACCGGGGCGGTGAGTTCGAACGGCTCGCCGGTGACGCCCCGGCCGACCGCCGCGAGGCTGCTCACGTAGCAGAAGGACGCCGCCCGGGCCTCGGCGAGTTCGAGCAGGTCCTCGGTGGCGCGGACGTTGGCGCCGTACAGGGACTGGTAGGGCAGCGTCATGTTGACCCGCGCCCCGCAGTGGACGACCCGGGAGACGCCCCGGCCCAGGGCCTCGAAGGCGGCGGGCGGGAGGCCGAGGCGCTCCTCGGCGAGGTCTCCCGGGACGACCTCGATCCGGTGCCGGTGCTCCTCGGCGAGCCGGCCGTCGAGGGCGGCGCGCAGTCGCGCGGCCCGCTCCTCGGCGGTCGCCCCCCGGACGAGGCAGCGCACGGTGTCCCCCTGCTCGGCCAGCCGCACCGCCAGGGCCGAGCCGAGGAAGCCGGTCGCCCCGGTGAGCAGCGTCACCGGCCGGTCCGGCGGCACGTCAGCTCCCCCGCTTCGCCGGGGCGGCCGGCGCAGCGGCCCCGGCGGGGCCGATCCGGCGCGCGTAGCCGCGTACGGTGGCCGCGTCGGCCGACGGCGCGGGGACGTCCCGGCCGAGCGCCCGCCCGACCAGGGCCGCCACCCGGACCGACGTCAGGGAGTCGCCGCCCAGGTCGTAGAAGCCGTCCGCCAGCCCGATGTCGTCCACCTCCAGGACGTCGCAGTAGGCCTCGGCGACGATCCGGTCCAGCCTGCTCCAGCGTTCGGCCGGCCCGCCGGCGGCGGCCACCGGCACCGGTGGGCGGGGTACCGGCAGCGCGGCGATGTCGACCTTGCCGTTGGCGTTCACCGGGAACTCGTCCAGCACCGCCATCCGGGCCGGGATCCACTGGGGCGGGAACACCGTCTCCAGGGCTTCGCGCAGCGCCACCGGGTCGGGGTCCGCACCGGCCCCGGCGGCCCGGAGCACGAACGCGTCCAGTGCGGTCGTCCCGTCGGCGGACCGGGGCAGGACGAGGGCCTCCCCGACCCCGGGCAGGCCCCGCAGGGCCTCCTCGACGGCCGCCGGCTCGACCCGGTGGCCGCGGATCTTCACCTGCCGGTCCGCCCGGCCCAGCACCGTCACCACACCGTCGGCGCCCAGCCGGGCCAGGTCGCCGGTGCGCAGCAGCCGCGCGCCGTCGGCCCCCCAGGGGTGCGGGATCCAGCGCTCCGCGGTGAGGGCCGGCCGGTGCCGGTATCCCCGCCCCAGCGAGGGCCCGCCGACGAGCAGTTCGCCGACCTCGCCGATCCCGACCAGCTCGCCGTCGCGGTCCACGAGGTAGGCCTCGACGTTGTCGATGGGCGTCCCGACCGGGATCCTGCCGCCGGTCTCCTCGTCGCCGGTGAGCCGGTGGCAGAAGCAGCCGTGCGTCTCGGTCAGGCCGTAGTGGTTGACCATCACCCGGCTCCGGTCGCCGCCCAGCCAGGCCCGGATCTCCGGGGTGAACGTCAACGGCTCGCTGCCCACCATGAGTTGGCGTGCCAGCCCGTCCTGCGGGACACCCCGGGCCGTCATCATGCGCAGGTGCGTGGGGGTGACCTTCAACAGGCCGCCCGTGGACCGTCGGGTGAGCTCCAGCAGCTCGTCCGTCGTCACGCCGTCGGGTGCGACGACGATCGGCCGGCCCTCCAGCATCGGGGTGAAGATCGTGGTGAGCGAGCCGAGGAAGAACAGCGAGGCATTGAGGAAGGTCACCTCCCCCGGCCGGTGCTCGAACGCCCGGCCGCACCAGAGCGCGTAGTTGACCAGCTGCCGGTGGGTGCCCTCGACGCCCTTGGGCCGCCCGGTCGTGCCGGAGGTGTAGAAGACGTACGCGAGGTCGTCGCCGGCGGCCGGCCGTGGCCGCGCCGTGGAGCCCGCCGCCCGGGCCCGGAGCTCCGACAGGGTGAGGACGCGGCCGGCCTGCGGGCCCAGGGTGGCGGCCAGCTCGTCCGTGGTGACGACCGTCCGCGCCCCGCAGTCGCGCAGGACGGCCTCGGTCCGCGCGGGCGGGTCGTCGCAGGACAGCGGGACGTACCCGCCGCCGGCCTCCAGCACCGCGAAGATCGCGGTGAGCGCGTCCAGGCCGCGCGGCAGCAGCAGTCCGACCGGGACTTCGCGCCCGCAGCCCTCCTCGGTGAGCACGCGGGCCCAGCCGGCGGCCGTGTCGAACAGCTCGCCCCTGGTCAGTCGCTGCTCGCCGCAGACCGCGGCGACGAGGTCGGCCGGGAGTTCCCGCGCCCGGATCAGCTCCGTGACCGGGACGTCGGGTACGGCGCGGTGCGGGCCGTACAGGGCCGAGCGCCCATCCTCGGGAGCGGGCCGCGGGCCGGCAGCGGCTACGGGGGCCCGCTCCGCCGTGCCCGGCCGGCCCCGCCCACGGCGGTCGATCCCGTCGATCTCGTCGAGGCAGGCCTGCCAGGGCCCGGCGAAGCCGGTGCCGGACCAGCCGGGCGGGCACGGGCGGGTCGAGGGCCACACCGAGTACTGGCCCGCCGCGTTCGCCACGACCTGGAAGTCCACGTCGTCGTAGTTGTCCCACAGTGCCATCCGAGGCTCCTCTCAGGCCGTCCGGTCGGGTGCCGGGACCGCCGGCGCCGGGGGCGGTCCCGGGACGGGGTGCTGCGCCGGGACGGGGTGCCGCGCCGCCGCGAGCCGCCGCTCCAGCGCGGCTCGGCACTGCGGCCACTCGTCGGCGACGACGGAGAACATCGCCGAGTCCCGCAGCCGTCCGTCCTCACCCGGGGCCCAGGACTTCGACCAGTTGCGGAGCACCCCCTCGAACCGGGCGCCCGCCTTCTGGATGGCGGCCCGGGAGCGGCTGTTGCGGGCGTCCGTCTTGAGGTCGACCCGGGAGACGCCCCACTCCTCGAACGCGTGCCGGAAGAGCAGCAGCTTGGCCTCCGTGTTGATGCCGGTGCCCTGGGCCGAGGCCGCCAGCCAGGTGAAGCCGACCTCGACCGCGCAGAGCCGGTCCTGCTCCGGCCAGAGGCGCGGGTCCCAGTAGGCCGTGACGCCCACCGCCCGGCCGGACGCCCGCTCGACCTGCGCGTACGGGGCCAGCTTGCCGGTGGCCGCCCGGCCGAGCTGCTCGTCGATGTACCGCTCGACCTCCTCGGCCCGGGGGACCCAGGTGAAGTCGTACGAGGCGCGGTTCTCCTCGACCGCCGCGGCCAGGTCCGGCCGGTGCCGGTGCGTCAGTGGCTCCAGGCGCACGACCGCGCCTTCGAGGACCGGTCCCTCAAGCTTGAATGTCATCGGGCTGTGCTCCTGCGTGGATAGGGGCGGAGGACGGGGACGCGCGCCCCGGCCGGGGCGGCCGCGGGCCGCACGAGGCGGACGCTACCGGGCTGCTCCCCGGTGCACGGAGAGGAGTTCGACGGGCGCGCCGCCGGGGGTCTCGATCAGCGCCATCCGCAGCGGGCGCCCGCCGACCGAGGTGACGACGGCCTCGGCGCGCAGCGTCGCCCCGGCGGCCACCGCCCTGGCGCAGTCGGCCTCGATCGAGGTGCTCGCGACGCCGATGGAGGGGAATCCCAGGTCGTTCATGGCGTGCGCGGGCCGGGTCCCGTCGCCGGGGACGAGCAGCAGCCGGCACGCTGCCGGGAACAGCGGCGAGGAGAGGGTGCCCCAGGCCGCGTCCGGCCGGACCGAGTCCCAGCGGGCCTTGGCGAACGCCGACCAGAAGTCCGCCTCGGCCGGCACGTCCGGCACCCGGCAGAGCAGTCCGGCCAGTCCGCCGGCCGCCGTGTCCGAAGCGGCGTCCGGCCCGGACCCGGATCCGGACTCGAACCACGCCGCCCCGGCGGGGCCGGCCACCGCCCGGCAGACCGGGTCGGTCAGGGACCCCTCCGACCGCAGGGCCTCCCGCAGGGCCTCCCGTCCGGCCACCGGCGGTCCGGCCGGCGGCGGGCAGCGGAAGATCGCCTCGTACGCGCCGCGCCGCCCGCTCGTCCGGCCGTGGTCCACCACCTCCAGCCGGATGCCGGAGGGCGCGGCCAGCAGGGCGAGCGGGAGGACATGGTCCTCGTCCTCCACCGCCTCGAAGGCGGCCGGGAGTTCGACCCGGTCCACGAAGTCGAGTCCGAAGCCCAGGGCGGCGCCCAGGGCGATGCCGGACTCCAGCGGGGACTCCATGGTCAGGTGCGTGACACCGGCGATCACCGTCCGCCTCCCGGGTGACCGGCGCCGCCGGTGGGGCAGGGCGGAGCGGCGGCACGGCGGTGGCCCGCCGGGCGCGGCGGCTGCGGGGACTGCGCCTGCGGCGGCTGCTGCTGCTGGGCGGTCATCGGCCCGCCCCGGCGCTCTCCCACGAACTGCCCAGCGTGCGGGGGACGTTGGGCAGCGCGTCCCAGAGCGCGGCGATGGCGGGCCGGACCAGCTTGTCCTGGCCGCCGCGCGGCAGCGGCGCCTCCGTCAGCACGACACGGCACGGCGCGCGCCGCGCGCCCAGCGACTCGCGGAGCCAGCCGAGGACGTCCTCCGGCGCGGTGGCCGCCCCCTCGACCAGCCGGACCAGGCATCCGATGTCCTCCGTGCTCTCGGCGAGCCGCAGCGGCACGGCCGCCACCTCCAGGACGTCCGGGTGGGCGGCCGCGGCCTCCTCCACCTCGGTCAGGTAGATCGCGTAACTCCCCTTCATGACGGCGTCCTTGCTGCGCCCGACCAGCCGGTAGACACCGTCCTCCTCGCGCCGCGCGATGTCCCCGGTGCGCAGCCATCCCCCGACGAGGGTCTCGGCCGTGGCGACCGGGTTGCGGTAGTAGCCCGCGAAGACCTGGGTCCCGGACAGCTCGATCTCGCCCTCGCCCCGGCCCTCGACGATCCGCCCGGCCGAGTCCCGCAGCCGGGCGGCGACCCGCTCGGGCACCCCGATCCGGTTGGTCGCCATGCCGTCGTCGCCGAGGTCCCCGAAGAAGGCGGCCGACGAGGTCTCGGAGAGCCCGTAGGCGTTGAGCAGCGGCAGC
Organism: Kitasatospora indigofera; assembly: GCF_014655955.1. GTDB lineage: Bacteria > Actinomycetota > Actinomycetes > Streptomycetales > Streptomycetaceae > Kitasatospora > Kitasatospora indigofera. The sequence goes on from NZ_BNBO01000034.1 coordinate 46,580, forward strand.
CCGAAGCGGCGCTGGAACCGCTCCTGGGTCCGGGGCGAGAGCGGGGCGCTGCCGGTGAAGCAGAGCGGGCCGGGCACGGTGGTGTCCCGGTCCTGGGCGAACCGGTTGACCAGCTCCACCAGTTGGGGCACCAGGAAGGTCTGGTCGATGCGGTGCTCCGCCAGCCGGGACCAGTACCCCGGGGCCGTCGCGACGGTCAGCTCCGGGAGGACCACCACGCAGGCGCCGAGCACGGCGGCCCAGGTGTGGTGCAGGTTGATGACACCCGATCCCGACATCCGCATGGACCGGGCCAGCCGGGCCGGCGGCGCGCCGCGCAGTCGCAGCGAGGCCGAGACGTTCCCCAGCGTCCCGTCGTGGAGCCGCTCGTGGGTGAACACGATGGCCTTGGGGTCGCCCGTGCTGCCGGAGGTGTAGCCGATGAAGACGGCGTCGGACGGGACGTCGGTGGAGCCCGCCCCGGCGGCCAGCGGTGTCACCGTCACGGCCGGTTCGAGGTCGACCCGGAAGACCGGCGTGCTGTGCGCCAGGATCGACGCGGTCAGCCCGCCGCCCCACTGGGGGTCGAGCAGCACCGGCGGGCTGTCGAGCTGCCACAGGGCGAGCAGGGTCGGGATCAGGTCCGGATGGTCGTTCAGCACCAGGGCCGACACGCAGTGGCGCCGTGCGCCGCCGTCGAGCAGGTCCGTACGGATCCGCTCAGCCCGCTCGCAGAGACCGGCCCAGGTCAGGACCGTCCCGGACGACCGCCCGTCGTGGTACTCCACGGCGTGGTCGTCCGGCCGGGCGGACGCGAGGTCCTCATGGCGCTTCAGCAGCTCCCTCATGCGTCCGTCACCCGCCACTGGAGGTGGTGGCTGTCGAAGACGAACCCGTTGCGGAGGTAGGCCCGGTGGGCCCGGTGCCGCTGGTGGCCGGTGTCGAGGTGCACCGCCTCGCAGCCCGCGTCGCGGGCCAGCTGCTGGACGTGCCGCAGCAGCGCCGTGCCGAGTCCGCCGCCGTGCTGGTCGCTCAGCGCCCCCAGGTCGTCGAGGTAGAGGATCCGGCCCCAGGCCATCGAGTGCAGGATGCGGAAGCCCGCGACCGCCTGCACCTCCCCCTCCCGCTCCAGGAGGACGATCCGGTAGCCCTCCGCGCGCTGGTTCCGCCAGCGGTCGACGAACAGCTCCTCGGAGGCGATGTTCAGCCGCAGCTCCCGGAAGACCGGCCAGCAGCTGCGCACCTCGCCCTCGTCGAGGGCTTCGCGGATGTCCCAGCTCATGCACTTCTCCTTCTCGATGTCCCGCTCGTCGATGTCCCGCTCGTCCATGCCCTGCGCGTCCACGCCCCGCCGGCGGCCCGCCCGTGCGTACGGGCATGCGTGCGTGCGGTGGACTACCAGCCGTAGAGCCGGGCCACCGACCCGAAGTCCACCTCGTGCCCGTACTCCTGCCCGGCCTCGTCGATCCGGTCCCGGGCGGCCTCGCCGACCGGGACGGCCAGGCCGGTGCCGGCGGCGAGGTCGAGGGCGTGCCGGAGGTCCTTCAGCAGGTAGCCGAGCTTGAAGCCGGCCCGGAAGTCTCCGGCGAAGACCCGGTTCGGGTACAGGTTGGCCAGCTGCGCGTTGGCGCCGCCGCCACCGGTCGTGATCGCCCCGATCGCCGTGGCCGGGTCGATCCCGGCCTCGCGGACCATCGCCAGGGCCTCGCCGGACGCCACCGCGTTGACGGCCACCAGGTAGTTGTTGGCCAGTTTGACCACCAGGCCGGCGCCGACCGGGCCGCAGTGCCGGAGCTTCGCCTCGTCGCCGATGGCGGCGAGGACCGGCCGGGCCCGCTCCAGCGTCGCAGCGCTCCCGCCGGCCCAGAAGGCCAGCGTGCCGTCACGGACGGCGGCGATGCCGCCGCCGGCCGGGCAGTCCAGGTAGCCGACCCCCTGCGCCTCGGCCTCACCCGCGAGTTCGCGGGCGACCTCCGGCGAGTGCGTCGTCATCTCCACCAGGACCGCGCCGGGTTCGGCGACGCTCAGCACCTCCGCCACCACGGCACGGACCTCGGCCGAGTCCGGCAGGATCGAGCAGATCACCTCGGCGCCGGCGGCGGCCGCCGCAGGGCCGTCCACCACGGACCAGTGCGGGGGCAGCAGGTCGGGTGTGCGGGAGGAGACGACCACCTCGTGCCCCGCCTTGAGGAGTCGCTCCACCATGGGTGCTCCCATGAGTCCGGCTCCGATGAAACCTACGCGCATCGCGAGGCGCTCCCGTTCGTGAGTCGCTGAGAACTGATCTGCGGAGAACTGACGTGCTGAGTGACGAGTCGTCGAGTACCGAGTCGTCGAGTACCGGGCCGTCGGGTACCGGGTTGTCGAGTCGCCGGGTTGTCGAGTCGCCGGCCGGGCCCTAGCGCCATGCGACGCGTACCGGCAGGTACTCGTAGCCGGCCTTCAGGATGTTGGCGCTGACCCTGGCCCCCGCCACGGACGAGACCTGCGCACCGGCGGTCGCCAACGCGCCGACGATGTACCGCAGTTCCGTGTGGGCCAGCATCCGTCCGAGGCAGCGGTGCGGGCCCGCGCCGAACGCCAGGTGTGCGGGCCGGCGCCCGGCGAGCGCCGTCCCCGGCTCCTCGAAGACCCGCTCGTCCCGGTTCGCCGAGCCGATCAGCACCATCAGCCGCGCGCCGGCGGGTACCTGCACGTCGCCGACCGTCCGGGGCCCGACCGCCGTCCGCAGGGTGGCCCGGACCGGGGAGGCCAGCCGCAGGCCCTCCTCGATCAGGGCGCCGGACAGGTCCGGGCCGGACGGGAAGCCCGGCGGGCGCGGCCGGTCGATCACGAAGGCGGCCATCAGGTGGCAGACCGCCGACACGATGGTCTCGTAGCCGGCCTGGAACAGCTGGAGGACGGCGAGGATGACCTCCTCGCGGGCGGCGGGGGTGTCCGCCTCCCGCCAGGAGCCGGCCAGACCGCTCCCGGCCGTGCCCGACGGGCCGCCCGGAGCCGCGCGGGCGGCGGCGTTCAGGAACGCCGTCACCGCGCGGAAGGAGGCGAGGTTGCTGCGCATCACCCGCGGTCCGGCGGCCACCGAGGACAGCTCGTCCCCCGGGTCCAGCGCGCGGGCCGTCAGGTCGGCCCACCCGGCGAGCACCCGCACGACGTTGTCGGGCAGCTCCATGAGGGCGCCGATCGACTGCGCGGCCACCGGCTTGGCCAGGTCCCCGACGATGTCGACGTGCTCGCCGCGGGCGGCGAGTGCGGCGATCACGCCGTGCGCGTGGGCCCCGATCGCCGGCTCGACGACGTCGAGCCGCGGCTTGCTCAGCAGCCTGGCGACCGTCCGGCGCAGCCGGGCGTGCACCTCGCCGTCGCTGGAGGAGACGACCCCGCCCGCGTCCCCGGCGAACTTCAGGTTCAGCTGCCGCCGGACGGGCCCCCGGTCGTCGAGGAGCGTCGCGTCCTTGCCGAAGGCCAGCGCGGCGGAGAACCCCTCGGGGTCGCCGAGCACCCGCTGCGCGTCCGCGTACCGGCTGACCACCCAGATGCCCAGCGGCTCCAGCTCGGCGACCGGACGGTGCCGGCGCAGCGCCCGGTAGGCCGGGTACGGGTCCTTCAGGACGTCCGGGCGCATCGGGTCGAAGATCTCGATGGCCGGCACCGGTCGCGGCCTCATCGCGGCGGTCACCGGTGCACCGCCGCCGGCGGGGCCGGCGGGAACGGCGTGGCGGCCACCGCGCCGCCCGCCTCCCCGGCCGGGGTGCGGACGGTCAGGGCGCTCCCGGCGGCGACGTCGGGCCGCAGGAACGCGAGTGCCAGCCCGCGGCGCAGCCCGAGCGAGAAGGTCCCGCTGGTGACGCGGCCCACCGGCTCGCCCTCCTGGAGCACCTCGGCCCCCGCCGGGGGGATCCGGCGGCCGTCCATGACGACCGTCCGCAGGATCCGCCGGATGCCGCGCCGGCGCCGCAGGAGGAGGGCCGCCCGGCCGGTGAACCCGGTGTCGAAGGCCACGATCCGCTCCAGGCCCGCTTCGAGCGGGGTGACCCCGGGCCCGAACTCGAAGCCGTGCCGGAGGATGCCGGCCTCCAGGCGGTGGGTCTCGCGCATCGCGAGGCCGGCCGGCGCGACCCCGCGGGCGAGCAGGGCCCGGTAGACCTCCCGGGCGGCCGGCGCGGGGAGTTGGAGCTCGTAGCCGAGCCGGCCCCCGAACCGGGTGGCGGCCACCAGCGCCTCGTGGCCGCGCAGCCGCAACCGCGCCACCCCGGACCCGGCCACCGAGTCCGCCGCCGGGGCGAGTCCGGCCATCCGTTCGGCGGCCTGCGGGCCTTGCAGGGCGAGCAGCGCCCGCCCCGCGGAGACGTCCTCGATCCGGCAGTCCGGGTACGGCCCGGCCGCCCGCGCGGACCGCAGCGCCGCCAGCACGGCCTCCGGGCGGTTCGCCGTCAGGAGGAAGTGGTCGCTCTCCACCCACCAGAGCACCAGGTCGTCCAGCACGCTCCCGTCCGCCCCGGAGAGCAGCAGGGTGTACTGGCTGCGCCCCGGCCCGCAGCGGGCGAGGTCGTTGGTGAGGGTGTGCTGCAGGAGGTCGCGGGCGCCGGGGCCGGCGACCAGGACCGAGCCCAGGTCGGAGGCGTCCCACAGCACCGACGCGTTGCGGTGGGCCCGGTACTCCTTGAACGGGCCGGCGAACTCCAACGGCATGCTCCAGCCCCCGGATTCGGTCATCCGGGCGCCGAGGCGGATGTGCTCCTCGTGCAGTGGCGAGCGGTGCGGGTTCATCTGTGGGGCCCCGTATCGGACGTCGGTCTCCCGGCTCGGGAGGGCGGGCGGCTGGGACGTGTCCGGCGGGATCCGCCGGAGACCTCCTAGGCCTGCGTGTGGCCCTGCACGAACTGGTGGGCGCCGTGCAGCGTCGCGATGGAGTCGATGTCGAGGGCCTCGACCTCGATCTCCTCGCCCATCTGCTGCTCCAGGAAGTCGAGGAAGGCGAGGGTGCCCAGGGAGTCGAGCACCCCGGTGTCGAAGAGGTTCGTCCCCGCCTCGACGCCGGAGGTGTCCGCGCCGATCTCCTGGAGGAAGCGGAGCGCGTCGCTGACGAACTCGGTTTCGGTTGACATCGTGTGTCCTCTCTCTGCCCGGCCGGGTGGGCCGGGCGTGGCCGCGCGTCAGGTCTGCCGGGGTCGGTGCAGGGCGCCGCGCAGGACGGCGTGCTGCTGGTGCAGGGCCCGTCGCGACACCGTCGCGGGGGCCAGGGTGTCGAAGCCGTGGAACGTCCCGGCGTACTGGTGCAGTTCGGTGGGGACGCCGGCGTCGGCGAGCCGGCGGGCGTAGGCCGCGCCCTCGTCCCTCAGCGGGTCGTACTCGGCCGTCATCACGTACGCGGCGGGCAGGCCGGACAGGTCGGCGGTCCTGGCCGGCACGGTGTGCGGCGGGGCGCCGTCGCGGGTGCCGGCGGGCCCCAGGTAGTGCCGCCACATGTGCGCGCAGTTCGGGGAGTCCCAGGCCGGTGTGTCGGTGAACGCCCGCGCGGAGCCGGTCTGCATCGTGTCGTCCACGACGGGGTAGAGCAGCATCTGCAGTACGGGCAGCGGCAGTTCGCCCTCGTCGCGGGCGGTCAGGCAGACCCCGGCGGCCAGCGCGCCGCCCGCGCTGGTGCCGGCCACCGCGATGCGGCCGGTGTCCACGGACAGCGCCCGGCCGCCGGCCCCGCAGAGCCACCGGTGGGCGAGTACCGAGTCCTCCAGCGCCGCGGGGGCGGGGTGCTCGGGTGCGAGCCGGTAGTCGACGGAGACGACGACCGCCCCCGTCCCGCGGCACATCTGCAGGCACCGGGGGTGCTCGAAGTCGAGGTCCCCGGAGATGAACGCGCCGCCGTGCATATACAGCACCGCCGGGTACGGTGCGGCGGCCACCAGCGGCCGGTAGACCCGCACCGGCACCGCGCGACCCGCGCCGTCGGAGGCGACGGTGTCCTCGACCAGGACGCCCGGGTCGTCGGCGGCCCACTGCCCGGTCATCCGGGCCACCCGTAGCCGGCGGGCCGCCTCCCTGCGCACGGCGTGCGGATCGGCGTGGTCGACGAGCCGGTAGAGCCGGGCGGCCCGTTCGAGCTCCGGGTCGAGCTGCCGGCCGGGCTCCCGGCCGGGCTGGTCCACGGGTGCGGGCCCGGGGTCGTCACGCATGGTTCCCACCCTTCTCGACTCGTGCGGGGCGCCGGCCGGCGTCCGCGCCGGGCTCGGCCGGCGGGGCTCCGGCCGCGGCCGGCTCCGGAAAGCGCAGGACGAGGAGCCGGGTGCCGGCGCTCGTGGCCCGCCCCGTCCAGCCGGCGCCGCCCGGCGGCTGCCAGCCGACCGACTCGGCGGGGTGGCCGGCGCCCCCGTACTCCAGCTCGCCCGCGAGGACGAACAGGAACTGCCCGGCCGGTCCGGCCCCGGGGACCTCGACGGGCGCACCGGCGCCGGCGGTGACGCAGCTGATCTCCAGGCCGTCGCGCTCGTCCGCCAGCAGGGTCGTGCGAGCGGCCCGCCCCGCTCCGGGATCCGCCGGGGCGGGCGCGATCTCCCGGTGCAGGCTCCGCCCGGGGCGGTCCGGGAGCCTGGCCCGGGACTCCGGCATGAACTCCGTGGCCTGTGTCGCCTCGGCCCGCAGGGTGAAGTAGCGCAGCGGGGGGTCGCCGCCGGTGAGCGGGCCGTAGACGGTACGGGCGTCGGCGTAGTGGGCGACCGGGTGGTCGATCGGCCGGCGGCCGAACAACGCGCCCGGGGCGCCGAGCAGGATCTGGAACTGGTCGACGGGGTGGAAGTGCGGACGCAGGACCTGGTTCCGCTGTTCGACCAGGTAGGCCTGCGGTCCGCCGTCCGGCGCCGCGCCGCCGAAGTAGTCGACGACCCGGCCGATCCGTCCTTCGAAGACCACCCTGCGCGACACCGCCCGCTCGCGGGTGACCCAACGGGGTTGCTCCATGGCCGTGTTCTCCTTCCGGTCCTCGGGGGTTCGGTCCTCGGGCTCCCGCCCTCGGGCCTGCGGTGGTCCCGCCGGTCCCGTCCGGGGCTCACTGCTTGCGGAGCATGGTCACCGCGAGCGCGGCCGACTGGACGAAGAACTTCACCTCGTTGCCGACCGCGATGAAGCGGAACCCCTCCTTGGCGTACTGCCGCGCCAGCCCGGTGCTGGGTGCGAAGATCCCGGCGGGCTTGCCGGCGGCGGCGCACGCCGCCAGCACGGCCTGCCGGGCCTGGTCGAAGGCCGGCCCGCCCGGACGGCCCGGCTGCCCGAGATCCATCGCGAGGTCGCCCGTCCCGATGAAGAGCAGGTCCACCCCGTCGGTCCGCGCGATCTCCCCGGCGTTGCGCACGCCTTCGCGGCTCTCGATCTGGACGACGCAGAGGACCTCCCGGTTCGCCGACTCGAAGTACCGGTCGGAGGCGCTGTAGTAGGCGCTCGCCCGGATCGGGTTGACGCCCCGGCCGCCCTGCGGCGGGTAGTGCGAGAAGCGCGCGGCGCGCGCGGCGTCCTCGGCCCGGTCGACCTTGGGGACCATCACGCCGGCCACGCCCAGGTCGAGGGCGAACTCGATGTCGTGGCGGTCCAGCCGCGGCACCCGGACGATCGGGGCCACCCCGGTGCCGGCCAGGGCCTGCGCCTGGTGCAGCGCGTCGGCCTTGGTCATGGCGGCGCCCTCCATGTCGATCACCGCCCAGTCGATCCGGGTGTACGCGGCGGCCTCCGCGAGCAGGGCGCTCCCGCTCACCAGGAAGAGCCCGTACGCGGGCGGGTCCTCCGCCGCGCGGCGAAGACCGTCGCCCGGCCGCCGCGGCGGGTCCTGCTCCCTCTCGGTCACCGCTGCTCCTCTCGTGGCGCCGGCCGCCCCGGTCCGGCGTCCCCGCCGTGGCCGGCTCCCGGACCACCCGGGGGCCGGGCCGGCGGGGACGCCGCCGGTGCGCCGGTGCGGTGTGTCAGGCCGGGCGGACGGTGCGGTGGATCTCGTTCCAGTTCTCGGCCAGCAGGTCGAGGTAGGTGGTGAAGCCGCGCTCGATGTGGGCGATGTCCTCGACCGTGCGGCAGGCCTTGGCGGCGGTCGAGAGGGAGTGGATCTTGTGCTCCTTCTCGGTGGCGCCGATGTGGAGGTAGAAGTACTCGCAGTTCTCGTGGAACTCCTCCAGCCCGTAGTGGCCGCGGTAGTTGCGCACACCCTCGTAGAGCTGGACGAGCTGCGGGTAGGCGTGCCACTCCTGGGCGAGCAGCGCGCCGCACACCTCCTGGGCGTAGGGGCTGCTGAAGACCTTCTCGCCCTCCTCGATCAGCCGCACGGTGGAGGGCAGCAGCGGCGCCGCCACCGAGTCCAGGTCCACCTCGTGCCCGCGCAGCCTGCCCAGCAGCGTCTCGAAGAAGTCCTTCAGGATGACCGAGTGGACCTTCCGGGGGTTTCCGAGGCCCATCTCGTCGTACAGGTTCTCGACCGTCTCGGCCCGGGCCGCGATGTCCGTCATGTGGAGGAAGGCCAGGGCGATGCGCACCGGTGTGCGCCGGACCCGCTCGTAGAAGTTCTTGGCGACGAGCTCCACCTCGTCCGCGGTCAGCTCCTGCGACATCCACAGCTCGTAGAACGGGTTCTTCAGGGCCGGATGGTCCGAGCAGCCCCGGGCGAGGGCGTGGATCCGGTCGTGGGCCTCTTCCGGCGACAGCTCTACGGTCTGGTCGGTCATGGTGGTCATGTCATTCCCCGATGGGTTGGGCGGGTGGGTTCACCACACGGGTGGTCGGTCAGTCGATCAGGTGGATGCAGGAGGCCGGGCAGGCCCGCGCGGTGAGTTCCGCGAGTTCCTGGAGGTGCTCGGGCACCTCGGCCTGGCTCTCCTCACCACCGGGCTCCTCCAGCAGCCGGCCGTCCTGGCGCACGTACGCGAGGAAGTCGTTCCCGATGCCGAAGAGTTCCGGCGCCTCCTCCTCGCACAGTCCGCTGTTCTGGCAGGTGGCCTGGTCGATCCAGATCCGCACGGTTCGTCCTTTCTGGTGAGGCCGGACCTCGTCGCGGGAGGGCGGGCCGGGTTTCAGGCGGTGGGCGAGGGAGCGTCCGTCCGCAGGACCGCGCCCAGCCGGTAGGTCTCCTCCACCACGACGCGCAGCCATTCGCCGTAGCGGATGACCTGCGGCAGTTCGGCGGCGGTGAAGGTCTGGTCCTCGTCGTGGCTCATCCGGACGACCCGGAAGTCGCCGATCATCGGCGTCATGACCTGCTCGGCCCCGCCGGTGGCGTGGCGCAGGGCGAACGAGGCGCGGCCACCGCTGGAGCACCCGATGCTCTTGTGCCCCCGGTAGTGGGCGTCCTCGTTCCGGAACAGCATGTGACCGCCGTGCTTCTCGACGAACTGGCCCTGCAGGCAGCCCGGTCCGTAGAGGCTGCGGATCGCGCCGCGCTTGAGCTTCAGCATCCGGGCCCGGATGGTCCGGTGCAGCTGGTCGGTGGACTCGTGGCCCAACTGCTCCGCGTAGTCACCGAGTTCGATGCCGTCGCGCAGCTGGGTCTCGGTGAAGAAGGCGTCGCTGGTGGTCATCTCGTGCGGGCGGTCGAGCATGTCGCCCATCGGGCAGGTCAGTGTCACGTGGTCGGCGCGGAGCACCGGGTCGGCGAGGGCGGCCCGCATCACGGCCCGGAGGACCGAGGCGCTGTCGCCGTCGGTCGCGACGGCCGTCCTGGTGGCGGCCCGGAGCCGGTCGGAGGCGGCGGGGCCGGCCGGCTGGCCGAACACCTCGACCAGGACCTCGTGCACGGCGGGGGTGAGCCGCTCGGTGTCGATGTCCGCCTGCGGCAGGACGCCTTCGGTGCGGAACCAGGCCCGCCCGTCGATCACCGAGAAGAGCTCGTGCGTGCGCTGGACGACGGGGCGCAGGTCCTCGACCCGCCGGGCGAGGGCGAGCAGCCCGTCGGGCGCCCGCTCCGCCGGCGCCACGACGCCGGTGTAGAGCGCGTGGCGGGCGTGCAGCACCTCGCGGACCGCGGCGGAGTCGACCCGGTCGACGAGGTCGTCCAGCCCGGTGGACGCGGTGTCCAGGGCGAACAGCGAAAGCATCAAGTCCGCCTCCTCGTCGTCCCATTCGCGCGGATCGCGCTGCCGGCACGACTCGAAGGCCGATCGGAGATCGGCGCGGACGCGGTACTCCCCCTTGTAGACCAGCCAGTGGTGGCGGCTGTAGACGAGCGGGCGCAAGCAGGCGTCGAGCACTCCGGCCAGGCAGTGCTCGTCCGGTGCCGCGGCCACGGCGGTGCGGAACTGGTCGGCGGTGTCCGCCTCCAGGACGTGGGTACGTCCGGGCATGAGCGAGGTCATCGAATCTCCTGGGGTGCTGGGTGGGGTCAGCTGTCCTGATGCGGAGAGGCGCGGAGGCCGAGACGTCGGTGCGGCGCTGCGGCAGCCTTACATACTTGATCGTGCCCTTGCAAGGACTTGAATATTTTTCGCTAACTCCTGCAACTACCTGATGGTCAGTACCCTGACGCTTGGCCAGACCCCGTCGGGCCGACGGACCGCCTCCCCCGCGCCGCCTCCCGGCCGACGATGCCGGGGCCGTCGGCCGGCCACCACGGGCAGCGATCTGCCGCAGGAGCAGACAGCTTGACGGTCGGACACCGGCCTCGGCCGACCACGCGTCCCACCCGCACGGCGGCACCCGGAGGCAAAGGTCCACGCCAGACCCACCCCGCAACCTACTTGCAATACGGTGAAAATATGAGACACCATGGGCTGGTGACGGAGGGCCGGGCCCTGCGCGACGTGGCCCGTCGCGATCGGTGCCCGGCCGACGGCGGCATCGACGCCCCCCGCCACCACCGGGCCCGGGGCACCCCCGCCCGGCCGGCCCGCACCCTCCGCCACAAGCGGACCGCGCCGCCGAGCCGCTCCCGACAGCGGTGCCCGCCCCCACCGCACGACCGCGCCCGGACCGAACGGCCCGCGCGACCGGACCCGGCCGGCCGCCGGCCCTGCCGCACCCGGGCCCCACGGGGCACCCGGCGGGGCCGGCACAGCGACACCGGGCGGCACCTCACAGGAGACCACGCATGCTCTCACCCGCGCACCACCTGGTCCGCTTCCGGGCGGACTGCCCCCCGACCACCCCGCTGGCCTGGGGGCAGTTGGCCTTCTGGGACGTGCTGCGCTGGCTCCCCGAGGGCGACGACTCGCCCAACCTGTACCGATGGCTCACCGTCCCGGCCGGCACCCGACCGGAGCAGGTGCCGGCCGCGCTGCGCGTCCTCATCGAACGCCACCAGGCCCTTCGCAGCCACTACTTCGAGCAGGACGGCACCCCCGTCCAGCACGTCCTCGGCGAGGGCGAACTCCGCGTCGCCGTGCACGAGGCGACCGGCCCCGACCTCGCCGCCGAGGCCCACCGGCTGGGCGAGCGACTGCGGCGCGGAGCCACCGACCACGCCCACGACCTGCCGGTCCGCGCCGCCGTCCTCAACCGCGACGGGGCCCCGGCCGCGGTCGTCCTGACCATCAGTCACCTCGCGGTGGACGCCTGGAGCTTCCGGATCGTCCTGCGGGACCTCGCCACCCTCCTGGCGGCCGGCACGCCGGCCGACCACGTCCTGCCGCCGCGGGCGAGACAGCCCGCCGAACGGGCCCGGTACGAGCGCTCCGAGGCCGGCCTGCGCCGGGAGGCCGCCACCGTCGCCCACTGGGAGCGCAGGCTGCGGGTGGTCCCGCCGGCCATGCTGGAGAAGTCCCCGCGCAGCCTCACCACCGGGCGGGACTGGGCCAGTGTCGACAGCCCGGCGATGGCCCTCGCGCTGCGCGCGATCGCCGCCCGCACCGGCGTCACCCCGGGCACCTCGCTGGTCGCCCTCCTCGGCCTGCTGCTGGCCGTCCGGACCGGCGAGCCCGAGGCCGCCCTGCGCCTGATCGTCGCCACCCGCTTCGCCCCCGAGGACCGCGACTACGTCGGCGCCTTCAACCAGAACGCCCTGCTGCACCTGCGGGTGGCCGACGAGCCGCTCGAACAGTACCTGCGCGGAGCGGTCACCACGGTGCTCGCCGCCCACCGGCGGTGCGAGGCCGATCCCCGCCGGGTGGAGCAGCTGGTCGCCGACATCGCGGCCGAGCGCGGCTTCACCCCTGACAGCTACTGCTTCTTCAACGACGTCAGCTTCCACGGGGACCGCCCGCCGCGCACCGCCGCCCGGCCCGACGGCCCCGCCGGCGCGGAGCACGACCCGGCGGCCGTCCTCGCCGCCCTGCCGCTCACCAGGCTGGAGCGACTGCCCCGCCAGGACCCGCAGAAGGGCGCCAAGCTCTTCCTCTCCCTGCACCGGCTGGACGAGACCTGCCTCATCACGCTCTCGCTTGATCCGGCCTTCCTCGACCGCCACCGGGCCACCGACCTGCTCGGCGACCTCGAACGGCTGGTCGTGCTGGCCGCCACCGACCCGGACCGGCGGACCGGCGCGGTCCGCCGGTCGTTGGCCGGCCCCGGCGCGGCACCGGACCGGCCCGAGTCCCCCGCACCACCGCCCCCGTCGCACCGAAGCACACAACAGCCAAAGGGTACGAAGTGACAGTCACCATCTCCAGCGAACTCCTGGTCCAGGCCTCCGCCCTCCGCAAGGTGTACGACTCGGGGTTCGTCGCGGTCGACGGCATCGACTTCCAGCTGCGCCGCGGCGAGGCGTTCGGGTTCCTCGGGCCCAACGGCGCCGGGAAGTCCTCGACCATGCGGATGCTCGGCTGCGTGTCCCCGCTCAGCGCCGGCAGCCTGCGGATGCTCGGCCTGGAGACCGCGGAGCACGGCCCCGAGATCCGCGCCCGGATCGGCGTGGTGCCGCAGGACGACACGCTCGACACCGAACTCACCGTCCGGGAGAACCTGCTCATCTACGGCCGGTACTTCGGGCTCGGCCGGGCGGTGATCCGGGAGCGGGCCGAACGGCTGCTGGAGTTCGCCCGGCTGACGGACAAGGCCGACGCCCAGGTGGAGGCCCTGTCGGGCGGCATGCGGCGCAGGCTCACGATCGCCCGGGCACTGGTCAACGAGCCGGAGATCCTGCTGCTGGACGAGCCGACGACCGGGCTCGACCCGCAGGCGCGCCACCTGCTGTGGGAGCGGCTCTACCAGCTGAAGGCCGACGGCGTGACGCTCGTCCTGACCACCCACTACATGGACGAGGCCGAGCAGTTGTGCGACCGGCTGGTGGTGATGGACGCCGGCCGCATCGTCGCCGAGGGATCCCCGCAGGACCTCATCCGCACCCACGCCACCCGCGAGGTGCTGGAACTGCGCTTCCCCCCGGGCGAGCAGCAGCTGACGGCCGGGCGGCTGGCCGCGCTCGCCGAGCGGGTCGAGGTCCTGCCGGACCGGGTGCTCCTCTACTGCGAGGACGGCGAGACCGCGCTGGCCGCCGTGCACGCCGAGCGGATCACGCCCCTCACCGCGCTGGTCCGCCGGGCGAGCCTGGAGGACGTGTTCCTGACCCTCACCGGCCGCACCCTCGTCGACTGACCCGTCGAGCGATCACCTTCGAAAGGCCCGTCCATGGCGCTCCTCCCGGACCTCGCCCGGTCGCCCGCTCTGCGGGAGTTCACGTACTGGATGCACCGCTACCGCAGGACCTGGCGCGGCACCGTCGTCGTCAACGTCGCCAACCCGCTGCTCTTCCTCGCCGCCATGGGGGTGGGGCTGGGCAGGCTGGTGGACGACGGCGGCAGCGACCACCTGCACGGCGCCACCTACCTGGCGTTCTTCGCGCCCGGCCTGCTGGCGGCAGCCGCCATGCAGAACGCCTTCCTGGACTCGGCCGGACCGGTCTTCCAGTCGGCCCGCCAACGGGGCAACTACCGCGCGGCGGCGGCCACTCCGATGCGCCCGGCGGACATCCTCACCGGTCACCTGCTGTTCACCGGCTTCCGGGTCCTGACCAGCGCGCTGGCCTTCGTCGTGGTGATCGTCGCCACCGGGGCGGTGCCCTGGCGGCACAGCCTGCTGCTCCTGCCGGCCGCGCTGCTGACCGGGCTGGCCTTCGCCGCGCCGGTCGCCGCCTGGGCGGTCACGGTGACCCGGTCCACCCGGATCAACGGTGTCTTCCGGTTCGTCCTGCTGCCGATGTACATGTTCTCCGGGACGTTCTACTCCACCACCCAACTCCCCGACTGGCTCCGGGCCGTGGTGTCGGTGACGCCGCTCTACCAGGGCATCCAGCTCTGCCGGGAGCTGGCGCTCGGCACCGCCGCGCCGCTGGACAGCGGCGTGCACGTGCTCTACCTGGCCGCGATGGCCACGGCCGGCCTGCTCCTGGGGCGCCGCACCTACACCCGCCACCTGTACGGCTGATCCGTCCGTCCCCAAGCCGTGTTCCCGCCACCCGGAAGGCAGGCCCGTCCGCCCGTGACCGTCCTCAGTGCCCCTCACACCGCCGTGCACCACGGCCGCCTGCGCGGCGCCGGGAACATGGTGGCGCGCAACCTCCTGATCTACCGCCACACCTGGTACCTGCTGCTGGCCGAGGTGTTCGAGCCCGTGCTGTACCTGCTGTCCATCGGCGTCGGCATCGGCCAGCTGGTCGGCCGGGTGCCCGGGCTCGGGGACTCCCCGGTGGCCTACTCGGCCTTCGTGGCACCCGCCCTGCTGGCCACCGCGGCGATGAACGGGGCGATGAACGAGACCACCTTCAACATGTTCGCCAAGCTCAGGCTGAACCGCACCTACGAGTCCATCCGGGCCACCCCGATGACGGCGCAGCACATCGCCCTCGGCGAGGCGCTCTGGGCGGTGCTGCGCGGCACGCTGATCACCACCGGGTTCCTGGTGGTGGTGTCCGTCCTCGGCCTGGCGCACTCGGCCGGGATCCTGCTGGTGCTGCCGGGCGCGGCCCTGATCGGCTTCGCCTTCGCCTCCGCCGGCCTGGTCGTGGTCACCTACCTGCGCAGCTGGCAGGACTTCCAGTTCATCCAGCTGGCGATGCTGCCGATGTTCCTCTTCGCCACCACCTTCTACCCGCTCGGGGTGTACCCGCGCTGGCTGCAGATCGTGGTCGAGTGCCTGCCGCTGTACCAGAGCATCGAGCTGGTGCGGCAGCCCTCGCTCGGCCAGGTCGGCTTCCAGCTTCTCGTCCCGGTGGTCTACCTGACCGTCTTCGGGGCGGTGAGCCTGCGCTGGGCGATGCGGCGGATCGACCGGGCGCTGACCCGGTAGAGCGGGCGCGGCGGGACGACGACGGCCGGGCCCGTGCGGGCCCGGCCGTCGTCGTCCGGGCGGGCCCGCGGGGGCCGGCCGGTCAGCCGGCGGCGGGAACGCGCCCGCGCAGGGCGGCCGCCAGCGCCCCGACGGTGGTCTCCGCGTACGCCGTCCCCGCCAGCAGCCACTCCAGGTCGCGGAGGAAGACCGCGCTCCCCCGGCCGGCCAGGAACCTGCGGTCGGCGCAGAGGGTGATCACCGATCGCGCGCTGTCCGGGCCGGCGGGTGCCTCCAGCTCCTGGAGGAACAGGAAGAACTTGGCACCCTTCTGGTCGAAGTCCCACTCCGGGTCGGAGAGTTCGGTACGGTCCAGGGCGCCGGCGAGAGCCTCGGGCGATCCGGCGGCCGGTGCGCCGAGCGGCTGCTGCCCGGACCCGAAGCGGACGTCGTTGAAGAAGCAGAAACCCCCGGTGCGCAGCCCCCGTTCGGTGCCGATCCGCTCGATCAGCTCCTCCAGCGCCCGGGGCTCGTACTCGGTGTGCCGGTACCCGGTGGCGGCGGCGCCGCCCACCCGCCGCAGGAAAGCGTCGAAGGTCTCCTCGCGGAGTTCGGCGCGCACCAGCGCGTTCTGGTTGAAGGCGCCGACCAGGGCCTGGTTCTCGGGGCGGAACCGGGTCGCCACGATGGTGCGCAGGGCCGCGGAAGGCTCGCCGGTGTAGAGCGCCAGCAGCAGCAGGGTGCCGGCCTGCAGCACCACGGAGGGGCTCAGCCGGGCGCGCCGGGCGTGCTCGGCGGCGGCCAGGGCCAGGGCCGGCGAGCTCAGCCGCGACCACTGCCGGTCCGAGGGGCCGCCGTCGCGCAGGTCCTCCACCATCGCGGCGGGCAGTTCGCGCAGCGCCCGCTCCCAGAAGAGCAGCGCCCGCTGCTCGCTCCTGCGGGCGGGCTCCGAGGCCTCGTAGCCGGCGCGCTCCAGCGGCTGCTGGGCCCGGGGCGCGAGGCCCGGCGGGTCGGTCAGCAGCTGGGCGAGGTCCGCCCGGAGGATGGACAGGCTCCAGCCGTCGATGGCGAGGTGGCTGAGGCACAGCACCACCACCGCGGCGTCGGGCCCGTCGGTGACGACCGCCGCCCGGACGGGTGGTTCGGCGGCCGCGAAGGGGGTGGAGCGCAGCTGCCGTCCGACCTCCTCGGCGGTGTCCCGGGGCCCCGCCGCGCCGGCCGGGTGCAGCCGGACGGGCAGGGTGCCGCCGGGCAGCACGGTCTGGAGCGGACCCCGCGGTCCTTCGGAGAACAGGGTGCGCAGCGAGTCGTGGCGTTCGACGAGCAGCCGGACGGCCGTGGCGGCCCGTCCGACGGCCGTGCCGGACGGCGCGGGGACGGCCAGTACCAGATTGGTCGAGGTGTCCTCGGGGGGCAGCCAGCGCAGCACGTCCCAGATGGCCACCTGGCCCCAGGTCATGGCGGCGGTGACGGGCGGCCCGTCGGTGCCGAAACCGATCGCGAGGGTGTCGCCCGCGGGTGGTCGGTTCATGCTGGTTCCCTCCGTGCGGCGGCGGCCTCGCGCAGCGGTGCGGGCCAGTCGGCGGGGTCGTCGCCGGTGTGGGCCCGGATCCAGTGCGCCCATCGTTCGAGTCCGAATCCGATGCAGGCCGAATAGGCGGCGCCGTCCGGGCCGTCGATGCCGAAGCCGGTGCCGAAGTGCTGTTGGTGCAGGTTCACCGAGGCCACCGCGACGTCGGGGGCGCCGTGCGGCAGCCGGGCGCGCAGTTCGTGCTTGACCTCGTAGGCGGACTGGAAGGCGAGGTAGTCGACCCGGTCGGGGGTGAAGAACGGGTCGTTGGCCGTCTCCAGCCGGCACGGCAGGCCGACGGAGCGGGCGAGGGACTCCAGCCGCTCCAGCATGTCGTCCCGGAAGGCGCGGGCGCCTGCCGCGTCGCCGACGTAGACGATCTCGCGCATCGTGAAGGCGGTCAGCCGGGTGGCGGAGACGGCCGACGGCAGTTCGCGCCGGGCGCAGCCGGCCCGGGCGGTCGCCCGTACGGGGGCCGGCAGCGGCCGGTCGGCCAGTGCGGCGAACAGGTGCAGGCAGACCGCGGGGGCCAGGACCGCGCCGCCGGGCACGAGTTCGGCCCGGCGGGCCGCGCGGTCGGGCGCGGCGGCGAAGCGGTCGAGGGCGGCCAGGTCGGGGCCGACCTCGGCGGCCGCCAGGAGGTTCTGCGGGAAGGAGCGGGTGTATCCGGCGCGTTCGACGGTCGACCAGTCCACCAGGTGCGGGGCGGTGTACTCGTCGGCGCCGCTGTCCAGGGCCAGGTCCAGCAGGACGGTGTCCAGGGCGCGGAGCAGCCGGGCCGATGCTCCCGGGCCCACCTCCAGGCCGGTGCCCACCCGGCGGTGCCCGGCCGGGGCCGGCCGGGTGGGCACCGGGGTGGCGACCTGTTCGAACCGGGCCCGCGGGGCGCCCTGGCGGCGGGCGGTGCGGGCGTGGGCGGCGGCCAGGAGGTCCTCGGCGCGGGCCGCCGGCCAGCCGGCGGTCGGCCGGTAGTGGACGACGGTGGCCAGGTCGGTGTGTTCGCAGCGGTGGCCGCCCGGGGGCACGCAGTACGGCAGCAGTTCGTCGAAGGCCTGCCGTTGGCTCTCGGGGACGGCCGACGGGGACGTCCAGCGGACGCTCTCCCCGGCGGCGTCGTCGGGCCGGGCGCCGGGGCCGTCCGGGTCGCGGGGGCCGTCCGGGTCGCGGGGGCCGTCCGGGTCGCTGCCGGCGTCCGGGCCGCCGGGGCCGTGCGGGGCGGTCCGCTCCCGCGCGGCGGTCATCGCCCGGCCCCGGCGGCGGGGCGTACGGCGCAGCGGACGGGGGAGGCCGCCCGGAAGGTGCGTCCGCTCGGCAGGGGTGCGGGCGCCAGCACGTCCAGGGCCTCCACGCGGTCGAGGACGGCGTTCACGACGGTCTCCAGTTCGGCGACGGCGAGGCCGGCGCCGAGGCAGACGTGCCGGCCGGCGCCGAAGGTGAGCGGGGTGCGCTGCGGGCGGCGCAGCGGGTCCCAGACGTCGGGTCCGGGGAAGACCGAGGGGTCGCGGTTGGCCGCGGCGAGGAAGGCGTTGACCGGGGCGCCGGCCGGGATCCGCACCCCTTCGAGGTCGACGTCCTCGGCGGCGAAGCGGAGCGTGACGTGCAGCGGCGGCTCGTGCCGCAGGGTCTCGGCGACCACGCCCGGTACCTCCTCGCGCCGGGTCCGCAGCCGCCGGTAGAGCTCGGGCCGGGTGCCGAGGGCGACCAGGACGTTGGCGATGCCGGCCGCCGTGGTCTCGGTGCCGGCGGCCAGCAGCAGGACGGCCGTGTTGACCACCTCCGCCGGGCTGAGCCGCTCGTCGGCGGCGAGGTCGGCGAGCAGGCCGTCGCGGGCCTCGCCCGCCCGGGCCCGCTGGAGGCGGTCGCGCAACTCCTCGCGCCGGCGGGTGACTTCGGCGAGCGTGGTCGGCCCGTGATCGACGTAGTCGACCAGCGGGGCGAGGGTCGCGGCGAGCCAGGGTGCCTCCTCCACCGGCAGGCCGAGCACCCGGCACATGACGCGGAACGGCAGGGTCCGGGCCAGGGCGTCCACCAGGTCCGTCCGGCGTTCGGCGACCAGTTCGTCGAGCAGCTCGCCGGCGAGCGGTGCCACGATCCGCTCGGCGTAGCCGGCCACCGCGCGCGGGCGGAACGGGCCGGCCGCGGCGGAGCGCAGCCGCTGGTGCTCGGCGCCGTCGCGGTCGAGCATCGAGGGGCCGAACGCGCGGCGGCTGGTGCGGAAGGGGTGGTAGGCCGAGAACCGGGGCGAGACCAGCACCTCGCGGACCAGCTCGTAGCCGAAGACGGCG
The DNA here is from genome assembly GCF_014655955.1 of Kitasatospora indigofera. Lineage (GTDB taxonomy): Bacteria > Actinomycetota > Actinomycetes > Streptomycetales > Streptomycetaceae > Kitasatospora > Kitasatospora indigofera. The sequence goes on from NZ_BNBO01000034.1 coordinate 65,573, forward strand.
TAGCCGCCGAGGAGTTCGGAGCGGTGGACGGGATCGTGCTCGCGGTGGTGGTCGTACAGGGCCCAGGGGTCGGCCTGGAAGCCGGGGTCGTCGAAGTCGAGGACGGCGGCGCCGGGGCGGTCCGGCCCGGAGCCGGGTGTCGCCGGGTGGGCCGGAGCCGGGTGGGCCGGCATCGAGTGGGCCGGCATCGAGTGGGGGGTGCCCGGGGCCGGGCTGGCGGGGGTCGTCGTCACGGGGTGTCAGACCTCGAATCGGAGCTCGCCCGTGCCCGCCAGGAAGTCGGCGAGGCCGGTGAGTTCGGCCAGGGTGCCGGCGCCGTCGCGGATGGACTGCTTCAGGCGGTCCTCGCGGGCCCGCAGGAGCCGGCCGGCGCTCAGCACCGCGGTCACCTTGTCCTCGGGCACGACGACGAAGCCGTCGGCGTCGCCGACCAGCCAGTCGCCGGGCCGCACCTCCACCCCGCCGGTGCGCACGGTCTGCGGTACGTGCGGGGCGCGTTCGCGGGTGGTCCGGGCGGACACCAGGGTCACCTCGGTGGAGAACACCGGGATCGGCAGCTCGGCGAGGTCGTCGAGGTCGCGGACCGCGCCGTCGACGACCAGCCCGCCCAGCCGCTGGGCCAGCGCCGAGGCGGTGAGGATGTCGCCGGCGAGGGCCTCGGAGGGCCGCTGCTCGTTCACCAGGAGCAGGATCCAGCCGGGCGGGGTCGCGGCCAGTGCCTGGAGGCAGGGCAGCATGTCGTCGTCGGTGGTGACCGGGAACGCCGGGCCGGCGACTCTGGGCAGCCCGTTCCTGGACCGCAGCGGCAGCCGCAGGGCGGTCACCAGGTCACCGGAGGCGTCCGCGAGCTGGGAGGTGCTGACCTGGCTGAACTCCTGCCGAAGCCGGGTGATCGCGGCCTCGTCGAAACGGTGCTCGACGGTGGTGGTCACGCGCTCTCCTCCTGTCGCTGCGAGGCGACGAGGGTGTGGATGCCGGCCAGCGTGTAGAAGGCCTGCGGCTCGTGGTCGGCCAGGTCGATGGGGCAGCCGGTGACGTCCTCGACGAAGAGGATCATCCGGATGACCGAGAAGGAGGTGACCAGGCCGAGGTCGAAGAGGTTGTCGTCGGGGTCGAGCCGGTCGGGGAACTCCCGCCCGGACTCGGCGGCCAGGCCGGCGAGGAACTCGCGGAGCTGCGCGTAGAGGTCGTCACGATCCATGGTGGTCTCCCAGCGGTCGGGTGGGGCGGTCTTCGGCCAGGGCTGCGGTCACCGCGTCGAGGGCGGTGGCCAGTTGGGTCTCGGGAATGGTGAGCGGGGGTGCGATCCGGATCCGCCGGCCGTCGTCGCCGCCGGCGAAGACCAGGACGTCGCGCCGGAAGGCGCCCTGGACCACCTCGGCGGCGCTCGGCCCGACGGGCTCGAAGGAGAGCGTGGGGCCGGTGAGCCGGACGGCGGTGGCCAGGCCCGCCCCGCTCCACCGCCGCGCCGCGCCTTCGAGCGCGGCTCCCACCCGACGGCACCAGCTCTCGACGGGTGAACGGTCCAGGTAGCGGGCCACCTCCCAGCCGGCGGCGAAGCCGAGGGTCGCGGTCTGGAAGGTGTGCGCGAGGTGGACCTCGGAGGTGGCGGCGCTCTCCAGGCCGCTGCGGTACACGACGGCCGACAGCGGGAAGAGGCCGTTGGTCAGCGACTTGCCGAACAGCAGGATGTCGGGGTCGAGCCCGGCGGCGACGGCCGGGCTGAGGTGGCCGTGCCGGTAGTACCCGCCCTGGATCTCGTCGGCGACGGTGAGCGCGCCGGCCCGCCGGGCCGCCCGCTGGAGCTCGGCCAGCCAGGCGACGTCCAACGGGACGTAGCCGTTCGCCCCCTGGACGGTCTCGTACAGCACGCACGACACGTCGTCCCAGTCCTCGGGTACGGTGCCGGGCTCCAGGTGGGTGACCTGGTCGGCGATCCGGTCGGCGAAACCGGTGTCCTGCAGGGCGTGGGCGCGGTGCACGGTGGTCACCGCCTGGGCGTCGACACCGAGGCCGTGGAAGGCGCCGCGGATCGCCAGCACCCGGCCGGGCCGGGCCCGGCGGGCCAGGGCGAGCGCGGAGGAGACGGCGAAGCTGCCGCCGACCTGGAACAGGACCCGGCCGTCCGCGCCGAGGCCCAGCCGCCGGCAGAGCCAGTCGGCGAGCAGTTCGGCCTGCGGCGGGTAGAAGAGCGCGGCCAGGTCGGAGCCGCCGGCGAGGACCGGCTCCAGCTCGGGGTTGCGGTGGCCGAAGTTGACGGACGCGTAGGCGGACATCAGGTCGGTGCAGCGGCGCGCCGCGCCGTCCTCGCCGCGCAGGTGCAGGGTGGCGTTCTCGGAGCCCTCCAGGGTGTAGCGCGCGGGGAGCGCCGCCCCTTCGTCCAGGCCGCTGAGGCTGTGGGCGGTCCGGCGGGGCGGGCGCGCGAGCGGAGTGGTGGTCAAAGGTCCTCCAGACGGGTACGCAGCCGGGCGACGCCCTCGGTGAGGCGGGGCGGCGGCAGCGTGAGCGACAGACGGAGGTGGCCCGCGCCGTGGGCGCCGAAGAGGCTGCCCGGGGCGGTGGCCACGTGTGCTTCGTGGAGCAGGAGTCCGGCCAGCCGGCGGTCGTCGAGTCCGCTGTCACGGACGTCCGCCAGGACGTACAGGCCGCCGCGCGGGCGGGTGACCCGCACGCGGGGGACGGCCGAGAGCCCGTCGACGAGCAGGGCCCGCCGGTGCGCGTACTCGGCCCGGGCCCGGGCCACGTGGCCGCCGGCCGCGAGGGCCGCCGGGATCGCCCGCTGGACGAACGACGGCATGCAGCAGTTGGTGTTCACCAGCAGGTCGGTGAAGCGGCGGACGGCGGCGGGCGGGACGATCGCGATGCCGATCCGCCAGCCGCACATCGAGTGGCTCTTGGAGAGGCTGTCCATCACGACGGTCCGCTCGTCCGCGGGGTACAGCGGGGTCTCCAGGCCGGGCTCGGCGAGCTCCCGGTACGCCTCGTCCGTCACGGTGTGCAGCCCGTGGCGGCGGGCCAGCCCGGCCAGCTCCGCCAGGCAGTCCCGCGGCCAGACCGAGCCGGTCGGGTTGTGCGGGCTGTTCACGACCAGCACCCGGGTGCGCGCGGTGACCAGGGCCCGGACCTCGGCCGGGTCCGGGACGTGGCCGTGCTCCGGACGCAGCGGGTAGCCGACGGGCGTGCCGCCGGCCAGCCGGACGAGTTCGGCGTACGGCGGGAAGCCGGGGTCGGGCACCAGCACCTCGTCGCCCGGGGCGAGGACGCCCAGCAGGGTGAACCAGAGGGCGAGGTTGCTGCCCGGCAGGAGCAGCACCTGCTCGGCCGCCACCGGGCGGGCCAGCCGGGCGGCGTAGTGCGCGGCCACCTGCTCCCGGACCAGCGGGTCACCCGCCGGGTCGGTGTAGCCGGCGTGGCCGCCGGCCAGTTCGCGGGTGGCCGCCGCCACCGCGGCCGGCGGGCCCGGCAGGTCGGGCTGGCCCACCTCCAGCCGCACCACGTCGACGCCCCGGGCCTCCAGCCGGCGGGCCTGCGCGGAGAGGGCGAACGCCGATCCGCCGAGCAGCCGGTCGGCGGGCGCGGCGGCGCCGGGGCCCGGGCGGTGGCGGTGGCCGACGCCGGTGGCGGCGCTGCCGGTCATGCGGCGGCCGTCAGCCGCCGGACCGCCGCCGTCACCCGCTCCGGGGTGGCCCAGTACTGCGCCTCCAGCACCGGCGAGGAGGGCACCGGCACCTCGGGCGCGCTGACGTGGGCGATCCGGCCGCCGAGGGCCAGGGCGACGCCCGGTACGTCGAGCAGGGCGGCGAGGATCTGCGCGGGGGCGCCGGAGCGCGGCCCGTCGTCGACCAGCACCAGCCGGCCGGTCCGCAGGACGGAGGCGGCGAGCGCGGGCAGGTCGAGGGGCACCAGGGTGCGCGGGTCGAGCAGCTCCACGTGGACGCCCTCGGCGGCCAGTTCGTCACCGGCGCGGGTGGCGGCGTGCACCGCGGAGCCGATCGCCACCACCGTCGCGGCGTCGCCCTCGCGGACCCGGTGGGCGACGCCGAACGGCTGGGGCTCGGCCGCGAGCGCCGCCCGCAGGTCGCAGTGGTCCGCGAGGCCGGGGGCGATGAACAGCAGCACCGGGCCCTGCTCGTCACGGACGGCCGTGCGCAGCAGGGCGCAGGCGTCGGTGGCGGAGCCGGGGACGGCCACCCGCACGCCGGGGGTCTGCATGAAGACCCCGTACGGGCACTGCTCGTTCTGCGGTCCGAGCTGCTGCGGGCCCCGGGTCGCCGAGGTGAGCACCATCGGGGCGCGGTACGAGCCGTCGCTCAGGTAGTGGATCCGGGCGGCGTGGTTGACCAGCTGGTCCATCACCAGGAAGGCGAAGGAGGCCCGGTTGAGGTCCACCACCGGGCGCAGTCCGGTCATCGCCGCGCCCAACGCCGCACCGACCATGGCCGGTTCGGAGATCGGGCAGGTGCGGACGCGCTCGGCGCCGAACCGGGTGCGCCAGCTCGGCGGGGTGCTGGTGGCGAGGAAGACCAGGTCGGGGTTGCGGTCGAGTTCCTGCTCCAGGACGAGGTCCAGGACTGCCAGTTCGTTCACGGGGTACCCGCCCAGAGGTTGGTCAGGGCAAGCTCGGGGGCCGGCCACGGTGAGGTGCGGGCGAAGGCGACGGCCGCTTCGACGCGCCGCTCGGCTTCGCTGTGCAGGGCGTCGAGGAGGTCCGGCGCGGTACCGGCCGCCAGCAGGTGCCCGCGCAGCGCGTCGAGGGGGTCGCGGGCGAGCCAGCCGTCGAGCTCCTCGGCCGGCCGGCGTTCGCCCGAGGGCCGGTCGAACTGCAGGTGGAACCGGGTGAGGTAGGTGCTCGCCTCGATGAACGCCGGCCCCTGCCCGGCCCGGGCCACCGCCACCGAAGCGGCGGCGGCGGCGTGCACCGCCAGGGTGTCGTTGCCGTCGACGCGGTGGACGGGCATCCGGTGGCCCTCGGCGATCCGCGCGACGGACGTCTCGGGGTAGACCTCCTCCGTCCGGGTGGCGCCCTGGTAGCCGTTGTTCTCGCAGACCAGGATCAGCGGCAGTCGCTGGGCGACCGCCAGGGTGAGGGTCTCGTGCACCACGCCGGCGCCGAGCGCGCCCTCGCCGAAGAAGACCACGGCCACCGCGCCGTCGCGCCGGACCTGGGAGGTCATGGCCGCCCCGGCGGCCACCGGGATGCCGGCGCCGACGATGCCCGAGGAGAGCAGCAGGTGCGTCGCCGGGTCGCTGACCAGGGCGGCGGCCTTCCCCCCGCAGAGGCCGTCGGCCCGGCCGAAGAGTTCGGCGGTCAGGGCGTCGAGGTCGACGCCGCGGGCCAGCGCGTGTCCGTGTCCGCGGTAGTGGCTCACCAGGTGGTCGCGGGGCTGGAGCGCGGCGCAGACGCCGACCGCGACGGCCTCCTGGCCGATGTACGGGTGGACCGGGCCGATCACCTCGCGGTCGGTCCGTGCCTGGAGGATGCGCTCCTCGTAGGCCCGGATGAGGACCATCGCCTTGTAGGCGGCGACCAGGTCGAGTCCGCCGTCCTGCGGGGGGTCCATCGGCGATACGGCCGGGTCGGCGGGAAGGGCTAATGCCATCACGGCTCCATCCGTCGCCGGAGCAGGGGCCTGCTCCTGGGGCAGACGTGACGGTAGTCAGCTTGATCGGGGATTTACAAGGTCTGATCGTTCATCAGTCCGCTTTAGGAGACTTTTTTGCGTTTGGATGTCAACAGAAAGACGTTGCACCACTTCGCGGCGGAGCCGCTCCAGGGCGTCCACCGGCCAGGGGGTGGGCAGTTCGAAGACGAGATGGCTCGCGCCCGCCGCCACGAACCGCTCGGCCGTCGCCCGGACGGCGGCCGGCGCCGCGAAGTCGACCGGGATCTGCGCCGAGACCGCCAGGGTGCCCGGGTCCCGCCCCTGCGCCTCGCAGTGCGCCCGCAGCGCCGCCAGCCGGGCCGCGAAGCCGGGCAGTCCGGCGGCGGTGTTCCAGACGTCCGCGTGCCGCGCCACGACGGCCAGCGCCCGCACCCCGGTGGCCCCCAGCACGAAGGGCGGGCACGGGCGTTGGACGGTCGCCGGGGCGAGCCGGGCGCCCCGGAGCCGGTAGTACCGGCCCTCGAAGTCCACCTCCTCGCCCGCGCACAGCCGCCGGATCAGCCCGCACGCCTCCGCCCAGCGCGCCAGCCGCTCACCGGGCGGCGGCAGCCGCAGGCCGCGCGCCCGGTGCTCCGCCTCGTGCCAGCCGGCCCCGAGGCCGAAGTCCAGCCGTCCGCCCGAGATGTGATCCACCGTCGAGACCATGGCGGCCAGCACCGCCGGCTCGCGCAGCGTGTTCGCGGTGACCAGCACCCCCAGCCGCAGCCGGGAGGTGCGGGCCGCGAGCGCGGCCAGCAGGGTCCAGGCCTCCAGACAGCCCGCCGGGTCGCCGCCGCCCGGGGCACCGCCGTCCGGCGCGGCGCCGACCGGGTCCAGGTGGTCGAAGAGCCAGGAGTGGGTGAACTCCGCCATCTCCTCGCCCTCCTGCCACAGGCGCAGCACCCGCTCGTAGGCCACGTGCTGCTGGGGCGCCTTGAAGCCGACGCTCACCGGGTTCCGCATCGCGGCCCACCTCTCCAGGCGATGACTTTCGGCCACATCCCACCCGCCTGCCGCCGATGATCACCGAACTCTTGTTAATTACTTGCACCTTGACGCAAAAATATGCTCCACTCCCCTCACTCTTGTCACTCCCTTCAAGGAGGTCGGCCCCGTGGACGTCCCGCCCCTCGTCGCCCAGGCCCAGCAGCGGGCTGCGGACAACGGCTTCGCATACTCATGCGCGCCGCTGACCGGAGAGCTCCTCGCGGCACTGGCCGCGGCCGTCCCGCCCGGTGGCCGGATCCTCGAACTGGGCACCGGCATGGGCGTCGGCCTCGCCTGGGTCCTGCACGGCCTGCGGGGACGCGAGGACGTCGTCCTCGTCACCGTCGAGCACGACCCGAAGACCGCCGCACTGGCCGCCGACGCCGACTGGCCCGCCTGGGTCCGGCCGCACACCGGCGACGCCGTGGCGCTGCTGCCCGAGCTCGGCTCCTTCGACCTGGTCTTCGCCGACGCCGAGGGCGGCAAGTGGAGCGGCCTGGACCGCACCCTGGCCGCGCTGCGCGAGGGCGGCGTCCTGCTGCTCGACGACATGGACCCGGCCCGCTACACGCTCGCCGAGCACCACGCCGCCATCGCCGCCGTACGAGCCACCCTCCGGGCCGATGCCGGCCTCGTCCTCGTCGACCTCCCGGTGGGCACCGGCCACATCATCGCGACCCGGCGGCACGCGGCCGCGGCCGCGTGAGCCCGGCCCCGGCCGAGCACCTCCCGGCGGCCGACGCCGCTGTCCTGGACCACCTTCAGGTCTTCCTGGACTCCTTCACCACGGCCGGGCGGATCTGCCCGCGACTGGACGAACGCACCTACCTGCACGCCGGGCCGCCGCTCGGCCCGGACGCCCCGCCGGCGCCGATGCGCTCCGCCCTGATCGGCGCGCTCCTGCTCGAAGGGGCCGCCGGGACGCCCGAGCAGGCCGGCCGCCTGATCGACGACGGCCGGCTGACCCTGCTGCCCTGCGCCGACCACGACGCGCTCGGCGCACTGACCGGGATCATCTCCCGCTCGATGCCGGTGGCCGTCCTGCGCGACACCCACGGCGGCACGGTCTTCGGCACGCTCGGCGAGGGCGCCGGCCCCTGCCTGCGGGCCGGCCACCACGACCCGCGCACCCTCGACCGGCTCCGCTGGGTCGCCGCCGCCGTCCTGCCGGTGCTCCAACAGGCCTGCGAGGGCGCGGAACTCAACGTCACCCGGATCCTGCGCAGCGCGCTCACCCAGGGCGACGAGGGCCACAGCCGGACCACCGCCGGCACCGCCCAGCTCCTCGTCCAGCTCACCGGCCTGCTCCTCAAACGGGAGATCCGCTCGCCCGAGACCCCCCGGGTGCTGCGGTGGATGAGCGCCGACCCCCAGTTCTTCGGCGCCTTCGCGGTACTGACCGCCAGACTGCTGGCCCGGGCGATCCCCGAGCGGCCCGGCAGCCCGCTCCTGCGGACGGTCGTCTCCAACGGCCACCGGGTGGGGATCCAGGTGGCCGGCCTGGGCGGGCGGTGGTTCACCGCGCCCGCGCCGGTCGGCAGCGCCGTACTGTTCGGCGGCCACTCGCCCGCCGACGTCCACCCCGTCATCGGGGACTCCTTCGCCGCCGAGGTCGCCGGCTTCGGCGCGATGGCCCTGCCGGCGGCGCCCGCCGCGACCGACCACCTCGGGCTGAGCGCGGCCCGGGTGCGGGCGGACGCCCGCCGGATGCGGTCCATCGCCAGCGCCGAGAGCAACCGGTACCGCATCCCCGGGAACGGCTCCACCGGCGTCCCGCAGGGCATCGACGTCCACCGGGTGGGGGG
>NZ_BNBO01000034.1:74016-91079 GCF_014655955.1 Kitasatospora indigofera
GCCCGCCACCGGCCTGCTCCACCGCTCCCCCGGCGTCGGGCGGATCGGCGCCGGGCTCGCCGAGCTCCCCGTCGCCCCCTTCCTCGCCGCCTCACGGGCGTTGACCGGCGCCGGCTGAACGCCCGGCGCCGGGCCCCACCCTCCCGGCCCGCCGACCCGGGGACGCCCGACGCCACCCGCCCGGCCGCCGCCCACGCCCCCTCACGGCCGCCCGCTCGCCCGCTCCGCCGCCCCCACCCGCTCCGGAATGAGGACACCATGATCGAGACAGCGACCGCCGCGCCGTCCGCGGCGCACTTCCACCGCAACGGCCACCACGTGTGGCGCGGATTTCTCGGCGCCTCGCAGGTCACCGAACTCCGCACACTGGCCGACGAGCTGCTCGCCGCCGAATCCGCGCTGCACACCCCCGAATCCGTCCGCGTCTTCCAACTCTTCCGCCACGGGGCGGCGTTCGTCGACCTGATGAACGACCCCCGGCTCACCGAGCTCACCGACACGCTGCTCGGCCCGCACGCCCTGATGAACGACCTGAGCCTGAACCGGGTCAACCCCGGGGCGAAGCCCGACCGCTGGCACATCGACTACCCGTACAACGACATGACCCAGGTGGTCGAGGGCAGCCTGCTCGCCCTCCAGTGCGTCCTGCCGCTCACCCCCTTCACGGCGGAGAGCGGGGCCACCGAGTTCATGCCGGGCAGCCACCAGCGCTACAAGCAGCCGCCCCTGACGCCCGGCGGCGCACCGGTCACGGCCGTCGCCGACCCCGGCGACCTCATCGTGCTGGCCGCCTCCACCTGGCACCGGGCCGGCGTCAACCGCACCACCGGGCCGCGCACGGCCGTGCTGCTCAGCTTCACCGAGGCCTGGGTCCGCCCGATGGCCGACGCACCGGAGCCGGGGCCGTGGTCCGGCACCCGGGCGGCGCGGGTCCGGCTGGGCATGGAACGCCCCTGATCCCCTGGCCACCGCGGTCGGCCGCGCCGCCCGACCGCGGCCGGGCCCGGTCACCCCGTCGGGTCCGGGGGCGGCCACCCGACCCGCCCCGGACAGCCCGGGCCGCCGAGCGACCGGAACCGCTCGCCGGCCGCGGCACGCGGCGTCGCACGGCCGGGGCGCCGCGCGCCGTGCTGCCGGGGCGCCGCGTGCAATGCTGCCGGGGCGCCGCGCGCCGTGCTGCCGACCAGGCGGACCGGGTCAGCCGGCCAGGCGGGCGAGGGCCAGCGCGTGCGCCCGGTCGAGCGCATCGGCAGCGGCGCACGGGACGTCCGGCTGCACACCGGTGCCCTCCCAGTTGGCGCCGGAGACCGGGTTGACGGCGCGGCCGACCGGGACGGTGGCCTCCAGGTGCGGGTGCACCGTCCAGCCCTTGCACGGGTGTGCGCCGCCGCGGGTCCGCTCGCCGACGACCACGGCGCGGCCCAGCTGCTGCAGGTCGTACGCCAGCTCCTCGGCGGCGGAGAAGGTGCTGTCACCGGACAACAGGTACAACGGCTTGCTGCCGCCGAAGCGCGCGCCCGGGACGTGCGGCAGGCTCCAGGACTGCTCCCTGCGCTCGCCCTCGCGCCAGTACATGGAGTTCAGGTGGGTGCGCTCGTCCACCAGGTAGCTGCAGACGAAGGCGACCGTGTCCGGGTCGCCGCCCCGGTTGCCGCGGAGGTCCACGATCAGCGCCCGGGCGCGGGAGACCAGGGTGAGCGCGGCGCTCAGCGGTTCGGCGGCCCACTCCAGCGGAAACAGCATCGGCGCCAGCTCCAGCACCGCGACCCCGCCGCCGAGCAGCTCCACCCGGGGCGCACCGCCGAGCGAGGTGTCGAATTCCCGGCGCATGGCGTCCAGGCTGGCCGCCCCCTCCTTCGGGGACACCGGGTCGGCGTGGTGCTTCAGCCTCAGGTGCCGGTCGCCGTTGAGGGACTGCAGGTCGGCGGTGACCAGCCGGGCGAGTTCCTCGGCACCGTCCACGTCGTAGGCACCCTCGGAGAGGCGTCGCCGCAGCAGGCCGGCGAGCTGCTCGGCCACCTCGGGGAAGACGTACTGCTCCGTCAGCAACCGGACCGTCTCGTCGATGACCGGGGCCGGCTGCAGCTGCGTCAGAGTTGTCATGGCAGGGAGTAGAGCACTGCCCTTCCGACAGCGTCAAGCGCGTCGGACCCGACCGGAAGGCCTGGTCAGCCCTCCCCTCGGCACTGCTTAACCCTCGGCACTGCTTCCCCCTCGGCACTGCTTCTCCTTCGGCACGGCTTCCCCCTCGCCGTCGCTTCATCCGATGCTCGCGTCGGAGATCCGCCGCGGTACGGCGGGGCCGGGGCGGGCGGGGCGGGCGGGGCCGGTGCGCCGGCTGCGCGCCAGGCCCACCCCGACGAGCACCAGGGCCATGCCCGCGACGACGCGCAGGCCCACCCGTTCGCCGAGGACGATCGCGCCCAGGCCCACCGAGACCACCGGCAGCAGGTAGCCCACGGTCGCGGCGGTGGTGGGGCCCTCGTCGGCGATGAGCCGGGAGTTGAGGTGGAACGTGACCCCGGTGCCGAGGACGCCCAGGGCGACGACGGCGGCCACCGCGGTGAGGGTCGGGCCCGAGAAGCTCGTGGGGCCGGTGGGAAGAGCCGCCGTGCTCAGGCCCGTCGCGGCGAGGAGTTGGGCCGCCGAGAGGGCCAGCGGGGCGGTCCCGCGGCCGATGAGGTGCCGGGCCATGTAGGCGAAGGCCACCGCGTAGCTGACGGCCGCGGCGAGCAGGGCCGTCACGCCCCAGCCGCTCAGGCCGCCGCGCTGCCAGGGGGCGAAGATGAACACGGTGCCCGCGAAGCCGAGGAGGAGACCGGCCAGCCGGACCGGGCGGATGCCGCGCTCGGTACCCGACACGACCGCGATGACCAAGGACCACAACGGAGTTGTGGCGTTCAGCACGCCGGCCACACCGGAGTCGACGCTCTGTTCGCCGATCCCGAAGAGGAGGAAGGGCAGGGCGTTGCAGAGGAGGGCGGCCACCACGAGGTGGCTCCAGGTCCGGCGGTCGCGCGGGAGACGTTGGCCGCCGGCACGGGCCAGGACCAGCAGGACACCCGCCCCCAGCGCGCAGCGGACGACGGTGATGTGGAGCGGGGACAGACCGCCGGCCAGGGCGAGTTTGATCCAGAGGAAGCTCGATCCCCAGAGGAGAGCGAGGACGGCCATGCGTACCGGGGTTCCGTGCCTGCCGCTGAACACTGTTCGCCTCCTGGTGAGTTCTTCCTTCCGTACGGTGCCTCGCCGGATGCTGTAGGACAAGCGAAAAGATCTGGATTCAGAGTTAAGCTGTGCTACATGCTTGATGTCCGCCGCATGCAGGTGTTGAGGGCCGTGGTGACCAGTGGGTCGGTCACCGCGGCGGCACGGAATCTCGGTTACACCCCGTCCGCCGTCAGCCAGCAGATGGCGGTGCTGGAGAAGGAGGCCGGGATCGGGCTGCTGGAGCGGACCGGACGGGGCGTCCGGCCGACGGAGGCGGGGCGGCTGCTCACCGAGTACGCGGCCGTCATCGGCAGGCACGTCGCCGAGGCGGAGACCGCGCTCGCCGAGCTGCGGGCCGGCCGCACCGGCCGGGTGGTGGTCCGGTACTTCGCCACGGCGGGGGCGGCGATGGTGGCCCCCGCGGTGGCGGCGCTCCGCCGTGAGCAGCCGGGTGTCCAGGTCGATCTCAGGCTGGGCGACGGCGAGGACTCACTGCGGGAGGTGAAGGAGCGTCAGGCCGACGTGGCCCTGCTGGTCCGGCCGCGGAACGGGCTGCCCGTCGACGGCATCCGGTTCGTGCACCTCGCCGACGACAGGTACCTCGCCGTGCTTCCCCGGGGGCACCGGCTCGCCGCGAAGCAGGAACTCGACCTGACCGACCTCGCCGACGAGCCCTGGGTGGGCAGCGACCAGCCCGGCCCCTGCCTGGACCCCGTCCTCGACGCCTGCGCCTCGGCCGGCTTCAGCCCGGACTTCGTCGTGGAGAGCGGGGACTACGCCACGGCGCAGGGGTTCGTCGCGGCCGGGCTCGGGGTGAGCCTGATCCCGGAGCTGGGGCTGGGCAACCGTCACCCTCACGTGGTGGTGCGCGAGATCCGCAATCCGGAGCCGGTCCGGGTGATCTACGCGGCGGTACGGGAGCCGTTGCCCGTCCGCCCCGCCGTACGCAGACTCCTGGACGCGCTGCGGAGCGCGCCCTTCGACGCGTGGGACGCCGGGTCCGAACCCCGGGGCTGACCCGAAGCCGACGCCGGGAGGAGCGGCCGGGCCGCCGGGCCGCCGGGCCTGGCTGTTGCGGAATCCGACGACCACCGCGAGCCGCCGACCGAGCGCGGACACACCTGCCGCTGCGGCGCCGGTCCGATGCCCGCACGACGAGGGGCTGCCGTGGATCGCGGGCTCAGCCCCCGGGGCCGGGCACGCCAGCGCCGGTGTACCGCCGCCGTGTCAGCAGCCCAGCGGGACGGGGTGGCCGACCGGCCTGCCGTGAAGCATCTGCCCCACCGATGGTCGCGCGTCTGGTCGCGCGTCGCCGCCGTAGTCGCCGTGCCGGGCGGAGGACGTGCGGGGTGTCCCGGCAGACCCGGCTCGGAGGCCGGCAGGTCCGGCGGCACGGAAGATCATATCCGATATACCACATCCGACCCAGGGCTTCCGGGTCTTCCCGAGCAGGCACACGCTGCCGCCCGCGCCCCACCCGCACCACGGGAACGACCAGGGCCCGGGATCCGGACGGGCCGCCCCAGCCCCGACGGCGCCACCGAAGCACCTGCCGACAGGACCGGACCGCACCCCGCGGCACGAACGACCGCGCGAGAAACGCGCCGACGGCACCCCTGAGGGAAGCCACCCGGGATCGGCCCGTGGCCGGACCCGCCCACCCGGAGCCCCACCCGGAGCCCCACCCGGAGTACGAAGCCTTCGGCGAGCATCCGACCCCGAGGAAAAAGGCACGGCAACACTCTGGCGTGAATTTCGTATATCGCATAAGTTACGCGGCACGACTCCGGCTGCGGCGCCGACACCGAGCCGCAGCCGACCGGGCCCCGAACGGGCCCCGCACGCACCAGGCCCGGTCCCGGCCGCACCCCACCGAACAAGGAGACTCGCCCGTCACAGCGCCCTACCCCACCAGCCCCACCCTTCCGCACCGAGCCCCCCGGAAACACCCCGCCCGACCACCGCGAAGCCCCCCCCGAACCCCACGGCCCGGACACCGCTGCGCAGCCGACGGCCGGCCCGAACCACCGCTGACGCCCCGAAGTACCGGAGCGCCGCACCCCGGGGCCCCGCACCCGCCGGCCGCACCGGCCCTCACCCCTCCCCCGCGCGGCCGGCTCCGGGACACGGCCGAGCCACCCGGCAACCGCACACCGCCGCGGCCGGGCCCGCACCGGCGTGCCTGCCGACACCCCCGCTCCCCCACGACACCGCCAACACCGGCCCGGCCCCAGCCCGAGCCGTCCCCCATGAAGGAAGACCATGACCAGACCCGAGCCGCACGGCATCAACCGCCGCTCCGTCCTGCGGGGCGCCGCCATCGCCGGTGCCGCCGCCTCCCTGCCGCAGATCCTGATCTCCACCCGCGCGCACGCCGCCGACGACGGCACCGGCGGCAGCTACGTCATCGCCTTCGACGACAACGGGGCGAAGAGGCAGACCATCCTCGGTCTCGGCTTCGAGATCCAGTCCGACTCCATCGGCTCCAACGACGGCCCCACCGACGACACCGTGGTCAGCGGCGTCCCCCTCGACCTGACCGCCGCCGGCGCGTACACCCGCTTCATCAACGACATGCTCAAGGGTGGCCGCACCGACCGCGGATTCCGCTACTGCCGGCTCGCCATGGGCCTCTACCACCGCGGCGTCACCACGGACGGCAAGCGCTTCCAGGACCGCTACACGGACCAGACCAGGAAACTGGCCAAGATGGTCCAGGACGCGGGCATCGAGGGCCTCGGCGTCGAGTACTGGTCCCCCGCCCCCTACTGGAAGAGCAACGGGCAACTCGGGGGCGGACCGAACAGGAATGCGACCCTCGCCTCCTTCGCCCCGACCGATGTCGCGGCCATGGGCGACGCCATGGTCACCGACCTGAACTACCTGGTCGAGAACTCGCGGGAGACCCCGACCTCGCCGCCGAGGCTGCAGATCGCCTGGTGGAGCCTGCAGAACGAACCCAACCAGGGCGCCAGCTACAGCAGCTGCAAGTACACCGACGAGCAGTACCGGGACGTCTTCAACATCGTCGCCCCCAAGATCCGCACGGCCTTCCCCCAGGCGAAGATCCACGCGACCAGCATCAGCGGATGGTGGAACAACCGAGGCTCGGTCCTCAAGAATTCCGCCACCTCCATGCAGTACATCGACGCCTGGACCTGGCACAAGATCGGCGCGGACAGCAACACGCAGATCACCGAGAACTACACCGGCAGCGGCGTGGCCTTCAGGCCCGTCTTCAACAACGAGTTCGAGTACCTGTCGGGGCACGGCCCGGTGACCGACCAAGACACCCTCAACACCGCCCAGTCGATCATGAACTGGATGACCTTCGAGAACTCCCCCACCTGGTGGTGGCTGCACGCCCTCAAGCCCAGCACCGACTCCCTGTCCGAGAACTACGGCCTCGGCACCTGGCGGCCCCCGGGCGCGCCCGTCGACAGCCGCTTCCCCAACCTCCAGCCCGGCGACTGGACGTGGAACCCCCGCAACTGGAACGCCGTCGCCGGCTTCGTGAGGTTCATGCCCTGGGACTCCGTGCGCTACAACGTCGAGGAACCCCACCCCACCGAGGCCGCCGGCGGCCTGAAGACCCACCTGAACGGCACCACAACCCCCGGCGGCATCACCTACCGGCCCAACCAGCGCATCATGGCCTGGAAGACCCCCGGCGACAAACCCGTCTTCGTCGTCACCAACCGCGGCAACGCGAACTACACCTTCACGGTCGACACCCGGACCACCGGCACCTTCCGGGGCTACCGCTACGGCCCCTCCAGCAACATGCTCAGCATCGGCGCGAAGACCGGCACCGCCCTCACCATCACCGTCCCGCCCCTGTCCATCGAGTTCTGGGTCCACGACTGACACCCCGGCCGAGGAAGGACGAAACCCGGGCGGTGGGCCCGGAAACCCGCCCGGCCGGACACCTCCCCGGCCGGGCGGACCCGCCACCCCCACCCCGACGCCCCCGAACCCTGCCGCCCCCTCCCACCCCGGGCCCGCTCCGGCCCGCTCCGGCCCGCTCCGGCCCGCTCCGGCCGTCGATCGATCGTGAGGCAGCCGGACGGGGAGGCGCCTGGCCCCGCCCCCTCAGCGGTACTCACGCAGTCGTGGCCGGACACCCAGCACGGTGAGGGCGAGCACCGCCGTCACCGCCAGGCCGCCGGCCGCGGCGGCTCCCGCCCCGAGCTGGTCGTCGGCGTCGGCGACCGCCCGGTCGAGGGCCCGCTGGTTGATGCGCAGGGTGGCGAAGTCGGCGTCGGCGGAGCAGGAGGTTGGCGGCCTGGGCGTCCATGTCGCTGAGCGCGAAGTGGAGGTCGGCCGCGCGGACGGCCTGCGGAGCCGTCCGGTGGCCGATGGCGTCGATGCCGTCGCGCGCGCCGGCCGGCACCGAGGCGGTGGCGGCGGCGAAGGCGAGGACCGTGGCGAGGCAGAGTGCGGTGAGCCCGCGGACGAGACGGGGCGTGTTCCACCAGGTGCCGGTGAGTACGCGCCGGCGGCGGAGCCGTCCCGGGGCCGGGCGCGGGGCCGAGGTGTTCGCGCCCCGGCCCCGGAGCTTCCCGTTCCCCCGCGGTGCTGGTGCGGGGAGCGCGCGGCGCGGGTACCTGGCCGGTCGCACCGGGGCCCTCCACCCCTGGCGGGCTCGTCCTCCCTGGTACGACCGTTCTGCCCGATGCACCCGACGGCATGGCCGCGCGCCCCCTCACCCGGCCGCCGGATCGGTCACCTGTGGAGCTCCACCGGCGTGGTCACGACCCGCGTCCCCCCACGGGGCGGGTCGTTCCCTCGTCCGCGACGCTATGCCGCCGGAGATCGTCCTCCGGCTTTCCTGACGCTTTCCTGGCGCTGTGGGGGCCGGTCTTGACGCTTCCTTTGCGCCTGGACCTTCACGGCTGGTACCGGTAGCCGATCCCGGGCTCGGTGATCAGGTGCCGGGGGCGGGCCGGGTCGGGTTCGAGTTTGCGGCGCAGGCCGGCCAGATAGACCCGCAGGTAGTTGCCGTGCTCCTGCTGTCCGGGGCCCCAGATCTCACGCAGGATCTGCCGGCCGGGCACCAGCCGGCCGGGGCTGGCCACCAGGATCGCGAGGATCCTCCACTCGGTCGGGGTGAGGCGGACGGGCCCTTCGGGGCCGGTCACCGTGGCCGCCGCGACGTCGATCTCGTGCCCGCCGATGACGGCCCGGGTGGGCACCGGCTCGCCCGGCGGGCGGCGCAGCACCGCCCGGAGGCGGGCCATCAGTTCCTCCATGACGAAGGGCTTGGTCAGGTAGTCGTCGGCGCCCGCGTCGAGGGCCTTGATCTTCTCGGCGGGGTTGTCGCGCCCGGAGACCACGATGATCGGCACGGCGCTCCAGGCGCGCAGGCCGCGGATGATGTCCATGCCGTCGAGGTCGGGCAGGCCGAGGTCGAGCAGGACCGCGCCGGGCAGGTCGTGGCCCGCGAGGTCGAGGGCCTGGGCACCGGTGGCGGCCGTGAGGACGGAGTAGTGCCGGGCATGGAGGTTGATCTTCAGGGCGCGCAGGATCTGGGGTTCGTCGTCGACGACGAGGATGTAGTTCACCCCGTCACCTCGTCGAGGTCCCCGGCCGCGGGCCCGGGTCCGGCGGCGGGCAGGGTGAGCAGCATGGTGGTACCGCCGCCGGGGGTGTCCTCGACGTCGAGGGTCCCGCCCATGGCTTCGGCGAGGCCGCGGGAGAGGGCGAGACCGAGGCCGACGCCGGTGGTGTTGTCGGTGTCGCCGAGGCGTTGGAAGGGCAGGAAGACGCGGTCCCGGTCCTCGGGGGCGATGCCCGGGCCGCGGTCGACCACCCGGACCTCCACCCGGCCCGCGTGGTGGCTCGCGGCGACCAGGACGGGCGCGCCCGGGGCGTTGTGGCGCAGGGCGTTGGTGATGACGTTGGCCAGGACCCGCTCCAGCAGCGGCGGGTCGGCGAGGACGGGCGGGGCGGTGTCGAGGTCGAGCGGCTGGACGGGCGCGTCGGGGTCGGAGAGCGAGTCCATGGCGCGGGGCAGCACCTCGTCCAGATGGGTGGGCGTCAGGTGCAGGGTGAGGGCGCCGGCCTGGAGCCGGCTCATGTCGAGCAGGTTGTCGACCAGCCGGGTGAGTTTGACCAGGGATTCGTCGGCGAGGTCGAGGAGTTCGCTCTGGTCCTCCGGGGAGAACTCGACGTCGGGGCTGCGCAGCGAGCCGATCGAGGCGAGGGCGGCGGCGAGCGGGGTGCGCAGGTCGTGGCTGACGGCGGCGAGCAGGGCGGTGCGCATCCGGTCGGCGGCCTTGATGGGTTCGACCTCGGCGGCGGCGGTGGCGAGCCGGTCGCGCTCCAGCGCGGCGGCGACGTGGGCGGCGAACGCGGTCAGCACGCGTTGGTCCGCGGCGGGCAGCCTGCGCCCGGCCAGGATGAGCAACGCGTCGGCTCCGACCGGGACTTCGGTGATCTCACGGTCGGGCGCCGGGTCGCCCGCCGCATCTCCCCCGGACTCCGTCCGGGGGGTCCCCCATCGCGCGAGCACGTCGCCGCTGGTGCGGTCCAGGAGGGCGACGGAGTCCATGCCGAAGGCGGTGCGGGACTTCTCCAGCAGGGCGGGCAGGGCGTCGGCGCCGCGCAGGACGCTGCCGGCGAGGGTGGAGAGGGTCTCGGCCTCGGCGGTCGCGCGGGCGGCGCGGCTGGTGAGCCTGGAGGCGTGGTCGACGACGGTGGAGACGGTCAGGGCGACGGCGGCGAAGACGGCCAGGGCGATGACGTTGTTGGTCTCGGAGATGGTGAAGGTGTGGACCGGAGGGATGAAGTAGTAGTTGAGCAGCAGCGAGGCGACCAGGGAGGCCATCAGCGCGGAGGTGGCGCCGCCGAGCAACGCGACCGCGACCACGCCGAGTTGGAAGATCAGCGCGACGGTCGTGAGGTTCAGGCCGTTCAGCTGGGAGAGGACGGCGGTCAGCAGGGCGGGCAGGACCAGGCCGGCGGTGTAGCCGGCGACGGTGCGCCGCCTGGAGTGGCGGCGCCCCAGTGACGGCAGGCGCCCGCGGCCGGTGAGCTCGTGGGTGACCATGTGGACGTCGATGTCCTCGGAGGCGTCGACGGTGGTCTCGCCGATGCCGGGGCCGGTGAGGAAGCGGCTGATCCGGCCGCGTCGACTGGTGCCGAGCACCAGCTGGGTGGCGTCGTGCGCGCGGGCGAAGGTGAGCAGCGAGTCCGGGATGTCGTCGCCCACCACCACGTGATAGCTGCCGCCCAGCGATTCGACGAGCTGCCGCTGTTCGGCGAGGTTTCCGGGGGAGGCGCCGGCCAGGCCGTCGCTGCGGGTGATGTGCACGGCGAGCAGGTCTCCGCCGGCGGTGCGGTCGGTGATGCGGGCGGCGCGGCGGATCAGCGTCCCGCCCTCGGGGCCGCCGGTGAGGGCGACCACGACCCGCTCCCTGGTCTCCCAGACCCGGTCGATGTTGTGGTTGGCGCGGTAGTCGCGCAGGCCCTCGTCGACCCGGCCGGCGACCCAGAGCAGGGCGAGTTCGCGCAGGGCGGTGAGGTTGCCGACCCGGAAGTAGTTGGAGAGCGCGGCGTCCACCTTCTCCGCCTTGTAGACGTTGCCGTGGGCCATCCGGCGGCGCAGGGCCTGCGGTGCCATGTCGACGAGTTCGATCTGGTCGGCGCGGCGGACCACCTCGTCGGGGACGGTCTCGCGCTGCGGGATGCCGGTGATCTTCTGCACGACGTCGTTGAGGGATTCGAGGTGTTGGATGTTGACGGTGGTGACGACGTCGATGCCGGCGGCCAGCAACTCCTCGACGTCCTGCCAGCGCTTGGCGTTGCGACCGCCGGGAATGTTGGTGTGCGCGAGTTCGTCCACCAGTGCCACCGCGGGCTTGCGGGCGAGGATCGCGTCGGTGTCCATCTCGGTGAACTCGGCGTCCCGGTAGGTGCGGGTCAGCCGCGGGACGACACCCAGGCCTTGGAGCATGTCCTCGGTGTGCCGGCGGCCGTGGCACTCGATGTAGCCGACCACCACGTCGGCTCCGCGTTCCTGTCTGCGGCGGGCCTCGTCCAGCATCCGGTAGGTCTTGCCGACTCCGGGCGCCGAGCCGAGGTAGACCCTCAGCCTGCCGCGGCGGGTGAGGGTGCCTGGCGTGAGGTCGCGGGGCATGCGCGCTGCTCTTTCCTACGAGGGCGGCCTTGAGACGATCTGTACGGGCAGCACCGGTGCGGTGCGGACTGTTCCGCCGGCGGAACACATGTGCGGGTGACCGGCCCGGGTACGAGGTGTGCTCCCCGTACCCGGGCCGGCCTGCCTAGTCCATGAGCGGATGTGGCATCAGTTCTGCTCGCTGACGGCCCTGTTGAGCAGGACGACGTTGACACTCTCCGCGCCGAGGAAGCCGAGTGAGCGGCCCTCGGTGTACTTGGTGACCAGCGCGTTCAGCTTGTCCGCGGGCAGGTTGCGGGCCTTGGCCACCCGGGCGACCTGCTCCTTGGCGTAGGCGACCGAGATGTGCGGGTCGAGACCGGACCCGGAGGCGGTGAGCGCGTCCACCGGGACGCCGGCCGGGTCCACTCCGTCGAAGGCGGCGACGGCGGCCCGGCGCTCCTCGACGGCCTTCAGCAGGTCCTCGCTGTTGGGGCCGAGGTTGGAGGCCCCGGAGCTCTTCGGGTCGTAGGCGTAGGCGGAGGGCCGGGGCTGGAACCACTTGGGGTCCGGAGCCGGCGCCTCGTCCGGGTCGGCGCCCGTTGTCGAACCAGAAGGGGCCGTCTTCGGGAGGTTGTAGTTCTGGCCGAGCAGGCTGGAGCCGATCTCCTTGCCCTGGGAGCTGACGATCGAGCCGTTGGCCTTGTCGCTGAAGGCGACCTGGCTGATGCCGGTGACCAGCAGCGGGTAGGCGAGACCGAGGATGACGGTCATCACCAGCAGCATCCGCAGCGCGGTGACGTGGGTGCGGACGGAGGTGGGCAGTGGCTTGGGCATGATTGCTGTTTCCTCCGTTTCAGCTCAGGCCGGGGATGAACTGGACTATGAGGTCGATGGCCTTGATGCCGACGAACGGCACCACGAGTCCACCGAGGCCGTAGATCCCGAGGTTGCGGCGCAGGAGGGATCCGGCGTCGGAAGGGCGGTACTTGACGCCGCGCAGGGCGAGCGGGATCAGGCCGATGATGACGAGGGCGTTGAAGACGATCGCCGAGGTGATGGCGGACGTGGGGCTGTGCAGGCCCATGACGTTGAGGTGCCGCAGGCCCGGGTAGACGCCGGCGAACATCGCCGGGATGATCGCGAAGTACTTGGCGACGTCGTTGGCGATCGAGAAGGTCGTCAACGCTCCTCGGGTGATGAGGAGTTGCTTGCCGATCTCGACGATCTCGATCAGCTTGGTGGGGTTGGAGTCCAGGTCCACCATGTTGCCGGCCTCCTTGGCCGCCATGGTGCCGGTGTTCATCGCCACACCGACGTCGGCCTGGGCGAGGGCCGGGGCGTCGTTGGTGCCGTCGCCGGTCATCGCGACCAGCTTGCCGCCCTCCTGCTCCTTCTTGATCAGGGCCATCTTGTCCTCGGGCGTGGCCTCGGCGAGGAAGTCGTCCACGCCGGCCTCGTCCGCGATCGCCTTGGCGGTCAGCGGGTTGTCGCCCGTGATCATGACGGTGCGGATGCCCATCCGTCGGAGCTCGTCGAAGCGCTCCTTCATGCCCTCCTTGACGACGTCCTTGAGGTGGATGACGCCCAGGGCACGCGGCGTGCCGTTCCCTGTCCGCGATGCCACCAGCAGCGGCGTGCCGCCGGCGGCGGAGATCCCGTCGACCAGCTCCGCGACGTCGCTCCCGACGGTGCCGCCCTGCTCGGTGACCCAGTTGGTGACCGAACCGGCCGCGCCCTTGCGCACCGACTGCACCACGCCGCCCTCGTCCAGGTCGACACCGGACATCCGGGTCTGCGCGGTGAACGGCACCCAGGTGGCGTGCTCCAGCTCGCCCTGGGCACGGGCCCGCAGGCCGTACCCGGTCTTGGCGAGCACCACGATCGAGCGTCCTTCGGGCGTCTCGTCCGCGAGGCTGGACAGCTGCGCGGCGTCCGCCAGCTCCTCGACGGTGACCCCGGCGGCCGGCCGGAACTCGGCGGCCTGCCGGTTGCCGAGGGTGATGGTGCCGGTCTTGTCGAGCAGCAGGGTGTTGACGTCCCCGGCGGCCTCGACGGCGCGACCGGACATCGCGAGGACGTTGCGCTGCACCAGGCGGTCCATGCCGGCGATGCCGATCGCCGAGAGCAGCGCGCCGATGGTGGTCGGGATCAGCGCGACGATCAGCGCGACCAGGACGACCACGGGCTGCGGGGCGCCGGCGTAGGTCGCCATCGGCTGCAGGGTCACGACCGCGATCAGGAACACGATCGTGAGCGAGGCCAGCAGGATGTTGAGCGCGATCTCGTTCGGCGTCTTCTGCCGGGCGGCGCCCTCGACCAGGGCGATCATCCGGTCGATGAAGGACTTGCCGGGCTCGGAGGCGATCTTCACCACGATCCGGTCGGACAGCACCTTGGTGCCGCCGGTCACGGCCGAGCGGTCGCCGCCCGACTCGCGGATCACGGGGGCGGACTCGCCGGTGATCGCCGACTCGTCCACGGAGGCGACGCCCTCGACGACGTCGCCGTCCCCGGGGATGGTCTGCCCGGCCTCGACCACCACGTGGTCACCGAGCCGCAGGGCCGTTCCCGGCACCTCCTCCTCGGCCTGCGAAGCGGGCCAGTCGGTGAGCCGGCGGGCCATCGCCTCGGTCTTCGCCCGGCGCAGGGTCTCCGCCTGCGCCTTGCCACGGCCCTCGGCGACGGCCTCGGCCAGGTTGGCGAAGATCGTGGTCAGCCAGAGCCACACGGTGATCGCCCAGGCGAACACGCTCGGGTTCGCGACGGCGGAGACGGTGGTGACCACCGAACCGACCTCGACCACGAACATGACCGGGTTCTTGTACATGACGCGGGGGTCGAGCTTCTTGACCGCGTCGGGCAGCGCGGCGACGAGGAGCTTCGGGTCGAGAAGGCCGCTGGCGACTCTGTGGGGCGCCTGCGCCTCGGTGGTGTCAGCCGGTGCTGGGGTGAGAGTGGACGACATCAGTGCAGACCTTCCGCGATCGGCCCGAGAGCCAGGGCCGGGAAGTAGGTGAGGCCGACGACGATCAGGACGACGCCCGACAGCAGGCCCACGAACAGCGGCTTGTGGGTGGGCAGGGTGCCCGGGGTGGCAGGAACCGGCTGCTGCCGGGCGAGCGAGCCGGCCAGCGCGAGCACGAACACCATCGGCAGGAACCGGCCGAACACCATGGCGAGACCGAGCGCGGTGTCGTACCAGTCCGTGTTGACGGTGATGCCGGCGAACGCCGACCCGTTGTTGTTGGCGGCCGAGGTGAAGGCGTACAGCACCTCGGAGAAGCCGTGCGGACCGGAGTTGAGCATGCCGGCCCGCTCGCCGGGCAGCGCCGTCGCGACGCCCGCGCCGATCAGCACGATGCTCGGAGTGGTGAGGATGTAGAGGGAGGCGAACTTCATCTCCCGGCCGCCGAGCTTCTTGCCCAGGTACTCGGGGGTCCGGCCGACCATCAGACCGGCCACGAAGACCGCGACGACCGCCAGGATCAGCATCCCGTACAGGCCTGAGCCGGTACCGCCGGGCGCGATCTCGCCGAGCATCATGTTGAAGATCGTCAGGCCACCGCCGAACGGTGTGAACGAGTCGTGGAAGGAGTTCACCGCGCCGGTGGAGGTCAGCGTCGTCGAGGCCGCGAAGAGGCTGGAGGCCGCGATGCCGAACCGCTGCTCCTTGCCCTCCATCGCCGCGCCCGCCGCGTTCAGGGCCGTGCCGCTGTGCTGCGCCTCGGCGAAGGTGACCAGCGCCGCGGAGGCGACCCAGAACAGGCCCATCACGGCGACGATCGCGTAGCCCTGGCGGTTGTCGCCGACCATCCGGCCGAAGGCCCGGGGCAGGGCGAAGGGGATCACCAGCAGCAGGAAGATCTCCAGCACGTTGGTGAAGCCGGTCGGGTTCTCGAAGGGGTGCGCGGAGTTGGCGTTGTAGAAGCCGCCGCCGTTGGTGCCCAGCTCCTTGATGACCTCCTGGGAGGCCACCGGGCCGCCAGGGATCGACTGCGGGTCGCCGGCGAGCGTCGCCACCTCGTGGAAGCCGTGGAAGTTCTGCACCACGCCGTTGGCCACCAGGACGAGCGCGAAGACGATCGCCAGCGGCAGCAGCAGGCGCAGGCAGATCCGGGTCAGGTCGACCCAGAAGTTGCCGACCCGGTCGGTGCGGTTGCGGGTGAAGCCCCGGATCAGGGCCGCCACCACGGCGATGCCGACGGCGGCGGAGACGAAGTTCTGCACCGCCAGGCCGGCCATCTGCACCAGGTGGCCCATCGCGGACTCGCCGCTGTAGGACTGCCAGTTGGTGTTGGTGACGAAGGATATCGCGGTGTTCCAGGCCTGGTGGCCGGGCATCTGCGGGACGCCCAGGTTCAGCAGCAGGAAGGTCTGGAGGCGGATCAGGCCGTAGAGGAAGAGGATCGAGACGGCCGAGAAGGCCAGGACCGAGCGGAGGTAGACCGGCCAGCGCTGGTCGGCGTCACCGTCGACGCCGACGAGGCGGTAGATGCCGCGCTCGGCCTTGAGGTGCTTGGCTGTGGTGAGGAGTCCGGCGATGTGGTCGCCGAGGGGGCGGTAGCACAGGGCCAGCGCGCCGACGAGGGCGAGAGCCTGCAGCCAGCCCGCGAGAGTGGAGCTCATGATCAGAACTTCTCCGGGTAGACCAGCGCCAGAACGAGGTAGCCGACGAGCGCGACGGCGACGAGGAGACCTGCGACGTTCTCGGCGCTCACAGCTTCTCCACCCCTCGCGCGATCAGGGCGATGACGGCGAACACGGCGACCGTGACACCGACGAAGATGAGATCGGACATGGGCTCCACCCAAGTGCTTCAGGGGCCTGGCCGTGTCGGTCCGAAGGCCGGCACGGCGCCGGCGGCAGGCCGGCAAGAGCAGCAAAGCAGCCGGTCAGGCCGTTGTGAGCCGTCCTGACGGGCTCCATACGGGCACTCCCCCGACCTTGACGCGTCCTTGATGCCGGCGTCACACGCCCGGGCCTGAGGTTGCCCGGAAAGGGTCGGGCCCCGGGCAGCGAGGGAGCTGCCCGGGGCCCACGCACGAGAGGCGTCAGACCTTCTCGGACTCCGGGACGGCCTTCTTCCGCACCGGCTCGCCACGGCGCACGGCACCCGGGGCGCGGCGGGCCGGGCGGTCGGCCCTGGGGGCCGAGGAGAGCTGCCAGGGCACGCTGATCACCATGACACCCGCCGTGAACAGCAGGCGGCTCTTCAGCCAGAGCGCGGACTGGTTGTGCAGCAGGTGCTCCCACCAGTGCCCGACCACGTACTCCGGGATGAACACGGCGACGGCGTCACGCGGGTTGCCCTGCCGGACGCCGCGGACGTACCCGACGACCGGCTTGGTGATCTCGCGGTACGGCGAGTCCAGCACCTTCAGCGGTACCTGGATGCCGGACTCGTCCCACTGGGCCCTCAGCTCGTCGGTGGAGTCCTGCTCGACGGCGACGCTGACGGCCTCCAGGGTGTCCGGACGGAACGCCTCGGCGTAGCCGAGGGCGCGCAGGGTGGGCTTGTGCAGCTTGGAGACCAGCACGATGCCGTGCACCCGGGACGGTCGCGCCGACTCGGCCTGCGGGTCCTCGACGGCCAGTTCCTCGGCGACGGTGTCGTAGTGCCGGCGGATGCCGCGCATCATCAGCCAGAGCACGACCGCGGCGACCACGGCCAGCCACGCGCCCTGGGTGAACTTGGTCAGCAGCACGATCACCAGCACCAGCGCGGTGGTGA
>NZ_BNBO01000035.1 GCF_014655955.1 Kitasatospora indigofera
CCTCGGACGGCTTCACCACCCTGAACACCGTCTCCACCATCGGCTCCTTCCTGCTCGGCCTGTCGATCCTGCCGTTCCTCTACAACGTCTGGAAGACCGCCAAGTACGGGGAGAAGATCGAGGTCGACGACCCGTGGGGCTACGGCCGCTCGCTGGAGTGGGCGACCTCCTGCCCGCCGCCGCGGCACAACTTCCTCACCCTCCCGCGCATCCGCTCGGAATCCCCGGCGTTCGACCTGCACCACCCGGAGATCGCCGCGCTGGACTACCTGGAGGCGCACGGTGAGCCGGCCAAGCACTTCGCCGGCGTGACCCCGGCCAAGTACGACAACCCGCAGCTGGGCAAGGGCAAGAAGGACGGCGACGCCTGATGAAGGAACAGGGCAAGATCTTCCTGGGCTTCGCGGTCTTCATCCTCGCGATGGCCATCACGTACGGCATCTGGACCTCGAAGAGCGACATCGGCTTCGAGGCGGCCGGTACCACCGCGCTGGTCCTGGCCTTCGGCCTCTGCGCCATGATCGGGTACTACCTCGCCTTCACCGCCCGCCGGGTGGACAGCGGCGCGGGTGACAACCCCGAGGCCGAGGTCGCGGACGACGCCGGCGAGCTGGGCTTCTTCGCCCCGCACAGCTGGCAGCCGCTGGCGCTCGCGATCGGCGGCGCGCTCGCCTTCTGCGGCGTGATCTTCGGCTGGTGGCTGCTCTGGTGGTCGCTGCCGATCATCCTGATCGGCCTGTACGGCTGGGTCTTCGAGTTCTACCGGGGCGAGGACCAGAACCAGTAGGTTCCTCCCGCTCATCCACAGGGCCGGGCTTCCCGCAAGGGGCGCCCGGCCCTGCTGCGTCCGCCGGGTGGCGGGCTCACCCCTCCGGCTCAGCGCGGGGTCCTCCGGATGTCGCTCCCCGCTCGGTGTTCCTACGATCTGAACAATCGTGCGACCCCTCGGAGGCGGGCATGACCGGCAGGCGCGGCACCTCAGGCATACGCAGCAGCATCTCCCTCGCACTCATCTGCATAACCCCGCTGGCCGCCTGCTCCTCGGGCGGCTCGGAGCAGGCCACCGAGCCCTCCCGCACGGTGGACGCGGCCCCGCTGGTGCACACCTCGGCCACCGGCGCCCTGGACCCCTCACAGCCCCTCACCGTGACCGCCGAGCCGGGCACCCGG
The DNA here is from genome assembly GCF_014655955.1 of Kitasatospora indigofera. Classification (GTDB taxonomy): domain Bacteria; phylum Actinomycetota; class Actinomycetes; order Streptomycetales; family Streptomycetaceae; genus Kitasatospora; species Kitasatospora indigofera. Next base: position 1,171 of record NZ_BNBO01000035.1, read on the forward strand.
CTCACCGACGTCACCCTCAGCGGCCCGGACGGTCACCTGGTCGCCGGCAAGCTCTCCGAGGACCAGCGCAGCTGGCAGAGCACCGGCCATCTGAAGGCCGCCACCAGCTACACCGTCAGGATCGCCGCCGACGACGGCAAGGGCGGCCGGGGCGAGACCAGCTCCACCTTCAGCACCGTCGCGGCGCAGCGGCTGCTCACCGCCCAGCTCGGCCCCGACTCCTCGGGCAGCGGCGTCTACGGCGTCGGCCAGCCGCTCACCGTGAAGCTCTCCGAGGCGGTCAAGGACCCGGCGGCCCGCCAGGAGGTGGAGAGCGCCCTGCGGGTGGTCTCCCAGCCCGCGGTGATCGGCGCCTGGTACTGGGTCGACGACCAGAACCTGCACTTCCGCCCGAAGGACTACTGGCCGGCCAACGCCACGGTGGCCCTGAGCTTCGACGGCGAGGGCGTCCGGATCTCCGACGGCCTGTACGGCGGCCCGCCGGCCACGCTGGCCCTGAAGACCGGCGACCGGGTCGAGAGCGTGGTCGACGCCGCCACCCACGAGCTGACCCTCACCCGCAACGGCCAGCCGGTGCGCACCATCCCGGTCACCACCGGCAAGCCCGGCTTCTCCACCCGCAACGGCATCAAGGTGGTGCTCGGCCAGGAGCGCACGGTCCGGATGAGCGGGGAGTCGATCGGGATCGCGGCCGGCAGCTCGGAGTCCTACGACCTCCAGGTCGAGTGGGCCACCCGGGTCACCTGGAGCGGCGAGTACGTCCACGCCGCGCCCTGGTCGGTGGCCTCCCAGGGGGTCGACAACGTCAGCCACGGCTGTACGGGGATGAGCACCGAGAACGCCAAGTGGTTCTTCGAGCAGACCCGGGTCGGCGACCTCGTCCAGGTGATCAACAGCAAGGGCGCCGGCATGGAGCCCTTCGGCAACGGGTTCGGCGACTGGAACCTCACCTGGGACGACTGGGTGAAGCACAGCGCCACCGGGAAGCCGGTCAGCACCGACGGCCCGGTGGGCCAGGGGCAGGCGGCCGCGGTGATCCTCCCGCAGCTGTAGCGGACAGGGCGCCGGGGGCTTTCCCCGGCGCCCCGTGCGGTGCGGCCCCCGTGCGGCTCCCGTCCCGCTCCCGCGCCCGTCGTCCGGCCAGGGCGGCCACCGCCGGACGGTCAGGAGACCTCGTAGGCCATCCGCAGGGCCGTCGCGACGGCGGCCTCGGCGTCCGCCCGGGGGACGCCGAGGCGCCGGGCCCGCTCCGCGTACTCGGTGGCGGCGGCGGCCGTCAGACGGTGGGCGGTGTCGCCGGTGGCGGCGATCAGGGTGCCGCGCCGGCCGTGCGTCTCGACCACGCCTTCGGCCTCCAGCTCCCGGTAGGCCCGGGCCACGGTGTTCGCGGCCAGCCCGAGCTGCTCGGCCAGCGCCCGTACGGTCGGCAGCTTCAGGCCGGTGGGCAGTTCGCCGCTGCGGGCCTGCCCGGCGATCTGGGACCGGATCTGCTCGTACGGGGGAGTGGCGGCATCGGGGTCGACGGACAGCTGCACGAGGGCTCCTGACGGACGGCGGGACGGTACGGAAAAGCCCGAGGGCCGCCGACCAGGGAAGTCTGGTCAGCGGCCCTCGGGGGTGACGCGGGGTGCGTACGGGATCAGTGGTGGCCGTGGCCGCTGGTGATCTCGTGGTGCTCCTCGGCGGTCGGCTTGGCGATCTGGCTGCCTTCGCCGTAGAAGCCGTGGGAGAGCTTGGCACGGGTCTTGGTGAGGATGCCGGTCTTGGCGGCGACACCGTTCTCGTCCACCTCGGCCGGCAGCTCCATCGGCAGCGGCTGGTCGTGCGCGGTGAGCTTGTGCAGCTTGTCCTGCGGCAGCTGCGCGTGCACCTCGACGAACTCGCCGTGCGGCAGGCGCTTGATGACACCGGTCTCGCGGCCGTGCAGCACCTTGTCCCGGTCACGGCGCTGGAGGCCGAGGCACCAGCGCTTGGTGATCACGAAGGTGATCACCGGGACGACGAAGAAGCCGACCCGGACGAAGTACGTGATGTCGTTGATCGACAGGTGCAGGTGGGTCGCGATGAGGTCGTTGCCACCACCGATCAGCAGCACCAGGTACAGGCTGATCCAGGCCGCGCCGAGGCCGGTGCGGACCGGGGCGTTGCGCGGGCGGTCCAGGATGTGGTGCTCGCGCTTGTCACCGCTGACCCAGGACTCGATGAACGGGTAGATCGCGATGACGGCCAGCACCAGCGGGAAGATCATCAGCGGCACGAACACACCCATGTTCAGGGTGTGGCCCCAGGCGCGGATCTCCCAGCCCGGCATGATGCGGATCAGGCCCTCGGAGAAGCCCATGTACCAGTCCGGCTGGGCGTCGGTCGACACCTGGTCGGGGCGGTACGGGCCGTACGCCCAGATCGGGTTGACGGTCGCGATCGCGGCCATCGCCGAGATGATGCCGAAGACCAGGAAGAAGAAGCCACCGGCCTTGGCCATGTAGACCGGCATCAGCGGCATGCCGACGACGTTCTTCTCGGTCTTGCCCGGCCCGGCCCACTGGGTGTGCTTGTGGTAGAAGACCAGGATCAGGTGCGCGACCAGCAGGCCCACCATCACGCCCGGGATGAGCAGGATGTGGATGGTGAAGAAGCGCGGAATGATGTCCGTGCCCGGGAACTCCCCGCCGAACAGGAAGAACTGGAGGTAGGTGCCCACCAGCGGGACGGCCAGGATCGCGCCCTCCATGAAGCGGATACCCGTACCGGAGAGCAGGTCGTCCGGCAGCGAGTAGCCCATGAAGCCGTCGAACATGCCCAGGAAGAGCAGCAGGAACCCGAAGATCCAGTTGACCTCGCGGGGCTTGCGGAACGCGCCGGTGAAGAACACGCGCATCATGTGCACGAGCATCGCGGCGACGAACACGATCGCGGCCCAGTGGTGGATCTGGCGGATCAGCAGGCCACCGCGGACGTCGAAGCTGATGTCCATCGTGGAGGCGTAGGCCTCCGACATCCTGATCCCGTTCAGCGGGGCGTAGGAGCCGTGGTAGACGACCTCGCCCATGCTGGGGTTGAAGAAGAGCGTCAGGTAGACACCCGTCAGGATGATGATGATGAAGGTGTAGAGGCAGATCTCACCGAGCATGAAGGACCAGTGGTCCGGGAAGATCTTGCGCAGGTTGGCCTTGGCGAGGGAGTAGATCCCCAGCCGGCCGTCCGCCCAGTCCGCTACCGCCTCGGCCTTGTTGGCGGGCTTTTCGCGGGTGCTGGCCGGCTTGGACGCGCCACTGGTGGCGCTGTTCGCGGCACTCATGAGCGCTCCCAGAAACTCGGGCCGACGGGCTCCGCGAAGTCGCCGGTGGCGACCAGGAAGCCCTCTTCGTTGGTGGTGATCTTCAGCTGCGGCAGCGGGTGACCGGCCGGGCCGAAGATCACGCGGGCGCCGTCCGCCAGGTCGAAGGTCGACTGGTGGCAGGGGCACAGCGCGTGGTGCGTCTGCTGCTCGTAGAGGCTGATCGGGCAGCCGACGTGCGTGCAGATCTTGGAGTAGGCCAGGATGCCCTCGAAGCCGAGCTCCGCGGAGTCCTTGTCCTTGATGTTCTCCGGGGCGATCCGGACGAGCATCAGCGCGTCCTTGGCGATCTGCTGCTGGAAGGTCTCGTCGTCCTCCTCCAGGCCCTCGGGCTTGGCGAAGGTCAGCGAGCCGACGACGATGTCCTCGGCCTTCATCGGCTTGTTGGTGTTCATGTTGACCAGCGGCAGCGGGTGCTCCGGCGTGGCCAGGTCCCAGCCGGTGTGCTGCAGCTTCTTCTCGGGCAGCGGGCCCAGGTCGCGCAGCAGCACCACTCCCGACAGCGGGACGAGCGCCATCGAGCCGATCAGGGTGTTGCGGATCATCTTGCGGCGGCCGAAGCCGGACTCGGCGGCGCCGGTCTTGAACTGCTCGATGACGTCCGCGCGGACCTCGTCGTCAGCCTCGATCGGGTGCCGCTCCGCCGGGAGCTCGTGGTCCGACATCAGCGTGCGGGCCCAGTGGACCGCGCCCGCGCCGATGCAGAACAGCGCCACCCCGAGGGTCAGGCCGAGCGCGAAGTTCAGCGCGCTGACGTGGCCCAGCGGGAAGATGTAGACGATCTTGTCCGCGTCGATCGCTACGTAGGAGGCGATGAAGCCCACCGTGGCGAGCATCGACACGACGAACATCAGCGAGACCTGGCGCTCGGCGCGCTTGGCCGCCCGCTCGTCGATGTCGGTGCGACGCGGTTCGTGGGCCGGCAGGCCCGGGTCGGCGAACGGGTCACCGTGCGTGGCGACCTCGTGCTGCCCTGCGGAGCCGTGCGACTCCGGGAGCTTGTCTTCTGACATGTCGTGGCTCATGACTTCCGGGCCTTGGTGGTGTGGGCGGCGACCCAGATCGCGACCGCGATGAGCACGCCGAGACCGAAGATCCAACCGAACAGACCCTCGGTCACCGGACCGAGGCTGCCCAGGGTCAGACCACCGGGGTTGGGCTCCTCGTCGAGGTGGCGGACGAAGGCCACGATCTGGCGCTTCTGCTCCTCGGGCATGGTCGTGTCCGGGAACGAGGGCATGTTCTGCGGGCCGGTCTGCATGGCCTCGTAGATGTGCTTGGCGTCCACACCCTCCAGCGAGGGGGCGTACTTGCCCTGGGTCAGGGCACCGCCCTGGCCGGCGAAGTTGTGGCACTGGGCGCAGTTGGTGCGGAACAGCTCGCCGCCCGCAGCCACGTCATCCGGGTTGGTCGAGGTGTACTGCTTCTCGGTCGGCGCAACCGGGCCCGGGCCGAGCGACGCGACGAACGCCGCGAGCTGGTCGATCTCGTGCTGGGTGTAGATGTTCTTCTTCTTCGGCACCTGGGCGCCGGGCTGCTGGGCCGGCATGCGGCCCGTGGCGACCTGGAAGTCGACCGCGGCGGAGCCGACGCCGACCAGGCTCGGACCGTCACTGCTGCCCTCGCCGTTGAGGCCGTGGCAGGAGGAGCAGCCGACCGCGAAGAGCTTCTTGCCCTCGTCGATCGCGAGCGACTGCGCGGCGGTGTCGGCCTGCGCCTTCTCGGCGGGCGCGAACGCGGCGTACAGCCCCCCGGTGGCCGCCAGGGCGAGAAGTAGAACGACCAGCGCCGCCAGTGGGTGGCGCCGTCGTGCGGAGAGCTTTTTCACGGAATAACCCCGGTGTCAGGATCTGGTCGACTGGTGGGTGCGCCCGGCGGCCGGTCTGGCCGGAACGGCAGGCTGCCTGTCTAGGGCTGCGCGCGCGGTCGGTCGGTGGGTGCGTCGTTCACCGGCAGCAGGGTCGTCTTCGGTGAGGGCGCCCCGCGGCCGGCGGCCAGCGACCTGATCAGCTGGTTACTTGATCAGGTAGATGGTCGCGAACAGGCCGATCCACACGACGTCGACGAAGTGCCAGTAGTACGACACCACGATGGCGGCCGTGGCCTGCTCGTGCGTGAAGCGCTTGGCAGCGTACGTGCGCCCCAGGACCAGCAGGAAGGCGATCAGACCGCCCGTCACGTGCATACCGTGGAAGCCGGTGGTCAGGTAGAACACCGTGCCGTACGGGTCGGAGGACAGCGACAGGCCGTCCTTCTTGACCAGCTCGGTGTACTCGAAGATCTGGCCGCCGATGAAGATCGCGCCCATCACGAAGGTGATGACGAACCACGAGCGGAGCTTCTTCACGTCACCGCGCTCGGCGGCGAAGACGCCGAGCTGGCAGGTCAGCGAGGAGAGCACCAGGATCGTGGTGTTGACGGAGGAGAAGGGCACGTTGAGCGCGTGCGCCTTCTCGCTCCAGAACTCCGCCCCCTTCACGGAGCGGAGAGTGAAGTACATCGCGAAGAGGGCCGCGAAGAACATCAACTCGGAACTCAGCCAGACGATCGTTCCGACGCTGACCATGTTCGGCCGGTTGACCGATCCGTGCGCGTGCCCGGTTTCTACTGCTGTTGCTGTCGCCACGACGGACATTATGTCGGTCCCTTATTCCGTCTTCACGCCGGGGGGTCTCCCTCGGAGTGTCCGGTGCGTGCGATATGCCCCGTTGGGGGCCGAGAGCGGCTCCGACGGCCCGGTCGGCGCGACTATGTCCGTTTTCTGACGGTTGTTCGGGCCCCCGGGGGGCCTCCGGAGGGCTCCGAGCACTCCTTTGCCCTGCGTGTCGGGGGCCCCGCCGCCCACCGGGTCGGCTAGCGGGTCCGCCGTACGGGTGGTCTTCGTGCGTCAGGGTGACGCGGTGCCCCCGGGCGGGTGACGGTTCAGCGCGGCGCCTTGGAACCGGCGCCGCCCGCTCCGCCCGGAGGCCGCTCCCGGGCGGATCGCGCGGGAGGGGCTCCACGGCGGGTGATCGGGAGTAGCATCCGGAAGAGGTGGACGTGGTCCGGATCACATCTGAGGGAGCAGGGCCCCATGGCGCACACGACCGACGAGACGCTCACCGTCCTCGTCTACAGCGATGACCGCAACACCCGCGAGCAGGTGCGGACGGCCCTCGGCCGGCGCCCGGCCGCGGATCTTCCCGAACTCGACTACCTGGAGTGCGCGACCACGCCCGCCGTGCTCCGCGCACTGGAGAAGGGCGGGGTGGACCTCTGCGTCCTGGACGGCGAGGCCGTGCCGGCCGGCGGGCTGGGCCTGGGCCGCCAGCTGAAGGACGAGATCTACGGCTGCCCGCCCGTGCTGGTGCTGATCGGCCGGCCGCAGGACTCCTGGCTGGCCGCCTGGAGCCGGGCGGACGCCGCCATCTCCCACCCGGTGGACCCGGTGGCGCTGGCCGAGGCCGCCGCCACCCTGCTCCGCAACCGGATCGCGGGCCGGACCCCGGCGACTCACTGACGTTCCCGGCCTGCTGACGGCCCGGGCCCACCGACGGCCCGGGCCTGGTGCGCCCCGGCGCCCGGCATCCGGTACGGCCCGGCATCCGCCGGCGTGCGTACGGGGTGCCGGGCGTCCTGCTGCCCGCCCCGGCCGACCCGGCGCGGAGCCCGCCCCCGTGCGGATGCCCGGTGCCCGGGCGGCCGGGACCGTTGCACCCGCCTTCCGGCGCCGCCGTCCCCGTCATGAGCCCGTCCCCGTCATGAGCCCGTCCTTGTCACGGAGCCGACCCGGCGCCGGAGCCGTCCGGTGCGGGAGCCGTCTCAGTACTAGAGAAGAGGGGCGGCGGCGGGGGCTGCCGCGCCGCGCCGCTGGATAGGCTGGCCTCCTGGTTCCCGGAGCCCTTCCGGCAACACTGACGAGAGCTGGAGTCAGCCATGGTGAACGCGCACCCTGCGAACGGCGGCAACGACCCCGTGCAGGTGGTCCGCGTCTGGCCGGATCTCCTGTCGGCGCTGCTGCGGGGCGAGGACCTCACCCAGGAGGACACCGCCTGGGCGATGGACCAGATCATGAGCGGCGCGGCGAGCCCCGCGCAGGTGGCCGGCTTCATGGTGGCGCTGCGGGCCAAGGGCGAGACGGTCGACGAGATCACCGGCCTGGTCGACGCAATGTACTCGCACGCCGAGCCGCTGCACATCCCCGGCCCGGCCGTGGACATCGTGGGCACCGGCGGCGACCGCGCCAAGACCGTCAACATCTCCACCATGTCGGCGATCGTCGCCGCCGCCGCGGGCGCCAAGGTGGTCAAGCACGGCAACCGCGCCGCCTCCTCGGCGAGCGGCTCCTCGGACGTGCTGGAGAAGCTCGGCATCAGCCTCGACCTGCGGGCCGCGCGGGTGGCCGAGATCGCCGAGGAGGTCGGCCTGACCTTCTGCTTCGCGGCGAAGTTCCACCCGGCGATGCGGCACGCCGCCACCGCCCGGGCCGAGCTCGGCGTACCGACGGCCTTCAACATCCTCGGCCCGCTCACCAACCCGGCCCGGGTGACCGCGCACGCGGTCGGCTGCTTCGACACCCGGCTGGCCGGGCTGATCGCCGGCGTGCTGGCCCGGCGCGGCTCGACCGCGCTGGTCTTCCGCGGTGACGACGGACTGGACGAGCTGACCATCTCCACCACCTCGCGGGTCTGGATCGTGAAGGGCGGCGTGGTCACCGAGACCTCCTTCGACCCGCGCGAGGTCGGCATCGAGCTGGTCGGCATCGAGGCGCTGCGCGGGGCGGACGCCGCCTACAACGCGGACGTCGCGCGCCGGCTGCTGGCCGGGGAGCGCGGGCCCGTCCGGGACGCCGTGCTGCTGAACACCGCGGCCGCCCTGGTGGCGCTCGACCTGACCGAGGCGCCGCTGGCCGAGCAGCTGGCGGCCGGGATCGCGCGGGCCGCCGAGGCCGTCGACTCCGGCGCGGCGCAGTCCCTGCTGAAGCACTGGGCCGAGGCGAGCAGCCGGCGCTGACCGGCCGTTGTCGCAGGAGTGGACCGGCGGCGCCGTCCGCCGCCGGGGCCCGGTCCGGGATCCGGACGGCCCCGGCGGCCCGGTCCCGGCCGCCGACCTGGTGCTCAAGGCCCGCGGGGCGGTGCTCCGCGGGCCTTCGCCGTACCCGCGCGCGGCGCCCCTCGTCCACATGCCGGACTCCTGTTTGACCATCAGGCGGGCGCCGCCTAATGTTTTCGCCAGGTCATGAGTGACAGCGACAAGCCCCAGCTTGCTGTCCGGCAACCCTCCGTCCGTGGCGGGGTGCCCTGGGTGAGGACCGGGTCACGCGGCAGTCCGTCCGCGTGGCAAGCGCGGACCACCGGCGTATCTGCACTCCCGGGGTCCTGACCTCAGAGGAGTGCACTCCCATGTCTGTGACCACCGATCTCTGCGCCCCGCTCGCCGTCCTCGGCCACGACGTCCAGGTCCCGCTGGTGAACGGCGAGAAGGTCGCCTACGCCGCCCTCGACTACGCCGCCAGCTCCCCGGCGCTCCAGCGGGTCTGGGACGACGTCGCCGCCTACGCCCCCTACTACGGCAGCGTGCACCGCGGCGCCGGCTACCTCTCGCAGCTGTCCACCGACCTGTTCGAGCAGAGCCGCCGCACCGTCGAGGAGTTCCTCGACCTGCGCGAGGGCGACCAGGTGGTCTTCACCCGCGCCACCACCGACTCGCTGAACCTGCTGGCGGGCGCGCTGCCGGCCGGCACCGAGGTGTTCGTGTTCGAGACCGAGCACCACGCCTCGCTGCTGCCCTGGCGCCGCGACGGCCTGACCGTCTCCTACCTGCGCGCCCCCCGCTCGCACGCCGAGGCGGTCGCCGCGCTGGACACCGCCCTGGCCGGCGCGGGCGAGGGCACGAAGCTGTTCTGCGTCACCGGCGCCTCCAACGTCACCGGCGAGCTGTGGCCGGTCGCCGAGCTCACCCGCACCGCCCACCGGTACGGCGCCCGGGTCGTCCTGGACGCCGCCCAGCTCGCCCCGCACCACCGGGTCTCGGTCCGCGAGCTGGACGTGGACTGGGTCGCCTTCTCCGGCCACAAGCTGTACGCGCCGTTCGGCTCGGGCGTGCTGGCCGGCCGCCGCGACTGGCTGGACGCCGCGGAGCCGTACCTGGCCGGTGGCGGCGCCACCCGCACCGTCGCCCGCGAGGCGGACGGCTCGGTCGCGGTCGAGTGGAACTCCGGCCCGGCCCGCCACGAGGCCGGCTCCCCGAACGTGATCGGCGCCTACGCGATCGCCGCCGCCTGCCGGGCGCTGAGCGAGGCCGGCTTCGACGCGCTGGAGGCCCGCGAGCAGCAGCTGATCGCCCGGCTCAAGGCCGGCCTGGCCGAGATCCCCGAGGTCAAGGTGCTCAGCCTGTTCGGCGACACCCCGCTGCTCACCGACGTCGCCCGGGTGGGCGTGCTCTCCTTCGTCGTCCAGGGCTGGAACAGCTCGCACTTCTCGGCGGCGCTGTCCGCCGAGTACGGCATCGGCGTGCGCGACGGCCTGTTCTGCGCGCACCCGCTGGTCCGCACCCTGCTCGGCGGCGAGGAGGCCCCGCCGTCCGAGTGCGGCGCGCCGGAGGCCTCGCTGCCGGGCGAGCGCAGCCTGAACGCGATCCGGGTCAGCTTCGGCGCCGGGACCCCGGACGAGCACGTGGACCGCTTCCTGACCGCCGTCCGCGAGCTGGTCACCGACGGCGCCGCCTGGAGCTACCGCAGCGAGGGCGGGCGCTGCGTCGCCGACACCCGCCGGGCGGCCTGAGCCCGGGGCAGTCCGGCCGGAGCGGCCCGGGCCGGCGAGGCCGGGGCCGCCGCCGGGAGCGGCCGGGGAGCCCGGCCGCCACCCGCCGCCCGCTACTCGCCCAGGCCGAGGGCGAAGGCGGCCTCAAGGTCGTGCTGGGAGTACGTGCGGAAGGCGATCTGGGTCTCGGTGTGCTCCACGCCGGGCACCTTGTTCAGCCGGCCCGGGATCACGTCGGCCAGGTCGTCGTGCCGGCGCACCCGGACCATCGCCACCAGGTCGTAGCCGCCGGTCACCGAGTAGACCTCGCTGACACCCTCGATGGCCGTGATCGCCTCGGCGATCTCCGGGATGCGGTCGACGCTGGTCTTGATCAGGACGATGGCGGTGATCACTCTGCTGCTCCTTTGTGGGGTGCGGCCAGCGTAGCCGCCGCCCTGCCCGGCGTCAGTCCGCCCACGCGGCCCGCTTGCCGGGTGCCCCGGCGTTCCCGGACGGCCCGGCGTCGCCGGGCCGGCTCAGCCGGTCCGGCGCGGACCGGGGCTCCGGCGCGGCGGGCGCGGGTGGGCGGCCCAGGTGAGGAGGAAGCCCGCGCTGAAGCCGATCACGTGCACCAGGTACGCCACACTGCCCGGGCCCGGCGGCTGCCCGCCGCCGTCCAGGCCGGTGGAGCGCACCGACCACCACTGCAGCGCGAACCAGAGCCCCAGCACCAGCCAAGCAGGGAAGCGCAGCGGGAGGAAGAGGAAGAGCGGTACCAGCGTGGTCACCCGGGCCTTCGGGTACAGCCGCAGGTAGCCGCCGAGCACCGCCGCGATCGCCCCCGAGGCGCCGATCAGGACCCGGTCCGCCCCCGCCGCGTGCGCCTGCGCCAGCGCGTAGCCGTAGGTGGCGAGGGTGCCCACCGCCAGGTAGAAGACCAGGTAGCGGACCCGTCCGAGGCGTTCCTCCACGCCGGCGCCGAAGACGTAGAGGAAGAGCATGTTGCCGAGCAGGTGCAGCCAGCCGGCGTGCAGGAACAGCGAGCTGAGCACGGACAGCGCCGGTGACTTCCCCGGGGTGGGGCCCACCTCGCAGCCCGGCGGCTGGACGATCCGCCCGGCCGCCAGCGGGCGGTGCTCCAGCAGTTCGGCCGGCACCGCCCCCCAGCGCTGCTCGAACCGCTGCTCGGCGCAGACCCGGGCCTGCCCGGTGCCGTAGAGCGGGTTGAGGCCGGCTGCCGGGCCGAGCAGGAACACCAGGGTGTTCAGGGCGATCAGGGCGTAGGTGACCACCGGTGCGGGGACGGCCGGACGCCCGTCCCGCGCGCCGGTGTGGTCGAGGACCGGGATCGCCATGCCGGGGAGCATTCCTCGGGCGCGCGGCGGTGACACCGCGCTGTACTGCGTGTGGGTGACCGTCACCGGTTCGGACCGGTGACGGGTGGAGACGGCCCAGGCAATAGGCTTGGGGCGGGCATTCCCCGCCTCCCGCCGCCGACGCCGGGCTCCGGGGGGAGCGCCTCCCGCCCAGACCAGGGAACCGCCGAGAGGACCCCCCGATGACCGTCCCCGCCCTGACCGCTGAGACCCGCTGGCGCTGCACGCTGTGCGGCAACCTGACCCGCTTCGACGTGACCCGCACCGCGCGGGTCGTCGAGTACCTGCACTTCGACCTGGCGGGCGACTCCAAGGTCGAGGAGACCGAGGTGCTGGCCGAGACCGTCGAGTCGGTGCGCTGCCGCTGGTGCAACGCGGTGGACCAGGTCGAGCTGGTGGACCGTCCGGGCGCCGAGGCCGAGGCCGCCGAGCAGGCCTGACCCGCCGGCCGGGGCCGGTCGTCCCGGCCCCGGGCCCGCCGGGGGCGACCGGCCCACCCGCGCGGGCCCACCGCCCCGGCCCCGGGCCCCGGCGGGCCGGGCGCCCCCCGGCCGCGGGAGTGTGGCGTGGCGCGGGGTGGGGCACCGTACAGGGACAATTGCAGAGAGCGGTGAGTTTCAGGGCAGCGGCAGCCGGCCGTGAGCACTCCGCAGAACAGGATCGGAGCCGAGGACGTGGTGGACGCAGCGAGGGAGCCCGCCGGACCGCAGGGGCAGCAGCCCGCTGTGGACGCCCGGCCCCCGGACGCGGTCGAGGCCGTCCCGGCCGGTGCTGAGACCACGGACGGGGACACCGCCCCGGACGCCGGCCCGGCCGTGCCCGGGACGCCCCCGGGCGAGGGGGACGCCGAGGAGCGGGCGGGCGAGCAGCTCGACCGCCCGCTGCCCGAGGGCGTCCGCCGCCGGGTGGTGGGCATCGCCGCCGACGCGCTGGGCGGCCTGCCGGTCGCCGAACTGCCGCTCTCGCTGCGCCAGTACGCCAAGTTCACGCCGGCCCGGCGGGCCAAGTACGCGGCCACCGCGCTGGCCGCCGCGCTGGAGTCGGAGCCCGCGTTCCGGGTGCGGATAGCGGACCGGCTGCGGCTGGGCCAGCCCGACCTGGTGAAGGCGCTGGAGGCCGGCAACGTGCCCGGCGCCGCCGACCCGATGGACGTCGCCACCGCCGCCTACCTGCTGCGCCCGCCCGGCTGGGCCCGGCTGGTCGAGCAGGCCGGCGAGCTCGCCGAGCGGGCCGGCGCCGAGGGCGCGGCCGCCGAGTCGGCCCGGCTGGCCGAGAAGCTGCAGGCGGAGCTGGCCGAGCTGCGGGCCGCCGCGCGGAACGACCTGGAGCGCCAGCGCGCCGAGTCGGAGAGCGTGCGCAAGGAGGCGGAGTCGCTGCGCAAGAAGGTGCGCTCGCTGGAGAGCGACACCCGGCGGGCGCAGGCCGAGACCCGCAAGCTGGCCGCCGAGCTGGAGGCGCTGCGCGCCTCGTCGACCGCCGAGCGCAGTGCCGCCGACGGCGAGGCCCGCCGGCTGAAGCACCGGATCTCCGAACTGGAGACGGCGGTGGAGCACGGCCGGCGCTCGGCCCGCGAGGGACGCAGTGTGGAGGACATGCGGCTGCGGCTGCTGCTCGACACCGTCCTGCAGTCGGCGCAGGGGCTGCAGCGGGAGCTGGCGCTGCCGGTCGCCCGGATCCACCCGGCCGACCTGGTGGAGGCGGTGGAGCCGGCCTCCGCCTCGCCGCACGACGTGGCCCGGCGGGCGCTCGCGGAGGACGATCCGGCGCTGCTGGACCAGCTGCTGGCGATCCCGCAGGTCCATCTGGTGGTGGACGGCTACAACGTCACCAAGACCGGCTACCCGTCGCTGCCGCTGGAGCAGCAGCGGATCCGGCTGCTCGGGGGGCTGGCGATGCTCGCGCAGCGCACCCAGGCCGAGGTCACCTGCGTCTTCGACGGGCAGGACCTCGACGTCCCGGTGATCATGGCGCCGCCGCGCGGGGTCCGGGTGCGGTTCAGCCGGACGGGGGAGACGGCGGACGAGCTGATCCGCCGGCTGGTGCGGGCCGAGCCGCAGGGGCGCCCGGTGGTGGTGGTCTCGACCGACCGGGAGGTCGCGGACGGCGTGCGCAACGCCGGCGCGCGCCCGGTGGCCTCCGTCCTGCTGCTCAACCGGCTGGCCCGGTCCTGAGCGGGTGCGGGCCCGGTGCTGAGCCGGGGTCGGGCCGTGGCCTGCGGGGCCAGGCCTGGGCCGGGGCGGGGCCGGCCGGCCGGGGGCCGGGCCGCCGGCCTTGACAGCTGGTCAGGGCCCGGACGGCGGGAGTGTGTGGATCAGGTGAATTCCCGGCCGAGGCCTCAAGTTGGTGGCCCTGCGGGAGTGGCGGATTGCGCTGATCTTCACTAGGGTCTGGCGTCAAACCTATTTTCCGGATACTCACTCGTTCGGGTGAGCCCGCAGGAAGAAGGAGCCGGTCCTTGGCCTCCCACCGCCGTCCGAAGCAGCCGAGCCGCGCGCGGGTGACCGTGCTCACCGCTGCCGCCGCGACCGCGGTCGCTCTGTCCGCCCAGATGAGCGCACACGCCGCGCCCACCACGCCCTCCAAGAAGGAGGACGTGAAGGCGCAGATCGACAAGCTCAACGAGGAGCAGGAGCAGGCCGCCGAGCGCTACAACGGCGCCAAGGAGCGGGCCGACCAGCTCCGCAAGCAGGCCGACCAGCTCCAGGACCAGGTGGCGCGGGGCCAGGACCAGATGACCCACCTTCAGGCGGGTCTGGCCGAGGTGGCGGGCGAGCAGTACCGCACCGGCGGCATCGACCCGTCCGTCCAGCTGATGCTCGCCTCGGACCCGTCCGGCTACCTCCAGCAGGCGACCAGCGTCCAGCAGGCGACCTCCAGCCAGGCGGAGGCGCTCAAGGGCCTCCAGGACCAGCAGCGCCGGCTCGACCAGCAGAAGATCGAGGCCGCGGCCATCCTCTCCTCGCTGGACGAGACCACCAAGGACCTGAACCAGGCCAAGGCGGACGTCAACCAGAAGCTCAAGGAGGCGCAGGCGCTGCTGAACACGCTCAGCGCCGCCGACCGCGCCTCGGTGGTCCAGGGCGACGGCCGCGCCTCGCGCGACTCCGTCCGGGTCGACCTCGGCACCCTGCCGCAGGCCGCCGGGTACGCCGGTGTCGCCGTGGCCAAGGCGATGAGCAAGCAGGGCGCGCCCTACGTCTGGGGCGCCACCGGGCCGAGCACCTTCGACTGCTCGGGCCTGATGGTGTGGGCGTACGGCCAGGCCGGCGTCTCGCTGCCGCGCACCTCGCAGTCCCAGGGCAACGTCGGCGTGCGGGTGCCCTCGCTCGCCGAGGCCCAGCCGGGCGACCTGGTCGTCTACGGCTCGGACCGCCACCACGTCGGGATGTACATCGGCAACGGGCTGGTCGTGCACGCGCCGCACACCGGCGACGTGGTCAAGGTGATGAAGGCCGACGCCATGCCGATCAACACGATCCGCCGGGTCTGACGCACCGCGGGGCCGGGTCCGGGCGCCGCCGCCCGGGCCTCCCGTCCGCCGGGCCCCGTCGCCCGGGCCCGCCCACCGGTGCGCCCGGCCGCCCGAGCGGCCCGTCCGCCGGGCCGCGGGTACGCCCCGGGCGGCGCGCGGCGGACGGCCGGGGCCGGAGGGACTCCCGGGGGGCGTGAGGACTCCGCCCGTGGCCGACAACGAGCCCATTTCGGACATTTCCTGATTGTTCGCCACCTCCGACATGCCCGGGCGCCCCAGGGTCCCGCTGTGATCTGGAACACGTGCCTCCGGGGCATCGGCGACCACATGGTGAAAAACCATCAGCCCTGGGTGGACGGACGATCACATCCGGTCACAATCCCCGCCGGGTTCGGACGGAGTTCCAACTTTTTTCCTACAACGATTTGAACGGATCACGGTTTCGTTACTAGGGTCATGACTCGAACCACCGCACAGTCGATCACCCAAGCCTGGGTGGCGGCGGTGGTTACCGCCGAGTCCGAGAAGCAGCCGGGCAGTCAACTGCCCACGGGGAAGCCCCCGCAGGGGGTGCTGTGCATCGGAGCCGGGGAACCACGTTCCTCGGGGTGAATCGGCGCCAGGTCGGCAGGCCGTCGTGAGACGGTGAGCCGGTGAGGCGTCGTAGGGCATCTCTTCCAGCCCGAACCCGTCAGCTCACCCGGTAGGCGGCCGTAGGAAGAAGGAGTCCGCCTTCGTGGCGTCCCATCGTCGTCCCAAGCCCGCCAGCCGCGCCCGCGTCTCGATCATGACCGCCGCCGCCGCGGCCGCGGTGGCCCTGTCCGCCCAGGGTGGCGCCCACGCCGACCCGGTGCAGACCAAGGACCAGGTCAAGGAGCAGGTCGACCAGCTCAACGAAGAGGCCGAGGTCGCCACCGAGGCGTACAACGGTGCTCAGGCCAAGCAGCAGGAGCTGCAGAAGCAGGTCGGCGAGATCCAGGACCGCGTGGCCCGCCAGCAGTCCCAGGTGATCGACCTTCAGGGCGGCCTCGCCGAGATCGCGGCGGAGCAGTACCGCAACGGCGGGATCTCCCCGACCGTCCAGCTGATGCTCTCCACCAGCCCGGACAACTTCCTGAGCCAGGCCGGCTCGATCAACCAGGCCGGCGACTCGCAGAGCAACGCGCTCAAGGAGCTCCAGGCCCAGCAGCGCAAGCTGGACCAGGACAAGACCGAGGCGCAGGGCAAGCTCACCGAGCTGGACAGCACCACCCAGCAGCTCAAGGCCAGCAAGGACGAGGTCCAGGCCAAGCTCGCCAAGGCGCAGCAGCTGCTCAACACGCTGACCGAGCAGGAGCGCGAGGCGCTGCGGGCCGCCGAGGCCAAGGCCGCCGCGGACGCGAAGGCGAAGGCCGACGCCACCAAGGCGCAGACCGAGCGCGCCTCCCGCGACACCGCCCGCAGCCCGCTCACCGGTGGCGCCCCCGCCGCCGCCACCCCGGCGCCCGCGAACGTCCCCGCCAGTGGCCGGGCCGCCGCCGCGATCGCCGCCGCCGAGAGCAAGCTCGGTGCCCCGTACAAGTACGGCGCCACCGGCCCGAGCTCTTTCGACTGCTCGGGCTTCACCGGCTGGGCCTACGCCCAGGCGAACGTGTCGCTGCCGCGCACCTCGCAGGCGCAGGCCTCGGCCGGCACCCGGATCGGCACCAACATCGCCGACGCGCAGCCCGGCGACCTCATCATCTACTACGGCGGCATGACCCACGTGGGTCTGTACGTCGGCGGCGGCCAGATCATCCACGCCCCGCACACGGGTGCGAACGTCCGCTACGAGTCCGCCACCGTGATGCCGATCTCGGCCATCGTGCGGATCTGACGCGGCCCGCTCCGCAGTTCCGCCGGCTCTTTCCGCAGGCCCGGCCCCCGGTTCGTCCGGGGGCCGGGCCTGCGGCGTTCCGGCCATCCGGGCTGATGTCCGATTGGGGGTCAAATATTCGGGTTGGGAGGGGTTTGGACTCGGCCGCGAGGACTCGCTAACGTCTGCCCCCGGACCTCCGCTCGGACGGTCGCCCACCCCGGGCGGCGGCGGTGGCCCGGGCCGCAGGAATGGAGCCGCGCCGTATGGCGATGCACCGCCGTCACCCACTGCCAGGTGTGCACACGCTGGTCCGCGCGCTGGTGCTCACCGCCGCCGCCGGCACCGCGCTGGGTGTGGCGGCCGGCGGCAGCGCCTTCGCCGCTCCCGGCACACCTGACGGCCCGCCGGACCGCAAGGACGTCAAGGCCCAGGTCGACCAGATCTACGACGAGGCCGAGCAGGCCTCCGAAAAGTACAACGCGGCCCTGGAGCACCAGCGCCGGCTGCAGAGCGAGACCGGCGCCCTCCAGCAGCAGGTGGCGGCCGGCCAGGACGAGCTCAACCGGCTGCACGGCGAGCTCGCCACGGTGGCCGGCGCCCAGTACCGGGCCGGCGGGATCGCCCCGACCGCCCAGCTGATGCTCGCCTCCGACCCCGAGGGCTACCTGTCCCGGGCCCGCAGCCTGGACCAGGTCGCCGAGCGGCAGAGCGAGACCCTGCGCGAGGTGGCGGAGCGGCAGCGCCGGCTGGACCAGCGCCGCAGCGAGGCCACCGCCAAGCTCGCCGAGCTGGAGGAGGCCCGGCACGCGCTGGCCGACAGCAAGGAACAGATCCAGCAGCGGCTGACCAGGGCCCAGCGGCTGCTGAACAGCCTCGGCGTGGCCGGCCGGGCCCGGCTGGTCGCCCAGGACGCCCGGGACGCCGAGCAGCGCGCCACCCGCGGCACCGACCGGCTTGACCTCGGCACCGCCCCGCCCGCCTCGGACCGCGCCGCCGCCGCGCTGGCCGCCGCCGTCACCCGGATCGGCTCGCCGTACGTGTTCGGGGCGAGCGGGCCCGGCGCGTTCGACTGTTCGGGTCTGATGTACTGGAGCTGGCGGCAGGCCGGCGTGAGCCTGCCGCGGACCTCTCAGGGCCAGGCGCGCGCGGGACAGCGGGTCGCCCTGGCCGACGCACGACCGGGAGACCTGGTGATCTTCTACGGCGACAGGCACCACGTCGGGATGTACGCCGGCGGTGGCGTCGTCGTGCACGCGCCCTACCCGGGCGCGCGGGTCCGCTACGAGAGCGTCAACGCGATGCCGGTGACCGAGGTGGTCCGGCTCTGATCCCTCCCCGGCCGCTCCAGGCGGACCTCGCCCGCGACCTGCCCGGTGACGACACCGGGACGGGGCGGCCCGCGCTGTCCCGGCCGGTGCTGTCGCGGCGCGGGGCGCTGCTGCTGGCCGCCGGCGGCCTGGCCCAGCTCTCGCTGCCGCCCGCCACCGCCGCCCGCCCCGCCACGGCGCGGGGCGCCGGCCCCGCCGAGCTGTCGGCGCTGCTCGCGGCCCGCGCGGACGCGGTGCGCACCCGCGACCCGGCGGCCGCGGCCGCCGGCAGCACCGCCGCCGGCCGCCCGGCCGTCGCCGAGCTGCTCTCCAGGACCGCCGCCGTCCCGCTGGCCGGGCTGGCCTACCGGGTGACCTCGGCGGGCCCGCCGGACGCCGCCGGGCGGGCGGTCGTCCGGGCCGAGCTGGCGGTCCGGATCGCCGGCTACGACGAGTACCCCGTGCTGTTCCCCCGGCGGCTGGAGCTGGCCCGGGAGGGCGGCGTCTGGCGGGTCGGGCGGGAGGAGCCGGACGGCGGCGCCGCACCGCTCTGGGACCTGGGCGGCGCCGAGGCCGTCGCGGGCGCGCACTGCCTGGTGCTGGCCACGGCCGGCGGCGCCGTCCGGCCGGCCGCGCTGGTGGAGGTCGCCGACCGGGCGGTGCCGGCGGTCAGCGCGGTCTGGGGCGGGGACTGGGCCGGGCGGCTGCTGCTGGAGCTGCCGGCCGGGCAGGAGCAGTTCGCCCGGCTGCTGGACGTCCCGCCGGCCGACTGGGCGGACATGGCGGCCGTCACCACGGCCGCCGCGGGCGCCCCCTCGCACACCCCGGCCGACCGGGTCCTGGTCAACCCCGAGGCGTTCACCCGGCTGAGCGACCTGGGCCGGCAGGTGGTCACCACCCACGAGGCCACCCACGTCGCCACCAGGGCCGACACCAGGCCCTGGACGCCGCTCTGGCTCTCCGAGGGCGCCGCCGACTGGACCGGCTACCTGGGCACCGGCCGCACCACCCGGCAGATCGCCCCCGAGCTCGCCCGCGACGTGGCCGCGGGACGGGTGCCGACCGCGCTGCCGGCCGACGCGGACTTCACGGCGGGCGCGGCCGGCATCGCCCAGGCGTACGAGCTGTCCTGGCTGGCCTGCGACCTGATCGCGACCCGGTACGGGCCGCAGCGGCTGGTCGCCCTCTACCGGGCGGTGGCCGCGGCGGGGCCCGGTGCCGGCCGCGAGGCGCAGCTCGACCAGGTGCTGCGGGCGGAGCTGGGCACCGGCCTGGCCGCCTTCACGGCGCGCTGGAGCGAGGAGATACGCACCCGGCTCTCCGGCACCGGCTGAGGCCGCGCGGCCCGCGCGCCGGGCCGGACCCGCGCCGGACCCGCCACACGGGGCCGGCCGGTCAGCGCTCGGCGCCGGCGTGCGGACGGTCGATGCCGTCCAGCAGGTCCTGCTCGTACGCGATGCCCGGACGGACGGGGTAGGCGGGGTTGGCGGTCAGCTCCAGCGGGGCCGGGAGCACCACCGTGGCGGTCAGGGTGGCCGGGGCCCGGCTGGAGCGCCACAGGCGCACGCAGGACAGCACGGCGGCGGCCAGCAGCAGCAGGTTGCGCAGCCCCAGGACGACGACGCCCCAGGTGTGGCTGGCGGTGACCTGGCCGAACAGCAGCGGGAACTCCAGCATGGTCAGCGGGGTGGCGAGCAGGACCAGCACCGCCACCGGGCGCTGGCTGGTCGCGCGGACGCTCAGGCAGACCGCGGCCACGCCCACCAGCCAGACCATGTACTGCGGGCTGATCACCCGGCTGGTCACGGTGAACACCAGCAGCGCGGCGAGCGCCGCGTCGTAGGTGGTGGCGGCGGTCCGGCGCTTCGCGGTCAGCCGCCAGAACAGCAGCCAGGCGAAGCCGGCCAAGGTCCCGGCCACCATCACCTTGGAGATGACGTCCACCCAGGGGCCGAGCATCTCGGTGGAGCCGTAGTTCATCTTCACCTGGCCGTCCCAGGTCCCGGCCATCCGCGCGAAGTGCAGCGGCATCGCGCCCAGCGACTCCACCTCGATGCCGCGGTCCTTCTGGAACTTCAGGAACTCGAAGGCGCCGTTCATGCCGGCCGCCAGCAGGAAGCCCAGGCTGCCCGCGGTGGCCGCCGCGGAGGTCCAGGACCGCCGGGTGCGGCGGCCGGACGGGGTGCCGATCAGGGCCAGCAGCGGCCAGACCTTGATGATGCCGCCCAGGCCCAGCAGCAGGCCGCCGATCGCCGGGCGCCGCAGCAGGGCCAGCAGCCCGGCCACCGCCAGCGCGGTGACCAGCAGGTCGTACCGGTTGTAGATCATCGGGCCGAGCAGCGGCACCCCGGCCACCCAGACCCAGGCGCCGCTGTAGCTGCGGCCGGCGCGTACGCCCGCGCGCATCAGCAGGCCCATCGACAGGGCGTCCACCACCCCGCAGATCACCCAGAAGGAGACCAGGTAGGACCAGGGCAGCAGGCCGGGGAGCATGATCACCAGGGCCGCGCCGGGCGGGTACTGCCAGGTCACGTCGTCCAGCGGGAAGGTCCCCGTCTGCAGCACGCCGTACCAGCCGTGGTAGATCACCGAGACGTCCGCGGTGATGTCCCCGCCGAGCCTGAGCACGCCGGTGACCATCAGCAGCAGCAGCGTCCGGGAGCCCAGCCAGCCGGCCCCGAGGGCCCAGAGGGCGCCGCCGGCCGGCCGCGGCGGCCCGGCGGGCGCCGGGACGACGACGGGCGGAGGGATGACGGCGGGCGCGCCCTCGGCGCCGGTGCCGTCGGCGCTGCCGGATCTGCCGGGCGTACCGGCCGGGGCCAACTCCACTGCGCTCCCTCGTTCGTCTCGCGTTCGTCTCCAAGTCCCGCCGCGGGCGTCACGCGACGCCGGGGGCACCTGCGGCCGGCGCCGGAACCGGCCGGCCGGGGCTCACCCGTACCTAGCTCTAGGACGGACCCGGGGGAGAAACGGTTGCCGTACGTCGTTCCGTTCCCGGCGGGTCGTGGTGGTGACCTATCGTACGGATCACCGAGCGGTACACCGAGCACCCCCCGACCGAGCGAGCCGTGGCCCGATGCACAAGACCTTGATCGTCACCAACGACTTCCCGCCGAGGCCCGGCGGTATCCAGGCTTTCGTCCACAACATGGCGGTACGTCAGCCCGCCGGGAGCGTGGTGGTGTACGCCTCCACCTGGCGGGACGGCGAGGAGTGCGCCCGGTTCGACGCCGAGCAGCCCTTCCAGGTGATCCGCGACCGGACGAAGGTGATGGTTCCCACACCCCGGGTCACCCGCCGGGCCGCCGAGATCCTCAAGGCCGAGAGCTGCGACTCGGTCTGGTTCGGCGCGGCCGCCCCGCTCGGGCTGATGGCGCCCGAGCTGCGCCGGGCCGGCGCCGGACGCCTGGTCGGGATGACCCACGGGCACGAGGCGGCCTGGGCCCAGCTGCCCGGCTCCCGGCAGCTGCTGCGCCGGATCGGCGCCGGCACCGACACCCTGACCTACCTCGGCGAGTACACCCGCTCCCGGATCGCCGCCGCGGTCGGCCCGGAGGCCGCCGCCCGGATGGTGCAGCTGCCGCCGGGCGTCGACGAGCAGACCTTCCACCCGGACTCCGGCGGCGCCGAGCTGCGCCGCGAGCTGGGGCTGGCGGACCGTCCGGTGGTGGTCTGCGTCTCGCGGCTGGTCCCGCGCAAGGGGCAGGACACCCTGATCGAGGCGATGCCGCAGATCCTCGCGGACGTGCCGGACGCCGTCCTGCTGATCGTCGGCGACGGCCCCTACCGGGGCGACCTGGAGCGGCTGGCCGACGCCCGCGGCGTCCGCGCCTCGGTGCGGTTCACCGGCGCGGTGCCCTGGTCGCAGCTGCCCGCGCACTACGGCGCCGGGGACGTCTTCGCGATGCCCTGCCGCACCCGCCGCGGCGGGCTGGACGTCGAGGGCCTCGGCATCGTCTACCTGGAGGCCTCGGCGACCGGCCTCCCGGTGGTGGCCGGCGACTCCGGCGGCGCGCCGGACGCGGTGCTGGAGGGCGAGACGGGGTACGTGGTGCCGGGCCGCTCGGCCCCGGACGTGGCGCAGCGGATCGTGCGGCTGCTGAACGACGAGGAGCTGCGCCGGCGCCTGGGCGAGGCCGGCCGCCGCTGGGTGCACCGCTCCTGGCGCTGGGACCTGCTGGCCGGTCGGCTGACCTCGCTGCTGGCCTCCTGAGCGGCAGACCTCCCGGGTCGCGGGCGCCCTGAGCCGCGGGCGCCCTGGGTCGCGGGCGCCCCGTGCGGCGGGCCCGCCGAGGGGCGGCCTGCCCCGCCCGACGGGTACGGCCCGCCGGTGACCGTCCGGGTTCGGACGGACGACCGGCGGGCCGTACCCGTGCGGCGGTGGGGATCAGCGCTGGTAGAGCGCCTCCACGTCCGCCGCGAAGTCCTTCAGCACCAGGTTGCGCTTGAGCTTGAGCGAGGGGGTGAGGTGCCCGCTGGCCTCGGAGAAGACGGTGTCCAGCACCCGGAACTTCTTCACCGCCTCGGCGTGCGAGACGGCGGCGTTGCCGTCGTCCACGGCGGACTGCAGAGCGGCCAGCAGGTCCGCGTCCTCGCGCAGTTCGGCGACGGTGGCGGTGGCCGGCTTGCCGTTGATCTCCTTCCAACGGGGGAAGAAGTCCTCGTCCACGGTGACCAGGCAGGCGATGAACGGCCGGCGGTCGCCCACCACCATGACCTCGCCGATCAGCGCGTGGGCGCGGATCCGGTCCTCGATCACCGCGGGGGCGACGTTCTTGCCGCCGGCGGTGACGATGATCTCCTTCTTGCGCCCGGTGATCGACAGGTAGCCCTCGTCGTCCAGGGTGCCCAGGTCACCGGTGGCGAACCAGCCGTCCTGCAGCGCCTCGGCGGTGGCCTTCGGGTTGTTCCAGTACCCGGTGAACACCTGCGGGCCCTTGAGCAGCACCTCGCCGTCCTCGGCGATCCGCACGGCGGAGCCCGGCAGCGGCTGCCCGACGGTGCCGATCTTCGGCTTGTCGTGCGGGTTGAAGGCGGTGGCCGCGCAGGTCTCGGTCAGGCCGTAGCCCTCCAGCACGGTGAAGCCGATGCCGCGGTAGAAGTGGCCCAGACGCTCGCCGAGCGGGGCCCCGCCGGAGATCGCGTGGGTGGCCCGGCCGCCCAGGGCCGCGCGCAGCTTGCTGTACACCAGCTTGTCGAAGACCGTGTGCTTCAGTCTCAGGCCCAGGCCCGCGCCGCCCTGGTCCAGCGCCCGGCTGTACGCGATGGCGGTGTCGGCGGCCCGGTCGAAGATCTTGCCCTTGCCGTCCGCCTGGGCCTTGGCCCGGGCGGTGTTGTAGACCTTCTCGAAGACCCGGGGGACGCCCAGGATCAGGGTCGGCCGGAACGAGGCCAGCTCGGCGGTGACGTCCTTGATGTCCGAGACGTGGCCCAGCTTGATCGGGGCGATCGCGGCGGCGATCTCGGCGATCCGGCCCAGCACGTGGGCGAGCGGCAGGAAGAGCAGCACCGAGCTCTCGCCGGTCCGGAACAGCGGCTCCAGACGGGCCGTCACGTTGCCCAGCTCGGCCAGGAAGTTGCCGTGGGTGAGCTGACAGCCCTTCGGGCGCCCGGTGGTGCCCGAGGTGTAGACGATGGTGGCGATCGAGTCGGCGGTCGGCACCGACCGGCGCTCGGTCACGGTCGCCTCGGTGACGTCGGCCCCGGCCACGGCGAGCGCGGCCAGCGCGCCCCGCTCGATCTGCCAGGTCTGCCGCAGCTCCGGCAGCCGCTCCCGGACCTGCTCGACCACGGCGGCGTGCGCGTCCGTCTCGGTCACCACCGCGACGGCCCCGGAGTCGCCGAGGATCCACTCGACCTGCTCGGCGGAGGAGGTCTCGTACACCGGGACGGTGATCGCGCCGGCCGACCAGATCGCGAAGTCCAGCAGGGTCCACTCGTAGCGGGTCCGCGACATCACGCCCACCCGGTCGCCGGGGGCGATGCCCGCCGCGATCAGGCCCTTGGCGGCGGAGTGCACCTCGGCCAGGAACTGCGCGGCGGTCAGGTCGCTCCACTGCCCGTCGGCCTTTCGGCTGAGCACCGCGACACCCGGGTGCCGCTCGGCGTTCTGGTGCACCAGGTCGGAGAGGTTACCGCCGCTCGGTACCTGGTAGAGAGCCGGAAGGCTGAAGTCGAGCAAGACTGCTCCTCGTTCGCGACGCTGCGGGACGCCAGGACGTTACTGCCCAGTAGGCGGGTTCGGCCAGGGGGGTCGGCTCCGGTGTTCGAAGCGTCACACCCGGGCCGCGCCCGGCCCGGCCGGGACGGGATCGTTCGAATGGCACCCTACGGCAGCGCCGGGGTGACCTGCCGGTAGCCCCCGGGGCCACCTGACGGGGCGTGGGCCGAGCGCCACGCCGATCGCGATAGCCTGCCCTCGGCGCACAGCCGACCGGCACGCACGGGATCACGCGGAGGGCCATTCCAATGGCGGAGCACACCAGGGCGAGCATCACCATCGAGGCAACCCCGGCCGAGGTCATGGCCGTGATCGCCGACTTCGCCGCCTACCCGGCCTGGACCGGTGAGGTGAAGGAGATCGAGGTGCTGGAGACCGACGACGCCGGCCGGGCCGCCCAGGTCCGCCTGCTGCTCGACGCCGGCGCCATCCGCGACGAGCACGTGCTCGCCTACACCTGGGACGGCGACCGCGAGGTCGGCTGGACCCTGGTCAAGAGCCAGATGCTCCGCACCCTGGACGGCTCCTACACCCTGGCCCCGCTGAGGAGCGGCGGTACCGAGGTCACCTACCAGCTCGCCGTCGACGTCAAGATCCCGATGCTCGGCATGATCAAGCGCAAGGCCGAGAAGGTCATCATCGACCGTGCGCTCGCCGGTCTGAAGAAGCGCGTCGAGGGCTGACGGCGGACCGCCGGCCATGACGGTGAGCAGCTCCGATCCGACCACCGCCGCCCCGGGCCGTCCGGCCCCGGCGCGCGTCATCCTGGTCAGCGGCGACGGCGGGACGGCCACCGTCGCCGCCGCCACCGCCCTGCACGCGGCCCGCCGGGGGCACCGGACCCTGCTGCTGGCCGCCGACGACCCGCACCGCACCCTCGACTCCCTGCTCGGCACCCGCCTGAGCGCGCAACCCGTGGAGTACGCCCCCGGGCTGCGGGTCGCGCGGATCGACGAGCAGGCCGCCTTCCGGCAGGCCCTCGGCGCGGTCGGCGACCGCCTGAAGCCCGTCCTGGACCTGCTCGGCGCCGATCCGCTGGACCCGGAGGAGCTCACCGCCCTCCCCGGCACCTCCCGGCTGGCCATGCTGCGCGCCCTGCACACCTGCGACGCCGACCTGCTGGTCGTGCTCGCCCCGCCGCCCGCCGAGCTCACCGCCGTCCTCGCCCTGCCCGAGCAGCTGGAGCGCTACCTCGCCCGGCTGCTGCCGGAGCAGCGCCAGGCCGCCCGCGCGCTGCGCCCGCTGCTGGCCGCCGTGGCCGGCGTCCCGATGCCCGCCGAGTGGCTCTACGAGGCCCGGACGAAGGCGGCCGCCGCGCTGGCCGAGGTCCGGGCCGCGATCACCGCGCCGGGCACCTCGGTCCGCCTGGTGGTCGCGGCCGAGGCCGGCCCGGTGGACGAGCTGCGCCGGATCCGGGCCGGCCTCGCGCTGCACGGCCTGCGGCCCGACTCCGTGGTCGCGCACCGCGCGCTGCCGCCCGCCGCGGCCTCCTCGCCGGACCCGTGGCTCGCCGCGCTGGCCGCCCGCCAGCGCGCGCTGCTGGACGACCTGGCCGCCGAGCTGGACGTGCCGCTGCTGGTCAGCACCCTCCCCGAGGTCGCCCTGGAGGAGGTCGCCGGCCGGCTGTACGGCGACGGCGACGGCCCGGCCCCCGCCGCCCCCGCGCTCCCGGCGGTCGAGGACCGGCTGGCCGAGGAGGGCCTGCTGGTCTGGCGGATCGCCCTGCCGGGCGCCGACCGGGCCGATCTGGACCTGGTCCGGCGCGGCGACGAGCTGGTGGTCGGCATCGGTGCGTACCGTCGGATCCTGGCGCTGCCGTCCGCGCTGCGCCGCTGCACCGTCACCGGTGCGGCCCTGGCCGACGGTGTGCTCGCCGTGCGGTTCGCCCCGGACCCGGCGCTCTGGCCCCGGGGCTGAGCGGCGGATTCCGGTAGCGTCGAGGGAGGCGGCCGCGGGTGCGGCCGCAGCTGAGGAGGCGCCCGCGATGACCACTGCCGACGACCGGACCGCCCGGCCCGCCGACGAGAGCGCCGGTGCCACGAGCCCCGGCGGAGGGCGCCCCGGCGACAGCGACGGCACGGAGGCCGGGCCCGGCCGGGGCGAGCGGCAGGACGCCGGGAAGGAGCATCCGTTCGGGCCGGAGCTGGGTCTGCTGGTGGAGGAGGTCCGGCGCCTCGCCAAGGCCGTCGGCGAGAAGGCGGAGGAGGCCGGCCTGCCGCAGTTCGCGGCGGCGGCCCTCGGTTCGCTGGGATCGCTCGCCCCGGGCGGCGCCGCGGGCTCGCTGGGAACGCTCTCCGAGCTGCCGGGCGTCCTTCGCGCGAAGCACCCCGAAGTGTACGGGCATCTCTCCGCGGCCGGGGGCGAACTGCTCGCCGCCTATCGGGCCGCTGTCTCCGGGCATGAACGCCGGTGGACGGCGGGAGGCAGTACCGAGAGTGAGCACATTGACCTCGACACGCCTGACGGACCGTCCGACAAGGAGTGAATCGCCAGGTCAGGCACGGTTACTCAGGGCGGACGGGAGCTGACGCAGCGATTCGAAACGTACGACTTTTGAAAGCGGACAGCCATGTTCCCGCGGGATTGCTTTCGGATAATGTAGGCGCCGGTGTGTACGGGAGCAGGTTTGGACGGTACCTTTCCGTCCAGCGGGAACGAGATGAATAGCTGAGGGACACATGGCTCTGACCATCGGCGTCGATGTCGGCGGTACCAAGATTGCGGCCGGCGTGGTCGACGAGGCAGGCGAGATCCTGGCCCGGACCCGGGTACCCACCCCGGCCGACCCCCAGTGGGCGGTCGATGCCATCGCACAGGCAGTACGCGAGCTCAAGGAACTGCACCCGGACGTGACGGCGGTGGGCGTAGGGGCCCCCGGCTTCGTCGACCGGGACCGCTCCACGGTGATCTTCGCGCCCAACATCGACTGGGAGAACGAACCGCTCAAGGCCCGGATCGAGGAACTCACCGGCCTTGAGACGGTCGTCGAGAACGACGCCAACTGCGCGGCCTGGGCCGAGTTCCGGTTCGGCGCGGCGGCGGCCCACTCCGACATGGTGCTGATCACCGTCGGTACCGGCATCGGCGGCGGCATCGTCCTGGACGGCCGCCTGCACCGCGGCCGGTTCGGCGTGGCCGGCGAGATCGGCCACCTCAACATGGTCCCCGACGGCGTGCTCTGCGGCTGCGGCGGCAAGGGCTGCTGGGAGCAGTACGGCTCCGGCCGCGCGCTGCGCCGCTACGGCCGCGAGAAGGCCGCCGCCGACCCGGTGCGCGGCAAGCGGATGCTGGAGCTCAACGACGGCGTCGCCGAGACCATCCGGGGCATCCACATCACCGAGGCGGCCGAGGACGGCGACCCGCTGGCCCTGGAGTGCTACGACGAGCTGGCCGACTGGCTCGGCCGCGGCATGGCCGATCTCGCCGCCCTCTTCGACCCGGGCGTCTTCGTGCTCGGCGGCGGTGTCTCCGACTCCGGCCGGCTGCTGCTCGACCCGGTCGCCAAGGCCTTCCAGCGCTACCTCACCGGCGGCGTCCACCGCCCGCGTGCCGAGGTCGTGCTGGCCTCGATGGGTTCGGCCGCCGGCATCGCCGGCGCGGGCGACCTGGCCCGCACCGTCTGACCCGCACCACTCGCCCGGTCGGCCCGTACGACCCGGTTCGCTTGCTCCGCCGACGGCGGGGCGGGGAGGCCCTCACCCCCCGCCCCGCCGTCGCGGCGTTCTCCGGCCCGCCGGCCCTGCCGCCCGGCCACCGCGTGCCGGGCACCCGCCCCGCCGTCGTGGTGTTCCTGCCCCGCGCGGACGGGCGGCGGGCCTATCGTGGCCGGTGGACCGCCCGAGGGCCTGTCCGCCGGACAGGCCCTGGCGCAGGAGGGGACGACACCGTGACCGACCAGCCCCGGAGCCCCGGGCCGCCGCACCCGGCCCGTCCCGCCCCGCCGGCGCTCCCGCCCTCCGGGCCGGGGCCGGACGGCGGCCACCGGGTACGCCTGCTCAGCTACAACATCCGCTCGCTGCGCGACGACCGGCGGGCCCTGGCCCGGGTCGTCCGGGCCTGCGAGCCGGACGTGGTCTGCGTCCAGGAGTCCCCGCGCTACTGGCGGCCCGGCGGCCAGGCGGCCTGGCTGGCCCGGCACACCGGTACGGAGATCCTCTCCGGCGGCGGGCGGGTGGCGGCCGGTCCGCTGCTGCTCGGCCGCCCCGGCCTCGACGTCCTCGCCGTCCGGGACCGGCTGCTGCCCAAGACCCGCGGCCTGCACGCCCGCGGGTTCGCGACCGCCGTGCTCCGGGCCGGCGGCAGCGCGCCCTTCTCGGTCACCAGCTGCCACCTCAGCCTGGACCCCGCGGAGCGGTACACCCAGTTCGAGCTGCTGCCCGGGCAGATCGCGCCGGGGGAGCACGGGGTGATCGCCGGCGACTTCAACGAGCACCCCGACGGCCCCGGCTGGCAGCTGCTCGCCGGGCGCTTCCAGGACGGTCATCCGACCGCGCCCTGGGGCGGCACCTTCACCTCCGTCCCGGACAACCCCTACCAGCGGATCGACGCGGTCTTCGCGACACCCGGCGTCCGGGTCCTCGCCTGCGGCGTCCCGCACGGCCTGCCCGGGGTCGGCGGGGCCGACCTGCGGGCCGCCACCGACCACCTGCCGGTGCTCGCTGTCCTGGAGATCCCGGCGCCGGCCGGCTGACCGTGGGCGGGCCGGCGGTCGTCGACGCCGCCGGCGGTCACGTCCGGGGGAGCGGGCCGCCGGCCGTCGCGTCCGGGGGCGGGCCGGCTCGGTGGATGTCCGCGCCGACGATCACGCCGCCGCGCACGGTGCAGGTCCCGGTGAAGACCCGGTGGCTGCCGTCGGTCTGCACGGCGTCCAGGACGACGCCGACCACCGGGCCGTTCACCGTCGTCACGGTGACGTCGTCCCGCGTGGTCGAGGCGAAGCCCGCCCTGAAGTCCTGGTACGAGGAGCCGAGGTTCCTGCCGCCCAGGGCCCAGGCGGCCGGGTAGTCCTTGGCGTTCAGGGCGGCGAAGTACGCCTCGACGGCCGCCCGGGCGTCCGCGGCGGCCGGGCCGGCGGCCGGGGAGGCCGGTGGGGTGGTCCCCGAGGGGGCGCCGGTGTCCCGCGGGGCCGTGGTCGCCTGCGAGCTCCTCGCCGCCGGGTCCACCCGCCACCGCCCGGTGGCGTCCGCGAAGCCGGAGTCCAGGGTGAACCGGACCTTCGCCAGGGTGGAGTCGGCCGGCAGCTGGAAGGAGACGAACCCCAGGGCGGTGTCCCCGGGAGCGATGGTGACGTGGGCGGGGAAGGCCGGCCCCGCCAGGGTGGTGACGAAGATGTCGGCGTTGAACCCCTGGCCCTGGCCGTCGATCACCTGGGCGCCGTTGGACGGAGCCAGCAGCGAAACCGCGCGGACGGCAGGGGTGGCACGCATGGGCCGTCGCCTCCCGGAGGAGCCGGAACCGGGCGGACACCCGGCCCCACCACCGTAGGCGGGGCCCGCCCGCCCGCGCGCCCGGACGGGTGCCCCGGCGCGGACCGCCCCCTCCGCACGGACCGCTCCCGGCCAGCACCGCCCGGCCTGCGTCCGGCCGCCGTCCGGCCGCACGGAACGCCCGGCTCAGGGACGACCGCGCCCGGGGTCAGACGACCGCGCCGCCGGTCGGGTCCTCGGGCTCGTCCTCGTCGCGGTCCTTCATCCGGACGACCAGGGTGACGAAGCCGCCGAGGAAGGCCGTGACGCCGACCCAGGCCGGCCACCCGGCGACCTCCTGCCAGAACACGGCGTCGAAGAGCAGCAGCGCCGGGCCGCCGAGGACGGCGAGCCAGGCGAACTTGGCGGTGACGTCGGCCTCGGGGAGCGGCGGCGGCTCCGGCGGCACGAAGTGGCCCTCGTCCGGGTCCTCGGCGGCCTCGTAGTCGCGCGGGCCGGCGGCCGGGACGACCGGCTGGGCGGGCCGGGGGCGCGGCTGCGGGGCCAGGTCGGCGAGGTCGGCGGTGGCGCTCGCCGTTCCGCTCCGCGACTCGCCCCGGCCGCGCAGGTTCTCGCTCTCGGGCCAGTCCGGGCTGTTCAGGCCGGCGGGCTCGTCGAACTGCGCGACCAGGGCGGCGAAGATCTCGTCCTGCTCGGCCTGGCTGCGCTCGGGCACCCGGCGGGCCGGCGGCGCCGCGCCCGCCTCGGTACCGGCCGCGCCGGAGGCACCGCCGGCGCCCGGGGCAGCAGGACCGCCCGGGGCTCCGGGGCCGCCGGTGGCCACCGTCCCGCTGCCCGCGGCCGTGCCGCCGACAGGTTCGGCGGCCGGACCCCCGGTGTCGTCACCGGCCTCCGGGCGCGCGTCCGCCGGCTCCTCGGCCGCCTTCTTCAGACCGTCCTCGCGGGGCGGCTCGTCCTCGCTGCCCGCCGTGCTGCTCTCGTGCACTTCCGGCCCTTCAGCCTTGGTGATCGTCGGATTCGACCCGGGTGGCGCCCGTCGCGAGCGACGGGGCCAGCCGTCGGATGAAGTCCAGACTCGCCCCGAATATTTCCGCCGCGTCGTGGTCCAGCGTCGCGACGTGGAAACTGCGTTCGCACAGTCGCTCCGTCACGTCGGTCGAGGATATCCGGGCGAGGACCAGTTCCGAGTTGGCCGGCGAGACCACGTGGTCCTGCGGGCTGTGGAGGAGCAGCACCGGCCGGCGCACCTGCGGGAGCCTGGCCTGGACGTCCTTCCACAGCAGGGACAGCGACCAGGCTGCGTGCAGCGGGGTGCGGTCGTAGCCGACCTCGCGGGAGCCCTCCAGCGCGATGTCGTTCGCCACCCCGGGCAGGCTCGGCAGCACGTGCCGCAGCACCGGGAGCAGCACGCTCGCGGGGTTGTCCGAGCGCACCGACGGGTTGACCAGCACCAGGCCGGCGACCGCCTCGCCGTGCACGGCCGTCAGCCGCAGGGCGAGCGCGCCGCCCATCGACAGGGCGAGCACGAAGACCTGCTCGCAGCTCTCGCGAAGCGCCAGGAACTCCCGCTCGACCTCGGCGTACCAGTCCTCCCAGCGGGTGACCTGCATGTCCTGCCAGCGGGTGCCGTGCCCGGGCAGCAGCGGCAGGGAGACCGTCAGGCCGGCCTCGACGAGGTGGTCCGCCCACGGGCGCAGCGACTGCGGCGAGCCGGTGAAGCCGTGGCAGAGCAGGACGCCGACCGGGCCGCCCCGGTGGTGGAAAGGCTCGGCACCGGGCAGCAGCGGCATGGGTGGGGGCTCCTTCGCGTTCGCGGGGGCGGGGCGACCGCGCGCGGGTGGCCCGGGCGGGAGCGCTGGAGCCGCATCGTCCCACGCGTCGGGGCGGCTCGTACACCCCGCCGGAACGCCCTCCGCGTCCGGCCGGGGCGGGGCGGCGGCGCCGGGGAGGGCCGCTGGGCATTAGGATCGACCGGTCCGCTAAACAGGAGGCCCGGCGTTGTTCTACCGACTGATGAAGATGATCGTCGCGCCATTGCTACGGATCTTCTTCCGGCCGTGGATGGAGGGGGCGGAGAACATCCCCGAAGAGGGTGCCGCGATCATCGCGAGCAACCACCTCTCCTTCTCGGACTCCTTCTTCCTGCCCGCACTCATGAAGCGCCGGGTGACGTTCATCGCCAAGGCGGAGTACTTCAACACCCCCGGGGTGAAGGGCAAGCTGACCGCGGCCTTCTTCAAGGGCGTCGGCCAGCTCCCGGTGGACCGCTCGGGCGTCCGCGGCGCCGGCGAGGCGGCGATCCGCAGCGCCGTCGCGGTGATCGAGCGCGGCGAACTCTTCGGCGTCTACCCCGAGGGCACCCGCTCGCCCGACGGCAAGCTGTACCGGGGCAAGGTCGGCGGCCTGGCCCGGGTCGCACTGGCGACCGGCGCACCGGTGATCCCGGTGGCCATGATCGACACCGAGAAGGTGCAGCCGCCCGGCCAGGTGGTCCCCAACTTCGGCATCCGTCCCGGCATCCGGATCGGCCGCCCGCTCGACTTCTCCCGCTACCAGGGGATGGAGAACGACCGGTTCATCCTGCGCTCGGTGACGGACGAGGTGATGTACGAGATCATGCGCCTCTCCGGCCAGGAGTACGTGGACATCTACGCGACCGCCGCCAAGCGGCAGATCGCCGACGACAAGAAGCGCACCGACGCCGACCGCAAGGCCGCCCAGAAGGCCGAGCAGGCCGCGCTGAAGGCGGAGAAGGCCGAGGCGGAGAAGGCGGCGGCCGAGCAGGCGGCGGCGGAGCAGGCGGCGGCGGAGCAGGCCGAGGCCGAGAAGGCGGCGGCCGGGCAGGCCGGGCCGGAGGCCGCCCGGCAGCAGAAGGCCGACGACGAGAAGGACAGCGGTCAGGCCTAGGCCTGGTCCGACCGCCACCGCCAGGGGAGGGCTCATGACGGACGGCAGCGGCGGTCCCGGCGCCGACGGCGGCAGCGGACCGGGACCGGGTACGGGCACCGCGGTCGCGCGGCCCGCCGCCGGCCCGGTCGCGGGTTTCGGCGGCTTCGGCGGCCCGACCGGTGTCGGCGGCACGCTGGCGGCCGGCGGGATGTCCGTCGAGCTGCCGCTCTGGCGCGCCATCTCGTACTTCCGGGTGCTGGCGCTGGGCTACGCGCTGCTGCGCTACCTCAACTCCTACGACGACTTCCTGCACCCCGTCGCCGGCTGGATCTACCTGGGCGCCCTGACCCTGTGGACGCTCGCGACCATCCGCTCCTTCGCCGGCCCGCAGCGGTGCACCTGGTACGTGCTGGGCACCGACCTGGCACTCACCCTGACCGGCGTGGTGATGAGCGGCATCGTCGACGACCCGGCCCGGGTCCAGGCCGGCGCGCCCACCCTGCCCACCATCTGGGCGGCCGGCACCGTGCTCGGCTTCGCCGCCAAGGGCGGCTGGCGCCCGGCGGCCTTCGCGGGCACCCTGATCGGGGTCGCGAACATCTTCGGCCACGGCGGTTTCACCGGCGACAACGTCCACAACATCGTGCTGCTGATGGTGGCCGGCTGCGCCATCGGGTACGTGATCGAGCTGGCCCGCGCCAGCGAGGCCGCGCTCACCCGGGCCCTCCAGGTGGAGTCGGCCACCCGGGAGCGCGAGCGGCTCTCCCGGGACATCCACGACGGCGTGCTGCAGGTGCTGGCGCTGGTCCAGCGGCGGGGCGGCGAGCAGACGGCCGGGAACGCGCCGGGGCTGGCCGAGCTCGGCCGGCTGGCCGGCGAGCAGGAGCGCGCCCTGCGCGCGCTGATGACCGGCGGGCCGCTGCCGCACCAGGGCGCGGCCGAGCCGGCGGACCTGCGCACCCTGGTCACCCCGTACGCCGGCGAGCGGGTCACCGTCTCCGCCCCGGGCACGCCGGTGCTGCTGCCGGGGCCGGTGGCCGGCGAACTGGCCGCCGCCGTCGGCGCGGCCGTGGACAACGTGCACCGGCACGCCGGCCCCGGCGCCCGGGCCTGGATCCTGGTCGAGGACGAGCCGGACGCGGTCACCGTCAGCATCCGCGACGACGGGCCCGGCTTCGCGGCGGGCCGGCTGGGCGAGGCCGAGCGCAGCGGGCGCCTCGGCGTCTCGCAGTCGATCCGGGGCCGGCTGCTGGACCTCGGCGGCAGCGCCGAGCTGTACTCGGTGCCGGGCGAGGGCGTCGAGGTCGAACTGCGGGTCCCCAGGGAGGGAGCATGACGGTGGAACAGGACGCCCTGCGGGTGATGGTGGTGGACGACCACCCGATGTGGCGGGAGGCGGTCTCCCGGGACCTCGCCGAGGCCGGCCTGGACGTGGTCGCCACCGCCGGGGACGGCGAGGAGGCGGTGCGCCGGGCCCGGGCCTGCAGCCCGCAGGTGGTGGTGCTCGACCTCAACCTGCCCGGCCTGCCGGGGGTCGAGGTGTGCCGCCAGGTGGTGGGCCAGGACCCGTCGGTGCGGGTGCTGGTGCTGTCCGCCAGCGGCGAGCACGCGGACGTGCTGGAGGCCGTCAAGTCCGGTGCCACCGGGTACCTGGTGAAGTCGGCCGGGCGGGACGAACTGCTGGACGCGGTGCGCCGCACGGCCGTCGGCGACGCCGTCTTCACCCCCGGCCTGGCCGGGCTGGTGCTGGGCGAGTTCCGCCGGCTCGCGGCCGAGCCGGCGCAGGCCTCGGCGCCCGCCGCCCCGCAGCTCACCGCGCGGGAGACCGAGGTGCTGCGGCTGGTCGCCAAGGGGTTGTCGTACCGCCAGATCGCCGACCGCCTGGTGCTCTCGCACCGGACGGTGCAGAACCACGTGCAGAACACCCTGGGCAAGCTCCAGCTGCACAACCGGGTCGAGCTGGTCCGCTACGCGATCGAGCAGGGCCTGGACGACGAGGCCTGACGGCCCGTCCGCCCGCCGTCAGTCCGCCCGCACCCGGCCGCCCCGCACCGCGCGCGGCGGTCCGGGGCGGCCGGTCCCGTGCGGGCGGTCCGGGGCGGGCGGTCCGGGGCGGGCGGTCCGGTGCCGGCCCTCAGCCCCGGCCGAGCAGGGCGGCGCCGGCCGCGCCCCGCACCCCCGGGCGGGCCAGCAGCCCGGCGACGATGTCGACGCCGTCCCGGGTGAGCACCGACTCGGGGTGGAACTGCAGGCCGGCGAAGCCGGGACCGCGCAGCGCGTGCACGTCGCCGGTGGCCGGGTCGCGGGCCACCTCGACGCCCCCGGCGGCCAGCCGGGCGGCCTCGGCGTCCGAGCAGCGGGCCGTGAAGGTGTTGTAGAAGCCGACGGTGCGGCGCTCGCCGAACAGGTCCACCGTCTCCTGGGCGCCCTGGTAGGGCACGGCCTTGCGGGCCAGCGGCAGCCCGAGGGCGTCCGAGAGCAGCTGGTGGCTGAGGCAGACGGCGAGCAGCGGTGCGGTGCGGGCGCCGCTCCGGGCCGCGGCCAGGGCGTCGGCCACGATCGGCCGCAGCAGCGCCATCTTGGGGTCGGCGGCGTCGGCCGGGTCGCCCGGGCCGGGGCCGAGCACCAGGGTGCCGGGATGGGCGGCGACCCGCTCGCGCAGGCCGGGGGTGTCGTAGCGGAGCACCGAGACCTGGTGGCCGAGCGAGGCCAGCAGGTGGGCGAGCATCGAGGTGAAGGTGTCCTCGCCGTCGACGACCAGGGTGGGCAGCGCCTCGGTGACGGTGGCCGGCTCCTGCATCCGCAGCCAGAACGGCGCCAGGTTCGCCCGCCGGGCGTCCAGCGCGGTCTGCACCCGGTGGTCGTCGGAGAGCCGGGGCCCGCCGGGCCGGGGGAGCCGGTGCGCGGGGGCGGGCCGGGCGCCGATCGCGGTCAGCACACCGGCGGCCTTGGCGTGCGTCTCGGCGACCTCGCCGTGCGGGTCGGAGTGCCGTACGAGGGTCGCGCCGACCCGCACCACGAGCCGGCCGGTGGCCGGGTCGATGTCGGCGGCGCGGATGCAGATCGGGGAGTCCAGCAGCTGCCCGCCGCTGGCGGAGCGGCCGATCAGGGCCAGCGCGCCGGAGTAGTAGCCGCGTCCGGTGGGCTCGTACCGCTTGATCACCCGGGTGGCGTTCTGCACCGGGCTGCCGGTGACGGTGGCGGCGAACATGGTCTCCTTGAGCACCTCGCGGACGTCCAGCGAGGTGCGGCCGCGCAGCTCGTACTCGGTGTGCGCGAGGTGGGCCATCTCCTTGAGCCGCGGGCCGAGCACCTGGCCGCCGAGGTCGCCGACGGTGCACATCATCTTGAGTTCCTCGTCGACCACCATGGTGAGCTCCTCCAGCTCCTTGGGGTCCTGGAGGAATTCGAGCAGCGAGTCGATGCCGGGGCCGGCCGCCGGATAGCGGTAGGTGCCGGAGATCGGGTTCATCACGACCGTGCCGCCGGACTGCCGCACGTGCACCTCGGGGGAGGCGCCGACCAGGACCCTCTCCCCGGTGTGCACCAGGAAGGTCCAGTACGCGCCGCGCTCCTGCTCCAGCAGCCGGCGGAAGAGCGAGAGGGCGAGGGCCGGCCCGAAGCCGTCCAGGGTGGCGGTGAAGTCCCGCCGGATGACGAAGTTGGCGCCCTCGCCGCGCCCGATCTCGTCCTGGATCACCCGGCGGACGATCTCCGCGTAGCTCTCGTCGTCGATGTCGAAGCCGCCGCCGGACAACGAGACCGGCAGCTGCGGCAGCGCCGGCAGCAGCTCGGCCAGCGGGAAGGCGTGCTCCTCGGCCACCGAGATCGCCTGCAGCGGGGTGCCGTCGTCGTGCGCGTCGAAGCCGCGCTCCCGGATCTGGCGGTACGGGACGAGCGCCAGCAGGTCGTGCCGCGGGCCGTCCGCCGGGACACCGGCCGGCACCGGCAGGTCGGCGAGCTGCTGGTAGGAGCCGGCCGTGCCGAGCAGCACCTCCACGGTGTCCGGCGCCAGCCGGGGCGCCCGGCGGTGCAGCAGGGCGAAGGCGGGGGCGCCGGGGGCGGTCAGGCGGGCGAGCAGCTCTGTGGGACTGGTCACGGTGCGGCTTCCTTCCGGGAAGGCTCGGGATGCGGTACTGGATCCGCTTTTCCGGGAGGGCCGAACTGCTCGCGATACGCAGAAGGCCGCCCCGAGGGGCGGCCGTCGTGTCGTCAGGGACGCGCTATCGGTGGGCCACCTCGGGGATGGTCCACCACCAGGAGAAGGTGTGCGGCGCGTTCATGGTGCAGAGCGTAGCGGATGCGCCGCGGAAGTGAGGCCGGTCACGGATATGTCCACGACGCGTCTCATCCATCGGGCAGCGCGCACAATTCTGTTGTCACACCCCGTAGCCTTGGCAACGTGACCGTGACAAATCTCCACACCTGGCAGTCCCTGCCCGCGGCGCAGCAGCCTGAATGGCCGGATCCTGAGGCGCTGCGCAAGTCTCTTGCGGACCTCGCCTCGTATCCGCCGCTCGTCTTCGCAGGCGAGTGTGACCAGCTGCGCGCCCGGCTCGGTGCCGTCGCGCGTGGTGAGGCGTTCCTGCTGCAGGGCGGCGACTGCGCCGAGGCCTTCGACGGCGTGTCGGCCGAGCAGATCCGCAACAAGCTCAAGACCCTGCTGCAGATGGCCGCCGTGCTGACGTACGCCGCCTCCGTGCCGGTGGTCAAGGTCGGCCGGATCGCGGGCCAGTACTCCAAGCCGCGCTCCAAGTCGACCGAGACCCGCGACGGCGTGACCCTGCCCGTCTACCGGGGTGACTCGGTGAACGGCTTCGAGTTCACCCCCGAATCCCGCATCCCCGACCCCGAGCGCCTGAAGCGGATGTACAACGCGTCCGCCGCCACGCTCAACCTGGTCCGTGCCTTCACCACCGGTGGCTACGCGGACCTGCGCCAGGTGCACGCTTGGAACCAGGACTTCGTGCGCAACTCCCCGTCCGGCCAGCGGTACGAGAAGCTGGCCAAGGAGATCGACAACGCGCTGGCCTTCATGCAGGCCTGCGGGGTCGCTCCCGAGGAGTTCAAGACCGTCGAGTTCTACTCCTCGCACGAGGCGCTGGTGCTGGACTACGAGACCGCGCTGACCCGCGTGGACTCGCGCACCGGTGACCTGTACGACGTGTCGGGCCACATGGTCTGGATCGGTGAGCGCACCCGCCAGCTGGACGGGGCGCACATCGAGTTCGCGTCGAAGATCCGCAACCCGATCGGCGTCAAGCTCGGCCCGACCACCACGGTCGAGGAGGCGCTCACCCTGATCGAGCGGCTCGACCCCGAGCGCGAGCCCGGCCGGCTCACCTTCATCACCCGGATGGGCGCGGGCAAGATCCGCGATCACCTGCCCACCCTGGTGGAGAAGGTCACCGCCTCCGGCGCCCAGCCGGTGTGGATCTGCGACCCGATGCACGGCAACACCTTCGAGGCCTCCAGCGGCCACAAGACCCGCCGCTTCGACGACGTGCTCGACGAGGTCAAGGGCTTCTTCGAGGTGCACCGCGCGCTCGGCACCCACCCGGGCGGCATCCACGTGGAGCTGACCGGCGACGACGTCACCGAGTGCGTCGGCGGCGGCGACGAGGTGCTGGTCGACGACCTGCACCAGCGCTACGAGACGGCCTGCGACCCGCGGCTCAACCGCAGCCAGTCGCTGGACCTCGCGTTCCTGGTGGCCGAGATGTACCGCGGCGGTCACTGACCGCGGTGGCCGCCGCCCCGGCGCCCACCACGGCCGGGCCGTGCCCGGCAGAACGCCCGTGATGTGACGAAGGCCCCTCCGGTTTCGGGATTCCCGAGCCCGGAGGGGCTTTTTCGTACCCGGATCGGCGGGTAAGGTAAGGCTTAGTGAGCTAAGGCAAGCCTTCCTAGATCATCTCCGGATCCCGCCGGGATCCACCCCGAGATCATCCCCGAACCACCTGGGAGAGACCGCGATGTACGTGTGCATGTGCCATGCGGTCACCGAGGACCAGGTGAAGAAGGCCATCGACGCCGGCGCCAACAGCCCCCGCCAGATCGCCAAGGGCTGCAAGGCGGGCACCGACTGCGGCTCCTGCGTCCGCCGGATCCAGGCCCTGCTGGGCGAGCACGGCGCCCGGCCGTGCCCGACCGCCCGGCTGGCCGCCAAGCTCGGCCTCACCGACCCGGAGAGCGACGCCGGCCAGCCGGCCCCCGCGCCGGCCCCGGCCGGGCGGGCACCGCTGCCGGCCGTCCGGTCGCTGGAGCCGGCCCCGCTGCGCGCCGCCTAGGTCGCGCGCCCGCTCGGCGCCTGCTCCGCCTCCGCCCCGCCGCCGGTCCGCCCGTGAGCCGCCGGTCGATCCCTGAGCCGCCCGTTCGCCCCGCCGTCCGGCCGCCCGCCGGGCGCGCCGCGGGTCCGGTGGCGACACGCCTGCGGCCGGGCGTCGCCGCCGCGGTGCTCCTCGCGGTTCTTCCCGGGTGCTGCCGGCCCTACGACTCCGGCTGCTCGATCAGCTGGGCCAGGTAGAGCGGCTCGCCGAGCTTCTCCAGCAGTTCGAGCTGGGTGTCGAGGTAGTCGATGTGGTGCTCCTCGTCCGCGAGGATCGACTCGAAGATGTTGGCCGAGGTGACGTCGTTCTTGGCACGCATCACCACGATCCCGCGCCGCAGGCGGTCGATCGCCTCGACCTCGACCTGGCGGTCCGCGTCGAACATCTCCTTGACGTTCTGGCCGACCCGGACGTGGAACAGCCGCTGGTAGTTCGGGAGCCCGTCCAGGAAGAGGATCCGGTCGGTGAGGATCTCGGCGTGCTTCATCTCGTCGAAGGACTCGTGGCGGGTGTACTTCGCGAGCTTCGTCCAGCCGAAGTTCTCCTGCATCTTGGCGTGCAGGAAGTACTGGTTGATGGCGGTCAGCTCGGCGGTGAGCTGCTCGTTGAGGAACTCGATGACCTCGGGGTCACCCTTCATGGCGTCTGCCTTCCTGCTGTGCTTCCGGGATCCACGGCTGCCCGCATCCTGGCATCGTGCTGGGTGGTATTTCCAGTAAGTTCACACTCACACGGGGATGTGCCGGATTATCTGATTTGCGCTTCATTGCTCTGCGCGGGCGGGCGTGCGGCGCGGACAAGGGGCGCGCACGTAGCACCACGCGCCGTCTGTCACCATGGAGGCATGGGTCAGTCCGAACAAGAACCACTTCCACCGTCTGACCCGAGGCTCCCACCGGGCCAGCGCCTGCAGCGCGGCTGGCCCGTCCTGCACTACGGGCCCGTTCCCCGCTTCAAGCCGTTGACCTGGGACTTCCAGGTGTTCGGGGCGACCGCCTCGGCCGAGAAGCACAGCTGGGACTTCACCGGCTTCCACGCCCTGCCCCGGGTCACCGTGCAGGCCGACTTCCACTGCGTGACCCGGTTCTCGATGCTCGGCAACGACTGGACCGGCGTGCCGGCGTCGGCCGTCCTCGACCAGGTGCCCCCGGCCCCCGGCGTCACCCACGTCATGGTGTGGGCCGAGTACGGGTACAGCGCCAACCTCCGGCTGGAGGACTTCGCCGACCTCCGCACCGTCTTCGCCACCCACCACAACGGCGAGCCGCTCACCGTGGAGCACGGCTTCCCGGTCCGGCTGGTGGTGCCCCAGTTGTACGCCTGGAAGGGGCCCAAGTGGGTGCGTGCGGTGGAGTACATGCGCGCCGACCGCCGCGGCTTCTGGGAGGAGCGCGGCTACCACAACCGGGCCGACCCCTGGACCGAGAAGCGCTTCTCGTACCAGGAGGAGCCCGGCGACGGGCCGCTGCGCTAGCTGCCGGACGGCCCGCTCCGGGCGTCCGGAGCCGCCGGCCCTCGTCCGGAGCCGTCCGGAGGAGGACCGGAGCCGGGCGCGTCAGGCCGCGGCCGGCTTGATGTTCTGGTTGAGGTGGAACAGGTTGCCCGGGTCGTACTGCCGTTTCACCGCGGCCAGCCGGGCGTAGTTGCCCCGGTAGTTGTCCTCGACCCGGCCCTGGTCGTCCTCGCCCATGAAGTTGATGTACCCGCCGGGCTCGGAGTGCGGCGCCACCGCCGCGTAGTAGTCCCGCACCCAGGCGGTCTGCGCCGCGTCGCCGGCCGGGTCGTCCCAGACCGCCAGGATGACGGTGGAGAACGTCGCCTCCCGGTACGAGTACGCGGTGGCCTCGGGCGCGACCCGCTGCGGCGCTCCGTTCACGGGGTAGATGTGCATGGTCGAGCTGAGGGTCGGCACCTGGGGGCCGTGCTCCAGGTGGGCCGCGATCGCCGCGTCGGTCAGCTCGGTCGCGAAGCTGCCCTTCCAGTACTCCCGCAGGCCCGGCGGCAGCAGCGGGTCGAAGGCGCTGTTGATCGCCGGGTAGGGCATCGGCCCGACCGCCTCGGCGACCCGGGGAGCCAGGTCGCGCAGCGGCCGGAGCACCCGGTCGGCCTCCTCGACCGGCCCGGACCAGCAGACCACCACGATGCCCAGCACGTCGCCGTGCCGGTCCTCGGGGATGAACGGCAGCGGCGGCGCGGTCTGGAACCCGGGGAAGAGGAAGAGCTGCTCGGGAGCGTCCTGGACGAACTCCCGGTAGAACTTCAGGATGTTCTCCATGTGCTCCAGCTCGAACAGCATCGGGCCGGCGACGACCTGGTCGACCGGGCTCAGCCGGTACTCGAACGAGGTCACCACGCCGAAGTTGCCGCCGCCCCCGCGGAGCGCCCAGAACAGGTCGGCGTTCCGGTCGGCGTCGGCGGTCAGGAACCGGCCGTCGGCCGTCACCACATCGGCGGACAGCAGGTTGTCGCAGGTCAGCCCCATGGTCCGGCAGAGGTAGCCGAAGCCCCCGCCGAGCGTCAGCCCGGCGATGCCCGTGGTGGAGACGATCCCGCCGGTGGTGGCGAGGCCGAAGGCGTGGGTGGCGGCGTTCAGGTCGCCCCAGGTCGCGCCCGGCTCCGCGCGGGCCGTCCGGGTCGCCGGGTCGACGCGCACCCCGCGCAGACCGGACAGGTCGGCGACCACGCCGTCGTCACAGGTCCCGTAGCCGGGCGCGCTGTGCCCGCCGCCGCGTACGGCGAGGTCCAGGCCCATCTCGCGGGCGTAGTTGACGGTGGCCATCACGTCGCCGGCGTTCGCGCACCGGACGACGGCCGCGGGCCGGCGGTCCGCGGTGGCGTTGTAGACCTTGCGGGCCTCGTCGTAGCCCCTGTCCTGCGGGGTCACCACGTCACCCCGGGTGCGTTCTCTTAAGTCGTCGACAGTGTGCCCGGCCATGGGGACCACTCCTCGGGGTACCGGCTGCGGGAAGCCCCGGCAGGGGCCTTCCTTTCACGCTACGCCGATCGGGTGAGGCCTCAAGCCGGGCCGCCCGGGCTTCGGGAGCCGGGCCCCCGAAGCCCGGGCGGCCTCAGATCAGCGGGAAGCTGATGACCACCGTGGTGCCCTGCGGACGGCGCTGGCCCGCGGCCGGGTTCTGCCCGGAGACCTTGCCGGTGCCGAACAGGTTCAGGCCGTTGCTCTGCACCTTGAACCCGGCGTCGGTGAGCGCCTTGGTGGCGTCGTCCTTGGTCATCCCGCCCACGTCGGGGACGGCCACCATGCCCTTGCTGACCAGCAGCGACACCGGCGCGTTCACCGGCAGCAGCTCCCCGGCGGCAGGGGAGCTGCTGATCACCGAGCCCTGCGGCACGACGTCGTCGTACTGCTCGTTGCTGGTCCCGGGCGCCAGCTGCGCGGCGGCCAGCGCCTGCCGGGCCTGGTCGAGGGTCTTCCCGGTGAGGTCGGGCACCGCGATCCGCTGCGGCCCGCGCGAGACGGTCACCGCCACCGGGTCGCTCTTGCGGACCCGGCGGCCGACGTCCGGATCGGTGCCGATCACCGCGCCGGCCGGGACGGTCTCGCTGTACGCCTCGGTGAAGCTGCCCTGCAGGCCGGCCGCCGCCAGCACCGAGACGGCCTCCGCCCGGCTCTTGCCGAGCACGCCGGGCACCTTCGTGTAGACCGCGCCGGACAGCGCGTACGTCGCGCCGCCCACCAGCAGCAGCACGGCGGCCAGCACCGCGCCCCAGACCAGCGGCGCGCGTGAGCGGCGCGGCCGCGGCGGCCGCCGCCCGGGCCGCTTCCCCCCGGCGGCCGGCGGCTCGTCGTAGGGGCGGGGCCCGGTGAGCAGCGCGTCCATCAGCTCCGGCGGGACGTCCAGCACACTGGTGTGCTCCACCGGGGGCTGGATCACCGAGGTCGGCTCGGTGGTCGGGAACGCCGGGCTGGGCCGGGTGGAGGCCGGCGGCTCGGCGTCGAGCTGGGCCGGCGTCAGGGTGCGCCGCACCCGCTGCAGGGCGGCGAGCAGCTCGACCGCGTCGTAGGGGCGGGCCCCGGGATCGCGGGCGGTGGCCGAGGCGACTATGGCGTCCAGGCCGGGCGTGATGCCGGGGACGGCCAGGGACGGCGCGGGCACGTCCTCGTGCAGATGGCGGTAGATCACCTGGACGGCGTTCTCGCCGGTGTGCGGCCGGTCGCCGGTGAGCATCTCGTACAGCACGATGCCCGCCGCGTAGACGTCCACCCGCTGGTCGGTGGCCCCCTCCGGCCGGATCTGCTCGGGCGCCAGGTAGGAGACGGTGCCGAGCACCGCGCCGGCCGTGCTGGTGGTGACCGCGCCGTCGGCGCCGTTCAGCAGCCGGACCAGCCCGAAGTCGGCGACCTTCACCAGCCCGCCGTCGGTGATCAGCACGTTCTCCGGCTTGACGTCCCGGTGCACCAGCCCGGCGCGGTGCGCGGAGCCGAGCGCCGCCAGCACCGGCTCCAGGATGTCCAGGGCGGCCCGCGCGGACAGTGCGCCGCGGTCCCGCAGCACGTCCCGCAGGGTCCGGCCCGGGACGTACTCCATCGCCAGGAAGACCGTGCCGCCGTCGGCGCCCTGGTCGAAGACGTTGACCACGTTGGGGTGCGAGAGCCGGGCCACGGCCTTGGCCTCGCGGATGAAACGGTCGGTGAAGTCGGCGTCGCCGGCCAGCGCGGGGTGCATCACCTTGAGCGCCAGCACCCGGTCCAGCCGGGTGTCGGTGCCCCGGTAGACGGTGGCCATGCCACCGGTCGCGATCCGTTGCTCGACCCGGTACCGGCCGTCCAGCAGGGTACCGATCAACGGGTCGTGCAGTGCCATGTCCACCAGGGAAGTGTAGGGGCGCCGAGGCCGGCGGCCCCGGGCGGACACCGCGCCCGGGGCCGCTTGTGCCCGGCTTGTGACACGTCCACGCCGAGGCCCCCCCGGAACGCCGCCCCGGAGGGCCGCCCCGGGGAACGCCGCTGCTCAGAACGCCGGCCGCTCCCGGTGGTCGAGGTCGGCCCGGCCGGCCATCGCCGAGGAGGCCTCGGCGTGGAAGCGGCGCGGGATGCGCCCGGCCCGGTGGGCGAGCCGCCCGGCCTCGGCCGCGTGCCGCATCGCCTCGG
The DNA here is from genome assembly GCF_014655955.1 of Kitasatospora indigofera. GTDB lineage: Bacteria > Actinomycetota > Actinomycetes > Streptomycetales > Streptomycetaceae > Kitasatospora > Kitasatospora indigofera. The sequence goes on from NZ_BNBO01000035.1 coordinate 45,196, forward strand.
CCATCAGGACCGGGTCCTGGGCGCGGGTGACGGCGGAGGCCAGCATCACGGCGGCGCAGCCGAGCTCCATGGCGAGCGCCACGTCGGAGGCGGTGCCCGCGCCGGCGTCCAGGATCACCGGCACCGTGGCGCTCTCCACGATCAGCTGGAAGTTGTGCGGGTTGCGGATGCCGAGGCCGGAGCCGATCGGTGAGCCCAGCGGCATGATCGCCGCGCAGCCGACGTCCTCCAGCTTGCGGGCCAGCACCGGGTCGTCGTTGGTGTACGGCAGCACCGTGAAGCCGTCGTCGACCAGCGTCTCGGCGGCGTCCAGCAGCTCGATCGGGTCGGGCAGCAGGGTCCGCTCGTCCGCGATGACCTCCAGCTTGACCCAGTCGGTGCCGAGCGCCTCGCGGGCCAGCCGGGCCGTCAGCACGGCCTCGCCGGCGGTGAAGCAGCCCGCCGTGTTGGGCAGCACCCGGATGCCGTTGCGGGTCAGCACGTCCAGCACCGAACCCTGGGTGGAGGTGCTCACCCGGCGCATCGCGACCGTGGTCAGCTCGGTGCCGGAGACCCGCAGGGCCTGCTCCAGCACGTCCAGGCTCGGCGCCCCGCCGGTGCCCATGATCAGGCGGGAGCCGAAGGTGGTGCCGGCGATCGTCAGGAGGTCCTTCTCGTCGGCGGTCGCGGTGCCGGTCACGGCGCTCAGCCCCCCTGCACGGCGGTGAGGATCTCGACTCGGTCGCCCGCGGCGAGCCCGGTCCCGGCCCAGGCGCTGCGCGGCACCACGGTCTCGTTGACCGCCGCGGCGACCCCGGAGGGCGCGGCGCTGACGCCGGCCACCAGCTCGGCGAGGGTGCTCCGGGCGGGCACCTGCCGGGGCTCGCCGTTGACGGAGAGTGAGATATCGGTCATGCCAGTGCCTTTGCGGGAGTGGAGAGGTCGGAGGGGGCGGCGCCGGCGGGGACGGCCGCGGCGGCCGGCGGGCCGGCGGCGAACCGGCCGGGGGAGAACGGCGCGGCCAGCGGGGGTGTCGCACCGGTGGCCAGGTACTCGGCCAGCAGGTCGCCGGTCACCGGGGTGAGCAGCACGCCGTTGCGGTAGTGGCCGGTCGCCGCGACCAGGCCCGGCAACGCGGTCGGACCGAGCAGCGGGGCGTTGTCGGGGGAGCCGGGGCGCAGCCCGGCGGAGGTCTCCACCAGCGGCAGCTCGGTGATCCCCGGGACCAGCTCGTGGGCGTCGCGGAGCAGCTCGTACACCCCGCCGGCCGTCACGGTGGTGTCGTACCCCTGCTCCTCGCTGGTCGCGCCGATCACCAGCTCGCCGTCCTCGCGCGGCACCAGGTAGAGGTGCTGCCCGCGCACCACGGCGCGGACGTTGCGCGACAGGAACGGCCGGTACGCCTCGGGCACCCGCAGCCGCAGGATCTGGCCCTTCACCGGGCGGACCGGCGGCAGCACCCCCTCGGGCAGGCCGGGCAGCAGGTGGCTGCGCGGGCCGGCCGCGAGCACCACCTGGCCGGCGCCCAGCAGCTCGCCGGTGCTCAGCCGGGCCCCGGTGGCCCGGCCGCCGGCCACCAGCAGCTCGACGGCCTCGGCGCGGTGCAGCAGCACCCCGGCCCGCTCGCAGGCCGCCACCAGCGCGGCGGCCAGCCGGCGGCCGTCCACCTGGTGGTCGTCGGCGACGTGCAGCCCGCCGCGGACCCCGGGGGCCAGCATCGGTTCGAGCTTGCGGCACTCGCGTCCGGTCAGCCAGGCCGAGTCCAGGCCGAGCCGCCGGTGGAAGGCGTGCAGCTCGCGCAGCTCCTCGCGGTCGTCGGAGTCCAGCGCGACGGCGAGGGTGCCGCAGGCGCGGTAGCCGGTCGGCAGGCCGGAGGCCTCCTCCAGCTCGGCCGTGAACGCCGCGTACCGCTCGTTGGAGGCCATCCCGAGCCTCAGCAGCGGCTCCTCGCCGTACTGCAGCTCGGTGACCGGGGCCAGCATCCCGGCCGCGACCTGGGCGGCGCCGCCGCCGGGCGCGGGGTCGGCCACGACCACCCCGAGGCCGCGCTGCCGGGCCCGCCAGGCCACCGCGAGGCCGATGATGCCGCCGCCGACGACGAGGACGTCCGTCGTGGCGCCGCTCGTGAAGCGTGTCAAAGTCCCTGCTCTCCCTTCGCCGGAATGACCCGGATCAGGTTCGGACGGTCGCAGGCCGTGCCAGCCCGCCTCTCAGCCCGGTCCGCCGGGCTCCCGTGGTACGGACCGTCCGGCACCTGGGGGGGCCGGTCGGTCGAGGTGCACCCACCATAACTCCGGGTGCGGCCGGGGCCGAAGGCGCGTACGAGGGCTGGACGGCCCGGCCGATAGGGTGGCGCCGTGGGAGAGCTGCGGAACACGGACACGGTGGTCGTCGTCGGGGCGGGGCTGGCCGGGGCACGGTGCGCGGGCGCGCTGCGCGCGGGCGGCCTGCGGAGCCGGATCGTCCTGCTCGGGGACGAACCGCACGCCCCCTACGACCGGCCGCCGCTCTCCAAGGACGTGCTGCTCGGCAAGGCCGACGCCACCACCCTGGACATCGACTGGGCCCACCTCGGCGTCGACCTCGTCACCGGCCGCCGGGCCACCGCGCTGGAGCCCGGGGTGCTGCACACCGACGCCGGCGAACTGCCCTACGGGAGCCTGGTGATCGCCACCGGCGCGGCCCCCGTGGCCCTGCCCGGCGCGGACCGCGCCCACCTGCTGCGCACCGTCGACGACGCACTGGCGCTGCGCGCGCTGCTGCGCCCGGGGGCCAGGATCGTCCTGGTCGGGGCCGGCTGGATCGGGGCCGAGACCGCCACCGTCGCCCGCGCGCTGGGCTGCGAGGTCACCGTGGTGGAGGCCGGCCCGACGCCGGTGCCCGGCGCACTGCCCGCCCGGGTCGGCGCCGCGATGACCGCCTGGTACCGGGAGGCCGGCGTCGACCTGCGCTGCGGCGCGGTGGTGGCCTCGGTCGGCCCGCACGAGGTGCTGCTCGCCGACGGCACCCGGCTGGCCGCCGACGAGGTGGTGGTCGGCGTCGGCGCCCGCCCGGCGACCGGCTGGCTGGCCGGCTCGGGGGTCGCGCTGGACGCGGCCGGCGCCGTCCTGGTGGACGAGCGGCTGCGCACCTCGCTGCCGGGCGTCCTCGCGGCCGGCGACTGCGTCTCCTACCCCTCGGCCCGCTCGGGCACCCGGCTCTCCGTCCAGCACTGGGACCACGCCCTGCAGTCCGGGGCGGCGGCCGCGGCCTCGCTGCTCGGCCTGGAGACCCCGTACGACCCGGTGCCGTACTTCTGGTCCGAGCAGTTCGGGCGGATGGTGCAGTACGCCGGCCGGCACACCGACGGCGACGACCTGCTGTGGCGCGGGGCGCCCGGGGACCCGGCCTGGACGGTGCTCTGGCTGCGCGACGGGCGGCTGCGCGCCCTGCTCGCCGTCGACCGCCCGCGGGACCTCACCCAGGGCCGCCGGCTGCTGGAGCGCGGCGCCGTCCTCGACCCGGCCCGGGCCGCCGACCAGGCCGTGCCGCTGAAGGCCGCGCTCGCCGGGTAGCACGCTCCGGCCCGGTCACGTCCGGTCACGATCGGCCACCGGGCCGGCCGCCGGGGGCCCGGTTGGTGCGCGGCGGCCCGGCGAGGTGGCAGTCTGGTGACGTGAGCGAGATCGAAGCGAAGATTGAAGACCTTGTCCCCGAGTGGATGTACCTGCCCGACATCTCGGAGCAGTGGGGCGTCCGCGTCACCGAGGTGCGCGACCTGGTCAAGAACGGCGGCCTGATCGCCGTCCGCCGTGGCCCGAACAAGTCGCTGCAGGTGCCGGCCGCCTTCATCGACGGCCCCGGCCTGGTGAAGCACCTGTCCGGCACGCTGACCGTGCTCCGCGACTGCGGGTACAACGACGCGGAGATCCTGGAGTGGCTCTTCACCGAGGACCCGTCGCTGCCCGGCAGCCCGATCCAGGCCCTCCAAGAGAACCGGGGCACCGAGGTGAAGCGCCGCGCCCAGGCGATGCTGATCTGATGGCGGCGGACCTGACGGCGGGCGGGCGGCTGCGCGCGCAGCTGGCCGACGCGCGGCTGTACCTGTGCACCGACGCCCGCCGTGAGCAGGGCGACCTGGAGCAGTTCCTGGACGCCGCGCTCGGCGGAGGCGTCGACATCGTCCAGCTCCGTGACAAGGGCCTGGAGGCCAAGCAGGAGCTGGAGTACCTGGAGGTCTTCGCCGACGCCTGCCGGCGGCACGGCAAGCTGCTCTCGGTGAACGACCGGGCGGACGTCGCGCACGCGGCCGGCCCGGACGTGCTGCACCTCGGCCAGGACGACCTGCCGGTGCGGGCCGCCCGCGCGATCCTCGGCGAGGACGTGGTGATCGGACGGTCCTGCCACGCCGAGTCCGAGGTCGACGCGGCCGTCGCCGAGCCGGGCGTGGACTACTTCTGCACCGGCCCGGTCTGGCCGACCCCGACCAAGCCCGGCCGGCACGCGCCCGGCCTCGGCCTGGTCTCGTACGCGGCGAAGCAGGTGACGGACCGCCCCTGGTTCGCCATCGGCGGCATCGACCTGGGCAACCTGGACGAGGTGCTGGCCGCCGGCGCCCGCCGGGTGGTGGTGGTCCGCGCGATCACCGCCGCCGACGACCCGGCCGCCGCGGCGGCCGAGCTGGCCCACCGGGTCCGCGCGGTCTGACACCGCCGTCCCGGGCCGTGGGGTGCGCCCCCGCCGCCCGGGACGCCCGGGACGGCCAGGACGCCCGCCCGGGCCGCGGCCGCCGCTCAGTAGCGGCGGACGGTCGCCGCCTCGGCCAGCGCCAGCAGGACCTCCCGGGCCCGCGGGTCCACCAGCGGGGCCGCCTCCAGCGCCGCCAGCGCCTGCCGCATCAGCTCCTCGATCCGGCTCTCCACCCGTTCGGGCGCACCGCTGCGCCCGACCAGGTCGCGCAGCACGACGACCTCCTCGGGCGCCAGGTCCGGCGCGCCGAGCCGCTCGTCCAGGTGCCGGGCGTCGGCGGCCGGCAGTCCGCGCATGGCGTGCGCCACCAGCAGGGTGCGCTTGCCCTCCCGCAGGTCGTCGCCGGCCGGCTTGCCGGTGACCGCCGGGTCGCCGAAGACCCCGAGCAGGTCGTCCCGCAGCTGGAAGGCCTCGCCCAGCGGCAGGCCGAAGGCCGAGTACGCCGCCACCAGCTCCGGGGAGGCCCCGGCGAGCAGCGCCCCCACCTGCAGCGGCCGCTCGATGGTGTACTTCGCCGACTTGTAGTGCAGCACGGTCTGCGCCCGGTCCAGCGCCCCCTCGTCGGTGGAGTCGCCGGCGACCGGCTCCAGCACGTCGAGGTACTGGCCGACCATCACCTCGGTCCGCATCAGGTCGAAGGCCGGCTTGGCCCGCAGCACCGCCTCGGCGGGCAGCCCCGAGCGCAGGAACAGCTCGTCGCACCAGATCAGCAGCAGGTCGCCGAGCAGGACGGCGGCGGAGGCCCCGAACTGCTCGCGGTCGCCGCGCCAGCCGCTGGCCCGGTGCAGCGCCTCGAAGCGGCGGTGCACCGAGGGCACCCCGCGCCGGGTGTCGCTGCGGTCCATCAGGTCGTCGTGCACCAGTGCGCTCGCCTGCAGCAGCTCCAGGGCGGCCGCCGCGTGCTCGATGCCCGGGTCGGCGGCCCCGCCGCCGGCGCCGCGCCAGCCCCAGTAGCAGAAGGCCGGACGCAGCCGCTTGCCGCCGTCCAGCAGGAAGTCCCGCAGGGCGTCGACGGCGGGCCCGAGCTGGGGCGAGATCTTGCCGAGCAGGACCGCCTGGCCGTCCATGAACTCGCCGAGGGCGCCGTTGACGCGTGTCCGCACGGCCTCCACGTCGATCGGGTTGGCCGGGCGGCTGCTGGACGTGGTCACGATGAGGCTCCGGGAGTCGCTGGGGGTACCGATCAGCCTAGCCCGGCGGTCCCGGCCCGGCGTACGAGCACCCGTACGGCCCCGTCGTGGCCGTCCGAACGGTGTCTCACTCGGTGGACGTGAGTTGTCCCGCCTCTCCGGACGGCGGCTAACCTGCCAGCATGGCACTCGGCATCGCTTCCACCAGAACCGACCGCGCACTGACCGTTCGCGAACTGCTGGCGGCGGGCAAGCGGTCCTACTCCTTCGAATTCATGCCGCCGCGCTCGGAGGCCGCCGAGAAGCGGCTCTGGGACGCGATCCGCCGGGTCGAGGCGCTCGACCCGAACTTCGTCTGCATGACGTACGGCGCCGGCGGCTCCTCGCGCGGCCGGACGGTCAACCTGGTCGGCCGGATCGCCACCGAGACCACCCTGACCCCGGTCGCCCACCTGACCGCCGTCGACCACTCGATCGCCGAGCTGCGCAACATCATCGGCCAGTACGCGGACCAGGGCGTGCGCAACGTCCTCGCGGTGCGCGGCGACCCGCCCGGCGACCCGATGGGCGAGTGGGTGCGCCACCCCGAGGGCGTCAGCTACGCGGCCGAGCTGGTCGAGCTGATCAAGGGCATCGGGGACTTCTGCGTCGGCGTCGCCGCCTTCCCGCAGATGCACCCGCGCTCGGAGAACTGGGACGACGACATCCGCCACTTCGTCGCCAAGTGCCGGGCCGGCGCGGACTACGCGATCACCCAGATGTTCTTCGAGGTCGACGACTACCTGCGGCTGCGCGACCGGGTCGCGGCGGCCGGCTGCGAGGTGCCGATCATCCCGGAGATCATGCCGGTCACCAACATCAAGCAGCTGGAGCGGTTCCCGCAGCTCAGCGGCTCGGACTTCCCGGCGGAGCTGGTCAGCCGCTTCCGGGCGGTCGAGGAGGACCCGCAGGCCGTCCGGGCGGTCGGCATCGACCACGCCACCGCGATGTCCGAGCGGCTGCTCGCCGAGGGCGCCCCCGGCCTGCACTTCATCACCCTCAACCACTCCACCTCCACGCTGGAGATCTACCAGAACCTCGGCCTGCACCAGCGCTGATCCCGGGCCCGCGCCGCGACGCACGATGTGGGTCGCGGCGCGATGACCCGGTACAGTCTCGGCACACGCGCGGGGCGCGCGGCACGCGACTGGAGGTAGCGGGCGGATGGGCATCGGGTACCTGCTGCTGTACGCCGCGTTGGCGGTGGTGGCGCTCTGGCTGGTCGCCGAGCTGCTGCTGCAGAACCGCGCGCCGCTGCACTGGCGCGCCGTGGCACTCGGCGGTTTCCTCGGCGTGGTCGCCGGGATGGCCGCCCGCTCGGTGCTGGTGATCGGCGCCGGCGCGGTGCTCTTCGCCGTCGGCCAGGTCTTCGTGACGCTGTCCGTCAAGCGCGGGTTCCGCGGGGGCTGGTCGCTGCGCAGGTCCGACGGCGAGCTGCCGGGACCGCTGGCCAAGGTGCCGCTGCTGAGCGCGGCCACCGGCGGCGAGGACGTCGCCGAGCCGGTCGTCGTCCAGCAGGTGGGGGAGATCGGCGCGGTCGAGGCCGACATCTCGGACTTCGAGACGGCGACGTACCAGGCCGTCCCGTTCGACGCCGACGACGACGACGCCTACGACAGTGCGGGCTTCGGCGGTCGGGGGCGCCGGCCGGCCGGCCCGCAGCCCACCGCCTTCGAGCCGCAGGAGCCCGCGGCGGACGGCGTGTACGCCGACGCCTCGGCCTTCTACGGCCAGCAGCAGGGCTACCAGCAGGGCGCCGGGTACGAGCAGCAGGCCGCCGGGTACGAGCAGCAGGGCTACCAGCAGCAGGCGCAGCCCGGCTGGGACGGCCAGCAGCAGTGGCAGCAGCAGCCGGCCTACGGCTACGACCAGGGTTACGGCTACCAGCAGGACCCCTACACCGGGCAGACCGGCCAGCAGCAGTGGCAGCAGCAGGGCACCGGGTACGAGCAGCAGGGCTACCAGCAGCAGGCGCAGCCCGGCTGGGACGGCCAGCAGCAGTGGCAGCCGCAGCCGGCCGACGGGGTGCCCCCGCAGCCCCAGCAGCAGCCGCAGCAACCCGGTTACGGGCAGCAGGAGAACTGGCAGCAGCAGGGGACCTGGCAGCAGCAGGGCTGAGCCGCCCGCCGCGGCCCGGCCGGGGCCCGCGGCCGGTCAGCCCCGCTCGACGGCCGGCACCCGGCCCTCGGGGGCGGCGCCGTGGACCGGCCCGGCCGCCGTCCCGTGCGCACCTGGCGTCCCGTCCGCACCTGCCCTGCCCGCACCTGCCCTGCCGTGCGCACCTGTCGTGCCGTCCGGGCCCGCCGTGCCGTCCTGTCCGACGGGCGTCCGCCGGAACTCCTGGGCGGTGGCCCGCACCGCGGCGACCGCGGCCAGCGCCATCAGGGCGCCGAACAGCTCCACCTTGGTGTACCGGGCGGCGTCGTGCGCCAGGTACTGCAGGTAGGTGCCGGCCGAGGCGAGCTGGACCAGCACCGGCAGGTACCAGAGCCGGCCCGGCAGGTGGAACGCCGCCACCACGCTCAGCACGTCCGCGAGGAAGAAGTACCGCTCGTGCATCGACGGGAGCAGGAACGGCACCAGCACCACCGAGGTGGTGGCCAGCAGCACGATCTGGGTGTCGGTCAGCTCCCTGCTCCACCCGCCGGGCCGTAGCGGCCCGCGGCCGGCCGGGCGCAGCACCACCCAGGCCACCAGCGCGAGCACCACCGCGCCGGTGAGCAGGATGCCGGCCCGGCGGACGCCGTCGGCGTGGTCGCCCGGCTGGAACAGCAGGTAGACGCTGGGCGCGTTCATCGAGAGGGTCTGGTAGGTGCCGGTCTGCCGGGAGTAGACCGTCAGCAGCTGCCCGAGGTCGGCGCCGACCAGCAGGGCGGGCACGTCCAGCAGCAGGTACACCGCCGGGACGGCCAGCAGCGCCCGCCAGGGCACCCGGCGGGTGAGCAGCAGGACGAGCAGGAACGGGAACACGAAGACGGTCTGCAGCTTGAAGGCCAGCGCGATGCCGAGGAACGTGCAGGCCCACCAGGGCCGGCGGCACAGCACGAACCAGAGCGCGCCGACCACGAACGCGGAGTAGACCGAGTCGGCCTGCCCCCACCAGCCGCTGTTGGCCATCACGGTGGGCAGGAACAGCACCACCGCGCCGGCCATGTGCGGCCGCCAGGAGCCCTCCGGGTGGCGCAGTGCCACGATCCGGTGGACGAAGTACGCCGTCAGCAGGTCGAACAGGGTCGAGACGGCCTTGATCCCGGCCAGGTCCTGCACCGGCAGGTGGCTGAGCGCGGCCAGCACGTAGAGGTACGGGACGTTGTAGTCGGAGAAGCCGATGTCGCTGAGCGCCCGGAACCCGCCGTGGTCGGCGATGTGGGTGTACCAGGGGTGCAGGAAGTAGCGGTAGTCGTCGGACTCCCACGGGAACATCAGCTTGCGGACCGCCGTCGCGGCCACCACGATCGCGACCGCGGCGACGATCTGACCGCTCGCCCGGTCGCGGAGGCCCGGCCGCCGCTCGGCAGCGGGATTGCTCGACATGACGGACCTCCGGTAACGGCGTGCACGGCCGGGCGACGCCTGGATGCTAGCCCGTGCGGGAACTGACTGTCATTCATCGCGCGCCGCCCGCCGGCCGCGTCCACCGGGGTGGCGGCGGGCGGTCCGGGCCGGCGCGGCACGGACTGTGGTTCGGGTCGGAGCGCGGTGCGGTGCGGGTTGCGGTGCGGGTTGTGGTGCGGTCCGGCTCGCGGTCCGGCGGGATCAGGCCGGCGGGATCAGGCCGGCGGGATCAGGCCGGGCCGACCAGGCCGGGCCGACCAGGCCGGCCGTGATGCAGGCGGACATGCCCACCCGGGCCAGGCCGCCGCCGGGGTGCGCGGCGCCGCCGATCACGAACAGGCCGGGGCCGGGCTCCCGGTTGGCGGCCTGGAGCAGGCCGCCGCCGGCCCCGGCCAGTGCGGGCCGCGGGACCGAACCGAACAGGGCGCCGGTCTCCGCCCGGGTGTCGAGCGGGGTGCGGACCACCCGCCAGAGCAGCCTCTCGCGCAGGCCGAGCCCGGCCGCGTCGGCCTGGTCGAGCACCTGGTCGGCGTACCGCTCGGCGGTGCCGGGGGCGTTCCAGTCCAGCGCGTCCGCCGCCGGCACGGTCACGGTGAGCGAGGCGCTCTCGTGGCCCTCCGGGTGGAGCGTGGCGTCGTTGGGGCGGAGCACCTGCACGGTGGGGCGCCCGTACAGCTTCGGGACGCGGCCGAACAGCGCCTCCCGCTCGGCCGCCGCGTCGGCGGCGTGCACCACGGTGCGGTGCGCGGTGCCGGCCGGGCGCGGGCCGCGCAGGGCGAGCAGCACGGTGAACCGGCCGGGCACCCGGGCGGACGGCCCCTCGTCGCGCTGTGGGGTGTCGTGCCGCGGGCCCTCCTGGCCGGGGTGCCCGACGGCCTCCCGGTGGAAGGCGCGGGTGTCCATCGAGGAGATCACGGTGTCCGCCTCCAGCCGGTCGCCGCCGGCCGTCCGCACCCCGGCCGCCCGGCCGTCCGCCGGGTCGAACAGGACCTTCTCCACCGGGCAGTCGAAGCGGAACTCGACCTTGCGGTCCAGGCAGCGCCGGTACACCGCGTCGGCCAGCGCCCGGATGCCGCCCCGGACGTACCAGACGCCGAAGGACTGCTCCATGTACGGCAGCACGGTCGCGCCGGCGGGCGCCGTCAGCGGGTCGAAGCCGAAGCGCAGGGCGTGCTCGTGCAGCAGGGCGGTCAGGCCGGGACGGCCGCCGAGCTCCCGTCCGGCCACCTCGGCCAGGGTCCACGGCGTGCGCCGCAGCCGGCCGAGGCCCCGGCGCGGCGGCGCCGGGTACGGGTCGGTGCGCAGCCGCTCCGGGTCGGCGGGGAGCGGCTCCTCCAGCAGCGGGCGGCGGGTGGCCTCCCAGACGGTCCGGCCGTGGTTCATCACCTCGCTCCAGCGTTCGCCGGAGCCCGCGCCGAAGGCGGCGTCCAGGGCCTGGGACACGCCGCCCCGGGAGGCGTTCGGCAGCAGCAGGGTGGTGCCGTCGGGCATCAGGTGCCGGCTCTCCGGGTCCACCGGGGCGAGAGAGACCAGCTCCTCCAGCGGCTCCCGGCCGGTCTTCAGCGCGAGGTCGCGGTAGACGGCGGGCAGGGTGAGCAGACCGGGGCCGGTGTCGAAGGCGAAGCCGTCCCGCTCGTACCGGCCGACCATCCCGCCGTGGGTGCCGGAGGCCTCGCAGACCGTCACCCGGTGCCCGAGGGTGGCCAGCCGGGAGGCCGCCGCGAGCCCGCTCATTCCTGCGCCGATGATGACGATCCGTGCCATGGCACCGATCCTAAGACCCGGCCGGCGGCCCTCAGTACCCGCTCCCGCCCCGGCCGGGCGGCGCGGGTACGGGGGCCGGCACCGGTCCGCGCCGGGCGGCGCGGGCGGCCCTGCGGTCGCGGCGCCGGGCCAGGAACCGCCGGATCCGGGTGACGGCGAACCAGACCAGGACGGCGCCGGCCACCAGCAGCACCGAGGCGATCGACGCGGCGAGCCACGGGTGGAAGATCGCCAGCGTCACCAGTCCGGCCACCGAGACGTCCTCGGCGAGGCTGACGCCGATGTTGCTGGCGGGCTCGGGCGAGGTGTTGACGGCCATCCGCAGGGAGGCCTTGACGGTGTGGCTGAGCAGCGCGGTGGTGCCGCCCATCGCCCCGGCCGCGACGGTGCCGAGCGAACCCGGGTCGTGGCTGGCCAGCAGCGCGGCGACGGTGGCGCCGGCGACCGGGCGGATCACCGTGTGCACGGCGTCCCAGGCCGAGTCCAGGTACGGGACCTTGTCGGCCACCGCCTCCACCAGGAAGAGCGCGCCGGCGGCGATCAGCACGTCCGGGCGCTCCAGCACGGCCGGCACGCTGTCGGCCCAGCCGAAGCGGCCGAACAGCCCGAGCAGCAGCACCACCGCGTAGGCGTTGATCCCGCTGGCCCAGCTGCTGGTGAAGATCAACGGAATGATCGACATCCTGCTCCCTCTCTCGTCCGCCCGCGGCCGGTCCGGCGCCCGGCCGGTCCGGTGCCCGCGGTCCGTCCGGCGCCCGGCACCGGGGCGGCGCGGACGGGTCGGTGACCGTCGCGCCACACCGTACCGGCCCGGCCGGACCACACCCGGCGCTCTCAGGACGCCCGCCGGCGCCCGGCGGTTCCGCCCCGGGGAGCCCCGGCCGAAACTGAGTACGGGTACTCAGATCACCGGTTGAGTAGCGCAACGGATAGTGCTCCGACCTGCAAGGACGAGAGAGTTGGGGCACCGGGAGAACGGGCCGCGAGGCACGGGGGCCCCGGGAGCGGACCAGATCTGGTCCGCCGGTCACGGGGGTGCCGGCGGACGAGGTCGTGCCGTGCACACGAGCCGGTCCAGGACCGCGCACCGCCGACACGGGGCGGCGGAGCGCGGTCACGGGGGACACCGGCGGTGGGGGATCCGGGGCGCGTAGGCGCCCCGGGGGACGTGCGGGGCGACACCGCGCGGCCGGCCCGGACGGGGGACTCGTCGGGCCGGCTGCCGGGGTGTCGCCCGCCCGCGTTCGCGGGGCCGTTCGCGGCGGCCGGGCGGGAGCGGTGCGGTCCGCGCACGCCCGATTGTCAGTGGTGCCCGGCACGATGGGAGGGCACGGGCCGCCCGGCCCGGGCGAGTCGCCTCGGACCGGGGGAGACCATGACCATCAGCCACCCTGAGCCCGTCACCGCCAGCCACCGCCACCCCGACGACGACCAGGCGCGACCCGGCGGGCCCCGCCCCGGCCGGCTCCAGCCGCTCCCGCAGCAGCCGCTGCCGCACCAGGCGCACGAGCCGCACCCGCACGAGCCGCGCCGCCGGCAGCCCCTGCCGCCTCAGCCCCCGTCACCTCAGCCCCTGCCACAGCAGGCCCTGCCGCAGCAGCCCGGCCCGGACCAGCCGGCCCCCGGCCCGCCCCGGCCGCAGCAGCCCACGATCCCCTTCCCGCCGTCCGGCCCGCCCGCCCCGGCCTCACCGCCGACGGCGTCCGGCCGCCCGGCGGACGTGCACCCGGTGCTGCGCCGGGCCGCCGCCCCGCCGGCCGCGCTCGACCTGCTCCGGCAGGCCCAGCGCACGCTCGTCCAGGCCGGCCGGACGGAGGACCCGCTCCAGCGCTACGCCTCCGCCCACCTGGCCGCCCTGCGCACGGTGGCCGCCGTGCTGGCGGTCCGCGGCCGGCCCGAGAAGAACCCGAGGCGGCGCAAGGCGATCCGCAGCGCCTGGGAGGTGCTGCCCGAGGTCGCTCCCGAACTCGCCGAATGGGCGGTCTACTTCGCGGCCGGCGCCCGCCGGCGGGCGGCCGCAGAGGCCGGGATCAGGGGCGCGGCCAGCGCGCGGGACGCGGACGACCTGATCCGCAACACCGCGCTCTTCCTGCGGATCGTCCAGCGCTTGCTGGGCCTGCACCCGACGCCTCCCGCGCCGCGCCTGCCCCTGGACGGTACGGCCTGAGGGATCGGCGCGGCGGCCCGTGGGCGGGGCGGGGGCGGGCGGGCGGGCGGAGCCTCCCGGACGGAGGCCGCCGGAGCGGGTGTCGGCCGGGCGGTGCCACCCTGGGCGGGTGCCGCCCGGAGCGCCTCAGGGCGCTTTGCGCGGGCGGGCCGTCGGACGGCCTAAGGTGGAGCCGTCCGACGTACCGCTCCGTACTTCCCGTGCCGAGGAGTCCTCACCTTGTACCCGACGCGTCCCCGCAGTGCCCTGCGTACCGCCGTGGTGTGGGAGGTGGTGCGGGCGGCCCTGGAGAAGCGGGCCGCCGAGCTGGACCAGCCGGTCCTCGACGTCGTCGACACCGGCGGCGGGACGGGCAACTTCGCCGTGCCGGTGGCCCGGCTCGGCCACCGGGTGACGGTGGTCGACCCGAGCCCCGACGCGCTGTTCGCGCTGGAGCGCCGGGCCGCCGAGGCCGGGGTCACCGACCTGGTCCGGGCCGTCCAGGGCGACACCCAGACCCTGCCCGAGCTGATCGCCCCCGGGAGCGTGGACGCGGTGCTCTGCCACGGGGTGCTGGAGATGGTGGACGACCCGGCCGAGGCGCTCGGCAGCCTGGCGGGCACCCTGCGGGCCGGCGGACTGGTCAGCCTGCTGGCCGCCAACCGCAACGGCGCGGTGCTCGCCCGCGCCCTGGCCGGTCACTTCGACGAGGCCCGCACGGTGCTCGGCGCCCCCGAGGGCCGCTGGGGCGCCGGCGACCCGATGCCCCGCCGCTTCACCGGCGAGGAGCTGGGCCTGCTGGCGAGCGCCGCCGGCCTGCGGGTGGAGGCGGTGCACGGTGTGCGGGTCTTCGCCGATCTGGTGCCCGGCGTCCTGGTGGACACCGAGCCGGGGGCGACGGAGGCCCTGCTGAAGCTGGAGCAGGCGGCCGCCGAGCAGCCGGCCTTCCACGCCGTCGCCACCCAGCTTCACCTTCTGGCCACACGCTCCTGACCTGTCCTTCGTACCCGGTACGTCTCCCGTTCGGCCACGCATTCGCGCACGTCCGGGGTGATTCCGCCGACTCGGGCACTTGTACGCGCCCCCCGGCGTTGGGAACCGTGCGGATCCAGCGTGCCGACCTGGGCCGACCCACGTGCGGTCGACCACCCCGGAATGCACCGGTGGACCGTATGATCTGGGTAAAGCCGGAAAGCATGACAGCCGGACGCATGGGGCATATGGACGACACAAGGCCGGGACGGTGGACCCTTCGGGGTGCACGCCACGACCGTCCGCATCGGACGGTGGCGGTTCGCGCCGGGGTGGGTTCCACACAAGCGTCTGACTGGTGTCTTGAAAGCTGAATGGACTGGCCACCCCGCCTGGGGTGGCGGACCGGTCGCCCCGCGACCGACGAGTAGGAGGACTCCGTGCCGCTCTCGGAGCACGAGCAGCGTCTGCTCGAGCAGATGGAGCGAGCGCTGTACGCCGAAGATCCCAAATTCGCGTCAGCGCTTGAGGGAACCGGGCTGCGCGCCTACACCCGTCGGCGGGTCTACCAGGCCGCCGCGGGGTTCGTGGTGGGCATCGCCCTGCTGATGGGGGGCATGGTCGCCCAACTGATCTGGGTGAGCGTCGTCGGGTTCCTGGTCATGCTGGGTTGCGCGGTCCTCGCCGTCACAGGCTGGAGGCGCGGCCCCGGAGGGCACGGCGCGGGGCCGAAGCCGGCCCCGGCATCGCGCCGAAAGGCCGGGGTGATGGACCGGATGGAGCAGCGCTGGCAGCGCCGCAGGGACGAGCAGAGCGGCCTCTGAGAGCAGAGGAGGGCCCCGGGGAACCGGGCCCGGCAACGAGCGACGGGTGAGGGCGGGCAGTCGGCAGACTGCCCGCCCTCACCCGTCGTGTCGTGCTGGATCCGGAAGGTACCGGGCCCCCGGGCCCCGGCCGCGAGCCCGGCGGGGTGCCGGACGGCGGGGCCCGGCCCCGCGGCGCGGGTGCGCGCCGAGGGCCGGGCCCGCCCCGGGCTACTCCGGGCTGCCCGCAGATCCGCCCTGGCCGCCCTTGCCGCCCCGCAGCCGGGCCCAGGCCCGGCGGAACGGTCCGGTGAGCGCGGCCCCGGCCCGGGACAGGCGCCCGCGTACGGCGTCCCGGGCGTCGTCCACCCGCTCGGTCGTCCGCCACCAGAGCCGCGCCGAGGACGGCGGCAGCAGCAGCGCCCTGGCCCGCCCCGTGCGCCGGGCGGAGGCCCGCAGGCCGTCGCGGGCGGTCCGGACGTCCGGGGCCAGTGCGGACGCGCTCTGGCCGGACC
Source organism: Kitasatospora indigofera (assembly GCF_014655955.1). Classification (GTDB taxonomy): domain Bacteria; phylum Actinomycetota; class Actinomycetes; order Streptomycetales; family Streptomycetaceae; genus Kitasatospora; species Kitasatospora indigofera. Next base: position 60,827 of record NZ_BNBO01000035.1, read on the forward strand.
GGGCGTACAGGACCCGCTCGGTGGCCAGCGCGACCCGGCCGGCCGCGGCCGTGGCGTCCGCGTCGAGCTCGCCCGCCTCGGCGATCCGCCGCGCCGCCGACCGCGGGGTCCGCGAGTCGTCCGGCGGGATGCCGAGGTCCCAGGCCGAGTCGACCAGTTCCTCCCAGGCGGCCAGCACCTGCTGGTCGGTGAGTTCCGTCCGGGGGTCGGCCCCCGGACGACGGCGGCCGGCCGCGCCGAGCCGCCGGCGCCGCACCCAGGCCCGCCAGAGCATCGGCGCGGTCAGCAGGGCGATCAGCGCGAGGCCGCCCGCGACCGTCGCCAGGGCCTGCCAGGACAGCCACCAGGACCGCTGCCCCTGGGCCTTGAGAGCGGCCTTGTCCTGGTCGGCGCAGTCGCCGAGCTGCCGCTGCCGGCCGTCGCAGCTGCTGCTGGCGCTCGCCGAGGGCACCGCACCGGTGCTCGGCGCGGCCGTGGTCGGCTGCTGGGTCGGGGCGGTGCTGGGGGCGGCCACCGGGTCCGAGTAGTCCGGGGCGCTGCCCCGGGTCGGGGTGGGCTCGAACCGCAGCCACCCGGTGCCCTGGAAGTACAGCTCGGGCCAGGCGTGGTACTCCCGGTCGGTCACCTTGAAGCTCTTGCCCCCGAGGCCCTGGCCCGGGGTGAAGCCGAGCGCGACCCGGGCGGGGATGCCCAGCGCGCGGGCCATCGCCGCCATGGTGGAGGCGTAGTGGACGCAGAAGCCCTTCTTGTTCTCCAGGAAGGTGAGGATGGCGTCGTTGCCGGTGCCGTTGCCCACGTCGGTGCTGTACGTGAAGCCGCCGGTGCGGGTGAACCAGGTCTGCAGGGCCACCGCCTTGTCGTACCCGGTGGTCTTGCCCCGGGTGACGTCCGTGGCGATGGTCGCGACGGCCTGCGGGAAGTCGCCGGGCAGCGTCAGGTAGCGCTTGGCGATCGCCTCCGGCACCTGGCCGGCGGTGCGCAGCTGGGCGGCGGTGGGCCGCACGTCCAGGCTGGTCACCTCGTACCTGAGGCCCCGGGTGGTCTGCTTGCCGTCGCCGATGAGGGTCCGGGTGGAGCCCTCGTACTTCCAGCTGCCGGGCGGGTCGGCCTCGGTGGCCGGGTAGGGCATCGGCAGCCAGGCCGAGTCCATCCGGTCCGTGACGGTGAAGGCGGTCGCGACCGGGTCGGCCGTGACGGAGGGGGCGAGCCCCTCGGGGGCGGGCAGGGCCCGGGGGTTGCCGCTGACGTCCTTCGGGCTGAGCTTCCACTCGGTGCCGTTGAACTCGTCCAGCGCGCCGGTGCGCAGGTAGGTGCTGCCGGCGTTGTCGCCCGACATCGTGTAGGTCAGCATCTCCTCGCCGCTCGGGCGGCTCAGCTTCGCGGCCAGCGTGACCAGCGGGTCCAGGGTGGTGACCCCGGAGCCGTTGCCGCCGGACCCGATGCCGTTGCCGGCCCGGTCCCCGAACAGGTGGAACTCCCACTGCCCGAGGAACAGCGGCAGCACCAGGGCGGTGGCCAGCGCCAGGAAGCCGATCCGGTGGCCGTTGTGCGAGAGCCGGCCCCCGCTCTCGCCGCGGGAGCCGCCGTGGAAGACCCGGCCCCAGCGGGAGAGCCGGTCCTGGCCCTCGGCGAGGAGCAGCAGCAGGTAGCCGAAGGCGGCGAACAGGAACCAGAGCCAGGCCCGGCCGTCGTGGTCCGCCAGGCCGGTGCCGACGGAGTACAGCGCGAGCAGCGGCAGGCCGGCCAGCGCCGCCTTGCGGAAGGTCACCGCGACGGCGTCCACCACGACGGCGACCAGCGCCACCGAGCCGACCAGGATCAGCCGCAGCCCCGGCGTGGCGGGGGCCGGGATGGCGTACTCCTGGATGTCCTGCATGCCCCCGTCGAGCAGGGTGCCGACGGCGTCCAGCGCCCGCGGGCCGGGCAGGACGCCGGCGGTCAGCGCGGAGCCCGCGAAGCCCAGCATCAGCGCGTACACCAGCACCAGCAGCTGCCCGGCCGGCACCAGCCAGCGCGGCAGCGGAAGCCGGCGCAGGCCCGCGCCGGCGGCGGCGGACAGCGCGATCAGCAGGCAGGCGTGCAGGTACCAGCCGCCGGAGGTGACCAGCGGGAGCAGGCAGAGCGTGGCCAGCGCGCTGGCCAGCGCGGAGTAGACCGTGAGTTTGGCCCGGGTGGTCACGCGTCGGCCTCTTCTCGGTGGGCGGTGGAGGCCGAGCCGGCCCGGTCGGCGGCCCGCCACAGTTCGGGTACGGAGTCGCCGGCCCGGGCGGGCAGCACCGTCCAGCCCGCCTCGCGCAGCTGCCGGATCCGGGCGCGGATCTCGGCGCCGCCGGTGTCGGGGGCGAGCATCCGCAGGCCGGACCAGGTCTCGGTGTCGATCAGGAAGGCGACGGCGGTGCCGGTGCGGCGCCGCAGCCGGGCGAGCCGGGCGGTCTGCCCCTCGTCCAGCGTGCCGAGGACGGCGACCAGCAGGCCCTCGCCGCCGGCCCGCAGCGCCTCCTCCCCGCGGGAGAGCGAGCCGCCCTCGGAGAGGTCGACCAGGGCGAGCGCGTCCAGCAGCATCCCGGAGGCCTCGGCGACGCTGTTGACGCCGCCGTCCGGGCCCGGCACGCATCGTCCGGTGTCGGTCAGCAGCCGGACCTCGTAGCCGCGCTCCATCAGGTGCACGCCGACCGAGGCGGCGCAGCTGACCGCCCATTCGAAGGAGGAGGCCGGGCCGGTGCCCCGGTGGCCGATCTCGCGGGTGTCCAGCAGGACGGTCGCGCGGGCCTTCTGCGGCTGCTCCTCGCGTCGGACCATCAGCTCGCCGTAGCGGGCGGTGGACTTCCAGTGCACCCGGCGCAGGTCGTCGCCGTGCCGGTACTCGCGCAGGATGACGTCGTCGTCCCCGGCGAGCGCGATGGTCCGGGTGTGGCTCTCGCCCTGACCGGACCACTCGCCGCGCAGCCGGACCTCGGGCAGGGCCTGCACCCGGGGGACGACGGTGAGGACGTCGGAGGCGGCGAAGGCGCGGGTGAGCTCGCACATCCCGAACGGGTCGGAGAGGCGCAGTTGCAGCGGGCCGAGCGGGTACTGACCGCGCAGGTCCGAGCGGACCCGGTAGGAGACCTCGCGGTGGCCGTGCGGCTCGATCCGGTCCAGCACGAAGCGCGGGCGCGGCCCGAGCACGTACGGGACCTTGTCCTCCAGCTGGAGCAGCCCGGTGGGGACCCGCGAGACGTTGTCGACCCGCAGGTGCACCCGGGCCTCCTGGCCGGCCGTCGCCCGGTGCGGGCTGAGCCGGCGGCCGCTGGCCACCCGGTAGCGGGTGCGGAGCAGCAGCAGGGCGGCGGCCAGCGGCAGGGCCATCAGCAGCACGCCGACCCGGAGCAGGGCGTCCTGGCCGAGCAGCAGCGCACAGAGGACGGCGGTGACGCCGGCCGCGAGGAAGGACCGGCCCCGGGTGGTGAGGCCGGCCAGGCCGGTGCGCAGGCCCGACGGGGAGCCGGACGGGGCCACCTCAGCCCCTCCGGACGGCCGGGGCCTGCGGGCGCGGCAGCGGCAGCCGGGCGACCAGGTCGAGCACGATCTGCTCGGAGGTGCGCCGGCTCAGCTGGGTCTCGGCGGTCGGCATCAGACGGTGGGCCAGCACCGGGACGGCCAGCGACTGGATGTCGTCGGGGGTGACGTAGTCGCGTCCGTCCAGCGCGGCGGCGGCCCGGGCGGCCCGCACCAGGTGCAGGGTGGCGCGCGGCGAGGCGCCCAGGCGCAGCTCGGGGCTGGTCCGGGTGGCGCCGACCAGGTCGACGGCGTAGCGGCGGACCGGGTCGGCGATGTGCACGGTGCGCACCAGCTCGACCAGCTTGAGGATGTCGGCGGCGTGCGCGACCGGGGCCAGGTCGTCCAGCGGGTTGGCGCCGCCGTGCACGTCCAGCATGGCGAACTCGGCCTCGGGGCTCGGGTAGCCGATGGAGATCCGGGCCATGAAGCGGTCGCGCTGGGCCTCGGGGAGGGGGTAGGTGCCCTCCATCTCGACCGGGTTCTGGGTGGCGATCACCATGAACGGCGAGGGCAGCTCGTAGCTGGTGCCGTCGATGGTGACCTGGCGCTCCTCCATCGACTCCAGCAGTGCGGACTGGGTCTTCGGCGAGGCACGGTTGATCTCGTCGCCGACCACGATCTGCGCGAAGATCGCGCCCGGCCGGAACTCGAAGTCGCGCTGGTGCTGGTCGAAGATGTTGGTGCCGGTGACGTCCGAGGGCAGCAGGTCGGGGGTGAACTGGATCCGGCGCACGGTGCAGTCCACCGACCTGGCGAGCGCCTTGGCCAGCATGGTCTTGCCGACCCCCGGGACGTCCTCCAGCAGCAGGTGGCCCTCGGCCAGCATCACGGTCAGCGCGATCCGGACCGCCTCCGGCTTGCCCTCGATGACGCTCTCGACGGAGGCACGGACCCGGTCCACGACGGCGCCCAGCTCGTGCAGTCCGCCGCGCTGGAAGTTCTCGGGCTGCCGGTCGCCCCCACGACCGCCCTGACCGTCCTGATCGTATGTGCTGGTCACCCGTACACTCCCTGGCATTGCGCCGCCTCACCCCGAGGACGGCCCCCACCCCGTGATTGACGCGGCGTGCCCGGGTGCGGTCCGGTCGGAGCGGCACCGGGCGCGGCCGCGGCCAGGCCGCCCCAGGTGGTGCGGGAACAGGCCTGCCGTCGCATTCTTCCCTGTCGGATGGCCAGAAGTCACCCTCTCCCCCCGGGCGGTGCCGTACGGGAGGGGCAGGGCGGGCGACAAGAGCGCAGTGTCCCGGTTCGTCCCCGCAACATCTCCGGCCCGTCCCCCGTGACCTCGCCCGATCGGCGGGGGGCACCGAACCGGTCGGCGGGGCGGCGCCGGGCCGGTCGCGGCACCCGGCGGGGCGCCGGCCCGCCGCGCGCGGGCACGGGAAAGGGCCCGGACGGCGCTGGCCGGGCCCTGGAGGACGCGCGGTGCTACTGGATCTCGCGGAGCAGCCCGGTGTGGACGTCGAAGACGAAGCCGCGGACGTCGTCGGTGTGCAGCAGGAACGGCGAGGTGCGCACCCGCTGCATGGACTGGCGGACGTCGCCGTCCAGGTCGACGAAGGACTCGACGGCCCACTGCGGGCGCTGGCCGACCTCCAGCTCCAGCTCGTGCCGGAAGTCCTCGGTGAGGCCGAGCAGGCCGCAGCCGGTGTGGTGGATCAGCGCGATCGAGCGGGTGCCCAGGGCGCGCTGGCTGATGGTGAGCGAGCGGATGGTGTCGTCCGTGACGACGCCGCCGGCGTTGCGGATCACATGGGCGTCGCCGAGCTCCAGGCCGAGGGCGGCGAAGAGGTCCAGCCGGGCGTCCATGCAGGCCACCACGGTGACCTTCTGGACCGGACGGGCGTCCATGCCGCCGTCGCGGAAGTCGACGGCGTACGCGCGGTTGGCGTTGACGAATCGGTCGATGATGCCGGGGGCGTCCTGGGCCGGGCGGGCGTCCTCGGCGGGCGCGGAGGCCGTGGAGGTCGCGGAGGCAGCGGCGGTCGGCGTGTGCCGGTCGGGGGTCACTGTCATAGCCCCGACGTTAGTGCGATTCCGCCGCGGATGGTGAGGGGACCGGCCCTCCGAACGCCCCGCTGTGATCGAGGGCATACCCGTAGGACGGGCAACCGGTGGCGAAGTGCGGCGGTCTGACCGGAATGTCCTGGTCGGTGCCGGGCGCGCCGACCGGCGCGGACCGCCGCCCCGAGGCGCTGCGGAGCGCTCCGTACGCCGCCCGCGCCGGCCGCCCCGGCGGGGCCCGCCCGGGCCCCGGGGCCTGCGGCGTCGCGTTCCGCCGCCCGGGTGGCGCGCCGTCGCGGGCCATTGACGGCCAAGGTGTCCGCGATAGAGTTGCGGCGCAGCGCAGCACAACCGCCGAGCACCGTCAACCGGGCCTTCCCGGACGGCGCCGGCGCGCCGTACGCAGCCCGCGGCCTCCTCCCGCTCCGTGCCACCTGGCGCACCTTCCCCGGTGCCGGGCGGTCACTGTCTTCCCCAGTGAGCGGGCGGGGACCACGGGCGGCGTGCGGGCCCCGTGCGGTGGGCCGGGCGCGGAGTGGGCCAAAATGGTCCCAGTCCCCCCGCGCCCCGGGCTCCATCCTTCCCGGTGGGTCCCTCCTGTCCGATCACCGGACGGGGAGGGCGGGCAAGGAGGGGGGCTTCGCACCGAGGAAGGGCGCCACAGCGCACATGAGCACCAACGATCCGGCACCCAAGCACGTCCCGGTCATGCTCCAGCGGTGCATGGACGCGCTGGCCCCGGCGATCTCGGCCCCCGGCGCGGTGGTGGTGGACGCCACCCTCGGCCTCGGCGGGCACAGCGAGGCGCTGCTCACCCAGTTCCCCGAGGTCCGGCTGGTGGCCGTCGACCGTGACCCGGCCGCGCTCAAGCTGTCCGCCGAGCGCCTCGCGCCCTTCGGGGACCGCGCCACCCTGGTGCACGCCGTCTACGACGAGATCCCCGAGGTGCTGGAGCGCCTGGACATCCCGCGGGTCCAGGGCATCCTGTTCGACCTCGGGGTCTCCTCGATGCAGCTGGACGAGGCGGAGCGCGGCTTCGCCTACGCCCAGGACGCCCCGCTCGACATGCGGATGGACCAGACCCGGGGCCTGAGCGCCGCCGAGGTGCTGAACACCTACACCCACGGGCAGCTCGCCCGGATCCTCAAGGTCTACGGCGAGGAGCGGTTCGCCGGCAAGATCGCCTCGGTGATCCTGCGCGAACGCGAGAAGGAACCGTTCACCAACAGCGCGCGTCTGGTGGAACTGGTGAGGAACGCCATTCCGGCCGCCACCCGGCGCACCGGCGGCAACCCCGCCAAGCGGACCTTCCAGGCCCTGCGGATCGAGGTCAACGGCGAGCTGGAGGTGCTGGACCGGGCCGTGCCGGGGGCGCTCGACGTGCTCGCGGTGGGCGGGCGGATCGTGGTGATGTCGTACCAGTCGCTGGAGGACCGTCTGGTCAAGCAGTACTTCGCGGCCGGCGCGACCAACACCGCCCCGCCCGGGCTGCCGGTGATCCCCGAGGAGCACCAGCCCTGGCTGAAGCTGATCACCCGCGGGGCCGAGCAGGCCACCGAGGAGGAGATCGAGGAGAACCGGCGTGCCGCGCCCGTGCGACTGCGGGTGGCGGAGAGGATCAGGGACCGGGACAACCGGCGCTGACCAGCGCGGGACGAGCAGACCAGAGCGACGGACGCGGGGGCGAGGAGAGCGTGGTGCCAGTGGCCGGCGGCGGGACCCGCCCACCGACGGGGCAGGTCCGGGGGAGCGGCGCCAGGCTGCTCCCCGGGCAGGGGGCCGGAGCCCGGATCACCGTGCGGCCGGGCCGGCGGCCGGCCCGCGGCCGCACGCCCTTCGCCGTGCTGGTGGTGGTGCTGCTCACCGGTGGCCTGCTGGGCCTGCTGGCGCTCAACACGGCGCTCAACGAGGGCTCCTTCGAGCTGTCCCGGCTGCAGAAGCAGACCACCGCGCTGACCGACCAGGAGCAGAGCCTGCAGCACCAGATCGACCAGGGGTCCGCCCCGGACGCGCTGGAGCGGCGGGCCCGCGAGCTGGGCATGGTGCCGGCCGGCGGTCCGGCCTTCCTCCAGGACGACGGCAAGGTGCTCGGCAAGCCCGGGCCGGCCCAGGACAGCCCACCGGTGAAGCGTTCGGGTGCGGAGCCCTGGCAGCTCCAGTCCGGCGCCCCGGCGCCCGCTCCCGCGCCCGCCCCGGCCCCGGCCCCGGCGCCCGCGCTCTCGCCGGCCCCGCCGCAGTCCGCCGCGCCGCCCGCCGCCCCGGCCCCGTCGGGCAGTCCGACCGGCGACACCACCGTCCAGATCAACCCGGCAGGCCCGGCCACCCAGCCGGCGCCGAGCCCGACCGGAGGGCCGGCCCGATGAGCACGCCCCGTCAGCCACCCCGTGGATCGGGCGAGGGCAAGCCCGCCCCCGGCCCGGACGGCCGCCCGCCGGCCCGGTCGCCGCGCCCGGCCCGGGCCTCGCAGCCGCCCCGGCCGCGGCGGGCCGACGGGGAGCCCGGGCCCGACCGGCCGAAGCCCGCCCGGTCGAGGTCGGCCCAGCCCAAGCCGGCCGGGTCGAAGCCCGCCGCCGCCAAGCCCCCGGCTGCCAAGCCCGCCGCCGGATCCACCGCCAAGCCCGCCGCCGCGAAGTCCTCGGCGGCCAAGTCCTCGGCCGCGAAGTCCTCGGCCGCGAAGCCCGCCGCGGCGAAGCCCTCCGCCGCCCGGGCCGCCCGGCCCGTCACGGGCGGCCGGACGGGGGCGCCGGCCAGGGTGCAGTCCAGGCTGCGCTCCGGCCCGGGACCAGGCCCGCGCCCGCGCCCGGCCGTCCGGCCGCAGCCCAGGACGATCAAGCTGGCCGACCCGCGCAAGCGGCTGCGCTTCGTCACCGTCGTGCTGTCGCTGGTCTTCTCGGTCTTCGCGGGCCGGCTCGTCCAGCTCCAGCTGATCGACTCCGACGCCCTGGCCGCGGACGCGAACACCAACCGGTACCAGGTGATCCCGCTCACCGCGGAGCGCGGCTCGATAACGTCCTCCGACGGCGTCGCCCTGGCCACCACCGTGGACGCGTACGACATCACCGCCGACCCGCAGATGTTCACCCCCCAGTCGACCGGCGTCCCGGACGCCCCCGAGCAGGCGGCCGCCCTGCTGGCGCCGATCCTCGGCGTGTCCAAGGAGCAGCTGGCCGCCGACCTGCACACCCCCAAGACCCGCTACAAGCGCCTCGCCACCCAGCAGACGCCCGACGCCAAGAACCAGATCAGCGACCTCAAGTCGGCCCTCGACAAGAAGGCCGGCAGCAAGGCCTGCGCGGCCCAGAAGGCGCAGCTGAAGCTCCCCGCGGACAAGGGCGGCCGCACCCGCGTCGACAACGAGTGCGCCAACCCGCTGGCCGGCGTCTTCAACCGGGAGACCCAGCGCCGGGTCTACCCCTCGGACGGGCTGGCCGCCAACCTGGTCGGCTTCGTCAACGCCGAGGGCGTCGGCGCGGGCGGCCTGGAGCAGCAGTACCAGGCGCAGCTGGCCGGCAAGGACGGCCGCAGCAGCTACGCCCAGGCGGGCGGGCGGCTGGTGCCCACCGCCGGCGGGTCGATGGACGCCGCCGTGCCCGGCACCGACCTGCGGCTGACCGTCAACCGGGACATCCAGTGGGCCGCCCAGCGGGCCATCACCGACCAGGTGTCCAACGCCGGGGCGGAGAAGGGCTACGTGGTCGTCCAGGACGTGAAGACCGGGCAGGTGCTGGCGATGGCCACCTCGCCGGGCTTCAACCCCAACGACCTGGCCTCCGCCAAGTCCGGCCAGCTGGGCAACGCGGCCGTGCAGGACGCCTACGAGCCGGGCAGCACCGCCAAGCTGATGACCATGGCCGCCGTGCTCGACACCGGCAAGGCGACCTGGGACACCCATGTGACGGTCCCGAACACCCTGCAGCGCGCGGACCGGGTCTTCCACGACGACGTGGACCACGAGACCTGGTACCTGACCCTGGCCGGGGTGCTCGCCAAGTCGTCCAACATCGGCACCATCGAGGCCGCCGAGCAGCTCGGCCCGACCCAGGCCGAGGCCAACCAGGTGCTCGGCGGCTACCTGCAGAAGTTCGGCATCGGCCGGCCCAGCGGCCTGGACTTCCCCGGTGAGACCAAGGGCATCCTGGCCAAGCCGGAGGACTGGAAGGGCTCGCAGCAGTACACCATCCCGTTCGGCCAGGGCCTGTCGGTGAACGCCCTCCAGGCCACCTCGGTGTTCTCCACCATCGCCAACGGCGGCGTCCGGGTCGCGCCCAGCGTCGTCCAGGGCACCACCTCGCCGGACGGCAAGTACACCCCGGCCCCGCCCGGCGCCGAGAGCCGGGTGGTCAGCGAGCAGACGGCGAAGACGCTGACCGAGATGCTGGAGTCCGTGGTCACCGACGAGCAGGGCACCGGCGGCAAGGCCGCGGTGCCCGGCTACCGGGTCGCCGGCAAGACCGGCACGGCCAACCGGGTGGACCCGAAGACCGGCCGCTACTCCGGCTACACCGCCTCGTTCATCGGCTTCGCGCCCGCCGACCAGCCCCGGGTCACCGTGTCCTGCGTCATCCAGGACCCGGTGAACGGGCACTTCGGCGGCCAGCTCTGCGGGCCGGTGTTCAAGCAGGTGATGGAGTTCAGCCTGAAGACCCTCCAGGTGCCGCCGAGCGGCAGCGAGGCGCCCAACCTGCCAGTCGACTGGAAGCCGTGATCAACGATGACCACCGAGCCCGCCCGCGCCGGGACCCCGTCGGACCCGCCCGCCCCCGCCGCCGCCCCCGCCGGGGCCGCCGCGGCGTCCGGGAACGAGCGGTTTGGCCCTGGACACCCTTCGGCCGATAGCCTGCCCGCCGTGCCGAAACCCGATCAAATCACCGTGAGCCCTCCCCGTCCCGAGCGGGTGGCGGCGCTGCCGCTGCCCGAGGTGGCCCGCCTGCTGGGCCTGGACCCCCTCGAAGGCGGGGCGGTCACCGGCGTCACCCACGACTCCCGCGCGGTCCGCGCCGGTGACGTCTACGTGGCCTTCCCCGGTGCCAACCACCACGGTGCGGCCTTCGCCGCCCAGGCCGCCGCGGCCGGTGCCGTGGCCGTGCTGACCGACCCGGCCGGGGCCGAGCTGGCGGCCGCCGCCGGCGTCCCGCTGCTGGTGGTCGACCGGCCCCGGGCCCGGATGGGCGAGCTGGCCGCCGCCGTCTACGGCCACCCGGCCGAGCAGCTGCTGACCATCGGCCTGACCGGCACCAACGGCAAGACCACCACCTCGTACCTGGTGGAGGGCGGCCTGCTGGGCGCCGGCCGGGCCCCCGGGGTGATCGGCACGGTGGAGATGCGGGTCGGCGCCGAGCGGATCAAGAGCGAGCGCACCACCCCCGAGGCCACCGACCTGCACGCGATCCTCGCGGTGATGCGCGAGCGCGGGGCCGACGCCGTGACGATGGAGGTCTCCAGCCACGCGCTGGTCTTCGGCCGGGTGGACGGGGTGACGTACGACGTCGCGCTGTTCAACAACCTGACACCGGAGCACCTGGACTTCCACCCCGACATGGAGGACTACTACCAGGCCAAGGCCAGGCTCTTCGCGCCCGGCAAGTCGCGGGCCGGCGTGGTCAACCTGGACGACGCGTACGGCCGCCGGCTGGCCGCCGAGGCGCAGATCCCGGTGACCGGCTTCTCCGCCAAGGGCGCGGCCGACGCCGACTGGCGCGCGGTGGACGTCCAGCTGGGCCCGGTCGGCTCGACCTTCCGGGTGCTGGGGCCGGACGGCGCCGCCGCCGACGCCTCGGTGCCGCTGCCGGGCCCGTTCAACGTGGCCAACGCGCTCGCCGCGATCACCGTGCTGGTGACCGCCGGGCTGCCGCTGGAGCGGGCGGTGGCCGGCGTGGCCGCCGTCGCCGGGGTGCCCGGCCGGCTGGAGCGGGTCGACGCCGGGCAGCCGTTCGTCGCGGTGGTCGACTACGCCCACAAGCCGGACGCCCTGCAGGCCGTCCTGGAGTCGCTGCGCGAGGTCACCAAGGGCCGGCTGCACGTGGTGGTCGGCTGCGGCGGCGACCGCGATCCGCACAAGCGCGGCCCGATGGGCGCCATCGCCGCCCGGCTGGCCGACACCACCGTGCTGACCAGCGACAACCCGCGCAGCGAGGACCCGCTGGCGATCCTCGCCACCATGCTCACCGGCGCCGCCGGCGTCCCCGAGCAGGAGCGGGGCGCCGTCCTGGTCGTCCCCGACCGGGCCGAGGCGGTCGCCGCCGCCGTCGCCCGCGCGCACGCCGGCGACACCGTGCTGGTGGCCGGCAAGGGCCACGAGCTGGGCCAGTACGTCCGAGACGAGATCCGCCCCTTCGACGACCGGGAAGTCCTTCGGGACGTCATCTCCCGCTCCTCGGCCGCCCGGGGCACCCGAGGAGTGGAACAGCCGTGATCGCACTGACCCTCGCCGAGGTCGCCGCCGCCGTCGGAGGAACCCTGGTGGACGGCGCCGATCCGGCCGTCCTGGTGACCGGGACGGTCGAGTACGACTCCCGGCTGGTCCGCCCCGGCGGCCTGTTCGTCGCCTTCGCCGGCGAGCGGGTGGACGGCCACGACTTCGCCGTCCGCGCGGTCGACGCCGGCGCCGTCGCGGTGCTCGCCGCCCGCCCGGTGGGCGTGCCCGCCGTGCTGGTGCCGGACGTCCTGGACGCCCTCGGCAAGCTGGCCAGGACCGTCGTCGGCCGGGCCACCGGCACCTCGGTGGTCGCGCTGACCGGCTCGGCCGGCAAGACCAGCACCAAGGACCTGATCGCCCAGCTGCTGCGGCACCGGGGCGAGACCGTCTTCACCCCCGGCTCGCTGAACAACGAGATCGGCCACCCGATGACGGCCCTCAAGGTCGAGCCGGGCACCCGTCACCTGGTGCTGGAGATGGGCGCCCGGCACAAGGGCGACATCCAGTACCTGACGACCATCACCCCGCCGGTGATCGGCCTGGTGCTGAACGTCGGCACCGCGCACGTCGGCGAGTTCGGCTCCAAGGAGGCGATCGCCGAGGCCAAGGGCGAGCTGGTCGAGTCGCTGCCGGCCGAGGGCGTCGCGATCCTGAACGCCGACGACCCGCTGGTCCGGGCGATGTCCGCCCGTACCAGGGCCCGGGTGGTGCTGTTCGGCGAGGCCAGGGACGCCGCGGTACGCGCACAGGATGTTCGCCTGGACTCCACCGGACGGCCATCGTTCACGCTGACCACCCCGGCCGGTTCCGCGCCCGTACAGCTGCGCCTGTACGGTGAGCACCACGTCTCGAACGCCCTCGCCGCCGCCGCGGTGGCGATGGAGCTCGGACTGTCCGTCGACGACACCGCCGCCGCCCTGGGCGAGGCGGGTGCGCTGTCCCGCTGGCGCATGGAGGTCGTCGACCGGGCCGACGGTGTCACGGTCGTGAACGACGCCTACAACGCGAACCCGGACTCGATGCGGGCCGCGCTGCGGGCGCTCGTGTCGATGGGGGGCCGCGGTCCGGGGCGCCGCCGTACCTGGGCGGTGCTCGGCGAGATGCGGGAGCTGGGCGAGGAGAGCTTCGCCGAGCACGACGCCATCGGGCGGCTCGTGGTCCGGCTGGACATCACCAAGTTGGTGGCGGTCGGCGGACGCGAGGCGGCCTGCATGGAACTGGGCGCGAGGAACGAAGGTTCGTGGGGTGAGGAGTCGGTGCTGGTGTCCGACGCGGACGCGGCGGTCGAACTGCTGCGCAGTCAGCTGCGGCCAGGGGACGTGGTCCTGGTGAAGGCCTCCCGTTCGGTGGGTCTGGAGAAGGTCGCCGAGGCGCTGCTCTCGGACGGCACACGGCCGACGGACGGTGCTGCGCTGTGATGAAGCAGATTCTCATCGCCGGCATGATCGGCCTGGTGCTGTCGTTGCTCGGCACCCCGGCGCTGATCAAGCTGCTGGCGAAGCGCGGCTACGGCCAGTACATCCGCGACGACGGCCCCAAGGCGCACCACAGCAAGCGCGGTACGCCCACGATGGGCGGCATCGCCTTCATCCTGGCCACCCTGATCGCCTACGCCGCGACCAAGGTGATAGCCGGGGAGAGCCCCACGGCCTCCGGGCTGCTGGTGCTGTTCCTGACGGCGGGCCTGGGCCTGGTCGGCTTCCTGGACGACTACATCAAGGTCGTCAAGCGCCGCTCGCTGGGCCTGCGGGCCAAGGCGAAGCTGCTCGGGCAGTCCTTCGTCGGCCTGGCCTTCGCCATCCTGTCGCTCCAGTTCAGTGACAGCCGGGGGCTCACTCCCGCCTCCCAGCACCTGTCCTTCGTACGCGACTTCAGTTGGTCCGTGGGCCCGGTGCTGTTCGTCATCTGGGCCTATTTCATGATCGCCGCGATGTCGAACGGCGTGAACCTGACGGACGGTCTGGACGGCCTGGCCACCGGCGCCTCGGTGATGGTCTTCGGCGCCTACGTCTTCATCGGCGTCTGGGAGTACGGCCAGAGCTGCGCCTACGCGCTCTCCGCGACGGCCAACTGCTACGACGTGCGGGACCCGTTGGACCTGGCGGTGGTCGCCTCGGCCCTGATGGGCTCGTGCTTCGGCTTCCTCTGGTGGAACACCTCGCCCGCCAAGATCTTCATGGGCGACACCGGCTCGCTCGCCCTCGGCGGCGCCCTGGCCGGCCTGGCGATCTGCTCGCGCACCGAGATCCTGCTGGCCCTGCTCGGCGGCCTGTTCGTGATCATCACCCTGTCGGTGATCATCCAGGTCGGCTCGTTCCGGATGACCGGCAAGCGCGTCTTCAAGATGGCCCCGCTGCAGCACCACTTCGAACTCAAGGGCTGGAGCGAGGTGCTGATCGTCGTCCGGTTCTGGATCATCCAGGGCCTCTGCGTCGCGGTCGGCCTCGGGCTCTTCTACGCGGGATGGGTTACCGGATGACCAGCAACCCCGACTGGACCGGACTGCCGGTCGTGGTGGCCGGACTCGGCCTGTCCGGCATCAGCGCGGCCCGCGTCCTGCGCGGACTCGGCGCCGAGGTCACCGTGGTCGACGGGGGCGACAGCGAGGGCCTGCGGGCCCGCGCCGCCGAGCTCGCGGCCGTGGGCATCCCCGTGCGCCTCGGCGACGGCGACACCCTCCCCGAGGGCACCCGCCTGATCGTCACCTCGCCCGGCTGGCCGCCGAGCAGCCCGCTGTTCGCCGCCGCCGGCCCCGCCGGCGTGCCGGTCTGGGGCGACGTCGAACTCGCCTGGCGCCTGCGCCGCCCGCTGCCCGCCACCGGCGAACCCGCCCCGTGGCTCGCCATCACCGGCACCAACGGCAAGACCACCACCGTCCAGATGCTGGCCTCGATCCTCACCGCGGCCGGCCTGCGCACCGCCGCCGTCGGCAACGTCGGCGTCTCGGTGCTGGACGCCGTGCTCGCCGACGAGCCGTACGACGTGCTCGCCGTCGAGCTCTCCAGCTACCAGCTGCACTGGGCGCCCTCGCTGCGCCCGCACTCGGCCGCCGTCCTCAACCTGGCGCCCGACCACCTGGACTGGCACGGCTCGATGGAGGCCTACGCCGCCGACAAGGGCCGGATCTACGAGGGCAACCTGGTCGCCTGCGTCTACAACACGGCCGACCCGGCCACCGAGGCGCTGGTCCGCGAGGCCGACGTCGAGGAGGGCTGCCGGGCCATCGGCTTCACCCTGGGCGCACCCGGCCTCTCCGAGTTCGGCGTGGTCGACGGCCTGCTGGTGGACCGCGCCTTCGTCCCCGACCGGCAGTCCAGCGCCGCCGAGCTCGGCTCGGTCGAGGACGTCAACCCGCCGGCCCCGCACAACATCGCCAACGCCCTCGCGGCCGCGGCGCTGGCCCGGGCCTACGGCGTCGACCCCAAGGCCGTCCGGGAGGGCCTGCGGGCCTTCCACCCGGACGCCCACCGGATCGCCGAGGTCGCGGTCGTCGACGAGGTCACCTGGATCGACGACTCCAAGGCCACCAACACCCACGCCGCGGCCGCCTCCCTGGCGGCCTTCCGGCCGGTCGTCTGGATCGCCGGCGGCCTCGCCAAGGGCGCCACCTTCGACGACCTCGTCCAGGGCGCCGAGGGCCGGCTGCGGGGCGCCGTGCTGATCGGCCAGGACCGTGCGCTGATCCGCGAGGCACTGGCGCGACACGCGCCGGATGTGCCGGTGATCGAGGCCGCGGAGGGCCAGACTGGCGCGGTGGCGATGGCCGAGGTGGTCGCCGCGGCCGCCGGGCTCGCCCAACCGGGTGACACCGTCCTGCTGGCCCCGGCCTGCGCCTCGATGGACATGTTCACCAACTACAACGAACGCGGCGACCTGTTCGCGGCGGCCGTCCGGGCCCGCGCGGACCGCTGACGGCACCCGCCCGCCGGCCGCCCCGGCCGCCGGCGGGCCGCACCCGGCGGGCGACCGGCGCAGGTGACGCCCGGCGGGTGCCTGCGGGCGTTCGGCGCGGAGAGCCCCGCGAGCGGGCCGCAGGGGCGCCCCGGTGCCGGGAGGGGCCGGGCCGGGACCCGGACGGAGGAGGGCCGCGGCGCCCGCCGGCCGGCGACAGCGGAGGAGAAGCGCCCCGGCGGCGAGAGAGTCACGATCACGGCAGAGGGGTGCGTGCGAGGTGGCGGGTCAGGGCAGGGCAGGGGCCACCGCCCCGCCGGGCGAGCGCGGGGACTCCCCGCTGAAGCTGATCTCGGCCACCACCACGACCTTCAAGTCGGCGGGGCCGGTCGCCCGGCTGCGGGCCTTCCGGGCCCGGCTGCGGTACACCCTGGACCGCCCCCTGACGCCCTACTACCTGATCCTCGGCGCGGCCCTGCTGCTGGTGGTGCTGGGGCTGGTGATGGTGTTCTCCTCGTCCCAGATCCTCGCCCTGGGCCAGCACCGGTCCGCGCTGTTCTACTTCCTCAAGCAGCTGGTGGCCGTGCTGCTCGGCACCGCGCTGCTGGTGACCCTCGCCTGGGTGCCGCTCGCGGTGCTGCGGGTGATCGTCTACCCGCTGATGTTCGGGGTGATCGGCGCCCTGGCGCTGGTCGCCGTCCCGGGCATCGGGGTCGAGGTCGGCGGCAACCGGAACTGGCTGGACTTCGGCTTCTTCCAGGTCCAGCCGTCCGAGTTCGCGAAGCTGGCGCTCGTCCTGTGGGGCGCCGACCTGCTGGCCCGCAAGCAGAAGACCGGCATGCTCGACCAGTGGAAGCACCTGCTGATCCCGCTGGTGCCGGGCGCGCTGCTGCTGCTGATGCTGATCATGCTCGGCGGTGACATGGGCACCGCGATGATCCTGGTGGCCATGCTGTTCGGCCTGCTCTGGATGGTCGGCGCTCCGATGCGGCTGTTCGTGGCCACCCTGGGCGTGGCGGTGGTGGCCTGCACCGCGCTGGTCGTCACGGTGCCGCACCGGGCCGAGCGGCTGTCCTGCATCGGGGTCACCAAACTGGACCCGAACGGGGCCTGTTTCCAGGCCCTGCACGGTGTTTACTCGTTCGCCCTGGGCGGCCCCTTCGGCTCCGGACTCGGCGCCGGGGTCGAGAAATGGGGCCAGCTGCCGGAGGCCCACACCGACTTCATCTTCGCCGCGACGGGCGAGGAACTCGGACTGGTGGGGACGCTGTCGGTCATCGGACTCTTCGCGGCACTAGGCTACGCGGGTATCCGTGTGGCCATCGGTGCGAAGGACCCCTTCGTCAGGTACGCCGCGGGAGCCGCCACCACCTGGATCATGGCGCAGGCCATGGTCAACCTGGGGTCGGCACTGGGACTGCTGCCCATCGCGGGCGTCCCGCTCCCGCTGTTCTCCTACGGCGGTTCCGCCATGCTGTCGGCCATGTGCGCCGTCGGCGTGCTGCTCTGCTTCGCACGCAGCACGCCGGGGGCTCGGGCGGCCCTGGCCGCGCGGACCACCAACTCCCGGCTCAGGACACGACTGGCCCGGGTGCTGCCACGACGACGAACCACAGCACGCCCGGCCTCCCGGCCGGCGCGCAGGGAGCGGTGAATTTCGGTGCATGTCGTACTCGCCGGCGGGGGGACCGCCGGTCACATCGAGCCGGCCCTCGCCCTCGCGGACGCCCTCCGCAGGCACGACCCGTCCATCGGGATCACCGCTCTGGGCACCGAACGCGGACTGGAGACCCGGCTGGTGCCCGAGCGGGGCTACCAGCTGGAGCTGATCCCGGCCGTGCCGCTGCCCCGCAAGCCGACCCCCGAGCTGATCACCGTGCCGGGCCGGCTGCGCGGCACCGTACGGGCCGCCCAGGAGATCATCGAGCGGGTCAAGGCGGACGCCGTGGTCGGCTTCGGCGGCTACGTCGCGATGCCCGCCTACCTGGCCGCCAAGCGCGCCGGGGTGCCGATCGTGGTGCACGAGGCGAACGCCCGTCCGGGCCTGGCCAACAAGATCGGCGCGCGGTACAGCGACTTCGTCGCGGTCTCCACCCCCGACAGCAAGCTGCGCGACTCCCGGTACATCGGGATCCCGCTCCGCCGCACCATCGCCACCCTGGACCGCAACGCGGCCCGGCCCGAGGCCCGGCAGTACTTCGGCCTCGACCAGCGGCTGCCCACCCTGCTGGTGTCCGGCGGCTCGCAGGGCGCCCGGCGCCTGAACGAGACCGTCCAGACCATCGCGCCGCGGCTGCAGCAGTACGGCGTGCAGATCCTGCACGCGGTGGGCCCGAAGAACGAGCTGCCGGTGGTCGACGACATCCCCGGGATGCCGCCGTACCGGGTGCTGCCGTACGTGGACCGGATGGACCTCGCGTACGCCGCCGCCGACCTGATGCTCTGCCGGGCCGGCGCGATGACCGTCGCCGAGCTGGCGGCGGTCGGCCTGCCGGCCGCGTTCGTCCCGCTGCCGATCGGCAACGGCGAGCAGCGGCTCAACGCCCAGCCGATGGTCAAGGCGGGCGGCGGCCTGCTGGTGGACGACGCCGAGCTGTCCCCGGACTGGGTGCTGAACAACGTGCTGCCGGTGCTCACCGACCCGCAGCGGCTCTGGGACATGAGCCGGGCGGCCGCCGAGTTCGGCCGCCGGGACGCCGACGACCTGCTGGTCGGCATGGTGTACGAGGCCATCGAGGCTGCGCGGGGTGGCCGCCGCCGTGGCTGACGGCCCGCCCGGCGCCGGTGCGTACCAGGACGAGGAGGAGGCCGAGGAGTTCGCTCCCCGGCTCCGCCTCTCCCGGCGCGGCTTCACGGTGCTGGGCGTGCTGACGGCAGGGGTGCTGGGCACGCTGTCCTGGCTGGTTTTCTTCTCCTCGGTGCTCGATGTACGAAGCATCTCGGTGCAGGGCCTGCGGGACGACCGGCTGACGGCCGAGCAGGTCCGCCGGGCGGTGGGCGGGCTCGGCGACGGGCCGCTCGCCCGGGTGGACCTGGCCGACGTCGAGCGCCGGGTGAAGGCCATCCCGCGGGTGGCCGACGCCGAGGTCTGGCGCGGCTGGCCGCACACCCTTCGGGTCAAGGTCGAGCAGCGCAGGCCGGTCGCCGCCGTCAAGGGCGAGGACGGGCAGTTCACCCAGGTGGACGCCGGCGGGGTGAGCTTCGCCACCGAGCCGACCGCCCCCGCGGGGGTGCCGGTGGTGGAGCTGCAGCTCAGTCAGCAGGCGAACGATGCGCTTGAGGTGATCACTCGCCAGCAGCTCGTGCAGGGCGCCGTGGCGGTCGCCGCGGGCCTGCCCGAGGATGTCGCCAAGCGGGCCGGGGCGGTCCTGGTGCACAGTTACGACGACATTCAACTGCAGCTCAGCGGCGGTGGGACGGTGCGCTGGGGGAGTCCGGACCGGACCGAGCGCAAAGCCAGGGTGCTGACCGCGTTGATGCGCCAGAAAGCGGCGAATTACGACGTGAGTGTGCCGGAGGCGCCGGCGTTGTCCGGATGATCCGGTAGGTTTCTGCCTGGATGAGTTTGGCGGTCACCCCGGTTTCCCAGGCCGGTTGATGATCACATAGGCTCAAAAGAAAAAAGGGAAGCTCGGCGTGTTCGTTGAACACGGGCTCGCCGCGACCTAGTGTCCTGTGTCACCAGGCTGTGTCCCACGGTGATGTGACAGAGGCGCAGCAACAACCCTAAAGGTCAAGTTTAGGGTTCGGGTCGGCGGTCGGCATTTCGGACATTCAGTCAGGAACCAGGCTCCCCACCCATCGACATCCGTCGGTACGGCGCGCACCCGGGCGCCGGGCCGACCCGGAAATTCGAGGCGAGAGGCCTTCGACGTGGCAGCACCGCAGAACTACCTCGCAGTCATCAAGGTCGTCGGCATCGGCGGCGGCGGTGTCAACGCCATCAACCGGATGATCGAGGTCGGTCTCAAGGGCGTCGAGTTCATCGCGATCAACACCGATGCGCAGGCCCTCCTGATGAGCGACGCCGACGTCAAGCTCGATGTGGGCCGTGAACTCACCCGGGGCCTCGGCGCCGGCGCGAACCCCGAGGTCGGCCGCAAGGCGGCCGAGGACCACCGCGAGGAGATCGAGGAGGTCCTCAAGGGGGCCGACATGGTCTTCGTGACGGCCGGCGAGGGCGGCGGCACCGGCACCGGCGGCGCGCCCGTCGTGGCCAACATCGCCCGCTCGCTCGGCGCCCTCACCATCGGCGTCGTCACCCGCCCCTTCACCTTCGAGGGCCGCCGTCGCGCGAACCAGGCCGAGGACGGCATCGCCGGCCTGCGCGAAGAGGTCGACACCCTCATCGTCATCCCCAACGACCGGCTGCTGTCCATCTCGGACCGCCAGGTCAGCGTGCTGGACGCGTTCCGCTCCGCCGACCAGGTGCTGCTCTCCGGCGTCCAGGGCATCACCGACCTGATCACCACCCCCGGCCTGATCAACCTCGACTTCGCCGACGTCAAGTCGGTCATGTCCGAGGCCGGCTCGGCGCTCATGGGCATCGGCTCGGCCCGGGGCGAGGACCGCGCCAAGGCGGCCGCCGTGATGGCGATCTCCTCGCCGCTGCTGGAGGCCTCCATCGACGGCGCCCGCGGCGTGCTGCTCTCCATCTCCGGCGGCTCCGACCTCGGCCTGTTCGAGATCAACGAGTCGGCCCAGCTGGTCAGCGAGGCGGCGCACCCCGAGGCCAACATCATCTTCGGTGCGGTCATCGACGACGCGCTCGGCGACGAGGTGCGGGTCACCGTGATCGCGGCCGGCTTCGACGGCGGCCAGCCGCCGGCGATCGTCCGCGACCCGGTGGTCAAGGCCTCCCCGGCCCCCGCGCCGGCCGCCCCCGAGCGTCCGGCCACCCGCCCCTCGTACGGGAGCATCGGCTCGGTGACGGCCCGCTCGGACGGCGAGTCGCACTCCCGGCACTCCGACTCCCCGGCCACCACGACCGCCTCGCCGGTGCCCCCGCAGGTGCAGCCGGTCCGGCAGCCCTACGTGGAGAGCCCCGCCGAGGAGCTCGATGTGCCCGACTTCCTGAAGTAGGCACAGCCCGAGTGAAGCGGTTCGATACGCGTAACGGTGCTCACTTCGCCTTCACCGACCGGTGGGGCGGGGTGAGCACTTCGCCGTACGGGGAACTCAACCTCGGCGGCGCGGTGGGGGACGATCCGGCCGCCGTGCTGGAGAACCGGCGGCTGGCGGCCCGCTCGCTGGGCCTGGACCCGGCGGACGTGGTCTGGATGAACCAGGTGCACGGCGCGGACGTCGCCGTGGTGACGGAGCGGCAGCCGCAGGGCTCGGCCCCGACGGTGGACGCGGTGGTCACCGACCGCCCGCTCGTCCTCGCGGTGCTGACCGCGGACTGCACGCCCGTCCTGCTGGCGGACCCGGTGGCGGGGGTGGCCGGTGCGGCGCACGCCGGCCGGCCGGGCCTGGCAGCCGGGGTGGTGCCGGCGGTGGTGCGGGCGATGGTGGAGCTCGGCGCCCGGCCGGAGCGGATCGTCGCCGCCACCGGCCCCGCAGTCTGCGGGCGCTGCTACGAAGTGCCCGAGGAGCTGCGGGCCCGGGTGAGCGCCCTGGTGCCGGCCGCGTACGCGCGGACCTCCTGGGGCACCCCGGCCCTGGACGTGCCGGCGGGAGTCGCGGCCCAACTGGCCGATGCGGGAGTCACCGAGTTGGTGCGATCATCTGACTGCACCCTCGAATCCGCGGATCACTTCTCCTATCGCCGCGAGCAGCGCACCGGCCGGCTCGCGAGCTACGTCTGGTTGGGCTCTGAACTTTCATGACGAATGACATCTACGGTCCGTTCCCGGGCGGGCCGCGCGCTTTCGGCCAGACTCTGCTGGACGCCCTGACGGACGGCCAGCGGGCCCGGTACGAGGAACTCGGGGCCAACCTCGACGTGGTCGAGCGCCGGATCGCCGCCGCCTGCGCGGCCGCCGGGCGCCCGCGCGACGAGGTGACCCTGATCGTCGTCACCAAGACCTACCCCGCCGAGGACAGCGCACTCCTGGCCGGACTCGGTGTCACGGACGTGGCGGAGAACCGCGACCAGGACGCGGCCCCCAAGGCCGAGCTGTGTGCGAACCTTCCGCTGGAGTGGCACTTCGTCGGCCAGTTGCAGACCAACAAGGTCCGCTCGGTCGTCCGGTACGCGAACCGGGTGCACTCGGTGGACCGGCTGCGGCTGGTCGGCTCGCTCTCGGCGGCGGTGCTGAAGTCGGAGCGGCCCGAGCTGGGTTGCCTGGTCCAGGTCGCCCTGGACAAGGAGGCCGGCGGGGGCGGGGAGGGCCGGGCCGGGGTGGCCCCGGCGGAGGTCGCCGCGCTGGCCGACGCGATCGCCGCCGCACCCGGGCTGCGGCTCGACGGCGTGATGACGGTGGCTCCGCTGACCGGACCGCTGGCCGGCGACCCGGCCAGGGCTTTCGGGCGGCTGGCGGAAATCTCAACCGCAGTACGGGCGAGCCATCCTGCTGCCACCATGGTTTCCGCGGGAATGAGCGGTGACCTCGAGCAGGCCGTGGCGGCCGGAGCGACACATGTGCGCGTCGGAACGGCGGTACTCGGAGTGCGGTCACCCCTCGGGTAACGTCACCGGGTAGTAGATCAGACTGCAGGACAAAACAGGACAGAACCTAGCAGCTTTGCAGAGCGCTAGCGAACCGTGGATCGCAACTTCACGACTCTCACGAGCCCGCCCGGACCTGTCGTCCGGCGAGCCCGCCCCGGGGTCGCGGAATCCGCAGGCGAAGGCCGCCGGTGACGGAGCCGATCCACCACAGAGCGGAGGAGACAGGAGAATGGCCGGCGCAATGCGCAAGATGGCGGTCTACCTCGGCCTCGTGGAGGACGAGACGTACGACGGCCAGGGGTACGACCCCGACGACGACTACGACGCGGACCCCGAGCCGATCCGCACCGGGCGGACGGAGGACATCCCCCGCCCCGCGGCCGCACAGCCCGCCCCCGTCGCCCAGATCGCACCGCAGCCCGTCCCCGCCGCGGTCCCGATCCGTCAGGAGACCCCGAGGATGGCACCAGTGTCGTCCATCACACCCGAACGCCGCCACAACCTGGAGAAGAGCGCCCCGGTGATCATGCCCAAGGTCGTGAACGAACGAGAGCCCTACCGCATCACGACGTTGCACCCCAGGACGTACAACGAGGCCCGTACCATCGGGGAACAGTTCCGCGGCGGGACTCCTGTGATCATGAATTTGACCGAGATGGACGACACCGACGCGAAGCGCCTCGTAGACTTCGCCGCTGGACTCGTCTTCGGTCTGCACGGCAGTATCGAGCGCGTGACGCAGAAGGTGTTCCTGCTGTCGCCTGCTAACGTCGATGTCACGGCGGAGGACAAGGCTCGTATCGCCGAGGGTGGGTTCTTCAACCAGAGCTGACCCGGGCCACGACTCCACGTGTGGTTCTGATCGACAGTGAGTTAGCACAGTTCAGCGAGCGACAAGCCGGACCGCAGAGCAAGCAACAAGCCGAATGGCCAGGGAGAGGGATTCTCGATGGGGATCGTGGGGGCAGTGCTCGGTTATGCACTGACCGTCTTCCTGGTGTTCCTGCTCTTCCGGCTGGTCATGGACTGGGTCTTCCAGTTCGCACGTTCGTGGCAGCCCGGCAAGGCCATGGTCCTGGTCCTGGAGGCCACGTACACTGTCACGGATCCGCCGCTCAAGCTCCTTCGGCGGTTCATCCCGCCGTTGCGTCTCGGGGGCGTGGCGCTCGACCTGTCCTTCTTCGTACTGATGATCATTGTGTATGTCCTGATCTCGCTCGTGCAGCGCCTGTCGTAGGTGAGCGATGCGACAGGATGCCGGTGTGCCGACGATCACGTTGAGGTGAAGAGATGCCATTGACCCCCGAGGACGTTCGGAACAAGCAGTTCACGACCGTTCGCCTGCGCGAAGGCTATGACGAGGACGAGGTCGATGCCTTCCTCGACGAGGTCGAAGCCGAACTGACCAAACTGCTCCGCGAGAACGAGGACCTGCGCGCCAAGCTGGCCGCCGCGACTCGTGCCGCGGCGCAGAACCAGGCCAACATGCGCAAGGAGCCGCAGCAGGACTCGCGGCCCGGCGCCCCCGTCCCGGCGGCCATATCCGGCCCGCCGGTGCCCGGGCAGCAGGGCCCCGGCCAGTCCATGGGCGGCCCGATGGGCCAGCAGCAGATGGGCGGCCCGCAGCAGCAGCAGATGGGCAACCAGCCGCTGGGCCTGCCCTCCGGTGCCCCGCAGCTGCCCGCCGGCCAGGGCGGCCCGATGCAGCAGCAGATGGGCCAGCAGCAGCAGATGGGCCAGACCATGGGCGGCCAGCAGCAGCTGGTCCAGCCGATGGGCGGTCAGATGCTGCAGCCGATGGGCCAGCAGGTCCCCGGCCAGCAGATGGGCCAGCAGCAGCACGGTCAGCAGCAGATGGGCCAGCTCCAGCCGATGGGCGGCCCGATGGGCGGCCCCATGGGCCAGCCGCAGCAGATGGGCGGCCCGATGGGCGGCCCCATGCAGCAGCAGCAGGCCCCCGGCGGCGACAGCGCGGCCCGCGTTCTCGCGCTCGCCCAGCAGACCGCCGACCAGGCGATCTCCGAGGCCCGTTCCGAGGCCAACAAGATCGTCGGCGAGGCCCGCAGCCGCGCCGAGGGCCTGGAGCGGGACGCCCGTGCCAAGGCCGACGCCCTGGAGCGGGACGCGCAGGAGAAGCACCGCGTCGCGATGGGCTCCCTGGAGTCCGCGCGGGCCACGCTGGAGCGCAAGGTCGAGGACCTCCGTGCCTTCGAGCGTGAGTACCGGACGCGCCTGAAGTCCTACCTGGAGACCCAGCTGCGCCAGCTGGAGTCGCAGGCGGACGACTCGCTCGCCCCGCCGCGCATCCCGGCCACCGCTTCGCTGCCGCCGGCCGCGTCGTCGATGGCCTCGGCCGGCGCCTCGGCGATGAGCAGCGGCCAGCCCTCCTTCGGGGGCGGGCAGCAGTCCTTCGGCGGCCAGTCCTTCGGCGGCCAGAGCTCCTTCGGCGGCAGTGGCCAGCCCTCCTTCGGCGGCGCCGGCCAGGCGTCCGGCGGATCGGGTGCACCGCAGATGGCCCCGGCCGGGATGACCCAGCCGATGGCGGCGGTCCGTCCGCAGCCGCCGCAGCCGATGCAGCAGGCTCCGGCGCCGATGCGGGGCTTCCTGATCGACGAGGACGGGGACAACTAGGTTGTCCTGCTAGGCGGTAGTACTTGGCGCTCCCTCTGTGGCTTCGGCTGCGGGGGGAGCGCTTTTTTGTTTTGCGGGGCTGGGGCTGGGGCGCGGGGCGCGCTGCGCGCGGGGCTCGGGCGGTGGTTGCTCTCGGGTGGGTGGTTG
>NZ_BNBO01000036.1 GCF_014655955.1 Kitasatospora indigofera
CAACGCCTTCTGGCAGAACGTCGCCCAGGGCGCCCTCCTCGTCGTCGCCGTCGTCATCCAGCAACGCCGCAACGGCGAACGCCGCATCGGCCTCCCCGCCTGACCCCCGGGCCGCCGGTTCGTCCCAGACCCGGCGTCCCTGACCCGGCGCCGCGCCTCCGCGACCGCCCGCCACCGGCACCGTGCCGGTGGCGGGCGGTCCGCGTCGCGCCGGCAGTGCCGTGGGTGGCGCGCCCGGCCCGGCCGGCGGTCACCCGGGGGCGGGCGGATCTTCGGCGGGGCCGCCACGGCCCCGGCCGGACGGAACGGACGCGGCGTCGCCGGCCACGCTCGTATCCTCGTCGGATGGAGACGAACGGCAGCCCACGCCGGTGCGAAGTGCTGGTGGCAGGGGCGTACTTCGCGGATCTGGTGTTCCACGGACTGCCGCGGCCGGTGCGGCCGGGCGGCGAGGTGTTCGCCGAGGGGTTCGCACTGGTGCCCGGTGGCGCGTACACGCTGGCCATGGCGATGCACCGGCTCGGGCACGAGGTGCTGTGGAGCGCGGACTTCGGCACGGACGTGTTCAGCGGCGAGGTGCTGGCGGCCGCCCGGACGGAGGGCCTGGACGAGACCGCGTTCCGCCACCACCCCTTCCCGGTACGGAGCCTGACCGTCGCCCTGTCCACCGCCGGCGACCGGGCCATGGTCAGCTACCAGGACCCGGTCGCCCCCACGGCGCTCGTCCCGCTGCTGCGCAGGCACCGGCCCCGGGTCCTGATGCTGCCCCAACTGCGCTGGGACCCCGAGGTGCTGGCGGCGGCCGAGGCCGCCGGGCAGCTGGGGGCGCTGGTGGTGATGGACTGCCACGACTCACCCGCCACCCTGGACGACCCCGGGGTGCGCCGGATCCTCGCCCGGGTGGACGTCCTCACGCCGAACGCCTCCGAGGCCCTGCGGCTGACCGGCGCCGCCGATCTGGACCAGGCGATCGCCGAACTCGCCGCACTGGTCCCGACACTGGTGGTCAAGCGGGGGCCGGACGGAGCCGTCGCCGTCCGGGACGGCAAGCGCCATGACGTCCCCGCCGTGGCCGTGCGGGTGGTGGACACCACCGCGGCGGGCGACTGCTTCAACGCCGGCTTCGTCCACGGGCTGCTCGCCGGCTGGGAGTTGCCCGCCTGCCTCACCGCCGCGGCGGCCTGCGGCGCCGCGGCGACCACCGGCCCGGGCTCCGGGTCGGCCCTGCGCGCCGGGGACCTCGCCCCCCGGCCGGTACCGCCGGCCTGACCCCCGGCACCCCGGACGGTGACGATGAGGTGCACACTTCACGGCGCTGAGTGATCGTGTTAGCGTCCGTCGGATGTCGAGAATTCTGGTCACCGATCTGGACGGCACCTTACTCGGCGGCGGCCCGGCGGACCGGGGTCGACTGCGGGACGCGCTGGCCCGGCATCCCGAAGTGACCGTGGTCTTCGCCACCGGCCGCGGCAGAAGCTCGATCCTGGACGTCCTGCGCGATCCGCTCGTCCCCGCGCCGCGGTGGGTCATCGCGGACGTCGGCGCCACCGTCCTCGACGGCGCCGACCTGTCCACCGTCGAACCGCTGCAGGAACAGCTGCGCGCCGGCTGGCCGGGCCCGGACCGCGTACGGGCCGCGTTACGCCGCTTCCCCGGTCTCGGCTACCAGCGGGGCGTGGTCCAGGACGGCCGCTGCTCCTACCACCTGGCTCCCGAGCACCTCACCGCCGGGCTGACCGAGGCCGTCGAGGCCCTCGGCTGCGGCTGGACCTACTCCGCGGACCGCTACTTCGACGTCCTGCCGGCGGCCGCCTCCAAGGGCGGCGCCCTGCGGGCCCTGGCCGCCAAGCAGGGCTGGCCGGACGAGGAGATCCTGGTCGCCGGGGACTCGCTCAACGACCTGTCACTGTTCCGGCTCGGTACCCACGGGGTGATCGTCGCCGGGGCCGAACCCGCCCTGCTCGCGGCGACGGCCGGCACTCCCCTGATCCACCGCGCGCACCGGCGGGGCGCGGGCGGCATCCTGGCGGCGCTCCGGGCGCTGGGCTGGGTCACCCCGGCCCGGGCCCACGTCCAGGCCCGCACCCCGGCCCGCACCCCGGCCCAGGATCCGGCGGCGCAGCGGCACTCGCTCGTGATCGGGTACCACCGCCCGCCCCTGCGCTGGACCGGCGGGAGCTGGCGGCCGCCCACCAGCCCCAACGGCATCCTGCCCACCCTCACCAGCGCCTTCGGCGACGGACTGCCGGGTGTCTGGGTCACCGCCCTGCCCGGCGAGCACCCCGAGGCCGGCCGTGTACCGCCCGCCGGGCCGCCACTGTCCCTCGTCCCGCTCACCACCGCCGAATGGACCGGTTACTTCCACCGCGCCTGCAAGGAAACCCTCTGGCCCGCCCTGATGTCCGAGCCGGACCGCTCGGTTTTCGACGACCGCGCCTGGGCCGCGTACCGCAGCGTCAACGCCCGGTTCGCCGAGCGCATCGGCGCGCTGGCCGCCCCCGGAGCGACGGTCTGGCTGCACGACTACAACCTGTGGCTGGTCCCGGGCCTGCTGCGCACGGCCCGGCCCGACCTGCACACCGGGCTCTTCCACCACACGCCGTTCCCTCCCCCGGACATCTTCGCCGCCCTGCCGGTCGCCGCCGAACTGCGCTCCTCCCTGGCCCACTTGGACTGGGCCGGATTCCACACCGCCAGGTTCGCCGAGCACTTCCGCCAGGCCCTGGCCGGCCTGCCCCGCGCGCCCCGCGTCCAGGTCCGCCCGCTCGGCGTCGACCGCCCCGCCATCGAGGCCCTGGTCCGCGCCCGGACGCCGCCACCGCGATCACCGGCCGGACATCTGGTGCTGGCCGTCGAACGCCTCGACTACGCCAAGGCCCCGGTGCAGAAGGTCGAGGCCGTCGCCCGGCTGCTGGCGCAGCGGCCGGACCTGCGCGGGCGGCTGACCTTCCGGCTGGTCTGCCCGCCGCCGGAGCCCGGTCTCACCGCCTACGACTCCACCCGCGCCCTGCTCGAACGGCGGGTCGCCGAGGTCAACGAGGCCTGGCAGCAGGCGGACTGGCGCCCGGTGGACTACCTCCCCCGCAGTCTCTCCTTCGCCGAGGTGGTCGACGAGTACCTGGCCGCCGACGTGCTCTGGGTGACTTCGCTGCAGGACGGGATGAACCTGACGGCCAAGGAGTTCATCGCCGCCCAGGCCGCACTCCCCTCCTCCCGCCGGACGCGCGGGGCCGGTGTCCTGGTGCTCTCCCGCCACGCCGGGGCCGCCGCCGAACTCGGCGACGCGGCCCTGCTCACCGACCCGCGGTCCCCCGACGACCTCACCACCGTCCTCGCCGAGGCCCTCGCCCTCGGCCCCGCCGAACGCGGCGCCCGCATGCACCGCCTCGCCACCCTGCTGGGCCACGAACGCCCCGCCGACTGGGCGGCGCGGATCGTCCAGGCGATCCGCCGTCCCGACCCGGCGGCCTGACCGTCCCGCAAGCGCGGCCCGACCGTCAACGGCCTTGCTGCGGCTCGTGGTTCTGCCCCGCACCGGGCCGGTGCGGGGCAGCAGCGGACCGGCTGCGCCGAGGCAGGCCCGGCGCGGCGCGGCCCGTGGTGGGCGAAGCCCGCGAGCGGGGCTGCTGCCGGGCAGGTCAGCGGGTCTCGACGACGACCTTCTCGATGACCGCGTCCTGCACCGGGCGGTCGTTGCGGGGGTTGGTCTCCGTCGTCGCGATGGCGTCGACGACCACCTTGCTGGCGTCGTCGGCGACCTCGCCGAAGATGGTGTGCTTGCCGGTCAGCCACGTGGTGGGCGACACGGTGATGAAGAACTGGGACCCGTTGGTGCCCGGCCCGGCGTTGGCGCTGGCCAGCAGGTACGGCTTGGTGAACGCCAGGTCCGGGTGGAACTCGTCGGCGAACTTGTACCCGGGCCCGCCGGTCCCGTTGCCCAGCGGGTCGCCGCCCTGGATCATGAAGCCCTCGATGACCCGGTGGAACACCGTGCCGTCGTACAGCGGTGCGGTGGTCGGCTGCCCGGTGTTGGGGTCGACCCACTGACGGTCGCCGCTCGCCAGCTCCACGAAGTTGCGCACCGTCTTCGGGGCATGGTTCGGCAGCAACCGGATCACGATGTCGCCCCGGTTGGTCTTCAGCGTCGCGTACAGCTCTTCCGCCATCTCAATCCTTCGGTCACAACGTATCTGGCACGGCCAGTATCGCGGGCCGCGGCCCCGATCCGCGGTGATGACACGACAGGCCGTCACCCGGCCGCGACCCGGGCGGCGGAGGGGGTGCGCACCACGGCGGCCGGCGATCCTTCGGGGCCCGCCCGGCCGGGCCGGCCGCACGACCGGTAGCCTGCCGACCACTATGGTGCGTGCCTGGATCCTGCCCCTGTCCCTGCTGGCCCTCGGCTCCCTGGTGGCGGCCCTGCTCGCCGTCCAGGAGGCCCACGTGGCGGCCGCCGCGCTGCTGTCGGCGTTCGTCCTGCTCGCGGGGTTGCACTCGCCGTTGGCGTTCCCCCGGCCGGTCGGGGCCGCCGAGGCCGAACGTCGAAGCGCCGTCGACGGCCGCCCGGTCGTCTACTGGCGGGCCGGCTGCAAGTACTGTCTGCGCCTGCGGTTCCGGTTGGGCCGCGACGCCCGTCGGGTGCACTGGGTCGACATCTGGCGCGATCCGGCCGGGGCCGCGGTGGTGCGGATGGCCAACGGCGGTGACGAGACCGTGCCGACCGTGGTGGTGGCGGGCCGGGCACACGTCAACCCCGATCCGGCCTGGGTGCGCGGTCAGCTCGGCTCGTCCGGCTGACGGGGCGCCGGCCCCCGGCACTGCCGCCCGTCCGTCCTCCCGCCCGTCCCACCGTCCGCTCACGTGTCCGGGCGTCCGGGCGGGTCGCGGCAGCCGGCCGGGAACCGGGCGGGAACCGGGCGGGAACCGGGCGGGAACCGGGCGGGAACCGGGCGGCGGTGCCGTCCGTCTGTCAGGACGTCGGGGTCCGGGCCCGCCCGGGGCGCGGGCAACGACGAAGCGGTGACAGCGATGTGATGGGGTGGGATGGACTGGTTCCGCAGATACTGGCTCAAACTCCTGCTGCTGGTGGGGTCCAGCCTCCTCGCCTCGGGCGTGTTCGTGGCCTCGATCTGGGCCGGCGACCACGAGGTGAAGAACCATGAGAAGTACCTCTGGACAGGCGCCGTCCTCGCGGTGGCCGTGGTGCTGGTAGCGGCCTCCGAAACGGCCCTCAACGAGCGGGAGAAGGAGCATGCCCGCCGGGAGGCCGGCCGGTTGGCCGGCGCGCTGGCACTCTCCTACCACTCGACGCTGGCGCCGCTCGCGACAGCGCTGGGAAAGCTCGCGGAGGAGCATGCCGAGGCGTACGCCGCCACCGGGGCGCCGGTCCCGGCGGGGCTGGCCGGCACGCGGGCGGCGGAGTCCGCGGTGATCCTGCGGTCCGTGCTCGTCGGCGCCTCCGTGCTGACCACCGAGCCCGACCCCGGCACGCACCTCCCGACCGCGCGATGCGCGTTCTACCGGCTCACCGACCGCGGCAGGCACGAGTTCACCCTCGTCGACTGGGCGGGGGCGCCGCCCGGGCCGCGTCCGGTGATCGACGGAGCGGCGGGCAGCCACTTCCTGCACGACATCCTGGACAACGGCGCGCAGTATCACGTCGGGCAGGTCACCGGCCTCGTGAGCAAGGTCGATCAGTTCAGCGCCAAGTACCGCTCGGTCATCGCGGTCCCGGTGGTGGCCGGCGGAAAAAAGATCGGGGTCCTCGCCGTCGACGCACCGGGCGGGACGGACCTCACCGTCGTGCACGTCGACCTCATGAAGTCCCTCGCCGGACTTCTCGGAGCAACCCTGGCCCTGGCCGGATAGGAAGGTGGTGCGGCATGCGGCCTCGGCTGACTCTCCGCTTCCGGCGCGAACGCCGTCCGGTCGCCGGCCCTCCGGAGGAGATGAACTACATCGAGGAGAGCTACGTCATGGCCACCGAGCGGGAACGGTTCGCGCGGGAGGCGCGAGCCGCGTTCGACCTGAAGGTGGCCGCGGCCAGCGGTTCGACCGGGTGGGAGAACTTCAGCCTGCTGGTCCTCGCCGCGGCGTCCTTCGCCGCGGTGCTGACCCGCGGGCTCCGGCACCCGGGCCCCTGGACCTACCTCTTCGCCGGGGCCGGCGTGCTGTGCCTGGGGCTGCTGCTGCTCAGGTGGTGGCTGCAACGCCGGGCCGGCCGGCCGCGGCCGCCGGCCGAGCACTGAGTCCGTCCGGCCCCGGCGGCCAAGACCGGCCGCACGGACGGGGCCGGGACGGCGCGAGCCGGACGGCCGGTGAGCCGCGGCGGCGCGGCGGTGTGACCGGGGCCGGCCGGCCGATCCCCCGGGCACACCTCCGATGGGTGTGCGAGCGCGCGGCCGCCCGGCGGCCGTCCTACGGTGAAGGCAGCACCACAGCGGCCTGAGCCCCCGATCAGCCGCGTCGCGAGGCCCCGGGCCCAAAGCGTCCGGGGCCTCCCGGTGCGGGCACCCGGGCGCCGGGCGGGACCTTCCGGACCGCGCCGGGTGTTGCCCGGCGGCCCCTCCCCGGGCGGCTCGCACCCCGGACGCCGGCGACCGCGCCGGCCCGCCCGGCGCGCATCGTCCGGGCCGGGCGCGCACCTCGTCCAAGCCGTACCGGCGCCGTGGCGCGCCCGGCGGATAATGGCCGGGCCCGCAGGCCGGCCGGCCGGCGGCACGGATCGACGGAGAGGCAGCGAACGGATGACCCTGGAGGAAGGCCGGCGCGTCAGGTTGGCCGAGGACCTCGGGATCGGCGAGGCGGTCGGCGGGGAGCCCATGGCGGTGGTCGGGTTCCTCTCGCTGGCCGCCGGCACCGAGGGCACCGTCGAGCGGGTGGACGGGGAGCTCCCGCAGAGCACGGAGGTCCGCGAGTACCAGCGGCTCAAGGCGCTCTTCGAGGACTACGGGCACACCATGCCGGTGGCGAGCCGCGAGCGGCTGGAGGAACAGGTCGCCGCGCTGGAGCCGGAGTGGACGGCCTACCAGGAGCGGGGGAACCGGGTGACCGTCCGGGTCCGGCTGGACAACGGCTTCGTCCTCGACGGTGCGCACCAGGACATCCTCACCCCGCTGTGAGGCAGGGGGCCGGTGCAGCAGGGGGCCGGTGAGGCAGCCGGCCCGCTGTTGCTCCCGCTGCTGTTGCTGTTGCTGTTGCTGTTGCTGCGGGACGGTCAGGCCGGCCGCCACGGGCGGAGCTTCTCCGGGTTGCGCACGGCCCAGATGTGGGTGATCCGGTCGTCGTCGGCGACCTCGAAGGCGAACACCGTCTCGACCCGCCCCTCGGACTCGGCCACCAGGCCCGGCTGCCCGTTGACCGTGCGCTCGGAGATCGTCCGGGGCGGCGAGAACCGGGCGATCGTCAGGTAGAGGCGGGCGATCCGCTCAGCACCCTCGATCGGCAGCAGGTGGGCGACGGCCCGGCCGCCACCGTCGGCGAGCGCGGTGGCGCCCGGGTCGAGCAGGGCGACCAGGGCCTCGATGTCCTGCGCCTCCCAGGCCGTCCTGAACCGCCGCACGACGCTCGCCCGCCGGGCCGCGTCCGGGCTCGCCCCGGCCCGCGCGGCGGCGGCGCGGCGGCGGGCCGAGGACGCCAGCTGACGGCAGGCCGCCGGGCTGCGGCCCACGATCTCGGCCACCTCGGCGAAGGGGTAGCGGAAGACGTCGTGCAGCACGAACGCGACCCGCTCGGCCGGGGTCATCGCCTCGAACACCACCAGGAAGGCCATCGTCACCGACTCGTCGAGGGTGATCCGGTCGGCCGGATCCACGCCGGCCCCACCGCCCGCCCCGGCGGTCCACCCGGCCGGTGCGGGCAGCGGCTCCGGGATCCATGCACCGACGTAGGCCTCCCGCCGGGCGCGCGCCGAGCCGAGCAGGTTCAGGCAGATCCGGCCGGCCACCTTCGTCAGCCAGGCGCCCGGCGAGACGATGGCCGCCTGCTCCGCCGGGGACATCACGTACCAGCGGGCGTAGGTCTCCTGGACGACGTCCTCCGCGTCGGCCAGCGACCCGAGCAGCCGGTAGGCGAGGTTGAGCAGCTGTCGCCGCTCGCCCGTCACCGCGCTCAGGCTCTGGTCCCGCTGCTCGTCCGCCTGCCGCGCTACCTGTTCCGACGGGGTGGTCATGGCTCTCCGGCTCCCTCGTTCGTCCGCTCCCACTGCTACGACAACGCAGGGCGCCGGAATGTGAGGCCGGCACCCCGCCTCACATCCGGCGGGGCCGCGTTGTCGGACAGGTGGACACGAGCACTTCATCCACCACAGGACAGGGAGCTCCGCATGAACGACTTCCAGGAGATCGCCGACCGCGTCCGGATCGACGCGCTGCGCGGCGAGTTCACCGATGCGGCGATGATGCGCGACCGCGACCGGCTCGCCGCGCTGTTCACCCTCGACGGCGCGCTGCGGATGCCCGACGGCGCGATCGAGTTCGTCGGCCGCGACGAGATCCGGACCGGCGGCGAACGCCTGCAGAGCCAATGGGACTTCTTCGTGCAGAACAGCCACCCGGGCACGATCCGGATCGACGGCGACGCCGCCACCGGTCGCACCTACATGCACGAGGTCGCGCGTCTGCTCGACGGCCGCTCGGGCCTCAACTACGCGGTCTACCACGACACGTACCGCCGCACGCCGGAGGGCTGGAGGTTCACCGAGCGGGTCTACGAGATCCGGTACGCCGACAGCACCCCGCTGGCCGGCTCGGCGCCCGGCCGCGACGCCCGGGCGCACGACTTCGGCGGGGCCGGGCACAGCGGCGGGGCAGCGGGTGCCGGCACGGCGGACGCCGCCACCGGGGCGGCCGGCGCATTCGCGGCGCCGGTGCCCGCCCGGGCCGACGACTTCGCGGCACCAGCGTCCGCCGAACGGCTGGAGCGGGCAATCAAGGCGCTGCGGGCGAACGGCTTCGCCGCCGAACTGCTCGACGACGCGGCGGCGGCCAGGGCCCGGGTCGAGGAACTGATCCCCGCGGGCGCGGGCGTGTTCACCGGGGCCAGCGAGACGCTCCGGCTCTCCGGCATCGAGGCCGACATCGAGACGGGCGGCCGCTACCGGGCTCTGCGGCCACGTGTGCTGGCGATGGACCGCGCCACCGAGTCCGACCGGATCCGCCGGCTGGTGGCCACCCCCGACGTGCTGCTCGCCAGTGTCGCGGCGGTCACCGAGACCGGCTCGCTGGTCATCGCCTCGGGCAGCGGCAGCCAGCTGCCCGCCTCGGCCGGCGGCGCCGCGCGGGCGATCTGGGTCGTCGGGGCGCAGAAGCTGGTGCCCGACCTGGACACCGCACTGCGCCGGGTCGAGCGGCACGCCCTGCCGCTGGAGACCGTACGGGCCCAGGCGGTCTACGGGCGGCCCAGCGCCGTCAACCGGTTGCTCGTCCTCAACGCCGAACCGCAGCCCGGGCGCGGCACCGTCCTGCTGCTGCGCGAGGCGGTCGGGTTCTGACCTCCGGCGTGGTCGCGGCAGGGGGCAGGGGGACGCCGCGGGGGTGACGGGCGAACGCCGGCCCCGGCGCTCCCCCCACCCGCGTTCGGGTGGGGAGCACCGGGGCCGGGCCGCCAGGGGCGTCGCTCAGTGGTCCGCCGCGCTGCCGTGCACCACGCAGGAGCGGCTGTTCTCCCAGCCCCAGCCGTCACCGTCCGGGTCGGACGAGGCACTCACGCAGTACGGGTACCCGTTCGGCGCCGTGGTCGACGTCGGGGAGGGCGACGCCGTGGGGGTGGTGTCCGCCGCGCTGCCGTGCACGACGCACGAGCGGCTGTTCTCCCAGCCCCAGCCGTCACCGTCCGGGTCGGACGAGGCACTCACGCAGTACGGGTACCCGTTCGGCGCCGTGGTCGACGTCGGGGAGGGCGACGCGCTGGGAGAGCTGGTGGTGCTGCCGTAGACGGTGGCGGTCCTTGAGGTGCTGGAGATGCCGTTGCTGCCGTTGAAGAATCGGTTGCCCCAGCTGGTCAGCGAGTTCTTGTCGAACCCGTTGACCAGGTCGAGGTACTCGACGCCACTGCCGTTGCCGCTCCAGGACCAGCCGAGGTAGCCCACCTTGAGGGAGGTGGCGGTGGACATGATCGCGTCCTCGTCGGGGTTGCCGTCGCTGTGCATGTTGCCGAACTCGCCGACCACGATGGGGAGATGGTTGCTGACGAAGTAGTTCAGGTAGTCCTGCACCTCGGCGGCGGTGTCGTAGACCCCGTACATGTGGATCGAGAAGATGGTGTTGTGGTCCGGGTCCGACGCCAGCACAGTGGCGGCGTTGTTCCGCATCGTGCCGGACCAGTCCTGGCCCCAGTTCGGGGCGTCCGCCATCAGCGCGTGCTTGATCCCGGCATTGCGGAGCTTGCTGATCGCGCCCTTGGTGGAGCCGGTCCAGGCGCTGTAGTCGGTGTTGCCGAAGGGCTCGTTGCCGAGATTGATGACGACGTAGTTCTCCTGGCCCGCCAACGCGCTCTTGTTGTCGATCCAGAACTGCGCCGCCCGGTCGAGGGTCGTCGCGGCGCCGTCCTCGCCGTACCCGGTCGTGTCGTGCACCTCAAGCACGCAGATGAGCTTGCTCGACCTGCACTGGCCGATCAGGGACGAGACCTCGGAGGTGGTCGTGCGGGTCCACCGGTCGCCGTTGCTGAGCACGATGCGGACCGTGTTGGCGCCCTTGGCCGCGATGTCGGCGATCGAGCTGGTTTGGCTCGGGTACCAGGCGTGCGCGTGGTTGACCCCGCGCATGACGAACTCGTTGCCGTTGGCCTCGTAGACGCGCCCGTTGCTGACGTGGATGCCGGAGGCGACGGCCTGGGCACTGCCGGCGGTGAGCCCGAACACGGAGACCAGCAGACCGAGGACGGCGGCGACTGCCGCGCCGACGGCCGTGAGCACCCTGCTGCTCGGCGGCTTTTCCATGATTCTCCTCAGGAGGGATGTGGGGGTGCGATCTGTCCGGGCGGTCGTCCCACGGGCTGCGGCCGACGGTCGACGCCGGCGGGGGCCAGCCGTGCGGGGAGCCGCGGGACGGACGGTGGCGCGTCCTCCCGCCCGAGGGTGGTGGCGAGGGGCCGGGCGACGAGGTGGTGAGGCGTCGCGGGGCATCGGATGTCTGTCCGCACCGGAGCTGAGCGCGATCCTGACACGCCGTTAGGGGCCGGTCAATACTTTTGCTTAACCGATTAATCTGCGCCGGAAGCGGAGCATCCATCGGGCATCCCTGCGGCCACGGCCCCGGCGGGCGGACTAGGCGGCCACCCCAGCGGCCGCCCCAGCGGCGCCGGACCGCACACCCGGACCCCCGACCGCACCCGCCGGCAGCCCCGCCGCAGCTGCGACTCCGTGCCGGAGCTTCATGAGTTCGCAGGTGGAAGCCTGTTCAGGCCAGGCAGGGTGGCGCACCCGGAGATTCGGACCGGCGATCCCGCCGGGGAACACGACCAGGGCCACCGGTGGCCTTCCGGCCCGGACGCCCGACCCGGCCCCGAGCGCTGGAACGGCCCGCCGTGACGGCGGGCCGAGGCATTCTGTTAACCGATTAATTAATGGAGGTCGCCCACCGGACGGCGAGTTGCCTGCGGCGTGGGACGGAACGGCGCGGGGGCGGGACGGAACGGCGCGGGGGCGGGACGGGGCAAAGTGCTGCCCGTCCCGCCCTCGTGCCCCGCCCCCGCGCCCCATCCCCTCCCCGTCCCCGTCCCCATCCCCCGCCCCCGCGCCCGCGCCCGCGCCCGCCGGGCGGGGTACCGAGAGCGAGCGGCTCCGCCCTACCGCGGGTCGAAGGCCGGCTCGTTCACGCCGGTTCGACGCAGAACAGGGCAGCGCGGGCGGCGTCCGCGTCGACGGAGCCGGCCCCGGTGACCCGGATCCGGACCTGCTCGCCCGCCAGCAGGGTCACCAGGCCGCGGTCCGCCGCCGCGGCCGGGGCGATGCGGTCGGCCTGCAGCAGCAGGTCGCGGAGCAGGGTGCGGGCGGTCACCACCACGTCGACGGCGTCCTCGCCGCCGGTGACCGGCTCCACGCTCACCTCGAACTCCGGCTGCTGGTAGGCGAACACCCGGTCGATGACGGGGAAGTGCAGGGCGCGCAGCCCGTCCGCGTCGGCGACCAGGAACTCCTTGGCCGAGCCCTCCACCGGCCGCAGCGCCTGCGGCACGGCCAGCCGCACCACCGACCGGGCCGCGACCGTGACCGGCACCTCGGACTCGGCCGTGACGGCGCCGTCCGCGGACACCCTGCGCAGGGTGACGACGCTCTGCCAGGGCTCCGCCGCCTGGTTGACCAGGGCGACCTCGGGCGCGGCGCCGTCGGCCCCCGGCTGCAGGGTCAGCAGGCGGTCGGCGTAGAGGCGGCGCAGCTCGTGGTAGAGCGGCTTGAGCCGGCCGTCGCCGTCGATCGCGGCCCAGGAGGAGACCGGCCAGCAGTCGTTGAGCTGCCAGACCACGGTGCCGGCGCAGCGCGGCCAGTGCGAGCGCCAGTGCTCGATGCCGGTGGCGATGGCGCGGGCCTGGACGACCTGGGTGAGGTAGTGCCAGCGGTCGAAGTCCCCGGGCGGCGCGAAGTGCCGCTCGACGCCGCGGTTCAGCTTGCCGTTGCCGTCCTCGGCCTTCTGGTGGTGCAGCATGCCGGGCGAGTCGGCGGCGAGGTCC
Source organism: Kitasatospora indigofera (assembly GCF_014655955.1). GTDB lineage: Bacteria > Actinomycetota > Actinomycetes > Streptomycetales > Streptomycetaceae > Kitasatospora > Kitasatospora indigofera. The sequence continues at coordinate 12,670 of NZ_BNBO01000036.1, forward strand.
TCGCCGGGCAGGGCCCGCAGCAGGGTGGCGTGGGCGGGCGGCGCCTGCCAGCCGAACTCGGAGACGAAGCGGGGGACGTTCGCGCGGTACTCGGTGTAGTCCTGGCGGTTCCAGACCTCCCACGAGTGGTGGGTGCCGTGGTCGGGGTCGTTGGGGTGGTGGTCCCAGGAGCCGGACCACGGGCTGCCGGCCGAGTAGGCGCGGGTGGGGTCGAGTTCGGCCACGATGCGCGGCAGTACCCCGAGGTAGTAGCCCTCGCCCCAGGAGTCGCCGGCCAGTTCGGGCTCCCAGCCCCAGTCGCGGAAGCCCCAGAGGTTCTCGTTGTTGCCGTTCCAGAGCACCAGGCTGGGGTGCGGCATCAGCCGGACGACGTTCTCGCGGGCCTCGGCCTCCACCTCGCCGCGCAGCGGCTGCTCCTCGGGGTAGGCGGCGCAGGCGAACAGGAAGTCCTGCCAGACCAGCAGGCCGAGTTCGTCGCAGGCGTCGTAGAAGGCCTCGTCCTCGTAGATGCCGCCGCCCCAGATCCGGATCAGGTCGATGTTGGCCTCGGCGGCCTGGGTGAGGCGGGTGCGGTAGCGCTCGGGGGTGACCCGGGTGACCAGGGTGTCGTCGGGGATCCAGTTGACGCCGCGGGCGAAGAGGCGTTCGCCGTTGACGACCAGGGTGAAGCCGGTGCCGTGCTCGTCGGCGGAGGTGTCGAGCTCGACGGTGCGGAAGCCGATCCGCCGGTGCCAGGTGTCGAGCGGGCCGGTGGCGTCGGCGAGGGTGAGGCCGAGGTCGTGCAGGGGCTGGTCGCCGTAGCCGCGGGGCCACCACAGGGCCGGGTCCGGCACGTCGAGGGTCAGCACGGCCCGGTCGCCGTCCAGGACGGTCTCGGCCTCGGCGCCGGCGACGGTGGCGCGGGCGGTGAGCGGGCGTCCGGCGCCGGCGGCGGTGCGCTCGACGGTGAGGTGGATCTCGACCCGGCCGGTGCCGTCCTGGACGGTGACCAGCGGGCGGACCTGGGCGAGCCGGGCGGTGGACCAGTGCTCCAGGCGGGCGGGGCGCCAGATGCCGGAGGTGGGCAGGGTGGGGCCCCAGTCCCAGCCGAAGCTGCTGGCCATCTTGCGGATGTACTGGAACGGCTCCGGGTAGACGTTCGGGCGTTCGCCGGTGATCGCGCGGACCTCGGCGGCCTCCTGATAGGGGTTGGTGAAGTGCACGGCGAGGTCGCCGGCGAGGCCGGTGACGTCGAAGCGGTAGCTGCGGTGCATGTTGCGGGTGCGGCCCAGCTCGGTGGCGCCCAGGGTGATCCGGGCGGCGGTGTCCAGGCCGTCGAAGACGAGGTCGGTGCGCTCGTGCGGGCCGGTGCCGGCGAGGCGGGTGCTGTAGGTCCAGTCCCGGCGGCCGACCCAGGCCACCTCGTTCTCGTCGGTGCCGAGGTACGGGTCCGGGATCAGCCCGGCGGCCAGCAGGTCGGTGTGGACGCTGCCCGGGACCCGGGCGGGGAGCAGGGCCCCTTCGTGGTGCAGGCTCCAGCCCTGGTCCAGCTGGGTGACGTCCTTCATGGTGCGGCTCCATTCGCGTTGACCGACCCGATCGGGTGTGGGCGGTGCAACGCTAACCCGCTCGCCAGGGTCTGTCCATAAACCGGTTCTTCTCCCGGCATGGGCAACGGAAAGCACTCAATGGGCCGGTTCACGTGCGGATTCCCTCAACTCGTGCAACGGAGAGTAACATTTTGCCCCGCCGTGAACCACAGTGGTTTACCGGTTAGGCTCTCTCCTGGCATAGTTCCGGCAACCCGCGCGCATGCCGGGACAGACCTGGAAGGAGCCGACATCAGTGGACAGACGGTCCCTTGTCGCAGCGATCGCAGCCGTGGCCCTGGCCGCGACCGGCTGCAGCTCGACGAAGAAGGCGGTGGACTTCGCCTACCCGCCGGCCGACCCGGACACCGTCGCCGGTGACATCACCGTGCTGACGCAGCGGACCGACCTGGTCGCGGGCGGCGTCCTGGACGGCTACGCGGCGCAGTTCGAACGCGTCCACCCGAAGGTCAGGGTCCACTTCGAGGGCATCACCGACTACGAGGGCGAGGTCAGGCGCCGGCTGGGCACGAAGTCGTACGGCGACGTCCTGATGATCCCGGCCTCCCTCCCGCAGAGCGACTACCCGGCATACTTCGCGCCGCTCGGTCCGGGCGCCGCCGTGGGCTCCCGGTACCGCTTCGCCGACCGGGCCACGGTCGGGGGCAAGGCGTACGGGATGGCCGAGTCGGGCTCCGCCAACGGCTTCGTCTACAACAGAGCGGTCTGGGCCAGGGCCGGGATCACCGAATGGCCCGCCAGCCCGGCGGAGTTCCTGGCCGACCTCCAGCGGATCAAGGACCGCACCGGCGCGATCCCGTACTACACGAACTACAAGGACGCCTGGCCGCTGACCGGCTGGTCGAACAACGTCGGGTCGGTCGGCTGCGATCCGCGGGCCACCGCCGAGCTGAGCGTCAGCGACACCCCGTGGTCGGCGGGCAGCGACCTGAACGTCATCGACACCCTGCTCCACGACATCGTCGCGCGCGGGCTCGCCGAGAAGGATCCCACGAGCACCGACTGGGAGAGGTCCAAGACGCTCCTGGCCAAGGGGGACGTCGCGGCCATGCAGCTCGGGTCCTGGGCGGTCGCGCAGATGCAGGACGCCGCCCACAAGGCCGGCAGCGACCCGGCCGCGATCGGCTTCCTGCCCTTCCCGGTGCAGAAGGACGGCGTCTTCTGCACCGTCGTGGTCTCCGGCTACCAGCAGGCGATCAGCCTGCACTCGGGGAACAAGGCGGCGGCCCGGGCGTGGATCGACTGGTTCACCGACAAGTCGGGCGCCGCCGCCCGGGAGGGCGCCGTCCCCACCCTCGCCGCGGCACCGCTGCCTGCCGTCCTCAAGCCCTTCGCGGACAAGGGCGTCAAGTTCCTCGACCGCTCCGAGGCCGACACCGCCCAGGTCGACGCCATCGACGGCCTGGCCGGCATCGGCCTCAACCGGCCCGACTACCGGAAGAAGCTGATCGACATCGCCCGCGGCGCCCAGCCGGGCAGCACGGCCGCGTTCTTCGCCGACCTCGACCGCCGCTGGGGCGAGGCCGCGCTCCGCGCCACCCCCTGACGGGCGCTCCTCCCCCGCCGCAGCGCCGCTCCCACCCCCGTCGGGTGGGGCGGTGCTGCGGTACGCCCGGACGGGACCGGCGACCGGGGAGCGCCTGCACCCCACGCGCCGGAACGGGACCGGCCGGCCGGTGACGCGGGGTGCGCGTCACGGGCCGGCCGGTGCCTCGCGGTCAGTACGTGGTGCAGGTGGTGCCGTTCAGCGTGAAGCTCTGCGGCACGCCGTTGGTCCCGGCGACGGAGGCCCCGCTGAAGCCGAAGTTGACGGAGGACCCGGCCGCGACGGTGGTGTTGTAGTCGGCCGGGTTGGTCGCGGTGACCTGCCGCCCGCTCTGGGCGTAACGGGCGTTCCACATCTGGGAGATGCTCTGGCCGCCGGGGAACGAGAAGACCAGCTGCCAGCCGTTGACTGCGGTGCTGCCGGCGTTCCTGACGGTGACGTCGCCGTTGAAGGACGTCCCCCAGTCGGAGAGCCCGTAGTGGACGGAGCAGGTGCCCGTGGACGTGGGGGTCGCCGTCGGGGGGACCGTGGCGGTCGGGGACGCCGTGGGCGTCGGGGAGACCGTGGCGGTCGGGGACGCCGTGGCCGTCGGCGAGGCGGTGGCGGTCGGCGACGTGGTGGCGGTCGGCGACGTGGTGGGGACGACCAGCCCGCTCCTGGCCCGCATCCGGTCGGAGTGGGCGCGGAACACCGAGAGTTCGGGCGCCCCGGCCAGGACGCCGAACTTCCCGTCGACGTTGTGGTCCTCGTACCACCAGAAGGCGCTGCCGTCACCGCCGGCCGCCTCGAAGTCGGCGTAGAGGGCCGTCCACCAGGCGGAGCGGTCGACGTTGTGGACGTTGAACTCGCCCATGAAGAAGGGCTTGCCGACCACGTCGTGGGAGTCGCTGATCCACTTGCGGACCAGTGCCTTGGTCCGGTCGATCGAGAAGTTCGCCCAGGCCTCGGTCGGGTACGGGTGCGCCGAGGTGTAGTCGAGGTACGGCGACTGCTGGACGCGGACGAAGGGGTTGCCCTCGTCGCCGCCGAATCCGTAGGCGGTGCCGTGGCCCTCCAGACCGGCGCCCAGCAGGTGCTTGGAGTCGATGCCCTTGACGAAGGCGCCCATCTCGTCGACCCAGGCGCGCAGGGTGGTGCCGTCGACGTTCTCCGTGGCGCTCTGATTCTCGTAGCGGGGCTCGTTCATGAGGTCCCAGGCGAAGACGGTCGGGTCGTCCTTGTACTTGACGCCGGTGTAGGTGTTGGTGCGGTTCAGGGCGTAGCCGACGTAGTTCTTGTAGGAAGTGAAGCAGCCGGCGCAGCGGGTCTTGTCGAAGAACGCGGCCCGGCCGGGCTGGCCGCCGGACAGGCCCTCCCACTGCAGGCGGCTGTCGATGCCGCCGTAGGCCTCCCAGTAGTTCTCGAAGACCGGCACCAGCTTCAGGCCGTGGGCCTTGGCCGAGGCGATGATGTAGTCGAACTCGGCGAACTCGCGCTCGTTGTAGACGCCCTTGCTCTTCTCGAAGCCGTGCCAGTCGTCGTGGCTGAACATCCACAGCCGGACGACGTCGACCTTGTCCGCCGCCAGGTTGGCGAAGTGGGCGTCGATGCGGGCCTTGTCCATGTACTCGGCGTCCGTCGCACCGGACCCGGGGCCGTAGGTGAACATGTCGTAGGTGTTGGCGCCGGCGACGTAGTACTCCTTGCCGTCCAGGCAGAAGTGGATGCCGCAGCGGGTGGCGAAGGCGCTGCCGGCATCGGCGGCGGAGGCCGGCGTCCGGCCCAGGGTGAGGCCGGTCACCGCGAGTGCGGCGGCGAGCAGGACCGCCGGCGGCCCGAGTCTTCTGGAGCGGGGTTCGATCTTGTGGCGCACGCGCGTCCCTTGCGTCCCAGGGTGGGGTGGCGGGTGGCCCCTGAACCGCCGGCGTCGCCGGCACCGGGGCCGGGGACGCGCTGCGGTGCTGTTCCGGGCGGTGCCAGGGGGCGGTACGAGCCCTCGGCCGCGAGGGGCGGCGGGCCGGCGCCGCGCAGCGGCGGCCGGACATGGGGGCTACGGTGCGGACGGAGGTGTTGGGGCGTCCGTCCGCACCGCGTCTGCGGGGCCCGGAGCGAGCCGGGTGCGGCCGGTGCGGCGGGTGGGTCACGACGGGCCGGTGACCGGCGTCCGCGGGGGGGGTTGGCCCGGGCGGCCGGGAAGTGCGGCCGGCAGTGCCCGCAGTGACCAGCCAGGCGCTTAACCGATTAACTACCGAGAACGGTAGAGGCGGCCGGATGACCCTGTCAACGCCCGATTAACCGTTTCTTCCCCAGCCTGCACAGCGGCCGTAACAGGGTGGCCGGACACCCCGCAGGTCGGCGTAGTAGCTTGAGGGGAGCAACATGCGCCTAAGCGGTTCGGAAGGGTTTTGTGGATCAGGTGTCCCAGCAGAAGAGTCCTGCCGCGCGGCGGCCCACCATCGCCGACATCGCCAAGATCGTCGGCGTGTCGAAGGTATCCGTCTCCAACGCCCTGAACGGGCAGCCCGGCGTCTCCGACGCGACCCGGGCCAAGGTGGTCGCCGCCGCCGAGGAGCTCGGCTTCGTCCGCAACAGCGCGGCGCGGGCGCTCAGCGGCGCCAAGGCCGCGGCGGTCGGCCTGGCCCTGTGCCGGCCGGCCCGGATGCTGGGCACCGAGCCCTTCTTCATGGAGCTCATCGGCGGGATCGAGAAGGTGCTCTCCGACGCCTCCTACTCCCTGGCGCTGCAGGTGGTGCCCGACCACGACCGGGGCCTGGAGGCCTACCGGCGCTGGTGGGGCGAGCGGCACATCGACGGGGCGATCCTGGTGGACCTGCGCGAGAACGACGCCCGGGTCCCGGCCCTGGAGGAGATGGGCCTGCCGACCGTGGTCATCGGCCACCCCTCGGGAGCCGGCACCCTGACCCCGGTGTGGTCGGACGACGCCGCGGCGGTCCGCGAGACGATGGAGTACCTGGCGGCCCTGGGCCACCAGCGGGTCGCCCGGGTGGCGGGCCTGACCGGCCTGGTGCACACCTCGCTGCGCGACCACGCGTTCGCCGAGGCCTGCGCGGACCTGGGCCTCCAGGCGCAGCCCGTCGTGCACACCGACTACACCGGCGAGGAGGGCGCGCGGGCGACCCGCCGGCTGCTGCTCTCGGCCGGGCGGCCGACCGCCGTCCTCTACGACAACGACATCATGGCGGTCGCCGGGCTGTCGGTGGCCCAGGAGATGGGCCTTCAGGTGCCGCGCGACCTCTCGATCGTGGCCTGGGACGACTCCCCGCTCGCCCAGGTGGTGCGGCCGCCGCTGACCGCCCTGTCCCGTGACATCCACGCCTACGGCGCCAACGCGGCCCGCACCCTGCTCGCCCTGGTCACCGACCGCCGGGCGGCCGGCTACGAGGACCTCGCGCCGCGGCTGACCCCCCGGGGCAGCACCGCACCGCCCGCGGCCTGAGGCCTCCCCGCCGACGGGTTCAGGGGGCGGGGGCCGGCCCGGTGGTGCCGCGCGGCACCAGCACCGGCGTGCCGGAGGTCCGGGACGGCGCCGTCCCGTTGTCCAGCAGCTCCAGCAGGCAACGGGCCACCTGCTCGCCGGTGGCGAACGGGTCGTGGCTGAGGGCCGACAGCGCCGGGCGGGTGATCCGGCACAGGTCGGAGTCGTCCCAGGCGACCAGGGACAGGTCCGCGGGCACGCGCAGGCCCGTCTCGGCGGCCACCGCGATACCGGCCACCGCCATCACGTCGTTGTCGTAGAGCACCGCGGTGGGCCGGTCGGCCGAGGCCAGCAGGCTCCGGGTGGCCGCCGCGCCGCCGTGCGCCGACAGGTCGGTACGGACGGCGCGGGCGCTGTCCAGGCGCAGCTCGGCGGCGGTGTCCTCGAACGCCCGGGCCCGCTGCAGGGTGCGGCCGAGCGTCTCGGGGCCGGACACGTGGGCGATCCGGCGGTGGCCCAGCATCGCCAGGTAGCGCACCGCCTCGGCCGTCGCGGCCGCGTCGTCGCTCCACACGGCGGGGAACGGCCCGGCGAGCGCGGGGTGGGCGAGCGCCACCGCCGGCATGCCGAGCCGGCTCAGCGCGGCGACCCGGGGATCGTCGGCCGACACGGCGATCAGCACGGTGCCGTTCACCCGGCCGGACTGCCACCACTGCCGGTACAGCGCGATCTCGGCGTCCAGGTCGGGGGCGACGTGCAGCAGCAGGGCGCAGGGCCGGTCGGCGAGCACGCTCTCGATGCCGCCGATCAGCGCCATGTGGACGGAGTCCAGGCCCACCCCCACCGCCTCCCGGGTGATCGCCATGCCGACGGTGTGCACCCGCGGGCCGCCGGCCAGCGCCCGGGCCGCGAGGCTCGGCGACCAGCCGAGCTCCCGGGCGGCCTCGGTGATGCGGCGGCGGGTGGCCTCCGACACTCCCGGCCGGTCGTTCAGGGCGAGCGACACGGCGCCCGCCGAGACACCGGCGCGGGCGGCGACATCACGGATCGTCACCCGGCGTTCCATCGTGATTCCTCTCCGTCCTGCTGGGCCGCGCGGCCGTCGGTGCGCGGCGCGGGTCCATCCTGTCAGGTCGGCGGGGCATTGCCCGCCGGGCTCGTCAACGGACGGCCGGCGGCGGGCTCTCGGCGGAGCCGCGGGCGATCAGGCGGGTCGGGATCACGATGCGGCGCGGCGGGGTGCGGTCGCCCGCCAGGCGTTCGAACAGGGTGCTGGCGGCGGCGGTGCCGAGGGCGGCCGGGTCCTGGGCGACGACGGTGAGGGCGGGGGTCAGCAGGTCGGCGAGTTCGAGGTCGTCGAAGCCGAGCAGGGCCGGCCGCCCGCCGGTCCGGGGCAGCCGGTGCAGGGCCGCGACGGTGATCCGGTTGTTCGCGGTGAACAGCGCGGTGACGGGCTCGGGGCCGCCGACGAGGCGGGTGACCGCCTCCGCCACCCGGGCCCGGTCGGTGGTGCCGCAGGCGATCCACCGCTCGTCCACCGGGAGGCCGGCGGCGGCCATCGCCTCGCGGTAGCCGCGCAGCCGCTCGGCACTGGTGTGGATCTGCGGCAGGTCGCCGATGAAGCCGATCCTGCGGTGACCGTGCCGGATCAGGTGGCTCACGCCCTCGCGGGCGCCGCCGGCGTTGTCGCTGAGGATCGCGTCGGCGGCGATCCCGGTGGCCGGGCGGTCGACGAAGACCACGGGGGTGCCGGAGGCGGTCTCGGGGAGGAGGTAGGAGTGGTCGTCGCCGGCCGGGACGACCACCAGGCCGTCGACCCGGCGGGCGCAGAAGGCCAGGGCGAGTTCGCGCTCGCGCGGCGGGTGCTCGCCGCTGGAGCCGGTGAACAGCAGGCAGCCCTCCGCCGCGGCCACGTCCTCCACGGCCCGGGACAGGGCGGAGGAGAACGGGTCGGCGATGTCCTCCAGCAGCAGGGCGATGCTCGCGGTGCGGCCGGTGCGCAGCAGGCGGGCGCTGTCGTTGCGGCGGAAGCCGAGTTCGGCGATGGCGGCGTTGACGCGGGCCGCCATCGCCGGGCTGACTCCGCTCTCGCCGTTGACGACCCGGGAGACGGTCTTGAGGCCCACGCCCGCCGCGGCGGCCACGTCGTTCATGGTGGGCCGGCTGCCGTGTCTGCTGGTCATGGCACGGAGCTTACGGGGTCGGCGCTCCGCCGCGGCCTGCTCCGGCGCCGCGGTGTCCACGGCGCGGGCGGGGCGGCTCCGGGTGGGACGCGGGGTGTCGGCGCCCGGCCCGGCCCGGCCGTTCCGGTCAGTCACCGTCGCCGGGCGGGGGGACGGCGGCGCGGTAGAGGGTCGCGGTGCCCCGCAGTTCGGCGGGCGCCCCGGTGCCGGGGACGAACACGCTGTCGCCCCGTCCCAGGGCCACCGGCCCGCCCGGGTGCTGGACGAGTTCGGCGGTGCCGTCGACGCAGAAGAGGATCTGCGGGCCCCGGCCGTCGACGGTGGCACGGCCGAGCACGTCCAGCCGGGACAGCGCGAACTCGGCGGCCGGCGCCGGGTAGTGCAGTTCGCCGTCGACGCCCGCCGTGGCCCGGACGAACGCCGGTGCGGACGGCCGGAAGTCGACGATCCCGGTGAGGGCTGCCACGTCGACGTGCTTGGGGGTCAGCCCGCAGCGCAGCACGTTGTCCGAGTTCGCCATGATCTCCACGCCGGTGCCGCGCAGGTAGGCGTGCGGGACCCGGGCGTCGAGGAAGAGGGCCTGGCCCGGACGCAGCCGCACGTGGTTGAGCAGCAGCGCGGCGACCAGCCCCGGGTCGCCGGGGTAGTCGCGGGCGGCGGCCGCGAACGCGGCGTGGGCCGGGGCGTCGGGGCCGCCCTGCCGGGCGGCGTGCTCCAGGGCCGGGGTGAGTTCGGCGGCGGCCCTGACACCCCGCTCGCGGTCGCCGCCCAGTGCCTCGGTGAGGACGGTGCGCAGGGCGGTCGCGGGCTCGCCGGTGCGCAGCACGTCCAGCCAGGGCGCCAGTGCGGGGGCGTCCAGCGGTGCGAGCAGCCGGGCGGTCGCGGCCGGCTCGCGGAATCCGCAGAGGGCGTCGAAGTCGTCCAGGGCGCAGATCAGTTCGGGCTTGTGGTGCGGGTCCTTGTAGATCCGGTGCGGGGCGTCCAGGGGGATGCCGGCCGCCTCCTCGGCGGCGTACCCCGCCCGGGCCTGCTCGTTGCTGGGGTGGACCTGGACGGACAGGGCCTGCCGGGCGGCGAGGATCTTGAGCAGGAAGGGCAGCCGGCCGCCGAAGCGGCGTCCGGCACGCTCGCCGAGCTCCCGCCCGGGGTCGCGGGCGATCACCTCGGTCAGCGGCTCGGGGCCGTCGCCGCGGTCCAGCAGCGAGGGGGCGCCCGGGTGGGCGCCCATCCACAGCTCGGCCTCGGGCAGTCCGGTCGGGGTGCGCCCGGTGAGCTCGGCGATCGCGGTGGTCGAGCCCCAGGCGTAGGGGCGGATCTCGTTGCTGAGCAGGCCCGCGGTCGGCTGGGGCTCGGTCATGTGCTGCTCCGGTGGGAAGGGGCCGGCAAGGGCGGGCCGGCCCGTCCCCGGGGCTCCTTACCCTCGGAAGGAGCCGGGGACGGACCGGGGTCGGGGGCCGCGGTCAGGCGCCGGGGGGCGCGCTGCTGCCGCGGGGGACGAGCACCGGCGTGGGTGCCGGGCCCGAGGGGACGCTGGTGCGGTTGACCACGTCGAAGAGGGTCCGGGTCACCTGGACGCCGTAGCCGTGCACGTCGTGGCTCATGGCGGAGAGCGTCGGGTGGGTGAGCCGGCACAGCTGCGAGTCGTCCCAGGCGATCAGGCTGAGATCCCTGGGCACCTGGAGCCCGAGCTCCGCCGCGACCGCGATGCCGGCGACGGCCATGATGTCGTTGTCGTAGATGATCGCGGTGGGGCGTCGCTCCGGGGCGGCCAGCAGTCTGCGGGTGGCGCGGGCGCCGGCGTGGCCGGAGAAGTCGGTGGTGAGGGTGCGGGCCGGCTCCAGCCCGAGCTCCGCGGTGATCCGCTCCAGGGCGCGGGTGCGGATCGCGGTGTGCCCGAGGGCCGGGTCGCCGCCGACCCGGGCGATCCGCCGGTGGCCGAGGACGGCGAGGTAGCGCACCGCCTCCTCGATCGCGGCCGCGTCGTCCGTCCACACCGCGTCGACGGCCCGGCCGGCGAGGCCGGGGTGACCGGCGGCCACCGTCGGCATGCCGATCCGGGCGAGCGCGGGGATCCGGGGGTCGTCCTCGGTGAGGTCGACCAGGATCGAGCCGCTGACCCGTCGGGTGCGCCACCACTCGCTCTGGACGGCGATCTCCTGGTCACGGTCGCGCACCAGGCGCAGCAGCAGGGACGCGGAGCGCTCCTGGAGCACGGCCTCGATGCCGGAGATGAACTCCATGTAGAAGGGTTCGAGGCCCAGTTGGCGGGCGGGCCGGGCGATGACCAGGCCGACGGTCTCGATCCGGCCGGCCGAGCCGGCGAGCCGGCGGGCGGCCTGGCTGGGTGTCCAGCCGAGTTCGGCGGCGGCGGCGCGGATCCGCTCGCGGGTGGGGAGGGCGAGGCCCGGGCGGTCGTTGAAGGCCATCGAGACCGCCCCGGCGGACACCCCGGCCCGGGCCGCGACGTCCCGGATGGTGACCCGCGGGCTCATCGGTCCCCCTCGCCCGGTCCGGGGTACGGCACCGCGGCGCGGGTGCGGTGCCGTACCGGGACGTCGGTCACTTCGTCGAGCCGGCGGCGAAGCCGCTGTAGATGAAGCGCTGCAGGGTGAGGAAGACCAGGAAGGTCGGCAGGATCACCAGGACGGTGCCGGCCGAGATGGTCTCCCAGTGGGCCCCGAAGGGGCCCTTGAAGCGGAACAGGGCGGTGGAGACGGTGCCGAGTTCGGAGTCCGGCATGTAGAGGAAGGGGATGTAGAAGTCGTTGTAGACGGTGATCCCCTTGATGATCACGACGGTGGCGACGGCGGGCTTGAGCATCGGGAGGATGATCCGCCGGTAGATGGTGAAGCTGTTCGCGCCGTCGAGCCGGGCGGCCTCGTCGAGGGAGACCGGGATCGACCTGATGAACTGCAGGAAGACGTAGATCGAGACGATGTCGGTGCCGAGGTACAGCAGGATCGCCGCCCAGCGGGTGTTGAACGCCCCGAGGTCGTTGACGATCTGGAAGGTCGCGACCTGGGTGGTGACGCCGGGCACCAGGGTGGCGACCAGGAACAGGCCCATCACGAGCTTCTTGAGGCGGAACTCGAAGCGGTCGATGGCGTAGGCGGTCATCGAGCCGATCAGGACGGTCCCGGTGGTGGAGATCACCAGGATGATCGCCGTGTTGACGAGGGCCTGGACCAGCCGGCCCTCCTGGAAGGCCGTCAGGTAGTTGCCGAAGTTGAACCAGTTGCCGGGCGGGGTGAGCGGCCCGGTGGTGGAGGCCTCCTTGTCGGTCTTGAGCGAGGTGAGGAACACCACGAGCAGCGGGACGAGGACGATCGCGCTGGCGATGACCAGCGAGAGGTACTTGGCGGTGCCGCCGACGGTGAAGCGGGCCCGGGGGCTCCGGCGGGCCCCGCGCCGGGCGGCGAGGGCGGTGTCAGGAGTGGTCACGACAGTTCCACCCTCTCCTCCGGCACCAGGCGGCGCTGGATCCAGGTGACGAGCAGGATGAGCGCCAGCAGCACCACGGCGCTCGCGGAGGCGAGCCCGACCTTGTCGAACTTGAAGGCGAGGTTGACGGTCTGGATGACGAAGGTCTGGCTGCCGTTGGCGCCGCCGGTCATGATGTACGGGATCTCGAAGACGGCCAGCGAGCCGGAGATCGCGAGGATCACGCTGAGGCTGATGATCGGCTTGATGCTGGGGGCGATGATGTGCCGGAACTGCTGCCAGCGGTTGGCCCCGTCCAGCGAGGCCGCCTCGTAGAGGTGTCCCGGGATGGACTGGATCGCCCCGAGGAACAGCACCATGTTCAGGCCCATGTAGCGCCAGACCGAGACGCCGGCCAGCGACTTGTTGACCAGGTCGGGGTCGCCGAGCCACATCTGCTTGCCGTGGTGGCCGAACGCGTCCAGCAGGGAGTCCAGGGTGCCGCCGGGCTGGAAGAAGTACAGGAAGACGAAGCCGATCGCGACGCCGTTCATCAGGTAGGGGAAGAACAGGATCCCCTTGAAGACGTTGCGGAACCTGGTGTTGAAGCTCAGCACCGTCGCGAAGTAGAGGGCCGCCGCGATCTGCACGAAGGACGCCGTCAGGTACACGCCGCTGACCAGGAAGACCTTGAACAGCTCGGGCCGGGTGAACAGCTCCAGGTAGTTGTCGGCGCCGACGTTCTCACTGGTGGGGCTGATGCCGTCCCAGTCGGTGGCGCTGTAGCCGAACATGTCGATGATCGGCAGGTAGGTGAAGGCCACCAGCAGGGTGAGCGGGACCAGCAGGTAGAGCCAGGGGGTGAACCACCAGTGCCTGCGGGTGGTCCGCCGGTGGAGGGCCGGCTTCGTCGGTGCAGCCGGGGCGGCCGGGGCCGGGGCGGGCCCCCGCTTCCTGTCCTTCTGCAGTGCAGTCATCTTCGTTCCTTCGTTGGATCAAGCGCCCGGAGTGCGGCGCGGCGGGCCCGCGGGGTGGGGAGGTGACGGGCGGGTCGCCGCGCCGCCGGCCGGGGTGCGTCAGCCCGTGACCGTCTTCTGCGAGGCGGCCCACTTCTTGTTGAGGTCGGCGAAGTAGCTGTTCATGTCGCCCGGCGCCGCGCCACGGGCGGTGTCGACGAGCTTCTGCCGGTAGTCCGGGCTGCCCAGACCGATCTCGGAGCCCTTGTCGATCTTGCTGATGACGGCGGCGTTCTGCTGGTTCTGGCCGAGCAGCAGCGTGACGCCCTGCGCCTCGAAGGGCTTCAGGGAGGCCGGCAGGGTGCTGCCCTTGACCGAGGAGACGGCCTGCTCGGCCTGCGCGCTGCCGGACTTGTTCAGGAACCAGTCGATCCAGGCGCGCGCGGCCTCCTTGTTCTTGGAGTGCACGTTGACCGCGTACTTGTAGTCGGGCTGGATGATGGTGCAGAGCTTGCCGCCGGCCGCCTGCGGGAACGGCATGAAGCCGATGTCGTCCGGGTTCTGGCCGGCGGCGGTGGCGGCGGCCTGCATCTGCGGGACGGCCCAGGAGCCGAGCAGCATGGCGCCGATCCTGCCGGTGCCCAGCAGCGTCTTGGACTTCTCCCAGTTGGTGGTGGTCGGGTCGTCCTCGCTGAGCTTCTCGTGGACGGTGTTGTACAGCAGGCCGTCGATGGCGTTGAGGTCCTGCCCGGCCGCCCACGGCTCCGCGGTGGTGGAGAGCTTGTCCTTGCCGCCCTGGTCGCAGCTCGGGCCGCCGATGTTGTCGGTCCACTTCTGCAGCGGCCAGGCGTCCTTGTAGTTCGTGTAGTACGGGATCGCCTGGCCCTTGGCCTTGATGGCCTTCAGGTCGTCGATGAACTCCTGGGTGCTCTTCGGCCACTGGGTGACGCCGGCCTGCTGCCAGACGGCCTTGTTGTAGACCAGGCCGGTGGCGGTGCCGTAGTTGGCGATGCCGTAGACCTTGTCCTTGACGGTGGTGTAGTCCGTCCAGTTGTAGGTCTTGGAGAGCTCGGCCGAGTCGCCCAGGGGCGAGAAGAAGGTCGGGTACTGGGTGATCGACACGTTGTCCGGGATGAGCAGCACGTCACCGTAGTTCTCGGTGTTCATGCGGATCTTGACTTCACCCTCGTAGTCGGTGAGGCCCTCGAACTTGACGTTCACGTTGGGGTAGGTCCGGCTGAACTCGTCGGCGTACTTCTTGAGCGAGCCGTCCTTGATCTGGTCGGTGCGGTTCGTCAGCACCGTGATGTCGCCGGAGACCTTCGCCGGATCCGCGGCGGCCGACGCGGCCGAGGACGACGTCCCGCCACTGCCTCCGCTACAGGCCGTGAGCACAACCATGGTCGCAGCCGCGACGGCCACCCATCCTCTGCGCATCTTCGCTGTTCCTTCGCGCTGATCGTCATTGACTTCGGGAAGCGGCGCCCAGGTCGAGGGTTTGAGCTCCCGGGGCCGTTGGACGCTTAACGTAGACGTCATATCCCGGCCATGTCCATAGACCGGTCAATAACGTTATTCAGCGGTTCTGTTAAGGATCAAGGCCTACTTGACTAAACCTTTACCTAACTTATGTCGATTTAGTCTCGTTGCCCGAACGTCATCGGGGATCCCTGGACAACGTTGTCCATCGGAGCGAGAATCAGCCGGACCGGACGGGCAGACCCATGCCCGGACCCGGGAGCCCATCCAGCCCCGATCGCGGAGACGTCACAATGAGTTACGAACTGGCCGGGGTCGTCGACAGCCGGCACGCACTCGCGCACCCCCTGCTGGCAGCCGTCGACGTCGGGGGGACGAAGATCGCGGGCGGCCTGGCCGACCGGGACGGCGGCCTCTTGCACCAGGTCCAGCTGCCCACCCCCGCGCGCGGCGGCGCCCGTGAGGTCATGGCCGTCGTGGACCAGGTGCTGGACCTGCTCGCGCGGCACCCGCTGTGGGCCTCGGTACGCGCCGTCGGCATCGGCAGCGCCGGCCCCGTGGACATCCAGGCCGGCACCGTCAGCCCCGTGAACATCCCCGCCTGGCGCGGCTTCCCGCTGCGCTCCGAGGTCGCCGCCCACCCGGCCGTCGACGGCCTCCCCGTCGCCCTCGGCGGCGACGCCGTGGCGATGACCGCCGCCGAACACTGGCGCGGCGCCGCCCGCGACCACCGCAACGCCCTCTGCCTGGTGGTCTCCACCGGCGTCGGAGCAGGCCTGATCATCGACGGCTCCCTGCACACCGGCCCCAGCGGCAACGCCGGCCACCTCGGCCACATCAGCGTCGACCTCGACGGCCGCCCCTGCCCCTGCGGATCGCGCGGCTGCCTCGAAGGACTCGCCAGCGGGACCGCCATCACCCGCACCGCCCTCGAAGGGGGCTGGCAGCCCGCCGGCCACGACACCTCCGCCGGCGCGGTCGCCACCGCCGCCCGGGCCGGCCACCCCGCCGCCCGGCACGCCTACGACCGCGCGGCCCAGGCGCTCGCCGCCGGCATCGCCGCCACCGCCACCCTGGTCGAGATCGACACCGCCGTCGTCGGCGGCGGCGTCGCCAAGGCCGGCGACGTCCTCTTCGACCCGCTGCGCCGGCACCTGGCCACCTACGCCGCGCTGCCCTTCGCCGCCCACCTCACCGTGACCCCCGCCCTGCTCGGCACCGACGCCGGCCTGATCGGCGCCGCGGCGCTGGCACTCCCCCTGCTGGCCTCCCCCACCGCGGTCGCCGGTCGTTGACCACGCGCGACGGGCCGGGCGGGCGGTCCCGCTCCCGGGCCCCGGGCCCCGGGCAGCCGAACGGCGCCCGGGGCCCGACGCTTTTCCCGGCGCCCGACGCTTTTCAGGGCGCCCCACGGCCCGTCCGGCCCGTCCGGACCTTCCGGCTCCGCGGCGGGGTCGCGGCGGGACCGGGACGGGGTCGGGGCGGTGGCCGGGGGCGACCGGCGGCCGGCGGACGACCGCCGCGACCACCGAGGGAAGACCGCCGGTCGTCGACGGAGCACCGCCGACGCGTGCGGCGACCCGTCGTCCGGGCGGATCCGACCGAGCACCGTGCCGCCCGAGCACCTTCGCCGGCGCCGTCCTGACCGGTCAGGGATGTGCCCCGCAGGCACCGCAGGCGCCCGCAGGCCCCGGAGGCAAGCGGCTGCCGGTGCGGGCGTGGCGGACGCGCGCACCGGCAGCCCGGTGGATGGCAGGATCACCGCCCCTCAACGGCTCACTGCCGCCGCCCCGACTCGGATCCCGGCCGCGCCGTGGTGCGAAGTGCGGCGGCTCATGGGGGAATCCTCGGCGTGACGGAGTCTCACGGCACCGGGCGGGCCGAACCGGCCTGGCCGGGCGCCCGGCCAGGCCGGTGATCGAGCCCCGCCGGGAGTTCCAGGGCAGCCCGGCGGGGAGGCCGAGGGTGCCGCCCGGCGCAGGGAGTAACACCCTCTTCCACAATCAGCATTTTCCAACATTTACCAACGAAAGACAAGAGCCGCCGGTAGCGCCGACGGCCCCCGGAGCAACCTTCGGCCTTCCCGGAGCCATGGCGTGGAGCGGCCGAACGGGCCCGCCGGACCATCCGGCGATCCGCCGCGGCCGCACCACCTATCGACCGCACCACCTATCGACCGCATCACCTGTCGGCCCGACTACCTACGATGCCCGCAGGCTCTACCGGAACCGTGTCGCTTCGGTGTCCTCAGTGGTGTCGCAACGGGCCTGCGCGGCGGGCGGAATGGAAGCACCCCGGCCTGGCGCGTCCAGCACCCGGGCCACGTCCACCGCCCGGGCCGGGCTCCGCGGAGCCGCCCGCAGCGGGTGATCGAAGCCGAGAATGGAGCTGACCGATGGACCCGGCCACCCCCGCCGTCCCGTTCGCACCCACCCCCCGGGAGGCCGGCGCACGGGGCTTCGACGCGGTCGCCCGCCTCCGACGCCGGAACCGTCTGCACACCGCGGATTGCCACTGCAGTACATTCATGCCGACGGACGACACTCTCGACGGCGGGTCTGGGGAACTGGTGGCTGATCAAGGACTGCTCGCACATCAGCGCCGCGCGCTGATCATGGAGGCGATCCGGCGCGACGGAGCCGTCCGCGTCTCGGACCTGGTCGAGCAGCTCGGCGTGTCCGACATGACCGTCCGGCGCGACCTGGACGCCCTCGCCCGCAGCCGCGACGTGGAGAAGGTGCACGGCGGCGCAGTGGGGCTGGCCGGCCGCACCGGCGACGAGGTCGGCTTCGCGGCCAAGAGCAGCCTGGAAACGTCCGCCAAGCGGGCCATCGCGGAGGCGGCCGCCCTGTTGGTGACGCCCGGCAGCGTGGTCGCACTGGGCGGCGGCACCACGGTGCACGCCGTCGCCGCCCAGCTGGTGAACGTGCCCGGGCTGACCGTGGTGACCAACTCCCTGCCGATCGCCCACCTGCTGGAGTCCGAGGGCGTCAAGACCCCGACCTCGCCGTCCGTGCTGCTCACCGGCGGGGCGCCGACCCCCTCGCAGGTGCTGGTCGGGCCGCTCGCCGACATGGTGATCGGGTCGCTCCACGTCGACCTGCTGATCCTCGGGACGCACGGCGCCTCCGCCCGGGCCGGCCTGACCACGCCCAACCTGGCCGAGGCGCAGACCAACCGGGCCCTGATCGGGTGCGCCCGGCGGGTGGCCGTGGTCGCCGACCACACCAAGTGGGGCGTGACCGGCCTGAGCAGCTTCGCCGGACTGCACGAGGTGGACCACTTCGTCACCGACGGCGGACTGAAGGCGGAGGACCGCTCGGCCCTCGCCGAGGCGGTCGGCGAACTGGTGATCACGGAGTCCTCCGACGCCTCAGGCACGGAGATGCTGCCCGGCTAGACCGCCGCCGACCGGCTCGCGCCGCCGCCCTCCCGGCCCTCCGCGGGCGGGAGGGCGGTACGCGGCCGGGGCCGGGCGGGCCGTCGGCGGCGGGGAACACGACACCGCGGGGGCCGGCCGGCCGGTCCGTCGGGGCGTCGCCCCGACCGCTTCGGCGTGCGCAGGACGGGCTGGGGGTCCCCCGCCGGCGATGTCAGGGCAACCGGCGGGGGACGTCAGGGGGGCGGTCCGGCCGGGAGGTCCGGCCTTGACCGCGCCCCCAGAATATACAACATTTTCGAACAGTATTGCACTCAATACACCATGGGGATTTCTCCGGCCTCCGCCGTGGGGCGTCCCGGGCAGTCCGGTCGCGGGGCGGCCCGGAGGGGCTGACGGGGGACGGCGGGGGCCCACGGGGGCCGCGGCCCGGCCCGCCGCACGACCCGTCACGGCCCCGGCGGTCCGCCCCGCACCGGGGCCCCGGCCCCCCACCCCCGTTAATCGGCCATTCTCACACCGTCCGGCCCCGCACCATTCGTGTGCGACAGAGTGGCGGCTAGGTTGTCAGGACGCCAGTGGCGGACGGCCCCCGCCGCCCGCCACCGCCCCACGGAGGTGTTCCGCATGCAGGTGATCCTCGATCAGGACCGTTGCTGCAGCTCTGGTCAGTGCGTCCTGACCGCGCCGGAGGTGTTCGGGCAGAGCGACGAGGACGGTCTGGTGATGCTCCGTCGGTCCGACCCGGAGCCGGGCCTGTACGCCGACGTCCGGCTGGCCGCCGCGCTCTGCCCCGGCGGCGCCATCACCGTGGGCGAAGCCACCGGGACACCGTGACATCGCCCGCGCCCGCCGGCCGCCCCGACCGGGCCGCCGGCGTCGCGCGCGGCCGGAGACGGAAGGACTCATCGTGACGACCACCCCCACCACGCCCACCCTCACCCTCCCCGCCGCCCACGGCAGCTGCCCCTTCGACCCGCCGCCCGCCTACGACCGGGCCGCCCGCCAGGGGTCGGTGACCCCGGCGGAGCTCCTCGACGGCGAGTTCTGCTGGCTGGTGACCGGCCACCAGGAGGTCCGCACCGTCCTGTCCGACCCGCGGTTCAGCGCCGACGCCCGGCACCCCGGTTTCCCCTTCCTCACCCCCGGCCGCCGGGCGCTGGCGGTGAATAACCCGAGCTTCATCAGGATGGACGACCCGGAGCACGCCCGGCTGCGCCGCATGGTCACCAAGGACTTCCTGGTGCACAAGGTGGACGCGATGCGCCCGGGCATCCAGCGGATCGTCGACGGGGCCATCGACCGGATGACCGCCGCGGGCACCACCGCCGACCTGGTCACCGACTTCGCCCTGCCCGTCCCCTCCCTCGTGATCTGCCTGCTGCTGGGCGTGCCCTACCAGGACCACGAGCTGTTCCAGGCGCAGAGCCGGACGCTGCTCGACAACCGCGCCACCCAGTCGGCGGTCGAGGCGGCGCAGCGCGGGCTGACCGGCTACCTGACCGAGCTGGCGGAGGAGAAGAGGAAGCACCCCGGCGACGACATGCTGAGCCGGCTGGCCGCCCGCGAGGACGTCAGCCCGGCCGAGATCGCCGCGACCGGGCTGCTGCTGCTCGTCGCCGGGCACGAGACCACCGCCAACATGACCGCGCTGTCCACCGTCGCGCTGCTGCGCCGTCCTGAGCAGGTCGCCCGGCTGCGGGCCGATCCCGGGCTGGTCCGGGGTGCGGTGGAGGAGTTGCTGCGGTACCTGACCATCGTGCAGTCCGGGCTGCCCCGGGTGGCGCTCAAGGACGTGGAACTCGGCGGCACGCTCGTCCGGGCCGGCCAGGGCGTGCTCGCCATGCTGTCCACCGCCAACCGGGACGAGGAGCTGTTCGGCACGGCCGACGAGTTGGAGGTGTCGCGCGACGCGCGCCGGCACCTGGCCTTCGGTTTCGGCGTCCACCAGTGCCTCGGCCAGCCGCTGGCCCGGGCCGAGCTGCAGATCGCGCTGGAGACCCTGCTGCGCCGGCTGCCGGGCCTGCGGATCACGGTGCCGGAGGAGGAGCTGGTGTTCCGCGGCCACTCGGTCGTGTACGGCGTGGACTCGCTGCCGGTGGCCTGGTGAACCCGGTTGGCCCCGATGCCGGGCGGGAGGCACGCTGGAGGGAGGCACAGACCCGGCCCGGCGACCGCCCGCAGCGACGGCCGGCCTCGGCCGGCCGAGGCGAGGGAGTTCGCTATGTCGGACATGAGCGCACGGTCACAGGCGAGCAGCGACCAGGACGAGGACGTCCGCGCGGCGGACCCGGAGGAGGACATCACCTCGATGCAGAACATGCACGCGCAGGAGACGTCGCAGGCCGAGGGCGACATCTACGAGGAGATGGAGGGACGGTCCTGAGCGCCGTGGCGGGGCCGCCGCCGCGGGCCGGCGGCGGACGGGCGGCGGGTCCCGGGCGGCCCGCGACGGGCTCCGGACGGCGGACGCGGTGCGGCGGCGGTGTCCGGCGGGCCGGGACGAAGGACGGGGAGTTCCCGCGCGAGCGGGTCGCCCGGTGCGAGGCGCGCGGGCGGCGGGTGCCCGGCGGACCGGCCGGCCGGGGTGGTGAGGTCCGGTGAACACCTGGGCGACCTGGACCACGCAGAGCATCATCAGCGGCCCCGGGGGCGTGGAGACGGCCGAGGTGGGCCCGATCTCGGGCGACCTCACCCTGCACACCACCTGGGTGGACGGCGAGGCGCGGCTGACGGTGCAGTACACCGGCGCGCTGGACTGGTACACGGTGGTCGGCAGCCCCGTCCCGGCCACCGACGAGACCACCGCCCGCGCCGTCCACCAGGCCATGGTGGTCGCGTGCAAGGCGGGCCACGGCGCGCACGCGCCCGGGGCGGAGGCGCAGTAGGGACGGCGCGGCAGCGAGGGCGACGACACCTGGCCACCGGGCCAGGACGGGGAACGGTCGCCCGCCCGGCAGCAGCCGGGCGGGCGGCCGGTTCCGGCTGCCGCTGGGCGGGCGCAGGGCGACGGGCGGGCCCGGCGCGACGGGAGGAGGGCAGCCGGCGCGGTGCGGCGGGGCCAGGCTCCTGCGCGATGCCGGACCGCGGGGAGCGGCCGGCCGCGCGGGGGACGGTCAGCCGCGCGGGGGAGGTCAGCCGCGCTTCTTCCGGGCCACCGTCCTCCCGGTGGCCGGTCCGGCGGCCGGGGCGGCGGCCGTCCAGTAGCCGGGGTCGGCCGCCCGGCGGCCTCGCAGGTCCGCCCGGATCTGCCGGGCCAGCTTGGCGGTGTCGCGCCGGTTGATGTGCGCCCCTAGGCCCGCCCCGATCAGCAGCGGGGCCAGTGAGGGCAGCCGGCGCAGCGAACTCCGGGTGAGGCGCTGGCGAAGCCGTCCCCGGACTTCGCTGCCGACCGCCATCGCGGCCAGCCCGGCGGGTTTCACCAGCAGCGAGGAGTCGATGCCCCGCCGGTTCGCCCAGGCGGTGACGTAGGCGCCGGCCCGCTGGGAGCTGTTGCCGGGGGCGGGCACGCCGTAGACCTCGTGCAGTTCGGCGATCAGTTTGATCTCCACCGCGGCCACCGCGAGCGTCTCGGCGGCGATCTCGACCGCCATCGCGGGGGGCACCGGCAGCATCGCGGCGGCGCCGACGCCCGCGCCGAGCGCGGCGGAGGCCTTGCAGGCCCCGGAGGTCAGCAGGTCGGCCAGCTGCTCCGGGTCGGCGACGTCCGGGTGGTGGGTGCGGAGCGTGGCCAGGTTCCGGACCGGGATGCGCGGCGCCGCCACCAGCAGCCGGTCCGCGAGGGCGCGCCCGCCGAACCCCGCGCCCTTGGCCGCCACCCGGCCGCCCCGGCCGAGCTGTCTGGCGACGGAGCCGACCAGCCGGGCGGCGCGCTGCCGTCCACGCTCCTGGACCAGCGCCGACTCGACCAGGCTCCCGGGGGCCGGGCCCTCCCCGGCGGGTCCGACGGCCTCGGGCAGTCCCGCGGGGGCGGCCACCCCGTCCGGGACGGCCTCGGCCGGGCCCCGTTCCATCCCCTCGACCAGCTCGGCCAGGTCCTCGGCCAGCCGGCCGGGCGTCGGTTCACCGGTGTCGGCCGTGCGGCCGTCCGGCTCGCCGGACCGCTTGGGCTTCCTGAAAAGTGCCATGCCCTGCGCCTACCCGAACCGGCGCGGGGGCACGCCTGGGCCGGGGCCGGGACCGGGCGCGGCCACCCGCCCGGTCCTGGCGAACGGTCGGACATGCGGAAGCATGAGGAAGGGGGGACGGGAGGGACGGGACGCGGGACGGCCGGCGGACACGGCGACCGGTCGGGGCGGCGTACGGAACGCCCCGCCGGGCCCGGCGCCGTCCGGTCTCAGTCGGTGATCTCCACCCCGCGCCAGAACGCCACCCGGTCCCGGACGTGGTCCGCCTCCGGCGTCGGGTCCGGGTAGAACCAGGCCGCGTCCGGGTTGCTCAGGCCGTCCACGTGGACGGTCCAGTAGCCGGCCGTGCCCTTCCAGGGGCAGACCGTGGTGGTGTCGGAGGGGCGCAGGTGCTCCACCCGCACGGATGCGAGCGGGAAGTAGTGGTTGCCCTCGACGACCGTGGTCTCGTCACTCTCGGCGATGATCGTGCCCTGCCAACGCGCAGTTGTCATGCGCCGATTCTGCCTGAGGGCGGCCGTCCGCGTACCGGGAATCCCGGCCGGGCGACCGCCGGCACCGCCGTTCACCCACCGGGCGGGCCGCCCCGGACGGGCCGTACGTCCCCCGGGACGGCGAAGGCGCCGGACCGGGGGACGCACGGGCGGGAGCGGAGCGGCGGACGTACGGGCGGGGTGAGCGGGACGGGCGGGGTGAGCAGGACGGGCGGGGTCAGGTCTGCGGCAGCGGCTCGGCGTGCACGGGGAGGTGCGGGGACTGGTGGCCGCCGGAGGCGAGCATCCGGACCTCCCCCGAGTCGCTGATCTCGGCCCGGACGATGCCCGAGGCGTCCTCGTAGACGGGGTGGCCGCCGGGGCCGGTGGCGCTGGTCCAGGAAACGATCACGACGTCCTGGGGGGCCTGGGTGCCAGGCGTACCGGGGAACGTCAGCGCGTACCGCTTCTCGTCACTCATGAACAACCTCCTCGTGCACCCCGACCGGATCCGACCGAGCCGGACAGGACCTAGGCCGACTGTTCCACGCGGCCGGCCGCGCCGCGCACCTCCAGTTCTCCGAGCAGGCGGGCGGTGGCCTCGGCCACCGCCTCCACCGCGCGGTCGAAGGCCTCACGGTTGTGGGCGGCGGGAGCCCGGAAGCCCGACACCTTGCGAACGTACTGCAAGGCGGCGGCGACGATGTCCTCGTCGTGGACCTCGGGCGTGACAGGTGGCCTCAACGTCTTGATACTGCGACACATGCCCCCAGTCTCGCGCGCGGAAGGCCCCGCGGCCAGCGCCCCCACCGGATCCCGTGCGGACCGGGCTGGGCCGTTCGGACTACTGTCGCAACGGCGGGCACGGCAGTTCGGGACGTCCGGGCCCGGGTGCCCCGGCGGCGGCCCGTCGCGGGCCCGTCACCGGGCCGTGGCCGGCCCCGGCGGTGTCCGGACCGCGCCCGGGCCCGTATTAAGATTCTGAACGAACAAAACCGGTCCGTACGGCCGGCCGGGCCCCGCCACCGCACCACGGCCCTGGCCCGCACCCCGTTCCTTCCGCCCCTGTTCCACCGCCGCCCGCCCGCCGCACACCCGGGCCGGGCAGACCTGCACCAGACCAGCTTCGTCAGTGCTGCCGGAGCCCAACCGCCCCTGACCGGGCGTCACCCGGGAGACCGTCATGCCACTGGCGCTCGTCGCGCTGGCGATCACCGCCTTCGCCATCGGCACCACCGAGTTCGCCGCCATGGGGCTGCTCCCCCAGGTCGCGGACGACCTCCAGGTCTCCATCCCGCAGGCCGGCTGGCTGATCTCCGCCTACGCGATCGGCGTGGTGATCGGCGCGCCGCTGCTCACCGCGGCGGCCGCCCGGCTGCCGCGCAAGGCCGTCCTGGTGGGCCTGGCCGCCCTGTTCACGGTGGGCAACCTGCTCTGCGCCGTCGCCCCGAACTTCTGGCTGCTCGCCGCGGCCCGGCTGGTCACCGGCCTGCCGCACGGCGCGTTCTTCGGGGCCGGCGCGGTGGCGGCCGCCGAACTGGCCGCCCCGCACCTGCGGGCCCGGGCGGTGGCCGTGATGTTCTCCGGGCTCACCCTCGCCAACGTGGTCGGGGTGCCGGCGGCCACCCTGCTCGGCCAGCAGCTGGGCTGGAGGGCCACCATGCTCGTCGTGGTCGCCATCGGCACGGCCGGCACCCTGGCCATCGCCCGGCTGGTCCCGCACCTGCCCGCCCCCGAACGGGCCGGGCTGCGCCACGAGCTGACGGCCTTCCGCAGCGGGCAGCTCTGGCTCGCCCTGGCCACCGTCGTGTTCGGCTGCGGCGGCTTCTTCGCCTGCTACAGCTACATCACCCCGCTGCTCACCGAGGTCGCCGGCGTCGGCACCGCCTCGGTCACCGTGGTGCTGGCGCTGTTCGGCGTCGGCATGACCATCGGCAACGTGGTCGGCGGCTACGCGGCCGACCGGGCGCTGCGGCCGGGCATCTGCGCGTCCTTCGTGCTGCTGGCGCTGACCCTGGCCGCCTTCCCGGTGACGGCCGGGACCGAGTGGTCGGCGGCGCTCACGGTCGTCCTGGTCGGCCTGTTCGGCTTCGCCATCGTGCCCGGGGTGCAGACCCTGGTGCTGCAGAAGGCGCGCAACGCGCCGACCCTCGCCTCGGCCACCGTCCAGGGCGCGTTCAACCTGGCCAACGCGCAGGGGGCGTTCTTCGGCGGGCTGGCGATCGACGCCGGTCTCGGCTGGACGGCGCCGCCGGTGGTCGGCGCCGGGCTGGCCGGGATCGGCGCGCTGATCGCGGTGCTCGCCTGGACGGCCGACCGCCGGCGTCCCGTCGACACCGCGCCGGCGGGGGCCACCGCCGACGCCGCCCCCGACGGTGCCCCGGCCGGGGCGGGCCCGGCCGTCGCGCCGGCCCGCTGAGACCGCCGGGCGCGCCGGGCCGCCGGAGCGGTGCTGCGGGCGGCTCCGGCGGCCGGGGCGGGCGGCGGGTTCAGCCCCGGACCGGTTCGATCCCCCGGTGGGCCTCGGCCAGCAGCCGGTAGCCCTCGCCGTTGGCCTTGATGCCGGCCAGTTCCTCCTCGCCGACCTCCCGCCGGACCTTGGCGGGCACGCCCGCGACCAGCGAGCCCGGCGGGACCACCATGCCCTGCGGGACGACGGCCCCGGCGGCCACCAGCGAGCCGGCCCCGATCCGGGCACCGTTCAGCACCGTCGCCCCCATGCCCACCAGGACGTCGTCCTCCACCGTGCAGCCGTGCAGCACCGCGTTGTGCCCCACCGAGATCCGCTCGCCCAGCAGCAGCGGGAAGCCGGGGTCGGCGTGCAGGGTGCAGTTGTCCTGGATGTTGGTGCCGGCACCGACCGTGATCGGGCCGGCGTCGCCGCGCAGCACGGCGCCGTACCAGATGCTGACGTCGGCGGCGACGGCCACCGAGCCGACCACCACCGCGTTGGGCGCGACGAACACCGAGGGGTCCAGCCGGGGCACCAGCCCCGCGACCGCGGCGATCAGCGGCTCTGCCATGTCTCGTCCTCCTGCTCCGACCGGTGGGCACATGATCGCACCGGGGACGGCGGCAGCCGGCAGCAGGTCACCCGGCGGCAGGTCACCGGCGGCGGTAACCGGGACCGGACCACGCGCCCGGGCGGCGCGGGGCTCACGGGAGCGGGGCCCGGGCTGTCAGGCGCCGGGGCCCCGCCGTCAGGGTCAGGCCACCGGGGCCTTCACACGGAGCACCTCGACGAACGCCCGGATCCAGGCCGGGTGGTCGGGCCAGGCGCGGGCCGAGACGACCACCCCGTCCACCACGGCCTCGCCGTCCACGAACTCGGCCCCGGCCGCCTTCACGTCCGGCTGGAGGGCCGGGTAGGCCGCGCTGCGCCGGCCGTTCAGCACCCCGGCGGCGGCCGTGATCAGCGGGCCGTGGCAGATCTGCGCGACCGGCTTGTCGGTGTCGAAGAAGTGCTTGACGATCCGCTGCAGCTCGGGGTTGTTGCGCAGGTATTCCGGGGCGCGGCCGCCCGGAACGACCAGGGCCACGTAGTCGGCCGGGTCCACCTCGTCGAAGGCCAGGTCGGCCGGCCAGGTGTAGCCGGGCTTCTCGGTGTAGGTGTCGAAGTCGTCCACGAAGTCGTGGACGACGAACTGCAGCCGCTTCCGGGCGGGCGCCGCGATGTCGACCTGGTACCCCTCCTCCTGCAAGCGCTGGTAGGGGTAGAACACCTCCAGCGACTCCGCCGCGTCACCGGTGACAAGCAGGATCTTCGATGCCATCGCTGAGCAAACCTCCATGATCGACCGTCAGACGTGCTGGTGCGCGGCCGGTGACGTCGCCGGCCGTGACGGAGATCAACCTTCCCTACCGGGACGGGCGCGCGACAGGGCGCACCGGATCACTCGAAGCACGCGGAACCACGGACGCGCCGGGGGCGTGGGGCGCGCGCCCCGTAGAATCCCGCGGCATACGCCGCCCCCAGGAGGGATCACCCCAGATGGCATCCCAGCCCGCCTACCTCGTCCTGCCCGGGTACCAGAACTCCGGTCCCGGCCACTGGCAGAGCATCTGGGAGGGCGAGGACCCCGCCTTCCGCCGGGTGGAGCAGGAGGACTGGGACCACCCGGACCCGGACGCCTGGACCGACGCCCTCCAGCGCGCCGTGGCCGGCCGGGCGGGCCCGGTGGTGCTGGTCGCCCACAGCCTGGGCTGCACCACGGTGGCCCGCTGGGCCGCCCGCACCCCGTCCGCCGGGAGCTCCGGGGTGCTGGGCGCCCTGCTGGTGGCCCCGCCCGACGTCGACCGGGCCGACGTGTCCGAGATCGAGGGGTTCCGGCCGGTCGAGCTCCGGCCGCTGCCCTTCCCCAGCATCGTGGTCGCCGGCAGCGACGACCCCTGGTGCACCCCGGAGCGCTCGCGCCGGTTCGCCGAGAGCTGGGGCGCCCGGTACGTCGACCTCGGGCCCCGGGGGCACCTCAACGCCGACTCCGGGCTCGGCTCCTGGCCCGAGGGCCGGGCCCTGCTCGACCTGCTGACCCCCTGACGCCCGGCCGCCCGGCCGCCCGGCCGCCCGGCCGCCCGAGCACGCAGCGGCTGCCCGGGTACCCACCGGCTGCCCGACCGCACACCGGGGCGGGCAGCCGGGGCCCCGCCGGACGGCGGCCTCAGGACGGGCCGAAGGCGTACCCCGCGAGAGCGGCCACCAGCGCGTTGGCGGCCGCCCCCGCCGCCGAGGCCGCGAAGAACCGCTCCCCCGCCGTCCGCTCCGGGAGCGGCCACAGCACCGTCGCCACCAGGAACCCCGGCATCGTCCAGAGCACCAGCGTCCCGCGCCGGCCCGCCCCGGCCGAGCCGCGTCCCCGCTCCGCTTCGCGGCCGGCGCCGACCGTCAGCAACAGGTATCCCGCGAGGTAACCGGTCACCGGACCGGCACCGGCGAGGAGGGCGAGCATGCTGTGCGACATGCCCGTCATCATCCCGGGCCCGGCGGCCCGGCGCCTGAGTACGGGTACTCACCTCGGGCGCAGGCCGGGTCCACGGGCCCGGCGCCCGGTCGGTGGCGGGCGAAGGACCGGTGTGCGCGGCGGCGGCCGATCTTCTCCCGCCGTTCGTCGGGCGGCCACCCGGTGAGCCTCCGGCCCTCCTAGTCTGCGGGCGACACCGACAACAGCGCGGACAGGGAGCATCCATGACGGACCGCCCGATCAGTGGCACCGGCAGTCACGGCGACGAGACCTACGCGGCGGCGAGCGGCGGCGGGCCCGCGGGGGCCTCGCGCCGCGGCTTCCTGCGGGCCGCCGGAGCGGTCGGGCTCGGCACCGTCGCGGTGGGCGCGGCCGGCGCCGGGGAGGCCGCCGCGGCCCCCGCCGACAGCTCCGACGGCGAGGGGGCGCGCGCCGCCGGCACCACCCCGCCGGTCCGCACCGGCACCGGTCTCGACCGGCTCCCGCACCCGCTGGTGATCGGCCACCGCGGGGCCAGCGGCTACCGCCCCGAGCACACCCTCGGCTCGTACGAACTCGCCCTGCAGCTCGGCGCCGACGTGATCGAGCAGGACCTGGTGCCGACCAAGGACGGCCAGCTCGTCGTCCGGCACGAGAACAACATCGCGGAGACCACCGACGTCGCGGACCACCCGGAGTTCGCCGCCCGCAGGACCACGAAGACCATCGACGGCCAGAGCCTGACCGGCTGGTTCACCGAGGACTTCACGCTCGCCGAACTGCGCACCCTGCGGGCCAAGGAGCGACTGCCGCAGCAGCGCCAGCGCAACACGCTGTACGACGGCCGGTGGCCGGTCCCGACCTTCCGCGACGTGATCGACTTCGCCGAGAAGCGCTCGCGCACGCTCGGGCGGGACGTCTGGCTGTACGTCGAGACCAAGCACCCCAGCTACTTCCGCTCGATCGGCCTCCCGCTGGAGGAGCGGCTCGCCGCCGAACTGCGTCGCGCCGGACTGGCGGGCCGGCGCGGCCGGGCGATCCTGCAGTCCTTCGAGCCGAGCAGCCTGCAGCGCCTCGCCCAGCTGGTCGAGAACCCCCGGGTCCAGCTGCTGGGCGACGCCGCCTCCCGGCCGTACGACTTCGTGCTCGCCGGGGACACCCGCAAGGTGGCCGACCTGGTCACCCCCGCCGGGCTGAAGTGGATCGCCTCCTTCGCGCACGGCATCGGCCCGACCACCCAGCTGATCGCCCCGGTGGACGCCACCGGCAAGCTGCAGCCGCCGACCACCCTGGTGCCCGACGCCCACCGGGCGGGCCTGGTGCTGCACCCCTACACCGTGCGCAACGAGAACGGCTTCCTGCCGGTGGACCACCGGCGCGGCACCGACCCGGCGGCGTACGGGGACGCCCTCGGCTGGTCCACGTACCTGTACGAGCAGGGCGTGGACGGGTTCTTCACCGACCAGAGCGACACCGCGGTGCTCGCCCGGGCCGACTTCTGGGCCTCGCGCGGCGTGCACTGAGCCACGCTCCGGCACGGGGCCCGCTCCTGCACGGGTCCCGTTCCGGCCCGGGCCCGGGGGCGGTCGTCGACCGCTCCCCGGGCTTTTCCCGTCCGGGCACGGCCGCGCCGGGACGGAAGGTGGCCCGGCCCCGCCGCCGACGGGCCCGCCGTCAGCCGATCCCGGGTGCGAGGGCCGCCGCGATCACCAACTCCTCCACCCCGTAGAGGAATCGCTCCATGTCGGAACGCGGGAGGACGGCGCTGTCGGCGGTCATCGAGAGTTCCAGTGCGCCCGGCGCCCGGACGGCGTCCAGGGCGTAGCTGACGTTGGCGCGCGGCGCGAACTCGACCGGCCAGCTCAGCGTGGTGCGTGACCTCTCCCGGTCCAGCGGCCCGGCCGGCGCGCCCTGCTCGGCCCCGGCCCCCGGCTCCGCCGGCATCAGGTCGCGGGTGTCGTTGAAGAAGCACGAGCGGTCGGCCACCACGCCGTCCCGCTCCGCGAGGACCGCGATGTCCTGGTCCAGCAGCCGCTTGTCGTAGTAGGCGCTGCGGTAGGTGGCCAGCGACGCGGCGTGGGTGCGGCGCAGCACATCGGTGAACTCGCCACCGGCGTCCGGCAGCCGGAAGAGCCCTTCGGCCGCCACCGTGCTCACCGCGTGCGCGAGGCCGGGCAGGAAGCGGTTGTTGACCACGACCTGGAGCAGCGCGTCCGGCGCCCCGGAGAGCCGGGCCGTCATCGCCGAGGCGGCCGCGAGCAGGACGGAGGAGGGGCTCACCCGGTGGCCGGCCGCCACCATCGGCACGGCCCTGGCCAGCGCCGGGGAGTTCAGCACCGCGTTGGGGAAGGGCTTCGCGGCCGCACCGGGTGCGGAGGCCGCGGGCACCGGGAAGAGCCGCTCGGGGCCGAGGGCCAGCTTGCGCTGCCAGTGCTGCCGGGCGGCGGCGTCGCGACGGCGGCCGCGGTCACCGGCCTGGAAGGCGGCCTCGTCGAGCGGCTGGAGGGCCGGGAACCGTTCGCCGAGCGCCTGCGGGGTGTCGCCGAGCACGATCGCGGTGAGGTCGGTCGCCAGTCGGCGCAGGCCCCAGGCGTCGGCCGCGGTGTGGGACAGCACGAAGGCCAGGTGGCGGACCAGGCCGCCGGACTCGACCAGTCCGACCCGCAGCGGCCATTCCCGGGCGACGTCGAAGGGCTGCCCGGCCAGCTCGGCGAGCTGCTGCCGGCCGGCGGCGGCCTGCTCGCCGTCGGCGCACTGCCGGACGTGGACGGTGAGCCGGCCGGCCCCGTCGACGGTCTGGCGCAGCCGCCCGTCGTCGTCCTGGGTCAGCCGGGTGTGCAGGGAGTCGTGCAGTTCGAGCAGTTGCCCGAGGGCGTCGAGGACGGGGGCCAGGGGTACGCCCGGGTCCACCGGGGC
This sequence comes from Kitasatospora indigofera, assembly GCF_014655955.1. Lineage (GTDB taxonomy): Bacteria > Actinomycetota > Actinomycetes > Streptomycetales > Streptomycetaceae > Kitasatospora > Kitasatospora indigofera. Next base: position 43,090 of record NZ_BNBO01000036.1, read on the forward strand.
GGCCAGGGAGACGTTGTACCGGGGAGCGTCGGCGGGGCCGAGGGCCCGGACGGTGTCCCAGATCGCCTGCTGGCCCCAGGTGGCCGGGCCGGTGCCGGAGCGGCCGGCCGGGAGGCCGATCTCCAGCTGTCGAGTCGTGCTCACGGTGGACGTCTCCGATTCGCGGGTCCGGGCGGGTACTTGGGGTGCGGACGAGCAGCCGGCCACGGCGGGCCGGCGGATGCCGGTGTGCGCGGCGTCGGTGGGCGTGCAGGGTCGGTGGGTTTACGGGGTCGGTGGGCCTGCGGGGTCGGTGTGCCTGCGCGGCCCGCCCGGCCGCCGGGTGCGGGGCCCGGGGTGCTCCGGCGCCGGGCTGCCGCCCGGTGCTCCGGATCGCGGAGCCGGCGGCGGAGCGGGTGGGACGCGGTGGGTCCCGCGGTGCACCGGTGACGGGGGCGACGCCGTGCCGCCGTCGGCCTCGCACGAGTGTGACGTACGGTGCGCCGCACGTCGAGCCTAGGCGCCGGACCCGGCCGGACTCTCCCGACGCTCCGTCAGGAGTCTTTGCGCGCAGACTCAGTCGCCGCGGCGCTTCTTCCGCGCGCCCGCGAGCACGACGCCGCCGACGACCAGCGCCAGGACCAGCAGGCCGCGGCCGGAGACCTTGTCGTCATCGCTCTTGCCGCCCGAGGCTTCAGCGCTCCCCGGGGTGGCGGGAGTTGTGCCGCCGGCGGGGGCCGGGGCGGCGGACGGGGAGCCGGTCGGGCGGACGCTGTAAGGGAGTTGGGAGTCCTTCAGCGGCACCGGGGAGACGGGGCTGTCCTTGCCCTCGCTGCCGAACAGCACCGTGCGGCCGTCGGCGGTGAAGGTGACCGACTCACCCTGCCGCTGGAACGGCAGGTCCACCGGGCCGAGCAGTTCGGGCGCGGCGTCCTGCCAGCGGTAGAGGTTGGCCCAGAAGTAGCCGCGCAGCACCAGCCGGGTACCGTCCGGGGAGAAGGCGCCGTCGGTGACCCACGGGACCTCCGCCACCTTGCGGAAGGTGTTGACCGCCGTCGCCGAGAGCGTCTCGGGGCCCTGGTAGAGGTTGCCGCCGTGCTCGCGCTTGCTGGCGATGTAGACCCGGCCGGTGACCGGGTGGACCATCAGCGCCTCGGCGTTGCGCGGCCCGTCCTCGTAGTGGACGCGGTAGCGGACGGCGTCGACGGTCTGGTCCCGCAGGTCCTTCGGCTCGGCGAAGGCGTAGATCCACACCTCGGGCCAGCTGCCGTTCAGGTTGTCGCCGATGTCGGCGGCGTAGAGCCGGCCGTCCGGGCCGAGCGAGATCGCCTCGACGTCCCGCGGCTTCACCCCGCGCAGGGTGATCGTCGCCACGGTGCGGCCGGTGGAGTCGACGCCGTAGACGTACGGGCCGTCGTCGCTGTCGTTGTGCGTCCAGTAGACGCCCGGGTGGGCGGTGCTGGCCGCCAGGCCGCTGGACTCGGTGATCCGCGGGTCGGCGATGGTGAACTGGTGCACGCCGTCCGCGGCGAGGGCGGGCGGTGCCGTCGCGCCGAGGGCGACGACGACGGCCGCCAGCGCCGTCGCGCAGGCCCGCGGCAGCCGGCGCCCCGCGAAGTCTCCCGTGTTCGATCGCACCACCGGACGATCATCGCACGGCCGGTGCGGCGGCACGGAGCCGTCCGGCGATCCGGGGCCCGGCCGCTGCCCGCCCGGCCGACGGGGGCGGGCGCTCAGCCGCCGGCCGCCAGGTGGCGCTCCACGGTCGCCACCTTCGCCGTGAGCCCGTCGGTCACGCCCGCCCGGTCGTCGATCTTGATCACGGTGCTGACCCGGCCGCTGTAGGCCTTGACGGCGTCGATCGCGTCCCGGACGACCGGCATCACCTCGTCCCACTCCCCCTCGATGCTGGTGAACATCGCGTCCGTCCGGTTGGGCAGGCCGCTCGCCCGCACCACCTTCACCGCGGCGGCGACGGCCTCACCGACGTCCTCGCCGATGCCCAGCGGGGTGACCGAGAATGCTGCGATCACGCTTCTCCTCCTTCGTCAGGGCCCCGCACCCGGGGCAGCACGAAACTACCCGGGCCGGGCCGCCCGGCGGAGCCCCCGCACCGGTCGGCCGCTTCGGCGCCCGCGCCTGACCGTACGCGCCCGGGGCCCGGCCGCGTACGGGTCAGGCGCGATGGGGCATCAGCTTCCACAGACCCTGGTAGACCGCCGTCTTCTCCGGGTGGACGCCGCAGACCAGCGTGGTGAGCTGGGCCAGGATCTCCTCCAGCTCGACGATCTGCGCCACCGGGACGACCTGGTCGGCAGCCAGCTCCCCGGTGATCGTGGCGGCCAGCCCGACCTCCACGGCCAGGTTCTTGTCGAGGTCGGCGAGCACCTTGAGGTCCGCCAGCGACTGGGCGGCCTGCTCCTTGACGGCGGGGGCGGAGGCCGGCGGCAGCAAGGGGTCCTTGGCGCGGGCGGCGTCCGCCTTCGACCTGGTCACCAGGTCCCTGGCCTGCACGGTCACCACGCGCCACAGGGCGGCCACGTCGTCCAGCCGTGCCATCCGCAGGCCGACGGCCAGGGCCTGCCATTCGGCAGGGGTGGGCACCCGGTACCTGGCGGTCTCGAAGGTCTTCCCGAGCTCCTTCAGGGCGGCCCGTTCGACGGGCCGGTCGTTGCGCACGAAGAGGTCGACCAGACGCCTCTTGGCGGCGGCGAACGCGGGCGTCTCGGAACCGGCCGGCTCTCCCAGCCCCAGGATCACGGCATCGACGACGAGCGCGGCCAGCGGCACCGGGCCCTGGTTCATCACGGCGTGCGGAATGCTCAGCTGCCGGGACTCGTGCTGGTAGCGGACGGCCGAGCCGCCGACGACCGGCACCGGGACGAGGTCGGTCAGCGCGTTCTTCACCGCCGTGAAGAAGTTGTGGATCTGACCGGCGGTGGCCTTGTCGGTCCGGCTCAGGCCGAACCCGCTGTTGAGCATGCCCTGGTAGCGCGGCTTGATCAGGCCGGCCCGCTCGAGCTCGTCCTCGATCTCCACCCGGGCGGCCAGGTCCTCGTCCGCCAGCCAGCTCGCCAGCTGAACGGCCCGCTCGGCCGTGTCCGCGGCATCCTTCTCCGCCGTGGCCAGGTAGTCGTTGCTGCGGATCCAGGCCCGGTTGACCGTGACGTCGGCCCAGGCCAGCGCCGGGCCGAGGGCCGACCAGCCGGCGGTCCTGAACAGGGCCCGGCGGATCGCCGGCGTGCGCCCCGGGGCCCGGAGCTGCCCCGGCCGGTCGAGCAGCCCCTCGGCGAGCAGCGCGGCGGCCTCGGCGTAGGTGTCGGCGTTGCACTCGGCCATCGCGGCCGGCAGGTACTCCAGCGCCCAGCCGGAGCGGTACGCGTAGTCCTTCACCGGGAAGGACGGCGCCTCGTGGAGGGCGTGCGACAGCTCGTGGACCAGGGTGACGGTGTGCAGCGGGAGCACCCGGGGCGCAGACGACGCCAGCAGGGACGGAGCGAGTTCGATGTCGATCAGCTGCGGCTTCATGCCCCAGCTGAGCCGGGTGTTGGCCCCCATGCCGGCCGGCAGGCTCTCGTTGACCACCAGGTGCACGCCCCCCTTCACCAGCTCCAGCAGCTCCAGGCCGATCTGCTGGAACCGGTCGTGGAAGCGCCCGTAGCCGGCCGGGTCGGTCGATCCGGCCAGCACCCCCGTCAGGGCGAGCTCCTGCCGGGTGCAGCCCGCGGTGACGCCGTGCACCTGCTGGCTCAGCAGCACCAGGACCTTCTTCTCGTCTTCGGTCAGCTCTCGGCTCAAGGGGTTCTCCTCGGTTCCCGGCGCGGGCCGGGCGGCGGCGGTGGTCTGCGGGGGGGCGGCGGTGCCCGGACCGGACGGCGGGGGCGCCCGCACGGCCGCAGCGTGGCGCACGGCGATGCACAGCGGATAAACGGGCGGGTCGGAGCGGGTACGTGCCCCGGTCCCGCACGTGACGGGCGCCCGGCCGGACAGGGCCCTAGCGCCGGCGCAGCGCGAGGGCGGCCAGCAGGGCCGCGCCGTCGGCGAGCACCGACTCGTCGAAGGCCGCCTCCGGCGAGTGGTTGTAGGGGGCCTCGGCCGGGTCGCGGCCGGGCAGGGTGGCACCGAGGAAGAAGAACGCGCCGGGCACCCGCCGCAGCACGAAGGAGAAGTCCTCGGAGCCGGCGAACGGGTGCTCCAGCTCCACCCAGCGGTCCGCGCCGAGCAGGTCGCGGGCGGTGTCCGCGACCTCGGCCGCCGCCTCCGCCGCACTGGCCGTCACGGGGTAGTCCTGCCGGTACTCGACCTCGACGGCGAGGCCGTGGGCGGCCGCGACGCCCCGGACCACGGCGGGCAGCACCTCGGCGGCCTTCGCGCCCGCGGCCGGGGAGAAGCTGCGCACGGTGGCGACGAAGCAGGCCTCGTCGGGGATCACGTTGTGGGCGTCGCCCGCGTGGAAGGAGCCGACGGTCACCACCACCGGGTCGAAGACCGAGAAGGTCCGGGTGACGGCGGTCTGCAGGGCCGTCACCATCTCGCAGGCGGCCGGCACCGGGTCGAGCGCGGTGTGCGGGGACGAGCCGTGCCCGCCGCGTCCGCGCACCACCACCCGCAGCCGGTCCGCCGCCGCGAGGATCGGGCCCGGCCGCCCCGCGGCCACCCCGGCCGGCAGCACCGCCGAGGTCACGTGCAGCGCGTACGCCGCACCCACCGGCCGGTCGGCGCCGGCGGCGGTCAGCACCCCCTCGTCCACCATGATCTGGGCCCCGCCCTCGCCCTCCTCCCCGGGCTGGAACATCAGCACCACGTCGCCGCCGAGCAGGTCCCGCCGCTCGGCCAGCAGCCGGGCCGCACCGACCAGGATCGCGGTGTGCAGGTCGTGGCCGCAGGCGTGCATCCGCCCGGGGATCGCGGACTCCGGGGCGCCGGCCGGTGCCCGTTCCTGGACGGGCAGGGCGTCCATGTCGGCGCGCAGCAGGACGGTCGGTCCGTCGCCGGCGCCGCGCAGCACGGCCGTCACGGAGTCCAGCCCGGTACCGGTGGTGATCTCCAGCGGCAGGCCGGCCAGCGCGTCGAGCACCTTGCGCCGCGTGCGCGGCAGGCGCAGGCCGACCTCCGGTTCGGCGTGCAGCGCGCGGCGCAGCGCGACCAGTTCGGGCTGCAGGGTTCGGGCGGCGTCCAGCAGGTCCACGGCGGGCTCCCCCTCGGGCGGTACGGGCGGTGGTGGGTGCCATCCTCCGCCCCGCGGGCCCGCCTGCACAGGGTGCCCGCGACCCGCCACCGCCGGACCCGCCCGGAGCGGGCCCGCCCCGACGGGCTGCGCGGGCGGGCTGCGCGGACGGGGTGCGCGGGCGGGCCCGGCCGGCGACCGTTCAGACCGCCGTGGGCAGCGGCGGATCCACCTCCAGGGGCTCGGTGCTGCGGGCCCGGTGCTGCGCGGCCCAGGTGACCAGCGCGACCGTGCAGGCGTGGTCGAGGTGGCGCAGGCCGGACCAGTCGAGCTCGACGGATCGGTCGGCGGGCAGTCGTTCCAGGGCGTCGAGCAGCCGGGGCAGCCGCAGGAAGGTGGCCTGCCCGGTCAGGCACACCCGCAGCGGGCCGTCCGGGTCCGCGGGGTCCTCCACCCCGATGTGCAGGTGCGAGGTCTGCCAGGCCGACTTCAGGACGGCCAGGCCGATGCCGGCCAGCACCCCTTCGAACAGGTTGGTGGCGATGATCGCGCCCGCGGTGGCGGCCAGCACCACGGCCTCGCCGCGGTGGTCCCGCCAGAGCGCGCCGATCCGCCGGACGGGGACGAGCTTCGCCCCGGCGTGCACCAGGACGGCGGCCAGGGCCGCGACCGGGATCAGCCCGAGCACCGCCGGCAGCAGCGCGGCGAAGAGCAGCAGCCACACGCCGTGCAGGGTCCGGGAGGCCTTGCTGCGCGCGCCCGCCTGGACGTTGGCCGCGCTCCGGACGATCACCGCCGTCATCGGCAGCGCCCCGAGCAGGCCGCAGAGGGTGTTGCCGATGCCCTGGGCGGTGAGCTCGCGGTCGTAGTCCGTCCGTGGGCCGTGGTGCATCCGGTCCACGGCCGCCGCGCTGAACAGGGTCTCCGCCGAGGCGATCAGGGCGAAGGCCAGCACGGTGCCGGCGCCGCCGGGGCCGGCGACGGCCGCGAAGGAGGAGGCATCGGGGATCCGGACGACCTCGACCAGGCCCTCGACCCGGATCCGGTCCACCGGCAGCGCGGCGATCGCGGTGACGGCCGAGGCGAGGCCGACGGCGGCCAGCGGCGCCGGCAGCAACCGGACCCGGGCCGGCAGGTACGGCCAGAGCAGCAGCACCAGCAGGGTGCCCGCGCCGAGCAGGACCGGGCTCGGGGCGCTGCGTCCGGTGAGGACGTCGGCCAGCAGGCCGGGCAGGCCCGCGATCTTGCCGAGGCCGGTGCCCGGGGCCGGCCGCCCGGCCGTCGCGTAGAGCTGGCCGAAGAGCAGGATCAGGCCGATGCCGGCCAGCATGCCGTGCACGACGGCGGCCGACATGGCCCGGAACCAGCGCCCGATCCGGAGCAGTCCCATGCCGAGTTGCAGCACGCCGGTGGCCAGGACCAGCGCGCCGAGCGAGTCGAGGCCGTGTTCCCGGACGGCCTCCAGGACCAGCACCGTCAGACCGGCGGCGGGCCCACTGACCTGGAGGCTGCTGCCGGGCAGCAGGCCGACCACCAGGCCGCCGACGATGCCGGTGACCAGGCCCAGTTCGGCCGGCACGCCGGAGGCGACGGCGACGCCGACACAGAGCGGCACGGCCACCAGGAAGACCACCAGCGAGGCCGGCAGGTCCTGCCGCCAGGGCACCGAGCGGAGCCTGGCCGCGAGGCCGGCCGGGGGCGCCGTACCGCCGCCGGGGCGCGGCGGGGCGGTCACGGGCCCACCGCCGGGATGCGGTGACGGGTCGGGGCACGGGAGGGGCCGGCCACGGACGGATGGCGGCGGGCGGACGGGCCTCGGCCGGCGGCGGGGTGTCCGGTACGGGCCCGGCCCGGGACGGCCGGTGTGGCCGGGGCCGGCGACGTCGCCGGGACGGCCGGTGTGGCCGGGGCGGGCGACGTGGCCGGGGCCCAGGACGTACGAGGGGCCGGCGATGTGGACGGGGCAGTCGTTGCGGCAGGGGCAGGGGCAGTCGACGGGCCGGTGGCCGTCGGGGTGGGGCGGGGTCTGCGGAGCGGGCTCGTCCGGTGAGGTGCGTCGTGGTGATCGGCGCGGGTGCGCATGGGCGTCTTCCTTCCGCGCGCCCGCAGGGCGGACGCGCCAGGCAGAGGGAGCACGGCTCATGGAGGCGGTGAGGGGACGACCGGACGGGCCCTCGGTGCGACCCGGCGTGGCGGGCCACCCTTCCGGCGTCACCACGAAGCTACGCAGAGCTACCGGTGAGGCCAACCTCATCCATCGTCCCGCCACGAATTCCCCTTGTTTTCGCCACTTCCGGACCCGAAGTCGCTCCTCGAAGGCAAACAGGAGTTCAAGTCGTGCACGTATGATCCGATCACTCCCCGCACCGGCCACCCAGCGTCGGCACCGGCCCGCGGCTGCCCGGCGTCCCCCCGAACACGCCCCCACGTCTCAAGCCACGGGCCACGAACCACGGGCCCCCGGACGGCTCGCCGCCGCCCCCACCACGAAACATCACGGTTCGCCCCGGACCGTCACAGGCCCGAACGGATCGTCACAGCCCGGAACGGATCGTCACGGTCCGGAACGCCGGGAACCGGGTGCCGGGCGCGGTGGCGTCATCGGTGGCGAGTGACCGCACAAGCCGGGCCACCGGGAACAGCAGGGGGATCTGATGGAGCGACGGACGAACCGACCGCGCATCCGCACCACGGGCGCCGTACTGGCGGCGGTCGCCGCGGCCGCGCTGCTCGCGGCGTGCGGGCCCACCGAGGCGACCGGCGCGGCCGGGCCGTCGGCCGGCGTGCCCGCACCGCCCGCCGGCGCGAGCGCGGCACCGAGCGGCCCGTCGGCGGGCACCGGATCGCCGGGCGCCGGTGCGACGGCGACGGCCGGCAAGCCCTCCGCCTCCGCCGCGCCGGGCGTCCTGCCCGCCTGCGCCGACGCCGATCTCAAGGCCTCCGCCGCCCGGGACGTGGAGCCGAGCCCGGTCGGGTCCTACGTGGTGACCGTGGAGTTCACCAACGTCGGCGGCCACGCCTGCGGCGTGAAGGGGTTCCCCACACTGGCGGCGGCCGGCCAGGGCTCGCCGGACAAGTCGCTGCCGCTCCAGGTGCAGCAGGTCGGTCCGGCGGTGGCGGTCCAGTTGCTGCCGGGCGCGAAGACGTTCACCACCCTCGGCCTGAAGCCGGTGCTGGGCGAGGCGGACGGCTACTGCCCGTCCGGCGCCACGCCGTTCGCCCCGCCCTCGCTGGTGGTCGGGGTGCCCGAGGCGGGCAAGTACCAGGTCGGCCGGGAGGGCGGCGGGCTGTTCGCCACGTGCGACAACAAGATCACCGCGACCGCGTTCCTGCCGTCCGTCGGCAAGAAGTGACCTGTCCGGCCCGGGGCGGGCGGGCGACCGTCCGGCCCGGAGCACCGGCCGCCGGACCCGGGCCTCAGTGACCCGGGCCCGGCGGCCGGTGCTCAAGCTCAGGGCCCACGGCTCACGGCTCACGGCTCACGGCTCACGCCGACTGCCGTACCACCAGGCTCGGTTCGAAGATCACCGAGGTGACCGGGCCGGCCGGGTTCTCGACCCGGGCCAGCAGCAGCCGGGTCAGCTCGGCGGCCATCTCCTCGACCGGCTGGCGGACGGTGGTCAGCCGGGGCCGGCTGGCCAGCGCGGCGCTGCTGTCGTCGAAGCCGATCACCGCGACGTCGTCGGGGATCCGGCGGCCGTGCTCGTGCAGCACGAACATGGCGCCCTGGGCCATCAGGTCGTTGCCGGCGAACACCCCGTCCAGGCCGGGGTTCTCGGCGAGCAGCCGCTCCATCGCGAGTTCGCCGCCGCGCTGGGTGAAGTCCCCCTCGATGCACGGGACGTAGGGGAAGCCGTGGCGGGCCATCGCCTCCCGGAACCCGGTCAGCCGGTCCTGCGCGGCCGGGACCCCGGCCGGGCCGCCGATCATCGCGACCTGCCGGCAGCCGCGGGCGGCGAGGTGGTCCGCGGCCAGCCGGGCGCCGTCCCGGTTGGCGAGGTCGACGTAGCTGATCGGGATCGGACGGACCGGGCGGGCGAACAGGACGACGGGCATCCCGACTTCGACCAGCCGCGAGGGCAGCGGGTCCTCCGGGTCGGTGGAGACCAGGACCGCGCCGTCGGCGCCGCCCTGCTTGAGGTGCCCGACCACCTGGTCCCTGGCCTCCGCGGTGTCCGCGACCATCAGCAGCGGGTGCAGTCCGCGCGGGCGCAGCGCGCCCACCACGCCGCTGAGCGCGCGGCCGAAGAAGGGATCGGTGAGGACCCGGTTCCTGGCAGTGTCCTCGTCCTCCACCTCGCCGGCGACGCCGGAGAGGACCAGCGCGATCGACCCGGCCCGGCGGGTGACCAGCGAGCGGGCCGCGCTGTTGGGGACGTATCCGGTGGCGGCGATGGCCTGGCGGACGGTCTCCTGGATCTCCAGGTCGACGTTGCGGATCCCGTTGATCACTCGGGAGACGGTCGACCGCGAGACCCCGGCGACCCGGGCCACGTCCTCCAGGGTCGCGGGCCGGGAGACGGCCGTTCGCAGGGCATCACTCATAGCGGCTTTTATAGCATGGCGGAAAGCGCTCCCTGCTGCCCTTCGCAGGTGCGCCCGGTGCGGTGCGGACGGCCCGCCGGTCACCGGCGGGCCGTCCTTCCTCTGTCTCCTTCTCCTACCGGGTGGCCACCGAGGTGGCTCCGGTCACTGCCTTGCCGTCCGCGTTACGGGTACGAGACCAGGTTCGACGGGACGGTTCCGGTGCCCGAGGTCGGGTTGCCGGTGTTGTTCACCACGTGGTTGAACTGGCCGTTGCCGCCGAGCGAGTTCACCAGGACGTCGTGCAGCTTGACGCCCGGCTTGTTCGGCACCTCGAACCCGTGGTCCATCACGATGGTGGGGTCGACGTTGAAGTAGCAGTAGCTGCCCAGGCCCCAGCCCTCGTGGGTGTTGACCGAGTCCTCGACCTTGTAGGCCGCGTAGCCCTTGACGGCGCCGTTCTGGATCGCCGCCTGGTTGGGGGCGTCGTAGGCCTTCTCGTTCTGGAAGAAGATGGTCTTGCCGCGGTCGCCGAACCACTGCACGTCGTACTTGTTGAAGTGCTCGACGAACAGGCCGGTGGCCAGCACGTCGTTGCCGCGGACCTGCATGCCGTAGTCGGAGCGGTTGCTCTCCCAGCCGACACCGGCGCCGTGGTCGGCGCGCCAGATCCAGGTGTGGTCGACGATCGTGTTGTTGCTGTTGATCAGCATGCCCGCGGTGGCCTTGCCGGCGGTGACGCCGCCGACCCGGACGAAGACGTCCTGGACGGTGGTCGGGTTGGCCGAGTGGTCCGCGCCGGGGCCGCCGTCGCCGACCTGCAGCAGGGCGGGCGAGTTGGCGGTGCCCGCGTCGAGCAGCAGCCCGGCGAGCTTGACGCCGTCGACGTCCGCGACCTTCACGGCGGTGACGCCGTTGTCCGGGATGACGGTGGCCATGCCGAGGCCGAGGACCACGGTGTTCGGCCGGGTGATGTTGATCGTCTGGTCGACGTGGTAGACGCCCGGCGTGAAGAGCAGGTTGAGGCCCTGCGACAGCGCCTGGTTGATGGTCGCGGCGGTGGCACCGGCCTTCACCACGTAGAACTGGCTCAGCGGGAGGGACTCGCCCTGCGGCGCGCCGGCGCCCCAGGAGACGCCGCGCGCGTTGGTGCGCTTGGCGGGGGTGAACACCTTGTACTCGTTGCCGTCCAAGTAGAGGAACGGCTTCTCACGCGAGATCGGGGTGGTGTCCAGCGTGGTGTACGGCGGGTCCGGGAAGCCCTGGGCGGGGGCGCCCTGGACACCGGAGAAGGTCTGGTTCCAGACGCCGTTGCTGAAGCCGCCGATCGAGCTGTCGCGGGTGTACCACTGCTGCTGCGAGTAGTTGCCCACCTGGCCGTCGATCTTGCTGTCGGCGATGTAGCCGCCGCTGGCCCAGCCGTAGCTCGCCGGGGCGAGGTTGAGGCCGCCCTCGACGTGCATCCGGCGGAACGGCGCGGCCTGCGAGACGGCCCAGCGGTCGGTGCCGCTGACCGGCTTGAGGTGCAGGTTCTCGGCCGAGCGCCAGAAGTTCTGGGTGGCGTTGCCGTTGAACCAGCCGGCGTCGACGGTGACGTCGCCGTTGATGGTGGTGTCGTCGGGGTTCAGGCCGAGACCGGCGATCGAGGTGTAGAACCCGATCTGCGCGTTCAGGTTGCTGTACGTGCCCGGCTTGAACAGCAGCGCGTAGCGCTCGGAGCCGAACTGGTTGGACTCCTGCTGGGTGAAGATCTGGTCGACCGTGGCCTGGATGTTCGGCGTGGACGGGTCGAAGACCTTCACGTTGGGGCCGAGGTCGCCGCCGCCCTGGACGGGCGGGACGGTCGAGCCGCCGCCGGTGTGCACGGCGAACTCCCAGAGGGAGTAGCCGTAGCCGGTGTGGCGGTGGGTGCCGTTGAAGCGGACGTAGCGGCCGGTGCCGCTGACGTTCAGCGTCTCGACGCCACCGGTGCCCGTGGTGGTGCTGTAGACGGTGTTCCAGGTGGTGCCGTCGGGCGAGAGCTGGATCTGGTAGCCGTCGCCGTACGCCGCCTCCCAGTTGAGGTCGACCGAGCAGACCTGCTGGCTGGAGCCGAGGTCGACCTGCAGCCACTGCGGGTCGCTCGCGGCGCTGGCCCAGCGGGTGCCGGTGTTGCCGTCGAAGGCGGCCGAGGCGGGGGTGCCGCCGTTCTCCGTGGAGGAGGAGGTGGCCGGCTTGTTCAGGGCCGCGTTGGCGGTGGAGCAGGTCGGGCCGGTGCCGCCGCCGGGGGTGCCGTAGACCTGGAACTCCCAGAGGGAGTAGCCGTAGCCGGTGTGGCGGTGGGTGCCGTTGAAGCGGACGTAGCGGCCGGTGCCGCTGACGTTCAGCGTCTCGACGCCACCGGTGCCCGTGGTGGTGGTGTAGATCGTGGTCCAGGCGGCGCCGTCGGCGGAGACCTGGATCTGGTAGCCGTCGCCGTAGGCGGCCTCCCAGTTGAGGACGACCTTGTCGATCGAGGCGCTGACGCCGAGGTCGACCTGCAGCCACTGGGCGTCGGCCGCGGCGCTGGACCAGCGGGTGCCGGTGTTGCCGTCGACGGCGGCGGTGGCCGGGGTGCCGCCGTTCTCGGTGGAGGAGGCGGTGACCGTCTTGCCCTGGGAGAGCAGCGTGCCGGCCGCGTTGGCGGTGCCGACCGGGACGGCCATGCAGAGGCCGGCGACGACGGCGGCCGCGGTGAGGGCGGCCGGGGCGCGCCGGACTCTGGAGCCTGAGCCTGCTGAGGTGAACCTCACTGGGGCATCTCCTGCTGTGGGTGGGGTGCGGGGGATGGGGACGCTGTCGCGCGAAGCCGGTGCGGGGCCGGTTGAGCGGGACGCCTGACGGGTGCCGAGGACACCTGCGGAGAGGGCGGAGACCGCCGGAGGATCAACCGGTGCCTGCGCACCGGGACTCGGGAGAGCGCTCCCGGATGGAGTGTTGCGGTGGCATATCCAGCGTGTCAAGACTGCGGACAGCACTTCCGGTGCGAATCAACTTGCCTGCGGAAAAAGGGTTATGACGACGTCCGCCGGGCGACTGGGCCACGAAGCCGCAGGTCAGGAGCCCTGCTGGGAGAGCGCTCCCCCGCCACACCCCCGGAAGGACCCCCACGGAGCCCCCCAAGATCCCGGGGAGTCCCGGCGGGGGCCGGCCGCCCGGCCGCCGGAGCGGCCGGGCCCGCGGGGCCGTCCGGGCGCGCTCAGCGCAGCGCCCTGGCCTCCCGCCGTCCCGGCTCCGGCACGTCCCCGCCGGAGTCCAGGAAGCGCGCCAGCGGCAGCGTCGCGGCACCCACCGTGACGGCGTCCGGACCGAGCAGCCCCAGCTCGATCGAGGTCTGTTCGCAGGGGAAGCGCAGGGCGTACGAGCGGGCCGCGGCGCGGATCGCGGGCAGCAGGCGCGGGCCCAGCAGCAGGCCGGCCCAGCCGCCGATCACGATCCGTTCGGGGTTGAACAGGTTGATCAGGTCGGCGATGCTCGCGCCGAGGTACTCGGCGGTCTCGCAGAGCAGCGCGTCGGCCACCGGGTCGTCGGCCTCGGCGGCGGCCAGCAGGGCGGCCAGGCCGGCCTTCTCGCTGGAGTCGGAGGCCTCCCCCCAGCGCTCCACCAGCGCCTCGGCACCCACGTACGCCTCCAGGCAGCCGCGGGAGCCGCAGCGGCAGAGCCGCCCGCCGACGTGCACCTTGGTGTGGCCCCACTCCCCCGCGCTGCTGGTGGCGCCGCGGTAGGGGACGCCGTTGGCGATCACGCAGGCCCCGACGCCCGAGCCGAACAGCGCGACCACGGCGTTGCCGGCGCCGCGGCCGGCCCCGAACCACATCTCGGCCTGGCCGAGCGTCTTCGCACCGTTGTCGATGTGCAGCGGCAGGTCGGTGCCGGCCCGCAGCAGGCGGCCGAGCGGGACGGCGTCCCAGTCGATGGTCTGGCCGTGCACCACCGCGCCGATGCCGCCCGGGTCCGTGGGGTCGGCCGCCGGGTCGCCCTGTTCGACGATGCCCGGCACCCCGATCCCGACCCCGAGCACCCGGTCACGGTCGGTCCCGGTGCTGTCCAGGACTTCGGCCAGGCCGTCCAGGATCAGCTGGACCACGTGGCCGACGTCGTGCCCGTGGTCGGACAGCGGGTGGTCGCTGGCGGCCAGCTCGGTCAGGGCCAGGTCGAACAGGGCCACCCTGACCTGCGTCTCTCCGACGTCCACCCCGATCAGGAAACCCCGGTCGGCCGCCACCTGGAGCAGGACCCGTGGTCGTCCGCCGTCGGAGTCGACCGATCCGGCCTCCTCCACCAGGCCGTCGGCGATGAGTTCGCCGACCACGTTGCTGATCGTGCCCCCGCTCAGTCCGGTGTCCCGGCCCAGCTCGTGGCGGCTGAGCCGGCCCTCGAAGTACAGGTGCCGCAGCAGCACCGATCGGTTGCCTCTTCGCAGGTCACGTACGGTCTGCTTGCTTCGCTCTACCATTCGGACTCCCTCCTGGTCTGAATCTATCGCTGCGATAAGTCTTGACGCCAGCTTTTCTCACAAGTTAAATCACGGCCTGAAGTAAGCCTCACGGCTGATCACTTCACCAAGGTCGCTCACCCATCCCCTGAAGGGGGAACTCCGCTATGCGCACGAGCCGCGTCATCGCCGCCACAGCTCTGGTAGCCGCCCTCACCGTCACCGCAACCGCCTGCGGAGGCGGCTCCGACACCGGCAGCGGCGGGGGCAACAGCGCCCCCAAGTCGCTCACCTACTGGGCCAGCAACCAGGGCACCAGCATCGAGAACGACAAGCAGGTCCTGGAGCCCGAGCTCAGAAAGTTCGAGCAGCAGACCGGCATCAAGGTCAACCTGGAGGTCGTGCCCTGGTCCGACCTGCTCAACCGGATCCTCGCCGCCACCGCCTCCGGCCAGGGCCCCGACGTGCTGAACATCGGCAACACCTGGTCGGCCTCCCTCCAGGCCACCGGCGCGCTGCTGCCCTGGGACGAGGCGACCTTCGCCAAGATCGGCGGCAAGGACCGCTTCCTGCCGTCCACCATCGCCTCGGCCGGTGCCCCCGGCAAGGACCCGGCCGCCGTGCCGCTCTACTCGATGGCGTACGGCCTCTACTACAACAAGAAGATGTTCGCGGCCGCCGGCATCGACAAGGCCCCGGCCACCTGGGACGAGTTCCAGGCCGACGCGCAGAAGCTCACCAAGGACGGCAAGTACGGCCTCGCGATCGAGGGCGGCAACGTCTCGGAGAACGTCCACCACGCGTTCACCTTCGGCAAGCAGAACGGCGCCGACTTCTTCGACGCCTCCGGCAAGCCGAAGTTCGACAGCCCCGAGGCCGTCAAGGCGATCAAGCAGTACGTCGACTTCATCGCCAAGGACAAGGTCGCCGCGCCCGGCAACGCCGAGTACTCCAACAACCAGACGCTGAGCGACTTCGCCACCGGCAAGGCCGCCATGATCATGTGGCAGTCGGCGGGCGCCAACCTGAAGTCCCAGGGGATGAACCCGGAGGACTACGGCGTCGCGCCCCTCCCGATCCCGGCCGGTGCCACCGGTGACAAGGCCATCAAGTCGATGGTCGCCGGCATCAACCTCGCGGTGTTCAAGAACACCAAGAACCTCGACGGCTCGCTCCAGTTCGTGAAGTTCATGACGAGCAACGAGGAGCAGAAGACCCTCAACAGCACCTACGGCAACATCCCGCCGGTGAAGGAGGCCGGCAAGGACCCGGTCTTCGCCACCCCGGACCTCACCACCCTGAACGACGTGCTGGCCACCAGCTCCGCGCCGCTTCCCCAGGTCGCCAACGAGAGCCAGTTCGAGACCCTGGTCGGCACCGCGGTGAAGAACCTGCTCGCCGCCGCGGCCGCGGGCAAGCCGGTCACCGAGGACAGCGTCAAGGCCGAGCTCACCAAGGCTCAGCAGCAGATGCCGGCGTCCTGACGTGCGACAGCGACTGCGCCGACTGCGCCACCCCCGAGGGGCTCTGCCCTACCTGCTCCTGCTCCCCGCCCTCGCGCTGGAGCTGCTGATCCACCTGGTCCCGATGGTGGTCGGCATCGTGATGAGCTTCAAACAGCTCACCCAGTTCTTCATCCGAGACTGGTCGGCCGCACCCTGGACCGGCCTGGGGAACTACCGCATGGCGGTGGACTTCAGTGCTCCGGTCGGCCAGTCGCTGCTCAACTCGTTCTGGACAACGTGTTGTTTCACCATCCTGTCGGTCGGTCTGTCGTGGCTGCTGGGCACGGCGGCGGCGATCTACATGCAGGACGCGTTCCGGGGACGGGGAATCCTGCGGGCCCTGTTCCTCGTCCCGTACGCCCTGCCGGTCTACGCCGCCGTGATCACCTGGTCGTTCATGTTCCAGCGGGACACCGGCCTGATCAACCACGTGCTGGTCGACCAGCTGCACCTGATGGACGAGAAGCCGTTCTGGCTGATCGGTGACAACAGCTTCACCGCCCTGGTCGTGGTCTCGGTCTGGAAGTCCTGGCCGTTCGCGTTCCTCACGCTGATGGCCGGCCTGCAGAACATCCCCCGGGAGCTGTACGAGGCCTCCTCGATGGACGGCGCCGGCGTCTGGCAGCAGATCCGCAAGATCACCCTGCCCTCGCTGCGCCCGGTCAACCAGGTCCTGGTGCTGGTGCTGTTCCTGTGGACCTTCAACGACTTCAACACGCCGTACGTGCTGTTCGGGAAGTCCGCACCGGAGGCCGCCGACCTGATCTCCATCCACATCTACCAGTCCTCGTTCGTCACCTGGAACTTCGGTGTCGGCTCGGCGATGTCCGTGCTGCTGCTGCTCTTCCTGCTGCTGGTGACGGCCGTCTACCTCTTCCTCACCTCACGACGGAGGGACGCCGATGCCTAAGGCTCCCGTCTCACCGATGGCTCCGCCGGCCTCGTTCAAGTGGTCGCGCCGGGTGTTCCTGCTGCTGCTCTCGGCCTTCGTGCTGACCCCGCTGTTCGTGATGATCAGCTCCTCGATGAAGCCGCTGCAGGACGTCCAGGGGGCGTTCTCCTGGATCCCCAGCAGCTTCACCCTGCAGCCCTACGTCGACATCTGGACCACCGTCCCGCTCGGCGACTACTTCGTGAACTCGCTGATCGTCTCGGTCAGCGCCACCGCGCTCTCGGTGGTGATCGCGATCTTCGCGGCGTACGCGGTCAGCCGCTACCGCTTCCGCGGCCGCAAGCTGTTCACCGTCACGGTGCTCTCCACCCAGATGTTCCCCGGCATCCTGTTCCTGCTGCCGCTGTTCCTGATCTTCGTCAACATCGGCAACAGCACCGGGATCGCGCTGCTCGGCAGCCGCGGCGGGCTCATCCTCACGTACCTCACCTTCTCGCTCCCGTTCTCCATCTGGATGCTGGTCGGGTACTTCGACTCCATCCCGCGCGACCTCGACGAGGCCGCCGCGGTGGACGGCTGCGGGCCGCTGCGCACGCTGCTGAAGATCGTCGTGCCGGCCGCCGTGCCGGGCATCGTCGCCGTCTCGGTCTACGCCTTCATGACCGCCTGGGGCGAGGTGCTGTTCGCCTCCGTCATGACCAACCAGACCACCCGGACCCTCGCCGTCGGCCTCCAGGGGTACGCCACCCAGAACAACGTGTACTGGAACCAGGTGATGGCCGCCTCCCTCGTGGTGAGCATCCCCGTCGTCGCCGGCTTCCTCCTCCTGCAGCGCTACCTGGTAGCCGGCCTCACCGCCGGAGCTGTCAAGTGACCATCCCCGAAAGGCATTTCGTGAACGACCTCAGTGCTCTCCCCGACGACTTCGTCTGGGGCGCGGCCACCGCCGCCTACCAGATCGAGGGAGCCGTGGACGAGGACGGCCGCGCCCCCTCCATCTGGGACACCTTCTCCCACACCCCGGGGAAGGTCGACAACGGTGACACCGGCGACGTGGCGTGCGACCACTACCACCGCTGGCCCGAGGACCTCGGCATAGCCGGGCAGCTCGGCCTGGACGCCTACCGGTTCTCGATCGCCTGGCCGCGGATCGTGCCGCAGGCCGACGGCCGGGTCAACCAGGCCGGCCTCGACTTCTACGACCGGCTCACCGACAGCCTGCTGGAGAAGGGGATCACGCCGTTCCCCACCCTCTACCACTGGGACCTCCCGCAGGCGCAGCAGGACCGCGGCGGCTGGCCCGTCCGCGAGACCGCCGAGCGCTTCGGTGAGTACGCGGAGGTCGTGGCCGGGGCGCTGGGCGACCGGATCACCAACTGGGCGACGCTGAACGAGCCGCTCTGCTCGGCCTGGATCGGCCACCTCGACGGCAACATGGCGCCCGGTCTCAAGGACCTCACCGCCGCCGTCCGCGCCTCGTACCACCTGCACCTGGGCCACGGCCTGGCCGTGCAGGCGCTGCGGGCGGCGATCCCGAACGCGAGCATCGGCATCGTCAACAACCTCAGCCCGGTCCACCCGGCCACCGACAGCGAGGGCGACCGCCTGGCCGCGCAGCGCGGCGACGGCCACATCAACCGCTGGTGGCTGGACCCGATCCTGGGCCGCGGCTACCCGCAGGACATGGTGGAGCTGTACGGGGTCGAGCTGCCCGTCCGGGACGGCGACCTGGAGCTGATCAGCGCGCCGCTGGACTGGATCGGCCTGAACTACTACTTCCGGCAGATCGTCACCGGCGACACCACCGGCCCCGCGCCGCACTTCCGCCAGGTGCCCGGCCCGAACGTCGAGCACACCGCGATGGACTGGGAGGTGCACGGCCCCGGCCTGGAGCAGCTGCTGCTGCGCCTGACGGACGACTACGGCGTCCAGAAGATCTACGTCACCGAGAACGGTTCGGCGTACCAGGACGTGGTCGGCGCCGATGGTTCGGTGCACGACCCGGAGCGCACCGAGTACCTGGAGCAGCACCTGGCCGCCTGCGCCAGGGCCGTCTCCAAGGGCGCGCCGCTGGCCGGCTACTTCGCCTGGTCGCTGCTGGACAACTTCGAGTGGGCCTACGGCTACGACAAGCGCTTCGGCCTCGTCCACGTCGACTACAAGACGCAGCAGCGCACCGTGAAGACCAGCGGGCGCCGCTACGCCGAGCTGGCCGCCGCCCACCGCCTGCGCGGGCGCCGCGCCGCCTGATCCCCACCGCGGCGGTCCGCCGCCGCCCGCACCGCACGAGCCGGCCCCTCCCCCCGTCCTGGGTGGAGGGGCCGGCTCGTCGGCGTTCCCGGCGGGGCGGGGCGGTAGGGGGCGGGGCCGTACGCGGGCGCGGCCGTACGGGGCTGGGGCGTACGGGGCTGGGGGCGGGCGCGGCGGGCGGGGTCCGTCCGCGCACGGCGCCCGGATTGCATCAAACGACGAGGCCGGCGGCCCGCCGGTACCCGCGAGCTGTAGGAAGCCCGCCTATCCGGGCGGGCGGGGAGGTGACAGCCTGGCCCTTCCGCAAACTACAACATTCTGTTGAATCGGCCTTGACGGCCGCGCGGGGCTCACCGTACGTTGTTTCCGCATACCAAAACCGTTCTTCCGTATCGTGGAACTCAGGAGATGAGCCCTCCGACCCACAACGGGCCGACGCAGGAGAAACCCGATGCCTCGAATGACAGCCGCCCGCGCGGCAGTGGAGATCCTCAAGCGCGAAGGCGTCGAGGTCGCGTTCGGCGTGCCCGGCGCGGCGATCAACCCCTTCTACGCCGCGCTCAAGGCCTCCGGCGAGATCCGGCACACGCTCGCGCGCCACGTCGAGGGCGCCTCGCACATGGCCGAGGGGTACACCCGCGCCAAGGCCGGCAACATCGGTGTCTGCATCGGCACCTCGGGCCCGGCCGGCACCGACATGATCACCGGCCTGTACTCGGCGATCGCCGACTCGATCCCGATCCTCTGCATCACCGGCCAGGCCCCGGTCGCGAAGCTGCACAAGGAGGACTTCCAGGCCGTCGACATCGCCTCGATCGCCAAGCCGGTCACCAAGGCCGCGACCACCGTCCTGGAGGCCGCGCAGGTCCCCGGCGTGTTCCAGCAGGCCTTCCACCTGATGCGCTCCGGCCGTCCCGGCCCGGTCCTGATCGACCTGCCGATCGACGTCCAGCTGACCGAGATCGAGTTCGACCCCGAGACCTACGCGCCGCTGCCGGTCTACAAGCCGTTCGCCACCCGCGCGCAGATCGAGAAGGCGATCGGGTTCCTGCTGGAGTCCGAGCGCCCGCTGATCGTCGCCGGCGGCGGCGTCATCAACGCCGACGCCTCCGAGCTGCTGGTCGAGTTCGCCGAGCTCACCGGCACCCCCGTCATCCCGACCCTGATGGGCTGGGGCATCCTCGCCGACGACCACGAGCTGAACGCCGGCATGGTCGGCCTGCAGACCTCGCACCGCTACGGCAACGCCAACCTGCTGGAGTCGGACTTCGTCCTCGGCATCGGCAACCGCTGGGCCAACCGCCACACCGGTGACCTCGCCGTTTACACCAAGGACCGCAAGTTCGTCCACGTGGACGTCGAGCCGACCCAGCTCGGCAAGATCTTCGCCCCGGACTTCGGCATCGCCTCCGACGCCAAGGCCGCCCTGGAGCTGTTCGTCGAGGTCGCCAAGGAGCTGAAGGCCGCCGGCAAGCTCCCCGACCGCAGCGCGTGGGCCGCCTCCACCCAGGAGCGCAAGGCCACCCTGCAGCGCCGCACGCACTTCGACAACGTGCCGATGAAGCCGCAGCGCGTCTACGAGGAGATGAACAAGGCCTTCGGCCCGGAGACCCGCTACGTCACCACCATCGGCCTGTCCCAGATCGCCGGCGCGCAGATGCTGCACGTCTACAAGCCGCGCCACTGGATCAACTGCGGCCAGGCCGGCCCGCTCGGCTGGACCATCCCGGCCGCGCTCGGTGTCGCCACCGCCGACCCGGAGACCCCGGTGGTCGCCCTCTCCGGCGACTACGACTTCCAGTTCATGCTGGAGGAGCTGGCCGTCGGCGCCCAGCACCGGATCCCCTACGTCCACGTCCTCGTCAACAACGCCTACCTGGGCCTGATCCGCCAGGCGCAGCGCGGCCTGGACATCAACTTCCAGGTCAACCTGGAGTTCGAGAACATCAACTCCCCCGAGCTGGGCGTCTACGGCGTCGACCACGTCAAGGTCGTCGAGGGCCTCGGCTGCAAGGCCATCCGGGTCACCGAGCCGGACCAGCTGCTGCCGGCCTTCGAGGAGGCCAAGAAGCTGGCCGCCGAGTTCCGCGTCCCGGTCGTCGTCGAGGCGATCCTGGAGCGGGTCACCAACATCTCGATGGGTGCCGCCGGCATCGACGCGATCAACGAGTGGGAGGAGCTGGCCACCGAGCCCGGCCACGCCCCGACCGCGATCAAGGCCCTCAAGTCCTGACCGACGTCGCGACCGACGTCAGCACCGCCGCACCGCGGCGGAGTTGACCACCCGTACGGGCCCCCGGTGCTGCCGCGAGCAGTGCCGGGGGCCCGTACGGCTGTGCGCCCGCGTAAGGTCGTGCCGTCCGGACGGCCCCACCCGCGGAAGGCGGCACCACCCATGACCCAGGACGGCGTCAGCATCGACAGGCTCTCCCCCGGGGACCGCGCGGAGTGGGAGGTCCTCTTCCGGGGGTACCTCGACTTCTACCGACGCGAGATCACACCGGAGATGTACGAGCGGGCCTGGACGGCGTTCCTGGACGACACCGTGATGCACGCCTTCGGCGCGCGGACCGACGGCCGGCTGGTGGGCATCACGCACTTCCTGGTGCACGCCAGCACCACCGCACCGGACGTCTGTTACCTCCAGGACCTGTTCACCGCACCGGAGGCCCGCGGCCGCGGCGTCGGGCGGGCGCTGATCGCCGCCGTCACCGACTGGGCGCGCGAGCGCGACTGCAGCCGGGTCTACTGGTCCACCCAGGAGACCAACGCGACGGCCCGGCGGCTCTACGACCAGGTGGCGGTCAACCGGGGGTTCATCCTCTACCAGATCGCCCTCTGAGCCCGGGCGGGCCGCTCCCCGTCGCGCCGGGGCATCACCCACGGGCCCGACGGGGAACGGGACCCCGGCCTCAGGGGCAGGAGTACGTGAAGCTCGCGGCCGCGGTGTGCTGCCCCGGCGAGAGGATCTCGACGGTGGCGGTGGCCTGCATGGTGCCGTGGCCGTCGAAGGTCCAGCGCAGCACCAGATCGGCCTGCCGGGTGCCCTCGGGGACGGACTGCACCAGCTCGCCGGACGAGCCGCCGTCGCTGCGCACCCAGCGGTAACGGACCTTGCCGGCATGGCCGTTGGTCTGCGCGGTGGCCGTGACGACGGCGGCGCCGCCGCACGGCGGGCCGGCCGGGTCGGTGGCGACGGCGACCGAGGTGACGGCCAGCGACGGGGAGTACCAGCGCCAGGCGAGCAGCGCCAGCAGGGCCAGCAGCAGGAGGACGGCGAGCAGCCGGCGCCGGCCCTTGCGCCGGACCGGCCGGTCCGGCTCCACCTCTCCGTGCCAGACGGCGGCGGCAGCGGCCGGGACACCCGGGCCGAAGCGCCGCAACTCGCCCTCGGCGAGCGGACGTTCGTCCTCAGGGGCGACGGCCGGCAGGGGCATCGCAGCGGCCGCGTGGCCGGCGGGGACCGCAGCGGCCGGGGCACCGGCGGGCACCGGCGCGTCGAGCCGCTGGGTGGCGTCCTCCGCCGCTCCGAAGGTGCCGAGCGTCTGGGTGCCGCCCA
Source organism: Kitasatospora indigofera (assembly GCF_014655955.1). GTDB lineage: Bacteria > Actinomycetota > Actinomycetes > Streptomycetales > Streptomycetaceae > Kitasatospora > Kitasatospora indigofera. The sequence continues at coordinate 65,419 of NZ_BNBO01000036.1, forward strand.
CCAGCGGCGGCAGCGCCATCGGCTGCGGGACCGCCGGCTCGGGGGCCGCCTGCTCGGGGCCCGCCGACTGCGAGGGGACGGCGGGCTTGGCCCAGACGGTCGGGTCCAGGACGGTGGCGGCGTCGTCGACGGACGGGCCGGCTGCGGCCGGGCCCGCGGACGGCGCCCGGCCCAGCCTGGTGGTCCGCTCGGCGGCGTCCTCGTCGAGCCGGACGGTGAGCGCCTCGTCGGGGTCGGTCGGGGGCTTTCCCGGTGTGGTCATGCTGCCCTCCTGGGCGTGTGGATCCGGCTCAGCGGGGCGGGTTGCAGGTGTAGGCGTAGACGGGCAGGTAGGTGATGGGGGTGGTCCGACTCGGCTCGGCGGCGGGGCTGGTCGAGACCTGGAGGCCCCAAATCGGGTAGGTGTCGGCGGAGCCGAAGGAGTGCAGGTAGCGGACACCCTTGAACCCAGTCGACCCCTTCGGGATCACCACCGTCTGGGAGGCGACCACCACCTTCGGGGCGGTGTCGCTAGCCCGATGGATCCAGCTCAGCGTCAGCACGACGTCGGCGGCGCCGTCCGTCTGCACGCTCACGGTCCCGGTCAGGTCGTAGCGGCCACCGCAGTTCAGCGCGTCGAGGTTGAGGTACGTCACCCGTGCCTTCACCGGCGGCGGCGCGACCGTCGCGCTCGGCGTGGTCGCGGTCGGGGTCGGCGGGGCCGGCGAGGTGGCGGGCGCCGAGGGCTTGCCGGTCGCGGTCGGGGCCACGGTCGGCGGCCGGGTGGTCACGGTCGCGCCGGGGGTCGGCGCGGCCGAGAGCGAGGCGGACGGCGAGGGCGAGGGCGACGGCGACGGCGAGGCCGAGTCGGTGGCGGTGGCGGTGGGGTCGGGCGTGGCAGTGTCGGCCGGCGGCGCGGCGGACGTCGGGAGGCCCGCGCCGAGCGTCGTGGTGGCCACCGGAGACGGGGCCGCCAGCACGGTGCGGGCGTCCCGCTCGCTCGCGCCGGCCACCGCCACCCCGGCGAAGGAGCCCGCCACCAGCAGCCCCGCGCCGGCCCCGGCCAGCACCTTGGCGCGCCGGCCGAGCCTGGGCGCCGTCCGCAGCCCGCTCGCGCCCGCACCCGCGCCGGCGGACGGCAGCCCGCTCTGCGCCAGCGAGGTGTGCGCCAGCGCCGTACCGCCGTCGCCGGCCGCCGCGCCGCCCCAGGGCAGCAGCATGGCCAGTGCCAGCACCAGGGCGGCGAGCTCCGCCCGGCCGCGCTCCTCCCAGTCCGGCCCGTAGCCGGCCACCGCGACCGCCTCCAGTTCGGTGACGAAGCTGGCGGCGCTGTCCGGACGCGAGGACGGGGTCTTGGCCAGGCCGGCCCGGATCAGCGGCCGGACCTCGGCGGGCGCCAGCTCGTCCGGGATCGGGGCCTCGGTGTGCTGCACCGCGAGTTCGGCGATGGTCGCACCGTCGAACGGGCGGGCGCCGGTCAGGCACTCGAAGAAGGTCACCGTCGCCGAGTAGACGTCCGCCGCGGGGGACGCGGGCCGGCCGGCCCACTGCTCGGGCGCCAGGTAGGCGGGGGTGCCGGAGATGTCCCGGTCGTCGCCGCTGCGCACGGCGATGCCGAAGTCCACCAGCTTGGAGCTGCCGTCGGCGGCGACCAGCACGTTGCCGGGCTTGTAGTCGCGGTGCACCACGCCCGCCGCGTGGGCGGCGGCCAGGCCGAGCAGGGAGCCCTTGAGCACCACCAGCGCGGCCCGCGGGGTGGTGGCGCCCTCCTCGCGCAGCAGGGTGCGCAGCGCGAGGCCGTCGACCAGCTCCATCACGATGGCGCAGCCCCGGCTGCTCTCCACGTACTCGTACAGCCGGGTGACGTACGGTGAGCGGAGCCCGCCGAGCACCTCGGCCTCGGCTCGCAGGTTGTCGCCGCCGGCCGCGCGGTTGAGGTACTTGACGGCGACCGGGGTGCCGGTGGCGTCGTGGGTGGCCAGCACCACCCGGCCGCTGGCGCCGGTGCCCAGCTCCCGGCCGTGCGTGTAGCCGGGCAGCACCCAGTCGCCGGTGCCCGCGGCCTGCCCCGCGTCCTCGCCGTTCCTGCCCGCAGCGTCGGCGTCCATCGCGACCGCCCCCCGTTCGTTCCTGCCCGCACCTGCGCCGCACGGTGGTGCGGCCTCTGCAATCGACGCGGCGCGCGGCCTGCGGGTTCCCGTTCTGAGGCACCGGTAGGTCACGGTTCGGGCGATTCGCACACCATCTCAGCCATTGCGGTCGGCAAGTACCCGGCGCGGGGCGGCGCACCGTGCGCGGATCGGGGGCGCCGGGGCGGAACATGCTGGTCCCGGTCGTGGTTGTGCGCCATGGCACCATCCGTACGGACCGACCCGACCTACCGAAGGACACCCTCGTGAGCCTGTACGACATCCCGCTGCGCACGCTGTCCGGCGAGGCCGCCTCGCTCGCCGACTACAAGGGCAAGGCGCTGCTGATCGTCAACGTCGCCTCCAAGTGCGGGCTGACCCCGCAGTACGCCGGCCTGGAGAGCCTTCAGGAGCAGTACGGGGCGCGCGGCTTCAGCGTCCTCGGCTTCCCGTCCAACCAGTTCGCCGGGCAGGAGCCGGGCAGCTCGGAGGAGATCGCGACCTTCTGCTCCACCACGTACGGCGTCTCCTTCCCGCTGTTCGAGAAGACCGACGTGAACGGCGACGAGCGGCACCCGCTGTACGCCGAGCTGACCAAGGCCGCCGACGCCGCGGGCGAGGCCGGCGACATCAGCTGGAACTTCGAGAAGTTCCTGATCACCCCGGACGGCACGGTGGCCGCCCGGATCCGCCCGCGCACCGAGCCGCTGGCCCCGGAGGTCGTCGAGGCGATCGAGGCGGTCCTCCCCGCCTGACCCCCGCACCGGCGAAGGCCCGGGGGTGCCCCCGGGCCTTCGTGCGCCGTCGCGCCCCCGGAGCCGGCGGCCGGCCGGCCCGGCGGCCGCCGCACGGCCTGTCCCGCCGGCACGGCCTGCCCGTGCGGGACGGCCTCCCCCGCCGGGACGGACCTGGCGGCCGGGACGCCCTCCGCGGCCGGGAGCGCCGCGCCGGCCTCCCGGGCCGCTTCGGCGAGGTGCTTGAGGCCCTGCAGCCGGCCGTCCCACGCGGTGGCCAGCCCCGCCATCCACCGGGAGGTGGCGTCGAGCGGCCGCGGGCAGAGCCGGTAGTGGACCTCCCGCCCCGAGCGGAGCGCGAGCACCAGGCCGGCCCGGCCGAGGACGGCGAGGTGTTTGACGACGGCCTGCCGGCTGACCGGCAGCGCGGCGGCCAGGGTGGTCGCGGTGGCGTCGCCGGTCGCCGCCAGTCCGTCCAGGATGCGGCGCCGCATCGGGTCGGCCAGGGCGACCAGCACCCGGTCCACCGCGTCGGGGGCGGTCATACCACCAGCTGCTCGGTGTGCTGCCGCAGCTCCGCGAGCTTGTGGTGCCAGCCCGCGCTGTTCTGCTCGCGCCGCGCCCGGCGGACGTCCTGCGTGGTGTCGAGGGCGGCGAAGCCGCTCTCCACCATCCGCAGCCGGGTGACCGCGCCGTCCGGGACGAGGGTGAACTCGACCAGGGTGGAGTTGCCCGCGTCCGGCTCCTGGCCGGGGAGCCCCTGCGACCAGCGGTAGGCCAGGCGGCGCGGGGGGTCGACCCGCTCGATCCGGGCCGGGACGCTGCCCTCCCCCAGCCGGTCGAAGACCAGCCGGCCGCCGGGCCGCAGGTCGAGTTCGGCCGGAGCTCCGCTGCCGAACCAGGTGCCCAGGAACGCCGGGTCGGTGAGCACGGCCCAGACCCGCTCGGGCGGCGCCGCGATGACGATCTCACGCTCGATACGGTCGGCGACCATACTGTGCCCCTCCCCGGAAACGGTCGTTCGATGGTCGCACGGCTCCCGACCGAGACGCAACCATGTGGTTGCATATTCTGGCCGACGGGACCGGTCCGGCGACCGGCCCGGCGACCGGTGCAGCGACCGGCCCGGTGCCGCGACCAGTCCCGTGGTCAGTCCAGCAGCAGCCGGGTGCCGGGCGGCAGACCGCCCGTCCGGGCCGCCTCCCGCAGGTGCTCCAGCAGCGCGGCCCGGAGTGCGGCGGCGGCCCTGGTGAGCGGCACCTCCCGCTCGTGCGCGACCGCGATGGTCCGCCCCAGGCCGGCGCCGGAGAAGTGCCTGACGACGAGCCCGGAGTGCGCGGCGACCATCCCCGGCAGCACGGCCGGCCCCAGGCCCGCCCGGACGAAGCCCAGCACGGCGTCCATCTCGCCGCCCTCGACGGCGAAGACCGGCTCGAAACCGGCGGCCCGGCAGGCCCCGATGGTGGTCTCCCGCAGGTCGTAGCCCTCCCGGAACATCACCAGCGGGCGGTCCCGCAGCTCCTCGACCCGGATCCGTTGCCGGCGGCGCGGGCCGGCGCCGGCCGAGACCAGCACCAGCTCCTCGTGCAGCAGCTCGGTCACCGTGAGGGCGGGGCCGGGCGCCTCTCCGGCCGGCGAGGCGATGATCAGCGCCAGGTCCAGTTCGCCGGCGCCGAGGCTGCGCACCAGGTCCCGGGAGCCGCCCTCCCGGACCGCCAGCGTGACCTCCGGGTACCGGTCCCGGAATCCGCGCAGGACGTCCGGCACCAGGCTGGTGCACAGGCTCGGCGGCGCCCCGAGCCGGACCCGGCCCCGGCGCAGCCGCACGGTCTCCTGCACCGCCAGCCGGGCGCTCTCGGTGTCGGCCAGGATCCTGCGGGCCAGCGGCAGCAGGGCGTCACCGGCGTCGGTCAGGGCGATGTTCCCCCGGGCCCGGTGGAACAGCTCGGCCCCCAACTCCCTTTCCAGCGAGCGGATCTGCTGGGAGAGCGAGGGCTGGGCGACATGCTCGGCCTCGGCCGCCCGGGTGAAGTGCCGGGCGTCGGCGACGGCGACGAAGTAGCGGAGTTGCTGGAGCTGCACACCTCCCACGATAGGCCAGGCCTATGATGGTGAGCCGCATCATGTCTTGGACGTACCGTCGGGCGGTTCCTACCGTGGACGGCATGGCACAGGCGACTAGGACGGGCCGTAGACCGTCCACTCTGGAGACCCTCTGGCGGTCGACCGTCGGCAAGAAGGCGGTGATGGCCGTCAGCGGACTGGTCATGCTGCTCTACCTGGTCTTCCACATGCTGGGGAACCTCAAGGTCTTCTTCGGCCCCGACGACATCAACGGGTACGCGGCCTGGCTGCGCACCCTCGGGCAGCCCTTCCTCGGGCACGGCTGGTTCCTCTGGATCGCCCGCTTCGGGCTGCTCGCGGCCGTCGGCCTGCACGGCGTCGCCGCCTACCAGCTGAGCCGCCGCGACCTGGCCGCCCGGCCGACCGGGTACGCGCACCGGCGACGGCGGGCGAGCTACGCGACCCGGACGATGCGCTGGGGCGGGATCATCCTGGCCCTGTTCATCGTCTGGCACATCCTCGACCTGACCACCCTCACCGTGAACCCGCGCGCCGAGGAGGGGCACCCGTACCAGAACATCGTGGCCTCCTTCTCGCACTGGTACAGCTGCGTGATCTACATCGTGGCGATGCTGGCCGTCGGCCTGCACGTCCGGCACGGCTTCTGGAGCGCCGCGCAGACCCTGGGCGCCAACAACGCCCGTCGGGACCGGGCGTTGAAGGCCACCGCCAACGGCCTGGCCCTGGTGCTGACCGCCGGCTTCCTGTCCGTACCCGTGGCCGTCATGACCGGAGTGGTGAGTTGAACACGCCCGACACCCCCAGCAACGCCGCCGGCCCCGGCGGCCCCGCCCCCGCCGCCGGGTCCGCCCGGCCCACCGCCCACGCCACCGACTACGCCGCCTACACCGTCGGCGAGCCGGTCGCCGACACCAAGGCCCCGGCCGGGCCGATCGAACAGCGGTGGGACCAGCGACGGTTCGAGGCGAAGCTGGTCAACCCGGCGAACCGCCGCAAGCACACCGTGATCGTGGTCGGCACCGGCCTGGCGGGCGGCTCCGCCGGCGCCACGCTGGCCGAACAGGGCTACCACGTGGTGCAGTTCTGCTTCCAGGACTCCCCCCGACGGGCCCACTCGATCGCCGCGCAGGGCGGCATCAACGCGGCCAAGAACTACCGCAACGACGGCGACTCCGTCCGCCGGCTGTTCTACGACACCGTCAAGGGCGGGGACTTCCGGGCCCGCGAGTCCAACGTCCACCGGCTGGCCCAGGTCTCGGTGGAGATCATCGACCAGTGCGTCGCCCAGGGCGTCCCGTTCGCCCGCGAGTACGGCGGCCTGCTGGACACCCGGTCCTTCGGCGGTGTCCAGGTCTCCAGGACCTTCTACGCCCGCGGCCAGACCGGGCAGCAGCTGCTGCTCGGCGCGTACCAGGCGCTCTCCCGCCAGATCGCGGCCGGCAACGTCGAGATGCACCCGCGCACCGAGATGCTCGACCTGGTGGTGATCGACGGCCGGGCCCGCGGCATCGTCGCCCGCGACCTGGTCACCGGAGAGATCTCCACCCACCTGGCGGACGCCGTGGTGCTCGCCAGCGGCGGCTACGGCAACGTCTTCTACCTCTCCACCAACGCCAAGAACTCCAACGCCACGGCCGTCTGGCGGGCCCACCGCCGCGGCGCGCACTTCGCCAACCCGTGCTTCACCCAGATCCACCCGACCTGCATCCCGCGCAGCGGCGACCACCAGTCGAAGCTGACCCTGATGAGCGAGTCGCTGCGCAACGACGGCCGGATCTGGGTGCCCAGGGCCAAGGGCGACACCCGCCCGCCGGCCGAGATCCCGGAGCACGAGCGGGACTACTACCTGGAGCGGATCTACCCCTCCTTCGGCAACCTGGTGCCGCGCGACATCGCCTCCCGGGCCGCCAAGAACGTCTGCGACGAGGGACGCGGCGTCGGCCCCGGCGGCCAGGGCGTCTACCTGGACTTCGCCGACGCGATCGCCCGGCTCGGCCGCGACCAGGTCGAGGCCCGGTACGGGAACCTGTTCGAGATGTACGAGCGGATCACCGCCGAGGACCCGTACCGGGTGCCGATGCGGATCTACCCCGCGATCCACTACACCATGGGCGGGCTCTGGGTCGACTACGACCTGCAGACCAGCCTGCCCGGCCTGTTCGCGATCGGCGAGGCGAACTTCTCCGACCACGGCGCCAACCGGCTCGGCGCCAGCGCGCTGATGCAGGGCCTGGCCGACGGCTACTTCGTCCTGCCGGCCACCCTCAACGACTACCTCGCCCGGCACACCGCCGAGCCCGTGCCCGCCGACCACCCCGCGATCGAGGAGGTGACGGCCGAGGTCACCGACCGGCTGAACCTGATCCTCGCGGTGAACGGCGACCGCACCCCCGACTCCTTCCACCGCGAACTCGGCGAACTCCTCTGGGAGGAGTGCGGGATGGCCCGCGACGAGGCCGGACTGCGCCGGGCGCTGGAGCGGATCCCGCAGCTGCGCGAGGAGTTCTGGCGCCGGATCAAGGTGCCGGGCACCGGCCAGGAGCTCAACCAGTCGCTGGAGAAGGCCAACCGCCTGGTCGACTACTTCGAGCTCGCCGAGCTGATGTGCCTGGACGCCCTGCACCGCACCGAGTCCTGCGGCGGCCACTTCCGCGAGGAGAGCCGCACGCCGGAGGGCGAGGCGGCCCGCAAGGACGAGGAGTTCTCGTACGCCGCCGCCTGGGAGTTCACCGGTACCGGCGCCCCGCCGGTGCTCCACCGCGAGCACCTCGACTTCGAGTACGTCCACCCCACCCAGCGGAGCTACGCATGAACCTCACCCTGCGGATCTGGCGCCAGGCGGGCCCCGACACCGCCGGCTCGATGACCACCTACCAGGTCAGCGGCATCAGCCCCGACATGTCCTTCCTGGAGATGCTGGACACCCTCAACGAGGAGCTGATCCTGCGCGGCGACACGCCGGTCGCCTTCGACCACGACTGCCGCGAGGGCATCTGCGGCGCCTGCGGCATGGTCATCAACGGCCGGGCGCACGGCCCGGAGCGGACCACCACCTGCCAACTGCACATGCGGCACTTCGCGGACGGCGACACCATCGACGTGGAGCCCTGGCGGGCCGCCGCCTTCCCGGTGGTGAAGGACCTGGTGGTGGACCGCTCGGCGTTCGACCGGATCATCGGCTCCGGCGGGTACATCACCGCCCCCACCGGCAGCGCCCCCGAGGCGCACGCCACGCCCGTCCCCAAGGAGGCCGCCGACACCGCCTTCGAGCACGCCGAGTGCATCGGCTGCGGCGCCTGCGTGGCCGCCTGCCCGAACGGCTCGGCGATGCTCTTCACCTCCGCCAAGGTGGTGCACCTGAACGTGCTCCCGCAGGGCGCGCCGGAGCGGAGCGGCCGGGTGCGGTCGATGGTGGAGGCGATGGACAGCGAGGGCTTCGGCGGCTGCACCAACACCGGCGAGTGCGCGACCGCCTGCCCCAAGGGCATCCCGCTGCCGAGCATCGCGGCGATGAACCGCGAGTACCTGCGCAGCCTGCGGTAACGGCGGACTGCGGGTGCGCGGCGACGCGGGCCCGGCGGTGCGCCGGGTCCCGTCCGGCGGCGCCTAGGCTGGGCCCGTGAACGTCATCATCTTCGGTGCGACCGGCATGATCGGCCGGGCCGTGCTGCGCGAGTGCCTGCGGGACGACTCCGTCGAAAGCGTCCTGACGATCGGGCGGACGCCGCTCGGCCTGGCGCACCGCAAACTGCGGGACGTCCTCCAGCCGGACCCGTCCGACCTCAGCGCGCCGGACCTCGGCCTGGCCGGATACGACGCGTGCTTCTTCTGTCTGGGCGTCTCCTCGGTCGGGATGAAGGAGGACGCGTACCGGCGGATCACCTACGACCTGACGCTCAAGGTGGCCCGCACGCTGGCCGCCGCCAACCCCGCACTGACCTTCGTCTACGTCTCGGGCGAGGGCACGGACAGTACCGAGCGGGGCCGCTCGATGTGGGCCAGGGTCAAGGGCCGGACGGAGAACGAGCTGCTGCGGCTGCCGTTCCGGGCGTACATGGTCCGGCCCGGCATCGTGGCGCCGCAGCACGGGGTGGTCTCCAGGACCCGGCTCTACCGGACGGTCTACGCGGTGGCCGGGCCGCTGCTGCTCCTGCTCCGCAAGGTGGCGCCGAACCTGGTCAACACCGGCGAGCAGCTCGGCCGCGCCATGATCGCGCTGGCCACCCCGGGAGTGGATCCCGGCACCCGGATCCTGCGGCCCAAGGACATCAACCGCCTCACCGGGGCCGACCCGGGAGCCTGAGCCCCGGCGCACCCGCCCGGCGGGCGGGCGCCCCGGCGCCGGCCGGTCCGGGTCGCGGCGGCACGGATCGCCGCGGAGCTGCACCCGGCACGTTCCGCCTGCTCGGCGGCGGGCCGGGCGCCGCTCCGCCCGATCGTCGACGGCCGACGGCTGCCCGGGGAGGATCCGCCCTCCGCGCCGCCTGGCGGCGCACCCCGCCCGGTCCCATGTGTGGGCGGCGCCCTGCCGGGCAGACGCCGCCCCACAGCCGGGAGACGCACGGGTACGGAGGTCCGTCATGGCCGCATCACAGAATCCACCGACGCGCCGGGAGCGCGCAGGCGAGCCGTCTCCGGCGGCCGCCGATGTCGTCGAGACCTCGGTGCCGGCGCGGCTCGACCGGTTGCCGTGGTCCCGCTGGCACTGGCGCATCGTGATCGGCCTGGGCACCGTCTGGATCCTGGACGGCCTTGAGGTCACGATCGTCGGCAACATCGCCGGCCGGCTCGCCGAGTCGGGCAGCGGGATCAGCATCTCCACCGCGCAGGTCACCACCGTGGCGGCCGCGATCTACGTGGCAGGCGCCTGCAGCGGGGCCCTGTTCTTCGGCTGGCTCACCGACCGGCTGGGCCGCAAGAAGCTCTTCATGATCACGTTGGCGGTGTACCTGGCCGCGACCGCCCTGACCGCCTTCTCGTGGAGCGCCTGGTTCTTCTTCGTCTGCCGCTTCTTCACCGGGTTCGGCATCGGCGGCGAGTACGCGGCGATCAACTCGGCGATCGACGAGCTCATCCCCGCGCGGGTCCGCGGGCGGATCGACCTGATCATCAACGGGAGCTTCTGGATCGGCGCCGCGATCGGCGCGTTCGCCTCCATCGCCCTGCTGAACACCGCCCTGTTCGCCACCGACATCGGCTGGCGGCTCGCCTTCGGCATCGGGGTGGTGCTCGGGCTGGTGATCCTGCTGGTCCGCCGGCACGTCCCGGAGAGTCCCCGGTGGCTGATCACCAGCGGCCGGGCCGAGGAGGCGGAGCGGCTGGTCACGGACGTGGAGCGGACCATCGAACGGGAGACCGGCGAGAGCCTCCCCGCGGTCACCGAGAAGCCCATCCGGATCCGGCCGCGGGGCCCGCTGGGATTCGTCACCATCGCCAGGACCGTCACCACCCGCTACCCCCGGCGCACCGTGCTGGGGCTGGCGCTCTTCGTCGGCCAGGCGTTCCTCTACAACTCGGTCACCTTCGGCTACGCCGTCATCCTCACCACCTTCTTCGACGTGCCGGAGGGCGACACCGGCTACTACTTCGCGGTGATCGCGGTCGGCAACTTCTTCGGCCCCCTGCTGCTGGGCCACCTGTTCGACTCGGTGGGCCGCAAACCCATGATCGCCGGCTGCTACATCGGCTCGGGGGCCCTGCTGTTCGGCACGGCGTACCTCTTCGACCAGGGGTCGCTGAGCGCCGGCACGATGACCGCCTGCTGGACGGCGGTCCTCTTCCTCGCCTCGGCCGGTGCGAGCGCCGCCTACCTGACGGTCAGCGAGATCTTCCCGCTGGAGACCAGGGCGCTGTGCATCGCCTTCTTCTACGCGATCGGGACGGCGATCGGCGGCATCAGCGGGCCGTTGCTCTTCAACGGGCTGGTCAGCAGCGGAAAGCCGTCCGACACGACCCTCGCGTTCTGCATCGGGGCGGGGCTGATGGTGGCGGCCGGCCTGGTCGAGGCGGCGATCGGGGTGAAGGCGGAACGGCGGAGCCTGGAATCGCTGGCCTCGCCGCTCAGCGAGGTCAAGGAGCCCGCGCCGGCGGCGTCCTGACCGCCCCGCGGCGCCCGCCGGGTACCCGCGGCCGGGTCCTCGGCGGGTGGCCGTCGGGTCCTCGGCGGGTGGCCGGCGGATCCGCCGCTGCCCCATCGGGCAGGGCCGGACTGCCCGAACGGGCACCCGGAGCCGGCGCCTGCAACCGACTGCCGGTGATCACGTGTCCTCCGCACCGACATCGTCGTTCGGGGCGCACCGAAGCCCTGCACTCTTCTCCGGGAGGAGAACCCATGCACGTCCGCCGGGTTCCGTTCACCGTCGCCGCCGTACTCGCCGCCGGACTCGCCCTGACCGCCTGCGACAGCGGGGAGAAGGGCCCGGCCGCGGCGCCCGCCGCCGGTGCGCCGGTGGCGACGTCCGGCGGTGCGGCGGCCCCCTCGGCGCCGGCCGGGAGCGCGGCGGGCAAGCCGGCGGGTGACGCGTCGGCGGCCCCCAAGGCGTCCGGCCCGGCGGCCCCGGCCGGTACCCGGTGCACCGCCGCCGACCTGGAGCTGAGCGTGCTCGGCCCGGACCTGGTCGCGGACGGGAAGCAGCCCGCCTACGCGTCGCTGCACGTGGTCAACGTCTCGGCCCGCACCTGCACGCTGACCGGCTTCCCCGGGATCCAGGTCACCGACGACGCCGGGCGCGGCGCCGCGCCGCTGACCGCCGAACGCAACACCGGGTTCCCGGTGACCGCGGTGACGCTCAAGCCGAAGCAGCTCGCCAACGCCAACCTGCAGTACAGCAACGTCAACCCCGAGGGCTCGCCGTCCGGGCGCCGGGTCTGCGCGGTGACCGCCGGCAAGGTCCAGGTGATCCTGCCGGACGAGACCCAGGCCAGGACGGTCAAGGTGACCGGCGGCGTCGACAACAACACCCTCAACATCTGCGGGAAGCTCTCGGTGCAGCCGTTCCAGGGCGTGCCCGGCACCAACGGCTGAGCCGGTTGCCGGGCCCGGGCCGTCCACCGGGCCGTCCACCGGGCCGGGCCGGCCGTCGGGCCCCGCAGCGACGCGCCGAGGCGGGGCCGTTCCGGTGGTTGCCGGCCGCGGGCGGCATGTCCGCAGCCACCCGGTGCCGGCCCCGTGGTGCGCTGGTGGCGTTCACCGCCCCACCGACGTCCCCTTCGACGCCCCGGCGGCGTCCCCGCAGCGCCGCACGCAGCGGCGGGGGCCGGCGGGTGACGGGGCGGGCCCGCGAAGAGATGAGGAGAGCCCGATGAGTGAGGTCGCCCTGCTCGCCAGGATCGAAGCCCGGCCCGAGTACGCCGACGCGGTGGCGGCGATGCTGCGGGACGCCGTGGAGCTGGCCCGGCAGGAGACCGGGACGGTCACCTGGTTCGCGTTCCGTGAGAGCGACACCACGTTCGGGGTCTTCGACACCTTCGCCGACGACCGGGGCCGTGACGCCCACCTGCGGGGCCGGATCGCCGAGGCGCTGATGTCCGTCGCGGCCACCCACCTCGCCTCGCCCCCGGACATCCGCAAGGTCGCCGTGCTGGCGAGCAAGCTCCCCTGACACGGCGCCGAGGCGCCGGCGGCACCCCTGCCGCACCGACGGGCCCGGCGGGCGCGACCGCCGCCGGGCCCGTCCGCGTACCCCCGCCCGGACCGGCCGGTGCCGGCCGCGCGGGCCCCGGCGCGACCGCTCCCCGGGCCGCTGCCGACCGCCGCTTGGGTGATCCACCCGTCCACGTTCTATTGTTGCCGCGCGGTCGCACCGCGGCCGGGCGGCCGGACGCGGGGCGGGCGGCCGTGGACCGAAGGGGTGGACGTGGCGGGGCGGCGGAACAACGGAGTGCTGGCGGTCTGGGCGGAGGCGCAGCGGCAGCAGCAGCGCCGCGAGGAGGCCCAGTGGCGGGCGCAGGCCGCCGAACAGCGCCGGCAGGAACGGGAGTCGCGGGAGTCGCAGCGCTCCGCGGCGCGCGGGGAGCGGGAGGCGCTGCGGGCGTACCAGCAGTCCCGGGAGGCCGAGGCGGCCCGGCGGACGGCCGAACTGGACTCCCGGGTGACGGAGTTGCGCGAGGTGCTGCGGACGGGGCTGGCGCAGCCGGCGTTCCGTCCGGCGGCACTGCTGACGCCGGGCCAGGTGCCACCGTTCGAGCCGGGCCGACTGGGGGTGCCGGTGCCGATGCCCGACCAGGCGCAGTACCACGTGCAGCCGCCGGACGCCGTGCAGTCCCGGAACCCGGCGATCCGCCGGCAGTACGAGGAGTACCTCGCCCAGGCCCGTGCCCGCTTCGAGCAGGACTGGTACCGGGCCCAGGCGGCCGAGGCCGACCGGCAGCGCCGGCTCGGCGAGTACCACCAGCAGTACCTGGCGTGGGTCGCCGACCACCGCCGCCAGGACGAGGAACGCGGCTCCCGTACCCGCGAGTTGCTGGAGCGGCTGCGCGGCGGGGAGGCCGAGGCCGTGCAGGAGTACTTCACGGCGGTGCTGTACGCCTCGGCGCGCTGGCCGGAGGGGTTCCCGCACAACCTGGTGGCGGCCTGGGAGGCCTCCAGCCGCGAGCTGGTGGTGAACTGGGAGCTGCCGGGCGCCGAGGTGGTGCCGGGCGCCGCCCGGGTGCGGTACGTGAAGTCGGACGACCGGGAGGCCGAGGTGGCCCGGCCGGCCACCGAACGCAAGGCGCTGTACCGGGAGGTGCTGGCGCAGAGCGGGCTGCGGGTGGTCACCGAGCTGTTCCGGGCCGACGCCGACGGGCTGCTCGGCTCGGTGGTGCTGAACGGGTTCGTCCGCGGCATCGACCCGGCGACCGGGCGGGAGGCGGAGCGGTTCCTGCTGACGGCGACGGTGTCGCGGGCGGAGTTCTCGGCGCTCTCGCTGGACCGGGTCGCGGCCGTCGAATGCCTGCTCGGCCTCGGCGGCAAGCTCTCGGCCCGGCCGGAACGGCTGGACGAGGTGAAGCCGGACCGGCTGCCGCAGACCGTCGGCGGCAGCCTCGCCGGGCAGGGCGGCGAGGACGAGCCGGACCTCTTCGAGATGGATCCGATCGAGTTCGAGGAACTGATCGCCGAGCTGTTCCGGGCCCGCGGGTACCGGGTGATGACCACCGCCCGCAGCGGTGACGCCGGGGTCGACGTGGTGGCCGAGGACCTCGACCCGGTGACCGGCGGCCGGATCGTCATCCAGGCCAAGCGCTACCGTTCGACGGTCTCGCCCACCGCCGTCCGGGACCTGGACAGCACCGTCCGCCACCACGGCGCGATCAAGGGCATCCTGGTCACCACGGCGGGCTTCGGGCCCGGCTCGTACGACTACATCCGGAACAAGCCGCTCAGCCTGGTCACCGGCCCCGAGCTGGTCGAGCTGCTGGCCGAGCAGGGGCTGCGCGGGCGGCTCGGCCCGGCGCCGCAGGGCCGGCCGGGCAGCGGTCCGGCGGCCGGCGCAGCAGCGGCGGCGGGATCCGGCGGCGCCACGGCGGAGGAGCCGGGCGGCGCCGTCCGGCTGGAGATCAGCTGGCAGAGCCGGACGGTCGGCGGGGACCCGGTCGAGCTGGACGTGTCGGCCTTCCTCTGCGCCTCCGGCCGGGTGCTCAGCGACGAGCACTTCGTCTTCTTCAACAACCCGCAGGACCCGGACGGCGCGGTGTCCCTGCACCCCACGCACTCGGTGGCGGGCCAGCCGGCCCGGGGCGCGGCGCTCAGCATCGACCTGGCCCGGCTCGCGCCCGGCGTGGAGGAGGTGGTGATCGCCGTCTCGACCGAGGAGGAGACGCCGCCCGCGCTCCCGCTCGGCTACGTCCACGGGCTGGCGGTGCAGGCCGCCCTGGGGTCGGCGGCCGACGGCCCCGAGCGCTGGGCGGGCGGTACGGCGGGGATCGCCGACACCGCGATGACGGTGGGTTCGATCCGCCGCACCGGCGCCGGCGGCTGGCGCTTCGAGGCCGGGCCGGACCCGGTGCCCGGCGGGCTCGCGGGCCTGGCGGCCCGCTGGGGCGTGTCCGTGGAGTGACCCCGGTGGGCCCGGCTCCCCGCCGCAGGCGGCGAGGCGGGCCCACCGGCCGTGGCCGGCCCGCGCGCGGGGCGCCGGGCCCTACGGGATCCGCCACTCCTGCGCCTTGTTGCCGGGGGTGCAGGCGGCCATCGTCAGCTGGTTCCCCGCGCCGTTGTCGGTCAGGCACTTGGAGCCCATGTAGTCCTTCAGCAGCACGGCGCCGCTCGTGGTGGCCGGGTCCACCTTCCAGTTCGCCAGGAAGCTGAACCCGTCGGAGAGCGCCGCCTTCCCGTCCGTGGTCTGGACGAACTCCGGGGCGTTCATGTTGCACGGGTTGAAGTGGTGCCAGCTGCTCGGCACGGAGTGCACCCAGCCGTAGGCGGTGTAGCCGCCCATGACCGCGGCGGTGCCGGCGGCCGGTCCGTCCTTGGCCAGGCCGATCTTGAGGTTGTCGCCCACGTTGACGATGGCGCCCCAGTCGGTGCCGCCGCAGCCCTGCGGCACCGCGGGCGCCGGCGCCGCGGTGGTGGGGGCCGGTGCAGGCTGGCCTGCGGGGGCCGGCGGCGCAGGCGCACCGGCCGCCGGCGTGGACGCCCCGCCGCGCGGGGTGGTGCCCTGCCCGCCCGTACCACCGGCCGCCGCAGCGCCGCCGGCCGTGCCCCCGCCCCCGGCCGCGTTCGGCTGCGGACTCCCCGGGGCGCCCGGGCCCGTGGCCGGCCCGGGCGTGCCGGGCACGGCGGCGGACGGGACGGCGGTGGCCTGCGCCGCGGGGTCCGTGGGCGTGGGTGCGGGTGCCCCCGCGGAGGCGGTGCCGGTACCGGCGGGCCCGGCCGGGGCGCCGGACGCCGGGGCGGACTGCTGCGGGCCCGGCGCGTTCGCGTCGGCCCGGTAGGAGGGCCGGTCGATCAGCAGGACGGTCCCCGTGCCGGCCGTGATGATCACCGGGACGACGAAGGGCACCAGCAGCCGGCGCCGCGACCGGCGTCCGGACCGCTCGGTGACGGCGCCCGGCCCGTCCGCGCCCGGAGCGTCCTTCGGTGTCCCGGGAGCGGGCGTGGCCCTGCCCGGAGCGACCTCGTCCCTCGCCCCGGCCGCGGGCGCGTCCTTCGCCGCCGGTACCTCGTCCGCCACCGGCCCGTCCCCGGCCACCGGGAGCGCGGGCACCGGTGCGGGCGGCACCCGGACCGTCGGCGCGGAGGCCGCCGCCCCGTCGGCGAGCGCGGCGCGGGCCGCGGCCGCCATCGCCGCGGCGTCCGCGAAACGGTCCTCCGGGCGCTTGGCCAGGGCCTTGGCGACCAGCTCCCGCACCGCCGGCGGGACGCCGGACGGCAGCTCGGGCGCCGGGTCCCTGATGTGCTTCAGCGCCACCTCCAGCACGCTCTCGCCCAGGAACGGCGGTTCGCCGGTGAGCAGTTCGTAGCAGACCACACCGATCGAGTACAGGTCCGAGGCCGGCGTCGTCGCCGCTCCCTCCGCCTGTTCCGGCGCCATGTACAACGCCGTCCCCAGCACCGTGTGCGAGGCGGTGATCCGGCTGCTCGCCAAGGCCCGCGCGATGCCGAAGTCCGTCACCGTCAGCCGGTCGTCGCCCCGCAGCATCAGGTTCGACGGCTTGAGGTCGCGGTGCACGATGCCCCGCCGGTGCGCGGCCTCCAAGGCGTCCAGTGCGGAGGCGAGGAGCCCCAGGGCCCGCTCCGCCCCCATCGGCCCGCCGTCGGCGAGCACCTCGTTCAACGGCCGCCCCTCGACCAACTCCATCACGATGAAGGCCGCGCGCTCGCCCGACTCCTCCTCGCCCTCGCCGTAGTCGTGGACGTCCACGATCCCCGGGTGCCGCAGCGCCGCGAGCAGCTGCGCCTCGCGCTTGAAGCGGGCCGCGAACGTGCCCTCCTCGAACAGCGCCCGGTGCAGCACCTTCACCGCGACCTGACGCCCGAGCACCTCGTCCTCGGCCCGCCAGACCGAGCCCATGCCCCCGCCGCCGATCCGCTCGACCAGCCGGTAGCGCCCCCCGAGCACGGTCCCCCCACCGCTCATGCCGTTCTCTCCCTCTCGTCCCCGGCGCGTCCCGGGCCTCCCCGGCCCGCGCCGGGCCCGCCGCCAGGAACCTCCTGGGGCCCCACCGCTCCCGCGCGGTGATCCGCACGCACGGGGACACGGTATCCGGCACCGGCTGACCGTGGTCCGGCAAGGTGTCAGTTGCCCGGCTTCGCTGACCACTTGGCGCACCGGAGGCAGCGGGGCCCGGCCGGGGCGCCAGGCACGCGAGAGGCCCCGGGGTGCGGCCGCCCGTCACGAGGACGGGCGGCCACGCACCCCGGGGCCCATGGCCCGAACGGCGAACGGGGGACCCGGGACCAACGGCGGCCCCGGCTCAGCCGTGCGGGCTCAGATGTCCCGGCTCAGCCGTCCGGGCTCAGGCGCAGCCGCTCAGCAGCGAGGTGAGGGCGGTCTTCTCGGCGCTGTCGATCGTCAGGCCGTAGTAGTACTTCACCTGGACCCAGGCGCGGGAGTAGACGCAGCGGTAGGAGGTCTGCGGCAGCCAGTGCGCCGGGTCCTGGTCGCCCTTGCTGCGGTTGGAGGAGGCGGAGACGGCGATCAGCTGGGGGCGGGTCAGGTCGTTGGCGAGGGCCTGGCGCTGGGCGGTGCTCCAGGCCCAGGCGCCCGAGCGCCAGGCCTCGGCCAGCGGCACCAGGTGGTCGATGTCGAAGCTGGACGCGCTGGTGGTGGTCACGTTGTCGTAGGCGGAGGTCCAGTTGCCGCTGACGGAGGCACAGGCGGAGTCGGTGACCACGTTGCTGCCGTCCCGCTTCAGGACTGTCTCGCGGGTGTTGCAGGTGCCGGAGATGGTGATCCAGTGCGGGAACAGCGCCCGGTCGTAGGTGTCGGCGTGGGCCTCGGCGGCGACCGTGAGCGAGGCCAGGTAGCTGCGGGCGGTGGCGCCGGAGACCGGGGTGGGGAGGGCGGCCTGGGCGCTGCCGGCGCCGGCCAGCAGGGTGGTGACGGCAAGCAGCAGGGCGCCGGCGAGGGCGGTGAGGGCACGGCGGAACGAGCGTATCTCGGGCATGCTGGTCTCCCAGGGTGAGGGCAGGCGGAGGCGCCCGGGGCGGAGTCCGCCCGGGTGGACAACCAGCTTGGCGCCCAGGGGGTTTACGCGGGTAGACCTTGGAGGTTAATTTTTGACCGCTGGTCAACAAAGTGCCTCCGCCGGGCCCGCCCGGACCGGTCCGGGGCGCCTGCGGCCGACCCGTGCGAGGATGCCGGCACGGGGAAGGGCGGTGTGGTCCGTGGAGACCAGCAGGGTGGGCGGCGAGGACGAGGACGGCCACCGGCACGTGATGCGGGTGAGGACCGGGCCGGGACAGGTGCGCCATGTGGTGTGCGACACCTGCGGCCACCGGCGCCGGGTGCGGGCCTTCGCGCACGACCGGGCCCGGGAGCACCTGACGACGGAGCACGGCGCGGGCGGCTTCCGCAAGGAGTACAGCGGGCTGCCGTGGCTGCTGGGCCTGGCGGCCCTCGTGGTGTTCCTGGTCCTGATGGCGGGCTACCGGCGGTGAACGCACCGCGCCCCGCCGGGCGTTGGCCGGGCGGGGCGCGAGAGGGGTACGGGCGGGAGCCGGGTCAGCCGGTGGACCCGGTGGCGCCGGAGCCCTCGGCCGGGGCCGCGGACGTGGCCGTCCCGGCGGTGTCGGGCCGGCGGGCGGGCGGTGCGGCCGGGCGGCTGCCGAAGAGG
>NZ_BNBO01000037.1 GCF_014655955.1 Kitasatospora indigofera
ATGGTACTGCAGGGGGGACCCTGTGGGAGAGTAGGACGCCGCCGAACAATCATTCCAAAAATGCCCCCTCCCGTTCGGGAGGGGGCATTTTTGCGTTAACGTCTCCCCAGCACAACCTGAGCTCGGTGGAGGCGCGTCCAGTGCAGAACCTGACCCTTACGTGGCAGACCGCCGGCGGAGCCTCGGTCGCCCTCCTCGCGGCGGGATACGCGGCCAAGCGGCTGCGGCGGCCCTCCCTGGGCAGCTTGCTGCGGGAGGCCGGGATCCTGCTGGCGCTCTTCTCGCTCTGGCAGCTGGTCGGCCGGCTCTCACTGATGAGTGCCGACCACGCGCTGGACCGGGCCGCCTGGATCCATCGCACCGAACTGGCCTTCGGCCTGCCCGACGAGGCCGGCTGGCAGGCGGCCGTCATCCCGTACCCGGTCGTGGTGAAGGCCGCCAACTACTACTACGCGTCCATGCACTTCGCCGTCATGATCGCCGTGCTGCTCTGGGTCCTCGTCCGGCATCGCGCCAGGTACGCCTGGGTGCGGACCACGGTCGTGCTCACCACGGCGGTCTGCCTGGCCGTCCAGTTCATCCCGGTCGCCCCGCCCCGGATGCTGCCGGAGAGCGGCTTCGTCGACGTGGCGGCCGAGTACGGGCAGTCGGTCTACGGCGGTGCGGTCGGCGGGGTGGTGGTGGCCGCGCAGTTGTCGGCGATGCCGTCGGTGCACGTGGCCTGGTGCGTCCTGGCGGCCGTCGCGGTGATCGTGGTGTCCCGGAGCGCGCTTCGCTGGCTGATCGTGCTGCACCCGCTGATCACGGTCTGGGTGGTGGTGGTCACCGCCAACCACTTCTGGGCGGACGGGCTGGTCGCGCTGGTGATCCTGGCCCTGGCCTACACGGCGCAGTGGGCGGCCCGGAGGTTCCGCCCGGCCCGCCTGAGGGTCCAGGAGCCTTCCGGGCCGCGTCCGGCACCGCGAGGGGCCCCCGTACGGCACTGAGACCCCCGGACGGCACCGAGGGCCCCGTAGGGGCCCGGGCCGGCCGGTACCTGGCCGGCACACCCGTGGGCCGGGCCTCTGCAGGAGGCCCGGCCGACGGTCGTTCCACGGCTGCCGCGGCCGGCACGGGGTGCCCGCACCGGCCGCGGTGTCCGGCCGGGCGGGCGACCGGTCGTCGCGGCGCCCGCCGACCGGGCGTGCTACTTGACCGGCAGTGCCGCCCGGCCCCAGCCGCTGTTGGTCAGCGCGGCGGTGGCCCAGTACCAGGCGACCAGACCGGACAGGGCGGCGAGCCACCCGCCGACCTTGGCGAGCCCGCCGGAGCTGCCGAAGGCGGCGATCGCCGAGACCACCAGGGAGACCGTGAGCAGGCCGTACACGGCACGGCTGAACAGGCCGGAGTTCCAGCTGGCGGCGGTCAGCGTGAGCGCCAGCAGCGCCCACAGCAGCAGGAAGAGACCCGCCGCGTTCTTGCCCGCGCCGCCCGCCGCCGACCAGGTCGCCCAGAAGGCACCGAGGCTGGTGAAGGCGGTGCCGGTGAAGCCCTCGCCGGAGCGGAGCTGCCAGAGTCCGGCGACGAACAGGGTCAGCCCGCCGACCAGGTGGGCGAGGGTGGCCGCGTCCTTGGCACCGGTGCCGCTGAAGATGCTGGTGGAGAGCAGGCCGTAGGCGAGGAGGGTCAGGCCGAGTGCGAGATATCCGAGGGAACCGGCGTCGGCTCCTGAGGACCGGGCGTTCTGCGCCCCGGTAGCTTCGTTGCTCACCGGAGGCTCCTTTCACTCTGGGCGCGCCTGAGGCGCTGTCAATGCGAGCGATGAGGTGGCTGCGCTTGGCCGGCCGAGGGCGCACGGAAGTAGCCGTGCGAACGGCTGCGGTCAGTGAAGTGCCAGCGACGGAGCTGCTGGTCAGTGTCCCCTCCGGGGGATTCCCCGGTGAATCCGGTGTACCCGGCCGGTACCCGCTTGTACCCTTGTGAATGGCACAATTTGTATGGTCCGCCGTTGTGGGCCGCCCACGATTGGCCACTT
Source organism: Kitasatospora indigofera (assembly GCF_014655955.1). Lineage (GTDB taxonomy): Bacteria > Actinomycetota > Actinomycetes > Streptomycetales > Streptomycetaceae > Kitasatospora > Kitasatospora indigofera. The sequence continues at coordinate 2,015 of NZ_BNBO01000037.1, forward strand.
GGTGAACGGGATTGACCGCCCGGGTGAACCGTCGCCCGGGGGTTACGAGTTGGCCACGGCCTGACGCGAGGTCAGCCGGCCCGCTGGGCGGGCACCCGCAGGGTCAGGATCGCCATGTCGTCCGACGGGGGCTCGGGGGCGAACCGCTCCACGGCCCGCTGGACCCGGGCGGCCACCGCGCCGGCCGTCAGCCCGGTGCAGCCGGTGAGCACCTGGGCGAGGCCGTCGTCCCCCAGCATCCGCAGGCCCTCACGCCGTTCGGTGACGCCGTCGGTGACGCAGAGCAGCACCTCCCCCGGCTGCAGCACCAGGTGCTCGGCGGTCAGCTCCAGGTCCTCCATCACGCCGAGCAGCGGCTGCGGGGTGGCGGCCTGGTCCACCTGCCCGTCCACGCGCAGCCGCAGCGGCAGCGGGTGGCCGGCACAGACCAGCGACAACTCGGTGCAGCCGTCCGCCCTGGGGGTCAGCTCGCCGTACAGCAGGGTCAGGAAGCGGCTGCGCGAACCCTCGTCCAGGATGGCCGCGTTGAGCCGCCGCAGGACCTGCGGGGCGTCCAGTCCCTCGCGGGCGAGGAGCCGCAGCGAGTGGCGCGCCAGCCCGGTCACCGAGGCGGCCTCGGGGCCGGTGCCGCACACGTCGCCGATCGCGAAGCCGTAGGTGCCCTCCCGGATCGGGAAGAGGTCGTAGAAGTCGCCGCCGACCTCGTTGCCCTCGCCGGCCGCCTGGTAGAACACGTCCACCTCGACCCCGGGGATCTCCGGCAACTCCGGTGGCAGCAGGCTGCGCTGGAGCGCCTGGCTGGTGGCGGTGCGCTCGGAGTAGAGACGGGAGTTGTCCAGGGCCAGGGCGGCGCGACGGGAGAGGTCCTCGGCGAGTTCGAGCATCTCCTGGCGGAACCGGACACCGGCCGGCGCCCCCAGCACGAGCAGGCCGATGACCCGGTTGCGGGCGGCCAGCGGCAGTACCACCGTCTCGCCGAGCAGACCGGCGAGTTCGGGGCTGTCGGCGAGGCCGCCGGTGCGGGCCGCGTCGGCCGGCGCCGTCCAGAAGCGGGTGCCGGGGGCCGGGTCGGCCTCCGGGGCGGGGATCTTGTCGAGGACGTACCGCAACGGGTCGATCCGGTCCTCGTCCTGGTGCAGGACGAAGGCGAGCGAGGCCGGGCCGCCCTGTTCGCCGCTGGTGTAGACGGCGCACCAGGAGGCCAGCGTGGGCACCGCCATCTGCGCCATCAGCGCGAGCGTCTGCTCGTGCTCCAGGGTGCCGGCCAGCAGTTCGGAGGCCTCGACCAGGAAGGACAGCGAGCCGCGGCGCAGCCGTTCCAGCTCGGCCAGCCGGGCGCTCTCCAGGGCCAGCGCGACCCGGTCGGCGGCGAACTGCAGGCGCAGCGCGTCCTCGTTGTCGTAGCGGCCCGGCGGGGCGGCGGCGACGCCCAGCGAGCCGATCAGCCGGCCGTCCACCTTCAGCGGGACGGTGATCAGCGAACGCAGTCCGCTGCCGTTGAGCAGCGGGACGGGCGCGGGCCGGATGGCCAGGTCCTCGTGGACGGTGGGCAGCCGGGCGGCGTCGAAGCGGCTGCGGTTCGGGTCGACCGGGAAGCGGTCGTAGCGGCGGCGGCCGGCGGTGAGCCCGGTGGCGGCGCGGACCTCGAACTCGCTCTCGTCGTCGGTGACCAGCAGCAGGTAGGCGGCGTCGGCGTCGAGGAGGTCCCGGGCGCGTTCCACGGTCCGCTGGAGCAGCGCGCCGAGGTCGTCCGGCGCGGCCGCCCCGGCGAGCAGGTCCAGGGGCGCGTCGGCGGGCCCGGCCGGATCGCCGCCGTGGGTGCGCGCGGGGGAGCGCAGGACGGCGCGGTCGACCTCGCGCACCAGCAGGCAGAGGGTGGACGGGACGCCCTCGGCGTCGCGCACCCGGATCTGCACGCCGTACACCTCGACCGTCAGCCCGTCGCCGCGGCGCAGGCCGAAGCTGCCCTCCCAGCGGGCCAGCCGGAGGGTCTCGTCGAGGCCGAGGCCGATGCCGGCCGACTGCGGCCAGGCGGCGAACTCGGCCCAGGGGCGGCCCAGCACGTCCTCGGGGCGGTGCCGGAAGAGCGCTTCGGCGTCGGGGTTCCAGGCCAGTACCCGGGCGTGCTCGTCGACCTGGACGACGGCGACGTGCACCGGCCCGTCGGTGCTGGGCAGTTCGTCGCCGGGGGCGGCCGGTTCGGCGTACCTGGTGCCGATCACGTGGTCGGGCAGCGCGAGGCGGAACCAGACGGTCTTGCGGCCGGCCGCGTACTCGACGCCCCAGCAGGAGGACAGCGCCGAGCACATCAGCAGCCCGCGTCCGCCCTCGTCGTCCGGGTCCGCGTACCGTTCGACGCCCGCGTCGGGGACGTCGGCGAAGGCCGGCAGGCCGCGTTCGGGGTGGTGGTCGGTGACCTCGACCCGGACGGTCTCGTCCTCGCGCAGGCAGCAGACCTCGGCGGCGGTGCCGGCGTGCACGACGGCGTTGGTGACGAGTTCGCTCACCAGGACGACGGCGTCGTCGACGACCTCGGGCAGCCCCCAGCTCAGCAGGGCGTCCCGGACGAAGCCGCGCGCGGCCGCGGCCGACCGGCCCACTGGTCCGAAGGTGGCGGCTGCGCGCGCGGTGACCACGTTGCCACTTCTCCTCTGCTCTGGTCCGGCTGTCCCGCCGCACACGGTGGACGGTCCGGGGGCTGATCGCCTGCTGCGCCTGCCGGGTGGTGGCGGCGCCGGGACGACTCGTGGCCCGGTGCAGCGCTCCACCCTACTTTCCGGTTGGTTCCCCGTGGGGACAGGGAGCCGAAACAAGCACCGGAGGGTGATTCTGGGCACGTGTTTGGCCGGGAGTGGTAACAACCCAGCGCAACCGGCCGTACACCCGGTGCCAGTACTGCCAGACTGGGGGGTCCGCAACGACCTGATCGCGCAGTACGGTCGATGCGGTGCTGGTGGGCCGGACGGCCCCCGCAGCGGTTCTCGGCCGCACCGGTGCCTGTGCCCAAGCGGTTCCGGGCGTACTGGACAGTTCACGATGTGGGAGGGTCCCGTTGAGTTCGGCCACCAAGGACGCGACCGGCACGACTCCGTCCGCCGCACGCGGCGGACGGTCCGGGGCGGCGCCTCGGGGCACCGCCGGACGGCGCCCGAACCACGCCAGGGGCGCCGAGCCCGCCGATCTGCGCAAGTTGCTGGCGGCGCTGACGGCGATGCGTGACGGCAACTTCAAGCGGCGGCTGACCGTGCCGGGGGACGGTCCGCTGGCGGAGATCGCCGCGGTCTTCAACGAGGTCGCCGAGCGCAACCAGCACCTGACCGGTGAACTGGCGCGGGTCCGACGGGCGGTGGGCCGGGAGGGCCGGCTGTCCGAGCGGCTGGAGACCGGCGCGGGCGAGGGCGCCTGGATGGCCGCCGTCGACAACTGCAACGCGCTGATCGACGACCTGGCGCGCCCGATGGCGGAGGTCGGCCGGGTGCTGACCTCGATCGCCGAGGGCGACCTCGAACAGAAGATGGAACTGCGCTCGGTCCACACCAACGGGGTGAGCCACCCGCTGCGCGGCGAGTACCTGCGGATCGGCCGCACGGTCAACGGACTGGTCGACCAGCTCTCCGAGTTCACCGACGAGGTGACCCGGGTGGCCATCGAGGTGGGCACCGAGGGCAAGCTCGGCGGCCAGGCCCGGGTGCGCAGCGTCTCGGGCAGCTGGAAGGACCTCGCGGACTCGGTCAACACGATGGCCGGCCGGCTGACCGCGCAGGTGCGCAACATCGCCGAGGTGACCACGGCGGTGGCCAAGGGGGACCTCTCCCGGAAGGTCACCGTCGAGGTCGACGGCGAGATGCTGCAGCTGAAGAACACCGTCAACACCATGGTGGACCAGCTCAACTCCTTCGCCGCGCAGGTCACCAGGGTCGCCCGGGACGTGGGCACCGAGGGGCGGCTCGGCGGCCAGGCGCAGGTGCCGGGGGTGGCCGGGGTCTGGCGCGACCTGACCGACTCGGTCAACTTCATGGCGAACAACCTGACCGGGCAGGTCCGGAACATCGCGCAGGTCACCACGGCGGTGGCCCGCGGCGACCTCTCGCAGAAGATCGAGGTGGACGCCCGGGGCGAGATCCTGGAGCTGAAGAACACCATCAACACGATGGTCGACCAGCTCTCCGGCTTCGCCGAGCAGGTGACCCGGGTGGCCCGCCAGGTCGGTACCGAGGGGCGGCTCGGCGGCCAGGCGCAGGTGCCGGGCGCGGCCGGCGTGTGGCGCGACCTCACCGACAACGTCAACTTCATGGCCAACAACCTGACCGACCAGGTGCGCAACATCGCGCAGGTCACCACGGCGGTGGCCAAGGGCGACCTGTCGCAGAAGATCCAGGTGGACGCCCGGGGCGAGATCCTGGAGCTGAAGAACACCATCAACACGATGGTCGACCAGCTGGGCGCCTTCGCCGACGAGGTGACCCGGGTCGCCCGGGACGTCGGCACCGAGGGCATCCTCGGCGGCCAGGCCAGCGTGCCCGGGGTGGCCGGCATCTGGAAGGACCTCACCAACAGCGTCAACCTGATGGCCAACAACCTGACCAGCCAGGTCCGCAACATCGCCGAGGTGACCACGGCGGTGGCCAAGGGCGACGTGTCGAAGAAGATCACCGTGGACGCCCGCGGGGAGATCCTGGAGCTGGTCACCACCGTCAACACGATGGTGGACCAGCTGTCGGCGTTCGCGGACGAGGTGACCCGGGTGGCCCGCGAGGTGGGCACCGAGGGGATCCTGGGCGGCCAGGCGCGGGTGCGCGGGGTGTCGGGCATCTGGAAGGACCTGACCGACAACGTCAACTTCATGGCGTCCAACCTGACCAGCCAGGTCCGCAACATCGCGGAGGTCGCCACCGCGGTGGCCCGCGGCGACCTGTCCAAGAAGATCACCATCGAGGCGCAGGGCGAGGTCGCGGCCCTCGCGGGCACCCTGAACACGATGGTGGACCAGCTGTCGGCGTTCGCCGTCGAGGTGACCCGGGTGGCCCGCGAGGTGGGCACCGACGGCATCCTGGGCGGCCAGGCCGGGGTGCCGGGCGTGGCCGGCATCTGGAAGGACCTCACCGACAACGTCAACCTGATGGCGAACAACCTGACCGGGCAGGTCCGCAACATCGCCCTGGTGATCACCGCGGTGGCCCGCGGCGACCTCTCGCAGAAGATCGACGTGGACGCCCGGGGCGAGATCCTGGAGCTCAAGACCAGCATCAACACCATGGTCGACCAGCTCGGGTCGTTCGCGGCCGAGGTCACCCGGGTGGCCCGCGAGGTCGGCACCGACGGGCGGCTCGGCGGCCAGGCCCGGGTGCCGGGGGTGGACGGCACCTGGCAGGACCTCACCGAGTCGGTGAACGAGCTGGCCAACAACCTGACCCGGCAGGTGCGGGCGATCGCCCAGGTCGCCACCGCCGTGACCAGGGGCGACCTGTCGCTGCGGATCGACGTGGACGCCTCGGGCGAGCTCGACGAGCTCAAGGACAACATCAACCAGATGATCGCCAACCTGCGCGAGACCACCCGGACCAACCAGGAGCAGGACTGGCTGAAGACCAACCTGGCCAGGGTCACCGGTCTGCTGCAGGGCCGCCGGGACCTGGAGGCGGTGGCCTCGCTGATCATGACCGAGCTGACCCCGGTGGTCTCCGCGCAGCACGGCGCCTTCTTCCTCGCCCAGCCGGCCGGCCGGACCGCCGAACTGATCACCGAGGACGACGACGAGAACGACACGGTGCTGCGCCTGATCGGCAGCTACGGCTACCAGCGGCGGGCGATGCCGACCACCTTCCGGCCCGGGGAGTCGCTGGTCGGCCAGGCGGCGGTGGAGAAGCGCTCGATCATCCTGAAGGAGGCGCCGCCCGGATACCTCAAGATCGCCTCGGGGCTCGGCGAGGCCTCGCCGGCGCACGTGGTGGTGCTGCCGGTGCTGTTCGAGGGCCGGCTGCTCGGCGTGATCGAGCTGGCCACCTTCAGCTCCTTCACCACCGTGGCGCTGGACTTCCTCAACCAGATCGCCGACCTGATCGGCGTCACGGTCAACACCATCAGCGTCAACACCAAGACCGAGGGCCTGCTGCTGGAGTCGCAGCGGCTGACCGCCGAGCTCTCGATGCGCTCCGCCGAGCTGGAGGCCCGCCAGGAGGAGCTGGAGCGCACCAACGAGGAGCTGCAGGAGAAGGCCGAGCAGCTGGCCCAGCAGAACCGCGACATCGAGATCAAGAACAGCGAGATCGAGGAGGCCCGGCAGGTCCTGGAGGAGCGTGCCGAGCAGCTCGCCCTCGCCTCCCGGTACAAGAGCGAGTTCCTGGCGAACATGTCGCACGAGCTGCGCACCCCGCTGAACTCGCTGCTGATCCTGGCCAAGCTGCTGTCCGACAACAACGAGGGCAACCTCTCGCCCAAGCAGGTCGAGTTCGCCGACACCATCCACGGCGCCGGCTCCGACCTGCTCCAGCTGATCAACGACATCCTCGACCTCTCCAAGGTCGAGGCGGGCAAGATGGACGTCCGTCCGGCGAAGATCGCACTGGTCCAGCTGGTCGACTACGTCGAGGCGGCGTTCCGGCCGCTCACCGTGGACAAGAGCCTGGACTTCGCGGTCCGGGTCTCGCCGGAGCTGCCGGTGACCCTGCACACCGACGAGCAGCGGCTCCAGCAGGTGCTCCGCAACCTGCTCTCCAACGCGGTGAAGTTCACCGACTCCGGCGCCGTCGACCTGTACATCCGCCCGGCCGGGGCCGACGTGCCGCAGCACGTCCGCGAGCAGCTGCTGGAGGCCGGCGCGATCGGCGACCCGGACGAGGAGCTGGTGGCCTTCTCGGTCTCCGACACCGGGATCGGCATCCCCGGCAACAAGCTGCGGGAGATCTTCGAGGCGTTCAAGCAGGCCGACGGCGGCACCAGCCGCAAGTACGGCGGCACCGGCCTCGGGCTCTCCATCAGCCGGGAGATCGCCCGGCTGCTCGGCGGCGAGATCCACGCCGAGAGCGAGCTGGGCCGCGGCTCGACCTTCACCCTCTACCTGCCGCTGCGCAGCGAGGCCCCCGACCCGTCCGTCCACGAGCGCCCGGCCGCCCCGGTGGTCCGTGCCTCGGTCGGCGTGACGCCGGTGGGTACGCCGGTGCCGGTGGGGGAGAACCCGGCCGAGCACTGGGCCCAGGAGGTGCGGGAGCTCGCCGAGGAGCGCCGCCGGGGCGCCGTCGAGCGCCGCCGGGCGGCGGCCGCCGAGGAGGGCGTCCCGCGCCAGCTGACCGAGCCGGCCGCCCGCCCGGGCGTCCTGGCACGGCCCGACGGGCGCTTCGACGGCCGCTTCGACGGCGAGCAGGTGCTGATCGTGGACGACGACATCCGCAACGTCTTCGCCCTCACCAGCGTCCTGGAGCAGCACGGTCTGACGGTGCTGTACGCCGAGAACGGGCGGGAGGGCATCGAGGTGCTGGAGCAGCACGAGGACGTGTCGCTCGTGCTGATGGACATCATGATGCCGGAGATGGACGGCTACGCGACCACCGAGGCGATCCGCCGGATGCCGCAGTTCTCGGGCCTGCCGATCATCGCGCTGACCGCCAAGGCGATGAAGGGCGACCGGGAGAAGAGCATCGAGGCCGGGGCCACCGACCACATCACCAAGCCGGTCGAGACCGACCACCTGCTGACCGTGATGCACCACTGGCTGGAGCAGAAGTGAGGGCTGTCCCGGGGGCGCCCGGCGCGGCCGGGGCGCCGGGAGGGGAGCCCGGGCGCCGGTTCGTGCCGGAGGCCGTGCCCGTTCGCTGGCGGGGACGGCGGGGAACCCGGTAGGGTCACCGATCGTTGCGAACAGTGACGGAACCGCGACTCAGCGCAGAGGTGCGCCGGAGCGCTGTTCGCCCGGTCGGCGACGCGGTCTCCCCGCAGGTCGGCGGATCACGTTCCACCGGGGCGGTGTGGCGGGCGAGGGGGTCGGGCTAGCATGACCGGGGTAATGGTGGGCAGTACCAAGGTGCCGTCCCCTGGGCGGCAGGCGGCAGGAGGGCGGGTCGTGGTGCAGAAAGCGAAGATCCTCCTGGTCGACGACCGACCGGAGAACCTGTTGGCCCTGGAGGCCATCCTCTCCGCGCTCGACCAGACGCTGGTGCGTGCCGCGTCCGGCGAGGAGGCGCTCAAGGCGCTGCTGACCGACGACTTCGCGGTGATCCTGCTCGACGTCCAGATGCCGGGGATGGACGGCTTCGAGACGGCCTCCCACATCAAGCGCCGCGAGCGCACCCGGGACATCCCGATCATCTTCCTCACCGCGATCAACCACGGGCCGCACCACACCTTCCGCGGCTACGCGGCCGGCGCGGTGGACTACATCTCCAAGCCCTTCGACCCGTGGGTGCTGCGGGCCAAGGTGTCGGTCTTCGTCGACCTCTACGTGAAGAACTGCCAGCTCAAGGAGCAGGCGGCACTGCTGCGGCTGCAGCTGGAGGCGGGCGACGCCCAGCCGGCGCTGGGCAGCGCGCTGCTGAGCGAGCTGTCGGCCCGGCTGGCCTCGGTGGAGGAGCAGGCGGAGGCCCTGACCAAGCAGCTGGACGGCTCGGACGACAGCGGCGCCGCCGCCACGGCCGCCCACCTGGAGCGCAAGCTGACGGGTCTGCGCCGGGCGCTGGAGGCGCTGCGCCCCGGCTCGGACTGATCCCGGCCGCCGCGCGGGCCCGGCCTCCGGCGACCCGGCCGGTCACGTGGGCCGGTTCGGCCGGGCGGGTGAAGCGTGGTCAGGGTGACGGTGTGTCTGCGACACGCGCGGGGCCCGGCGCCCGGGCGCGTGTCCACAGCCGCGCGCCGCCGGTAGGCTGCTGGCCCATGGCCACTCGTACGCCCGGCAGCGACACTAGCGGCGTGCGCCGCGGGGACATCAGCGGCTCGCGCGGCGGGGCCGCACGCGGCTCCGGTGCGGGACCGGCCAGGAAGGCGGCCGCGAAGTCCCCGGCCAAGGCACCGGCCGGGAAGGCGGCGGCGAAGAAGGCCGCGCCGGCGAAGAAGGCGGCCGCCAAGCCCGCCGCGGCGCCCGCGCCGGCTCCGCCCAGGCCGATACTCTTCCGCGCCGTCCGGGCCGTCTGGCTCGGCCTGGCGCACAGCGTCGGCGCGCTCTTCCGGGGCTTCGGCGACGGCGCCAAGGGCCTGCACCCGGACCACCGCAAGGACGGCGTGGGGCTGCTGCTGCTGGCGCTCGCCCTGGTCACCGCGGCCGGGACGTGGTTCAGCCCGCAGGGCTGGCTCGGTGAGGCCGCGACCAACGTGGTCTCCGGACTGTTCGGCCGGCTCGACGTCCTGGTCCCGTTCCTGCTGGCGGCCGTCGGGGTGCGGCTGATGCGGCATCCGGAGGTGCCGGAGGCGAACGGACGGATCGTCATCGGGCTGAGCGCGCTGGTGGTCGGTGTGCTCGGGCTGGTGCACATCGGCTGCGGAGCTCCCGCGATGGGCGGCGGCGCGACCAGGATCCGGCAGGCGGGCGGTCTGGCCGGCTGGGCCGCCTCGACCCCGATGATGGCGGCCGCCGGGCCCCCGCTCGCCGTGCCGCTGCTGTTGCTGCTGGCCTTCTTCGGCCTGCTGGTGGTGACCGCGACCCCGGTGAACCGGATCCCCGAGCGGCTGCGGATGCTCGGCGTGCGCCTCGGCGTGGTCGAGCCGACCGCCGAGGAGGCGGCCGCCGCGGGTGGTGCGCCGGCGCGCGAGTACTCGACCGATCCGCCGGAGGACGCCGACCCGAACGCGCTGCCCTTCACGGTGGACACCGACGGTGACGGTGCGGCGGACGGCGCCGCCCGCCGCCGGCGCCGGCGGCGCAAGCAGGTGGACGAGCCGGAGCTGGACCCGGCCGTCGCCGACATGTTCGCCAAGCGGCCGCAGACCGGCTCGGGGGAGGACGGGGACGACCCGTACGCGACCCGGGACATCGCGGCCGGGGTGGCCGCCGACCTGGACGGCGCCCTGCTGTACGGGGTGCCCGCCTCGCCCGCCGTGGCGGACATGATGCACCAGGTCCAGGACCGCACCGCCGTGCCGGAGGAGCCGGCCGTCCCGGCGGCCCGCACGGCCGGGCAGGCGGCCCCGGAGGAGCACGGCCCGGCCCCCGTCCGGATGGAGCAGCTGCAGCTCTCCGGCGACATCACCTACGCGCTGCCCTCGCTGGACCTGCTGGAGCGCGGCGGCCCGGGCAAGACCCGCAGCAAGCTCAACGACGACGTGGTGGCCCAGCTGACCGCGGTGTTCGGCGAGTTCAAGGTGGACGCCAGGGTCACCGGCTTCACCCGCGGCCCGACGGTCACCCGCTACGAGGTCGAGCTGGGCCCGGCGGTCAAGGTGGAGCGGATCACCGCGCTGGGCAAGAACATCGCGTACGCGGTGGCCAGCGCGGACGTCCGGATCATCAGCCCGATCCCCGGCAAGTCCGCGGTCGGCATCGAGATCCCCAACCTCGACCGCGAGATGGTCAACCTCGGCGACCTGCTGCGCTCGCGCGCGGCCGCCGACGACCAGCACCCGATGCTGGTCGGGATGGGCAAGGACGTCGAGGGCCACACCGTGATGGCCAACCTCGCGAAGATGCCGCACATCCTGGTGGCCGGCGCCACCGGCGCGGGCAAGTCGTCCTGCATCAACTGCCTGATCACCTCGGTGCTGGCGCGGGCCACCCCGGACGAGGTCCGGATGGTGCTGGTGGACCCCAAGCGGGTCGAGCTGACGGCGTACGAGGGCATCCCGCACCTGATCACACCGATCATCACCAACCCGAAGAAGGCCGCCGAGGCGCTGCAGTGGGTGGTCCGCGAGATGGACCTGCGCTACGACGACCTCGCCGCGTTCGGGTTCCGCCACGTGGACGACTTCAACGCGGCGGTGCGGGCGGGGAAGATCACCCCGCCGCTGGGCAGCGAGCGGGAGCTGACGCCCTACCCGTACCTGCTGGTGATCGTCGACGAGCTGGCCGACCTGATGATGGTCGCGCCGCGCGACGTCGAGGACTCGGTCGTCCGGATCACCCAGCTCGCCCGGGCGGCCGGCATCCACCTGGTGCTGGCGACCCAGCGCCCGTCGGTGGACGTGGTCACCGGCCTGATCAAGGCCAACGTGCCCTCCCGGCTGGCCTTCGCCACCTCCGCGATGATGGACTCCCGGGTCATCCTCGACCAGCCGGGCGCCGAGAAGCTGATCGGCAAGGGCGACGCGCTCTTCCTGCCGATGGGCGCCAGCAAACCCATCCGGATGCAGGGCGCGTTCGTCACCGAGGCCGAGATCGCCGCCGTGGTCCAGCACTGCAAGGACCAGCTGACGGCGGTCTACCGGGACGACGTGACGGTCGGCGGCGGGCCGCGCAAGGAGATCGACGAGGAGATCGGCGACGACCTCGACCTGCTCATCCAGGCGACCGAGCTGGTGGTCTCCACCCAGTTCGGTTCGACCTCGATGCTCCAGCGGAAACTGCGGGTCGGTTTCGCGAAGGCGGGCCGGTTGATGGACCTGATGGAGTCTCGTGGGATCGTTGGGCCCAGCGAGGGCTCCAAGGCCCGGGATGTGCTCGTCAAACCCGACGAGTTGGACGGTGTGATCATCAGCATCCGGGGGTAGCCGTGCCCCCGCGCGAGCAGTTGCCTCCGGACGTGTCCACTCGTTCGGAGGACAGAGGGTGCGGCGGGAACCGACCGGGTTGCCGTCGCGTCACAGGGCCGGGGGAGCACCATGGACCCGCCGGGCTGATCCGCCGTCATCCGACGGCGGCCGGCCCGCGGAACCCCGGCCGGGATGGGCGCGCACGTTCGGGCCTATTCCGCTTGAGAATCGTTCCGACCCCGCCCCTAGACTGTTTCTCCAGCAGGTGGCCATCCGCTCGAAAGGCGCACCCCGTGACCATCGGCAAGTCCCCGGACCGTGACAACCGCCGATCCTCCGCCGGCAAGACCGGAGCCGTGCCAGGCCGGGACGGCTCCGACGGGACCCCTGCGGCACCGGAACCGGCCGACGAGGGCCCGAGCATCGGACGGGTGCTCTCCGGCGCCCGGATCGAGGCGGGTCTCACGGTCGACCAGGTGAGTACGAGCACCCGCGTCCGGGTTCCCATAGTCCACGCCATCGAGGAGGACGACTTCGGCCGCTGCGGCGGCGATTTCTACGCCCGTGGCCACATCCGCTCGATCGCCAAGGCGGTCGGCATCGACGGTGACGTCCTGGTCGCCCGGTACGACGCGGCGCACGGCGGCGCACCGGCGACCAAGCGTCCCAGCCAGCTCCTCGACACCGGACCGATCAAGGTCACCGACCGCCGCGGTCCGAACTGGACGGTGGCCATGGTCGCCGCGATCTGCGCGGTCGTCGCGCTGATCGGATTCAACCTGGTGAACGGCAAGACCGGCGTCTCCGGCACCGGCTCGGCCAGCGCACCCCTTCCCAGCGGCTCGGGCACCGGGTCCGTCGCCGCCGCCTCGCCCAGTGTCCAGCCGCCCGCCCCGGCGCCCAGCGTCGCGGCGATCGCGGCCGCCCCGGCCGACAAGGTGACCGTCAAGCTGGTCGCCGAGAAGGACGCCAGCTGGGTGTCCGCGGTCGACGGCAGCGGCAAGTCGCTCTACCAGAACAACGTCGAACCCGGCCAGGACCAGACCTTCACCGACGCCAAGCAGATCAAGTTGGTGATCGGCAACGCCGGTGCCGTGCACGTGTACGTCAACGGCAAGGACCTCGGTCCGGCGGGCAAGGACGGCCAGGTGGTGCACGTCACGTACACCCCCGGAGACCCGCAGGCAGGCTGAACCGGCGGGGCGAAGATCTGCTAATCCGAGGCGCGCGGCCTCCGGGGCGAACGGCACCGGGGGCCGCGCGTTAACCTTGGCCCTATGCCTGAACGCCGTACTGTCGCCCTTGTCACGCTCGGATGCGCCCGCAACGAGGTGGACTCCGAGGAACTCGCCGGGCGACTGGAGGCCGATGGCTGGCAGCTGGTCGACGACGCCGCCGACGCCGACGTCGCCGTCGTCAACACCTGCGGGTTCGTCGAAGCCGCCAAGAAGGACTCCGTCGACGCCCTGCTGGAGGCCAACGACCTCAAGGGTCACGGCCGCACACAGGCCGTCGTCGCCGTCGGCTGCATGGCCGAGCGCTACGGCAAGGAACTCGCCGACGCGCTGCCCGAGGCCGACGCGGTGCTCGGTTTCGACGACTACGCCAACATCACCGAGCGCCTCCAGACGATCCTCTCCGGCGGCCACCACGCCGCGCACCTCCCGCGGGACCGCCGCAAGCTGCTCCCGCTGACCCCGGTCGAGCGGCAGGCCGCCGCCGCCGACGTCGCCCTGCCGGGCCACGGCGCCCCCGAGAACGTGCCCTCCGACCTCCCCGACGGCCTGGCCCCCGCCTCCGGGCCGCGCACCCTGCGCAAGCGGCTGGACGACAACCCGGTCGCCTCGATCAAGCTGGCCTCGGGCTGCGACCGCCGCTGTTCCTTCTGCGCGATCCCGGCCTTCCGCGGATCGTTCATCTCGCGCCGTCCCTCGGACGTGCTCAACGAGGCCGTCTGGCTGGCCGGGCAGGGCGTCCGCGAGGTCGTCCTGGTCAGCGAGAACAACACCTCGTACGGCAAGGACCTCGGTGACATCCGCCTGCTGGAGACGCTGCTCAGCGAGATCGCGGCGGTGCCCGGCATCGAGCGGGTGCGGGTCAGCTACCTGCAGCCCGCCGAGATGCGGCCCGGCCTGGTCGACGTGATGACCGGCACCGCCGGCGTCCTGCCGTACTTCGACCTGTCCTTCCAGCACTCGGCGCCCGCGGTGCTGCGCCGGATGCGGCGATTCGGCAACACCGACCAGTTCCTGGAGCTGCTCGGGACCATCCGCGGCAAGGCCCCGCAGGCGGGTGCCCGCTCGAACTTCATCGTCGGCTTCCCCGGGGAGACCGAGGAGGACTTCGCCGAGCTGGAGCGCTTCATCACCAACGCCGGCCTGGACGCGATCGGCGTCTTCGGCTACTCGGACGAGGACGGCACCGAGGCCGCGACCTTCGACGGCAAGCTGCCGGAGGACGTGGTGGCCGATCGCCTCAGCAGGCTCACCCGGCTGGCCGAGGAGCTGACCGCCCAGCGGGCCGAGCAGCGGATCGGCACCGAGGTCGAGGTCCTGGTGGAGTCGGTCGACGGCGACCTGGTCGAGGGCCGCGCCGCGCACCAGGCGCCGGAGACCGACGGCCTCACCACCCTGACCGGGGTGGACGACCCGGTCGTCGGCCGGTTCTACCGGGCCCGGGTCGTCGCCAGCGAGGGCGTCGACCTGGTGGCCGAGGCGCTGGAGCAGGTGCGGGCCACCGCCGCCGCCCCGGCGCCGGCCGTGGCGGCGCCCGCCGGAGCCGGGGCATGACCAAGGGGCCCGGCGCCCCGGCCGCGGCCGCCCCCGGCCGGTCGGGGGCGGCACTGCCCCCGCCGCCGGGCATCTGGAACATCGCGAACATGCTGACCATGCTCCGGCTCCTGCTGGTGCCGGTGTTCGTGCTGCTGCTCTTCGCGGACGGCGGGCACGACCCGAAGTGGCGCTCGGTGGCCTGGGCCTCCTTCGCCATCGCGATGATCACCGACCTCTTCGACGGCGAGATCGCCCGGCGCAAGGGGCTGGTGACCGACTTCGGCAAGATCGCCGACCCGATCGCCGACAAGGCGATCATGGGCTCCGCGCTGATCGGCCTGTCCGTCCTCGGCGACCTGCCCTGGTGGGTTACGATCGTGATCCTCGCCCGCGAGCTGGGCATCACCCTGATGCGCTTCTGGGTGATCCGCTACGGCGTGATCCCGGCCAGCCGCGGCGGCAAGCTGAAGACCCTCACCCAGGGCATCGCGGTCGGCATGTACGTCCTGGTGCTCGACGGCTGGCTGGCCACCGCCCGGGCCGTGCTGATGGGCCTCGCCGTGCTGCTCACCCTCGGCACCGCGCTGGACTACATCAGCCAGGCGGTCCGGATGCGCCGCGAGGGCCTGGCCCAGGAGCGCGAAGGCCGATGAGCGGGGCCAGGGGGGCCGCCGGGGGCACCGGAGCGACCGGGGGGCTCCGGGGCGGCCCGGAGGCCGCAGCGGCGGCGCAGCAGGGCCTGCCGGGCCTGGCGCACGCGGCGCTGCGGGCGGCCGGCGGCACCGTGGCCGTCGCCGAGTCGCTCACCGGCGGGCTGCTCGCCGCCACGCT
Source organism: Kitasatospora indigofera (assembly GCF_014655955.1). Lineage (GTDB taxonomy): Bacteria > Actinomycetota > Actinomycetes > Streptomycetales > Streptomycetaceae > Kitasatospora > Kitasatospora indigofera. The sequence continues at coordinate 17,227 of NZ_BNBO01000037.1, forward strand.
GGTCGACGTCCCCGGCGCCTCGGCGACCTTCCGGGGCTCGGTCACCGCGTACGCGACCGAACTGAAGGCCTCGGTGCTCGGCGTCGACGAGGGCCTGCTGGACGTCCACGGCCCGGTCCACCCGGTGGTGGCCCGCCAGATGGCCGAGGGGGTGCGGCGGCTGCTCGGCGCCACGTACGGGCTCGCGACCACCGGAGTGGCCGGCCCGGATCCGCAGGACGGCCACCCCGTGGGGACGGTGTATCTCGCTTTTGCAAGTCCTGCGGGAAGTCTGGTCACTTCGCCACGGTTGTCCGGAGAGCGTGCCACAATCCGTCGCAAGGCGGTGACGGCCGCGCTCGAACTGCTCCTGCGGCAGCTGCCGGCCGACCCCGGACCCGGCCGGGAGCCGCACCCGGGCCAGGATCCCGGCCCGGGCGGGAACTGACGAACTGGCGGATCCGGTCGTCGTACCTGGAGGATCGTGTTACATCGAAGGGCCTGGTTGGGCAGATACCAGGTGGGAGACGAGTGCGCGGCGGTTGCCGCGCCCCCGGAGCCGGGCACAGTGAGGGGCCCGACGAGCCGGGTGGGACAACGGATACAGGGGAGGGGGCAGCCTTGCAGCCCAGAGTGAACACGACCACGGTCCCCGCACGCGACGCGGGCGAGGCGGTACGGTGGGGACGTGACATCTCGATCCGCAGTCCGAGGAGGGAGGCACCGATGATCCTGCTCCGTCGCCTACTGGGCGATGTACTGCGTCGGCAGCGCCAGCGCCAGGGCCGCACACTTCGCGAGGTGTCGGCGGCAGCCAGGGTTTCGCTCGGTTACCTCTCCGAGGTCGAGCGGGGCCAGAAGGAGGCCTCCTCGGAGCTGCTCTCCGCCATCTGCGACGCGCTCGACGTCCGGATGTCCGAGGTCATGCGCGAGGTCAGCGACGAACTGTCGCTCGCCGAACTTGCGGCGATGGCCACCCTCTCCGAAGGTGAAATGCTGAGGCCGGTTCTCGAACCCGTGCCGCTGCCGGCTCCCGGCGTCGACCGGATGAGTTCCATCTCGCCCAAGGCCTCGGCCGTGGACGTGGTCGCGGCCTGACCCGACCGGATCCCGCCCTCCCCCGGGCCCGACCCGGGGACGAGCGAAGGAGACGGCGGTGCGCAGAGTCGTGGCGGCGGGTGCCGATGCCCGAATACGTCTGAACCGGGTGCTCCCGCGCCCGGTCCGATGGGTCCTGGCGGTCCTGCTGGGTGCCTTCTGCTGCCGGCTCCTGCTGACCGGGGGGCCGGGCGCCGACGGCGTCGTCCTCGGGGCGCTGGCCGCCGGCGGCTGGGGCCTGGGGCTGCTGCCCATCCACGCCGACCCCCGGTTGACCGGGCCACCGCGTCGATCGGGTGAATCCGCCGCCCCGGCGGAGCCGACGGCCCCGGCGGAGTGATCCGGCGACACCCCACGAACGTGTGCACGACGGCCGTGGGGAGGCCACCCGTAGCCTCCGGGTACGGGTGGCCTCCCCACGGCCGTCGCGCGTCTCCGGGCCCGCCCGGGCCCCTCCCGGCCGCCTTGCCGCGCCCGCCGGCCGGGGCGCTCCGCCGCCCGGCGGGCCGCCCGGTGCTCAGGGGCGCAGTCGCAGGCCCCGCGGGGTCGGGTGGAAGCCCGCGGCCTCCAGCGCCGCGCCGAGGTCCGAGGTCAGCGCCGGCTCCCCGTTGGCCCGCTCCACCGTCACACTGCCCAGCGCGCCGGCGCGGACGGCGCCGGCCAGCGCCTCGGCGGCCAGCGCCCGGGTGGCGGCGTCCTCGGGCCAGGCGAGCAGCGACTTGCCGCCCCGCTCCACGTACAGCGCCAGTTCGCCGTCGACCAGCACGACCAGCGCGCCGGCCTTCCGCCCGGGGCGGTGGGCGGTGGCGGCCCTGCCGGGAGCCGCGCCCTTGCCGGTGCCCTCGCCCGGGGCGTCCTTCCCGGCGGGCAGGCCGGCCGGTGGCTCGGGCCAGGGCAGGGCGGCGCCGTAGGCGTTGGCGGGATCGGCGGCGGCCAGCACCAGCGGCTGCGGCGGCTCGGCGCCCGCGCCGCCCGCCCAGTCGCTGCCGCGGGTGCGCTCCAAGCGGGTGTTGACGGCCCGCAGGCGGTCGGCCGCGCCCTCCATGGCGAACTGCGCCCCGCCGAGCCCCTCCACGAAGTACCCCCGCCGGGCCCGCCCGCGCTCCTCCATCGCCGACAGCACCCGGTACACCCCGGCGAACCCGCCGGGGACCCGCTCGGCGGCCACCGTTCCCCGGGTGAGCAGGCCGTGCCGGTCCAGCAGGTTCTGCGCCTGGGCGGTGGCGCGCACGGTCGGATCGGCGGCGAGGGCCGGCAGCAGCGACCACCGGCCGGCGACGGTTGGCGGCCCGGACCGCACCCCGCCCGGCGCGAGCCGGCCCAGGCCCCGCCCCGCCCCGCCGTACCGGCCGCGCGGGGTGCCCCGGGGGGACCGGTGCGCGGTGGCGCCCGCCGTCCGGCCCGAGCCGAGCAGGGCCCGCAGCGGGGCGAGGGTGTCGTTGGTGACGTACCCGGCCCAGAGGAGGTCCCAGAGCGCCTCGACGATCTCGCCGTCGCCGGCGGCCTGACCGGCGGCGGGCCGGCCGCCGTCCGGCGGCCCGGCGAGGGGCGGCCCGGCCGTCGGGCCCGGCCCGCCGGCCGCCCGCACCCGCTCGGCCAACTGGCGGAAGAACAGCCCGTACCCGCCGGCCAGCGCCTCCAGCAGCGCGCTGTGCACCGGTGTCAGGGCGGGCGGCAGCGGCTCGGGGCGCAGCAGGTGGGCGTTCTCGGCGAGGTGCAGGCTGATCCAGCCGTCCTTGCCGGGCAGGGCGCCCGCGCCGGACCAGCCGACCTCGCCCGCCGCCGTGAGCTCGTCCAGCATGGCCGGGTGGTAGTCCGTCAGCCGGGCCGGCAGGACGAGCTTCTCCAGCGCCGAGGCCGGCAGGGCCGTCCCCTGCAGCTGCTCGACCACCCGGACCAGGCCGTCGAGGCCGCGCAGCCGGTGGCCGGCCAGGTGCTGCCACTGAGGGAGGAAGGCGGCCAGCGCCCGCGGGGGCACCGCCTCGACCTCCTGGCGCAGGGCGGCCAGCGAGCGCCGGCGCAGGCGGCGCAGCACCTCCGCGTCGCACCACTCGACGGTGCCGGTGTGGCCCTCGACCGGGCGGAACTCGCCCTGGACCAGCCGCCCGCCGGCGGTCAGCCGTTGCAGGGCGCCGGTGACGACGGCGGTGCCGAGGCCGAACCGGGTGGCCGCCTCGGCGGCGGTGAACGGCCCGTGGGTGCGGGCGTAGCGGGCCAGCAGATCGCCCAGCGGGTCCTTGACCGGCTCGGTGAAGGCCTCCGGGACGCCGACCGGCAGGGGCGTGCCGAGGGCGTCGCGCAGCCGCCCGGCGTCCTCCACGGCGGCCCAGCGCCGCTCGCCGGCGATCCGGACCTGGATGACCCGGCGGGCGGCCTCCAGCTCCAGGGCCCAGAGCGGTTCGGCGCCGCGGGCGGTCAGCTCGGCCTCGCCGAGCGGGCCGAGCAGGCGCAGGGCGTCGGCGACCCCCTCGGCGTCCTTGACCCGCCGCTCGGGGGTGAGCCGCTGGAGCTCCGCCTCCAGGTCGGCGAGCACGGCCGGGTCCAGCAGCTCGCGCAGCTCGGCCTGGCCGAGCAGTTCGGACAGCAGCCGGGAGTCCAGCGAGAGGGCGGCGGCGCGGCGCTCGGCGAGCGGGGAGTCGCCCTCGTAGAGGAACTGCGCGATGTACCCGAAGAGCAGGGAACGGGCGAACGGGGACGGCTCGGGGGTGGTGACCTCGACCAGGCGGACGGCCCGGGACTCCAGATCGCCCATCAGCTCGACCAGGCCGGGCACGTCGAAGACGTCCTGGAGGCATTCGCGGACGGCCTCCAGCACGATCGGGAACGAGCCGTACTCGGAGGCCACCTCCAGCAGCTGGGAGGCGCGCTGGCGCTGCTGCCAGAGCGGGGTGCGCCGGCCGGGGCTGCGCCGGGGCAGCAGCAGGGCGCGGCCCGCGCACTCGCGGAACCGGGAGGCGAACAGGGCGGAGCCGCCGACCTGCTCGGTGACCAGCTGTTCGATCTCACCGGGGTCGAAGAGGGCGGCGTCGGCGCCGACCGGGGCCTCGTCGGTGGTGCCGGTGGTGCCGGTGGCGCTGGGGAAGTCGAAGTCGGGGGCGAGCAGGTCGGCGTCCGGCAGCCGCAGCACGATGCCGTCGTCGGCGTGCATGACCTGCGGGTCCAGGCCGTGCTTCTCGCGCAGCCGGGCGCCCAGCGCCAGCGCCCACGGTGCGTGCACCTGGGCGCCGAAGGGGGAGTGGATGACGATCCGCCAGTCGCCCAGCTCGTCGCGGAACCGCTCGACCACGATGGTGCGGTCGTCGGGCAGGTGGCCGCAGGCCGCCCGCTGTTCGGCGAGGTAGTCGAGCAGGTTGCCGCAGGCCCAGTCGTCCAGGCCGGCCGCCCGGAGCCGCTCGGTGGCCCGCTCCGGGTCGAGGGTGCCCAGCTCGCGGACGAAGGCGCCGAGCGCCCGGCCGAGCTCCAGCGGGCGGCCGAGGGTGTCGCCCTTCCAGAACGGCAGCCGCCCGGGGACGCCGGGGGCGGGGGTGACCAGGACCTGGTCGTGGGTGATCTCCTCGATCCGCCAGGAGGTGGTGCCGAGGGTGAAGACGTCGCCGACCCGGGACTCGTAGACCATCTCCTCGTCCAGCTCCCCGACCCGGCCGCCGCCCCGGCGTCCGCCCTTCGGGTCGGCGGCCTTGCTGCCGGCGATGAAGACGCCGAACAGGCCACGGTCGGGAATCGTCCCGCCGGAGGTGACGGCGAGCCGCTGGGCGCCGGGGCGGCCGGTGACGGTGCCGGCGACCCGGTCCCACACCAGGCGGGGGCGCAGTTCGGCGAAGGCGTCGGAGGGGTAGCGGCCCGCCAGCATGTCGAGCACCGCGTCGAAGGCGGACTGCGGCAGGGTGGCGAACGGCGCGGCCCGGCGGACCAGGGCGAGCAGGTCGTCCACCGCCCAGGTGTCCAGGGCGGCGATCGCCACCAGTTGCTGGGCGAGCACGTCGAGCGGGTTGCGGGGGATCCGCAGGGCCTCGATCCGCCCGGCCCGCATCCGCTCGGTGACCACGGCGGACTGCACCAGGTCGCCGCGGTACTTGGGGAAGAAGACGCCGGTGGAGACCGCGCCGACCTGGTGGCCGGCCCGGCCGACCCGCTGCAGCCCCGAGGCGACCGAGGGCGGGGACTCGACCTGGACGACCAGCTCCACCGCGCCCATGTCGATGCCCAGCTCCAGGCTGGAGGTGGCGACCACGGCGGGCAGCCGGCCGGCCTTGAGCTCCTCCTCGACCTGGGCCCGCTGCTCCTTGGAGACCGAGCCGTGGTGGGCCCGGGCGAGGACGGGCGGTGCGCCCTTGGCCGCGCCGGAGCCGCCCATCAGCTCGGCCGGCGCGTGGGCCTCGGCGAGCGCCCCGGCGCCGGCCCGCTCGACGGCGATCTCGTTGAGCCGGTTGCAGAGCCGCTCGGCGAGGCGGCGTGAGTTGGCGAAGACGATGGTCGAGCGGTGGGCCTGGACGAGGTCGACGATCCGCTCCTCGACGTGCGGCCAGATCGAGGCCTTGCGGCCCGGCTCGTCGGCGTCGGCGGAGCCCGGGCCGGCCGGTGCGGCGGGCAGGTCGTCGAGGTCGGGGACGGGCACGACGACCTTGAGGTCGAAGCGCTTGCCGGCCGGTGGCTGGACGATCGCGGCGCCGCGCTGCGGGCTCAGGTAGCGGGCGACCTCCTCGACCGGCCGGACGGTGGCCGAGAGGCCGATCCGGCGGGCGGGCCGCTCCAGCAGCTCGTCCAGCCGCTCCAGGCTGAGGGCGAGGTGGGCGCCGCGCTTCGTCCCGGCGACGGCGTGCACCTCGTCGAGGATCACGGTGTCGATGCCGCGCAGGGCGTCCCGCGCGGCGGAGGTGAGCAGCAGGAAGAGCGACTCGGGGGTGGTGATCAGGATGTCCGGCGGGTGGGTCGTGAAGCGGCGCCGGTCGGCGGCGGGGGTGTCGCCGGAGCGGATGCCGACCTGGACGTCGGGCTCGGGCAGGCCGAGCCGGACGGAGGCCTGGCGCAGGCCGGCCAGCGGGGCGCGCAGGTTGCGCTCGACGTCGACCGCGAGCGCCTTCAGCGGGGAGATGTAGAGCACCCGGCAGCGCCGCTTGGGGTCGGCCGGGGCCGGGGTGCTGCTGAGGTGGTCGAGGGCGGAGAGGAAGGCCGCCAGGGTCTTGCCCGAGCCGGTGGGGGCGACCACCAGTACGTCCGTCCCCTGCCGGATGGCGCGCCAGGCCTCGCTCTGGGCGTCGGTGGGCGCGCTGAAGGCGCCGGTGAACCAGGCCCGGGTCGCGGGGGCGAAGCCCGCCAGCGGGTCGTCCGGGCCGGTGGGCTGGGCGGGGGTGCGAGGCGCCATGCCCCCATGGTGCCGGGTGCCACTGACAACGGGGGCGCGGCGGCAACGGGGGCGCGGCGAACAACGGGGGGCGCGGCGGGCCGAGGGCCCGGGAACGGCGGGCCGGGGGGTTCGGGCAGGTGGCGGCGTGCCGCGATGCCGTCTGCCGTAACCGAATGGGACAAAAGTGATAATCAGCTTCTATCGTGATGAATGAGACCCCTGACACCCGGCGGGACCGATGAGCGGAGGCCGGCGCGATGGAGCAGGTCCACCTGGCCAGCAGTGGAACCCCCGGGTCGCGCAAGGGCCCGCTCCGGGTGCTGCTCGTCATGCTGCTCACCGCCCTGGTGCTCGGCGGCGCCGTGCCCTACGTCGCCGGCCCCGGCCGCTCCTACCTCAGCTACCTGGTGCTCGCCCGGCAGGTCGACGCCGCGGGCTCCGCGCTGGCCGCCGAGGAGGCCCGGGCGGCCGGCGGCGACGTCGTCCAGGACTACCCGCAGATCGGGGCCGTCCTCGCCTACGCCACCGGCGGATTCGCCGAGACCGTCCGGGCCCGGCCCGGCATCGCCGCCGTCGGCGCCACCCGGACCGCCCCCGTCCCCGGCCCGCCGCGCCCGCTCAGCGGCGCCGGCGGCTTCGGCAGCGGTGCCGCCTCGGACGCCCTGGACGTGCCCGAGACGGGCGACGACGAGAGCACCGCGACGCTGCCCGACCCGGGCGAACAGGACAGCTGGAACGTCGCGATGCTCGGCGCGGGCGTGCGCCCCGGCGTGGAGACCTCCGCCGCGCTGCTGCGCACGCCGGCGGCCGAGCGGGGGGTGCCCACCCCCGAGGCGCTGCACAAGGTGATGGTGGCGGTCCTCGACTCCGGGGTCGACGACACCCACCCCGACCTGCGCGGCGCCGTCGACCCGAAGAGCTCGGCCTCCTGCGCGGACGGCCGCCCCGACGCCCGGGCCGGAGCCTGGCGGCCGGACGACGGGGTCACCGAGAGCGGCCACCGCACCCACGTCGCCGGGATCGTCGGCGCGGTCCGCGACGGCCACGGGGTCATGGGGGTGGCGCCGGGCGTGCGGATCGGCGCCGTCCGGCTGCTCGGACCGCTCGGGCAGTACTACCCCGAGAACATCGTCTGCGGCATGATCTGGGCCGCCGACCACGGCGCGAAGGCGATCAACAACAGCTACTTCGCCGACCCGTGGAAGTACAACTGCCCGCAGGACCCGGACCAGGCCGCCGTGGTCGCCGCGGTGTCCCGGGCGGTCGAGTACGCGCGCGGCAAGGGCGCCGTGGTGGTGGCCTCGGCCGGCAACGACGGGCAGGACCTCGGCGCCCCCCGCCGGGACGAGCGCAGCCCCAACGACCGGGTCTCCGGCCCGCCGCAGAGCCGCGAGCTGGGCACCGAGTGCATCCGGCTGCCGGGCGAACTGCCCGGCGTGGTCACCGTCACCTCGGTGAACCGGGACGGACAGCCCTCCGCCTACACCAACTACGGGCGCGGGAAGGTCTCGCTGGCCGCGCCCGGCGGCGACCCGGACTCCGGCGTCCAGGGCGCGGTCGTCTCCGACTGGCCCGGCGGCCAGTACACCGCGCTGGCCGGCACCTCGATGGCGGCGGCGCACGTGACCGGGGCGGTCGCCGTCGCGGCGGTGCTGCACCCCGACTGGAACTCCGAGCAGCTCGCCGCGCTGCTGGCGAGCACCGCGGCGGCCGCCTGCCCGCCGGTCGGCCAGGGCTGCGGGGACCGCGAGTACTACGGCGCCGGGATCGTCACCCTCCCGCGCTGACGCCGGGCCGGGTACGGGGCCGGGCCGGGTACGGGCCCCGGCCGCACCCGGCCTTCCGCCCCGCCCCGCCCCGGCCCGGAAAAGCGGATGACAACGGCGCGGGCGCGGGACCAGCATCGGGGGCGTGACGGTATCTCTCATCACGGACCGCCTGGTGCTGCGCGGCCTCACCCCGGACGACGCCGGCCGCCTGACGGCCCTGGACGCGGACCCGCGGGTGATGCGCCACCTCACCGGCGGGCGCGCCACCCCCGGGGAGGTGGTCGAGCGCGAGGTGCTGCCCCGGATGCTCGGCCACCGGGACCGGCACGCCTCGCTCGGGTACTTCGCCGCCGAGGAGCGGGCCGGCGGGGCCTTCGTCGGCTGGTTCGAGTTCCGGCCGGTGGACGAGCGGCACCCGCTGGACGAGGTCGAGCTCGGCTACCGGCTGCGGCACGCGGCCTGGGGCCGCGGCTACGCCACCGAGGGTGCGCTGGCCCTGCTGCGCCGCGGCTTCGCCGAACTCGGCGTGCGCCGGGTCACCGCGACCACCATGACGGTCAACACGGGCTCGCGCCGGGTGATGGAGAAGGCCGGGCTGCGCCACGTCCGGACCTTCCACCAGAGCTGGCCGGACCCGATCGAGGGGGCCGAGCACGGCGACGTCGAGTACGCCCTGGAGGCGGCCGACTGGATCCGGGCGCAGGCGGCCGCCGGCGGCCCGTCCGGGATACTGGGCGCATGAGGCTGACCGAGTTCTGGCGACGGATGTACGAGCACTTCGGCGAGGTGTACGCGGAGTCCTTCGCCTCCGACCACGTGATGAGCGAACTCGGGGGCCGCACGGTGCGCCAGGCGCTGGACGCGGGCTGGGAGGCCAAGGACGTCTGGCGGGTGGTCTGCGACACCCAGGGCGTGTCGACACTGCTGCGCTGAGCCCCGGGGCCGGGCCGGCCCGGCCGGCGGATGGGTGAGACTGTGCGGGTGGTAAGCAGCCCAGAAACCCCGAATCCGGACACACCACCCACGACCGCGCCGACGGACGCCGGACCGCCGGCCGCATCCGGCGCCGAGGCTCCCCGTGCCGGGGGCTCCCGCACGGAGGCCCGCACGACGGAGGCCCTGCGGGCAGAGGCTCCCCGCGCCTGGGGCTCCCGCTCCGAGGGCTCGCGGGCCTCGGGCGACGGGCGGACCGGCTCGATGCCCCGCTGGCTCCCCAGGGCGATGGTGCTCGCCCTGGTGCTGGTCGGGTTGTTCCAGCTCGCCGACTGGGCCTTCCACCAGCTGATCGACCTCTTCGTGATGCTGCTGGTCTCCTTCTTCCTCTCGCTGGCGCTGGAGCCGGCCGTCGACCGGATGGCCGCGCGCGGGATACGGCGGGGCCTGGGCACCTTCCTGGTGTTCGTCGCGGTGGTGGTGGCCATCGCCGGCTTCCTCACCGCGCTCGGGACGCTGCTGGTCGACCAGGTGGCGAAGATCGCCGGAGACCTTCCGCACCTGCTCGACACCCTGATCGACTGGGTCAACCGGACCTTCCACCAGAACCTCTCGCTGGACCAGCTGCAGGAGAAGCTCCTCAAGGACTCGGGCAGCATCGAGACCTACGCCCAGCAGGCCGCGGACAACGCCTGGGGGGTGTCCAGCACCCTGATCGGCGGGCTCTTCAAGGCCTTCACGGTCGGACTGTTCACCTTCTACTTCACCGCCGACGGGCCCCGGGTCCGCCGTACGGTCTGCTCGCTGCTGCCGCCCGCGATGCAGGGCGAGGTGCTGCGGGCCTGGGAGATCGCGCTGGCCAAGACCGGCGGCTACCTCTACTCGCGGGCGCTGCTCGCGGTCGTCTCGGCCGCGGCGCACTGGATCATGTTCGCGGTGATCGACCTGCCGTACGCGGCCGCGCTGGCGGTCTGGGTCGGGGTGATGTCGCAGTTCGTGCCGACCATCGGCACCTATCTGGCGGGGGCCCTGCCGGTGCTGGTCGCGCTGACCGTGCGCCCGGTGGACGCCCTCTGGGTGCTGGTCTTCGTGGTGGTGTACCAGCAGATCGAGAACTACCTGCTGCACCCCAGGATCACCGCGCGGACGGTGGACGTGCACCCGGCGGTGGCCTTCGGCTCGGTGATCGCCGGCGCCGCGCTGCTCGGGGCGGTCGGCGCGCTGATCGCCATTCCGGCCGCGGCCACCCTGCAGGGGTTCGTCGGGACGTACGTGCGCCGGTACGAGGTGGCCACCGATCCCCGGATCGACCGGGGCGAGGAGCGGCGCGCGGCCCGCCGCGAGCGCCGTCGGCAGACCGCGCGCCGGTTGCGGCGGATGGTCGGCGGCGGCCAGGACCGGGACGGCTCCGCCGGTGGAGGGCCCGGTGGCGACGGGGGGAACGGCTAGCTGCTTGCCTTCCGGCTTGAATCGAACATATGTTCTTTGTACTCTCCGGCGATGAGTTCTCCACAGGCGGAGCCAGGTCGGGGCCGTTTGTCAGTGGGACGCGCTAGCGTCGAGGACGATGAAGCGCACAGCACAGAACCCGAGGGTGGAAGCCATGGCAGGTACGGACCGCGAGAAGGCCCTTGAGAACGCACTCGCGCAGATTGAGCGGCAGTTCGGCAAGGGCTCGGTGATGCGCCTCGGCGACCAGTCCCGCGCCCCGATCGACGTGATCCCGACCGGCTCGACGGCGCTGGACGTGGCGCTCGGCGTCGGCGGCCTCCCGCGCGGCCGGGTGATCGAGATCTACGGCCCCGAGTCCTCCGGCAAGACCACGCTGACCCTGCACGCTGCGGCCAGCGCCCAGAAGCTCGGCGGCACGGTCGCCTTCGTGGACGCCGAGCACGCCCTCGACCCGGAGTACGCCAGGAAGCTCGGCGTGGACACCGACTCCCTGCTGGTCAGCCAGCCGGACACCGGTGAGCAGGCGCTGGAGATCACCGACATGCTGATCCGCTCCGGCGCCGTCGACCTGATCATCATCGACTCCGTCGCGGCGCTCGTCCCGCGTGCGGAGATCGAGGGCGAGATGGGCGACTCGCACGTCGGCCTGCAGGCCCGGCTGATGAGCCAGGCGCTGCGGAAGATCGCCGGTGCGCTCAACCAGTCGAACACCACCGCGATCTTCATCAACCAGCTGCGCGAGAAGATCGGCGTCATGTTCGGCTCGCCGGAGACCACCACCGGTGGCCGCGCGCTGAAGTTCTACGCCTCGGTGCGCCTGGACATCCGCCGGATCGAGACCCTGAAGGACGGCACCGAGGCGGTCGGCAACCGGACCCGCGTCAAGGTCGTCAAGAACAAGGTCGCCGCCCCGTTCAAGCAGGCCGAGTTCGACATCCTCTACGGCCACGGCATCAGCTGGGAGGGTGGCCTGATCGACATGGGTGTCGAGCACGGCTTCATCCGCAAGGCCGGCGCCTGGTACACCTACGAGGGCGACCAGCTCGGCCAGGGCAAGGAGAACGCCCGCAACTTCCTGCGGGACAACCCGCAGCTGGCCGAGGAGATCGAGAAGAAGATCAAGGAGAAGCTGGGCATCGGCCCCAAGTCGGAGACCCCGGCCGAGGGTGCCCCGGCCGCCGAGGCCGTCGAGGGCGCTGCCAAGCCGATCACCGCGACCGCCGCCAAGACGGCGGCGGCGAAGAAGACGGCGGCGGCCGCCAAGGCCTGATCGCCCGATGCACGACACCGAGGAGTACCAGCCCCGTCCCGGGTCCGGCGGCAGTGCGCCGGGCCCGGGGGAGCCTGACGCCGAGAGCGGGACCGCCGGCGACCGGGGCCCCGCCGCCCGCCCGGTCCCGACCGGAGCCGTACTGCGTTCGCTGGGCGCCGTCCTCGCGCCGGCCTCCGAGCTGCCCGGCGGGCGGCGCCGGCGCCGCTCCGCGCTGGAGGAGGAGTCCGGGCCGGCCGGTGCGGGCGGGCAGGACACCGCCCCGGCCACGCCCTCCCGCGGCAGGGCCGCGGCAGGCAGGGGAGCCGGACGCCCGGGCTTCGGACGCCCTGCTCCCGGACGTCCGCCCTTCGGCGACTCCGAGGCCGGCCACGGCCCCGAGGACGATGCGGGGCAGCTCGCCGACGAGCGGCAGGCCGACGACCACGACCGGGAGTACGGCGGGCGGTCCGGTGGCCGCCGCTCCGGCGGACGCCGGCAGAAGGACCGCTCGGCCGGCGAACGTGAGCCGGCGGCCGCCCGGCGGGAGGAGCCGGCCGACCCGGCGGGCCGGGCCAGGGACATCTGCCTGCGCCTGCTCACCGGCACGGCCAAGACCCGCAAGCAGCTCGCGGACGCGCTGCGCAAGCGCGAGATCCCGGACGAGGTCGCCGAGGAGGTGCTCACCCGGCTCGAAGAGGTCGGACTGATCGACGACGCCGCCTACGCGGACGCCTGGGTCGAGTCGCGGCACGCCGCCCGGGGGCTGGCCCGCCGGGCGCTGGCGCAGGAGCTGCGGACCAGGGGCGTGGCCGGCGATCTGGTCGAGCAGGCGATGGCCCGGCTGGGCCCGGACGAGGAGGCCGAGGCGGCCCGCGCCCTGGTGGAGCGGAAGCTGCGTGCGACGAAGGGCCTGGAGCCGCAGGCCCGGACGCGCCGGCTGGTCGGCATGCTCGCCCGGCGGGGCTACTCCGAGGGCCTGGCCTACCGGGTGGTCCGCGAGGCGCTGGGCGAGGAGGACGACGGCCCGGGCACCGACGACTGGTGATGCCGCGTCAGGGAGAGCCGAAGTCAACTCTCGATCGCATCTTGACCGTTTCGTAACCTGCGCTTAGCCTCGCAATCAGTGAGGGAGCACTTCGACCACGTAGCGGGCGGGCATGCGCGGGTACGGCCGGAGTCGGCCCCGGGCGGCTTGCTCCACTTGCCGAATGCCCCGCAACCGAGGCCGAGCGCCTCACCGGCCGGCGTCCCGAGCCCCGGCAGGCCCCTCACCGCCGTGACAGCTGAGCGCGCAGGGACGGGGAGTGGGCTGGATGAAGATCGCGGTGGGTGCCGGATCGGTCGCTTCCCTGGTGTTGGCCGGGGTCCTGGTCGCCGTCCTGGGGGCGACCTGGCTGATGGTCCGCCGCCTCCAGTCGGCCCAGCGCAGGGCGGCCGGCGAGAGCGCGCGGGCCAGGGAGTGGGCCCATGCCGAGACGGCGCGGCTGCGCGGTGAACTGGACCGGCGCGAGGAGCGGCTCGCCGAGGAACTGCGCCGGGTGCGCGCCCTGGAGGAGGAGACCGCCGGACGGGCGGCCGAGCTGGCCCGGGAGCGGGCCGCCGTCCGTGAGCTGGAGGCAGGGCGGCGCGCGGCGCTGGAGCGGGTCGCCGGGCTGAGCGCCGAGAGCGCCCGGGCCGAGATCGTCCGCGAGGCGGAGTCGGAGGCCAGGCGCGAGGCGGCCGTCTCCGTCCGGGAGATCGAACGCACGGCCAAGGCCGAGGCGGACGGCCGGGCCCGCGAGATCATCGCCGGGGCCATCCAGCGGCTGGCCAGCGAGCAGACCGCCGAGACGGTGGTGTCCGTGTTCCGGCTGCCGGGCGAGGACATGAAGGGCCGGATCATCGGACGGGAGGGCCGCAACATCCGGGCCTTCGAGGCCGTCACCGGGGTCAACCTGATCGTCGACGACACCCCGGAGTCGGTGCAGCTGTCCTGCTTCGACCCGGTCCGCCGGGAGACCGCCCGGCTCACCCTGGAGACCCTGGTCGCGGACGGGCGGATCCATCCGGTGCGGATCGAGGAGGTCCACGAGCGCAGCCGGGCGGAGGTCGAGCGGCTCTGCGTCCGGGCCGGGGAGGACGCGCTGCTGGCGGCCCGGGTCGGAGAGATGGCACCGGAGCTGGTCCGGCTGCTCGGGACGTTGCGGTACCGGACGTCGTACGGCCAGAACGTGCTCGGGCACCTGGTGGAGTCGGCGCACATCGGCGGGATGATGGCGGACGAGCTGGGGGTGGACGCGGCGCTGGTGCGGCGGGCGGCGCTGCTGCACGACATCGGGAAGGCGCTCACCCACGAGGTCGAGGGCAGCCACGCGGCGATCGGGGCGGAGCTGGCCCGGCGGCACGGGGAGTCGTCGGAGGTGGTGCACGCGATCGAGGCGCACCACGGCGAGGTGGACCCCAAGACGGTGGAGGCGGTGCTGACGCAGGCGGCCGACGCCTGCTCGGGCGGCCGGCCCGGGGCGCGCCGCGAGGCGGTGGAGACGTACGTGCGCCGGCTGGAGCGGCTGGAGGAGATCGCGGCCGCCCACGACGGGGTCTCGAAGGTGTTCGCGATGCAGGCGGGGCGCGAGGTCCGGGTGATGGTGCGGCCGGAGGTGGTGGACGACCTGCGGGCCCAGGTGATCGCCCGCGAGGTGGCCAAGCGGGTCGCGCAGGAGCTGACCTACCCGGGGCAGATACGGATCACGGTGGTGCGGGAGAGCCGGGTCACCGCCGTCGCCCGGTAGCGCGGGCGGCCGGCTCCGGGCGCCGGTCCGGCGCCCGGGCCGCCCTCAGGCGGCCGGCTCCGGGGTGCCGGGCAGCGGCGCCGGGCCGCCGCGGGCGTCGTCGGCCAGGGCCAGCAGGCCCTCGGCGTGGCAGCCCTGGGTGGTGCCGACCAGGTGCCCGTCGGGCCGGATCAGCAGCACGGTGTGCGGGGCGGCGCCGGGGTACTCCTCGGTGACCAGGACTTCGGCCGGCACCGGGAGGGCGGCGGCGACCTCGGCCAGCCGGGGCATCAGGCCGGCGCCCAGCCAGTGCTGGGCCGACCAGACGGCGGTGCCGGGGGCGACCAGCAGGAGCAGGAAGGTCCCGCCGAGCCGGGCGTGCAGCTGGTCGGCGGCGCCGTCCATGGCGAGCACCGGCAGGTCGGGGACGAGCACGCCGGGCGCGGTGGCCGGCAGCAGCTCGGAGAGGGTGGTGCCGCGGCCGGCGCCCCGCTGCACCGGGACCCGGCCGGGGACGCCGGAGGGCGCCGCCGGGTAGGCGGGTGCCCCGCCGAAGCGTCCGCTGCCCAGCTGGCCGTCGGCGAGCAGCGGGGCGTGCTTGCGGAAGGAGCCGCTGAGCAGCGAGCGGCGGGTCTGCTGCCAGCCGCGCAGCGGGCGCAGCAACGGCATGGTCTGGTCGACCGCGCGCAGCCGGGCGCCGACGGCCCCGCGGCGTTCGGCCTCGTACCCGTCGAGCAGGGCGCCGCCGGGCTGCGTGCCGCCGGCGTGCGGCGGGAGGTGCCAGGCCAGGGCGAGCCGCCAGGCCAGGTTGTCCGCGTCGCGCAGGCCGTCGGCGAGGTTCTGCATGCCGAGTGCCCCGTGCAGGTGGGCGGCGTCGCCGGCCAGGAAGCAGCGGCCGCTGCGGAAGCGGGCGGCGAGGCGCTGCTGGGCGGTGTGGTCGGCGGCGGCGAGCAGGTCGTAGCGGGGGAGTTCGCCGCACCAGCCGGTGAGGGTGGCCTTCACCCGGGCGAGCAGGGTGTCGCCGGTGACGATGCCGGGCCAGGTGGCGTGCGGGTCGACCGGTTCGGTGGGGGCGGGCCGGCCGGGGGGCAGCCGCCAGTCCAGCCGCCAGAGGCCGTCCGGGAGGGGGCGGGCGGAGGCCTCGCGGTCGCCGCGCCAGGGGGGCTCGCGGTGCAGTCTGGCCTCACCGGCGAAGGGCAGGTCGACCCGGACGGTGGCGACGGCGTGCCGGTCGACGGCCGGCCGGCCGGGGAAGCGGATCTTGAGCAGCTTGCGGACGGCCGAGCGGGCGCCGTCGCAGCCGACCAGGTGGCTGCCGCGCCACCAGGTCTCGGTGCCGTCCTGCGGGTTGCGGGTGCGGACGCTGACGCCGTCCCGGTCCTGTTCGAGTTCGACCACCCGGCTGAGCGGGGCGAGCTGGACGAGCGGGGTGGCGGTGAGGGCGTCCCGCAGGCCGCGCTGGAGGCGGTGCTGCGGCAGGTGGAGGGCGGGGGTGCGGCTGAGGTCCACCCGGAGGACCTCCTGGCGGCGGCGCCAGACGGCGAAGCTGTCCCAGCGGGCGGCGTCGGAGGCGGCCCGGGCGTAGCCCAGGCGGGTCAGCAGGGCCGTGGTGTCGCTGCCGAGGACGACGCTGCGCGGCCCTTCGGGGCACAGGCCGGTGCCCTCGTCCAGGACGACGGTCGGGACCTCGTGCCGGGCGAGGGCGAGGGCCAGGGCCAGGCCGACCGGCCCGGCCCCGACCACGATCACCGGGTCCACGGGGGGACCTCCGGCCCGGCGGGGCGGCGGCAGGCCGACGCTCGGGTGGAGGGGGCGTCATATGCCGCGAGGATGGTCCCGGGTGGTGTCACGAAGAGCAATGCAACAGATCACCTGCGTGTCCGTCAAGCAGGGACCGATGTGCGCCGGTTCGCGCCGCGGCGTCCGCGCGCCTCGATCCAGCGGGCGAGCGCGGCCAGCAGGAGGCACATCGCGATGTAGATCGGAGTGCCCACCAGGACGGTCGGGACGTAGGGGTAGCCGGTGCTGTTGCTGGCGATGAGCTTCATGGCGTACAGCAGCTCGGGGTAGGTGATGACGAACCCGAGCGAGGTGTCCTTGAGGGTGACGACCGTCTGGCTGATGATCGCCGGCAGCATCGAGCGGACCGCCTGCGGCACCAGGATGCTCAGCATCACCGCGCTCTTGCGCATCCCGAGGGCGTACGCGGCCTCGCTCTGGCCGCGGGGCACCGCCTCGACCCCGGAGCGGATGATCTCGGCCTGGACCGAGCCGTTGTACAGCGTCAGCCCGGTGACCAGGGCCCAGAACGGGTCGCCGGCGAAGAGGCCGCGGTACAGCGCGAAGATCATGATGAGCAGCGGCATCGCGCGGAAGAACTGCACGACGGCGCCGGAGACCGCGCGGACCGGCTTGTGGTCCGACAGCCGGCCGGCCGCCAGCAGCGCGCCCAGCAGCAGGGACAGGACGGCGGCCAGGGCGAAGGCCTTGAGGGTGGCCAGCAGCCCGTCGACGATCCGCTGCTGCACGGCCGTGTACTGGAACGGCTCCCACAGCTCGGGCGCGAACTGGCCGGTGCTGTCCAGCTTGTCGTAGGCGTACCAGAGCAGTCCGGCGATGCCGAGCACGGTGAGGACGCCGAGGGCCCGGTAGCGGAACCGGGCGCGCGGGCCGGGCGCGTCGTAGAGGACGCTGGCGGAGGCGGTGCGGGAGGAGCTCACTGGTTCGCCTCCACGGTTTCGGTCCGCACGGGGGTGCCGCGCTCGGACAGGCCGCGGACCAGCCGGCCGCCGGCCGCGACGATCTGCGGGAGGTAGTGGAACAGCAGGCCGACCGAGGCGCTGATCGTCAGGTACGGCAGGGCCACCCAGAAGAAGATCAGGGCGATCGGGTAGCCGAGGTCGGTCAGGGTGGCCTGGGCCTGGAACAGCTCGGCGACGCTGAACGCGCCCGCGATCGCGGAGTTCCTGGGCAGGGCGATGAAGACGCTGCTCATCGGGCCCAGCACGGTCTTCGCGGCCTGCGGCAGGATCACCAGGCGCAGGGTCTGCCCGAAGGTCATGCCCAGGCTGCGGGCGGCCTCGGCCTGCCCGAGCGGGACGGTGTTGATGCCGGAGCGCAGCACCTCGCAGACGAAGGCGGCGGTGTAGAAGCCGAGCGCCAGCACCGCGAAGGTGAAGGGGCTGAACCGGACGTCCAGCCGCGGCAGGGTGAACACCGCGGCGAGGAACAGCAGGGTCAGCGGCGTGTTGCGGAACGCCGTCACCCAGACGGTGCCGAACGCGCGCAGGACCGGCACCGGCGAGACCCGGAAGGCCGCCAGCAGGGTGCCCAGCAGCAGGGCGAGCAGCGCGGCCAGCGCGCTCAGCTCGACCGTCTGCAGGAAGCCGTCGCGAAGCAGCGCGAAGTTGCCGTGCTCGAACAGGATGTCCATGCCGGCGGCCCTCCTCTCGGTCGGGAGATGGTCGGGGAAAGAGGATCAGTAGCGGTTCAGGGCCGGGATCTCGGCGGGGGAGCCGGAGAGGCCGAGGGTGGCGTCGTAGGCCTTCTTCCAGTCGCCGTTGTCCTCGTGCGCCTTCAGCGCGTCGCTGATCGCGTCCCGCAGCGCCTTGTCGTCCTTGCCCAGGCCGACGCCGTAGTTCTCCTTGGTGAACGGCTTGCCGACGAGCTTGAACTTGCCGGCGTTCTTGGCCGCGTAGCCCTTCAGGATCGAGTCGTCGGTGGTGACCGCGTCGACCTCCTTGGTCAGCAGCTTGTCGACGCACTGCGAGTAGGTCTCGTACTGGGTGATCTTGGCGCCGTAGGGCTCGATCTGCTTGATCGAGGTGGAGCCGGTGACCGTGCAGACGTTCTTGCCCTTGACCGACTCCGGGCCGGTGATCTCGGTGTTGTCCTTGTTCACCAGCAGGTCCTGGCCGGCGATGTAGTACGGGCCGGCGAAGGAGACCGAGGTCTTGCGGGTGTCGGTGATGCTGTAGGTACCGACGTAGTAGTCGATGCCGCCGCCCTTGATCTCGGTCTCGCGGTTCGCCGAGGCGATCGTCTTCCACTCGATCTTGTCGGCGGAGAAGCCCAGGTCGGCGGCGATCATCTTGGCGATCTCGATGTCGAAGCCGCTGCGGGTGTTGGTGCTGAGGTCCTCGAAGCCGAGGAACGGCTGGTCGGCCTTGGCACCGATGATCAGCTTGCCGCGGCTCTTGGCGGCGTCGAAGGTCTTCGAGCCCTCCACCTTGGCGTCGGCCTTCACCTGGTAGGTCGGCAGCTTCGGGGCGCCGGAGGCGCCCGCGGCGCTGTCGCCCGGGGTGCCGCTCTTGCCGCAGGCCGCGGTGGTGGCGGTGAGCGCGACGACACAGAGCGTGGCGGCGATGATGTGACGAGTCCTCATGAGGGTTGCTCTCCTCGGGGCAGGGCCGCGGTCAACCGGGCGCTGGGATCGGGAAGTTCCGTGCGTGGCGGGGGTGGGGCGGCTTCGGGGCCGGCCACCACCGGCACACTGATACTGGATCAACTCCGCTGTCAGTGGTGCAGGATCTTCGAAAGGAAGTCCTTGGCGCGGTCGCTGCGCGGGGCGGTGAAGAAGGCTTCGGGGGTGTTCTCCTCGACGATCCGGCCGTCCGCCATGAAGAGGACGCGGTTGGCCGCGGAGCGCGCGAAGCCCATCTCGTGGGTGACGACGACCATCGTCATGCCGTCGGCGGCGAGATTGCGCATCACCTCCAGCACCTCGTTGATCATCTCCGGGTCGAGGGCCGAGGTCGGCTCGTCGAACAGCATGACCTTGGGGTTCATCGCGAGGGCGCGGGCGATCGCCACCCGCTGCTGCTGCCCGCCGGACAGCTGGGCCGGGAGCTTGTCGGCCTGCGCGGCCACGCCGACCCGCTCCAGCAGCTCGCGGGCCTTCGCCTCGGCCTGGGCGCGGGGCACCTTGCGCACCTTGACCTGGCCCAGCACCACGTTCTCCAGCACCGTCTTGTGCGCGAACAGGTTGAAGCTCTGGAACACCATGCCGACCTCGGCGCGCAGCCGGGCCAGCTCACGGCCCTCGGCGGGCAGCGGGCGGCCGTCGATGGTGATGGTGCCGGAGTCGACCGTCTCCAGGCGGTTGATGGTGCGGCACAGGGTCGACTTGCCGGAGCCGGACGGGCCGATCAGCACCACCACCTCGCCCTGCGCGATCTCCAGGTTGATGTCCTGGAGCACGTGCAGGGCGCCGAAGTGCTTGTTCACGCCGTCCAGGACGACCAGCGGGGCCGCACCGGGGGCGAGGTCCTTGACGATGCTCGTGCTCATCGCGACGTGCTCCCTCGTGTCGGCCCTGGGGGGAACTCCCTTGGGCGGAAGTACTGATGATGCGCCGGCTGATGAAACGACGTCAGCGGTACGGGAAGGCCGCCGGAGTACGGCGGCCGGTACCGGGGGCCGGAAGCCGGCGGAGCTCGCGGCCCCCGGTGGGGCGACCTTAGAAGTGGTGACGATGCCACGTCAGCCGATCTGAGCGGAACTTGAGGATCACGATCCGGCCACACCACCACCACGCCGCCCCCGCCGGGCGGCCCGCGCACCCGCGGCGGCCCGCCCGCGCCGGGTGATCGAACGGGTACGGACCGTCCGCCCGGGTGTCCGCTCCGTGGCCGAGCGTGACCGAGCCTGGCGTCCGGCCGCCCCACTGGCCCATACTGCGCAGGACCGGGGTCCGTCCGGCCGACCGCCGGACCGGCGGGAAGCCCGCCGGGAGGGACCGGAGAACCGAGCGGGACGGCCGAGGGCCAGCCGGCGGGAAGGAGGAACACCATGCGACTGCTCCTCGTCGAGGACGACGAACGGGTCGCGGCGGCACTGGTCGCGGTACTGGGCCGGCACGGCTTCCAGGTCAGGCATGCCCGCAGCGGGCACGAGGCCCTCGACGCGCTGGTGCCGGACGGCAACGAGCCCTACCGGGTGGTGCTGCTCGACCTCGGGCTGCCCGACCGCGACGGCTTCGAGGTCTGCAGCCGGATCCGGGCCGGCAGCGGCGTCCCGGTGATCATGGTGACCGCGCGGGCCGACATCCGCTCCCGGATCCACGGCCTCAACCTCGGCGCCGACGACTACGTCACCAAGCCGTACGACATGGGGGAGCTGCTCGCCCGCATCCACGCCGTGGCCCGTCGCGGCGCGGCACCCGCCGCGGCCGCCGTCGCGGTGGACGACGACGCCCTGCCCGCGCCCCGCGGGCCGCTGGAGTCGCGCGGCATCCGGATCGACCGCGAACGGCGCCGGGTCAGCGTCGACGGGCGCGACGTCCCCCTCACCCGCAAGGAGTTCGACCTGCTGGCCCTGCTCGCGCAGAGCCCCGGCGTGGTCTACCGGCGGGAACAGATCTTCAGCGAGGTCTGGCGCAGCGGCTGGGAGGGCAACGGCCGCACCCTGGAGGTGCACATCGGTTCGCTGCGCACCAAGCTCGCGCTGCCCGGCCTGGTCGAGGCCGTCCGCGGCGTCGGCTACCGCCTGATCCCGGAGTCCCCGGCCGCCGCCCCGGCGCCCGACGCCCGGCCGGCCGCACCCGCCACCGGGACGCCCCCGAACGCCCCGGAGCACTGACGGCCCGTGCGCACCCGCCTGCTGGGCATCCTGCTCTCCCTGATGGCCTGCGTGCTGGCCGCCCTCGGGCTGCCGCTCGGGGCCGCCGTCGCCGCCGCCGAGCAGAGCCGGGTGGTGGTCGACCGGCTCGACGACGCGGCCCGGTTCGCCCAGGACCTGCCCGACCCGGCGCCGGCCGCCGCGGCCGCCGGCACCCCGCAGACGGCCACCGCCCAGGCCACCAGCGACACCAGCCGGCGGCACGCGCTGCGGGCCGAGGTCGCCCGCTACCACGAGCTGTACGGGGCCCGGATCGGCCTCTTCGCCCGCGACGGCAGCGCCATCGCGATCGCCCCGGCGGACTGGCAGGCGCCGACCACCGGATGGGGCGCCCAGGCCTTCCAGGAGGCCCTGGACGGGCGGCGCAGCCACAACCCGCCGCAGGTCTGGCCGTGGACCCCGGACCGTACGCTCGCCGTCGCCGCCCCGGTGGTCCGGGACGGCGACGTGGTCGCGGTCGTGCTCACCGAGTCCCCGACCGGCCCGCTGCGCTCCCGGGTGCTGAACCGCTGGCTGTTCATCGGGGCCGGCGAGGCCGCCGCGATGATCGTCGCGGTGCTGCTGGCGATCCGGCTCACCGAGTGGGTGCTGCGCCCGGTGCGCACCCTGGACCGCGCCACCCACGACATCGCCACCGGGCGGATGAACGCCCGGGTCGCCCCCGGCGGCGGTCCGCCCGAGCTCCAGCGGCTGGCCGGCTCCTTCAACGAGATGGCGGACCACGTGGTGCTCGCCCTCGACCAGCAGAAGGCCTTCGTGGCGGACGCCTCGCACCAGCTGCGCAACCCGTTGGCGGCCCTGCTGCTGCGGGTCGAGCTGCTCGGGCTGGAGCTGCCGGACGGCCACGAGGAGGAGCTCGGCGGGGTCCGCGAGGAGGGGGTGCGGCTGGCCCGGGTGCTGGACGACCTGCTGGGGCTGGCCACCGCCGAGCACGCCCGGCCGGAGCCCGAGCCGACCGACCTCACCGCGCTGGTGCTGGCCAGGATGGACGCCTGGCGGCCGGTCGCCGACCGGCGCGGCGTCGAGCTGGTCTGGGACGGCCCGCCGCTGGCCCTGGGGATGGCCGACCCGATCGGCTTCGGCAGCGCGCTGGACGCGGTGCTGGACAACGCGCTGAAGTTCTCGCCGCGCGGCGCCCCGGTGCGGCTGCTGGTGGCGGTGCGCCGCCGGGAGGTCGCGGTCACCGTGTACGACGCGGGCCCCGGCCTGACGGAGGAGGAGCTGGCCCGGGTCGGTGACCGCTTCTGGCGCAGCCCCCGCCACCAGAACGTGGACGGTTCGGGCCTCGGACTGTCGATCGCCCGCACCCTGCTGCTGGCCGGCGGCGGCGCGCTCTCCTTCGCGCCGGTCGAGCCGGCGGGCCTGGCGGTGACGCTCGCCGTCCCGCGCCGCTCCGGGGACTGAGCCGGCCGCGGGGGAGCGGGCGGGTCGCCGCGGGGCCGCCGGGGCCCGGCCGCGGTGCGGCTACGGCTTGACCGAGCGGTAGTACCGCCTGGCGCCCTCGTGCAGCGGCAGCGGATCGGTGTAGACGGCGGTGCGCAGGTCCACCAGCTGGGCGGCGTGCACCTGGGAGCCGATCCGGTCGCGGCTGTCGATCACCGCCCGGGTCATGCCCTGCACCAGGCCGGTGTCGACGTCGTCCCGGGTGACCAGCAGGTTGGGCACCGCCACGGTGGCCACCGGCTCGGTCGGCCCGGCCTTCGGATAGGTGTTGCTGGGGATGGTCGCGGCCCGGTAGGCGTCCGTCCCGCCGCCCTCCACCTGGTGGACGATCTCGGCGAGGTCGCCGAGCGGGACGAACTTGATCCGGAAGTGCTCCGACAGGTCGGTCAGCGCGCTGGTGGGCAGTCCGCCGGACCAGAAGAAGGCGTCCAGCTTGCCGGCCTGCAGCTGGTCGGCGGCGTCCCCCACCCCGAGCATCGACGGCCGGATGTCCTTGTCCGGGTCCAGCGCGGCCGCCGCCAGCAGCCGCCTGGTCACCAGGTTGACCCCGGAGAGCGACTGGCCGACCCCCACCCGCAGGCCCTTGAGGTCGGCCGTGCGCTGCACCGGGGAGTCCGCGGGGACGACCAGCTGCAGGTAGTCGTCGTAGAGCCGGGCGATCGCCCGCAGCCGGTCCTTGCCCGGGCCCGAGTACTTCGCCACCGAGTCGGCGGTGGCGATCGCGAAGTCGTCCCGCCCGGAGGTCACCCGCTCCAGGTTGTCCAGCGAGCCCTGCGAATTGTCCAGCCGCAGCCGGACCCCGGGCATCGCGCCCGCCACGTGCTCCTGGAGCAGCTGGCCGTAGCGGTCGTACACCCCGCGCTGGACGCCGGTCGCGAAACCGGTCTCCCCGCGCGGGTAGCCCGGTGAACCGGTGGCGCTCAGCCACCAGCCGCCCAGCGCCGCCAGCACCAGCACCAGGGCCAGCACCACGCGCCACAGCCGGCTGCGGGCGGCCGCGCGGGCGGCGGCGCCGAGGCGGGCGGTGGGGGAGGCGGTCATGGGGGGATACTGCCAGCCCGGCGGGGAGAACGGGAGGGGTCGCCCCGGTGAAGGGACCGAGTTGTGATGCCGGGCGGCCCCGGGCCGAGGTCCGGCGCCGGGGTGCGCGGGCGCCGGTCCGCACCGGCCAGGAAGGGGCCGCACGCCAAGCCCTTACCCTGGTCTGTGTGAGCGGTGACAGCGGATTGAAGAGCTACAAGGTCGTCACGTACGGCTGCCAGATGAACGTCCACGACTCCGAGCGCCTGTCCGGGCTGCTGGAGGACGCGGGGTACGTGAAGGCCACCTCGGACGGGGATCCCGACCTGGTGGTCTTCAACACGTGCGCGGTGCGTGAGAACGCCGACAACAAGCTGTACGGCAACCTCGGCCAGCTGGCGCCCGCGAAGACCCGCCACAAGGGCATGCAGATCGCCGTCGGCGGCTGCCTCGCGCAGAAGGACCGCGACACCATCGTGCGCAAGGCGCCGTGGGTCGACGTGGTCTTCGGCACCCACAACATCGGGCACCTGCCGGCCCTGCTGGAGCGCGCCCGGATCGAGCAGCAGGCCCAGGTGGAGATCCTGGAGTCGCTGGAGACCTTCCCCTCCACGCTGCCGACCCGCCGGGAGTCCGCCTACGCCGCGTGGGTCGCCATCTCGGTCGGCTGCAACAACACCTGCACCTTCTGCATCGTGCCCGCGCTGCGCGGCAAGGAGGAGGACCGCCGGCCCGGCGACGTCCTCGCCGAGATCGAGGCGCTGGTCGGCGAGGGTGTCATCGAGGTCACCCTGCTGGGCCAGAACGTCAACGCCTACGGGTCCGACCTGGGCGACCGCGAGGCCTTCTCCAAGCTGCTGCGCGCCGCCGGGCAGATCGAGGGCCTGGAGCGGATCCGCTTCACCTCGCCGCACCCGCGCGACTTCACCGACGACGTGATCGCCGCGATGGCCGAGACCCCGAACGTGATGCACCAGCTGCACATGCCGCTGCAGTCCGGCTCGGACACCATGCTGAAGGCGATGCGCCGCTCGTACCGGCAGGAGCGGTTCCTCGGGATCATCCGCAAGGTGCGCGAGGCGATGCCGGACGCGGCCATCTCCACCGACATCATCGTGGGCTTCCCCGGCGAGACCGAGGAGGACTTCGAGCAGACCATGCACACGGTCCGCGAGGCGCGCTTCGCCAACGCCTTCACCTTCCAGTACTCCAAGCGCCCCGGGACCCCGGCCGCCGAGATGGACGGCCAGATTCCCAAGGCCGTGGTGCAGGAGCGCTACAACCGGCTGATCGCCCTCCAGGAGGAGATCTCCTGGGAGGAGAACAAGAAGCAGGTCGGCCGCACCCTGGAGATCCTGGTCGCCGAGGGCGAGGGCAAGAAGGACGACCGCACCGACCGGCTCTCCGGCCGGGCGCCCGACAACCGGCTGGTGCACTTCACCCGGCCCGCCTCCCCGGTGCGCCCCGGCGACGTGGTGACGGTCGAGATCACCTACGCGGCGCCGCACCACCTGCTCGCCGAGGGCCCGACCCTGGTCGTCCGCCGCACCCGGGCGGGCGACGCCTGGGAGAAGCGCCAGGCCGCCCCGGCGGCCAAGCCCGCCGGAGTGCTGCTGGGCCTGCCCGGCATCGGCGCGCCCGCGCCGCTGGCCGCGGCCCCGGGCGGCGCCTGCTGCGGGGACTGAGCGGGCGGCTCGCCGGCGCGGCCGTTCTCCGGACGGGCAGCGCGCCGGGCGGGCACCGCACCGGACGGCATCGCGCCCGGCGGCCCGGCGGGTTCTCCCGCCGGGCCGCCGGCGTACCGGCCCGGCGCCGTCGGCGGGACCTGCCCCGGCCCGGTGCCCGCCCGGATAGAGTGATCGGCATGCTCGTAGCCGCCGCCGTGTGCCCCAGTCCGCCGCTGCTCGTGCCGGAGGTCGCCGCCGGTGCGGCGGCCGAGCTGGAGCCGCTGCGCGCGGCCTGCGCCGAGGCGATCGCGGAGCTGGTGGCGGCCGGGCCCGAGCTGGTCGTCGTGGTCGGCACCGGGCCCGAGCCCGAGGTGTGGACCGAGGGCGGGGCCGGCTCGTTCCGCCGGTACGGGGTCGCCCTCGCCGTCCGGCTGCCGTCCGGCGGTGTGGACGGCCCTGAACTCACCCCCGCGCTCACGGTCGGCGCCTGGCTGCTGGACCGGGCGGGCGTGGCCCTGCCGACGCACGCCTGCGCCGTCCCGGCCGACTCGCCCGCCGAGCGGATGGCCGGCCTGGGCAAGGGCCTGGCCGGCCTCGCCGACCGGGTCGGGCTGCTGGTGATGGGGGACGGCAGCGCCTGCCGCTCGGTGAAGGCGCCGGGCTACTTCGACGAGCGCGCCGAGGACTACGACGCGGCCGTCGCGCGGGCCCTCGGCTCCGCCGACCTGGCCGCGCTGGCCGGGCTGGACGCCGGGCTCGGCGCCGAGCTGCAGGCCGACGGCCGGGCGCCCTGGCAGGTGCTGGCGGGCGCCGCCGAGGGCACCGCCCTGCGGGCCCGCCTCGGCTACCAGGACGCGCCGTACGGCGTCGGGTACTTCGTGGCCTCCTGGCGCTGAGGCCCCGGCCGCCGGCCGGACCGGGGAGCAGGTTCAGGCGACCGGCCCCTGGCCGTTGCCCACGGGGCCGCCGTCCGGGTGCGGCCGGTGGGCGAAGCCGTCCACCGCGTCCTTGGCCTTCGTCGTCCCGTGCTCGATCTTCTCGCTGTACTTGCCCTTGGTGACCTTGTCGATCGCCTCGCCGGCCTTGTCGACCGCGTGGTCGATCTGCTCGTTGTGCTTGCCGGTGAGTTCGCTGGCCTTCTCCTTGAGCTCCTCGGCCTTGCCCTTGAGGTTGTCCATCATGCCCATGATGACGTCTCCCGTGTCGCGTCCGGCCGCTGCGGCCCGGAGGCCGGTCGTCCTTCTTCTTCACCCAACGCTGGCGCGCGCCGAGTCGTTCTCCGGCGCCCGCGGGTGCGGTGCCGGGCCGGTGCCGGCCGTGAAAACCATCCGATACCGGTCATATCGTCTCGCGGACGGCCGCCTTCGGCAGCGGGCGGACCGGCGCGGCGGCGCTTTTGCGAGACTTGCAGGGTGAGCAGCTCCCTCCCCACCCCGCCCCGCGTCGTCTCGGTGGTCGGCGCGACCGCCGCCGGCAAGTCCGACCTGGCCGTCGCCCTCGCCCGCAGCCTCGGCGGCGAGGTGATCAACACCGACTCGATGCAGCTCTACCGGGGCATGGACATCGGCACCGCCAAGCTCACCGTCGAGGAACGCGGCGGCATCCCCCACCACCTGCTGGACGTCTGGGACGTCACCGAGGCCGCCAGCGTCGCCGAGTACCAGCGGCTGGCCCGCGCCGAGATCGACCGGCTGCTCGCGGACGGCCGCACCCCCGTGCTGGTCGGCGGCTCCGGGCTGTACGTCCGGGCGGCCGTCGACGAGATGGAGTTCCCCGGCACCGACCCGGAGGTCCGGGCCCGGCTGGAGGAGGAGCTGGCGGAGCTGGGCCCCGGCGCCCTGCACCTGCGGCTGGCCGGCCTCGACCCGGCCGCGGCGGCGGCGATCCTGCCGAGCAACGGACGGCGGATCGTCCGCGCCCTGGAGGTCATCGGGATCACCGGGCTGCCCTTCACCGCCAACCTGCCGAGCAACACCGCCGTCTACGACGCGGTGCAGATCGGCGTCGCCGTGCCGCGCCCCGAACTGGACGAGCGGATCGCCCTGCGGGTCGACCGGATGTGGCGGGCCGGCCTGCTGGACGAGGTCCGCACGCTGGAGAAGGCCGGCCTGCGCGAGGGCCGCACCGCCGCCCGGGCGCTCGGCTACCAGCAGGTCCTGGAGCACTTCGCCGGCGGGTGCACCGAGGAGGAGGCACGGGCCGAGACCGTCCGCGCGACCAAGCGCTTCGCCCGCCGCCAGGAGTCCTGGTTCCGGCGCGACGAGCGCATCCACTGGCTGGCCCGGCCGGCCGGCGCGGACCCGGCCGAGCTCCTCCAGCGCTCGCTGGATCTGATCGGACATCAGATCTGAGCCGTCCGACGGCGGTATCCGGCCACTCGGTGGTGCACCTGCGCGCGCAGGTTCCCGTGCAGGACGAACCGGCGGTTACAGGCGGATCACGTCATGGCCACGGATCACCCGAAGACCCCTCGGGACGCGCTGTCGGCCACCCGGGACATGCCATCATCAAAGCATTGGAGACCGGCCGCGCGGGCCGGTCGCACCGGCCGTGAGTCCGGACTCGTGTCGAACTGTCAGGGGAGGCCGCGTGTCGACGGGTACCGGCCCCGAAACCGAGCAGCGGATGAGCGCCACCACGGAAGCGGTCGAGAAGCACGCACCGGCCCTGGCCGAGCTCTCCGACCTGCCGCTCCTCGACGGGCCCACCTCGTACGCGCTGGCGCTGCCGACGCTCGACGACCTCGGCCCGGGCGGTGTGGTGCACGAGCGCGAGATCCGTCCGCGCCGAAGACTCCGCTGGTGGCAGACGCTCCCGATAGCCCTGCTCGCCGCCGTCGGCTCGCTGATGTTCGGGTTCCCGCTGGCCTTCGGATCCGGCGGGGCGATGGTCGGGATGCTCGGCCTGCTGCTCACCGCCGCCTCGGTCGGCTGGGGCGCGATGGCCGCCCGGCACGCCGGCTACAAGTGGCCCGGACTGCCCCGCCGCGGCTCCGGCCAGCGGGCCGGCTGGCGGGCCATCGTGATCTACACGCTGATCGCCCTGGTCTCCTGCGCGCTCGCCGTCTGGCGGGTCGTCCACCTGCACAGCTGACGCCCCGGCCGGAGCGTCCGCGCCCCCGGTCGCCGGGGTCCGGTCGGTACCATCGTCCGTGTGAGCGAATCCCCGTTGCAGCCGGCCGGTCTCCCCTTCCTCAAGGGACACGGCACCCAGAACGACTTCGTCATCCTGCCCGACCCGGACGGGCGGCTGGTGATCGGCCCCGAGGCCGTCGCCGTGCTCTGCGACCGCCGGGCCGGGATCGGCGGTGACGGCCTGCTGCGAGTGGTGCGCGCCGCGGCCGACCCGGTCTCCGCGCCGCTGGCCGACCGTGCCGAATGGTTCATGGACTACCGCAACTCCGACGGCAGCATCGCCGAGATGTGCGGCAACGGCCTGCGGGTCTTCGCCCGCTACCTGGTGCACGCCGGCCTGGCGAAGCCCGGTCCGCTGGCCGTCGCCACCCGGGCGGGTGTGCTGGAGGTGCGGATCGCCGAGGACGCCGCCGACGGCACTCCCGGTGACATCACCGTGGACATGGGCGTGGCCCGGCTTCCCGGGCCGGACGGGATCGAGGTGACGGTCGGGAGCCGGCGCTGGCCGGCCCGCAACGTCAACATGGGCAACCCGCACGCGGTCGCCTTCGTCGACGACCTCGACCACGCCGGCGATCTGCTCGCCGCGCCGCTGACCAGCCCGGACGGGGCCTACCCGGAGGGCGTCAACGTGGAGTTCGTGGTGGACCGCGGCCCCCGGCACGTCGCCGTGCGGGTGCACGAGCGAGGCTCCGGCGAGACCCGCTCCTGCGGTACCGGCGCCTGCGCGGTGGCGGTCGCGGCCGCCCGCCGGGACGGCGCCGACCCCGCCGTCACCGGTGAGAGCGTCAGCTACGTGGTGGACCTGCCGGGCGGACGGCTGGTGATCGCCGAGCATCCGGACGGCCGGGTGGAGATGACCGGGCCGGCCGTCATCGTCGGCAGCGGAGTCCTGGAGCCGGGCTGGCTCGCCGCCCTCCCGCGCTGACCCCGGTACCGGCGGGCGCCGGGCCCGTCCTGACCGCGTGCCGGCCGGGTGCCGCCCGGCGGCCGGGAACGGCCCGCCGGGCGGTGGCCCGGTGCCGGATCCGGGCCACCCTCCGGGCCCTCCCGGGCCGCTGTCGCGCTGCTTCCGGGCCGGGGCCGGCCGCTCTCGGGCCGTCCGCGGGCTCCGGTAGGGGCCGGGGCGGCCGGCCGGCGGGTCGTTTTGCCCATTTCGTACCGGCACGAATCCCCCCGATCGGGTGATCCCGATGACGGAAGGGAAGCGAGGCATCGCGGAACGTGCTGTCCTCGGTAGCATGGACCACCGGGTCGGCAGTCGCTCCGGTGCTAGCTGCCGGAGGTGCCGATGACCGTCGAAGCCGGGCAGCCCGAGACTGGGCAGCTCAGTGTCGCAGGGCTCGGTGCCCTGCAGCCGAGCGCGCTCCCGCCCGCCGCTCCGCGGCCGAACCCCCCGCAGCCGCCGGCCCCGCAGCCCGCCGCGCCGGCCGCGGCCGTGCCGCTCGCAGCTCCCCAGGCCGCCGAGCCGGCCGCGGCGCAGGCCGCCGACGACTCCCGGGCCGCCCGGCCCGGCTCCGCCAGACGCCCGCTCGGCGGCCTCGGCCGGGGCGCGCTCGGCCGGGCGGGCCGCGCCGCCCTGCTGGCCACCGGCCGCCAGCCGGCGCCGGACGCCATCGAGCCGATCGTGCAGGCGCACCGCCGGCACCATCCGCAGGCCGACATCGGCCTGCTCGGCCGGGCCTACCGGACGGCCGAGGCCAGCCACCGCGGGCAGACCCGCAAGAGCGGCGAGCCGTTCATCACCCACCCGCTCGCGGTCACCATGATCCTGGCCCAGCTCGGCGCAGGCACCACCACCCTGGTCGCCTCGCTGCTCCACGACACCGTGGAGGACACCGAGGTGACGCTCGACCAGGTCAGCGCCGACTTCGGCCCCGAGGTGGCCTACCTGGTCGACGGCGTCACCAAACTGGAGAAGGTCGACTTCGGCGCGGCCGCCGAGGCCGAGACCTTCCGCAAGATGCTGGTCGCCACCGGCGACGACGTCCGGGTGATGGTGATCAAGCTCGCCGACCGGCTGCACAACATGCGGACGATCCGTCACATGAAGCCCGCCAGCCAGGCGCGGATCGCCAAGGTCACCCGGGACGTGCTGATCCCGCTCGCCGAGCGGCTCGGCATCCAGGTGGTGAAGGCGGAGCTGGAGGACATCGTCTTCGCCACCCTGCACCCCGAGGAGCACGCCAGGACCAGGGCCCTGGTCGCCGCCCACGAGGCCGACCCCGACACGCTGCTGCAGCCGTTCGCGGAGGCGCTCGGCCGCCAGCTCGCCGAGGCGGGGGTGCCCGCGGAGGTCACCGTCCGGCCCCGGCACGGCGTCTCGGTGCACCGGGTGATGGCGAAGCGCTCCGGCGCGGCCGGCCGGGACGGGCTGCCGCAGGGCCTGCACCCGGCCGACTTCGGGCGGGTGCTGGTGGTGGTCGAGGAGAACGCCGACTGCTACGCGGTGCTCGGCGAGCTGCACACCTGCTGGACCCCGCTGCCCGGTGAGTTCAAGGACTTCGTGGCGGCCCCCAAGTTCAACCTCTACCAGTCCCTGCACACCGCCGTGGCGGTCGACGGCGAGGTGGTGGAGGTACTGGTCAGGACCCGGCAGATGCACCGGGTCGCCGAGACCGGCGTGGTCGCGCTGGGCGACCCGCACCAGCCCGGCGGGCAGCCCGCGGGCCAGTCACCGGCCGGGCAGCAGACCGGACAGCAGGCCGGGCAGCCGGGCGGGCCGGGCCCGCGCGACGAACTGGACCGGACGGACCCGGCCCGGCCCGGCTGGCTCAGCCGGCTGCTGGAGTGGCAGCAGGAGACACCCGACCCGGACGCCTTCTGGTCCACCCTCACCGCCGAGCTGGCCGGCGACCGCGAGATCACCGTGGTGACGGAGAGCGGCGAAACGCTTCAGCTCCGCGCCGGCGCCAGCTGCGTGGACGCCGCGTACCTGATCGGCGAGGAGACCGGCCACCGATGTATCGGCGCCCGGGTCAACGGCCGGCTCACCGCGCTCTCCACCACGCTGGAGGACGGCGACGTGCTGGGCGTCCTCACCGAGGGCGGCGGCGGGGCGGACCAGCCCGGCGCGGCGGCGGGCTCGGAGCCGTCCGGGCCGGCGCCCGAGTGGCTGGCGTACGCCCGTACTCCCGGCGCGCGGCTGGCCATCGAGCGCTGGCTGGCCGACCACCCCGCCGGCGCGCCGGTGGTGCACACCGGCCCGTCCGCCGAGCAGCCCGCCCCGCCCGGGCCGCCGGCCGCCGGCCGGGGTGCCGCACCGGTGGCGGTCGCCGGCCGGCCCGGGGCGCCGGTCCGGCTGGCCCGCTGCTGCACCCCGGTGCCGCCGGACGAGGTCACCGGCTACGCGACCAAGGGCGGCTCGGTGACCGTGCACCGGACGGGCTGCCCGGCGGGGGAGCGGATGCGCGCCGCCGGCCGTGGGCCGCTCGGCGTCACCTGGGTGCCGGACGCGGTGCCGCCCTCCGGCTACCGCGTCACGCTGCGGGCCGAGGCGCTCAACCGGCCCCGGCTGCTGGCGGACCTCACCGCCGTGATGTCCGCCGAGGGGATCGGCATCGTCTCCGCCGAGGTGGAGCCGCCGCAGGAGCTGCGGGTCCGCCACACCTACACCATCGAGCTGCCCACGGCCGGGACCCTGCCGCTGGTGATGCGGGCGATGCTGCGGGTCTCCGGGGTGTACGACGTCTGCCGGCCGCAGCCGGAGGGCGCGGGAAATGCGGATGACCCGCCCGGTCCGGGCGTGCGACCATCATGGGGAATTCACGGCCGGTCCGCGGCGTTCCCAGAGGTGTAGAAGCGTTACTGGCACCTGCGGTCCTGAGGGGTTGCTCCGATCCGCCCGTACCGTACGCGGTACAAGGCGCGGCAGCCGGGCAGAATCCCTGCGTGACCGTCCTGGCACGGTCACGCACGGCCACCCGCACCCGTCGGACACCAGCTAGACAAAGGACAGAATGACCTCCACGTTCGAAACCCGCGACCAATCCGAAGACTCCTCCCGTCGCCTCGGCGACCTCCGGGCCGAGGCCCTGATGGACGAGGACCTCGCGGCCATCGACGAGGACCGCGACCGCCACTACGACGGCGACCAGTACGACCGGAGCGACCGCGCCGCCCTGCGGCGTGTCGTCGGCCTCTCCACCGAACTGCAGGACGTCACCGAGGTCGAGTACCGCCAGCTCCGCCTGGAGCGCGTGGTGCTCGTCGGCGTCTGGACGGACGGCACCGTCGAGGAGGCGGAGAACTCGCTCGCCGAGCTCGCCGCCCTCGCCGAGACCGCCGGTTCCGAGGTGCTGGACGGTGTGATCCAGCGCCGTGACAAGCCCGACGCCGCGACCTACATCGGCTCCGGCAAGGCCCGCGAGCTGCGCGACATCGTCGCCGCGACCGGCGCCGACACCGTGGTCTGCGACGGTGAGCTCACCCCCGGCCAGCTGATCCAGCTGGAGGACGTCGTCAAGGTCAAGGTCGTCGACCGGACGGCCCTGATCCTCGACATCTTCGCCCAGCACGCCAAGTCCCGTGAGGGCAAGGCGCAGGTCTCGCTCGCGCAGATGCAGTACATGCTGCCGCGACTGCGGGGCTGGGGCCAGTCGCTCTCCCGTCAGATGGGCGGTGGCGGCTCCGGCTCCTCCGGCGGCGGCATGGCCACCCGTGGTCCCGGTGAGACCAAGATCGAGACGGACCGGCGACGGATCCGCGAGAAGATGGCGAAGCTCCGCAAGGAGATCGCCGACATGAAGAAGGGCCGGGACACCAAGCGCCAGGAGCGCAAGCGCCACCAGGTGCCGTCCGTGGCCATCGCCGGTTACACCAACGCCGGCAAGTCCTCGCTGCTCAACCGGCTCACCGGCGCCGGCGTCCTGGTGGAGAACTCCCTGTTCGCCACCCTGGACCCGACGGTCCGCCGGGCGCAGACCCCGAGCGGCCGGGTGTACACGCTGGCCGACACCGTCGGCTTCGTCCGGCACCTGCCGCACCACCTGGTCGAGGCCTTCCGCTCCACCATGGAGGAGGTCGCCGACGCCGACCTCATCCTGCACGTGGTGGACGGCTCGCACCCGGAGCCGGAGACGCAGCTGGCGGCCGTCCGCGAGGTGATCGTTTCGGTCGACGCGCAGAACGTGCCGGAGATCGTCGTGATCAACAAGGCGGACGCCGCCGACCCGCACGTCCTGCAGCGCCTGCTGCGCCGCGAGCCGCACGCCATCGTGGTGTCGGCCCGCAGCGGCCAGGGCATCGAGGAACTGCTGCGCCTCATCGACGAGGAGCTCCCGAGGCCCGCGATCGAGGTCCAGGCGCTGGTCCCGTACACCCGGGGCGACCTGGTCTCCCGGGTGCACGCCGAGGGCGAACTGCTCGCCACCGAGCACACCGGCGAGGGCACCCTGATCAAGGCCAAGGTGGCCGCCGAGCTGGCGGCCGAGCTGGAGCGCTACACCGTGGTGACGCAGGGCTGATCCGGCTTCACCCGACGTCGAGGGCCCCGGTCTCCCAGGAGACCGGGGCCCTCGACGTTCCGCCGGTGCGGGTCAGCGCTTCTTCTTGCTCACGTAGTCGAACATGTTCTTGGCCTGGGCCTGCAGCGAGGGGCCGGCCATCCAGGCGGCCGGCTTCGGGCCGATCGAGTTGACGCTGATCAGGGCCGGCTTGCCGTCCTTGGTGACGAACCAGCCGCCGCCGCTGGAGCCCGGGGTCATGGTGCAGCCGATCACGTACATGGTCGGCCGGGTCGCCTCGAAGGAGAGCTTGGCCGGCTTGACGGTGGAGTCGCAGTGCTCCAGCTCGCGGCCGTCGAACGGCGCGGCCGACGGGTAGCCGTACGCGAAGGCCGAGTTGACCTGCTCGCGCGGGGCGTTGAACCAGACCGGCACGGAGCTGCCGACCGTCTCCTCCAGCGACTTCCCGTCCCCGTTCATGTTGTGCACGTGGATCATGCCGAAGTCGTACTGGCTGACCGGGCCGCCGTCGTGGCCGCCCTCGGCCGCCCACTGCGGGCTGACGTACGCCTCGTCGGCCGCCCACCAGCCGTACGGGGCCATCTCGGCCTCGCTGGCCTTCTTGCCGTTGCTGTACGCGCCGCTCTTGTTGAAGGACGGGACGAAGGTCATCTTCTGGAAGAACTTGCCGCCCTTGCCCTCGTGCAGGCAGTGCGAGGCGGTGTACACCAGGTTGCTGCGGCCCGGGTTCGCCGGGTCGCTGACCACGGTGGCCGAGCAGTAGCCGCCGCCGCCCTTGCCGTCCTCCAGGAACAGCTTGCCGAGCACCGCGGTCGCGGCGTTGTACGGGTGGGCCTGGGGCTTGGCCGGTATCGGGCTCGGCAGCTGCGGGTCGGTCTCGTTCTGGGCGGTGGCGCTCTGCGTGCTGAACTCGGGGGTGTCCCGGCCGGCCGCGGCCTCCATCTTGGTCATGTCCCAGAAGCCCTTGACGACATCGTTCTTGAGGATGTTGTCGTTGGCGAACTTCGCCCAGTCGTCCAGGCTCCAGTTGGCGAGGTCGGCGAGGCTGGTCGGCAGTCCCAGGCCCGGCTTGCCGGACGCGGAGGCGCTCGCCGCGACGGTCGGGGCGGCGGTGGCGCCGGCGTCGGTGCTCGGGTCGCCGTTCTCGGGCCCGCAGGCGGTCGCGGCGAGCGAGAGGACGGCCAGGACCGAGGCGGTGGCCAGGGCGGCCCGGCGACGGACCGGGCCGGTGCGGACGGTGTTCGACATGGTGTGTGCTTCCCCGTGGTGGTCGTGAGTGGTGGTGAGGGGCCGTGCGCCGGCCGGGCCGGCGGCGGCCGGCTACTTCTTCGAGATGTAGTCCAGGGCCTGCTTGGCGACGCCCTCCAGGTACGGGCCGCTCAGCGAGGTGTGCTCCTGGGTGCCGATCGAGGTGTTGCTGACCAGGGCGGTCCTTCCGTCCGGCATCCTGGCGAACCAGCCGCCGCCGCTGGAGCCCTGGGTCATGTCGCAGCCGATGGTGAGCATCGAGGGCCGCTTGGCGTCGAACGAGAGCCGCGACGGCTTGCCGCCGTCGCACATGTACAGCTCCTGGCCGTCGAAGGGCTTGAAGAGCGGGTAGCCCCAGGCCGCGACGGAGAGCGTCTCGCGCGGGGCGTCGAACCAGACCGGAACGGCCGAACCGACCGTCTCCTCCAGCGACTTGCCGCCGCCGTTCTGGTTGTGCACCCGCATGACGGCGAAATCGTACTGGCTCGCGGAGTCACCCGTGCCACCGCCCTCGGCCGTCCACTGCGGCGAGGGCACGACCTTGTCGGCCCACCAGGTGCCCAGCGGTGCGAGCTGGTCCAGCGGCGCCTTCTTCCCGCCGCTGGAGGCACCGGAGTTGTTGTACGCGGGGACGAAGACCAGGTCCTTGTAGAAGCCGCCGCCCTTGCCCTGGTGGACGCAGTGCCCCGCGGTCCACACCAGGTTGCTCTTTCCCGGGTGGGCCGGGTCGGCGATCACCGTGGCGGAGCAGTTGCCGCGCCCGCCCTCCGCGCTGAAGAACACCTTCCCCGAGGGCTGCTTGGTGTACGGGCGGGCCACCGGGGAGGCCTTGACCACGGGCGGCTCGGGGTCGCTGGCCCCGCTGTCGCCGGCCGGCGGCGTGGTCGGCGGGGCCGGGTCGGCGGGCTTGGAGTCGCCCATCTTGTCCGGGTTCCAGAAGTCCTTGACCACCGGGTTGTTGAAGACGTGCTGGTTGGCCCAGTTGTCCCAGTCCTCGAACTTCCACTTCTTCAGGTCGTCCCAGGTCTTCGGCAGCCCGTCGAGCAGGCCGGAGGGCAGCCCCGTGGGCAGCGTCAGCCCGCCGATCACCCCGCCGCCGCCCGGTGCCGCGCTGGTGGCCGCGGCCTGGCCGTCCGGGGGAGGGGCGGCCTTGCCGCCGCCGTCCGGGCCGCAGGCGGCGCTGCCGAGCAGGGCCGCCGCGACGAGGGCCGCGCCGACGGCGCGGCGGCGCGCGCGGGCGGGCCGGGCGGCCGCTCCGGACGCGCGGTCGGCGGATCGGCGGATCGGTGACATGGGCTTCGCTCCCCCTGTGGTCCACTGCCCGGCGCCGACGGCCGGCCGCCGGGGTGACGAGCCGCCGGGCTGCGGCCGCGTCGCGGGCATGGTGGAGTCTTCCACCGGCCATCAGGACGGCGGTGGCCACCCCCCGGTTGCGGACGATGATGGAAGGTCACCGATCCGTGACACGGCGCCCGGAGCGCCTCCGCGGCCGGCCGCCGGCCTCGCCCCGGCGCCCCTCCCGCGTCGCGTCGGAGAAGCAGCTGCTCCCTCCTGAGGGTGAGTAACTCGCGATCTTCACCCCAACGAGTGATCCGTTCTTGTGATCACCCCTCAGGGATAGGTAACCCTTACTTGACGCACGGTGAGAGGTGCCCGCCAGACATCCCCCGACAATGCCGCGTCCGGAGTCCCCCGCGCCACAAGGAGCAGCCTTGAGCACCGCCCTCACCGGAGCCCCGACCGCACTTCCGTACCTGCCCCAGCAGGCAGCGGCGGAAGAGGCCGGGGCGCAAGCGGCCCACCCGGACGGGGGCGGTCCGCAGCGGGCGGCGCCGGAGCGGGCGGGCGCCGGAGCCGATGCCCGCCCGGCCAGGGCCGACGCGGAAGCCGGTTCCCGTGCCCGGGCCGCGGCCGAACCGGACCGGCTGCTGCACCCGGACCCGGCGGTCGCCGCCGAACAGGCCGCGCTGGAGGCCTTGCTGCGCTGCTGGACCCGGGAGACCGGCGCCCGTCCCGGCCCCGACGGCCTGCTGCGGATCGCCGTCCTGGGCGGCGCCGCCCGGCTGACCGTCCCCGTCCGGCACTGGTCGGCCTGCGGCTGGCACCGGTTCGGCGCCGCGGTCCTCACCGGTGCGTCCACCGCTGCGGAGCCGGTCGCCGCCCCCGCGACCGGGCCCGGGAGCCTCGCCGCGGAGCCCGGCGGCCCCGCCCCGGACGGCGCCCCCGTGGACGCCGTCACCGCCGCGTCGCTGCTCGCCGCGGCCGCCGCCGACCGTCCCGACCCCGGCCGGATCGCCGACCTCGCCGCCCGGGTCGCCGACTCGGTGACCCGCACCGCCGACATCCTGGCCCACCGTCGCGAGCCCGCCGACCCCGCCGCCCGGCCCGCCTCGCCCTTCCTGGCCGCCGAGCAGGACCTGCTGCTCGGCCACCCGCTGCACCCGACCCCGAAGAGCCGCGACGGACTCGGCCCGGCCCAGAGCGCCGCCTACTCGCCCGAGCTGCGCGGCTCCTTCCGACTGCACTGGTACGCCGTCGACCGCGAGCTGCTCGCCGCCGGCTCCGCGCTCACCAGCACCGCCGAACAGCTCACCGAGAGCCTGCTGGCCACCCCTGGCCTGCTCCCGCCCGGCACCGCCGCCCTCCCGCTGCACCCCTGGCAGGCCCGGGAGCTGGCCCTGCGCCCGGCCGTCGCCGCGCTGCTCGCCGACGGCCGGCTGCACGACCTCGGCCCGCACGGCGAGCCCTGGTACCCGACCTCCTCGGTCCGTACCGTCTGCCGCCCCGGCACCCCCTGGATGCTCAAGCTCTCGCTCGGCCTGCGGATCACCAACTCCCGCCGGGAGAACCTCCGCAAGGAGCTCCACCGGGGCCTGGAGGTGCACCGGCTGCTGGAGAGCGGCCTCGGCGAGGAGTGGCGCGCCGCCCACCCGGGCTTCGACATCGTCCGGGACCCGGCCTGGATCGGGGTGGACCTGCCCGGCGCCGCTGGCCAGGACGGCCCCGCGGACCCCAGCGGCCTGGACACCGTCCTGCGGCAGCAGCCCTTCGGCCCGGACCAGCGCGCGCTCTGCGTGGCCGGCCTGGTCGCCGAGCAGCCGCTCGGCGGCGAGGGACCGGTCCGCAGCCGGCTGGGCGACCTGCTCCGCTCGCTGTCCGCCCGCTGCGGCCGCCCGCTGCGGACGGTGGCCACCGAGTGGTTCCTGCGCTACCTGGACGCCGTCGTGCTGCCGGTGCTCTGGCTGGACGGCCGGGCCGGCATCGCCCTGGAGGCCCACCAGCAGAACAGCCTCGTCCTGCTCGACACCGTCGGCTGGCCGGTCGGCGGCCGCTACCGGGACAACCAGGGCTACTACTTCCGCACCTCGCACGCCGACCGGCTGCACGCCCGGCTGCCCGGCCTCGGCGAGGCCAGCGACACCTTCGTCGCGGACGCCACCGCCGACGAGCGCTTCGCCTACTACCTCGGCATCAACCACGTGCTGGGCCTGATCGGCGCCCTCGGCTCCCAGCGGCTCGCCGACGAGCAGGTCCTGCTCGCCGCCCTGCGGCGCTTCCTGGCCGGCCCCCGGGCCGCCGCCACCGGCTCCGCGCTGCCCGCCCACCTGCTGGAGGCCGCCACCCTGCGCTGCAAGGCCAACCTGCTGACCAGGCTGAACGGCCTGGACGAGCTGGTCGGCCCGGTCGAGACCCAGTCGGTGTACGTGGACATCGCCAACCCGGTGGCCGCCGCGTGACGGCCGGCTCCCGGACGGGGGTGCGGGTGCAGGCCGCGCCCCCGGCGCCCCGCGCCCCCGCCGACCTGCTCGACGGCATCGCCCGCTGGGGCACCATGCCCACCGACGCGGGCGACTTCCGGCTGCGGCCCGTCCGGCTCGCCCCCGACCTCGACCTGCTGGCCGGCTGGATGAACGACCCGGAGGTCGCCGCCTTCTGGGAGCTCGACGGGCCGCCCGCCACCACCGAGCACCACCTGCGCGGGCAACTGGAGGGCGACGGCCGCAGTGTGCCCTGCATGGGCCTGCTGGACGGCACCCCGATGAGCTACTGGGAGATCTACCGGGCCGACCTCGACCCGCTCGCCCGGTACTACCCGGCCCGCCCGCACGACACCGGGGTCCACCTGCTGCTCGGCCCGTCCCGGGCCCGTGGCCGGGGCCTCGGCACGATGCTGCTGGACGCCGTCGCGGAACGGATCCTGCGGGTCCGACCGCGCTGCGGCCGGGTGGTCGCCGAACCCGACGTGCGCAACCTGCCGTCCGTCCGGGCCTTCGAGCGGGCCGGGTTCCGGATCGCCGCCGAGCTCGACCTCCCCACCAAGCGCGCCGCGCTGATGATCCGCCAACGCCCGCCCGGCCGCCCGGCCCAGGCGCCGCCGTCCCTCCCCTAGGAATCCCCCTCCGTCATGGAAACGCCCACCCCCGACCCCTACGACCTGCTCGGCGTCGGCATCGGCCCGTTCAACCTCTCGCTCGCCGCGCTGGCGGACCGGGCCGCCGGCCTGAGCACGCTGTTCTGCGAGGCCCGGCCGGAGTTCCGCTGGCACCCGGGGATGCTGGTCGAGGGCGCCCGGATGCAGGTGCCCTTCCTCGCCGACCTGGTCTCGCTGGTCGACCCGACCAGCCCCTGGTCCTTCCTCAACTACCTGCGCGAGCAGGACCGGCTCTTCCCGTTCTACTTCGCCGAGCGCTTCCAGCTGCCCCGCCGCGAGTACGACCACTACTGCCGCTGGGCCGCCGAACGCCTGCCCGCCTGCCGGTTCGGCACCGAGGTCACCGCGCTGCGCTGGACGGAGGGCCTGTTCGCGGCCGAGCTGACGGACACCGCCACCGGCGCCCGGCGGACGGTGCGCGCCCGCAACGCCGTCCTCGGGGTCGGCACCCGCCCGGTGCTGCCGGAGGCCTTCGGCGCGCTGGCGGGGCACCCGCGGGCCTGGCACTCGGCGGACTACCTGGACCGCCGGGGCGAGCTGGACGACGCCCGGGACATCACCGTCGTCGGCTCCGGGCAGTCCGGCGCGGAGGTCTTCCTCGACCTGCTGCGCCGGCGCGGCGCGGACGGCACCAGGCTGCGCTGGCTCACCCGCACCCGGGCGCTGGCCCCGATGGAGTACTCCAAGCTCGGCCTGGAGCACTTCACACCCGACTACACCCGGTACTTCCACACGCTGCCGGCCGCCGTCCGCGACGAACTGGTGACGGCCCAGTGGCAGTTGCACAAGGCCGCCAGCGCCGAGACGCTCGCCGAGATCCACGACCACCTCTACGAGCGGACGATCGGCCGTCCGATCGACTCGGCCCCGGTGGAGATCACCCCCGGCACCGCGGTCACCGAGGCCCGGCCGGGCCCCCGCGGCGGCCTCGAACTGCGCTGCCGGCACGTCGACTCGGCCGCCGAGCACCTGCTGCGGACCGACGCGGTGGTGCTCGCCACCGGCTACCGGGCCGCCCGGCCGGCCCTGCTCGGGCCGCTGGCCGCCCTGATCGACTGGGACGAGGCCGGCCGCTACCGGGTCGGCCTGGACCACCGCGTCGCCACCCTCCCGGAGTTGACCGGCGGGCTGTACGTTCAGAACGCCGAACTGCACACCCACGGGGTCGGCACCCCCGACCTCGGGCTCGGCGCCCACCGGGCCGCCGTGATCCTCAACGCCGTCGCCGGCCGGACCGTCCACCGGCTGCCCGCCCGTACCGCCTGGACCGGCTTCGCCCCGCCCGCGCCCGCCGCCCCGCACCCTGGGGACGGCGCCGCCGCCCCGACCAGCACCGACGGTCCCGGCGCCACCGCCACCGCCACCGCCCCCACCGGCTTCCCACGACCCCAGGAGTGGCCCCGTGCCGCAGCAGCCAGCCGCTGAGCCGCCGCTGTACCTGCCCCCGCAGCTCACCCCGGAGCACTGGCAGCGGGCCCGCCGGGCGATGCTGGCCAAGATGCTGGCGGAGTTCGCGTACGAGGAGCTCGTCACCCCGGTCGCCGGGGCCGACGGCGGCCACCTGCTCACCCTGCCCGGCGCGGTGACGTACCGCTTCACCGCCCGCCGCGGCGCCTACGGCAGCTGGCAGGTCGACCCGGCCTCCCTGCACTGCTCGCACGACCCCGACCTGGACCCGCTGCGCTTCGTCCAGTTCGCCCGCCACGAACTCGGCCTCGGCGGCGACACCACCGGCCACCTGGTCCGCGAGCTCACCGCCACCCTGCTCGCCGACGCCCACCAGCTGGCCACCGCGCCGACCGCCGCCGAGCTGGCCGACCTCGGCCACACCGAGCTGGAGGGCCGCCAGGGCGGGCACCCCTGGATCGTGCCCAACAAGGGCCGGCTCGGCTTCTCCGCCGCCGACGCCGCCCGCTGGGCCCCGGAGGCCCGCACACCCCGGCCACTGCCCTGGATCGCCGTGCACAAGCGGCTCGCCACCTACCGCGGGGTGCCCGGCCTGGAGAGCCCGGAGCAGCTGTACCGCACCGAGCTGGACGACCCCGCCGGGCTGCGCGCCGCGCTCGGCGACGCGGCCGACGACTACCTGCTGCTGCCGGTGCACCCCTGGCAGTGGGACGAGACCGTGGTGCCGCTCTTCGCCCCCTGGATCGCCGCCGGGGAGATCGTGCCGCTGCCCTCCGACGGCGACCTGCGGCTGCCCCAGCAGTCCATCCGCTCCTTCTTCAACGTCAGCCGGCCGGAGCGCTGCACGGTCAAACTGCC
The DNA here is from genome assembly GCF_014655955.1 of Kitasatospora indigofera. Taxonomy (GTDB): domain Bacteria; phylum Actinomycetota; class Actinomycetes; order Streptomycetales; family Streptomycetaceae; genus Kitasatospora; species Kitasatospora indigofera. The sequence continues at coordinate 59,093 of NZ_BNBO01000037.1, forward strand.
GCTCGCCATCCTCAACACCCTGGTCTGGCGGGGCCTGCCGACCGAGCGCACCCTGGTGGCGCCGGCCGTGACCGGCTGGATCCACGGGCTGCGGGACGGCGACGCCTTCCTGCGCGACGAGTGCCGGGTGATCCTGCTCGGCGAGATCGCCTCCGTCACCGTCGACCACCCGGTGTACCGGGAGCTGCCCGAGGCGCCCTACCAGTACAAGGAGCTGCTGGGGGCGATCTGGCGGGAGCCGCTCGGGCCCTTCCTCGACCCGGGCGAGCGGGCCCGCACGCTGGCCGCCCTGCTGCAGTGCGGCCGGGACGGCCGGGCGCTGACCGCCGAACTGATCGCCCGCTCCGGGCTCGGCCCGCGGGAGTGGGTGGGCCGGCTGTTCGGCGCGATGCTCCCCCCGCTGCTGCACTTCCTCTACCGCTACGGCACCGTCTTCTCGCCGCACGGCGAGAACGCCATCGTGGTGTTCGACGCGGACGACGTGCCCGTCCGGCTCGCCGTCAAGGACTTCGTCGACGACGTCAACCTCAGCGACCAGGACCTGCCCGAGCTGCGCGGCATCCCCGCGGAGGTCGCCGGGGTGCTGCTCCGCGACCGGCCGGACTTCCTCTGCCAGTTCCTGCACTCCGGCCTCTTCATCGGCGTCTACCGCTACCTCGCGCCGCTGCTCGACCAGCAGCTCGGCCTGCCCGAGGCGGAGTTCTGGGCCCTGCTGCGCGAGGAGATCCTGCGCTACCAGGCCCGCTTCCCCGAGCTGCGCGAGCGCTTCGAGCTCTTCGACCTGTTCCGGCCGGCCATCGACCGGCTCTGCCTCAACCGCAACCGGCTCCTGCTCGACGGCTACCGGGACCGCCCCGAGCGGCCGCACGCGGCCGTGCACGGCCAGGTGCCCAACGCGCTGCACCCCGGCGTGCTGGCGGCGATGCCCGAACAACGGAGCCGGATTGTCAGTGCCGCGCCGTAGGGTGGGAGGGCGATGACGAACGACTCCCAACCCCAGCCCCTGCCCGGTGACGACGAGGCCGCGCCCGCCGACGCACCCGCGGTGAAGCGCTCCCGCCTGCCGGACCTGCTGCACGCCGCGGTGGCCGCGGTCGGCGGCGTGGAGCGCCCCGGCCAGGTCCGGATGGCCGAGGCCGTGGCCGACGCCGTCGACCACGGCGAGCACCTGCTCGTCCAGGCCGGCACCGGCACCGGAAAGTCCCTCGCCTACCTGGTCCCGGCGCTCGCGCACGGCGACAAGGTGGTGGTCGCCACGGCCACCCTGGCGCTCCAGCGCCAGCTGGTGGAACGGGACTTGCCCCGGACGGTCGACGCGCTGCACCCGGTGCTGCGCCGCCGCCCGGAGTTCGCCATGCTCAAGGGCCGCTCCAACTACCTCTGCCTGCACCGGGCGCACGAGGGCACCCCGAGCGAGGAGGGCGAGGGGCTGTTCGACCCGGTCGAGGCGCTCGGCGGCCCCACCGGCAAGCTCGGCCGGGACGTCCTGCGGCTGCGGGAGTGGGCCGACGAGACCGAGACCGGCGACCGCGACGACCTCACCCCCGGCGTCTCCGACAAGGCCTGGGCCCAGCTCTCGGTCACCTCCAAGGAGTGCCTGGGCGCGACCAGGTGCGCCTACGGGCAGGAGTGCTTCGCCGAGAAGGCCCGCGAGCGGGCCAAGCTGGCGGACGTCGTCGTCACCAACCACGCGATGCTGGCGATCGACGCGATCGAGGGCGCGCCGGTGCTGCCCGAGCACGCGATGCTGATCGTCGACGAGGCGCACGAACTGGTGAACCGGGTGACCGGCGCGGCCACCGCCGAGCTGACCGTCGGCGCGGTCAACCGGGCGGTGAAGCGGGCCGCCCGGCTGGCCAACGAGAAGGCCGTGGACGCCCTGCAGGCGGCCGCCGAGAGCTACCACGGGCTGATGGAGACGGCGCAGCCCGGCCGGGTCGAGGAGCTGCCCGAGTACCTCTCCTACGCGGTCTCGGCGATCCGGGACGCCGCCCGCCAGGTGATCACCTCGCTGGGGGAGACCAGGGACAAGGCCCTCACCGACGAGGACGCCGTCCGCAAGCAGGCGATGGCCTCCGCCGACACCCTGCACGAGACGGCCGAGCGGCTGCTCGCCGAGTCCGAGTACGACGTGGTCTGGATCGAGCGCTCCGACCGCTTCGGCCCGGGCACGGCCTCGCTGCGGGTGGCGCCCTTGAACGTCGCCGGGCTGCTGCGGGAGAACCTCTACAAGGAGCGCTCGGTCGTCCTCACCTCGGCCACCCTCAAGCTGGGCGGGGACTTCAACGGGGTGGCCGGCTCGCTCGGCCTGCCGGGCGAGGGGCGGCTGGCGGACGTCCGCACCCCGCAGGACCCGGAGCTGGAATTCGGCGAGGACACCCCGCCGTACTGGCGCGGGATCGACGTCGGCTCGCCCTTCGACTACCCCAAGCAGGGCATCCTGTACGTGGCCAAGCACCTGCCGCCGCCGGGCCGCGAGCCCGACCGGCCGGAGATGCTGGCCGAGCTGGAGGAGCTGATCGGCGCGGCCGGCGGCCGCACGCTCGGGCTGTTCTCCTCGATGCGGGCGGCGCAGGCGGCGGCCGAGGCGATGCGCGAGCGGCTGGACAACCGGATCCTGCTGCAGGGCGAGGACACCCTCGGCGAGCTGATCCGCGACTTCGCCTCCGAGCCGGCCGCCTGCCTGTTCGGCACCCTCTCGCTCTGGCAGGGCGTCGACGTGCCGGGCTCCGCCTGCCAGCTGGTGGTGATGGACCGGATCCCGTTCCCGCGGCCGGACGATCCGCTGATGAGCGCCCGGCAGAAGGCGGTCGAGGAGGCGGGCGGCAACGGTTTCATGGCGGTCGCGGCCAACCACGCGGCGCTGCTGATGGCGCAGGGCGCCGGCCGGCTGGTGCGGGCCGTGGACGACCGCGGGGTGGTGGCGGTGCTGGACCCGAGGCTGGCGACCGCCCGGTACGGCAGTTACTTCCGTTCGTCGATGCCGGAGTTCTGGTACACCACCGACCGCAACCAGGTGCGCCGCTCGCTGGCCGCCATCGACGCCTCGGCCCCGGAGCCGCGTCCGGTCGCCAAGCGCGGCTGAGCGGCGGTACCGGGCCTCCCGGGCCGGCCTCGGCCGTCCTGGGCCGGGGGGCGTTCCCGGGGGTGCTCCGACGGTCCGTCCGGCCCGGACGGGCCGGCGCGTCGGGGCCCGGCAGGCATCACGGGCGGGCATGACAGAGGGGGCTCCGGCTGCGACCGGAGTCCCCTTCATCTGTGCTCGGCTCAGCTGTTCCCCGCCGCGGACCGGGTGGGCCGCGGCGGCCCGGTGGTGCGTGCCGCCGACGGGTCAGGCCGCCGGCGGGTCAGAGCCGGCGCAGCACCGCCACGACCTTGCCCAGGATGGTCGCGTTGTCGCCGGGGATCGGGTCGTACGCCGGGTTGTGCGGCATCAGCCAGATCCGGCCGTCCTCGCGCTTGAGGCGCTTGACGGTGGCCTCGCCGTCGATCATGGCGGCGACGATGTCGCCGTTCTCGGCGACCGGCTGGCGGCGGACGGTGACCCAGTCGCCGTCGCAGATGGCGGCCTCGATCATCGAGTCACCGCGCACGGTGAGGGCGAAGAGCTCACCCTCGCCGACCAGCTGACGGGGGAGCGGGAAGACGTCCTCGACGGTCTGCTCGGCGAGGATCGGGCCACCGGCGGCGATCCGGCCGACCAGCGGCACGTACGAGGTGGACGGGCGCCCCGCCGTCTCGGCGGTGTTGGGGCGGGCCACCTCGACCCCGCGCACCTCGTAGGCCCGCGGGCGGTGCGGGTCGCGGCGCAGGAACCCCTTGCGCTCCAGGGCCATCAGCTGGTGGGCGACCGAGGAGGTGCTGGACAGGCCGACGGCCTGGCCGATCTCGCGCATGCTCGGCGGGTAGCCCCGGCGCTGGACGGAGTCCCTGATGACCTCGATGACGCGGCGCTGGCGTTCGGTCAGCCCGGCCTCGTCGGTGCGGATGCCGGGCGGCCGGCCGGGCAGCGAGCGGGTGGGCGCCGGGTGGCCGAGAGTGGCGTCCTGGGCGTTGGAGTGCTCGATCGGCTGGTCGGGGACGCGGCTCACGCCGACGACGGCCGGGCCGGCGTGGCGGTGGTCTTCGCTACGGTCCATGCTGTGGTCCACACTCTGGTTCGTGGTGCGCTGCCCCACCTTGAGCTGGGTGTGTTCCTGCACCGGGATGGTGTTGCTTTCGATCGTGTTCACGGCGGCCCCTCTCGACGGATGTCCTCCCCTTTTCCAGCCCAACGGCACCACCTATCGAAAGGTTGCGCCAAACACACGTTCGAGTGAATTATTCGAGAGTTGACACACTCGATCAAGGCTTTGTTGTACATCGATTAAATGTTCGACTGCACAAGTCTAATCCGGGCCGACGCGCCTGGGCGGCCGGATCCCCCGAAGACCTAGATCTAGTGGCTAGAGTGCTCCTCGGACCCACACGTTGTGGTTGACCCCCTCGCATCGCGTAGACTCGTCGGGGTCCGCACGTCATGCCAGGGAGGGAATCCTCAGGTGCACTGCCCCTTCTGTAGGCACTCCGACAGTCGCGTCGTCGACAGTCGCACCACCGACGACGGCAGCTCGATCCGCCGCCGCCGGCAGTGTCCCGACTGCAGCCGCCGATTCACCACGGTGGAGACGGCCGCACTGATGGTCGTCAAGCGCAGCGGCGTCACCGAGCCGTTCAGCCGGGAGAAGGTCATCTCCGGGGTCCGCAAGGCCTGCCAGGGCCGCCCGGTCACCGAGGACGCCCTCGCCCAGCTCGGCCAGCGGGTCGAGGAGTGCCTGCGGGCCAGCGGCAGCGCCGAGCTCTCGACACACGACGTCGGGCTCGCCATACTCGGTCCGCTCAAGGACCTCGACGTGGTCGCCTACCTGCGCTTCGCCAGCGTGTACCGGGCGTACGACGGACTGGAAGACTTCGAGGCCGCCATCGCGGAACTCCGCGCCGAGCAGGCCTTCGCCCTGGAGGACGGCGCCCCGGTGCCGGCCCCCGCCGCCGCGTCCTGACCGGCGGGCACCGCATGACCCCGGCCGGTGCGTCATTCGACGCGGCGGCGTAACACCGACGTACTACAACCGTACCGACCGGCCCTCCGGGGCTGACGCGCGCCCGAAATCTGGGCACAGAACACCACAAACCGTGCGGTAACAGCCGGCGACCCGGCCGTCCGCACACCAGGAGAAGCGAACCAGCGGCACCCCGGAAGCAAAGGGGCGCCGAGGGCGTTTGCCCAGGAGGAGGAGCGAGAAGTGACAGACACGACGAGCGGTTCCGCACGCGGGTCCAAGTCCGAGAAGGCTGCCAAGGGCGCCGCCGGCAAGGCGACGAAGGGCGGCCTGCGGATCGAGCGCATCCACACCACCCCTGGCGTACACCCCTACGACGAGGTCACCTGGGAGCGCCGCGACGTCGTCATGACCAACTGGCGCGACGGCTCGATCAACTTCGAGCAGCGCGGCGTGGAGTTCCCCGACTCCTGGTCGGTGAACGCCGTGAACATCGTCACCTCCAAGTACTTCCGCGGTGCCGTCGGCAGCCCGCAGCGCGAGTGGAGCCTCAAGCAGATCATCGACCGCGTGGTGCTCACGTACCGCGCCGCCGGTGAGAAGAACGGCTACTTCTCCGCCCCGGACGACGCCGAGATCTTCGAGCACGAGCTCACCTACGCGCTGCTCCACCAGATCTTCAGCTTCAACTCGCCGGTCTGGTTCAACGTCGGCACCAAGCAGCCCCAGCAGGTCTCCGCCTGCTTCATCCTCGCCGTCGACGACTCCATGGAGTCGATCCTCGACTGGTACAAGGAAGAGGGCATGATCTTCAAGGGCGGCTCCGGCGCCGGCCTGAACCTCTCCCGGATCCGCTCCTCCAAGGAGCTGCTCTCCTCCGGCGGCAACGCCTCCGGCCCGGTCTCCTTCATGCGCGGGGCCGACGCCTCCGCCGGCACCATCAAGTCGGGCGGCGCCACCCGCCGCGCGGCCAAGATGGTCGTGCTGGACGTGGACCACCCGGACGTCGAGGCCTTCATCGAGACCAAGGTGAAGGAGGAGGAGAAGATCCGCGCCCTGCGCGACGCGGGCTTCGACATGGACCTCGGCGGGGACGACATCACCTCCGTCCAGTACCAGAACGCCAACAACTCGGTCCGCGTCTCCGACGAGTTCATGACCGCGGTCGAGAACGGCACCGAGTTCGGCCTGCGGGCCCGGATGACCGGCGAGGTCATCGAGACCGTCGACGCGAAGAAGCTGTTCCGCAAGATGGCCGAGGCCGCCTGGGCCTGCGCCGACCCCGGAATCCAGTACGACTCGACGATCAACCACTGGCACACCTGCCCGGAGTCCGGCCGCATCAACGCGTCCAACCCCTGCTCCGAGTACATGCACCTGGACAACTCCAGCTGCAACCTCGCCTCGCTGAACCTGATGAAGTTCCTCCGCGACGACGACTCCTTCGACGCCGAGCGCTTCGCCAAGGTCGTCGAGCTGGTCATCACCGCGATGGACATCTCCATCTGCTTCGCCGACTTCCCCACCGAGAAGATCGGCGAGACCACCCGCGCCTACCGCCAGCTCGGCATCGGCTACGCCAACCTCGGCGCCCTGCTGATGGCCACCGGCCACGCCTACGACTCCGAGGGCGGCCGCGCGCTGGCCGGCGCCATCACCTCGCTGATGACCGGCACCGCCTACCGCCGCGGCGCCGAGCTGGCCGGCGTGGTCGGCCCGTACGACGGCTACGCCCGCAACGCGGCCCCGCACCAGCGGGTCATGAAGCAGCACGCCGACGCCAACGCCGCCGCCGTGCCGGTGGACGAGCTGGACGCCCCGGTCTGGGCCGCCGCCACCGAGACCTGGCAGGACGTGCTGCGGATCGGTGCGCAGAACGGCTTCCGCAACGCCCAGGCGTCGGTGCTCGCCCCGACCGGCACCATCGGCCTGATGATGGACTGCGACACCACCGGCGTCGAGCCCGACCTCGCCCTGGTCAAGTTCAAGAAGCTGGTCGGCGGCGGCTCGATGCAGATCGTCAACGGCACCGTGCCGCGCGCCCTGAAGCGCCTCGGCTACCAGCCGGAGCAGGTCGAGGCGGTCGTCGCGCACATCGCCGAGCACGGCAACGTGGTCGACGCCCCGAGCCTGAAGCCCGAGCACTACGAGGTCTTCGACTGCGCCATGGGCGAGCGGGTCATCTCGGCGATGGGCCACGTGCGGATGATGGCGGCGATCCAGCCGTGGATCTCCGGCGCCATCTCCAAGACGGTGAACATGCCCGAGGTCGCCACCGTCGAGGAGATCGAGGAGATCTACTTCGAGGCGTGGAAGCTCGGCGTCAAGGCGCTCGCGATCTACCGCGACAACTGCAAGGTCGGCCAGCCGCTCTCGGCCAAGACCAAGACGCCGGCCGTCGAGGCCCCCAAGGCCGAGGCGGCCCCGGTGGTCGAGAAGGTCGTCGAGTACCGCCCCGTCCGCAAGCGCCTCCCCAAGGGCCGCCCGGGCATCACCACCTCCTTCACGGTGGGTGGCGCCGAGGGCTACATGACCGCCAACTCCTACCCGGACGACGGCCTCGGCGAGGTCTTCCTCAAGATGTCCAAGCAGGGCTCGACCCTCGCGGGCATGATGGACGCCTTCTCCATCGCGGTCTCGGTCGGCCTGCAGTACGGCGTCCCGCTGGAGACGTACGTCTCGAAGTTCACCAACATGCGCTTCGAGCCGGCCGGCCTCACGGACGACCCGGACGTGCGGATGGCGCAGTCGATCGTCGACTACATCTTCCGCCGCCTGGCGCTGGACTTCCTGCCCTTCGAGACCCGCTCCGCGCTCGGCATCCACTCGGTCGAGGAGCGTCAGCGGCACCTGGACACCGGCTCGTACGAGCCGCTGGAGGCCGAGGAGCTGGACGTCGAGGGCCTGGCCCAGTCCGCCCCCCGCGCCGCGGAGCCGGTGGTGGCCGCCAAGCCCGCCGCCGTCGAGGCGCCGAAGGCCGCCCCGGCCCAGGCGCACAACTCCACCGAACTGATGGAGATCCAGCTCGGCCTGAACGCCGACGCCCCGCTCTGCTTCTCGTGCGGCACCAAGATGCGCCGCGCGGGCAGCTGCTACCTGTGCGAGGGCTGCGGATCGACCAGCGGCTGCAGCTGATCCCGGGCGCGGCCCGCGGGCCCCGGCGTTGAGTTCCGCCCGCCGGGGAGGCCGGGCCGCGACCGTTCGCGGGACCGCAGTGTGACGAAGGGCGCCGACCACCGGTCGGCCCCCTTCGTGCTGCCCAGGGCCGGCGCCGGCGTCCCCCGGCCTGGGGATGTCACGTTCCGGCGGGCCGTCCGGTCGTTCTCAGGGAAACGAGAACGGGAGAAGGGACGGTCATGAAGCCGATTCTGGTGACCGGGGGCACCGGCACGCTGGGCCGGGAGGTGGTGCGGCTGCTGCTCGCGCAGGGGTGCGAGGTGCGGGTGCTGAGCCGTCGCGCGCACTCCGGGGGCGGGCACGCCTGGGTGGTGGGGGACCTCACGACGGGGGCGGGGGTGGACGCGGCGGTGGCCGGCGTCTCGGCGGTGGTCGACTGCGCCACCACCCAGGGGAAGGCCGACGTCACGGCGACGGCCAACCTGGTGGCGGCGGCCCGCCGGGCCGGGGTGCCGCACCTGGTGTACGTCTCGATCGTCGGCGTGGACCGGGTGCCGCTGGGCTACTACCGGGCGAAGCTCGCGGCCGAGCGGCTGGTCCGGGAGTCGGGGCTGGGCTGGACGGTGCTGCGGGCCACCCAGTTCCACGACCTGCTGCTCTCGGTGCTGCGGGTGACCGCGAAGTCCCCGGTGGTGCCGGTGGCGGCGGGGGTGCGGTTCCAGCCGGTGGACGCCGGGGAGGTGGCGGCGCGGCTGGTCGAGCTGGTGGGCGGGGAGCCGGCGGGGTACGCGCCCGAGCTGGGCGGGCCGAGGGTGATCGGGTACGAGGAGGCGGCGCGGGCGTACCTGCGGGCGGCCGGGCTGCGCCGGGTGCTGCTGCCGGTGCGGCTGCCCGGGGAGACCTTCCGGCGGTTGCGGGCGGGCGGGAACCTGACACCCGAGCACGCGGACGGGCGGGGCACCTTCGAGGAGGCGCTGGCGGCGCGGTTCGGCGGACCGGCCTGAAGTGTCAACCTGGGTTGACAGGGCGCGGCTGTCAACCTAGGTTGACACCATGAGCGACACCAAGGAACTCGCGGCAGCCGCGAGCAGTCGTGACCCCGCGGTGGGCCTGCGGGCGGTCCGCGCCCTGCGCGACCTGGCGGACCGGCTGGAGGACCTCCAGGTCGGCAACGCCCGCGGCCAGGGCTGGTCCTGGCAGGACATCGCGATCTGCCTCGGCGTCAGCAGGCAGGCGGTCCACAAGAAGTACGGCCGACGCGGTTTCGGCACGGACGAGAAGGACGGAGGCTGAGATGTTCGAACGATTCACCGTCGCCGCGCGCGGGACGGTCGTGCAGGCCAGGGAGGAGGCCGCCGCGCTCCGGCACGACCACGTGGGCACCGAGCACCTGCTGCTCGGCATGCTCGGGCAGGCCGACGACCCCTCCGCCCAGGTGCTCGTCGACGCCGGGCTCGACCTGGCCACCGCCCGGGCCGCCGTGGTCCGGCTGCTCGGGTCCGGCGACGACGCACAGGCGCTGGCCAGCATCGGGGTGGACCTGGACGCCGTCCGGGAGGCGGTCGAGGCCGCTTTCGGCGAGGGCGCGCTGGACGGACCGGGGAAGGGGGAGGAGCGCCGCGGCCGGGGCTGGTTCAAGGCCGGCGGCCGCAGCCCGTTCACCCCAAGGGCGAAGAAGACCCTGGAGCTGTCGCTGCGCGAATCGATCCGGCTCGGCTCCGGTCACATCGCGGTCGGCCACCTCCTGCTCGGCGTGCTGCGCGAGGGGCAGGGGCTGGGTGCCCGGGTGATCGCGGATCACGGGCTGGACTTCGCGGCGGTGCGGCGGGCCGTCGAGGCCCGGCTCACCGAGTCGGCGACCGGCTGACCGGGCGGGGTGCTTCGTGGGCGGACGCCCGGGCGGGGCCGGGACGCCCGGTCGGGTCACCACCCGGTCCGGTCGCCGCCCGCTCCCGGCCTCCGCGCCCGGCCGGACGGGGAGGCCGGCCGGGCGAGGCCGGGCGCTCCCGTACTGGCCGTCAACTGGTCGGTCGAGTCCGCCAAATGAATGGATATGATCTTCCGACCGCGCATATCGAACACCCGCCCGGAGGCCACGGCAGCGTGCCCTCCGGGCGGTCGCGCGCTGTCGCCCGCCCCGCCGTCGACGCCTGCAGCCGAGGACCGGACTGATGAGAGCACGCACGAGACCCGCCGACGGGCCCCGCCTGCGACCGGCCCCGCGCACCATCGCCCTGACCGGCGCCGCGGTGCTGCTGGCCGCGGTCGCCGGCCCGGTGGCGGTGGCCCGGGCGACCGCCGCGGACCAGCCGCTGACCGCCGGCGCCGTCTGCGCCGTCGTCGTCCTGTGGTGCATCGCGGTCGGCCTCGCCGCCGGCGCCACCGAGCGGGCCCGCCGCCTCGCCGCCGAACTGGCCGCCTGCCAGCACGAACTGGCGGAGGCCCGGAGCGAGACGGTGGGTGCCCACGGGCGGACCGCCGAGTCCACCGCCGCCGCCGAGGCCGCCCGCAAGGAGCGCGCCACCGCCCTCGCCGCACTGGCCACCGCCCAGGAGGAGCTGGCACGGGCCGAGAAGGAGGCCGAGACCAGGCGCGCCGAACGCCGCGACCTGCTCCGGCTGACCGACGAGATCCTCCCCGCCGTGGTCGAACGGCTGCGCACCGGCGCCTCCGTGGACACGGCGCTCGCCGAGCACCGCCGCCACCCGCAGATCGCCGTCCTGCGCACCGTCGCCGAGCAGGTCGGCCGCGGGGAGCGCGAGCGGGCGGCCGCGCTCGCGGTCTGCGCCACCGCCGCCGGGCGGGTCCAGGCACTGGCCACCAGCATGCACGCCGACCTGCGCGAGATGCAGCACCGGCACGACGAGGACGTCCTCGGCGACCTGCTGCGGCTCGACCACTCCACCGCCCAGGCCGGCCGGCTGGCCGACAGCATCGCCGTCCTCACCGGTGCCCGCTCGGGCCGCCGGTGGACCAAGCCGATCGGCGTGGAGTCCGTCCTGCGCGGCGCGCTGGGCCGGATCGGCGCCTACCAGCGGGTCCGGCTGCACAACGCCAGCACCGCCGCCGTCGCCGGCTACGCCGCCGAGGGCGTGATGCACGCACTCGCCGAACTGCTCGACAACGCGGCCAACTTCTCCGCCCCGCCGGCCGAGGTGCACGTCTACGTGGAGGAGGCGTACGCCGGACTGGTGATCACCGTCGAGGACGGCGGGCTCGGACTCGGCGACAGCTGGCTGCGGCGCGCCGAGCGGGCGGTCTCGGGCGAGCCGCTCGACCTCGGCGCCCTGTCGGCCGGCACCCGGATCGGGCTGGCGGTGGTCGGCGCGCTGGCCCGCAAGCACGGCCTGAGGATCTCCTTCCGGCCGTCCGCCCGGGGCGGCACGGGCGTGGTGATGCTGATCCCGCAGCAGCTGGTCACCCACCCGCCGGCCACCGAGCCGCCGCCCGTCCGGCCGGCGCGGACCCAGCCGGCCCCGGCCTCCGTCGGCCCTCCCGCTTTCGTGGACGCTGCTGCCCCGGTGCCCGCCCGGGAACCGGCCGTCGCTCCGGTCGACACCGCCGGGCACGCCGACACCGCCGGGTCGGGGCGCGGGCCGGCGGCGGACGGCGCCCTGCCGCAACGCCGCCGCGGTCAGACCCTCGCGGCCGCGACGCGTCCCGCCGCGACGCCTCCCGGCGGGACGCCCCCCGCCTCGCCGCCGGCCGCCGCCCCCGACCTGCCGGCCCCCGACCGGACCACCCCCGAGGCGACCGCCGCCGTGCGGGCCGCCCGGTTCGGCGCCTTCCGCCAGGCCCTGCAGGGCCAGGACACATCCGACGTTTCCCCCGTACCCCCGAAGGACGACTCCTGATGAGCAGCGCGACCGGCCGTGACCTCGACTGGCTGTTGGAGAACCTGCTGACCGCGACGCCCGGCGCCAGGCACGCCCTGGTGCTCTCCGCGGACGGCCTGAAGCTCTGCCACACCGCCGCTCTGAGCACCGACCAGGCGGACCAGCTCGCCGCCATCGCCTCCGGCATCCAGAGTCTGGCGCACGGCGCCTCGATCGAGTTCGGCGACCGCAGCGGCGGCGTCCGCCAGTCGATGACGGAGTTCCACGGCGGCATCCTGTGCATCGTCGCGGCGGGCGAGGGCGCGCACCTGGCCCTGGTCACCGACGACGACGCCGACGTGGGCGTGGTGGGCCACAACATGCACGGCCTGATCGAGCAGATCGGCAGCCACCTGAGCGCCCCGCCGCGGGACCAGGACGAGGGTGACGGCCGGCCGGCCGCCGCCGGCCCGGTATGAGCGCACGGCCGGCCCCGGCGGGCCGCGACGACGGCCCGGACCGGCTCTACACCGTGACCGGAGGCCGCAGCCGCCCGCCGGAGAACGTCTTCGACCTGGTCACGCTGATCGTCGCGGAGGGCGGCCCAGCCCCCGGCATGCAGTCCGAGCTGGCCCGGATCCTGCGGATCTGCTCGGCCCCGACGGCGGTGGTGGAGATCGCCGCCGAGCTGCGGATGCCGGTGTCCGTGGTGAAGATCCTGCTCGGCGACCTGCTGGAGGCGGGCCGGATCACCGCCCGCCACCCCCGCTTCTCCCCGGCCCGGCGCCCCGGCGCCGCCCGGCTGCCCGATCTCGACACGTTGAAGCAGGTGCTCGATGGACTCCAGCAGCTCTGACACCGCGCTCCGCCCGGGGCGTGCGCCGCTGCGCGGGACCGCCGACAACGGCATGAAGATCGTCGTGGTGGGCGGCTTCGCCGTCGGCAAGACCACCCTGGTGGGCTCGGTCAGCGAGATCCGTCCGCTGAACACCGAGGAGACCATGACCCGGGCGGGCGTGGGCGTAGACGACCCCTCGGCGGTGCCGGACAAGAGGTCGACCACGGTCGCCTTCGACTTCGGCCGGATCACCCTCTCGGACGAGAACGTGCTGTACCTGTTCGGCGCGCCCGGGCAGGAGCGGTTCTGGTTCCTCTGGGACCGGCTGTTCAGCGGGGCGCTCGGCGCGGTGGTTCTGGTGGACACCCGGCGCCTGGAGGAGTCCTGGTACACGATCGACCGGCTGGAGCACCACGGCACCCCGTTCATCGTCGCCCGCAACAACTTCGGGGAGCCGACGCACGGCCTGGACGAGGTGCGCAGCGCGCTGGACCTGCCCGACGACGTCCCGCTGGTGGACTGCGACGCCCGGGACCGCGAGTCGGCCAAGCAGGTGCTGATCGCACTCGTCCGTCATCTGCACACCCGCGTCGAAGCCTCCCAGCGGGCGGGCGCGGCCGAGGAGGAGACCACCCCGTGACCGAGCCCGCCCCGACCCCGCCGCCGGGCTGCCCGGCGCACGCCCACGCGGCCCCGCTGTACGGGCCGCGGTTCCAGACCGACCCGGCCCAGGTGTACCGGGAGCTGCGCGCCGCCCACGGGCCGGTGGCACCGGTCGAACTGCCCGGGGGAGTCCCGGGCTGGCTGGTCATCGGCTACCGCGAGCTGCAGCACGTCACCGGGCAGCCGCAGCTGTTCGGCCGGGACTCGGCCCGCTGGAACGCCTGGCCGTCGATCCCCGACGACTGGCCGCTGAAGCCGATGACGGCGCCGGTGCCGTCGGTGCTGTACACCGAGGGCGCCGAGCACCGGCGGCGCTCCGCCGCCGTCGGCGACGCGCTGGCCGGGGTGGACCAGTACGAGCTGAGGAAGCACGCCGAGGAGATCGCCGACCGGCTGATCGACGCCTTCGCCGGGCGCGGCGAGGCGGACCTGGTCGCGCAGTACGCGCACCGGATGCCGCTGCTGGTGCTGTGCCGGCTGTTCGGCCTCGGCGAGGAGGAGGCGCCGGTCCTGATCGAGGGCCTGCTGACGATGCTGGACGGCGGCCCGGAGGCCCAGGCGGGGGCGATGCGCCTGCTGGCGGGCATGGAGCGGCTGGTGGAGGAGAAGCGGGAGTGGCCCGGCTCCGACATCCCGTCCCGGATGCTGGCGCACGAGGCCGGGCTGAGCGAGGTGGAGCTGATGTGGGACCTGCGGGTCCTGCTGATCGCCGGTCACCAGCCCACCAGCTACTGGATCTCCAACGCGCTGCGGCTGATGCTCACCGACGAGCGGTTCGCGGCCTCGCTCTCGGGCGGGCGGCGCAGTGTCGGCCAGGCGCTGAACGAGGCGCTCTGGGAGGACACCCCGACGCAGATCTTCGCGGGCCGCTGGGCCACCAGGGACACCCAGCTCGGCGGGCAGCGGATCGCGGCCGGCGACCTGGTGCTGCTGGGCCTCGCCGGGGCCAACGCGGACCCGGCGGTGCGCGGGGCGGACGGCGCGCCCGCCGAGGGCAACCGCGCGCACCTCAGCCACTCCTACGGGGAGCACGGCTGCCCGTCCCCGGCCCGGGAGGTGGCCGAGATGATCGCGACCACGGCGATCGAGGTGCTGCTGGACCGGCTGCCGGACCTCCGGCTGGCGGTGGCGGAGCACGCGCTGGTGTGGCGTCCCTCGCCCTGGGTGCGCGGCCTGGTGGCCCTGCCGGTTTCTTTCACCCCCGGGTACGTGGCCGGGTGAACCGTCCACGTGTCCCGTCGTCGTCCCGGACCGAAGGAGTGTGCCGATGACCGCACCGATCGTGCTCGACCCGCTGGCGCGGGACAACGCCGCCGAGGGCGCGCTGCTGCGCGCGGCCGGTCCGGCGGTGGCGGTGGTGCTGCCGGGCGGGGTGGCCGCCTGGGCGGTGACCCGGCACGCGGCGGCGCGGGAGCTGCTGACCGATCCCCGGCTGGTGAAGGACGCCGGGCACTGGGCGGCGCTGCGGCGCGGCGAGGTGCCGCGGACCTGGCCGCTGATCGGGCTGGCGGTGCCCGGCCCGAGCATGGTGACCACCGACGGGACGGAGCACCGGCGGCTGCGCGCGCTGGTGGCGCAGGCCTTCACGCCCCGCCGGGTGGAGCTGATGCGCCCGCGGGTGGAGGCGATCACCGCGCGGCTGCTGGACGCCCTGGCGGCGGGGCCGCCGGAGGTGGACCTCAAGACGGCGTTCGCGTTCCCGCTGCCGATGACCGTGATCGGCACGCTGCTGGGGGTGGACGAGGCGGACCACGCCCACCTGCGTGACCTGTACGAGCGGTTCTTCGGCAGCCGGCCCGACCCGGGCGGGATCCAGGCGACGATCGCCGCGCTGAACGCCTTCGTCGGCGGCGTGGTGGCGCGGCGCCGGGCCGAGCCCGGGGACGACCTGACCAGCGCCCTGCTGGCGGCCGACGTGGAGGGCGGCGCGCTCAGCGACGCCGAGGCGGCGGCCACCCTGCGGGTGATCATCGCGGCGGGGCACGAGACCACCGTCAACCTGATCAGCAACGCCGTCCGGGCCCTGCTCACCCATCCGGAGCAGCTGGCGCTGGTCCGGTCGGGGGAGGTGCCGTGGTCGGCGGTGGTCGAGGAGTCGCTCCGCTGGACCCCGCCGACGAGCAACTTCCTGTTCCGCTTCACCACCGAGGACGTCGAGGTGGACGGGGCGGTGATCCCGCGCGGCGAGCCGGTCCTGATCTCCTACAACGCGATCGGCCGGGACCCGGCGCAGCACGGTGTCACGGCGGAGCTGTTCGACGTCACCCGGGACCCGGCCCGGCACCTCTCGTTCGGGCACGGCCCGCACGTCTGTCCGGGCTCGCCGCTGGCCCGGCTGGAGGCGGCGGTGGCGCTGCCGGCGCTGTTCGAACGGTTCCCGGGGCTGGCGCTGGCGGTGCCGGACGGGGAGCTGTCGCCGAGTCCGTCGCTGGTGGTCAACAGCCTGAAGGAGCTGCCGGTCAGGCTCTGAGCGGCCGGCCGGTGCGGTCACGGCGACGACGGGGCATCCTCGGAGGAGCGGGGGTGCCCCGCAGCCGTACGCGGGTCACCGCGGCGGGCTCCAGCACAGGTCGGTTACGACTCCGACTCTGGCCGATGAAGGTCGAACGGACACCTTGGCGCGAGGTTGCCATTACGTTAACGTCTTCAAGCCAGCTACCGCTGGGTACGGACAGTTCTCGTGTACAGCGCAGTGTTGCTCCGCCATATCGCCGTTGCCCGAAGCCCTGGCCTGGAGGACGCTTTGACCCTCACCCTGACCGCGACCGAGGTGTGCCGATGAACGCCCGCCGACGCCTGCTGGTGGCCCCCGCCGTTCTGGCCCTGGCGCTCACCGCAGCCTGCTCCAACAGTTCCGGCGGCTCGGGCGGAGGTTCGGGGTCGGCGGCCGCGCTGACCGGCGACTGTGCGAAGTTCCAGCCGTACGCGGGCCACTCGGGGACCAAGGTGACGATGTTCGCCTCGATCCTCAGCCCGGAGTCGGACAACCTGGAGAAGTCCTGGGCCGACTTCAGCAAATGTACGGGCATCAAGATCAGCTACGAGGGCTCCAACGACTTCGAGTCCCAGCTGCCCGTCCGGGTGACCGGCGGCAACGCGCCCGACTTCGCGATCATCCCGCAGCCGGGCCTGCTGGCCCAGATGGTGAAGACCGGCAAGGTCGTGAAGCCGCCGGCCGGGACGGTCGCCAACGAGGACAAGTGGAGCCCGGTCTGGAAGACCTACGGCTCCGTCAACGGGACCTTCTACGCGGCGCCGATGAGCGCCAACATGAAGTCGCTGGTCTGGTACTCGCCGAAGATCCTCAAGGACGCCGGCATCGAGGTGCCGAAGACCTGGGCCGACCTGATGGCCGCCAGTGACAAGCTCGCCAAGGCCGGCGGCGCCAAGCCGTGGTGCGGCGGCATCGGCTCCGGCACGGCCACCGGCTGGCCCGCGACCGACTGGCTGGAGGAGATCGTCCTCGGCTCGTACGGCGGCGAGGTCTACGACCAGTGGGTCGACCACAAGGTGAAGTTCAGCGACGAGAAGATCACCACCGCGATGCAGACGCTGGCCGGCTGGATGCAGAACCCGGCCTGGGTGAACGGCGGCATCGGTGACGTGAAGTCGATCGCCACCACCACCTTCCAGGACGCGGGTGCGCCGATCCTGGCGGGCAAGTGCGCGATGCTCCAGCAGGCGTCCTTCTACGAGGCGCAGTGGCCCAAGGGCACCAAGGTCGCGGCGGACGGCGACGTCTTCGCCTTCCACCTGCCGGCCGTGAACCCGGCGGTCCCGAACCCGGTCGAGGGCGGCGGCGAGTTCCTCGCGGCCTTCTCCGACCGGCCCGAGGTCCAGGCCGTGCAGGACTACCTGTCCAGCTCCGACTGGGCCAGCAGCCGGGTGAAGACGGCCTCCGGCTGGGTGTCGGCCAACCAGGGCGTGGACAAGAGCCTCTACACCGACCCGATCGACCAGCTCTCCGCCTCCAAGCTGACCGACCCGACCGCGACCTTCCGGTTCGACGCCTCCGACCTGATGCCGGCCGCCGTCGGCTCCGGCCAGGAGTGGAAGTCGCTGACCGCCTGGTTCGCCGAGGGCCAGTCCATCCAGCGGGTCACCGCCGACATCGACGCGGCCTGGCCCCAGTAACCGGCGGTCCGGCGGACGCCGGCCGACGTCAACAGTTGAACGGTCGGCCCGCCGGTGCACACCGGCGGGCCGACCGGCCGGGACCACCTGCCGAGGGCGGTGCGGGGCCACCCACCCGCACCGCCCGCCCCTACGCCCCACCGGCGCCCCACCAGCCGGCCGTCACCACTCCCCGCCCCGACGGCACCCCGCGGGGGAGGAGTGGGAATCCAGGAAGGACGAACAGTCATGTCCGTCACCAGGGCACTGCTCGCCGACGGCGCGTGGACCGACGCGAGCGTCAAGCTCGGCAACATGGTGGGAGCCGTCGCGGGCTTCCTCGGCATCCTGCTGGTGATCTTCTTCGTCGCCGGCCGGGCCTCCGGGCGGATCGCCCGCCCGCTCGCCGTCGTGCTGTTCCTCGGCCCCGCCGTGCTGCTGCTGATCGTCGGACTGGTCGCACCCCTGGTGCGGACGGTCTACCTGAGCTTCTACAACGACGACGGCACCAAGTTCCTCGGCGGCAAGAACTACGGCTGGGCGCTGACCACCGACTCCGTCCAGCACGTGCTGCTGAACACCCTGCTCTGGCTGGCGGTCGCCCCGCTGGCCGCGACCGGGCTCGGCCTCCTTCTCGCCCTGCTGGTCGACCGGGTGCGCGGGCAGGCCGTCTACAAGTCGCTGATCTTCATGCCGATGGCGATCTCCCTGGTCGGCGCGAGCATCATCTTCAAGTTCGTCTACGACGCCAGGGACGTCTCCCAGTCGCAGATCGGCCTGCTGAGCCAGCTGGCGATCAGCCTGGGCTGGCACCACCCGCCGAACTGGATGCTCTCCCAGCCGCTGAACACCTTCCTGCTGATGGTCGTGATGGTCTGGGTGCAGACCGGCTTCGCCATGGTGGTGCTGTCCGCCGCGATCAACGCGATCCCGGACGAGGTCACCGAGGCCGCCCGCCTGGACGGCGCCGGCGGGGTCAAGCTGTTCTGGTTCGTCACCGTGCCGATGATCCGCACCACCCTGGTGGTGGTGCTCACCACGGTGATGATCACCACGCTGAAGGCCTTCGACATCGTCCGGACGATGACCGGCGGCAACTTCGGCACCCAGGTGCTCGCCAACGAGATGTACTCGCAGTCGTTCGTCCAGTTCAACACCGGCCGGGGCAGTGCTCTCGCGGTGATCCTCTTCCTCGGCGTGCTGCCGCTGGTGGCCTACAACATCGTCCAGCTGCGCAAGGAGCGTGCCAACCGATGAACGAGACCGCCGCCGCGCACGACGCCGAGCCCGACCCGCTCGCCAAGCACGTCACCGACACCAGGCCGGCCCCGGCCCCGGGGCCGGTCCGCAAGGCCTTCAGCAACCCGATCGCCTCGGTGATCGTGGTGGTGGTGACGGTGCTCTGGACGATCCCGACCCTGGGTCTCCTGGTCACCTCGCTGCGCCCCAAGCAGGACGTCGCCGAGACCGGCTGGTGGACCGCGTTCGCCCACCCCGACCTGGGGCTGTCCAACTACCACACGGTGCTCTTCGAGGGCGGTTTCGGGGTCAGCGGAGGCCTGCTGCCGTACTTGGTCAACTCGCTGGCGATCAGCATCCCGGCGACGGTCTTCTCGCTGGTGCTGGCCGCGATGGCGGCCTACGCGCTGTCCTGGGTGCGGTTCCGGGGCAGCGACGTCATCTTCTTCGTGATCTTCGCGCTGCAGGTGGTGCCGCTGCAGATGGCGCTCATCCCGCTGCTGCAGCTGTTCTCCGGCGGGGCGCACCTGGGCACGGTGACGATCATCCCCGCCTTCGACCTGAGCGGGACGTACGCGCCGGTGTGGCTGGCGCACACCATGTTCGCGATGCCGCTGGCGATCTTCCTGCTGCACAACTTCATCTCGCAGCTGCCGCGCGACCTGATGGAGGCGGCGATCGTCGACGGCGCCTCGCACTTCAAGATCTTCCGTTCGATCGTGCTGCCGCTCTGCACGCCGGCGCTGGCCTCGTTCGCGATCTTCGAGTTCCTCTGGGTCTGGAACGACCTGCTGGTGGCGCTGACCTTCGCCGGCGGTACGCCCGAGGTCGCCCCGATGACGGTCCGGCTGGCCCAGCTCTCCGGCTCCTTCGGCGGACGCTGGGAGCTGCTGACGGCGGGCGCCTTCCTGTCGATCATCATTCCGCTGATCGTCTTCTTCAGTCTGCAGCGCTACTTCGTCCGCGGGCTGCTCGCCGGCTCGGTCAAGGGCTGAGCCGCTCCCCGTGACCGCGGCGGCCGGGGGCGCCGCGGCACGGCAATGACGGACCGTCCGGCGGGCCCGCGGCATCCGGACGGGCCGTAGGCCGCGTCCGGCGCGGCCCGGTTCCGCCGGTGACTGGGGTGAACCCCGACCGAGGCCCGGCGGCCGCCTTCGCAGGGCGGCCGCCGGGCTTTCGCACGGGCCGGTGCTTGTGTCACAAATCTGCGACACAAGGACTCCGGGGTGGATTTGAACTTGTTCAGAATGATCGCTCTCCCTAGAGTCTGCGTCATGTCGCGGCGCCGATCCAGCGCCTGCCGGCGGACTGCCCCGTGGGCTGGTTCCGCATGCCCACTGACCAGTTGAGGGTGACTCATGTCCGAATCGTCCATACCCGAGCCGTCGCCCGGCACCCCGCCGCCCGCCGACGCGCACCCTCCGGTCACCCCGGAGCCGGCTGCCGCCGCGGGGGCGGGCTCCGCGCAGGCCCGCCCCGCCGACCCGTTCGCGGCTCCGTTCGCCCCTCCGCAGCACCCGCAGGGCCCCCAGTACCCGCAGGGCCCCCAGCCGTTCCGGCCGCAGCCGCCGAACCGGCTGATGGCCGAGACGGCCCCCGCCCGACGGTCGCCGGCCACCCTGAGGGTGCTGCTGGCCGCGGCCGCCGCGGGCCTGCTCGCCGCCTGGCTGCTGGGCGAGGGCATCGGCGCCAACCTGCTGGTCTGCGCCCTCGCCGCCACCGCGACGGCAGGGCTCTCCGCCAGGGCCGCCGGACGCCGGGTGCGCCCCTGGACGGTGCTGTGGAGCGTGCTCGCCGCGGTCGTCCTGGTGGTCCCCGTGCTCTCCGACGCCGGGTGGCCGACCTTCCTGGCCGTCGCCTCCTCCCTCGGACTGGCCTCGCTCGCGCTGCACGGCGGGCGCCGCTGGACGGGCGTCACGCTGGCCCTGCCCGGCTTCCTCTGGCACCTGGTGCCCTCGCTCCCGTGGGCGCTCCAGGCCCTTCGGGGCCGGGACTACCCCGCCCGGGACAAGGTCGTGCCGATCCTCAAGGCGACCGCCGTCGCGGTGGTGCTCCTGATCGTCTTCGGCACCCTGTTCGCCAGCGCCGACGTCGCCATGGGTGACGTGCTGTCGAACCTGACGCCCACCGTCGAACTCGACGACCTGCCCGCCCGGTTCCTGCGGTTCGTGCTGGGCACCGTCCTGGTGCTGGGCTTCGCGCACCTCGCGGCCGGCCCCCGGGTCTGGGACCGCGCGACCACCAGGCCCGGCCGTGAGCGCGGCCGCCTGGAGTGGGCCCTCCCGCTGACCGCCCTGAACCTGATGTTCGCCACCTTCACCGTGATCCAGGTCGTGGTGCTGGCCGGCGGCCGCGACGCGATCACCAAGAACACCGGGATGAGCCGCTCGGAGTACGCCCGCCAGGGCTTCTGGCAGCTGATGGTGATCACCGTTCTCACGCTCGGCGTGGTGGCGCTGGCCAAGCGCTGGGCCCCGCGCTCCACGCCCGCCGACCACCGGCTGACCCGGGCCCTGCTCGGCACCCTCTGCGTGCTGACCCTGGTGGTGGTCGGCTCCGCGCTGCTGCGGATGTCGTACTACGTGGACGCCTCCGGGCTGACCACGCTGCGCCTGTGGGTGCTGGTCGTGGAGATCTGGCTCGGCGTCGTCTTCCTGCTGGTGATCGCCGCCGGCGTGCTGCGCTCGGGCTCCTGGCTGCCGCGCGCCGTGGTGCTCAGCGCGTCCGTCACCGCCGCCGTGTACGGGTTGATGGGCCCGGACGCCATGGTCGCCGAGCAGAACGTGGCCCGCTACGAGAACAGCCCGACCCGGCAGATCGACCTGCGCAACGTCCGGGACCTCTCGCTCGACGCGGTACCGGCCCTCGACCGGTTGCCCGAGGACCTGCGGACCTGTGCGCTGCAGGAGATCAGCAGGGCGCTCGCCGACGGTCCGTCGCCCTGGTACGCCACCAGCCTGGCCGAGTCCCGGGCCCGGGAGATCCTGGAGCGGCACCCGATCGGCCGCCACCCGGCCGCCTCCTGCTCGGCGGTCGGGTTCAAGGAGCGCTATTCGTACGACTACTGACCGACCTCCGGACGGCCCCCACGGTCGGGGGCGTCCGGGGCGGGGGAGCGACGACGGCGCCGGCCGGGAGCGGAGTGCTCCCGGCCGGCG
>NZ_BNBO01000038.1:0-65773 GCF_014655955.1 Kitasatospora indigofera
GGCCGGGACACTCCGTGGGGAGTGTCCCGGCCGGCTCGTTCCGTCGCGGGGCCGGCGTCGGGCCCTTGCGGGCCACTGCGGGGCCACCAGGAAGGCGATGACGGGCCGTACCCGGCCCGTGGGAGGCTGCCGGCCGGTGTCCCGGCCCGGACGGGGCCGCAGGGCCGCTGAAGGCCGCCCGGGCCGTTCGGGCCGCCCGGGGACCTACTCGGGGGAGACCGGCGCGCTCCGGGGCGCCACCGGGCTCAGGCCGGCGCCGGAGGCCAGCTCCTTGGCCGCCTCCGTGAGGTCCTTGGCGGTGTCGATCGCCCGCCAGTACACGCCCTGCGGCAGCTGGTAGCCGGCCAGTCGCTTCCCGCGCGCCAGCTGGGGGAAGGTGGTGCGCTCGTGGTCGCCAACGTCGGGCAGCAGCGCGGCGAACTCCGGGCTGAAGACGTACAGGCCCGCGTTGATGAGGAACGGCGACGGCGGCGCCTCGATGAAGTCGAGCACGTTGCCGAACTGGTCGGTCTCCACCGCGCCCCAGGGGATCCGCGGCCGGGCCAGCGCGAGCGTCGCGACGGCGTCCCGCTCGTGGTGGAAGGAGGCCATGTCGCGGAGGCTGAAACGGGTCCAGATGTCGCCGTTGGTGGCGTACCAGGGCTCCGCCGGGCGGGGGAGGGCCCGGGCGGCGTACTTCAGCCCGCCGCCGCGTCCCAGCGGCTCGCTCTCGACCACGGTGCTGACGTTCAGCGGCAGGTCGGCCTTGTCGAGCCACTCCTGCAGCACCTCGGCCAGATGGCCGCAGGAGATCACCACGTCGGTGACGCCCTCCGCGGCCAGCCAGGCCAGCTGGTGGCCGACGATCGGCGTGCCGGTGCCGGGGATCTCCACCAGCGGCTTGGGACGGTCGTCGGTGTACGGGCGCAGCCGGGAGCCCTGCCCGCCGGCCAGGATCACCGCCTGGGTGACGACGGGGGCTACGAGGGAAGCGGAGTCAGCGGTCATGCCGAGAACAATAGGGCCGGGGTCCGGCGGGGCCGGTACGAGTGCCCCGGCCCGGGTCCCCGGGTGCCCGGCCGTCCCCGGGGGCGGCCGGCGGCCGTCAGCCGGCCGTGGCCCCCGAGGCGAAGGAGCCGTCGCAGACCGGGCGGGCGAAGGAACGGGCCCGCTGGACGTCGCCCTGGTACTTGCGCACGGCGGCCTTGCCCAGGTCGGCGGCGAGCGTGCTGCAGTACGGGGTGAGGGCGGGCTTCTCGCGCATCGTCCGCTCCAGCAGGTCGAGCGCGGTGCCCGGGTTGTTGGCGCGCAGTTCGTCGAGGAGGTCGGCGCGCAGGGCGTCCTGCGGGGCGAGGCCCGGGTTGGCGGCCTGGCCGGCGGGGGCGCGTCCGATGCCGGCCCCGTCGTTGCTGGACGCCGCGACGACCTGCTGGTCGAGCGAGGTCGGCGGGGCCCAGGGCACCCGGGTCACGGCGAGGGTGCCGGTGGTCACCAGGATCACGGGCAGAGTGAGGGCTACGGTCTGGCCGATGCGGCGCACAAGCTGATTCACGCTCAGGAGCGTAGCGCTGGGTATGCCCGGTATCGCATTCCGTTACTCCATCGAGTGAGCCGTGTCCCGTTTCGTCCCGTCACCGTGTTGACGGGTCGGGCGCCGGCGGGCCGTCGGGTGCGCTGCGGCCCGGCCCGGGCCGCAGCCGGCCGCGGACACGACTGAGCCCTGCCGGACCGCCGTCCGGCAGGGCTCACCCGTATGTCAGTTCTGGTACCGCGGGGCCGGGGCCCCGGAGCGTCAGGCGCTCAGGCGGGCACCCGTGCTGGTCGAGAAGACGTGGGTCTCGTGACCGATCGGCACGACGTGGATGGTCTCGCCGCGCTCCGGGATCTGACGGCCGTGCACGCGGACGACGATGTCCTTGTCGTCGCCACCGATCTTGGTGGTGCCGTAGACGAAGCCGTCGGCGCCGAGCTCCTCGACCACGTTGACGGTGACGGCGACGCCCTCGATGCCACCGGCCGGGACGATCTCGAAGTGCTCCGGGCGGATGCCGACGGTGACCGTCTTGTCGGTGCCGGCGCCGGCCAGCTCGTCACGGGAGATGTTGATGATCGAGCCGCCGAACTTCACGCCGCCGTCGACCAGCGGGACCTCGACGAGGTTCATCGCCGGGGAGCCGATGAAGCCGGCCACGAACAGGTTCGCCGGGCGGTCGTACATGGTGCGCGGGCTGTCGACCTGCTGCAGCAGACCGTCCTTGAGGACCGCCACGCGGTCGCCCATGGTGAGGGCCTCGACCTGGTCGTGGGTCACGTACACGGTGGTGATGCCCAGGCGGCGCTGCAGGCTGGCGATCTGCGTACGGGTCGAGACGCGGAGCTTGGCGTCGAGGTTCGACAGCGGCTCGTCCATGAGGAAGACCTGCGGCTCGCGGACGATCGCGCGGCCCATCGCGACACGCTGGCGCTGACCGCCGGAGAGCGCCTTCGGCTTGCGGTCCAGGTAGTCGGTCAGGTCGAGGATCTTCGCGGCCTCCTCGACCTTGCTGCGGATCTCGGCCTTGTTGACGCCGGCGATCTTCAGCGCGAAGCCCATGTTGTCCGCGACGGTCATGTGCGGGTACAGCGCGTAGTTCTGGAACACCATCGCGATGTCCCGGTCCTTCGGCGGCAGGTGCGTGACGTCGCGGTCACCGATGCGGATGGCGCCACCGTTGACGTCCTCCAGGCCGGCCAGCATGCGGAGGCTGGTCGACTTGCCGCAGCCCGAGGGGCCGACGAGGACGAGGAACTCGCCGTCCTCGACGTGCAGCTCAAGGGCGTCCACGGCGGGCTTGGTGCCGCCCGGGTAGAGGCGGGTCGCCTTGTCGAACGTGACAGAAGCCATGGCTGTGTTCTCCTTCACCGGCAGGAACGTGCCGGACGATCCGAGTAAAGGTGGATGTCTGCTCGGCCGGCCCCGGTGGTCTGAACCACTGCGCGAACCAGCTCCAGGCGACGCTACCTCCCGGCTCCGTCCCTTGTCAGCCCCCTCCCGCCCCCGATTTCCGCATCGGTTCGGTCACGCCCCCCGGCCGCCCGGGCGGGGTCGGCGATATGCAGACAACGCGCCACCCCGTCCCGGTAGACTGCCACCCGGTGCCGCCGTGGTCCGCCGCGGACGGTCACCATGCCTCCTTAGCTCAGCTGGCCAGAGCACCGCTCTTGTAAAGCGAAGGTCGTCGGTTCGAATCCGACAGGGGGCTCAGTGCGCCAACCCGGACGAGCTGCGGACGCGGCCCTTCGTGGCAACGGCCCCGGACGACTTCGTCCGGGGCCGTTCGCGTGGGCGGTGCGGCGACCCGCCGGGCGGCATCGGGTCGGCCCGCCCGTGCCGGACCGGCTGCGGGGCTCCGGCCCGACCACGCTCGGGGCGACCGGCCGTGACGGATCATCAGCAGTGAGGGCTGCCCCGTCCGCGGCCCTGCGCACGGACCGGGGAGCGCGTCCGCCGAACCGGCTGCCCCACGGCAGGGAGGCCGCTACGGTGGCGCCATGGCTGACTTTTCCGATCACGCGCACAAGGCCCGGAAGCTGCTCGACGAGAGCGAGAAGAAGACGGGCCGCCACTCGGTGGACCAGCTGATCGCGGCCGCCCAGGTGGAGGCTCTCCTCGCGCTCGCCGTGGCGGTGGCCGGCCGGCAGCGGGATGCCGACCCGGCCTGAGACTTCCGGCCGCCCCGCGCGGTCGTGATCAGGTCCGCCTGCCCCGGGCCCGGGCCGTCCCCGGCCGGCCGGCCGCCCCGGCGGTCAGGCCCGCGCCAGGAGGGCGTGGTCCTCGGCGAGGTCCGCCAGCAGCTCGTCCAGCTTGGCGCGGTCGACCGAGGACATCAGGAAGACGTGCACGTAGCTGCGCCGGGTGCGCTCGTCGCCCGGGACGAGCAGGACTTCCTGCGAGGAGAGGGACCACTTCGCGACCAGCTCGGGGCTGGGCTTGCGGAACCGCACCGTGATCGCGCCCGGGGTGCGGGCCGGCCACAGCTCGATGCCCTTCTCCTGCTCCAGGAGGTGGAGTTGCCGCTCCAGGTAGGCGGCCAGCTCCTGGGCCCGGCGGATCCGGTCGACCTGGTCCTGGTAGGAGTGCCGGGCGAGGTGGTCCCAGAGGATGAGCGGCGAGAAGCCGTTGCGGGAGCCGGCGAAGGTGGTGTCGGGCGCGCCGATGTACTCCGGCTGGGACGGCGGTGATATCTGGTACTTGACCTTGGTCATGTAGATGCCGCACGGCCACGGCGCACCGGGCCACTTGTGGCCGCTCATGGCGATCGAGGAGACCATGTCGAGGTCGCCGAACTCCCGGGTGGGCAGGGTGATGCCGAAGTCGAACTCGGGCAGCCCGCCGTCGGGCGTCCAGCCGAACCCGGCCGGGTCGGCGGCGGCCATCCGCAGGAAGGGCGCGTACCCGGCGCCGAGCGCGCCGTCGACGTGGATCCAGAAGCGCCGCCGCAGGTCCGTCAACGGCTCGCCGGTGCCCGGGTCCTTGCCGTACGCCACCTCGCCCTGGATCAGGCCGTGCCTCTCGAAGATCGGCAGCAGGCGCTCGCAGACCTCCCGGACGTCGTCGTGGGCGCCCTTGAAGGTGCTGCCCAGGTTGAGGCTGACGAAGACCGGGTGCCCCTTCGCGGCGAAGAACTCCACCAGCACCGCCAGGGCGTCGACGTCGATCTCGCCAGTGCCGTCCCAGGTGTGGCCCGAGGGGCCCCGGCGGGAGGGCACCTCGGCGGGCCAGGCCGGCGGCTGCTCCCCGGCCGGCCCGGCCAGCGGGCACTCGTCCGGGTACTGCTCCGTGCCGACGGCGTGGAAGGTCTCCACGCCCAGCACGTGGACGGCCTTGGCGAAGGAGTAGTGGGTGTCCTCGGAGTAGAAGGCCACCGGCCGGTAGGCGTTGGGGTTGCCCGCCCCGGGCGCGGCCCGGACGTAGTGCGGGCCGGCGGCCGGCGACTGGATCAGCGCCTTGCCGCTCAGGTAGTCCCGGGCGTTCCAGAGCGCGTACATGTTGCCCTCGGTCGAGCCCATGGACAGGACGTAGCCCCAGTAGGACTCGGGGTCGGCCGGGTCGTACGGGCCCTTGGCGTGCCACAGGGCGGCGTAGTAGTCGAGGACGGCGCGCTCGACCACCTTGGTGTTCGGCTTGTAGCCACCGCTCCGGAACGGGTCGCCGAGGTTGTTGATGTTGTGGTGCATGAACCGGCCGAGGTCGAAGGCGCCGCCGCCCATCTCCTGGGTGGCCTGGTAGCCGAGCAGGTGGCGGCGCTTGCTCGTCAGGTAGGCGTCCATGCTGTCCAGGGCGCGCAGGCGCCGATCGTCGTCCAGCCCGCCGGCCGGGAGCTCGAAGGCGAGGGCGTCCGGCTCCTCGGCCGGGCCCGCCGTCCCGACGGCCTCGCCCGGTGCCGCGGGGAGGGCGGCGGTGTCCGGGGCGGGCGGGCGGACGTCCGGCCGGTCGTGGCCCGCGGGCACGGTCAGGGTGTCGGTTCGGCTCATGCTGCGGCGCTCCCGGTGGGCTGGGTCGGACGATCCGCCGGGAGGACTCCGGTGGCCGGCGAGGGCCGATCCGATCGAGGGCCAGGATGGAACCTGTGACGGTAGGAGGGGAAGTCATCCGCAGAAGATTCGGAAAGGGCGGCTGAATCCTTGCGAATCATCGGCAGGGCGGGGGACCCTGGGCCTCGTGCCGAACAATCCTCACACCCGGCAGGCGCCCCTCGACGACGTGGACCGGGCGATCCTGCGCATCCTCGCCGACAACGCCCGGACGCCGAACAACGCCCTCGCCGACGCGGTGGGCATCGCCCCCTCGACCTGTCTGGCCCGGGTGCGCGCGCTGCGCGAGCGCGGGGTGATCCGCGCGTTCCGGGCCGAGATCGCCCCGGCCGCGATCGGGCTGCCGCTGCAGGCGATGATCTCGGTCCGGCTGCGGGCCCACACCCGGGAGCAGAACGAGAGCTTCCGCGACAGCGCCCCCGACATGCCGGGCGTGGTGGCGGTCTTCCACATGGCCGGATCCGACGACTACCTGCTCCATGTCGCCCTCGCGCACCCCGACGCCCTGCGCGACTTCGTGGTGGACCACCTCACCACCCACCCGGCGGTGGCGCAGACCCGGACCAACCTGATCTTCGAGCAGATCGCCGGGCGCCGGCACCTGGTGCCCGGCGGGTGAGCGCCGGCCGGTGACCCGCGCCCGGGCCGGTGGCCTCGGGCCGGTGGGTGCGGGGCGCCCGTGCCGTCCCCGGGAGCGGCGGCCGTCCCGTGAGCGGCGGACGCCCCGGGCCGGCGGGCCCGGGGCGTCCTGCGGGGCCGGCCCTGACGCCGGCGGGGTTGTCGGGAGCGGACGTCCGGTCAGAAGGCCCGGTCGTCGTCGCGGTAGACGCACAGGGCCCAGATGACGAAGACGTCCAGGGCGATCACGATGATGTTCCACACCGGGTAGTAGGGGAGCCACATGAAGGCGCTGATCGCGCTCACCGAGGCCAGGACGATACCGGCGATGCGGCCCCAGAGGGCACCTCGCAGGACGCCGGCGCCGGCCACGACGACCAGGGCGCCGATGACGATGTGGACCCAGCCCCAGGAGGTCACGTCGAAGCGGAAGACGTAGTTGGGGGTGGTCACGATGAGGTCGTTGTCGATGACGGCGACGATCCCCTGGAAGATGTCGAGGATGCCGTTGACCAGCATCACGACACCGGCGAACAGGGCGAGGCCGGTGACCCATCCGCTGTTCTGCGAGGCGGACGGGGTGTCCCGGTAGGGCGCGTTGGGGTTGGTGGTCATGGTGGGTCCTTTCTCGGGGAGCCGGACGGCGGTTCTGGGGGAGGCGGTCAAGGGGGGTGGTCCGGGTCGCGGCCCTCGGCGATCCACCGCTCGCCCCGGCCGACGGCCTCCTGGAGGGAGGCGCCGAGCACCGGGTCGGCGGGGACGACGCCGTCCTCGCCGAGGCGCCCGATCAGGCCGGTGGCCCGGATCACGTGCTCGAAGGCCGGGGTGGCGCCGGCCAGCACCAGCCGGCCGCCCTGGCGTTCCAGCTCGTCCGACCGGCGGCCGAGCCACTTGATCACCGCGGAGGACGGGACGTCCGGGAGGCCGCTGACGGTGAGGACGAGGACGGCCCGCTCGGCCCCGGCGGTGTCGGGCCAGTCGGCCTGGATGTGCGGCAGTTCGGCGAACAGGCTGATGCCGGTGTATTCGAGGACGGTCACCTCGCCGGCCGGCAGCCGGGACGGCGGGGGCGCGGTGCGCCAGCGGCCGTCACCGGTCGGGAGGACGGCCCGCAACCGGGCCTGCCGGGCCGCCTGGACGCAGTACAGCAGGAGGGACAGCACGGCGCCGATGATGATCGTCTGCTGCAGCGCCAGCTGCGTGGTGAGGACGAAGGTGAGCACCATCGCCGCGGTGGACGTCCACGAGGTGCGGACGACCAGCAGGATGTCGTGGCGCTTGCCCCAGATCAGCTCGCCGCCGACCACCAGGATCAGGCCGCCGATCACCGGCATCGGTATCCGTTCGGCCACCGGGGCGAGGGTCAGCACGATCAGGGCGAGCCAGACCCCGGAGAAGACGCCGGCCCAGCGGGTCCGGGCGCCGGCCGCGACGGCGACCCCGGTGCGGGAGAGCGAGCCGCCGGTCGGCAGCGCCTGGAACAGGCCGCCGGCCAGGTTGGCCAGGCCCTGGGCGGTGAAGTCCCGGTTCATGTCGGGCTTCGAGCCGTCCGGGTTGGGCACGGTCGGGGAGATGCCGGCGGCCTGCGCGAGGGCGACCAGGGCGATCGACAGGGCCCCGCCGGCGAGGGTGGGGAGCGCCGACCAGTGCGGGGCGGTGAAGTGCGGCAGCGCCGAGGGGATGTCGGCGATGCTCCCGACCAGGTCGACGCCGGTGCCGAGGAGCGCCACCCCGACGCTCACCAGGACCATGGCGACCAGCAGGGCGACCGCCCGCAGCCGCGGTACGGCGTGGGCGAGCGCCCAGACGCCGATGGTCACGGCCGCCACCAGGGTGGTGGCCAGGTCCCAGCTGCCGACGTGGGCCAGCCAGTCGTAGAGCCGCGCGAGCCGGTTGTGGCCCTGTGGCTGGTACCCGGTGGCGTCCTGGAGCACGCCGGTGATGATCTGGACGGCGATGCCGGTGGAGAAGCCGGTCATCACGGCGTTGGAGACGAAGCTCAGCACCACGCCGAACCGCAGCAGCCCCATCAGCAGCATCACCACGCCGGCCATCACCGAGATCAGGGCCACGTTCCCGGGGTCGAGCGGGTCCAGCCCGGCCTCGTCCAGCACGCTCTGCGCGGTGAGCGCGATCGCGCTGGTCAGGGTGGTGACCATCAGGACGGTACGGGCCGTCAGCGAGCCGACGATCGCCGGGACGACGCCCGAGAAGAGCCCGGCCACCGGGTTGAAGCCGCCGATCGACGCGTACGCCATGCCTTCGGGGATCGAGAACAGGCCGGTCACGAAGCCTGACGTGACGTCGGCCGTGGTCGGCCTGCCGAACGGCGGCCGGGGCGGTCCGGCGCCGGGGCGCGGCCGCGTGCCGCCCCGCCCCTTCACGGCACCCCGCCGGGGCGGCGGCCGGCGGCACGCCGGCCGTGGGGGCCCGGTCCGCCGCTGCGGTGACGGGTGGCCGGGTGCCGGCCCGTCCCGGTGCGCCGGGGCGTCACGTGGTCAGACCGGAGATCGAGTCCCCGACGTACTTGGCGCCGAGGACGACCAGGACGACCATCATGACGGCCGCGTTGTGGGCGGCCGTCCACGCCTTCCAGCCGCCCAGCACCCGGGCCGACCGGTCGCCGCCGAGGAGCTGCACGCCGAGTGGTAACAGCGTGCACAGCGACCCCACCAGCACCATCAGGACCGCCGCCACCGTCTTTCCGCCGGCCGCGGCGCCGCTGGTCGCGATGGAGGCCGCCCCGCCCACGGCGAGCGCCAGGTTCTTCGGGTTCGCGACGACCAGCGCGGCCCCCAGGCCGGCCGCCTTCCCGGGGGTGAACCGGTCGACCGCCCGCATCCACCTCGGCGGCTCGGTGACGTGGCCCTCCCGCGGGCGGCCCCGCCACTGCCTGGCGCCGAGCAGCAGGAAGAGGACGCCGAGCGCCAGCTTCAGCCAGTACGACCAGGTGGGCTTCCCGCTGTCGGTGCCCGCACCGGAGCCCGCGAGCACCACCACGGCCACCACCGCCGCCAGAGCGAGCGTCCAGCCGGCCGTGAACGCGGCCCCGTTCGCCTGTCCCTTGGGCGTGGCCAGCATCAGGATCACCGCGATCAGCGGCAGCGGGCTGATCGCGATGCCGACCGCGGAGGCCAGCATCTGGCCGACTGCGTCGCCCACGGAGCCCTCCCTGGAACTGGTCGGATTCCCGCCCCGCGCCTCGGGCGGTCCGGCTGTCGGTCCGGCGGACGTGGGGCCGACCGGGTTGGTGTGCTGCTCCCATTCCCGGTGCCGGCGGCGTGATCGGCGCGGTGGCCTGGGCCTTACGGGTGAACCGGTTCCCGTCCCCCGCGGTACCGGACACGGTGAAATGCTGTGAGAGAAATGTGGTGATATGACTCGTTTCAGTGCCGTCCGTGCGTCACCGGCGGCGCAGTTGGCTGAGCGGCCACCGAGATACGGTGACCGGCTGGGACGGGAGCACCATGGACGACTACCCGCTGCTCAATCTGTTCTGGACGATGTTGGAGTTCTTCCTCTGGGTCCTCTGGTTCTTCCTGCTCTTCAAGATCATCACCGACATCTTCCGCAGTCAGGACCTGGGCGGCTGGGGCAAGGCGGGCTGGACGATCTTCGTGATCCTGCTCCCGTTCCTCGGCGTCTTCGTCTACGTGATCGCGCGCGGCCGCTCGATGGGCGAGCGCGATCTGGAGCAGGCCCGGCGCACCGATGCCGCGTTCAAGGCCTACGTGCGGGACGCGGCCGCCTCGCCGGGCGGGGGCGGGGGCGGGGGCGGACCGTCCAGTCACGTCGACGAGCTCGCCAAGCTCGCGGACCTCAAGAACAGCGGCGCCCTCACCGAGGTGGAGTACCAGCGGGCGAAGGACAAGCTGCTCGCCTGAGGGCGGTGGGTCCGGTGGCAAGCGGTGGTGCGCGGCGTCCGGCGCGGGACCCGGGCCGGGCGGCCGGGCCCGTCCGGCCCGGTCCCGCCCCCGGCGGGCGGGTCTGGTACGCCGCCTACGCCTCCAACATGTGCCTGGACCGGTTCACCTGCTACCTCGCCGGGGGCCGGCCGCCCGGGGCCGCACGCACCTACCCGGGCTGCCGGGACGCCCGGCCGCCGGAGCGCGCGGTGCCCCTCCTGCTGCCCGGGCAGCTCTACTTCGCCCTGGAGTCCGCCGTCTGGACCGGCGGCAGCGGCTTCTACGACCCGCTCGACCCCGGGGAGATGCCCGCCCGCGCCTACCTGCTGTCGGCCGGGCAGTTCGCGGACGTCGCGGCCCAGGAGATGGCCCGCCCGCCCGGGGCGGACCTCGACCTGGCCGGGGTGCTGGCCGACGGCCGTGCCCGGCTGGGGCCCGGCCGCTACGAGACCCTGCTCCGGGCCGGATGGCTGGACGGGCTGCCGGTGCTGACCCTCACCGCGCCCTGGCGCCGCGCGGAGGCCGAACCGACCCGGCCGGCCGCCGGGTACCTGCGCCAGCTGGCCAGGGGGCTGCGCGAGGGCCACGGCTGGTCGCCGCGGCGGATCGCGGGCTACCTCGCCGGCCGTCCGGGGGCGGCCGGGGCCTGGCGTCCGGCCGACGTCGAGGCCCTTCTCGGCCCGGACCCGCGGCCGGCGCCGGGTGCTCCGGCGGACGGCCCGGTGGTGCCCGTGCGCCCGGCCCGCAAGATTCCGGGGCGGGTGCCATAACCGATCGGCTCACGGCCCGTTGGCAGATACGTGGACAAACTACTTCCGCCGCCCGGCGGCCACCGGAGCGCCGAGGGCGTCGTCGGGGCAGCCGGCGCCGGCGGGTACGACGCCTTCGCCGGGCCGGTGCTGGCCCTGCGGCCCGGCCGGCTGACCCGGTTCGACCGGGGCTGGTCGCTCCAGGTGCCGGCCGGTGAACTGGCCGGCCTGGCGGCGGGGCCGGAGGCCGCCCGCTCGCTCCGGGCCCGGCGCGGCTTCCTGCACGGCAGCGGCCACAACCGGGTGCTCGCCGAACTGCTCAGGGAGCGGCCGGAGGAGTTCGGCCGGGCGGGGCAGCTGGCGCTCGGCGCCGAGAGCATCCGGATCCGGGGCGGCCTGGTCGAACTGGCCCGGCCGGAGTCCATCGACGGGTTCCAGCGGCTGACCCTGCTGGCGCAGGCCGCGGCCCGGTCGGGGCTGTCCCACCTGGCCGGGTCGACCGTCCGGCTGGAGGTCTTCACCAGCCCGGAGCGCGAGCACGTCCGGCGGCTGCACGACATCGCGGACCTCTACCTGAACCCGGCCACCGCCCAGGACTGCCTCCGGCGCTGCCCGGAACTGCGCAGACTGGCCGAGGAGTTCGAACGCGAGGGCTGGCTGCCGCGGTTCTCGATGGCGGACGTCACCCGGGCGCTGGCCTGCCTCTCCACCGCGCCCACGCCCTACCTGCCGCACCTGGTCTCGACCGACAGCGGGCTGGACGCGCTGTGGGCGGACATCACCTCGCCGCACTACGCCGCGCTGATCCACCCGCGGGTCCACCCGCTCGGGGTGCTCCGGGCGCTGGAGGCCCGGCGCACGGCGCGGCGGGCGCTGGCCGGGATCCCCAAGGCGGTCAGGACCGGCCCCGGCCGGCTGCTCGACGACGCACCTGACCTGATCTGCTGGGCCGCCTGCCGGCACCTCCCGCTGCACCAGCTCCACGACGAGCGCACCACCACCAAGTGGGACCGCCTGATCGACCAGGAGCTGCCCGCCTGGACGGTCAGCGCCGCCCACGACTACATCGGCCGGTACCGGCGGGCGGAGCCCGAGCACTCGGCCGGTGCGGCGGACCGCACCGGCTTCGGGCTCTGGCTGCAGCTGGCCGGGATGAGCCCGGGGCCGGCGCCGGCGCGCTGACGGCGCCGCCCCGTGACCGCGGGTGTGCCCGGGGGCGGCGCCGCCCCTGCGCGCGCCGGCGCCGGCGGCCGTACCGTGGAGGGCACAAGGGGGCCTACGGAGGAGGCTGCGATGCCCGGTTCTGTCAACATCAGCCATCATGAGACGACGGTCGCGATCGGCGCCCCGGACGCCCAGCGGCTCGCGTCGATGCTGGCGGAGATCGCCTACCTGCTGGAGATCCCGGGGCCGAACCGCCTCAGCGACCCGCAGCTCAGCATCCTCTGCGACGGCAAGGCCGCCGACCGGGACGAGGTCATGCACTGGGCGCGCGAACTCGCCGCGGAGCTGAAGGCGCGGCACTGACCGAGGCACCGGCGACGACCGGCGGCGAACCGCCCCGCGGGCCCGCGGGGCGGTCGTACGATGGCCCCGGGGGCGGTCGCGGGAGTCCGCCCCCGGGGCCTCTGCGCCGGGCGGACCCGGGCGCGGGCCTCACGGAACGGGCGGACGGGAGCGGGGCGGCCGGCATGTCGACCACCTGGATCACGGTCGGGACACCGCTGCCCAGCGGTCCGATGCGGATCGCCGTGACCCCGGCCGGCGTCGTGACGTCGGACTACCTGCCGGGCGACACCGGAGCGTCCGTGCCGGCCTGCACCGACCCGGCGAAGATCGACGCCGTCACCGGCCGGATCACCGAGTACCTGGCCGGGCGCCGCCGGGCGCCGGACCTGCCGATCGACTGGTCCCGGGCCGGTGGCGCGCACCGGGTCGTGCTGCGCACCCTGCTCACCGAAGTCCCGTACGGACGGACCATCACCTACGGCGAACTCGCCGCTCTCAGTGGGGTGTTCGAAGGAATCACCGAGCCGGGGCTGGCCGCCAGGACGGTCGGGCAGATGATGGCCGCCAACCCCGTGCCGTTGCTGGTGCCCTGCCACCGGGTGGTGGCGGCGGACGGCATCGGCGGCTTCGGCGGCGGCCGGGTCGGCATCGAGGTGAAGCGCTGGCTGCTCACCCTGGAGGGCGTCCTGGAGCCGACCCTGGACTGGAACGGCCCCGACTGGGCCGAGGCCGCCGGGCGCGGCTGACCGTCCCCGCCCGGCGGGAACGGCCGGGCCGGGCCCGGCGGCCTCGCGCTCGCCCGGCTCAGCCCGGCAGGGCGTCGACCAGGTCGAAGGCCACCGGGATGCGCTCCAGCGCGGGCGGCACCTGGCGCGGCAGGACCGGGTGGACGCCGGACACCAAGGTGTACTCGATGCCCGCGAGCCGGTCGGCGGGCCCCGGGACGGGAATCTCGCCGAGCGCCAACTGCACGGCGTTCCAAGGCAGGTTGAGGCCTGCGAGGCTCAGCTGGTGCAGGCCGCCGGACGGTCTGGTGTTGACGTCGATGATCACCGGCTCGCCGTGGTGGTGCCGGAACTGCACGTTCGACAGGAAGGCGACGCCGAGCGTCTCGACCAGCTGGCGGGCGGGCTCCAGGTACCGCGCGGCGGTGGTGAAGCTGCGCCGCCGCCGGTGCTTGGTGCGGCCCACGGCGGTGATCAGCCGGCCGTCCAGGTCGGCCAGGCAGTCCACCGAGACCTCCGGGCCCTCCAGGTACGGCATGACCAGCAGGTCGACGGGGGTGTCGGAGCCGTCCATGGCCGCCAGCACCTGGTCGAGCTGGACGTGTCCGCTCGGCCACCCGGACAGCGCGTGCAGCCCGAAGGGCTCGCGGGTGAGCACCCGGAACCCCTCGCCGCCGGCGCCGGAGGCGGGCTTCAGGCAGGGCACGCCGTCCGCCGCCTCGATCGCGGTCACGGCGGCCAGCAGCTCGTCGGCCGTCCGCACCTGCCACCAGGGGGGAGTGGGCAGGCCGGCGGAGGCTATGGCCGCGTACCCGTCGACCTTGCTGTCGAAGGCCGCGATGGCGGTGGCCGGCGGGCAGGCCAGCGCCGTGCCGACCTCCTGGAAGTCCTTGCGGTGCAGGGAGATGGCGAGTTGGTTGAGCCGGGGCAGGAAGACGTCGACGGCGTTGCGGGCGCAGTATTCGAGAGCGAAGGCCACGTACTCGTCGGGAGCCAGGCCGTCGGGTTCCAGGGAGGCGACATCGGCGGCGGCCAGCACCGGTGAGTCGGCGTCGACATGGGTGGCATGGACCTCGACCTGGCGCGGCGCGGCGCGCAACTGCTCGATGAAGAACACGTTCTCGGCGTAGGTGCGGTTGAGCCAGACGCGTACGGGTGCGCTCACGGAGGTCTCCCGGGGCAGGAGTGAACGTTCGGGAGGGCATCCGGTCCGGCCGCTCGCTCGGTGCGTAGGCATACGAAACCCGGCGGTCGGCCAACGGCTTCAGTGACTTCGGCGCCTTGGACGTGCCCTTGAGGTGGCACCTTAGCGCTCCTTCGGCGTCTTCGTGAACGCCGGGTGGGGGCCGGGACGGTTGCCCCCCGACGCGGGCCCGCGGGCGGGGAGGCGCTCCTTGCCGAAGGGGGCCGGCCGATTGGCCGCGGCAGGTTTTCCGGGGAATTTCCGGAGCGTGAACCGAATGGGTCGAATGGTATTTCCGGGTGCTTTTCGACGGGATTTCGAAAGCCCTCCGGGCGATTTAGCGGCGAGTGCCGGACGGCGTCCGCCCGTCCTTCCCGCGGCTCGAACGGGGGTCGAACCGTAATCGCTCAACTGATCCAGTCGTACTAATTATCCTGCGATCTCGACCACTCGAAAGAGTGATTGCAGGTTAGCTCGAACGGCCCCACCATGATTGGTGCAAGGCGACACTTCATTCGGTTAGCACGAAGGGTTCCCGTATGTCGACCGAAACCAATGTCGGTATTCCTGCGCAGGGCGGGCAGGCGCAAACCCGGCAGCAGCAGAGCCTTGGCACGGCGGGCGCGAAGAACCTCGCGACCACCACCAAGTCCGCGCCGCAGATGCAGGGCATCAGCTCCCGCTGGCTGCTGAAGATGCTCCCCTGGGTGCAGGTGGCCGGCGGTACGTACCGCGTCAACCGGCGCCTCACGTACGCGGTCGGGCGTGGCCGGGTGAGTTTCGTCAAGACGGGGGCGGACGTCCGGCTGGTCCCGCCCTCGCTGCGCGAGCTGCCGGTGCTGCGCGGGTTCGAGGACGACGGCCTGCTGGCGGAGCTGGCGGCCCGCTTCGTCCAGCGCGACTTCTCCGCGGGCGAGGTGCTGGTCGAGGCCGGCCGCCCGGTCGACGAGGTCTTCCTGATCGCCCACGGCAAGGTCAACAAGATCGGCCGGGGCAAGTACGGCGACGAGACGGTGGTCGGCTTCCTCGCGGACGGCGACCACCTCGGCGACGAGGCCCTGCTGCAGGCCGACGCCGGCTGGGAGTACACCGTCAAGGCGGCCACGGCCGGCACCGTGCTCGCGCTGCCCTGGCCCGCCTTCCAGGAGCTGGCGGACCGCTCGGAGGCCCTGCGCGGGCAGATCCTGGCCTACCTGGCGGGCTCCCAGGCCGCGCAGAATCGTCACGGCGAGGCGGAGATCGAGCTGTCCGCCGGCCACGAGGGCGAGCACGAGCTGCCCGGCACCTTCGTGGACTACGAACTCGCACCGCGCGAGTACGAGCTGAGCGTCGCCCAGACGGTGCTGCAGGTGCACAGCCGGGTGGCCGACCTCTACAACCAGCCGATGAACCAGATCGAGCAGCAGTTGAAGCTGACGATCGAGGCCCTGCGCGAGGCGCAGGAGCACGAGCTGATCAACAACCGCGAGTTCGGCCTGCTCCACAACGCCGACTACGACCAGCGCATCCAGACCCACTCCGGCCCGCCCACCCCCGACGACATGGACGAGTTGCTGAGCCGGCGCCGGGGCACCAAGTTCTTCCTGGCCCATCCCAAGGCGATCGCCGCATTCGGCCGGGAGTGCAGCCGGCGCGGCCTCTACCCGGACGCGCTGGAGGTGCAGGGGCACCATGTCCCGGCCTGGCGGGGGGTGCCCATCTTCCCGTCCAACAAGATTCCGATCCTGGACGGGCACACGAGTTCGATTCTCGCGCTGCGCACCGGCGAGGACAACCAGGGCGTGGTCGGCCTGCACCAGACCGGCATTCCCGACGAGTACCAGCCCAGCCTCTCGGTCCGCTTCATGGGCATCAACGAGAAGGCGATCATCTCCTACCTGGTCAGCGCCTACTATTCGGCGGCCATTCTGGTGCCCGACGCGATCGGCGTGCTGGAGAACGTCGACGTCGCCCGGCCCAGGGACTGACAGCCGTTTACCGGCGCCCGCCGAATGGTGCCGGGCGCCGAATTCCCGGATTCCGCCGATCGCCGGCCGGATTCACCGGCCCGGCCCGGGCCGTCCTGAACCCCGGGGCGCCCGGGCCGGGCCGCGAGCCGCGCCCGGGCGGCCCAACAGCCCGTCGGCCCGACAGCCCGCCGGAGCCCGCCGGCAGCACAGTCCGCCGGAAGCGCACCCCACCGTCTCCACGGTCCACCGCCACCCGGGCCGGCCCGACCGCACAGCACGCCGGCGCGCGAACCGCCGGTGCGGCGCACCACCAGGACAGCGTTCTCGCAGCAGGGGAGGAACCATGGGGATCTTCGCAGTGGAACGGGACCATCGGGAGGGCAGCGACGTCGACGACGTGCTCGCCCGGGCCAGGGAGTCCGTCGATCCCGCTCTGCGCGCGGCCGTCGGCACCCTGCCACCATCACTGCAACGCGTCGCCGCCTACCACTTCGGCTGGTCCGAGGCCGACGGCTCCCCGGCGGCCGGGCCGTCCGGCAAGGCGATCCGGCCGGCCCTGGTGCTGGCCGCGACCCAGGCCCTCGGCGGGGATCCGGCCGCCGCGGCCCGCGCGGCCGCCGCGGTGGAGCTGATCCACAACTTCACGCTGCTCCACGACGACGTCATCGACGGCGACGACACCAGGCGTCACCGTCTCACCGCCTGGCGGGTCTTCGGCACCACCGAGGCGATCCTCGTCGGTGACGCCCTGCACTCGCTGGCCCTGCGCACCCTCGCCGAGGACCCCCACCCGGCGGCGCAGGCCGCCGTCCGGCGCCTCGCCGACTGCGTGGTCGAGCTGTGCGCCGGTCAGCAGGCGGACTGCGCCTTCGAGCAGCGCAGTGACGTTTCGCTCGCCGAATGCCTGGCGATGGCCGAGGCCAAGACCGGCGCCCTGCTCGGCTGCGCCTGCGCGGTCGGCGCCCTGTACGCGGGGGCCGGCGAGGAGGTCGCGCAGGCGATGGACGCCTTCGGCCGCGAGATCGGCCTGGCGTTCCAGCTGATCGACGACCTGATCGGGATCTGGGGCGATCCCGAGGTCACCGGCAAGCCGGTCGGCGCGGACCTGGTGGCCCGGAAGAAGTCCCTGCCGGTGGTCGCCGCGCTCGGCACCGGTACGGCCGAGGCCGCGGTGCTCGCCGGTCTCTACGGCCTGGACCGCCGGCTGACCGAGGAGGAGCTCGCCCGCTGCGCCCGGGCGGTGGAGGTGTCCGGCGGCCGGGCCTGGGCCCAGGGCGAGTCCTGCGAGCGGATGGCCGCCGCCATCGCCCACCTGGCGGCGGCGGTGCCCGAGCCGGCCGACGCCGACGACCTGCTGGCGCTCGCCGAACTGGTCACCCGGCGCAGCCACTGACCGTGCGCGGCCGCTGACCGTACGCGCCTGCTGACCGTACGCGCCCACCGACCGTGTGCGCCCACCGGCCCGCGTCCCGAGCCGCCCGGCGGGGCCCCTGCGCCCTCCCGGCCGCCCGGTCCGGCCGGCGGGCCCGCCCCGCCGTGGCGCGTCCCGCGTGGCCGTACCCCGGCCCGCCCTGCCGTACCTCCGCCCGCCCGCCCGCCGTGCGGCGGCCGCTGTGACGGCCGCTGTGACGGCCCCCGGGCCGCCCCGGCCGGCACCCCGCTCCACCTGATCATGAAAGTCCGCCCGATCACGAGGAACAGCCCATGAGTTGGATGGACATCGGCACCCTGGTCATCGTCCTGCTCTGCCTGGCCGCTGCCCTGAAACTGTTGCAGCGTTACGTCCCGCACCCGGTCCGCGAGGCCCACAACGACGTGGCCGGCTTCATCTTCGCCGCGGTCGGCGTGCTCTACGCCGTGCTGCTCGCCTTCGTGGTGATCGCCGTCTGGGAGAACAACGACTCCGCCCGCAAGACCACCTTCCAGGAGGCCGACTCGCTGGCCGGCATCTACTGGATCTCCCGCGAGCTCCCGGCGCCGCTCGGCCCCCAGCTGGAGAAGCGGACCCTCGACTACGCCCGCCTGGTGATGGACACCGAGTGGCCGCTGATGGCCGAGCACCGCAGCAGCTCCGACGCCACCCAGCTGGTGTACGGGATGCGCTCGGACGTCTTCTCGATCAAGCCCGAGAACGAGCAGCAGAACGTCCTCTACGAGCACGCCGTCAGCCACCTGGAGAAGCTGGCCTCGGAGCGGCGCCAGCGGCTGAACCAGGTGGACGACGAGGTGCCGACGCTGCTCTGGGTGGCGCTGATCGCCGGGGCGGTCCTGACGGTCGGCTTCACCTTCCTGTTCGGCCTCTCCAACACGCTCTCCCATACGCTCATGGTGCTGGCCCTGAGCGGCCTGGTGGTGATCTCACTGATCGTCATCAAGGAGATGGACTTCCCGTTCACGGGGGTGACGGCGGTGAAGCCGACGGCCTTCGAGGTCTTCCTCAACCGACTGCCACCCCCGCGCTGACCAGCTCGTACCGGCCCGGCCGGCGCGCACCGAGGACGTCCGCCGGCCAGGTCGGCGGACGTCCTCGGTGGCGTCCGGAGCCACGAGCCGGGGCGGTGGACCGGCTCCGGCCGCCCGCCGCCCCGGCCGGCGGCGTTCCGGCGGGGGCGTCGAGCCGCGGGTCGCTACCGAGGCGCCGGCCGGGTCGTCCGGTCACCTCCGGGCCACCGGGCGGCGGCCCGTTCCGGCCTGCTCCGCCCCGCTCCGGCCTGCTCCGCCCCGCTCCGGCCTGCTCCGCCCCGCTCCGGCCTGTTCCGGCCCGGCGGGTCTCCGCCACGCCCGTCCGCGGCGCGCAGAGTGCTGATCCATTCGGCGGCACATAGCATCCTTTTGTACTGCTATGTCCGCATCGGTGCCCTGCCTAGGAGAGACCGTCGCCATGGGAAACCCGACGCTCGTCGACCCGGACACCATCCGCCCGACCGCCGCGGAGGCCTGGGTCTGGGGCTACGCCCTCCTGGAGAACTACCGCACCATGTACCCGCAGGCCGTCGACGACGCCGATCCGCGCTTCGTCGGCGGTTTCGGTGTCTTCCGGCACTACTCCCAGCCGTCCACCCCGGCGAACACGGACGTGGTGACGCCCAACAACGACACCCCGTACTCGTGGGCCTGGCTCGACCTGCGCGCCGAGCCGTGGGTGATCTCGGTGCCCGCCCAGGACCGCTACTACGTGCTTCCGGTGCACGAGCTGGACACCGTGTACGCGGGCTTCGTCGGCTCCCGCGCGACCGGCCCGGGGGCGGGCGACCATCTGATCGCCGGGCCGGGCTGGCAGGGCGAGGTGCCGGCCGGCGTGGACGGGGTGATCCGGACGGTGACCCAGCTGGCCGGGATCCTCGGCCGGACCTACCTCGCCGGGACGTCCCCCGAGGACGTGGCGGAGCTGAGGGCGGTCCAGGAGCAGTACCGGCTCCGCCCGCTGCACGAGTACACGGGCACCGGGGCCCCGCCGCCCGCGCCGCAGCCGGTGTGGCCGGTCTGGCGCGAGGAGGTCCTCGGCACCGTCGAGTTCTTCAGCTTCCTGGACTTCCTGCTCGGCTTCTTCCCGGTGCTGCCCGCCGAGGCCGACCTGCGCCGCCGGCTGGCGGCGCTGGGCGTCGACGGCCGGGGCGAGTTCGAGCCCGCCGCGCTGCCGGTCGGGGTGCGGGCCGAGATCGAGCGCGGGATCGCCGACGGCCGGGCCGAGCTGGACCACGCCGCCGCCGTGGTGACCAGGGCTGACGGGCTCTTCGGTACCCGGGAGCAGATCGGCGACGACCCACTGGGGCGGGCCGTCGCCGCCAGGAAGGGCCTGTACGGCCTGCCGGTCGAGGAGGCCTGGTACGGCGGGTGGGTGGCCGACAGCGAGGGCAACCGGCCGCCGGACGCCGCCGACCGGGACTACGTCCTGCGCTTCGCACCCGGCGCGCTGCCCCCGGCCGAGTTCTTCTGGTCGGCGACCATGTACGCGCTGCCGGACCGGCTGCTGGTGGACAACCCGCTCGGGCGCTGGTCGATCGGCGACCGCACCCCCGGGCTGGTCCGCGACCCCGACGGCGGCCTCACCCTGTACATCCAGGTGAAGCGGCCGGCCGACGCCGAGCACAGCGCCAACTGGCTGCCCGCGCCGGACGGCCCGTTCAGCATCGTGCTCCGGCTGTACGGCCCGGACCGGTCCGTCCTGGACGGGGACTGGACGCTGCCCGAACTCACCCCGCGCTGACCCCGCCGCCGGGACCACCCGCCCCGGCGGGCCCGTCCCCGTCCCCCGCAGCCCGCACCCCCGCAGCCCGCACCCCCGCAGCCCGCACCCCCGTACCCGCGGCCCGTACGCGGATGCCCCGGCCGGCCGCCCCGCCCGGAAGGACCTCGTATGACCGAGCCCGCGCTCGAAGCCCTCGCCGCCGACGCCTACATCTACGGCTATCCGCTGGTCGCCGACCTCTCGATGGTCGGCCACGTGGGTGCCGAGGGCCTCGGCAGCCTCCCGCCCGCGCCGTTCAACCGGTTCAGCCACGCCTCGCAGCTGGCCGCCCCGGCGGACGAGTTCGTCTCGGTCAACAACGACACCGTCTACTCGATCGCCCAGCTCGACCTCTCCGTGGGCCCGCTGGAGCTGCACGTCCCGGACACCGCGGGCGGGTACTACGTGCTGCAGTTCGTCGACGCCTGGAGCAACAACTTCGCCTACGTGGGCCGCCGGGCGACCGGCACCGCCGAGCAGCACTGGCTGATCGTGCCGCCGGGATGGCACGGATCGCCGCCGGAGGGGGCCCGGGTGATCACCTCGCCGACCACGGTCGCCACCGTGGTGGGCCGGATCGCCTGCGACGGCCCCGCCGACCTGCCCCGGATCAAGGCGCTCCAGGAGCTGCTGACGGTCGCTCCGGCGGAGCCCGGCGGGATCCCGGCCGGCCTGCCGGAGCCGGACCCGGCCGTCCCGGCGGAGCTGGCCTTCTTCGAGCGGTTGCGGGTCTGGCAGGCCGCCTTCCCGCCGGCCGCCGCGGATGTCGAGTACCAACGGCGGTTCTCGCCGCTCGGGCTCCTGGACGAAGGCCCGTCGCCCTACCGCGCGGCCGCCCCCGAGTGGACCGCCGCGCTGGTCAAGGGGCTGGCCGCGGGCAAGCAGCGGGTGGAGGAGGCGACCCGCCCGGCCGACGGCCGGCCGGGCGGCGACTGGAGCGCCAACCTCCACCTCTTCGACTACAACCTCGACCACCTCGGCCCCGGCACCCTGGACGACCCGCGGTGGCGGATCGCCGACCGCCGGGCGGCCTACCTGACCCGGGCGGCGGCGGCCCGGGCCGGTCTCTGGGGCAACCACGCGTACGAGGCGGTGTACGCGACCGCGTTCCTGGACGAGGAGGGCCGGCAGCTGACCGGCGAGCGCTCGTACACCATGCGGTTCGACGAGCCGCCGCCCGTCGACGCCTTCTGGTCCGTCACCATGTACGCCCTGCCCGACTACTACCTGGTCGCGAACCCGGCCGAGCGGTACTCGATCGGTGACCGCACCCCCGGGCTGGTCCGCGGCGAGGACGGTTCGCTGACCCTCGTCCTGCAGCGCGAGCGGCCGGCGGACCGGGCCGAGGCGGCCAACTGGCTGCCCACCCCGGCCGGTGACTTCCGGCCGATGATCCGGCTGTACCAGCCGCAGGCCGCGGTGCTCGACGGCACGTACCGGCTGCCGCCGATCCGGCCCCGCTGAGGGCCGCTGCCGGGCCGCCACAGGGCCGCTGCCGGGTCGGCGGCGGCCCTGGCCCGCGGGCCCCGGCCCGCCGCCGGCCCGGCCTATCGGCGGGCCGTCCCGTCCCCGGTCCGCTGGTGGCGGCCGCCGGTGCCCGCGGGGGAGGGCGGCCCGGCGGACGGCGAGGCGGCGGGGGCCGAGGGGGACGCGGTGGGGCCGCCGTCGCCGGGGGAGGGCGCCGGGCCGGTGGTGGGCCCGGAGGACGGCGTGCCGGTCGGGGTGCTGGAGGGCGTGCCGGTGGGGGCCGGGGTGGCGGGTGCGGTGCCGGGCGAACCCGTCGGGGTGCCGGCCGGCGTCCCGGGGGTGGGCCCGGTGGACGGGCCCGTGCCGCTGCCCGTGCCGGTGGCCGGGTCGGCGGGGGCCGACGGGCTCCCGCCGCGCTGGTGCGGGCCTCCCTCCAGGGTGACCACGGCCTGGGACGGCGGGAGCGCGATCCGGGCCGTCCAGGCCCCCGTGGGGGCGCGGTCCTCGTCGACCGTCACGGTGACGGTGATCCGCTGGCCCGGTGCCAGCGTCCCGGCGTCGCGGCTGAGGCGCAGCCAGTCCACGTCCAGGACGGCGTGCCAGTGGATCTCGGTCCCTCCCGAGTTGGTCATGGTGATCACGGTGCGACTGCCGTACTCGGCGGCCTCCACCGTGAGCAGCCCGGCCGGAGCCGGCCCGGGTGCGGCGGGCATCGGCATCGGCGCCGAGTGCAGGGCCGGGCTGGCGATCGGGGTCGAGCCGAGGGCGGGGACGGGCACGGCGGGGCCCTGGATCTTGGGGAACAACGTTTCTGCGGGCAGGGCCCCGGCCAGTTCGAGCGCACCGCCGGTCTGCCCGGTGGTGTCCCCGGCCCCTGGCCCGTCGGCCGGCGCCGGGACCTGCGGCGCTTCGCCGGTGGCCGCCCGGCCCGCGGAGCGGGCGTCGTCGTCGACGCGCACCGAGGAGACCG
Organism: Kitasatospora indigofera; assembly: GCF_014655955.1. GTDB lineage: Bacteria > Actinomycetota > Actinomycetes > Streptomycetales > Streptomycetaceae > Kitasatospora > Kitasatospora indigofera. The sequence goes on from NZ_BNBO01000038.1 coordinate 22,857, forward strand.
TGGCGGCGGCGTCGGCGCCCCCGCCGTTCTGGTGGCCGGCCCAGAGCGCGACCACCGGCGCGGCCAGCACCGCCGCGAGGACCCCGGTGGTCAGCACCCGCTGGCGGACCGCCCCGGACCGCCCAGGGGCGGGTGCCCGGTGCCGGGGGAACCCCCGCTGGTCGAAGCGCAGGCCCGGCTCCTCCGGCTGGTGGCGGCCCGCCGCCCGGGCCGCCCGCCGCCCGGCGGCGGCGCCGGCCAGGAACGCGGCGCCGGCCGGCCCGGAGGCCCCCCGCGGCCGGGCGGGCGCGCCGTTGCGGGCGGGGCCGGCCGGCGCACCCTGGCCGCCGCGGGCCGCCCGGGCCGCGCGCGCGGGCGGGGGCGTGGCCGGGGCCGACGGCGTGGTGCCGGGTGCCGGATGCGGGCCGGCCGCCGCCGGCGTGGGCACGGCGGTCAGGCCGGGGCCGAAGCGGTCGGGAGTGCGGGTGGCGCCGGTGGGGCCGGCCGGCGCGAAGCGGGCCGCGGCCGGTGCGGTGAGCATCGGCAGCCCCGGCAGACCCGTGAGCCCCTCCCGTACTTCGCCGGCGACCCGTTCCGACGTCCCCCGGCAGGTCGGGCAGTCGACCACGTGCTGGACCAGCTCGCGGCGCAGCCCGGGGCCGAGCACCCGCCCGCCGTCGGGCTGCGGACCGCGCCCGGCCGAGACCGGACCGCACCAGCTCTCCGCGCCCGCGCCCGCCAGCCGATCCAGCTCCGGGCAGCTGCCGACCAGCAGGACCAGCAGGGCCGCCCTGGTCCGCCGGACCTCGGTGCCGCCGGAGGCCAGCAGCGCCCTGGCGGTGTCGGCCGGGACCCCGAGCACCGCCGCCACCTCGATCGGACTGAGCCGGTGGCGCACCGCCAGCTCCAGCGCCTCCCGCTGCTCCGGGTCCGTCCCGGCCGCCTCGGGCCAGGCCAGCGCGGCCAGCTCCTCGCGGTGGTCGCCGGTGCGGGCCCGGGCCTCGGCGGCGGGGCCGTCGGGCCGGTCCTCGGCGGCGCCCACCGGGCCGCGCTCCAGGCGTCGGAGGCAGCAGTACCGGGCGAGCGAGTAGAGCCAGGCCCGGAGCAGGCCGGGCTCGGCCAGCCGCTCGCCGTGCCGCAGGGCCAGCTCGCGGACGTCCAGGACCGCCTCGACGGCCGCCTCGTGCTCGCACAGCACCGACAGGCAGTAGGTGAACAGTCCGTCCAGCCTGCTGTCGTAGGCCGCGAGCACCGGGTTGCGGGACCTTTCCACACGCGTAGTCACCCGCCCGACGGTAGACAGCCGGCGGGCCCGGGCCGGGCGATTCGGGCCCGCTGTACTTCTTTCGGGTAACAACACCACCCACCCGTGTCCCGGCCGCACCGGGGCCGTCGCGCCGGGCCGGCCCCCGGCGGCCGGCCGGGACTGTCGGAGGCAGGCGCTACGGTGGGCCGCATGGCAGCCCGTACCAAGACCACCGCCAAGCCGCGCCCGGCCTACCGTTGCACGGAGTGCGGCAACCAGCTCCCCAAGTGGGTCGGCCGGTGCCCCGAGTGCAACGCCTGGGGCACGGTCGAGGAGTACGGCGCCGTCCCGATCCGGACGACGGCCGCCGGCCCGGTCAGCGCGCCCGCGCGGCCGATCGGGCAGGTGGACGGCCAGGTCGCCACCGCGCGGACGACCGGCGTGCCGGAGCTGGACCGGGTGCTCGGCGGCGGCATTGTGCCCGGCGCGGTGGTGCTGCTGGCCGGCGAGCCCGGCGTCGGCAAGTCCACCCTGCTGCTGGACGTCGCGGCCAAGGCCGCCAGTGACCAGCACCGCACGCTGTACGTCACCGGCGAGGAGTCGGCCGGACAGGTCCGGCTGCGCGCCGACCGGATCAACGCCCTCTCCGACCACCTCTACCTCGCCGCCGAGTCCGACCTCGGCGCGGTGCTCGGCCACATCGACCAGGTCAACCCCGGGCTGCTGATCCTGGACTCGGTGCAGACCATCGCCTCCGCCGAGCTGGACGGCTCGCCCGGCGGCCCGTCCCAGGTCCGGGAGGTGGCGGGGGCGCTGATCCGGGTCTCCAAGGAGCGCGGCATGGCCACCCTGCTGGTCGGGCACGTCACCAAGGACGGCTCGATCGCCGGGCCGCGCCTGCTGGAGCACCTGGTCGACGTGGTGCTGAGCTTCGAGGGCGACCGGCACGCCCGGCTCCGGATCATCCGCGGGATCAAGAACCGGTACGGCGCCACCGACGAGGTGGGCTGCTTCGAGCTGCACGACGAGGGCATCGTGGGGCTGGCCGACCCGTCCGGCCTCTTCCTGACCCGGCGTGACAAGCCCGTCCCCGGCACCTGCCTCACCGTCACGCTGGAGGGCCGCCGTCCGCTGGTCGCCGAGGTGCAGGCGCTGATGGTGGATTCGCAGATCCCCTCGCCCCGGCGGACCACCTCCGGCCTGGAGTCGCCGCGGATCGCGATGATCCTGGCCGTGGTGGAGCGGCACGGCGGGGTCAAGCTCGGCAAGCAGGACATCTACACCGCGACGGTCGGCGGGGTGAAGCTGACCGAGCCGTCCGCCGACCTGGCGATCGCGCTGGCCGTCGCCAGCTCCTCCTCCGACACCCCGCTGCCGAGCAACCTGGTGGCGATCGGCGAGGTCGGCCTGGCCGGCGAGGTCCGCCGGGTGACGGGCGTCCAGCGCCGGCTGGCGGAGGCTCACCGGCTCGGCTTCACCCACGCGCTCGTCCCGCCGGACCCGGGCAAGGTGCCGCCCGGCATGAAGGTGGTCGAGGTGGCCGACATCGGCGAGGCGCTGCGGGCCATCCCCGGCCGGCGCCGGGCGGCGGCCAAGCCGCGCACCGAGGCACGCTCCCGGGGCGGCGCCGAAACCGGTGCCGACACCGGTGCCGGGGCCCGGGGCGAAGCGCCCCCCGCACCCCGCCGGGCGCCCGTCGCGGCCTACCCCGAGGAGCTGATGGAGGGCTGGGAGCCGGTCGACTCCGACGAACTGGGCTGACCCAGGCCCTGTTATTGCCGCACGCAGTTAGACTTTCCCCTGTCTAATTGGCAATAAGGCAGTAATGAGCGCGATAGACCGTAGGCCGGCGCACGGCGCGAGGCGCACGGCAGGTCGACCGGAGGAGTCACGTGGCAGCCAGCGACCGGGCGGACAAGTCCTCCCGTGAGGAGGCCCTGTTGCGGGCTTCCCTCAGTGCCATCGCGCCCGGGACGGGGCTGCGCGACGGCTTGGAGCGGGTGCTGCGGGCCAACACCGGCGGGCTGATCGTGCTCGGCTTCGACAAGACCGTCGAGTCGGTGTGCACCGGCGGCTTCGTCCTGGACGTCGAGTTCTCGGCCACCCGGCTGCGCGAGCTGTGCAAGCTCGACGGCGCGGTGGTGCTGGACAAGGACATCACCAAGATCGTCCGGGCCGGTGTGCACCTGATGCCCGACCCCAGCATCCCCACCGAGGAGACCGGCACCCGGCACCGCACCGCGGAGCGGGTCAACAAGCAGACCGGCTTCCCGGTGGTCGCGGTCTCGCACTCGATGCGGCTGATCGCGATGTACGTCAACGGCACCCGGCGGGTCCTGGAGGACTCGACCACGGTGCTGTCGCGGGCCAACCAGGCGCTGGCCACCCTGGAGCGCTACAAGCTGCGCCTGGACGAGGTGGCCGGCACGCTCTCCGCCCTGGAGATCGAGGACCTGGTCACCGTCCGGGACGTCACCGCCGTCGCCCAGCGGCTGGAGATGGTCCGGCTGATCGCCACCGAGATCGCCGGCTACGTGCTGGAGCTCGGTACCGACGGCCGGCTGCTCTCGCTCCAGCTGGACGAGCTGATCCAGGGCGTCGAGCCCGAGCGCGAGCTGGTCGCCCGGGACTACTTCCCCGAGCGGGCCGCCAAGCGGGGCCGGACGGTGCCGGAGGTGCTCGCCGACCTGGAGGCGCTCACCCACTCCGAGCTGCTCGACCTGCAGACGGTCGCCAAGGCGCTCGGCTACTCGGGCACCCCGGAGTCGCTGGACTCCGCGGTCTCCCCGCGCGGCTACCGCCTGCTGGCGAAGATCCCGCGCCTGCCGAACACCGTGATGGAGCGGCTGGTCGAGCACTTCGGCGGGCTGCAGAAGCTGCTCGCCGCCAGCATCGACGACCTGCAGACCGTCGAGGGCGTCGGCGAGACGCGGGCCCGCTCGGTCCGCGAGGGCCTGTCGCGGCTCGCGGAGTCGTCCATCCTGGAGCGCTACGTCTGACCGGTCGTGCCGTCCGGCCGAACGGCGAAGGGTCCCCGGGGGAGCTCCCCCGGGGACCCTTCGTCCGTCGTACGGGCCGTGGCCGGTCAGCTCTCCAGGCGGATGGAGGAGCGGGCCGAGACCTGGCCGCCGGAGAGCCCGGACAGGTCGGCCACCACCAGGTAGTTGCCGGTGGGCGCGGCCGTCGCGTCGGGGGAGGCGCACTGCGGCTTGCTGCGGCTGCGGTCCCAGGTGAAGGTCTCGGTCAGGCCGCTGCCGGCCGCGATCTGCACCCAGGTGCTCTGACGGTCCGTCGGGCAGTCCCCGGAGGACCAGATCCGCTCGCCGTTGCTCGCGGTCAGGGTGATCAGCGAGCTGACCCGGCCGAGGTCGACCCGGCAGCCGGCGGTGCCGGCGTTGCGCACGGTCAGGGCGAGCCGCGGCTTGTCCTTGGGCTGGTAGGCGTTCTGAGCGCTCGACAGCTCCAGCGTCACCTGGGAGGAGGCGCAGACCGGCAGGGCCATCACCTCGGCGGTGTTCACCGGCGGGGCCCCGGTGCCGCCGCCCGTGGTGCCGCCGGCCGTACCGCCACCGGTGGTTCCGCCCGTGGTGCCACCGGCCGTTCCGCCGCCGGCGGTTCCGGGGGCGGTCGTTCCGCCCGCGGCGGTGCCGCCGCCGGGGGCCGGGGTGCTGCCGCCGTCCGCGCCGCCGGTCAGGCTGACGTCGCCGCCGCCGGATCCCGACACGCCTCCGGAGCCGGTGCCGGCGCTGCCGGAGCCGCCGCCGGGGCCGCCCGGGCGGCCGGTGACGGCCGGGCCGGTCGGAGCCGCGCCCGGGGTGATCGCCTGGGCGGGGGAGGGGAGGGGCTTGGCCGTCTTGTGCTGTCCCCCGCCGCCCCCCTGATCGGAGGTCAGCCAGAGGACCAGGGCGAGGACCGCGGCCAGGGCCGCGAGCACGACGACTCGCCGACGCCAGTAGATCGAGGCCGGCAGCGGTCCCACGGGTTGACGCAGAGAAGGCACGCGCAAACTCTACGAGAGAGTGTGCGTCCCTTGATGCACCAACACCTCACTGTCGCCCCTTCCTTCACATGATCCGCAATTTGGGCCGGATGGGGGAGCCGTCCGGCGCGGCGCCCGCCGGCGCCGGCGGGCGGGTCCTTGGTGCACGGAGGGTGCGGCCGGGGCGTCCGGACGGCTCCGGAGCCCGGTCCCGGACGACTTCGCGGAACCTTCCGGGCCGGGCGCCGGTGCGGCCGGCCGGTGCCCGGCGGCCCGCCCGCGGCCGTCCCGGGACGGGCACACGGTGGGGCGCGCCCGTGGGAGGATCGGGGGGTCATGGCTACCACTTCCACCGCCCCCGCCCCGCTGCTGCACGCGACCGTCCTCGACTGGTACGAGGCCCACGCGCGCGACCTGCCCTGGCGCACCCCGGACGCCTCGCCCTGGGCGGTGATGGTGAGCGAGTTCATGCTGCAGCAGACGCCGGTCAAGCGGGTGCTGCCGGTCTACGAGGCCTGGCTGGAGCGCTGGCCCACGCCCGCCGCCCTGGCCGCGGACGCGCCCGGCGAGGCCGTCCGGATGTGGGGGCGGCTCGGCTACCCCCGGCGCGCGCTGCGGCTGCACGGCGCCGCCACCGCGATCACCACCACGCACGGCGGCGAGGTGCCGGACGACCACGCCGCGCTGCTCGCCCTGCCCGGGGTCGGCGAGTACACGGCGGCGGCGGTCGCCTCCTTCGCCTTCCGCCAGCGGCACGTGGTGCTGGACACCAACGTCCGCCGGGTGTTCGCGCGGGCCGTGACGGGTGTCGAGTACCCCGCGCAGGCGACCACGGCGGCCGAGCGGCGGACGGCGACCACGCTGCTGCCGGAGGCCGCCGAGACCGCCGCGACCTGGGCGGTCGGCGTGATGGAGCTGGGCGCGCTGGTCTGCACGGCGCGGAGCCCGGAGTGCGGTGCCTGCCCGCTGAGGCGGCACTGCGCCTGGCAGCTGGCCGGCCGGCCGCCGTACGAGGGCCCGGCCCGGCGCGGCCAGACGTACGAGGGCACCGACCGGCAGGTGCGCGGCAAGCTGCTCGCGGTGCTGCGGGAGGCCCACGGCGAGGTGCCGCAGGCCCGGCTGGACGAGGTCTGGCCGGAGCCGGTGCAGCGGGCCCGGGCGCTGGACGGCCTGGTGGCGGACGGGCTGGTCGAGCCGGTCGAGCAGGGCGTCTACCGGCTGCCCCGGTAGGGGGCCGGGAGCAGGCCGAAGGCCCCGTCGTGACAGGTGTCGCGACGGGGCCTTCGGGGTGGGTCAGACGGCGGCGGCCTCAAGGTTCTTCTCGGCCGGCTCGCCGGTGCCGCGCAGCGGCACCTCACGCATGAACACCGCGGCGGCGACGGCGATCAGGGCGGCCGCGGCCCCCCACAGGAACACCGTGTGCATGCCGTTGGCGACGGCGTGGTGGTAGGCGTCCTGCACCGGCGCGGGGAGCGTCCGGAGCGCGGCCGGGGTCATCTGGCCGGGGTTGGCACCCGCGCCCGCACCGGCCTGGTCGCCGAGCCGGTCCTTCATGGTCGCGGTGACCTGGCTGTTGAACAGCGCGCCGAACAGCGCGACGCCGAAGGAGCCGCCGATCGTCCGGAACAGGGTGGCGGTGGAGCTGGCCACGCCCATGTCCTTGAGCTCGACGCTGTTCTGCGCGACCAGCATGGTGATCTGCATCAGGAAGCCCATGCCCGCACCGAGCACCACCATGAAGCAGGCGGAGGTGAAGGTGCTGGTCCCGGTGCCCATCGTGGAGAGCAGCAGCATGCCGCCGGTCATCACGATGGTGCCGATGATCGGGAAGATCCGGTACTTGCCGGTCTTGGTGACGGCCTGTCCGACCACCAGCGAGATCACCAGCATGCCGAGCATCATCGGCATCAGCAGCAGGCCCGAGTTGGTCGCCGAGGCGCCCTGGACGGTCTGCTGGTAGAGCGGCAGGAAGACGGTGGAGCCGAACATCACGAAGCCGACGATGAAGCCGATCACCGAGACCAGCGTGAAGTTCAGGTTGGTGAACAGGCTGAGCGGGAGCATCGGCTCCTCGACCCGCTGCTCGACGTAACAGAAGGCGATCAGCGAGGCGACGGCGAGCGCGGCCAGGCCGAGGATCTGCTTCGAGCCCCAGGCGTACTCCTGGCCGCCCCAGGTGGTGATCAGGGTCAGCGCGGTGATGCCGGTGGTGAGCAGGACGGCGCCGACGTAGTCGATCCGCGCGGTCGAGCGGACCTTCGGCAGGTGCAGGGTGACGACGACCACGCCGAGCGCGACGATGCCCAGCGGCAGGTTGATGTAGAAGATCCAGTGCCAGCTGAAGTGGTCGGTGATGAAGCCGCCGAGCAGCGGGCCGCCGATGGTGGCCAGGGCCATCACCGCGGCGAACATGCCCTGGTACTTGCCGCGGTCGCGCGGCGGGATCAGCGCACCCATGATCGACATCACGCCGACCATCAGACCGCCGGCGCCGAGCCCCTGCAGGGCGCGGAAGCCGATCAGCTCGTTCATGTTCTGGGAGAGGCCGGAGAGCGCCGAGCCGACCAGGAAGATCACGATGGAGGTGAGGAAGGTGCCCTTGCGGCCGTAGAGGTCGCCGAGCTTGCCCCAGATCGGGGTCGAGGCCGCCGTGGCCAGGGTGTACGAGGTGACCACCCAGGACAGGTGCTCGCCGCCGCCGAGGTCGCCGACGATGGTCGGCATGGCGGTGCCGACGATCAGGTTGTCGAGCATGGCGAGCAGCATGGTGACGACCAGGCCGATCATCACCAGCCGGATCTCGCGGGGCGAGCGGAACTGCGGCTCGGAGTCCTTCGCGGCGGCTGCCGGAGCGTCCGAGGGGACCTCCTCGGCTGCGGCGGCGGAGCTGTCCTCCGCGCTCCCGACCTGCTTGTGTGGCATGACGCTTCTCCCAGGAGAGGGTGCCGGACGCCCGGTTCCGAGGGAACTTACTTGACGACCGGCTAGTTATACTTTCGTCGGCACGGTAGGTTGTCCCGAGCCGGGCGTCAAGCCGGTTTCGGAGCGGAAGCCCTGGGCAGGGAGAATGGACCCAGTGGTGAGCGTCCGGGACCGGTACTCGCCGAATGTCAACGCAGTCTGAGGCAGGCCAGGACGCCATGGGTACGACGCAGAGCCCCCGCAGTGACACCCGGGAGCGCATCATCAACGTGGCGTTGGAGCTGTTCTCCGAGCAGGGCTACGAGCAGACCTCGCTGCGCGAGATCGCCGACCGGCTCGGCGTGACCAAGGCGGCGCTGTACTACCACTTCAAGACCAAGGACGACATCGTCCACGGCATCGTCGACACCATGTCGGCGCCGATCGACGAGGCGATCGCCTGGGGCGAGCAGAAGCCCTGGTCGCCCGAGCTGCGGGACGAGCTGGTCCGGCGCTTCGGGGCGGGGATGTCCGAGCGGGCGCCGCTGCTGCGGTTCTTCCACGAGAACCAGCCCGCGATGCGTGACTCCCCGGCCGGGCTGGAGTTCAAGGAGCGGATGGTCGCGATGATCCGCCTGGTGCACGGCCCCGGCGCCACCTTCGAGGACCGGTTGCGCGCCACCATGTCGCTGTTCACCATCAACTCGGCGATGTTCCTGCTGAAGCACGGCGCGACCGAGGGCCCCGCCGAGCCGCTCGCCCGGAACGGCGAGGCCGGGGGTGCCTGCGGTGAGGCGAAGCCCGAGGCGCTCGCGGAGAGCCTGTCGGCGGCCCTGACGGTGGCGCTGGAGATCGCGGCCCTGATCGAGCCGAAGGACGCCTGACCGGGCGTCGGCGGGATCCGTCACGGCGCCCGGGCGGGTGACGGGGGCGACGAGGCCGAACGGCCGGCCGGGTGGGTACCCGGCCGGCCGTTCGCCGTCCTCCTGCGGCCGCGGGCGCTGTCCCCGGCGCCCGCGTGGCGGGCCGGCCGCCGCCGGTCAGAAGTCGGTGACGCCGTGCCCTGACAGGAACGCGATCGGGTTGATCACGGCGCCGTAGTGGTTGCTGGAACGGATCTCGAAGTGCAGGTGCGGCCCGGTCGAGTTGCCGGTGTTGCCCGAGGCGCCGATCTGCTCCCCGGCCGTCACGTGGTCGCCGGCACTGACGTCGAGCTCCGACATGTGGGCGTACTGCGCGAAGTGGCCGTCCGCCAGCTTCAGGACGACCTCCTTGCCGTACGCGCCGTCCCAGCCGGCCGAGACCACGCGGCCCTCGCCGACGGCGAGCAGCGGCGTGCCCGGGTCCACCGCGAAGTCCACGCCGGTGTGGTAGCCGGCCGCGTACTCGGGGTTGGCCACCCCGTACGGGTTGCTGGTCGGGGCGTTCGGCACGGGGGCGGACCAGGCCGGGGCCGGCGCGGGGGCCGGTGCGGGCTCGGGCGCGGGCTCCGGCGCGGGGGCCGGGGCGGGCACCGGGATCGGGACCGGCGCCGCGAGGTTGGCGGCGACCGCGACCGAGTCGTGCGCGGGGGCATGCTTGACCTGGTACGCGCTCGGTCCGGCGACCTGGACCAGCCCGGCGGCGGGCGCCTCCCCGTGCGGGGAGGTGAAGGCGGAGATGCCCGGCGTGGTGGGTATGACCGTCTGGGCCGACGCGTTGGCGGGCACCCCGGCGACCAGGACGCCGCCCACTATCACCGCGGCGGCGCCGGCCGCGGTGGCGGCCCGGACGCGGGTGCGGGGCAGGGCCGACAGCGGCGCGTGGAGCGTGCGCAGCGGGGCGAGGTGGGTACGGGCGGCCTGGCCGAGTCGGGGCTGCCAGGACACCGCGTGGGTGGCTGCGGTGGTGGCGAGGCGGCGCAGGGCCGGCCCCAGGTTCGGGACGGTGGACATCGGGATGCTCAACCTCACGGGGCGTACGGGGACAGCACTGAGCCCGGTAGGGCGTGCAGAGCGGGGGACCACTCAGGTGTAAACCGTTACCGAGCGGAGTCCCAAACGGTGTGACGTACTACGGCGTGTAGTCATCGTGAGGTCCGAACTTCAGGCTGTCGGAGTAATGATCGGCGTATTTGATCATGGTCGGATGGTCGGTGGGGCGACCTGCGGGCCCGGCGGCCCGTCGCGGGCCGCCCGCCGGGCGGCCTCCTACCGCCGCTAGTACCGGCGCCCGCCCTGTGACCAGTGCCACCGGCGGCCCCGCCCGCGGTGTGCCGTGGCTCACCGTCAGAAGGCCGCCCGCCCGGGCCCCGGCGGGGCCCGGGCGTGAGCCCGGTCACCCGCGCGCGGGGCGGGCGGGCTCCGGCGGGCGCGGAACCGCCCGGCCCAGCCTGCCTCCGGGCCCCGTCGGCCTCCCGGGCCCTCCGCAGGGCCCCCCGGGGGCCGGGGTGGGCGAGCCGCGCGGCCGGGGCGGCCGCGCGGCGGCCCCGGCCGCTCCGTCGGCCCCGGCGCCTCCCGGACGGGCACCCCGTGGCGGCCTCCTGGGGCAGGCCGTCACCCGGGGGCCGGAAGGGGCGGAGGGGGAGCCGTCCGGCGACTTCCCGCCCTACTTGCTCCACCCGTCCCGCTGACCTGTCCGGAGTTCTGGGCGACCATCGACGCATGGATGTCAACGAGAACGACGACCCGGCCGCCGCGGTGGCCGGGCCCAGCGTCCAGGAGCGCCGGTTCGCAGCCCTGCGGGGCTGCGAGCGGCTGCTCTCGGGCACCCGGCCGCAGAACCTGCGCGAGCGCCTGGCGGCGCTGACGGCGGAGGCGGAGCAGGCCCACGACCTCGACCGGCGGCCCGACTTCTACGGCGACGGGGTCGTGCGGGCCCTGGAGGAGCGGGTGGCGGCCCTGCTCGGCGCCGCGGACGCGGCCTTCTTCCCCACCGGCACGATGGCCCAGCAGATCGCGATGCGGATCTGGGCCGACCGGCGCGGTGAGCGCAACGTCGCGCTGCACCCGCTGTCCCACCCGGAGCGGCACGAGCGGCGCGCCTACGCCACGCTCGGCGGCCTGCACAGCGTCTGGCCGACCACCGAGCCGCGGATCCCCACCCCGGAGGAGATCCGCGGCTTCGACGAGTCGTACGCCGTGCTGACCCTGGAACTCCCGCTGCGCGAGGCCGGGTTCGTCCTGCCGACCTGGGACGAGCTGACCGCCACGGTCTCCGCCGAGGACGCGCCGGTGCACTTCGACGGCGCCCGCCTGTGGGAGTCCACCTTCCACCTGGGGCACTCGCTGCCGGAGATCGCCGCCCTGGCGGACTCGGTCTACGTCTCCTTCTACAAGACCCTCGGCGGCGTCAGCGGCGCCGCCCTCACCGGCGACCGCGAGTTCGTGCGGACGGCCAAGGCCTGGCGCCACCGCTACGGCGGCCAGCTGTTCCAGCAGTGGCCGGCCGCGCTGTCCGCACTGGCCGGGCTGGACCGCGAACTCCCGCGCCTGGAGTCGTACGTGACGCACGCGAAGGTGGTCGCCGCCGCACTCGCGGAGGCCCTCGCGGCGGTGCCGGGCGCCCGGGTCTTCCCCGAGCCGCCGCACACCCACCAGTTCCAGGTCTGGCTGCCGTACCCGGCGCGGGCCCTGGACGAGGCGGGCCTCCGGCTCGCGGAGGAGTCCGGCCTGGGGCTCTTCGGCGGCTGGCGGGACTCCGCGCTGCCGGGCCTGGCGATGACCGAGGTGACGGTCGCCGGGCCCGCCCTGGAGTGGACCGCCAAGGACGTCACGGCGGGCGTCGAGGCCCTGCTCGCCCTGCTCTGACCCCGCCCTGTTCCGACCCCGCCCTGTTCCGACCCCGCTCTGCTCCGACCCCGTACGGTCCCGGGCTCGCCCGGTCCCGACCGGTTGCTCCTCGCCCGGTCCGCCGCACCGCGCGGCCGTTTGACCCCGGGGCGCACGGAGCGGGCATCGAACCGGCCGACGGGATCGAGGCGGTCCGGCAGGGACTCCTCGACGCGACGGCCCGGGGCGACGGCCGGGGCGGTGGCCACCGGCCGTCGTCACGGCCAGGCCTGACGATCACTCACGTGGTCCGGCGTACGTTCGCCGGCCCCGGGGGCGCCCGGATCGTGCTCGACATCGCCGTCCCGCGACATCGGGAGGAAGCTCACGGACAGCTCGGGAAGCCGGTGACAGGACCGGACGCGATTCCCGGGGGAGGGGCGTCCCGCCGGGGACCACGGGTGACCGGAAACGCATCCGGCCCGGCCCCGCGCACGAGGTGCGGGGCCGGGCCGGACGGGGTGTGTCAGTGCCGGACCGTCGGACGGTCCGACCGGTCAGCCGATCGCTCGGCCGAACGGCTCGGTCAGTTGTCGACCGGGCGGACGCGGATCCAGGTCTCGAGGTAGTTCGAGGACTCGTTCTCGATCTCGATGCTGGTGCCGGTCTTCGGGACGATGACGCTGCTGTACGGGTTGGTCGCGTCGTAGTAGGACTTCAGGTCGCTGAACGAGTCAACGCCCTTCGCCTTCGGGATGACCGTCTCCACGCCGTTCTTGTGCAGGGTCAGACCGTCGGTCTTCTGCGAGCCGAAGGTGGAGTCGTAACCCTGGACGCGCGGACGCAGCAGGGCGCCGTCGGACCACTTCAGCGGGGCCGGGTGCGAGTCGATCGGGAGGATCAGGCCCGAACCCGGGTGGTTGGTGACGTTGTTGTCGCTCTGGGAGGTGTCCCACAGCCAGATGAGCAGGCCGTCCTGGTTGGCGTAGTGCTCAACCGTGTCGGGCTTGGTGTTGGCGAAGCCGAAGTTGTACGGACCGGTCTTCAGCGTGGTGTCGTACGAGATGTACTGACGGTTCTCGGCGATGTAGTACTGGGCGTAGTCCTTGGAGAACTTGCCCGTGATCCGGGAGAACCCGTTGGCCGTCCAGCCGTTGTCGCCGTTCTCGGCGTCATCGGAGAAGACGGTGGCACCGTCGGCGGTGATGGCGATGTTGTCGAGGGCCAGGCCCTTGAGGTGCACGCCACCGTCGGTGGTGTAGTGGAACCGGACCTTGACGGACTGGCCGGCGTAGGCGTTCAGCGAGTAGGCGAGGTCGCCCCAGTTGCCGCCCGAGGTGCCGGTCAGGCCGGCCTTGCCGGCCGGGTCCGCCGGGATGGCGACGCCGTTGTAGGTGCCGTCGAGGGCGGTCCAGTGGGCGCCGCCGTCGGTGGAGACCTCGGCGTAGCCGTAGTCGTAGTCCTGCTCGATGTCGTACCAGCCCTTGGCGGTCAGCGCCGCCGAGGTCTTGCCGGTGAGGTCGACGTCGCGGGTGACCGAGACGTTGAGGTCGTCGGCGCTACCGCTCCACCACTCGTTCGCACCCGCGAACGGGGTGTTGATCTCGGTGGTGACGGTCTTCTTCGGCAGGTCGACGACCAGGGCCTGCGGCAGGGCGGTGTTGAACTCCGCCGGGCCGATGTGGTGCTTGGAGCCCTTGCCCGCGGTGGCCTTGTCGTACTTCAGCCAGCCGAGCTGCAGCTTGCTCCAGGCGTCGAGGTCGCCCGGCTTGTCGCCGATCTCGTTCTTGCCGTCGCCCAGCCAGGAGCCGGAGGACATCAGGGACCAGAAGCCGACGGAGTTGTCGATGCCGCTGCCGCTGGTGTCGTACAGGTCCGGCAGACCGAGGTCGTGGCCGTACTCGTGCGCGAAGACGCCGAGGCCGCCGTTCTCCGCCTGCATGGTGTAGTCGCCGACCCAGAGGCCGGAGGTGCCGACCTGGGTGCCGCCGAGCTTGTTGTCGGCGGGGCCGGTCTGGCCCGCGGCGGTGCCGTAGGCGTAGCTGCGGTGGGCCCAGAGCGCGTCGGTGCCCTGGACGCCGCCGCCGGCGGACTGGTCCTCACCGGCGTGCACGATCTGGAAGTGGTCGACGTAACCGTCGGGCTCGTTGAAGTTGCCGTCGTGGTCGAAGTCGTACCGGTCCCACTGGTCGTACTGCGCGATGGTGGCCTTGATCTGAGCGTCCGTCTGGCCCTTGGCCTTCTGGTCGGCGACCCAGGCGTTGACGCCGTCGCGGATCAGGTCCTGCGCGTTGTTGCAGACGTGCTGGCCGCAGTAGTCCGAGCCGTAACGGGCCTCGTTCCACGGGACCTTCACCCAGTCGGTGACCTGACCGTCGACCGAGTAGCGCCCGGAGGACTGCTTCTCGTAGAAGGTCTTCAGCGAGTCCTGGTCCTTGCTGAAGTACAGGTTCTGGTAGTGCGCCTGGTTGTAGTCGGCCTGCCAGGCGGTGGAGTTGTTGGTGGCGCGGTCCGGCTGCTTGATCTGGTTGTGCGCCGGGCCGGGCTGGCCGCCGTACTTGAGCTGGCCGTTCGGCAGCTTGGTGGTGTTGTCCACCTGGTCACTGAAGTCCACCAGGATGGTGAAGATCTTGTCGGTGCGCTCACGGCCGAGCTCGACGTACTTGTCCTTGCCCAGCTTGACGCTGGTGCTGTTGCCGTGGGTCTCGACCTTGGCGGTGCCGGCGAGCAGCTGCTCGGTGGCCGCCTTCTGCTCGGCCTCGACCTTGCCACTGAGCGGGCCGGGCAGCACGTCGTCCGTCTTGAGCGACTGGACGGCGTCGGCGGGGTCGCGCGGCACGGGAGCGGCGCCGGCCGCAACGGCCGTACCCGGGAGCAGGCCCGCTCCCATCGTGGCTATGACCGCAGCGGTCGCGAGGACCGAGGCGGCTTTCGTGGTCTTCTTCAACGTGGTGACGTCCTCCCCAAACCGGTCGGGCTCATGGCCTTCCCGGCAAACCAATGAAGACAGGTGGACGTCATTTGATCCAAGGGAACGCAGAAAAGATAGACCTTGACCATGACATGAACAGGGCGCTATCCTCCGCCGCCTTCGATCAGCTGATGATCGGTCAAAATCCTTGGGAATGACGGCAGTAAAGGGGTGCATCGCATCCGCACGGGCCGCCGCTGCCGGTCCGGAGGGGCCCTCTGGTGCGCCAGGTCACAGATATTGTGACGTCACGTAAAAAGGTCCAGGCCCCCGGCAAGAATGCCGGGGGCCTGGACCGTTTTGTTAACTGTTAACTGTTGTTACTTCGTCAGATCCGGCCCGGCCGAAGCGACGGCCGCGGGGGTGTCCGCGACCGCGGACTTCTCCTCGCCGCGGAAGGTGAACTTGGCTTCCTTGCCCTCGCCCTCCACGCCGACGACCACGATGTGGCCGGCCCGCAGCTCACCGAAGAGGATCTTCTCGGAGAGGTTGTCCTCGATCTCGCGCTGGATGGTCCGGCGCAGCGGACGGGCACCGAGCAGCGGGTCGTAGCCGCGCTTGGCGAGCAGCTTCTTGGCCTCGACGCTGAGCTCCAGGCCCATGTCGCGGTCCTTGAGGCGGCCGTCCACCTTGTCGATCATCAGGTCGACGATCTGGATGATGTCTTCCTCGGACAGCTGGTGGAAGACCACGATGTCGTCGACACGGTTCAGGAACTCGGGGCGGAAGTGCTGCTTGAGCTCCTCGCCGACCTTCGCCTTCATCCGCTCGTACCCGGTGGCGGAGTCGCCCGTGGCCGCGAAGCCCAGGTTGAACCCCTTGGAGATGTCCCGGGTGCCGAGGTTGGTGGTCATGATGATGACGGTGTTCTTGAAGTCGACCACCCGGCCCTGGGAGTCGGTCAGGCGACCGTCCTCCAGGATCTGCAGCAGCGAGTTGAAGATGTCCGGGTGGGCCTTCTCCACCTCGTCGAAGAGGACGACGGAGAACGGCTTGCGGCGGACCTTCTCGGTCAGCTGGCCGCCCTCCTCGTACCCGACGTAGCCGGGGGGAGAACCGAAGAGCCGGGAGACGGTGTGCTTCTCCGAGAACTCCGACATGTCGAGCGAGATGAGCGCGTCCTCGTCACCGAAAAGGAACTCGGCGAGCGTCTTGGAGAGCTCGGTCTTACCGACACCGGACGGGCCGGCGAAGATGAACGAGCCACCGGGGCGCTTCGGGTCCTTGAGGCCGGCCCGGGTGCGCCGGATGGCCTGGGAGAGCGCCCTGATGGCGTCCTTCTGGCCGATGACGCGCTTGTGGAGCTCGTCCTCCATGCGCAGCAGGCGCGAGGACTCCTCCTCGGTGAGCTTGAAGACCGGGATGCCGGTGGCCGTCGCCAGCACCTCGGCGATCAGCTCCTCGTCCACCTCGGCGACGACGTCCATGTCGCCGGCCTTCCACTCCTTCTCGCGCTTGGCCTTCGCGGTCAGGAGCTGCTTCTCGTCGTCGCGCAGGGACGCGGCCTTCTCGAAGTCCTGCGCGTCGATCGCGCTCTCCTTCTCGCGGCGCACGTCGGCGATCTTCTCGTCGAACTCGCGGAGGTCCGGCGGCGCGGTCATCCGGCGGATGCGCATCCGGGAGCCGGCCTCGTCGATCAGGTCGATCGCCTTGTCCGGCAGGAAGCGGTCCGAGATGTACCGGTCGGCCAGGGTCGCGGCGGCGACCAGGGCGGCGTCCGTGATGGAGACCCGGTGGTGCGCCTCGTAGCGGTCGCGCAGGCCCTTGAGGATCTCGATGGTGTGCGGCAGCGACGGCTCGGCGACCTGGATCGGCTGGAAGCGGCGCTCCAGCGCGGCGTCCTTCTCCAGGTGCTTGCGGTACTCGTCCAGGGTGGTCGCACCGATGGTCTGCAGCTCACCACGGGCCAGCATCGGCTTGAGGATGCTGGCGGCGTCGATCGCGCCCTCGGCGGCGCCCGCGCCGACCAGGGTGTGCAGCTCGTCGATGAACAGGATGATGTCGCCGCGGGTGCGGATCTCCTTGAGAACCTTCTTCAGGCGCTCCTCGAAGTCACCGCGGTAGCGGGAACCGGCCACCAGGGCGCCCAGGTCCAGCGTGTAGAGCTGCTTGTCCTTGAGCGTCTCGGGGACCTCGCCCTTGACGATCGCCTGGGCCAGGCCCTCGACCACGGCGGTCTTGCCGACGCCGGGCTCACCGATCAGCACGGGGTTGTTCTTGGTGCGGCGGGACAGCACCTGCATGACCCGCTCGATCTCCTTCTCGCGCCCGATCACCGGGTCGAGCTTGGCCTCACGGGCGGCCTGGGTGAGGTTGCGCCCGAACTGGTCCAGCACCAGCGAGGTGGAGGGGGTGCCCTCGGCGGGGCCGCCCGCGGTGGCCGACTCCTTGCTGGCGCCGGAGTAACCGGACAGCAGCTGGATCACCTGCTGGCGGACACGGTTGAGGTCGGCGCCCAGCTTCACCAGGACCTGGGCGGCGACGCCCTCGCCCTCGCGGATCAGGCCGAGCAGGATGTGCTCGGTGCCGATGTAGTTGTGGCCGAGCTGGAGGGCCTCGCGGAGCGAGAGCTCCAGGACCTTCTTCGCCCGCGGGGTGAAGGGGATGTGGCCGGAGGGGGCCTGCTGGCCCTGGCCGATGATCTCCTCGACCTGCTGGCGAACAGCCTCGAGCGAAATCCCGAGGCTCTCCAGGGCCTTAGCGGCGACACCCTCACCCTCGTGGATCAGACCCAGGAGGATGTGCTCGGTGCCGATGTAGTTGTGGTTGAGCATCCGGGCTTCTTCCTGAGCCAGGACGACAACCCGCCGCGCGCGGTCGGTGAACCTCTCGAACATCGTTTATCGCTCCTCAGAGCGGTCGGGCAGTTCGGGGTCGGTCCCCGCCCTGTCCTTCCGCATGCTAGTCCCGCTCAGCGGCGCGGCATGGGCCCCTCCTGTCCGAAAGTGGACGAGAAGGGTGGATCAGCCCCACTCTCGTGGGAAGTCGTGCTGCGCGACCAGCAGACACCAATCCCAACCTGATGTTGGGAGACGGTGTTCCCACAGGTGGTCCCGATGCACCCGATACCGCTACGCCATCGGCGAACAACGCCCGCCTCGGCGCGGCCGCACCGGCTGCGGCTGGTCACACGATCTGCCCCGGCCGGGCCTCACGGCCCGTCCCACCTGCATTCATACCCGGTATTCCGCCGGATCTCGCGCAGTTTCCGCGGTGGCGGTGTTCGCCTGGCGAGAAGTCGGCTGACGGGCCGCCCGGTCCGGCCGCCGCCCGGTCCGCCCGGGGTGACGGCGGCTCAGTGGCCGGTCGCCCGTCCGCGCACCGGGCCCGGCGGCCCCGCGGCCGGGTGCGGCCGGAGTCCGGGCGGCGCCGGGTCGGGGTGACCCCGGCTCCGGGGTGCGGACGGGCGGGGCGCCGCCGGCCGGGTACGGCCGGGGCCCGGGGTGCGGCCGATCAGGTGGCACCCGCGTTACCGCTTCGCTCCTACAGCGTTGCACAGCCCATGAGTGTTCCGCCGCCCGTACGGAGGTCCCGGGCCGCCCGCCGGCAGCTGCCGGGGCGGCCGGGGCGGGCGTGCCGCCCGGGGGCGGCGGACGGGACGCCGGCGGCGCGCGCGGGGCGCGCCCTCAGCACCGCGGGGCGCGGAGGATGTCCTCCACGCCCCGAAAAGGTGCCCTGTGCGCCGCGACGGTCGGCCGGCCGCCCGCCGAGGGCGTGGCCGCCCCGCCCAGGGCGCCGGAAGCCGTTCTCCGGGCCCTGCCGGGTCCACGGCCCCCGGGACACCGGGTGCGGTGTCCCGAGCCGGCTCAGGACGCGTTGGCGCTCTCGTACGCCTCGCGGACGGTGCTGGGCACCCGGCCGCGGTCGTTGACCTCCAGCCCCTGCTCCTTCGCCCAGGCACGGATCTTCGCCGTGTCCGGAGCCCCGGCCGCCGGCCGGGCCGCCGCGCCCCGGCCGCTGCTGCGGCGGGCGCTGGTGAGCCGGCCGCTCTGCTTGCGGCCCTTCTCCACGTACGGGGCCAGCAGCCCGCGGAGCTTGTCTGCGTTCGTGCTCTTCAGGTCGATCTCGTAGGCAACGCCGTCGAGAGCGAACGTCACCGTCTCGTCCGCCGAACCACCGTCGAGATCGTCTTCAAGAATGACCTGCACCCTCTGCGCCACGGGCTTCCCTTTCCGCGTAAACGACCCATTGCCTGAGGAAAGGAAACCGCCTTTCTGCAGAAAACACAAACCCCTACGCCCGGCGGGACGGGTTCACAGGTGCAGCAGCATGCGCGAGTTGCCCAGCGTGTTCGGCTTCACACGCTCCAGGTCGAGGAACTCCGCGACGCCTTCATCGTACGAGCGGAGAAGTTCTTCATAGACATCCGTAGCGATCGCCGCCGGGTCTGTCGTACCATCGTCGGTTTCGTGGAGCTCGCCGATCTCGACGAAACCGTGTTTCGCGAAGAACGCGACCTCGAACGTCAAGCAGAAAATCCGACGTACGCCGAGCCAGCGTGCGGTCTGCAGCAGCTTCTCCAGCAGCATGTGCCCGACGCCCAGTCCCAGACAGGACGGGTCGACCGCGAGTGTGCGCACCTCGGCCAGGTCCTCCCACATCACGTGCAGGGCGCCGCAGGCCACCACGAGGCCGGTGTCGTCGCGCTCGGCGACCCAGAACTCCTGGACGGATTCGAACAGTGTGACGGTGGGCTTGTCGAGCAGAATGCCGTCCCGCGAGTAGCCGTCGATGAGCCGCCGCACGGCCCGTACGTCAGTGGTCCGCGCCCGGCGGATGGTGACCTCCATGGCGGGACGTTATCGCGTCCGGGCCCCCGGGGGCGCACGCGTTTAGCCGCCCGCGCCGGCTATGGGGGGGTGCTAAGCCCGCCGCTATCCGCCCCGCCCGGGCCCCCGCTATGCGCCCCGCTATGGCCCCCGGTATCGGGCCGGGTTTCGGCCGCGGTATCGGGTTCGCCCGCCGTATCGGCTTCGGTGCCGGCCGGGGCGGGGCCGGGATCCGCGGGCGCGGGATCCGTGGGGGCGGGGAAGAGCGCCGCGACACGGAGTGCGTCCCGGAGTGCCTCCCGTTGCTCCGGTGACATCAGACCGAAGAAGTGCACCAGTGCGGCCGCCGGATTGTCACTGGTGCCCCAGGCGTCGTTCATGAGAGCGGCGGTGTACGCCTCGCGCGAGGAGACGGGTTCATATCGATAGGCGCGTCCCACCTGGTCCCGGCGCAACCAGCCCTTTCTGTAGAGCTTGTCGAGCACCGTCATCACCGTGGTGTAGGCGATATCGCGTTCCGTCTGCAGGTCGAGCAGAACCTCGCGAACCGTGACCGGGCGGTTCCACTGCCAGACCCTGGTCATGATGTCGTTCTCTAGTTCACCGAGTTGCCGGACCATAGTGGGGCCAGGATAGGGGAGTGAATCGGGCAAATCTTGCTAAGCCGGAGCAAACCGGCGCGCCGCCGCCCGGAATGGGACGACGGCGCGCGGGCCTGGTTCCGCGGTGGTCGCGGGCCGATCGCGGACGATCAGTCGGCGATGTCCTCCTTGGCCTTCTGGGCACCGCCCTGGCTGCGGATGATCGCCCGCACCAGGAAGCCGAACCCGACCGCCATGACCAGCGGCGGCACGATCGCACTCACGTAGTCCATCGGGTCACTCCTCGTCGCTCTTCGGCGCCGCCGGGGCGGCCTTGGGCTCAGGCTTCACCAGCGGGAAGAGCACCGTCTCGCGGATGTTCTTGCCGGTGAGCAGCATGATCAGGCGGTCCACCCCGAGGCCGAGGCCGCCGGTCGGCGGCATCGCGTACTCCAGGGCCCGCAGGAAGTCCTCGTCCACCTGCATCGCCTCGACGTCGCCGCCGGCCGCGAGCAGCGACTGGGCGGTGAGGCGGGCGCGCTGCTCGACCGGGTCGACCAGCTCCGAGTAGGCGGTGCCGATCTCGGTGCCGAAGATCACCAGGTCCCACTTCTCGGCCACGCCCGCGATCGAGCGGTGCTGGCGGGTCAGCGGGGAGACCTCGGTCGGGTAGTCCTTGATGAAGGTCGGCCGGACGGCGTTCTCCTCCAGCAGGCGCTCGACCATCTCCAGCACGATCTGCCCGTGGCCCCATTCCTTCTCGAACGGGATGCCGTGCTCGGCCGCCAGCTTGCGCAGCTCCTCGACGCCGGTCTCCGGGGTGACCTCGGTGCCCAGGTGCTCGGAGATGCCCGGGTAGACGCCGACCTCCGCCCACGGCTCGGCCAGGTCGATCTCGTGCTCGACGCCGTGCGGGTCCAGGCCCCGGATCACCGTGGTGCCCAGCGCGTCCCGGGCGGCGTTGATGATGGTCGCCCGGATCAGCTCGGCCTGGGTGTCGTAGTCGCCGTAGGCCTCGTACGACTCCAGCGAGGTGAACTCGGGGTTGTGGGTCGAGTCCGCGCCCTCGTTGCGGAAGTTGCGGTTGATCTCGAAGACCTTCTCCGCGCCGCCGACCACGAGCCGCTTGAGGTACAGCTCGGGGGCGATCCGCATGAACAGGTCGATGCCGTACGCGTTGATGTGGGTCTTGAACGGGCGGGCGTTGGCGCCGCCGTGCACCGGCTGCAGCATCGGGGTCTCGACCTCGATGTAGCCGCGGTCCTCGTAGGTACGGCGGATCGAGCGGACCACCTTGCTGCGCAGGTGCAGGATCTCCCGCGCCTCGGGGTTCACGATCAGGTCGACGTACCGCTGGCGGACGCGGGCCTCCGGGTCGGTCAGGCCCTTGTGCTTGTCCGGCAGCGGACGCAGGCACTTGGCGGTGAGCTCCCAGCGGTCGACCATCACGGAGAGTTCGCCGCGCTTGGAGGTGATCACCTCGCCCTCGACGCCGACCTGGTCGCCGAGGTCGATGTCGGACTTCCAGGCGGCCAGCCGCTCCGGGCCGAGCTTGTCCAGGGAGAGCATCACCTGGAGGTCGCCGGAGCCGTCCCGCAGGGTGGCGAAGCAGAGCTTGCCGCCGGTGCGGGCCAGGACGACCCGGCCGGTCACGCCCGCCCGCTCGCCGGTCGCGACGTCCGGCTCCAGGTCGGGGTGCTTGGCACGCAGGTCGGCGATGGTGGTGGTGCGGGGGAAGCCGACCGGGTACGGGTCGACGCCGGCCGCCCGGAGCCGGTCCAGCTTCTCGCGCCGCACGCGCATCTGCTCGGGAAGGTCGTCGGTCGCGGGGACGGTGCTCTGATCGCTCACCCCACCAGGGTAGCCAGCCCCGGGGGGTGTTCGGCCACGGGATGTCCCCGGTGCGCCGCGGCCCGGGGACGCGGTGAGGGGGAGGCCGCGGTGACGGCCTCCCCCTCGTGCGCGCCGGGCCGGTCAGCCGGTGCCGGTGGCCAGCTCCAACGCCTCGTCGGCGGGCTCCGGACGGGCCGGCGGCTTGGGGCGGCGGCCGAAGAGCTCGGCGGGGGTCGGCATCCGGTGCGGCTGCCCGCCCTGCGGAGCCGGCGCCGCGGGCCCGGGCCTGGTGCCGGGGGCGGCCTTGGGCGCCGGCGCGGCCTTGCCGCCGGGGGCGGCCTTCGGGGTGGGGGAGTCGGCGGGGCTGCTCATCGGAATCCGTCCTCCAGCAGGGATGGGCCCAGCAAAGACGAGCTGGGCGCTCGGTGGTGCGGCGGGGTTGGGGACCGCCATGAGGTGGCGCTGCCCGGAGGTGAGCGCGAGACGCTCGCGGACGGCGGCCTCGGCGAGGGCGTGACAGCGGCCGGCCAGGCGGGACCGGCGGGAGCGTTCGGCGCTCCCGCAGGGCAGCCGGGACAGCGTGCGCAGCGCGGTGAGGTCGTCGGGACCCGGCAGGTAGCCGTCGGAGACGGCCTCCTCCAGGCGTTCGAGGTAGCCGCCCGCGCTCCCCGGCAGGGCGTCGCGGTAGCGGGCCAGGTCGGCGAGCAGGAAGGCGCGCAGCCGGCCGCCCTCCCGTACGGCCTCGTCGATCGCTTCGGTGAGGCGCAGGGCCTCTTGGACGTCCTCGGCCCACAGGCCGGGGGACTGGTGGCCGAGGACGGACAGCTGGGCGGGCACGGCGGGGTGCAGGGCTTGGGCGAGGGCGCGGCGCAGCACGCGGACTTCGTCGGAGCTGAAGGCCATGCCGCCGCGCGATCCGTGTGGCGTAGGCATGGGTTGACACTACGTGAGGAATATCCGATTTGTCGGTAGTGTCGCGCCGAGCCCCCCGTTTGGCCCGAAACGATCACCGCGGCGTCGCCGCAACGGCCATGACCAGCGGCGCGGCGGCCCGGCGGCCGGGCTCCGCCGTCCCCGCAGGACGGGCCCGGGACGGCGACGGCCCCGGCGCGCCGGGCGCCGGGGCTACGTCGTGTGAAGGCCGGGCGGAAGGCCCGGCGGACGGCCGGGAAGACCCGGGGCCGCGGCCGGTCCCGGGGCCGGGTCCGGCGGGGCCGGGCGGCTCAGGCGGCCGGCCGGTTGCGCTCGTACACCAGGCGCAGGCCGATCAGGGTGAGCCAGGGCTCGTGCACGTCGATGGTGGTCGCCTCGCCGAGGACGAGGGAGGCCAGGCCGCCGGTGGCGATCACCTGGACGTCCTCCGGGTCCTTGGCCAGCTCCCGGGACATCCGGTTGACCAGGCCGTCGACCTGGCCGGCGAAGCCGTACAGGATGCCGGACTGCATGCCCTCGACGGTGTTCTTGCCGATCACGTTGCGCGGCCGGGCCAGCTCGATCTTGCGCAGCTGGGCGCCGCGGACCCCGAGGGCGTCCACCGAGATCTCGATGCCCGGGGCGATCGCGCCGCCGACGTAGTCCCCGCGCTCGTTCACCGCGTCGAAGGTGGTCGCGGTGCCGAAGTCGACCACGATGCACGGGCCGCCGTACAGGTGGTTGGCGGCCAGCGCGTTGACGATCCGGTCGGCGCCGACCTCCTTGGGGTTGTCCATCAGGACGTGCACGCCCGTCTTCACGCCGGGCTCCACGATCACCGCGGGGACGTCGCCGTAGTAGCGGCGGGTCACCTCGCGGAGCTCGTGGAGCACGGCGGGGACGGAGGAGCAGATCGCCAGGCCGTCCACCTTGGCCTCGGAGACCGCGGTGTGAGAGCCCATCAGCCCCTGCATCAGCACCGCCAGTTCGTCCGCCGTGCGGCGCGGATCGGTGGAGATCCGCCAGTGCTCGACGACGTCCTCGCCGTCGAACAGGCCGAGCGTGGTCTGGGTGTTGCCGACGTCGATGGTGAGGAGCATGAGGTCCCGTAACGGCTAGAAGGGGTCTCTGACGAGGGATTACGGACGCAGGTCCAGGCCGATGTCGAGGATCGGCGAGGAGTGCGTCAGCGCCCCCACCGCCAGGTAGTCGACACCAGTCTCGGCGACCTCGCGCGCGGTGGCCAGGGTCAGTCCGCCGGAAGCCTCCAGCTTCGCCCGCCCGGCCACCAGCGCCACGGCCTCCTTGAGCTGGGCCACCGAGAAGTTGTCCAGCAGGATCAGGTCGGCGCCCGCCTCCAGGACCGGCGGGATCTGCTCCAGGGTGTCGACCTCGACCTCCACCGCGAGATCCGGGTACGCCGCCCGGACGGCCCGGAACGCCTCGGCGACGCCGCCCGCCGCGACCACGTGGTTGTCCTTCACCAGCGCGGCGTCCGACAGTGCCATCCGGTGGTTGGCGCCGCCGCCGCAGCGGACCGCGTACTTCTGCAGCGCCCGCAGGCCCGGGTGGGTCTTGCGGGTGTCGCGGACGACCGCGCCGGTGCCCGCCAGGGCGTCGGCCCAGGCGCGGGTGGCGGTGGCGATGCCGGACAGGTGGCAGAGCAGGTTGAGCGCGCTGCGCTCGGCGGTCAGCAGGTCGCGGGTGCGGCTGCGGACGGAGAGCAGCACCTGGCCGGCCTCCACCGGGTCGCCGTCCTGGACGTGCCGCTCGACCTCGAACTCCTCCTCGCAGATCAGCGAGACCACGGCCTCGGCGATCCGCAGGCCGGCCACCACGCCGGCCTCCCGGGCGGTGAAGTCCGCGGTGGCGACGGCCTCGGCCGGCACGGTCGCGACGGAGGTGACGTCCTCGCCGCCGGCCAGGTCCTCGGCCAGCGCCAGGGTGGCGATGTCCTCGACCTCGATCGGGTCCAGGCCGGCCTCCTCCAGCAGCTCGGCGAGCTGGGGGTCGAGACCGCTCTCGTAGCCCTCGCCGTCCCCGCAGCCGCAGCCGTCGCCGCAGCCGCCGCCCTGGTCGGCCAGCGGGAGTTCCTCGTGGGTGTGGGACATGGCTTACTGCTCCTCGGGAGTACTGACGGGGGTGCCGGCCGGGCCGGCGAGAGTGGTGACCAGGTGGCGCCGCCAGGTGGCGTCGTCCCGCTCGGGGAAGTCCTCGCGCCAGTGGCAGCCGCGGGTCTCCGCGCGCTGGGCCGCGGCCGCCACCAGAGCGGTCGCCACCAGGTGCAGGTTGGCCGCCTCCCAGGTCTCCACCCGGGGGTCGGCCGGCTTCTCGTCGGCCAGGTGCGCGTACGCCTCCTCGGCGAGCGCGGCCAGCCCGGCGGCGGTGGCGGCCATGCTGGCGGCCGAGCGCAGCACGCCGGCGCCCCTGGACATCAGCCGCTGGATGTCGGCCCTGGCCTCCGGCGCGGGCAGCGGCACGGCGCGCGCCGCCCGGGCCGCCGCGACGTCCACGGCACGCTCCGGCAGCTCGCCGGCCCGGTGCCGGGCGGCCAGGTCGGCGGCGATCCGCTCGGCGAAGACCAGGCCCTCCAGCAGCGAGTTGGAGGCCAGCCGGTTGGCGCCGTGCACGCCGGTGCAGGCCACCTCGCCGCAGGCGTACAGCCCCGGCACGGTGGTGCGGCCCAGCAGGTCGGTGCGGACGCCGCCGGAGGCGTGGTGCGCGGCCGGGGCGACCGGGATCAGCTCGGTGACCGGGTCGATGCCGTGCGAGCGGCAGGACGCCAGGATGGTCGGGAAGCGCTCCTCCCACATGGCGGCGCCGAAGTGCCGCCCGTCCAGGTACATGTGGTCGGCGCCCTTGAGCTGCATCTGCCGGGTGATCGCCTTGGCGACGATGTCGCGCGGGGCGAGCTCGTTCAGCTCGTGCTGCCCGACCATGAAGCGGTGCTCGTCCGCGTCGACCAGGTGGGCGCCCTCGCCGCGGACGGCCTCGGAGACCAGCGGCTGCTGGCCCTCGGCCTCCGGGCCCAGCCAGAGCACGGTCGGGTGGAACTGGACGAACTCCAGGTCGGTGACCTCGGCCCCGGCCCGCAGGGCCAGCGCGACGCCGTCGCCGGTGGAGACCGCCGGGTTGGTGCTGGCGGAGAAGACCTGGCCCATGCCGCCGGTGGCGAGCACCACCGCGCGGGCCCGGATCGCGCCGACGCCGTCGCGCTGGCCCTCGCCCATCACGTGCAGGGTCAGGCCGGCCGCGTGGCCCTCGGCGTCGGTCAGCAGGTCCAGCACCAGGGCGTGCTCGATCAGCTCCAGCCCCGGGTCGCTGCGCACCGCGGAGACCAGGGCGCGCGATATCTCGGCGCCGGTGGCGTCGCCGCCGGCGTGCGCGATCCGGCGCCGGTGGTGGCCGCCCTCGCGGGTGAGCAGGATCTCGCCGTCCTCGTCGAGGTCGAAGGCGGCGCCGGTGGCGATCAGGTGCCGGACGGCCTCCGGGCCCTCGGTGACGAGGGTGCGGACGGCCTCCTCGTCGCAGAGGCCGGCGCCGGCCACCAGGGTGTCGTCGAGGTGCTGCTCGGGGGTGTCACCCTCGCCCAGGGCGGCGGCGATGCCGCCCTGGGCCCAGCGGGTGGAGCCGTCGTCCAGCATCGCCTTGGTGACCACCACCGCCCGCAGGCCGGCCTTGCGGACGTTGAGGGCGACGGTGAGGCCGGCCACGCCGGAGCCGACCACGACGACGTCGGTGGTGGTCGTCCAGCCGGGGGCGGGGGCGGTGAGGCGGTGCGTGACGGACATGGCGTTCAGTTGCTCCTTCAGCGCGCGGCGGTGGCGGCCGCGTTGTCGGGGCCACCGTACGCCTGCCGGCCCACCGTCCCGGGGGCGTGGGCCTGGTCGCCCCTGAGCAGGCCGCTGCCCTCGCGGGCCTCGGCGGCGTCGGTGCCGAGGCCGGTGATCCGGTTGTCGGCGTCGACGAAGACCACGTTGGGCACGTAGCCCTTGGCCTCGGCGGTGTCCATCTGCCCGTAGGCGATCAGGATCACCAGGTCGCCGGGGTGGACCAGCCGGGCGGCGGCGCCGTTGATCCCGATGATGCCGGAGCCGCGCGGGCCCGCGATGGTGTAGGTCTCCAGCCGGGCGCCGTTGTTGATGTCGACGATGTGGACCAGCTCGCCGGGGAGCAGGTCGGCGGCGTCGAGCAGGTCCTCGTCCACCGTGACCGAGCCGACGTAGTGCAGGTCGGCCTGGGTCACGGTGGCCCGGTGGATCTTGGACTTGAGCATGGTGCGGAGCACTGGGTCACGCCTCCAGAGGTGAGTGCATGCCTGAGGGGTCGAAGGTGGTGCGGGTGGTGCGGGTGCCCGTCCTGGCGGACCGGTGTCCTGGGGACGGGCGGTCTGGCGGGACGGGCGGTTCGGCGGTCTAGCGGACGATGATGCGGACGTTGTCGATCAGGCGGGTGGTCCCCACCTTCGCGGCCACGGCCAGCACCGCCTCGCCCTGGAAGTCGTCCGCCGCTTCGGTGAAGTCGTCGGGGTCGATCAGGGCGAGGTAGTCAAGGGTGACACCTTCGGCGGCGTCGATCACGGCCGAGGCTGCCTCGCGGACCGCCTTGGGGCCCTGGGCGGCCACGTCGCGGCCGGCGAACAGGGCCCGGGAGAGCACCAGGGCCCGCTCGCGCTCGTCCTCGGCGAGGAAGCGGTTGCGGGAGGACCGGGCCAGGCCGTCCTCCTCACGGACGGTCGGCACGCCGATCACCTCGACGTCGAAGTCCAGGTCGGCGACCATCCGCTGGACGATCGCCAGCTGCTGGGCGTCCTTCTCGCCGAAGAAGGCGAAGTCCGGGTCGGTGATGTGCAGCAGCTTGGCGACCACGGTCAGCATGCCGTCGAAGTGGCCGGGGCGGGTGGCGCCCTCGAAGCGCTCGCCCATCGGGCCCGCGGTGAGCCGCACCTGCGGCTCGCCGTTCGGGTAGACCTCCTCGACCAGCGGGGCGAAGACCACGTCCGCGCCGTTCTCCTCGGCCAGCCGGACGTCGGCGGCCAGCGTGCGCGGGTAGCGGTCGAGGTCCTCGCCGGCGCCGAACTGCAGCGGGTTCACGAAGACCGTCACGGCCACCCGGCCGTCCGCGCCGACCTGCTTGCGGGCCGCCCGGATCAGCGCCGCGTGGCCCTCGTGCAGGGCGCCCATCGTCATCACGACGGCGTTGTCCACCGGCTGCTCGTCCGGCCAGAAGGCGGGCTCGAAGTCGGCGATCGTGTGGGTGAGGGCCGCCTTGCGGACCTTCGGCTCCCGGACCGGCTGCCTGCCACGCTGGTTCTTGCCCGCCATCAGTGCTTCTCCTCGTTGAGTACGTCCAGCAGCGCCGCCGCCGACTCTTCCTTGAGCGATCCGCCTCGGACCGCCCGCTGCGCCGTGGCCCTGGCCATCGCGCGGTACGCCTGATCGATGTCCGGGGACACCGTACGCAACTGGTCCAGGTGACGGCGGAGCGTGCCCGCGTCACCCCGGGCGACCGGGCCGGTCAGGGCCGCGTCGCCGGACCGCAGACTGTTGTCCAGGGCGGCGCCGAGCAGCGGGCCGAGCAGCCGGCCGGGCTCGGCCACCCCGGCGCCGCGCAGCAGCTCCATCGCCTGCGCGACCAGGGTGACCAGGTGGTTCGCCCCGTGCGCCAGCGCCGTGTGGTAGACCGGGCGGACCTCCTCGGGCACCCACTCGGGCTCGCCGCCCATCTCCACCACCAGGGCCTCGGCGACCGGCCGCAGCTCCTCGGGGGCGGTCACCCCGAACGGGCAGCCGGCCAGCCGGGCCAGGTCCACCGACGTCCCGGTGAAGGTCATCGCGGGGTGCAGGGCCAGCGGCAGCGCACCGGCCCTGGTCGCCGGTTCGAGGACCGCCACGCCCTGCGCGCCCGAGGTGTGCACCACGATCTGCCCGGGGCGCACCGCCCCGGTCGTGGCCAGGCCCCGGACCAGGTCGGCGAGCGCGTCGTCGGGGACGGTCAGCAGCACCAGGTCGGCGGCGGCCAGCACCTGCTGCGGCGTCACCAGGCGGACCCCGGGCAGCAGGGCCCCGGCCCGGCGCCGGGAGGAGGCCGAGACGCCGGAGGCGGCGACCACCCGGTGGCCGGCCAGTTGCAGGGCGGCGCCCAGCGCGGGCCCGACGCGGCCGGTGCCGACCACCCCGACGGCGAGCCGGGCGGGACGGTCACCGGGGTCGGACGGGCCGCCGGACTGCTCGGGCGCTCCGAAGGGGTTGGACGTGCTCACGGCTTCGCGTTCGTCCTAACTTTCCGTTCCAGTCCTCTGCGGGTACCAGACGTACCGGGCCATTCTACGGCCGCGCCGGAGCCGCCCGCCGGGGCGGCCCGCGGCACCGGTCCGCGGCACCGGTCCGCCGGGCCCGCCCGGAGCCGACCGCCGGGCCGGCCCCCGCTACTCCCCGGCGCCGGCCCGGACCAGCCCGGCCTCGTACGCGAGCACCACGGCCTGCACCCGGTCGCGCAGGCCGAGCTTGGCCAGGATCCGGCCGACATGGGTCTTCACGGTGGCCTCGGAGAGCACCAGCCGGGCGGCGATCTCGCTGTTCGACAGCCCCTGGGCGACCAGCAGGAAGACCTCCCGCTCGCGGTCGGTGAGCGGCGCCAGGGTGTTGGCGGCGGGGGCCGCGCCGACCGTGGGCAGCACCTCCGCGAAGCGGTCGATCATGCGGCGGGTGGTGGTCGGCGCGACCACGGCGTCACCGGCGTGGACCGAACGGATCGCCGCGACCAGCTCGGTCGGCGGGACGTCCTTGAGCAGGAAGCCGCTGGCCCCCGCCTTCAGCGCGGCGAAGGCGTACTCGTCCAGGTCGAAGGTGGTGAGGATGAGCACGTGCGGGGCGCCCGGCAGCGGCGTGCCGTCGGCGGACAGGCAGATCCGCCGGGTGGCCTGGACGCCGTCCAGCCGGGGCATCCGGACATCCATCAGGATCACGTCCACCTCGGTGTGCCGCAGCACCTCCAGGGCCTGCGCGCCGTCACCGGCCTCCGCGGTGATCTCGATGTCGCCCTGCGACTGCAGGACCATCCGGAAGCCGGTGCGCAGCAGCTCCTGGTCGTCGACGAGCATCACGCGGATGGTCATGGCTCTCCCTCTTGCACGGACTGGTTCTTGCTCGGACTGGTTCGCGGACGTCGTCGCCCGGACCGTGACACGGACGCCCGGACGGGGCGCACCGGCTCTACTTGGCCGCCTTGAGCGGCAGGACGGCGCGGATCCGGAACCCGCCGCCGGGCCTGGGGCCGACGTCGAGACTGCCGCTGACCATCCCGACCCGCTCCCGCATGCCGATCAGACCATGCCCGAGACCGTCCGTCCCGCCGCCGGTGAGCTGCTCGGAGGTGGTGCCCCGGCCGTCGTCCTCGATCAGCACGGCCAGCTCCCGCTCGCCGAAGTCCACCGCGACCCTGGCCCGGGCGTCCGGGCCACCGTGCTTGCGGACGTTGGTCAGCGCCTCCTGGACGATCCGGTAGACCGTCAGCTCGACGCCCCGGGGCAGCTCGCGGGAGTCGCCCGAGGCGGTGAAGTCGACCGGCAGGCCGGCCGTGCGGACCTGGTCGAGCAGCTCCGGCAGCTCCTCCACACCGGGCTGCGGCATGTACTCCTCGGCGGTGCCGGCCGTGCGCAGCACCCCGAGCAGCCGGCGCATCTCCACCAGCGCCTGGCGGCCGGTGGAGGCGATGGTGCCGAGCGCCTCCTTGGCCTGCTGCGGCGAGTTGTCGAGCACGTACGCGGCGCCGTCCGCCTGGACGATCATCACCGAGACGTTGTGCGCCACCACGTCGTGCAGCTCCCGGGCGATCCGGGCCCGCTCGGCCGCCACCGCGACCTTCGCCTGCGCGTCCCGCTCGCGCTCCAGCCGGGCCGCCCGGTCCTCCAGCTCGACCAGGTACGCCCGGCGCACCCGGGTCAGCCGGCCCCAGGCCCAGCAGAGCACGAACGGGGTGGACATCAGGGTGGCCAGCAGCAGGCTCTGCAGGACGCTGTAGTGCGGCCCGATCGGTTCGCCCTGGTCGTCCACCGAGCCGGTGGGGAAGCGCCAGAGGGTCAGCGGGCCGGCGGCCAGTCCGGCGCCGAGCGCGAGCCGGGAGGCCCAGGTGGAGCCGAAGGCGGCTCCCGTGTACGCGAAGACCAGGTACCCGATGCTGGAGGCCGCGGGGTTGACGTTCAGTGCGATCTGGCCGAGCCCGAGGGCCACCGCCAGCGCCAGGGTGAGGTCCGGGTTGCGGCGCCGGAACACCATCAGCAGCGGGACGGCGACCGCGATCAGGTAGTGCACGACCAGTCGCCAGCCGTGTTCGCTGTCGTCCGGCAGCAGGCCGAGCAGCAGCAACAGCAGCGCCCAGGCGGAGTCGGCCACCATGGGGTGTCGGCGGAGCCAGGCGTTGAGTCGATGCACGTGTCCAGCCTAGGCAGTCGCGGAGTGCTCCCAGGTCCGCCGGGAGAGCGATCCCTTCTACTCCCTAGGTCGGAGACGAACCCCGGGCCGGGCCCGGCTCCCGGTAGCGTCGACCCCTATGACCTGGATGCGGTGGCGGCCCGCCATGGAAGAGGCGCTGTACGGCGCGGAGGGCTTCTACCGCAGGCCGGAGGGCCCGGCGGGCCACTTCCGGACGTCCGTGCACGCCTCGGGGCTGTACGCCGGGGCGGTGGCCCGGCTGCTCGGCGAGGTGGACGAGGCGCTCGGGCGCCCGGCGGAGCTGGCCTTCGTCGACGTCGGCGCGGGGCGCGGCGAGCTGCTGGCCGGGGTGCTGGCCGCGGTGCCCGCCGGACTGGCCGGGCGGCTGCGCCCGTACGGGGTGGAGCTGGCGGCCCGGCCGCCGGGCCTGCCCGCCGAGGTCCGGTGGACGGACCGGCCGCCGGCCGGCGTCACCGGGCTGCTGTTCGCCAACGAGTGGCTGGACAACGTGCCGCTGGACCTCGCCGAGGCCGGCGAGGACGGCGTGCTGCGCTACACCGAGGTGGACACCGCCGGCGGGGAGCAGCGGCCGGGCGCCCCCGTCTCCGAGGCCGACCGCCGCTGGGCCGAGCGCTGGTGGCCGGTGCGCGAACCGGGCGACGTCGTCGAGCTGGGCGGACCGCGGGACGAGGCCTGGGCGGGCGCGGTCGGCTCGCTGGCGGCCGGGCTGGCGGTGGCGGTGGACTACGCGCACACCGCCGGGCGGCGCCCGCCGTTCGGCACCCTCGCCGGGTTCCGGGACGGCCGGGAGGTGAGCCCGGTGCCGGACGGCTCCTGCGACGTCACCGCGCACGTGGCGCTGGACGCGGTGGCCGTGCCCGGTGTCCACAGCCTGTGGACGACGCAGCGCGAGGCGCTGCGGGCCCTCGGCGTGAGCGGCGCCCGGCCGCCGCTGTCCCTGGCGTCCAGCGACCCGGCGGCCTACCTGCGGGCGCTCGGCGGGGCGGGCGAGGCGGCCGAGCTGACCGACCCGGCGGGGCTGGGGGCCTTCGGCTGGCTGGCGCAGGCCGTCCGCATCCCGGTACCGGAGAGCCTGGGGGGCCTGCCGGGATGGCAGACTCTGGTGCCATGAGGGAGACCACGGTCGGCATCGGCGCGGGTGCGGAAAACTTTTCGGGCGAACCGGGCACCACGGACATGGTGCTCAACATCGGCCCGCAGCACCCGTCCACGCACGGCGTGCTGCGCCTGAAGCTGGTGCTGGACGGTGAGCGGATCGTCTCCGCCGAGCCGGTGATCGGTTACATGCACCGGGGCGCCGAGAAGCTCTTCGAGGCCCGCGACTACCGCCAGATCATCATGCTCGCCAACCGCCACGACTGGCTGTCGGCGTTCGCCAACGAACTCGGCGTGGTGCTCGCGGTGGAGCGGATGCTCGGCATGGAGGTGCCCGAGCGCGCGGTCTGGATCCGCACCATGCTGGCCGAGCTGAACCGGGTGCTGAACCACCTGATGTTCCTCGGCTCGTACCCGCTGGAGCTCGGCGGGATCACCCCGGTCTTCCACGCCTTCCACGGCCGCGAGGAGCTCCAGCACGTGCTGGAGGAGGCCTCCGGCGGCCGGATGCACTACATGTTCAACCGGGTCGGCGGCCTGAAGGAGGACCTGCCGGCCGGCTGGCTCGGCCGGGTCCGCGCGGCCGTCGCCACCGTCCGCTCCCAGCTGCCGGTCTTCGAGGACCTGGTGCTCGGCAACGAGATCTTCCGGGCCCGCACCGCCGGCGTCGGCGTGCTCTCCCAGGAGCACGTGCACGCGTACGGGGTGAGCGGCCCGATCGCCCGGGCCAGCGGCGTCGACCTCGACCTGCGGCGCGACGAGCCCTACCTCGCGTACGGCTCCGAGGAGCTGCGCGGGGTGCTGACCGTGGTCACCCGGGAGGAGGGCGACTGCCTGGCCCGCTTCGAGTGCCTGCTGGAGCAGACCGTCAACTCGCTGGACCTCGCCGACGCCTGCCTGGACAAGCTGGCCACGCTGGCGCCCGGCCCGGTCAACCTGCGGCTGCCCAAGGTGCTCAAGGCCCCGGAGGGCGCCACCTACGCCTGGACCGAGAACCCGCTCGGCATCAACGGCTACTACCTGGTCTCGCGCGGCGACAAGACGCCCTGGCGGCTGAAGCTCCGCTCGGCCTCGTACAACAACATCCAGGCGCTCACCGAGCTGCTGCCCGGCACCCTGGTCGCCGACATGGTCGCGATCCTCGGCTCGATGTTCTTCGTGGTCGGCGACATCGACAAGTGACGGAGGGGCCGCTCCCCGGGGAGCGGCCCCTCCGTCACCTGCCCGTTCGGCCGTTCGGCCGGGCGCCTACTTGTGCTTGGGCTTCTTCGGCGCGGGCGCCGGGTCGGCCGGGTGCGGCGCCACCTTGCGGTCGCCCTTGGTGGCGATCCGCTCCTCGCACAGGCCGGCCAGCACCTTGTACGCCCCGGCGCCCATCAGCTCGGTGAGCTCGGGGCGGTAGCTGACGTAGACCGGGTCGGGGCCGTTGTGCGCCTCCGGGCTGCCGGTGCACCACCAGTGCAGGTCGTGGCCGCCCGGGCCCCAGCCGCGACGGTCGTACTCGCCGATGGTGACCTGGAGGTAGCGGGTGTCGTCCGGCCGGTCGATCCAGTCGTAGGTCCGGCGGACGGGCAGCTGCCAGCAGACGTCCGGCTTGGTCTCCAGCGGCTCCTTGCCCTCCTTCAGGGCCAGGGTGTGCAGGGCGCAGCCCTCGCCGCCGGGGAAGCCGGGGCGGTTGAGGAAGACGCAGGCGCCGTCGACCCGGCGGGTCTGGCGGTCGCCGTCCTCGTCGAACATGGTGATGCCGCCGTCGACCTTGATCCGGCCCTTGGCGTCGGTGCCGTGCTCGAACAGCTCCCAGGTCTCCGGGGTGAGCCGCGCGGCGTGGCCGGCCACCCGCTTCTCGTCGTCCTCGTCCGAGTAGTGCGCGCCCAGCGTGCAGCAGCCGTCGGACTCGCCGCGCCCCGGCCGGATGCCGTGGCAGCCCTTGCCGAAGATGCAGCTCCAGCGGGAGGTCAGCCAGGTGAGGTCGCAGCGGAAGACCTGCTCGTCGTCCTCCGGGTCGGTGAACTCCACCCAGGCGCGCGGGAAGTCGAGCGGCACCTCCGGGCGCCGGGTCGGCATCGCGAGATCGACCGCGACCGGCTTCGGCTTCTTGGACTTGGCGGGGGAGTCGTGCGGGGCGTTCTTCGAGGTCTCTGCTGCTGCCACTCGGCAAGGGTAGAGCCTTCGGGGGGTGCGGATCAGCTCCCGGCCGAGGCATTTGCCACGATTTCACCGGCCGGACGGGGGAGCGCCGGCCGGGCCGGGCGGCCGGCGGACGTGAAGGCGGACGTGAAGGCGGGGTGAAAAGGCCGCCGCGCCCCTCGGCGGCCGGGGCGGGCGCCCTAGGATGGCGGCCGCCGGAGTCGTCCCGCCGGCCGCGCACCGAAGGCGGCCCCCGGGGCGAGGTCCGCTACGGGGAGGTACGGGGATGAGCAGCAGCAGGGGCAACGGCGGTTCGGGCGGCGGCGGTACGCCCACGGGCGGCACGGGCGGCGGGTCCGGCCCGGGGGAGCACTTCTCGGTCAAGCCGTGGGAGATGCACGGCGAGGGCCGGGAGTTCGAGCAGATCTCCAACGACTTCGCCCGGGCCGCGCTGGGCCTGGAGCAGTCGCTGGCCGCCCTCGGCACCCCTTGGGGGCAGGACGAGCCCGGCAGCGGGTTCGGCGGCGGCTACCAGGAGACCCGCGAGGCGGTGCTCGGCGGGCTGCACGGCATCGCCGACCGGCTCGGGAAGATCGGCACCGGCCTGCACACCATGGCCGACTCGGTGGCGGACACCGACGCCGGCATCTCGGCGGACTTCGGCCGCACCGCAACCTCCGCACCCGGTGGCGTCGTCCACCCTGCCGGGGGGTTCGCCGCGGGTCCGGTCCGCGGCCCGGCCCGGCCCGGCCCGGCGGCCTGAGACCGCTGTTCCCGCCGCCCGTGCACCCGCACGGCGCGCTGTCGCACGACGCTCTTCGAAGGGGGAACCGCGTGTCCCGGAAGCTGCCCGAGGAACTCGCCCCGGTACTGGCCCAGCTGGGCCAGGCCTGGCCGCAGGCGGACGAGGACGGACTGCGCCGGGCGGCCGGGCTGTGGCGCGAGTTCGCCACCGAGAGCGAACGGCTCGGGCGCCGCGGCGGGGCCTCGGCCGGCCGGGTCACCGGGGAGAACTCCGGCCGCGCGGTGGAGGCCTTCGCCGACCACTGGCAGACCTTCAGCGGCGGCGGCCGCGGGCACCTGGACGACGCGCAGCAGGCCGCCGAGCTGGTCGCCAAGGCCTTCGAGACGGCGGCCCGGGCCACCGACACCTGCAAGGCGGAGCTGGTCGCCACCCTGACCGCGCTCGCCGAGGACCTGAAGCAGGCCGAGGAGCACGCCGCGGCGGCCAAGCGGACGGCCGCCCAGGTCTCCACCGCCGCCACCGGGTCGCAGCACACCCAGGGGGTGTTCGGCGCGGTGGTGCAGTCGGTCGGCGCGGCGGCCGCCAAGGTCAAGGACGCCGCCGCGGACACCGTCGCCGACGCGGTGCGAACGGTGGCGGTGGAGGCCGCCCGGCTGAAGGTCGCCGGGCTGCTGGAGGAACTCGGCCGGGCCATGAAGGCGGCGGTGCAGAGCGCCGCGAAGGAGCCGGCCCTCACCGCGCTGACCCGGATCGCCGCTGCCGCCGGGACGGCCCACGCCGGCCTCGCCGACGTGCCCACCATGTCCGAGGTGATGGGCGCCAAGGGCGGCTTCGACCCGGCCGCCGCCGGGCTGCCCGCCGCGCTGGGCGAGCCCGGTGTGCTCGGCGCGGGCGGCGCCGGGCTGACCGTCCGGCTGGACGAGCAGGGCAAGCCCGTGGTCGGGGTCGAGGGCCTGACCGTCAAGCTCGACGAGAACGGCCGGCCGGCCCTCGACGAGCAGGGCAACCCGGTCATCCTGCGGGCCGACGGCACCGAGGTGGCCGACCCGACCGGGCTCACGCTGGTGGTCGGCAAGGACGGCAGGCCGGTGGTCGCGGTGGAGGGCCTGACGGTCGAACTGGACGAGCACGGCAGGCCGCAGGTCGGCCCCGACGGCCGGACCGTCCTGAACGGCCCGGACGGCAAGCCGGTGGTCGCGGTCGACCTCACCCAGCACGCCGCCCCCGGCGGGAAGCCGCCGTTCGGCACCGGCCTGGACGCGGTGCCCGGCTCGGGACTGCCCGGCTCGGAGCTGCCCGGCTCGGGGCTGCCCGGCACCGGCCTGCCCGGATCGGGGCTGCCCGGCGCCGGTGCCCCGGGGGCGGGCCCGGTGGTGGACCTGACGGCCGGCGGCGCCGGACCGGACGTCCGGGTCCGGACCGGCCCGGTCGGCGCGGCCGCCTCCTGGGACAACGGCGGCGGCAACGGCAACAGCAACGGCGGCGGTCCGTCGGCCGGCGTGACGGTGGACACCCCGGTGGGCCGGCCCGAACGCCCCGCCCCGGCGGGCGGGTCCGGTCACGCGGGCGGCGGCTACGGCCCGGTCTCCGCCGGCGGCTACGCGCCCGCGCCCCAGGCCGACGCCCCGCCGGCGCCGCACGGCGCGGGCGCGCCGGTCTCGGTGCGCACCGACTCCGTGCTGGCCCCGCCGGCCCCCGACCCGGGCTCCGCCGGCGGCTACGGCGGCTCCGGGGGCCCGGTCGCCGGCGGGGGCCACTCCGCGGGCGGCGGCCCGGCCGGTGGCGGGTCCGGCGGTTCGGGCGCGTCCGGCGGGTACGTCCCCGGGGGCGGCGCCGCCTCCGGTGGTGGCGGTGGCTACGGCGGATCCACGGCGCTGCCCGGGGGCGGGAGCTTCGGCTCCGGCGGTGCCTTCGGCGGTGGCGGTACGGCGGCCGGCGCGGGGCACCTGCCCGCCGCCGGTGGTGCCCAGGGCGGCTCCGGCGCGAGCGGCGTCGGCGCCGGGGTGGTCGGCGTGCCGGGGGCGGGGGCCCCGGCGGCCGGTGGGTCCGGTGCGGGCGGTGCCGGTGGGTCCGGTGCGGGCGGCTCCGCCGCCGGTGCGGGCGCACAGCCGGCGGAGGCCCGCCCGGGTGCCGGCGTGGGCGGATCGCGCGCCGGCTCCGGCGCCACCGGACCGGTGCCGATCGGGACGGGGCCGGTCCTGGCGCCCGGCCCCGGCCGGGCCGGGACCGAAGGCGGAGGAGGCGGCGCCGGTGCGGGCGCGGGTGCCGGCGCGGGCCACGGGGCCGGCGAGGCGCGCCGTCGCGGCGAGCAAGGGCCCGGCGAGGGCACCGGCCCCTGGGTCGCGCCGGTCGCCACCGCTCAGCTGCTCGCCCTGCACCTGGCCTCGCGGGCCGCCCGCGGCCAGGGCGAGGAGGAGCCGGACCAGGTCACACGGATCCGCTGCATCGCCGACAGCCGCCCGTACGGGGTGCCCGGCGGGCTGGGCCCGGTCGACCCGCAGGAGCAGGCCGAGCTGGAGCGCCGGGTGCCCAAGGGCGCCGACGGCCTGCCGGCCCGGCACCCCGACCCGGCCGCCGGCGGCTGGGCCGAGGTGGTCAACGCCGCCGGGTACCGCGAGCCGGGCCGGGCCAACAACGCCCTGGAGATTGCCCTCTCCGCGGTGGACACCTTCACCGGCCGTCCGGCCTGCGCCGCCCCGCGCATCCCCGCCGAGGGCGGTGCTGGCGAGCGCGGCGGACGCGACCGGGCGGAGCGCGAACTCGGTGCGCCGTTCCGGGACCTGGGCGAGGGCACCGAGGCGTTCGAGCGGCTGGCCGGCGCGCTGCGCCGGGCCGGGCACGGCGCACAGGCCGTCCTGCTGACGCTGGACGCGTACGGGCGCTCGCACGCCTGGAACGCCGTCAACCACCAGGAGACGGTGACCTACCTGGACCACCAGACCGGGCGGCAGGGCCCGGCCCCGCTGCACAGCGCGGACCACGGCCTGTGGGCGATCGCCCTCGACCCGGACTGCCGTCCGCTGGACCTCGCGGAGCGCCGCGCGCGTCCGGCCGTCCCGGCGGCGGACGGAGTCCCGGACGGGGCAGGTGCCCCGGAGGCGGCAGCCGCCGAGGCACCTGGGACCGCGGCGGCACCGGCCGCGCCCGGAACACCGGGGGCACCGGCGGCTTCCGGGCCGGTCCCGGACGGCGCGGCGTCCGACGCCGGCACCGCCGAGGGCACCGGCAGCACCAACCCCACCGGCACCGTCGCCGACAGCAGCACCAGCACCGTCACCGCGAA
Organism: Kitasatospora indigofera; assembly: GCF_014655955.1. Classification (GTDB taxonomy): domain Bacteria; phylum Actinomycetota; class Actinomycetes; order Streptomycetales; family Streptomycetaceae; genus Kitasatospora; species Kitasatospora indigofera. The sequence continues at coordinate 61,480 of NZ_BNBO01000038.1, forward strand.
GACCACCGGCACCGACAGCAGCACCAACACCGACAGCACCTCCCGCATCAGGAGCGCCGACTCGTGACCACCCGCGCGCAGGCGCTCGACGCCGCCCACCGCTGGATCAACGGCGACCTGCCCCGGGCGTCCGCCGACTCCGCCACCGGCAGCCGGGCGGTGCACGCCCACGAGTTCGACCTCGGCTGGGTGCTGTGGGCGGACCCCTCGCCGGTCCGGGTCGACCCGCTGACCGGGGAGCGCCGGGCGCCCGAGGAGATCGGCGCGGCCTGCGCCGTCGTCGACCGTGCCACCGGCGCGCTGAGCGTCTGGCCGTCCGTCCCCGTCCCCGAGGTGGTGCGGCTCTACCGCGACAGCCTCGGCGCCGGCTGCTACGACCCGGCGCTGCCGCCCGCCACCGGTCCCGGCGCCCGCGCCGAACTGACCTACCGGGACGAACTCGGCGGCACCCGGGCCCTGGTGCTGCGCTCCGAGCCCGGCCTGCCGCACCCCGCGCTGCGCGCCTGGCGGCAGCTGCAGCAGCAGGGCGTCCGGGCCGAGGACGTGGTGTCGGTCCGCACCGACCTGCGGATCGGCGCCCTGCCCGGCGGCTACTGGGCGCACGCGCTGGCCGCCGAACTGCTCGCCGTCCAGGTCGGGTTCGAGATCCCCTACGGTCCGCGCGCGGACGCCAGGGCGCAGGCCCTGCGGGCGTTGCCGGAGCCCGGGGCGGAGCCGGGGGCGCCGGCGCCCGCGCGGCGCAACCGGGTGCCGTTCCCCCGCTCGGTGCCCGCGGCGGCGGCCGAGCACGACCGGACCCTCGCGGCCCGGCTCGCCGAGCAGTTCGGCCCGGCGGGCGTCCGCCGCTTCGACCCGGCCGACGTCGGCCGGGCGGACCTGCCGGAGGTGACCGCCCGGGCCCTGCTGGAGGTCGGCGTACCGGTCCTGGTCGAGGGGTACTTCGCGCTGCACCACCCGCTGCCGGACGGGATCGCCGACGGCACCCGGCCGGGCCGGGTGCTCCCGGCGGCGGCCGACCACCTGGCGGAGTCCGGCCGCGGCACCCGGGCCACCGCCCGGGCCGCACAGGAGCTGGTCTCGCAGGTGGTGCTCGGCACCGACGGCTGGTCGGTGATCACGGTGGACACGGCACGCGGCGCGGTCCGCGCGATCGACCCGGACGACGCCACGGCCCGTCACTGCAACGCGGACCTGCGGGCCTTCGTCCGCTGCCTGGCGCTGTTCGCGGACCGGCTCCCCCGGCTGCGAGGCCTGCACCCGTACGCGGCCGGGCAGGCCGTCGCCGAACTCCAGTGGGGGCTGGCGGCGGTCGACCGCACCGTCTTCGACGACCCCGAGAACTGGTGGGCCGTGCTGGTCGAGCAGTTCTGGGACGGCCTGCTGTGACCCCGGACAGCCCTGACCCGACCCGACCCCGATCTGATCCCGACCCTGACCCGACCCTGACCCGACCTGGTCCTGGTCCCGCGCGCCCGGCCTGATCGCGGCCCGGACCCGCACGACCCGACCCGGAGCCCCGGCACGGCCGTTCGCGGCACCGCCCCCGGGCCGCCGCAGTGCGTCGCGCCGACTGTCCCGGTCGGCGTGCTGTCATGTTTGATGAACCGTCCGAGCGTCGCCCGGACCCGCACGACCCGACCCGGAGCCCCGCCTTGACCGTTCCACCCCGCGCGCCCGCGGCCCTGCTCGCCGTCCTGGCGGTGCTCGCCGCGGGCTGCGCCGCACCGCTCGCCGGCCGGGCGGCCCCCGGGGCCCCGGCGACCGCACTGCGTGCGCAGGTGGCCGCCGCTCCCAGGCCCTGCGACCGGCCGGTCGTGATCGGCCACCGCGGCTCGCCCGCGGCCGCCCCGGAGAACACCATGGCCTCCTTCGAGGCCGCCCTGCGGGGCGGCGCCGACTGGCTGGAGACCGACGTGCAGACCACCAAGGACGGCGTGCCCGTCCTGATGCACGACTCCTCCGTCGACCGGGTCACCGACGGCAAGGGCGAGGTGGCCGCCCTGACGGCCGCCCAGATCGCCGGCCTGCGGGTCGTCGTGGGCCCCGGCGGCCCCGAGCCCGTCCCGACCCTCGAACAGCTGCTGGCCCGGCTGGCCGGCACCAGGACCAGGCTGCTGATGGAGATCAAGTGGCAGCGGCCCGAGGACGTCGTCCGGATCGCCCGGATCGCGGCCGCCAGCCGCGCCGACGTCGTCCTGTACTCGTTCTCGGCCGCTCACCTGAGGCAGGCGCACGAGGAGGCGCCCCGGCTGCCGCTGGTCCTGATCCAGGGCGGCGGCCTGGCGGACCCGCCGGAGGGCCTGCCGCTGGCCGGGCTCGCCCTGGACGCCGGACTGGCCACCGCCGAGCGGATCGGGGCCGAGCGCCGGGCCGGGCACCAGGTCTACGTGTGGACGCTGGACGACGAACCGTCCTGGCAGGCGATGTCCGACCGGGACGCGGCCGGCCTGATCACCGATGTGCCCGACCGGGCCCGGCGGTGGGCGGACGCCCATTGCCGCGCGCCGAGGAGCGGTCCGCCCGCGGCGGGCGGCGCCCGGTAGCACCGGCCGCCCCGCGAGCCGTCCTGCTGCCACCGTCCCGAGCCGTCGGCCCTGGACGGTGGCCCCTGGTCCCTGGTCCCTGGTCCCAGCCCCGCGCCCTCAGCCCCTGCCGGCCGCCCCTGCGCCTGGACCCCTGCACCTGGACCCCTGCACCTGCCCACTGCCCCTGGGCCGCCTCCTGCCCGGCGGCCTGAGCCGACGTCAGGACCTGCCGGGGCGCGACCGGTGGCCGGTCCGGTGCCGACGGGCGGCGCGGGGCAGGACCGGCACCCGGCCGGGGCCCGCGGCCCGGGGCCGGGGCGTCCGGTCCGCCGATCGGAGTGTGCGGGCCAGGACCCGTGGTCGGTGGTATCGCGTAGCGTGGACGGTTATGCGACTCGGTGTTCTAGACGTAGGTTCCAACACCGTCCACTTCCTCGTGGTGGACGCCCATCCCGGGGCTGCCCCGCTGCCCGCCTACTCCCACAAGGCGGAGTTGCGGCTGGCCGAGCTGCTCGACGCCGAGGGCTCGATCCGCGCGAGCGGCGTGGACAAGCTGATCGACATGGTCTCCTCGTCGATCCGGGTCGCCGAGGACAAGGGCGTGGTGGACGTGCTGCCGTTCGCCACCTCCGCCGTGCGGGAGGCCGGCAACGGCGAGGAGGTCCTGCGGCGGGTCGCCGAGGAGACCGGCGTCGCGCTGCGGGTGCTCTCCGGCCAGGACGAGGCGCGGCTGACCTTCCTGGCCGTCCGGCGCTGGTTCGGCTGGTCCTCCGGCCGGCTGCTCAACCTCGACATCGGCGGCGGCTCGCTGGAGATCGCCTGCGGCCTGGACGAGCAGCCCGACGTGGCCTGCTCGCTGCCGCTCGGCGCGGGCCGGCTCACCGCCGGCTGGCTGCCCGGGGACGTCGCCGACCCGGAGGACCTGCGCCGGCTCAGACGCCACATCCGGGCCGAGATCGCCAGTGTGGCCGGCGAGATCGCCCGGCTCGGGGCGCCCGACCACGCGGTGGCCACCTCCAAGACCTTCAAGCAGCTGGCCCGGATGACCGGCGCCGCCCCCGCCGCCGCGGGCCAGTACACCACCCGCAAGCTGACCCGGTCCGGCCTGTCCGCCTGGGTGCCCCGGCTCTGCGCGATGTCGGTGGCCGAGCGGGCGCAGATCCCGGGCGTCTCGCCGGGCCGGGCCCGGCAACTGCTGGCCGGCGCCCTGGTCGCGGACGCCGCGATGGACATCTTCGGCCTGGCCGAGCTGGACATCTGTCCCTGGGCGCTGCGGGAGGGCATCATCCTGCGCCGCCTCGACACCCTGGACAGCCCCGCCGACCGTCACCGGGCCGCCCTCACCGGCTGACGGTGGCCGTCCGGTCCGTGACGTTCGTCGCCTACGTCCCGTTCCGGGCCGTGTCCGCATACGCTGTGTCCCGTGGCGCAACCAGCGGACGAGGACGGGACGCAGGAGGGCCGCGCTGCCGCTGCGGGGCAGCCGCGGCCGGCCGGGCCGCGCCGGGCCCGGGCGGGTACGGCCGCCAGGCGGACGGTGGAGGCGGCCTCCCGGACCGCCCGGACGGTGAAGTCGGCCGGCGGCAGGGCGGGCAAGGCCGGCAAGGCGCCCGCCGACGGGCCCCCGGACCCCGGCGCCGGTGCCGGCGCTGCTCCGGCCGCTCACCAGCCCGGACCTCAGCCGGACGGAACGCACCTGCCCGGACCTCACCAGCCCGGACCTCACCAGCCCGGACCTCACCAGCCCGGACCTCACCAGCCCGGACCTC
>NZ_BNBO01000038.1:65872-80429 GCF_014655955.1 Kitasatospora indigofera
CACCGCTCAGGCCCGCTCCCGGCCGAGGACGGGAAGCGTCCCAGGGTGCCCCGCAGGGGCCGGGCCGCGAAGGACGCCGCACCGGCGGTGCCCGCCGGGCCGCCGAAGCCCGCCGGGCCGGCCGAGCCCCGCAGGCGCGCCCGGGCCGGCGCCGACACCGCGCCCGGCACCGCCTCCGGCAGCACACCCGGCACCCCGGCCGACCCGCCGCCCGGCACCGCCCGCGGCGCGGCCAAGGCCCCCCGGACCCCGGCCAAGGCGGCCGTGAAACGCGCGGTGCGCACCGTCGGCGCGGTCAAGGCCGCCAAGCGGGCCGCCCGGACCGCGCCCCTGCTGCGCACCACCGACCGCCTGGTCCTGCCGCAGCACCCCGCGCTGCACATCCCCGACACCAAGGTCGCGCTGTCCACCGCCTCGGTGTACCCCGAGTCCACCTCGGTGGCCTTCGAACTGGCCGAGAAGCTGGGCTACGACGGCGTCGAGGTGATGGTCTGGAACGACCCGGTCAGCCAGGACGTCGAGGCGCTGCGCCGGCTCTCCGACGCCCACCGGATGCCGATCCTGGCCGTCCACGCGCCCTGCCTGCTGATCACCCAGCGGGTCTGGACCACCGACCCGTGGACCAAGCTGGTCCGGGCCCGGGCCGCCGCCGAGAAGCTCGGCGCCGGCGCCGTCGTCGTCCACCCGCCGTTCCGCTGGCAGCGCCAGTACGCCCGCGACTTCGTCGAGGGGATCGGGCGGATGGCGGGCGAGACCGACGTCCGCTTCGCCGTGGAGAACATGTACCCCTGGCGCTACCGCGACCGCGAGATGCTCGCCTACGCCCCCGGCTGGGACGTCACCGAGGAGGAGTACCGGCACTTCACCATCGACCTGTCGCACGCCTCCACCTCCCGGATCGACGCGATGGAGATGGTCCGGCGGATGGGCGACCGGCTGGCCCACATCCACCTGGCCGACGGCTCCGGCTCCGGCAAGGACGAGCACCTGATCCCCGGCCGGGGTGGCCAGCCCTGCGCCGAACTGCTGGAGCACCTGGCCAGGACCGGCTTCGACGGCCACGTGGTGCTGGAGGTCAACACCCGCCGCTCCGTCTCCGCCGCCGAACGCGAGGCCGATCTCGCCGAGGCGCTGGCCTTCACCCGGCTCCACCTGGCGACCCCCGCCCGGGTACGCTGAGGAGGGACCGCACGAGTGCGAACCACTGTGCCCAGGGGGAGAGATGACGGATCATGACACGCTCGCTTCGTCCTTCGGAGCGGTCGCCGAGGAGTACGACCGGGCCCGGCCGGGCTACCCCGACGCGCTCTTCGACGAGCTGGAGCGGCTGGCCGGCCGTTCGCTGAAGGGCGCCGACGTGCTGGACGTCGGCGCGGGGACGGGCATCTCCACCCGGCTGCTGGCCGCGCGCGGCGCCCGGGTCACCGCCGTCGAGCCCACCCCGGGGATGGCCGAGCGCCTGCACGCCGTCTCGCCGGAGCTGCCGCTGGTCCGCGGCAACGGCAACGACCTGCCGTTCCACGACTCCACCGCCGACCTGATCACCTACGCCCAGGCCTTCCACTGGACGGACCCGGCCCGCTCCGTCCCCGAGGCGGTCCGGGTGCTGCGCCCGGGCGGCGCACTGGCCACCTGGTGGAACGTCAAGGACAGCTCGACGGGCTGGGTCCGGGCGATGGGCACCCGGCTCGCCGAGGCGCTGCAGGGCTCCTACCACGCGTACGGCGCGGTGAACGAGATCGTCGGGCACCTGGAGCCGTACGGCCTGCGGCTGGGCAGCGCCGTGCTGCGCTGGGAGCGGGTGATCACCGTCGACCAGGTGATCACCGACCTCACCTCGCGCTCGTACCTGGCGGCGCTCACCCCCGAGCGGCGCGCGCCGCTGCTGGCGGTCGAGCGGGAGGCGCTGCTCTCCGAGTTCCCGGACGGCTGGGTCACCGAGCCGTACGTCCTGGACCTCACGGTCGCGGTCACCGAGGGCTGACGCCCCGGGCCGCCGGGGCGGTCACGGTACGACCCGCGCTGACCGCATCGCGGACGGAGCGTCCGCGCGCTGGACCTGAGGCGTACGCTCGATAGCTAACAGCGGCCCTGCACCCTCCCACCAGCGCAGTCGGCCGCAGCAGCCTCCGAAGGAGTGGAGCACAGTGCCCGAGCTGAAGTCCCGTACGGTCACCCACGGTCGCAACATGGCAGGCGCCCGGGCGCTTCTCCGGGCGGCCGGCGTAGCCCGCGAGGACTTCGGCAAGCCGATCATCGCGGTGGCCAACTCCTTCACCGAGTTCGTGCCGGGCCACACCCACCTGCAGCCGGTCGGCCGGATCGTCTCCGAGGCCATCCAGGCGGCCGGCGGCATCCCCCGCGAGTTCAACACCATCGCGGTGGACGACGGCATCGCGATGGGCCACGCCGGCATGCTGTACTCGCTGCCCTCGCGCGACCTGATCGCCGACTCGGTCGAGTACATGGTCAACGCGCACTGCGCGGACGCCCTGATCTGCATCTCCAACTGCGACAAGATCACCCCCGGCATGCTGATGGCCGCGCTGCGCCTCAACATCCCGACGGTCTTCGTCTCCGGCGGCCCGATGGAGGCCGGCCAGGCCGTCCTGGTGGACGGCACCGTCCGCAAGCTCGACCTGGTCAACGCGATCTCCGACGCCGTCAACGAGAACGTCTCGGACGAGGACATCGCCATCATCGAGGAGAACGCCTGTCCGACCTGCGGGTCGTGCTCGGGCATGTTCACCGCCAACTCGATGAACTGCCTGACCGAGGCGATCGGCCTCTCGCTGCCCGCCAACGGCTCGGTGCTGGCCACCCACACCGCCCGCAAGGCGCTGTACGAGGACGCCGGCCGCACCGTCGTCGACATCACCAAGCGGCACTACCACCAGGACGACTACTCCGTCCTGCCGCGCAACATCGCCACCCGCGCCGCGTTCGAGAACGCGATGGCGCTGGACATCGCGATGGGCGGCTCCACCAACACGATCCTGCACCTGCTCGCCGCGGCGCAGGAGGCCGAGGTGGACTTCGACATGCGGGCCATCGACGCCATCTCGCGCAAGGTGCCGTGCCTGTCCAAGGTCGCGCCCAACGGCAAGTACTACATGGAGGACGTCCACCGGGCCGGCGGCGTCCCCGCGATCCTCGGCGAGCTCTACCGCGGCGGGCTGCTGAACGAGGACGTGCACACCGTGCACTCCGGCTCGCTCGACGAGTGGCTGAAGGGCTGGGACATCCGCGGCGGCTCGCCGTCGCCGGAGGCCGTGGAGCTGTTCCACGCCGCCCCGGGCTGCGTCCGCTCGGCCACCGCCTTCTCGCAGTCCGAGCGCTGGGACACCCTGGACACCGACGCCGCGGGCGGCTGCATCCGCAGCGTCGAGCACGCGTACTCCGTCGAGGGCGGCCTCGCGGTGCTGTACGGCAACCTCGCCGAGGACGGCTGCATCGTGAAGACGGCCGGCGTCGACGAGTCGATCTGGACCTTCAGCGGCCCGGCCGTGGTGCTGGAGTCCCAGGAGGACGCGGTCGACGCGATCCTGACCAAGCGGGTCAAGGAGGGCGACGTGGTCGTCATCCGCTACGAGGGCCCCAAGGGCGGCCCCGGCATGCAGGAGATGCTCTACCCGACCTCGTTCCTCAAGGGCCGGGGCCTGGGCAAGGCCTGCGCGCTGATCACCGACGGCCGGTTCTCCGGCGGCACCTCGGGCCTCTCCATCGGCCACGCCTCGCCCGAGGCGGCCTCCGGCGGCGCCATCGCGCTCGTCGAGGACGGCGACATCATCTCGATCGACATCCCGGCCCGGAAGGTCGACCTCCAGGTCTCCTTCGAGGAGCTGCACGAGCGCCGCCTCAAGCTGGAGTCCGAGGGCGGCTACCGGCCGAAGAACCGGCAGCGCGAGGTCAGCCAGGCGCTGAAGGCGTACGCGGCGATGGCCACCTCCGCCGACAAGGGTGCCGTCCGGGACGTCAGCAAGCTCGGCTGACCTCCGGCGCCACCAGCAGGACAGGCAGGACAGGCAGGACATGTGGGAGCCGCCCCGGCAGCCGGGGCGGCTCCTACGTCGTTCCGCCCCGGGCGGGTGATAATCGGATCCGTGAGCGAGCACCGCACCCCCAGCCCCGGCCCGGCCGTCCCCGCCCCCGAGGGCGCCCCCGCGCCGGAGGGCATCCGCTGGTTCGGCACCAGCTGGGTCGGGCGCGGCTCCGACTACCGGCTGCGCCGGGCGCTCGTCCCGGTGGGCGCCCTGCTGGCCGCGGCCGCCGGCGCCCTGCTGCTGCGCTTCGGCGTCCAGGGCGTCCAGATGTCCGACGCCGGCGGCTTCGTCTACGCCCTGCTGGTCGCCGCCGTGGCGATCTGCTCCTGCCTGGCGGCCCTGCGCAACTGGAAGCTGCTGAGCGAGGGCCGGGAGGCGCTCACCGGCTGGATGGCCGAGGACAAGGCGCTCGGCGCGGTCTGGATCATCGGCGGGGTGGGCGCGCTGCTCGCCTACTTCGTCCGCAGCCTGGTCGAGGCCCCGGGCGAGGCGGTCAAGCGCGCCCGCCACGAGCAGGCCGTCCAGCGGTACGAGCGACGCCAGGCGAGCCGCAGCCGGCGGCCCGACACCAGGGCGCCGGGCCGCGGCAAGCGGCGGGGCTGAGCGGGCCGGCCGGTCAGCTCCGGCTGACGGTGCCGCACGCCGGGTCCGCACCCGGCTCGGGGGCGGGGACGGGCGTGCTGCGGTCGTACGGGTCCACGGCGGGCCCGTGGGGCGTCTCCCGGCCGGGCAGGGCCGGCGGCGCCGCGAACTGCTCGAACTGCGGGTGGTAGAAGCCGTCGACGACGAAGCAGGCGCTGTTGCCCACGTCGCTGCGGAACTCCTCGAAGTTGATCTTCTTCGGGTTGGTCCGGTACCGGGCCGGATCGTAGAAGCGGTAGGTGTCCGCCCGCCGCACGACGGTCCGGGCGGTCCGGGTGCTCCCGGGGGCCTCCTCGGCCAGGGCGACCGTCCAGGCCACCGGCTTCGCGGCGTTCGAGTTCTCCGGCGCGGCCGGCCGGGCGCTCGCCGACGGCTTCGAGCTCGGCAGCGGCCGCCCGGCCTCCGGGCCGGGGCGCAGCGCGTACACGAAGCTGAAGTCGGTGTGGATCAGCACCCCGCGCTCGCCGTCGCCCTCCACGCTCATCCGGCCGAGGACCCGGACGTCACCCACCTGGATCGCCTCCCGCGGGTCGAAGCGGCTGAACAGGGTGGTGGCGTCGGCCGTCCCGTCCGGGTGGTCCAGCCCGCGGACGGCGGCGTCCCGCTGCTCCCGGTCCAGCAGGTCCAGCGCGGTCTCCGGGCGGCCGCCCGCGATCACCGCCGGGTCCAGGTTGGCCGCCACCAGGAAGTCCTTGACCAGCTTCAGCTGGGCCGCGACCTGGTCCGCGTCGAACGCCCCGACCGCCTGCGCGGCGGGCAGCACGATCGCGTCCGGTCCGGCCGGCCAGCCCTCGGCGGGCGAGCCCGCCCACGGGTGGTCCACGGTCGGGGTCTGCGCGGCGAGCGACGGGGGCGCCGAGCCGGGGGGCGCCGTCTCCGGTGCGACGGAGGGGGCCGCGGAGGGGGCCGCGGTGGGCAGGCCGTCCTGGGCGCCGCGGTACCAGTCCCGCAGGCCGTCGATGTTGAGCGCGGCGAGCAGGACCGCGACGGTGAGGAGCACGAACAGCGGCGCGCGCCACTCCCGGGGCCGGCGCCGGGGGGTGCCCCAGGCGTCGACCGGCGCGGGCGCGCGGCGCAGCCGGCGCCTGGGCCGGGCGGGCGTCGGGTCGAGCACGGTGCGGCGGGCCCCCGGGTCCACCGGCGGCTGGTCCTTCCAGCGTGCGGCGAGCATCCGGGTGCGGCCGGCCTGTTCCTTGACGGCGGCACCCTTGACGAACTCCTCGTCCAGGACGAGGTTCTCGAACGGGTCGCTCCCGTCCGGGTCGGACCCCTCGGAAGGGCGGGGATCCGGATCTTCGACTATCGGCATCGCGTCAGTATGGCGACGCCGGGTGACACCCTGATGATCAGGGGCCCAAGTCCTGGTGGCGGGCGGTGGGTTCAGGCCGTTAGCACCCGATGTGTCCCCCCGTCGGGTGCCGTTCCGCCGCCCCGGGGCACCCCGCCGCCCCGGGGCGCACCCCCGCGTCCCCGGCCCGGGGCACCCCCGTGGTCCCGGGCCGGACGCCCGCCCGCCTGCCTCATCCGCCCGCCGGGCTCACTTCCCGCGGGCCTGCTTCACCGAGCCCACCACGCCGGCGATCGCCAGCAGCAGACCGGCCGGCAGCAGCGACACCAGGAAGGCGCCGATCAGGCTCGCGTCCCCGAGGAAGGCCTGCGCGAGCGTGTTGAGGACCAGCAGGGCCCCCGCCGCCGGCATCGCGGCCTGCCACGGGTGCTCGGCGGCCCAGCGCCGGATCCGCCGGTCCCCGGTGTCGGTGCGGAGCCGGCCCCCCACCGTGCCGACCAGGAAGAAGAAGAACAGCGCCCAGCCGGCCGGTCCGGCGAGCATGCTCGTCGACCAGTGCCCGGTGATCAGGTCGACCCCGAGCGCCGCGCCGCCCACCACCGCACCGACCCCTGCGGCCGTCTTCCACGGGCCCATCGTCGCGGAGGCGACGGCGAGCTGCTGATTTTCGCGTCGTGACAAGTCTCCGTGTGCCATGTCTCCACGGTGCTCCGCGGGTGCGCGGGAAGCCATAGGGGAGAACCCCGACTTTCCCCCTACGCCACCGGGGCGGCCAGCGCCCCGCCCCCGGCGGCCGCGACGGCGTGCCCGGCCGCCCCGGCCGCTCCCGCCGGACGGCCGCCCCGGGCCGGCCGAACCCGCCGCCCCGGGCCCGGTGTTCGGGGAGCGGGACGGCCGGGCCCGGAGCTGCCCACGGGCTGGACTCGCACCCGCCCGCGCGGGCACCGGTGCGAGGATGGCCGCAGCACCGAGTCGGGACGGTACGAAGGAGCGGCCATGAGCAGCAGCGCGTCACACGGACAGAAGATCGCCTTCCTCGGCACCGGCAAGATCGGCGAGGCCCTGCTCTCCGGCCTGCTGCGGGCCGGCAAGGACCCGGCGGACGTGATGGTCACCGCCCGGCGCCCGGAGCGCGCGGCCGAGCTGGTCGCCGCGTACGGCGTCGGCGTGGTGACCAACGCGGAGGCGGCGAAGCTCGCCGACACCCTGATCCTCGCGGTGAAGCCGCAGGACATGGGCACCCTGCTGGAGGAGCTCGCCCCGCACGTCGGCACCGACCGGCTGGTCATCTCGGCGGCGGCCGGCATCCCCACCCGCTGGTTCGAGGCGCGGCTCGCGGTCGGCACCCCGGTCGTCCGGGTGATGCCCAACACGCCGGTGCTGGTGGACGAGGGCATGTCGGTGATCTCCGGCGGCTCGCACGCCACCGAGGCGCACCTGGAGCGCGCGGAGGAGATCTTCCGCTCGGTCGGCAAGGCCCTGCGGCTGCCCGAGTCCCAGCAGGACGCGGCCACCGCCCTGTCCGGCTCCGGACCGGCGTACTTCTACTTCCTGGTCGAGGCGATGACGGACGCGGGCATCCTGCTCGGCCTGCCCCGGCACGTCGCCCACGACCTGATCGTGCAGTCCGCGATCGGAGCCTCGGTGATGCTGCGCGACTCCGGCGAGCACCCGGTCAAGCTGCGGGAGGCCGTCACCTCGCCGGCCGGCACCACCATCGCGGCCATCCGCGAGCTGGAGAACCACGGCGTCCGGGCGGCCCTGCTCGGCGCCCTGGAGGCGGCCCGGGACCGTTCGCGGGAGCTGGCCTCCGGCGGCAAGTAGTCCGGGCCGGAGCGGCGGGCGGGCCCGGCAGTAGGCTCGCGGGTGTGAGCTACGACCTGGTGATCTTCGACAATGACGGCGTCCTCGTGGACAGCGAGCCGATCTCGAACCGGCTGCTCGCCGAGTACCTGACCGAGCTGGGCTTCCCGACCACCGTCGAGGACTCCTACCGGGACTACATGGGCACCGCGGCGCACCGGGTGCACGACGTGATCGGCGAGCGGCACGGCGCGAGGCTCCCGGAGGGCTTCGACGAGCTGTTCCACGCCCGGGTCTTCGACGCCTTCGCGGCCGAACTCACCGCCGTGCGCGGCGCGGAGCAGCTGCTGAAGGAGTTCGGGCAGCACTCCGTCCCGTACTGCCTGGCCTCCTCCGCGCACCACGCCTGGATCCGCACCGCGCTCGACCTGACCGGCCTGCGCGGGTACTTCCCCGAGGAGCGGATCTTCAGCGCCCAGGACGTCGGCGTCGGCAAGCCCGCCCCGGACCTGTTCCTGCACGCCGCCCGCACCCTCGGGGCCGATCCGGCCCGCTGCCTGGTCGTGGAGGACAGCGTCAACGGCGTGCTGGCCGCCCGGGCCGCCGGCATGGACGTGTACGGGTACACCGCGCTCACCGACCCGGCGAAGCTCACCGCGGCCGGCGCCACCGGCCTGGTCGGCGACCTGTCGGGGATCGCCGGGCTGCTCCGAGCCTCCGGTGCGGACGGGGGCCGCCGGCGGCCGTCATGATCGTGGCCGGACCCCTCCCCAAAACCCCGCGCACCGCCTACGCTCTCGCCAACATCGTCGTACCGGCCAGTAGCGAGGTCCCGCATGAGTACCGAGACACCGGCCCGGCTGCGGCAGGCGCGCGCCGCCCTGGCGGTCAGCTTCCTCCTCCAGGGCATCACCTTCGCCCTGCTGGTCACCTGCATCCCCGAGATCCAGGACCGGTACGGGCTGGACGACTCGCTGCTGCCGGTCTTCCTGGCCGCCGTGCCGGTCCTGGCGGGCGTCGGCTCGATCACGTCCGAGTGGCTGGTCAAGCGGACCAGCGCGCGCGGCGTGCTGCGGGTCGTCCAGCCGGTCCTCTGCCTCACGCTGGCCGCGGTCGGCCTGGGCGACACGCTCTGGCAGCTGGGCCTGGTGCTCGGCTCCTTCGGCCTGCTGGTCGGCGCGCTCGACGCCAGCATGAACATGCTCGGCGTCGGCCTCCAGCACCGCTACGGACGCTCGATCATGCTCGGCTTCCACGCCGCGTTCAGCCTCGGCGGCATCGTCGGCGCGGCCCTCGCCGGCCTCGGCTCGCACTACCACCTCAGCCTGTTCACCCTGTTCGGCACCGCCGCCGCCGTGCTGATCCCGCTGGCGCTCCTGGCCGGCACCCGGTTCGCCGGGCCGGCCGAGCTGGGCGACGCCGTCCGGGAGGCGAGCGAGGCCGCGGCCCGGTCGATCCCCTGGCGCCCGCTGCTGCCGCTCTGCCTGGCGATGGCCGTCGCGTACATCGCGGACGCCTCGGTCTCCAACTACAGCGTCAAGTACCTCACCGACGGGCTGGGCAGCCCGGACGACGTCGCCAAGCTCTCCTACCTCGGGTACATGGTCGCGATGCTGCTCGGCCGGACCCTCGGCGACCGGGCCGTGCAGCGCTGGGGCGCCGTGCCGGTGGTGCGCGGCGGCGCCGCGGTGGCCGCCCTGGGCTTCGCGCTGGCCGCCGCGGCGCCCGGCCCGTGGGCGGGCATCGCCGGCTTCACCGTCCTCGGGTTCGGCATCTGCGCGATCATCCCGCAGGTGTTCGCGGCCGGCGGGCGGCTCTTCCCGGACGACTCGGACGCGGCGGTGGCCCGGCTCAACCTGTTCAACTACGTCGGCTTCCTGATCGGATCGCCGCTGGTCGGGGCGATCGCCGACGCCAGCTCCTACCGCTGGGCGCTGCTCGCGCCGATGCTGCTGGTCCTCGCGGTGATCCCGCTGGCGGGCCACTTCGCGCCCGCGCCGGTCGTGACGCGGACGCCGGCCAAGGTCGCCTGACGGCCCGCCGGGACGGCGGGCGGACCCTTGCGACGGCCGCCGGGCCCCACCCACTACCGTGGATGCCATGCCCGACGCCGAGCGCCGAACCCCCTGCGGCCTGCACCTCTTCTGGGACGAGGCCGTCACGAGCTACGACTTCGGCCCCGGCCACCCGATGGACCCGACCCGGCTGGCGCTCACCATGCGGCTCGCCGAGTCGCTGGGGCTGACCACCGGGCCGGGCGTGACGGTGCGGGCCGCGGCCGCCGCCGGGGACTCCACCCTCGGCCTGGTGCACACCCGTGAGTACGTCGAGGCGGTCAAGCACGCGGCCGCCCACCCGGAGGAGCGGGACGCCCGGCACGGTCTCGGCACCGACGACAACTGGTCCTTCCCGGCGCTGCACTCGGCCTCCGCGCTGATCGCGGGCCAGTCGGTGGCGGCCGCCGAGGCGGTCTGGCGCGCCGAGACCCCGCACGCGGTGAACTTCGCCGGCGGCCTGCACCACGCCATGCCCGGCCAGGCGTCCGGCTTCTGCGTCTACAACGACGCCTCGCTCGCGGTCGCCCGGCTGCTGGAGCTCGGCGCCGAGCGGGTCGCCTACGTCGACGTGGACGTGCACCACGGCGACGGCGTCCAGCACGCGTTCTGGGACGACCCCCGGGTGCTCACGATCTCGCTGCACGAGCACCCCGCGACGATCTTCCCGCAGACCGGCTGGTCCAGCGAGACCGGCGGGCCGGCCGCGCCGGGCAGCGCCGCCAACCTGCCGGTGCCGGCCGGGACCGGCGACGCCGGGTGGCTGCGCGCCTTCCACGCCCTGGTGCCGGACCTGCTGGCGGCCTTCCTCCCCCAGGTGCTGGTCACCCAGCACGGCGCGGACACCCATGTCGAGGACCCGCTGGCGCACCTCGCCGTCACCCTGGACGCCCAGCGGCACGTGGCCGAGCAACTGCACGAACTGGCCCACCGGCACGCCGGGGGCCGCTGGGTCGCCCTCGGCGGGGGCGGCTACGCCGTGGTCGACGTCGTCCCCCGGGCCTGGACCCACCTGGTCGCCACGGCCGCCGGCCGGCCGGTCGACCCGGTCGCCGAGACGCCGGCGGACTGGCGCGCCGAGGTCTACCGCCGGACCCGGCAGCAGGGCCCGCTGCGGATGACCGACGGCGCCGACGCCGGCTGGCGGGACTTCGACAGCGGCTACGACCCCGCCGACCGGCTCGACCAGGCGATCCTCGCCGCCCGCAGGGCGGTGTTCCCGCACCACGGGCTGCTGCCCTGAGCCGCCCCCGGCGGCGCGCCGGCTCCCGCCCCGGGCGCGGCTCCCGCGGACGGCGGGGCACCGGCCGGACGGGACACCCACCGGACGGGGCAGGGGGGCGCTCACAACGGCGTACAGGCGCGTACGGCAGGCTCCGGGCGCTCCCTGCGCGCGGTCCGTGCTTCCGAGCGCCTTTGGCGGCGCTGAACCCCCGCAGCAGACTCGGCCGGACGGCCGTCGCCGCCCGGCCGCGCCCCCGGTGCTCGTCCGGGCGGGCCGGGCCGGGCCCCTCGCCCTTGCGGGCGAACCTTCCTCCGTGCACGGCCGGTCGACGGCGCTGACCGGACCGGCTGCGACAGACCGCCGATCGACTACGTACTGCAACGGGGGGATCTCGCACCGTACGAGTCGGGCGCTTCCCCCTCTTCCCACTGGTACCACCCTTAACTACTCTGGGGATACACGTGTGCCGGTGGAGTCACCGGAGGGGAAGCCGGTGCCTTGCACACGGGTAAGGGTCGGGTGAGGTCATGAGTTCCGGCGAACGCCCCCTGCAGGAGGTCGTCTTCCTGACCGTGGCAGAGGTTGCCTCGGTCATGCGGGTGTCCAAGATGACGGTGTACCGGCTGGTGCACAGCGGAGAACTGCCGGCCATCCGGGTCGGCCGTTCCTTCCGGGTGCCCCAGCAGGCGGTCCACGAGTACCTCAAGGAGTCCTACGTGCGGCTCGAAAGCGCGTAGCCGGCAATCGGTGGGGGGCCCGCAGCCAGCGGGTCCCGCGCCCGTTTGCCGCAG
Organism: Kitasatospora indigofera; assembly: GCF_014655955.1. Taxonomy (GTDB): domain Bacteria; phylum Actinomycetota; class Actinomycetes; order Streptomycetales; family Streptomycetaceae; genus Kitasatospora; species Kitasatospora indigofera. The sequence continues at coordinate 77,719 of NZ_BNBO01000038.1, forward strand.
ATTTCCCGCAAGTTTCCCGGTCGCCGGGAGCACGATTACGGTGCGGGCCGCGCGGAAGGTAGGCTAGGCCCTCCGTCAGTCGTATGGACTCCGTCTCACACGGACGAGAGTCTCAGTGAGCGAGGGTTGTTCCGTGGGCTCTGTCATCAAGAAGCGTCGCAAGCGTATGGCCAAGAAGAAGCACCGCAAGCTTCTGAAGCGGACTCGCGTTCAGCGTCGCAACAAGAAGTAAGCCCTACGGCCGCGCACTGCCGGCCTGGAGCTTTCCTGCCCGCCCCGGCCGTCATGGCCCGGGCGGGCAGTGCCATCTCCGGCCCCGGTGCCCGGGGAGGGCGCCGCCCGGCCCGCCGGGCAACACCGCCCGATCCGGTGCGCGCGGGGACACCCGCCCGCAACCCGGGCGCGATACGGTGCACGCAGATGAGGGCAGGTCGGCCGAGGAGGACGCGAACACCGTGGGCAAGGTCGTGCTGGTCACCGGCGTGGCACGGCACCTGGGTGCCCGCTTCGTCGCCGACATCCGTCGCCGTCCCGGCATCGACCTGGTGGTCGGGGTCGACGTCCAGCCGCCCCGCGACCCGGTGGCCGAACCCGAGGGTCCGGCGGCCGGCTACCGCTTCGAGAAGCTCGACCTGCGGCGCCCCGCCGTCGCCCGGGTGATCGCCGAGCACCAGGTCGACACCGTCGTCCACCTCAACGTCAGCGCCACCGGGGTGGGCCCGGCCGGCCGCAGCGCCGTCAAGGAGTCGAACGTCATCGGCACCATGCAGCTGCTGGGTGCCTGCCAGAAGGCGCCCGGCCTGCGCCGCCTGGTGGTGAAGTCGACCACCGGCGTGTACGGCTCCGCGCCGCGCGACCCGGCGGTCTTCGGCGAGCGGATGCAGCCCAAGAACCTGCCGAGCGGCGGTTTCGCCAAGGACGCCGCCGAGGTCGAGGGCTACGTCCGCGGCTTCGCCCGGCGCCGCCCGGACGTCGCGGTCACCGTGCTCCGCTTCGCCAACATCGTCGGCCCGGTGGGGGACACCCCGCTCTGCGAGTACTTCACCCTGCCGGTGCTGCCGACCGTCCTCGGCCACGACCCGCGCCTGCAGTTCGTCCACGAGGACGACGTGATCGAGGTGCTCTGCCGGTCCGCCGTCGAGCCCCTCCCCGGCACCAGCAACGCCGGCACCTTCAACGTGGCGGGGGAGGGCGTGCTGCTGCTCTCCCAGTGCGCCCGCCGGCTCGGCCGGCCCACCGTGCCGATGCTGCAGCCGGTGATCGGCTGGGTGGCCGGACTGGTCCGGCAGACCCGGCTCGCCGACTTCTCGCCCGAGCAGCTGCGGCTGCTGACGCACGGCCGGGTGGTGGACACCACCCGGTTGCGCGAAACCTTCGGGTACCAGCCGAGGTTCACCACCGCGGAGGCCTTCGGCGACTTCGCCGCCGCGCAGAGCGCCGGACTGCTGCCGCCGGAGCGCCTGACCGCCGTCACCGACCGCCTCGCCGGGCTGCTCGGGCCCGAGGGCACCACGGCCCGCCACCCGGCCCACCCGACCCACCCCACACAGGAGCTGAACCCGCGATGAGTGCCGCGAGGGAGTACGCCACGGGCGAGGCCAAGGTCATCCCGATCGAGTCCGCGCCGAGCTGGAACGACGCCCCGGAGGCGGGCCTCGCCGACCGGCTGGCCGACGCGGTCGGCGGCGCACTGGCGGGCCGGCTCGGTCCCGCGGCCACCAAGCTGTTCGGCAAGGGCTGGGAGGAGCGGGCGGCCGGCGGCCTGTCCTTCCTGCGCCGCCGGATCACCGGTGACTACGAGGTGGACGAGTTCGGCTTCGACCGGGAGCTGACCGAGGCGGTCTTCCTGTCGCTGTTGCGGCCGCTCGCCGACAAGTACTTCCGGGTCGAGGTGCGCGGGATCGAGAACATCCCCGCGGAGGGCGGCGTGCTGATCGTCGCCAACCACTCGGGGACGATCCCGCTGGACGCCCTGATGACCCAGGTGGCGATCCACGACCACCACCCGCAGCGCCGCCACCTGCGGATGCTCGCCGCCGACCTGGTGTTCGTGCTGCCGGGCGTCAACGAGGTGGCCCGCAAGGCCGGGCACACCCTGGCCTGCAACGAGGACGCCCAGGCGCTGCTGGAGCGCGGCGAGGTGGTGGGGGTCTGGCCGGAGGGCTTCAAGGGCATCGGCAAGCCCTTCGCGGACCGCTACAAGCTGCAGCGGTTCGGCCGCGGCGGCTTCGTGGCCTCCGCGCTGCGGGCCCAGGTGCCGATCGTGCCCTGCTCGATCGTCGGGGCCGAGGAGACCTACCCGATGATCGGCAACGCCAAGACGCTGGCCAGACTGCTGGGCCTGCCGTACGTGCCCATCACGCCCACCTTCCCCTGGCTGGGGCCGCTCGGCGCGATCCCGCTGCCGACCAAGTGGACGATCCAGTTCGGCGAGCCGATCGCCACCGACAGCCACCCGCCGGAGGCGGCGGACGACCCGATGCTGGTCTTCGACCTGACCGACGAGGTCCGCGAGACCATCCAGCACACCCTCTACAAGCTGCTGGTGCAACGGCGTTCGGTCTTCTTCTGATCCCCGGCCGTCGGGCCACGTCCGGGCCACGTCCGGCCACGTCCGGGCCGGCGGCAGGGTCGGTGGCACAGCACGACCCAGCGGGACACAGCAAAGCGCGGCAGCGGCACGGCCCCGGGCGATCGCCCGGGGCCGTGCC
>NZ_BNBO01000039.1 GCF_014655955.1 Kitasatospora indigofera
CACTTCCTTCGAGCCACTCTCGTGAACTCTCCGGGCGCTTCGTTCTTTCGTGTTTGAAGCTTATCAGATGTTTTCCGCTCCGTTTTCCGGGGCTTCGTTTATCCGATTTGCTTCGGCCTTTCGGCGCTCCCGAACTCTATCAGAGTTTCTCGGGCTGCTTTTCCCTCTCAAAACCGAACTCGAATCCGAATCCGACATCTACCGGGGAGAAGCGCGCTGCCACTGGGGCAACCCGGAGAACACTACGCTCCGGGCTGCCCCAGGTCAAACCGGGTCCCTGGTCGACCGGGGACCCGGTCGACGCAGGTCAGAGGCTCAGACCTCGACGACGACCGGCACGATCATCGGCCGGCGGCGGTAGTTGTCCGCGACCCACTTGCCGATGACCCGGCGCACCAGCTGCTGGATCTGGCGCACCTCCAGAACACCGTCGTTGGCGGAGCGCGACAGGGCCTCCTGCAGCTTGGCGACGACCGGCACGAAGGCGTTGTCGTCGATGCCGGAGCCGCGGGCCTGGATGGTCGGGCCGCTCACGATCTTGCCGCTGCTGGAGTCCACCACGACGAAGACCGAGATGAAGCCCTCCTCGCCGAGGATCCGGCGGTCCTTGAGCGAGGCCTCGGTGATGTCGCCGACCGAGGAGCCGTCCACGTAGACGTAGCCGGCCTGCACCTTGCCGACGATCTTCGCGACGCCGTTCTCCAGGTCGACGACCACGCCGTCCTCGGCGATGACCGTGCGCTCCTTCGGAACACCGGTCTTGATCCCCAGGTCGGCGCAGGCCCGCAGGTGGCGCCACTCGCCGTGGACCGGCATCAGGTTCTTCGGCTTGCAGATGTTGAAGAAGTACAGCAGCTCGCCGGCGGAGGCGTGGCCCGAGACGTGCACCTTGGCGTTGCCCTTGTGGACGACGTTCGCGCCCCAGCGGGTCAGGCCGTTGATGACCCGGTAGATCGCGGTCTCGTTGCCCGGGATGAGCGAGGAGGCCATGATCACGGTGTCGCCCTCGACGATCCGGATCTGGTGGTCGCGGTTGGCCATCCGGGACAGCGCCGCCATCGGCTCGCCCTGGGAGCCGGTGCAGACCAGCACGACGTCCTTGTCCGGCAGGTCGTCCAGCGTCTTCACGTCGACGATCAGGTTCCCCGGGACCTTCAGGTAGCCGAGGTCGCGGGCGATGCCCATGTTGCGGACCATCGAGCGGCCGACGAAGGCGACCTTGCGCTTGTACTCGTGCGCGGCGTCCAGCACCTGCTGGATGCGGTGCACGTGGCTCGCGAACGAGGCCACGATGATGCGCTTCTCCGCGCTTGCGAAAACGTTTCGCAGGGCGGCCGAGATGTCCCGCTCGTGCGGGATGAAACCGGGGACCTCGGCGTTGGTGGAGTCCACCAGCAGCAGGTCCATGCCCTCCTCCGCCAGCTTGGCGAAGGCCGGCAGGTCGGTGAGGCGGCCGTCCAGTGGCAGCTGGTCCATCTTGAAGTCACCGGTGGCGACGACCATGCCCGCGGGGGTGCGGACGGCGACGGCCAGGGCGTCCGGGATGGAGTGGTTGACGGCGATGAACTCGCAGTCGAAGGGGCCGATGCGCTCGCGCTCGCCCTCCTTGACCTCCAGCACGTACGGGCGGATCCGGTGCTCGGCGAGCTTGGCCTCGATCAGTGCGAGGGTCAGCTTGGAGCCGATCAGCGGGATGTCCGGGTTCTCCCGGAGCAGGTACGGGACGGCGCCGATGTGGTCCTCGTGCCCGTGGGTGAGGACGATGCCGTCGATCTTGTCGAGGCGGTCCCGGATGGAGCTGAAGTCCGGCAGGATCAGGTCCACGCCGGGCTGCTCGTCCTCGGGGAAGAGGACGCCGCAGTCGATGATGAGAAGGCGGCCGCCGAATTCGAGGACCGTCATGTTGCGGCCGATCTCGCCGAGGCCGCCGAGCGGGGTGACGCGGAGGGCGCCCTCCTTCAGTGCGGGGGGCGCGCCGAGTTCAGGGTGCGGGTGGCTCAAAAGACTCTCCTTACACCGCACGCCATATGCCCGGGGTCCTCCCCCTGGAGACATATGGCGTGCGTACTCAGTGTCGGTTTCCTACTAGGCCTTGGTGCTCTCGCGCCGTCATCCGGTTCAGCGGCGGGTCCACGGGGACCCGGCGAGCCGGGGCGCGCACGTCTGCGTCTGCTACAGGTGTACCCCGCCGGCGGCGAGATCCTCCTTCAATTGCTCAATCTCCTCGGGAGTCGCCCCGACCAGCGGCAGCCGCAGCGGGCCGCCCGGCAGCTTCTGGAGCTCCAGCGCGGCCTTGGTGAGGATGACTCCCTGGGTGCGGAACATACCGCTGAAGACGGGCAGCAGGCTCTGGTGGACGGCGGCCGCCTTGGCGGTGTCGCCCGCCGCGAAGGCGTCGATCATGGTCCGCAGCTCGGGGGCGACCAGGTGACCGACCACGCTGACGACGCCGACCGCGCCGACCGAGAGCAGCGGCAGGGTCAGGATGTCGTCGCCGGAGTACCAGGCCAGGTCCGATCGCGCGATCGCCCAGGCGGCGGCGCCCAGGTCGCCCTTGGCGTCCTTGTTCGCGACGATCCGCGGGTGCTCGCCGAGCCGGACCAGCGTCTCGTGGCTGAACGGCACGCCGCTGCGGCCGGGGATGTCGTACAGCATCACGGGCAGCCCGGTGGAGTCCGCGATGTGCACGGTGTGCCGGTAGAGCCCCTCCTGCGGGGGCTTGCTGTAGTACGGCGTGACGACCAGCAGTCCGTGCGCGCCGGCGGCCTCGGCCTGGCGGGCCAGCTCGGCGCTGTGGCGGGTGTCGTTGGTGCCGACGCCGGCGACCACGTGGGCCCGGTCCCCTACCGCCTCCACCACGGCGCGGACCAGCTGGGCCTTGTCGGAGTCACTGGTCGTCGGCGATTCGCCGGTGGTGCCGTTGACGACGAGGCCGTCGTTGCCGGAGTCGACGAGGTGCGCGGCGAGGCGCTGCGCGCCGTCGAGGTCGAGACCGCCGTCGGCGGTGAACGGGGTCACCATCGCGGTCAGGACCCGGCCGAAGGGTGTCTGGGGGGTGGAGGTCGGAGCCATGCGTCCAAAACTACTCGTAGGCGGCGGGGGGGTACCCATGCCGGTCCAGGGTTCGGACAGGTGAGAAGCCGGTACGACGGTCGCCGGCGGGTCCAGGGACCCGGCGGACATGGGATTCCGGTGCTGCATGCTCGGGGGTTCAAGCAGCACCGGAATCCGTGGCTTGAGCCTAGGGAGCGGCTAGAAAAGCCGCAATCCAGACATGGGCCGCAAACCGTCCATATGCCTATCGCCCCAGGTCAGGGGGCGACCCGGCCGTGGGCGTTGAAGGCCGCATGGGTGAGCGGCATGAGCTCGGCCCACTGCGCCTCCATCTGCTCCGCGACCATCTCGATCTCGCGCTGCGGGAAGGACGGCACGGTGGCCCGGTCGTCCTTGGTCCGCAGCGACAGGAAGTGCATCAGCGAGCGCGCGTTGCAGGTCGCGTACATCGAGGAGAACAGGCCGACCGGCAGCACGGCCCGGGCCACCTCGCGGGCGACGCCGGCGGCCAGCATCTCCTGGTAGGCCCGGTACGAGGCCTGGTAGGAGGCGGCCATCTGCTCGACCACGACGGCGTGCTGCTTCTCGGTGCCCTCGACGAACTCGTACTTGCCCGGACGCCCCTGCTGGACGAGCTTGCGCTCCTCGCCCGGCACGTAGAACACCGGCTGCAGCTCGCGGTAGCGGCCGGACTCCTCGTTGTACGACCAGCCGCTGCGGTGCCGGTGGAACTCGCGGAAGACGAAGATCGGCGCGCTGATGAAGAAGGTCATCGAGTTGTGCTCGAAGGGCGTGCCGTGCCGGTCCCGCATCAAGAAGTTGATCAGGCCCTTGGACTTCTCCGGGTCCTTGCGGACCTCCTCCAGGGACTGCTCGCCCGCGGTCGAGACCCGGGCCGCCCAGATGACGTCCGAGTCGGCGGCGGCGCTGCGGACCAGCTCCACCGTGACGTCGCTGCGGAACTGCGGGTCGGTACCCACTTCGTCGCTCACGCGAAGATCTCCTCCAGAGGTAAGGCTTCGTGACGGCCGACAGCCTAGCCCGCGACCGGCGCGGGGCCGGACGCGGCATGCAGGCGGATGGCGTGCTGCATCGTCCTGCGGGCCCTGGGGGTGTCACCGGCGTCCGCGTAGGCCACGGCGAGGCGGAACCACACCCTCCAGTCCCCCGGGGCCGCCTCGGCCTCGTCCTGGCGGCGGGCGAACACCTCGTCGGCCGAGGCGCGGTCGATCCGGCCGCCGGGGGTGCGCCGCAGCTCGTCCACCGGCAGGCCGCCCTCGGCCTCCAGCTCCCGGGCCATCCGCTCGCTGGCCCGGCCGAACCGGACGGTCTGGCGCAGGAACCACACGCCGATCCCGGGGATGACGAAGGCGCAGACGCCCAGGCCGACCCCCAGCGGCTTGCCGGTGGCGATCAGCTGGACGCCCTCGCCGACGCAGATCACCGCGACCAGCAGCAGGACGGCGGACAGGGCGAAGAAACCGGTGCGGGAGGTCATGGGGTGCTCACAGGTCCAGGAAGTTCTCAAGGCCGAAGGTCAGCCCCGGGGTCTCCGTCACCCGGCGCACGCCGAGCAGGATGCCGGGCATGAAGCAGCTGTGGTGCAGCGAGTCGTGACGGATCGTCAGGGTCTCGCCGGTGTCGCCGAACAGCACCTCCTGGTGCGCCAGCAGGCCGCGCAGCCGGACGGCGTGCACCGGCACCCCGTCCACGTCGGCGCCGCGCGCGCCGGGCAGGCCGTGCGTGGTCGGGTCCGACTGCCGGGGCAGGCCGGCCGCGTCCCGGGCGGCGGCGATCAGCTGGGCGGTCCGGGTGGCGGTGCCGGAGGGCGCGTCGGCCTTCCGGTTGTGGTGCAGCTCGACGACCTCGACGGACTCGAAGTACTTGGCCGCCTGCTGGGCGAACTGCATGGTCAGGACGGCGCCGATGGAGAAGTTCGGCGCGATCAGCGTGCCGGTGCCCGGGGAGGCCGCCAGCCAGCCCTCCAGCAGCTCGATCCGCTCCGGGGTCCAGCCGGTGGTGCCGACCACGGTGTGGATGCCGTTGGCGGCGCAGAACTCCAGGTTGCGCATCACCGAGTCGGGGTGGGTCAGTTCGACGGCGACCTCGGCCCCCGCACCGGTCAGCTCGCCCAGGTCGGAGTCCCGGCCGAGGGCGGCGACCAGTTCGAGGTCGGGGGCCGCCTCGACGGCCCTGACCGCCTCCGAGCCGATCCGGCCCCTGGCCCCGATGACGGCGACGCGCAGCGTCATGAGTTCGTCCTTTCCGACGAGCAACGAGCGAGCCGGGCGGAGCGCCCGGTACGAGCGGACTGGTTTCAGGCGAGCAGGTCGGCGAGCTTGTCGGCCCGCTTCGCGGTGATCGGGCCGATCAGCGCCAGCGAGGGCCGGTGCGCGCCCAGCACGTCCCGCGCGACCGCGTGGACGTCGTCCAGGGTGACGGCGGCGATCTTCGCCAGCATGTCGTCCACCGAGAGGTGGTGGCCGTAGCTGAGCTCGGCCTTGCCGATCCGGTTCATCAGCGAGCCGGTGTCCTCCATGCCGAGCACGGTGGAGCCGGAGATCTGGCCGATCGCACGGCGCAGCTCCTCCTCGGTGATGCCCTCCTCGATCACCTTGGCGAGCTCGGCGCGGCAGATCTCCAGCACCTGCTCCACCCGCTTGGGCTGGCAGCCCGCGTAGATGCCGAACAGGCCGCTGTCGGAGTACGAGGAGGAGTAGGAGTACACGGAGTAGGCCAGGCCGCGCTTCTCCCGGACCTCCTGGAAGAGCCGCGAGCTCATGCCGCCGCCGAGCACGGCGTTCAGCACGCCCAGCGCCCAGCGGCGCTCGTCGTGGCGCGGCACGCCGGGCACGCCGAGCACCAGGTGGGCCTGCTCGGTCGGGCGGTTGAGGGTCTCCACCCGGCCGGCCGTACGCAGGGCCTTGACCCCGCGGCGGGCCTCGGTGGGGGCGGCGTCGGACTTGGCCAGGACGGCGGCGAAGGCCTGCTCGACCTGCTTGACGACCTTGCGGTGGTCCAGGTTGCCCGCTGCCGCGACGACCAGGTTCTCGGGCCGGTAGCGGCGCTGGAAGAAGCCGGCGATCTGGTCGCGGGAGAGGTTCTTCACCGTCTCCTGGGTGCCGAGGATCGGGCGGCCGAGCGGGCCGGTGCCGTAGATCACCTTGGCGAAGAGGTCGTGCACGACGTCGCCCGGGTCGTCCTCGGCCATCGCCATCTCCTCAAGGATGACGCCGCGCTCGGCCTCCACGTCCTCGGTGCGGATCAGCGAACCGGTGAGCATGTCGCATACCACGTCTATGGCCAGCGGCAGGTCGGTGTCGAGCACCCGCGCGTAGTAGCAGGTGTTCTCCTTCGCGGTGAAGGCGTTCATCTCGCCGCCGACCGCGTCCAGGGCGGCCGAGATGTCCAGGGCGCTGCGCCGCTCGGTGCCCTTGAAGAGCAGGTGCTCCAGGTAGTGCGTGGCGCCGTTCAGCACCGGGGTCTCGTCCCGGGAGCCGACGCCGACCCAGATGCCGAAGGTCGCGGAGCGCACCGTCGGCAGGGTCTCGGTGACGACCCGCAGGCCGCCCGGGAGGACGGTACGGCGGACGGTGCCGGCTCCGTCGGTGCCCTTCAGCAGGGTGCGGGTGGTGCCGGGGCGCTGCTTCGCAGCCGAGGCCTGGGCCACGAGTGTTCCTCTCAAGCAATGCAATGACAACAGGGTGCGGCCCGCACGCTCCGAGTCCGGAGTGTGCGGGCCGCGGTGGAGCTAGGGGCGGACCGTCACTCGGCCGCCGAGGCCGCGTCAGCGCCCTCTTCGCCCTCGACGACCGGGATCAGCGAGAGCTTGCCGCGCGGGTCGATCTCGGCGATCTCGACCTGGACCTTGGCGCCGACGGCCAGCACGTCCTCGACGTTCTCCACGCGCTTGCCACCGGCGAGCTTGCGGATCTGCGAGATGTGCAGCAGGCCGTCCTTGCCCGGCATGAGCGACACGAACGCGCCGAACGTCGTGGTCTTCACCACGGTGCCCAGGTAGCGCTCGCCGACCTCCGGCATGGTCGGGTTGGCGATCTGGTTGATCGTCGTACGGGCAGCCTCCGCCGAGGGACCGTCGACCGCACCGATGTAGATGGTGCCGTCGTCCTCGATGGTGATGTCCGCGCCGGTGTCCTCCTGGATCTGGTTGATCATCTTGCCCTTGGGGCCGATGACCTCACCGATCTTGTCCACCGGGATCTTGATGGTGATGATGCGCGGCGCGTTCGGCGACATCTCGTCGGGCGCGTCGATGGCCTCGTTCATCACATCGAGGATGTGCAGACGGGCGTCCTTGGCCTGCTTGAGGGCGGCCGCGAGGACGGAGGCCGGGATGCCGTTCAGCTTGGTGTCCAGCTGGAGGGCGGTGATGAAGTTGCGGGTACCGGCGACCTTGAAGTCCATGTCGCCGTACGCGTCCTCGGCACCCAGGATGTCGGTCAGCGCGACGTAGTGCGTCTCACCGTCGATCTCCTGCGAGATGAGGCCCATGGCGATGCCGGCGACGGCGGCCTTCAGCGGCACACCGGCGTTCAGCAGCGACATGGTGGAGGCGCAGACCGAGCCCATCGAGGTGGAGCCGTTGGAGCTCAGCGCCTCGGAGACCTGGCGGATCGCGTAGGGGAACTCCTCGCGGGTCGGCAGCACGGGGATGATCGCCCGCTCCGCCAGCGCGCCGTGGCCGATCTCGCGGCGCTTGGGCGAGCCCACGCGGCCGGTCTCGCCGACCGAGTACGGCGGGAAGTTGTAGTTGTGCATGTAGCGGCGACGCGTCTCCGGGGAGAGCGTGTCGAGCTGCTGCTCCATGCGGAGCATGTTCAGGGTGGTGACGCCCAGGATCTGGGTCTCGCCACGCTCGAACAGGGCCGAGCCGTGCACGCGCGGGATGGCCTCGACCTCGGCGGCCAGCGTACGGATGTCCGTCACGCCGCGGCCGTCGATGCGGACCTTGTCCTTGATGACGCGCTCGCGCACGACCTTCTTGGTCAGCGCGTTGTACGCGGCGCTGATCTCCTTCTCGCGACCCTCGAACTCCGGCAGGAGCTTCTCGGCGGCGATCGCCTTGACGCGGTCCAGCTCGTTGTTGCGCTCCTGCTTGCCCGGGATGGTGAGCGCCTGGGCCAGCTCGTCCTTGACCGCGTTGGTCAGGGCGGCGAACACGTCGTCCTGGTAGTCCAGGAAGACCGGGAACTCGCCGGTGGGCTTGGCGGCCTGGGCGGCCAGCTGGGACTGCGCGGCGCACAGGACCTTGATGAACGGCTTCGCGGCGTCCAGACCGGCGGCGACCACGTCCTCGGTCGGCGCGTCGGCGCCGCCCTCGACGAGCTTGATCGTCTTGTCGGTGGCCTCGGCCTCGACCATCATGATCGCGACGTCGCCGTCCGGCAGCGTGCGGCCGGCCACGACCATGTCGAAGACGGCGTCCTCGAGCTCGCTGTGGGTCGGGAAGGCCACCCACTGGCCCTTGATCAGCGCGACGCGGACGCCACCGATCGGGCCGGAGAACGGCAGGCCCGCCAGCTGGGTGGACGCCGAGGCGGCGTTGATGGCCACCACGTCGTACAGGTGGTCCGGGTTGAGCGCCATCACGGTGACGACGACCTGGATCTCGTTGCGCAGGCCCTTGACGAAGGACGGGCGCAGCGGGCGGTCGATCAGACGGCAGGTGAGGATGGCGTCCTCGGACGGCCGGCCCTCACGACGGAAGAACGAACCGGGGATCCGGCCCGCGGCGTACATCCGCTCCTCGACGTCCACGGTCAGCGGGAAGAAGTCGAAGTGCTCCTTCGGCTGCTTGGACGCGCTGGTGGCCGACAGCACCATGGTGTCGTCGTCGAGGTAGGCCACGGCGGAGCCGGCGGCCTGACGGGCCAGACGGCCGGTCTCGAAGCGGATGGTACGGGTGCCGAAGGAACCGTTGTCGATGACGGCCTCGGCGTAGAACACGTTCTCTTCCACCTGGAAGATCTCCTCTTTCGTACGTCTCCCGGAGAGCGTCCCTGCGCTTGCCTGCCGGTGGCCCTGGGCCCTTCTGCAAGGGCTGGCGGTCGGGCCGGTCTTCGATCGAAGCCTCCGGGGCGCCCCGCTCGGTCTGCGGGGTTTCCGGCGGCCACTACCGAGGACCGGCGACTCTCGGCTGCCAGGCCTTGGTCGGCGGTCGCGGCTGGACGCTCTCCTGGATGCGGGCGGCTTCCGTTTGAAGCCTTCGTCCCGCGTGGGGTTCGGGCTGATGCCCGGGCGGCGCTCCGTTTGCGCCATCACCCGGCATGCCCATAACCCTACGGTGCAATCCTCGGCCACCCGGGGAGGTGGACGCGAGTTGTTATGTGCCGCCCACCACGGGCGGCATACGCGCGAGGGGCGGCTCCCCGGTGTGGGGAGCCGCCCCGAGCGGCGGTCTTAGCGGGCGCCGCCGGCGGCACCGCGACGGATGCCCAGACGGTCGACGAGCGTACGGAAGCGCTCGATGTCCTTCTTGGCCAGGTACTGCAGCAGGCGACGGCGCTGACCGACGAGGATCAGCAGGCCACGACGCGAGTGGTGGTCGTGCTTGTGCAGCTTGAGGTGCTCGGTCAGGTCCGAGATCCGGCGCGAGAGCATGGCGACCTGGACCTCGGGGGAGCCGGTGTCGCCCTCCTTCTGGCCGAACTCGGCGAAGATCTGCTTCTTGACAGCGGCGTCGAGAGCCACAGCAACTCCTTCAAGGTGATCCGAGCGATCCTGGTCTACGGCACAGGATCTTGAAAGGACTCGGTGTCGTACTTCGGGCGCCGCCGCGGTTCACCCGGCCTCGGGCCGGGGCGCACGGCTGCGCTCAATGGCCAAGCGTACCAGTGCCCGCCACCGGCCCCCGGACGGGGTCGGCGGCGGGCACCGGACGGGTCGGCGCGGCGGTCAGCCGGTGGCGCCGCGCACCAGGTTGTAGATGTCGAGCACGGCCAGCGTCAGCGGGACGAGCGCCATCAGGGTCAGGCTGTCGACCAGGTCGAGGATGCGGCCCCAGAACGGCGAGACGCCCAGCCGCGGGACGACCAGCGCGATCGCGGTCAGCACGGCCGCGCCGAACGCGATCGAGGCGCCCAGCCAGATGGTCCGCAGGTCCGCCGAGGTGCTGCCGGGGTGGACCTTCAGCAGGAACAGCGGGGTGTGCAGCGACAGGCCCAGGATCAGCAGCGACAGGCCCAGCAGGCCGGCGATGGTGAGGCTGAAGACCTGCGCGGTGTAGCGGAACAGCCGCGCGCGCAGCATGGTCGCGATGCCGATGGTCAGGGCGAGCAGCTGCGGGAACAGCGCGTCGGTGAAGCCGAGCACGGTGCAGGCGCCGACGATCACCGCGGCGCAGCCGCCGACCAGGCCGACCAGCACCTCGTGGCCGCGGCGGGCCTGCTGCGCGATCCGCTCGTACTGGACGCTCTCGGCGCGCGAGCTCTCCTCGTCGTAGTCGCGGCTGCGGGTGCGGGCCTGGCCGGGGGCGCTGAAGCCGACGGGCAGCCGGGCGAAGCGGGCGGACAGGCCCGGCAGGAAGCCGATCACCGCGACCGCGGCGACGCCGGTGACGGCCGCGATGTGGCTGGCCGCGGTGCCCGGCAGCAGTACCGCGGCGAAGGTGGCGAAGGTGCCGGCAGCCGCCAGGAAGGCGGAGGCGACGAAGATGGAGTCCTTCTCCGGCAGCAGGCCGACGAGCAGGACGGACACCACCAGGACGGCGACGCAGCCGGTCAGGAACTGCAGCCGGCCCGGCCCGTCGCCCAGGGCCGCGACGGCGATGATGCCGCTGCCGCCGATCAGGGCGTGCGGCAGGGCGCCGAGGCCGAGCGCCAGGGCCGCGTCGTGGTCCTGGTAGACCCGGGCGCGGACGGCGGCGAAGGCGGTGAGCACCACGGCGGTCACGCCGGAGAGGATCCCGGCCAGGCCGTGCATGTCGTGCCGCAGGTCGGAGAACCAGAGCGCGAAGCCGAGCAGCGCGAGCAGCACGCCGGCGCCGATCAGGCCGAACGCCCGCATCAGCTCGGGGCTCCAGAACCGGCGGTCGGCCTCGACGGCGGTGGCGATCGCGTCGGCCACGTCGTCGTAGACGGCCGGCGGCAGCGACTCGGCGAACGGACGCAGACTCAGCAGGTCGCCGTCGCGGACCTGCTGGGCGGCCAGCGGCAGGCCGCTGTCGAGCACGGTGCCGTCGCGGCGCACCAGGTGGAACCCGGTCGGGGCGCCGTCCGGCTGGGTCTGCCCGGACAGCCTCAGCACCTCGGGGTAGACGTCCGCGAGCGGGACGTCCTCCGGCAGTGCGACGTCGATCCGGCTGTCCGGTGCCACAACGGTGACCCGGCAGAACCCGGTCGTTGCGTTGGCGCTCACCAGCGCTCCCCCTCGTTGACTGTGCCTCGTTGACTGCCGCCCCTGCGGGCTTCGGTCAGCTTCCCGTGTCGCGCCGGTCCCCGGACCGGCGGAACTGACACGATCCGGCCGAGAGTTGGCGCGGCGTTACCCTACCGCCCGCCCCGCACCCGTCGCGTGGCGGCCCTGCCCGCTCAGGACGGCCCGCCCCGGCGGGCACCGGGCGCCGGGCGGCCGGGGCGGGCCGGTGCCGTTGCGGGGGAAGGGCGTTCACGCCGGACCCGCGCGGGTCGTCCCGCCGGGGCACACGATTCCTCCGCGGTTCGCGCGCATGCCGGGCCGCTCCGGCGGCGGGGGCCCGCCCGGCGGCGGGGTGTCCGTGGGCGACCAGTAGGATCGGCCCCTGCGCAAGGCGACGGGGGTGGGAAGCGCCCCTCCGTGCTGCCTGCGGTCGGCGGAGCGGGGGCGGCGTCATCACACGGGGCGTCCTCACCCGTACGTATCCAGTTGCGTGAGGGCTGATGCTGTTGTGAGCGTTGTGACCGTCAAGCGTCCGGCGAGGGCGTATCCGCCCGCGGTGCCGGACGCGCCGGTGGAGCTGGTTACTCCGCCCGAGCTGCCCAGGATGGGTGGCGAGGACTGGATGATGAACATGCTGCCGCTGCTCGGCATGGGCGGTTCGGCGGCCTTCTTCTTCTCGCCCGGCGCACAGGGCCCGATGAAGATCATGGGCGGGCTGATGATCGCCTCGACCGTCGGGATGGCGGTCGCGCAGATCATCCGCTCCCGCAAGGGTGGCAACTCCGGCACCGCCGACGAGCGCCGGGACTACCTGAAGTACCTGCAGCAGATGCGCCGTCAGGTCCGCCGGACGGCCGACCGCCAGCGCGGCGCGCAGCTGTTCCTGCACCCGGAGCCGGACCAGCTGTGGTCGATCGTGGCCGAGGGCCGGCGGCTGTGGGAGCGCAGGCCGAGCGATCCCGACTTCGCGCAGATCCGGCTGGGCCGGGGGCCCCAGCAGCTGTCGACGCCGCTGGTCGCGCCGCAGACCGCTCCGATGGAGGAGCTGGAGCCGCTGGCGGCGGCCGCGATGCACACCTTCCTGAAGTCCCACGGGACGCTGCAGGACCTGCCGTTGGCCGTCTCGCTGCGGGCGTTCTACCACATCACGGTGTGCGGCGACCCGGACACCGTGTACGGCAACGTCCGGGCGATGATCGCCCAGCTCACCACGCTGCACTCGCCGGAGGACCTGATGGTGGCGGTCGCCGCCGCCCCGGGTGCGCTGGACGAGTGGGAGTGGACCAAGTGGCTGCCGCACACCCAGCACCGCAAGGAGAACGACGGGGCCGGCTCGCGCCGCCTGATCGCCGGCGGCCTGGGCGAGCTGGAGCAGCTGCTGGAGAACGAGCTGTCGGGACGCCAGCGGTTCACCCGCGACGCCACCCCCGGCCCGGACCAGCCGCACATCATCGTGATCATGGACGGTGCGGCCGTGCCGCACGACTCGCTGCTGGCGAGCGCCGAGGGCGTGCACGGCGTCACCATCATCGAGGTCGTCCCCGGTGACCTGGACGAGCCCACCGGCCACCTGGTCGTCACCGTCACGCCGGACGAGCTGCTGCTGCAGTCCGCCTCCGGCGCCTCGTACACCGGCCAGCCGGACGTGCTCTCCTCCTGGCAGTCCGAGGCGCTGGCCCGCCAGCTGGCGCCGTACCGGATCTCGGCCGGCGGCGACGACGAACCGCTGCTGTCCAACCTGGACTTCACCGACCTGATGGGCTCCGGCGACCCGGGCTCCTTCGACGTCTCGCGCACCTGGCGCCCGCGCCCCAGTCACGAGCGGCTGCGGGTGCCGATCGGCGTCGGCGCCAACGGCGAGCTGGTCCACCTGGACATCAAGGAGGCCGCGCTGGAGGGCATGGGCCCGCACGGCCTGTGCGTCGGCGCGACCGGCTCCGGCAAGTCCGAGCTGCTGCGCACCCTGGTGCTGGCGCTGGCGATGACGCACTCCTCGGAGATCCTCAACTTCGTCCTCGCCGACTTCAAGGGTGGTGCGACCTTCGCCGGCATGGCGGACATGCCGCACACCTCGGCCGTGATCACCAACCTGGAGGGCGAGCTCACCCTCGTCGACCGCATGCGGGACGCGATCGAGGGCGAGATGAACCGCCGTCAGGAGCTGCTCCGGTCGGCCGGCAACTACGCCAACCTCAACGAGTACGAGCGGGCCCGGGCCGCCGGCGCCGCGCTCGACCCGCTGCCCTCGCTCGTCCTGATCATCGACGAGTTCTCCGAACTCCTCACCGCCAAGCCGGACTTCATCGAGATGTTCATCCAGATCGGCCGGATCGGCCGGTCCCTGGGTGTGCACCTGCTGCTCGCCTCGCAGCGCCTGGAGGAGGGCAAGCTCCGCGGCCTGGACACCTACCTCTCGTACCGGATCGGCCTGCGGACCTTCTCGGCCGCCGAGTCGCGCGCCGCGATCGGCGTCCCCGACGCCTACCACCTGCCGCCGGTGCCCGGTGTCGGCTACCTGAAGTTCGGCACCGACGTGATGGACCGCTTCAAGGCCGCGTACGTCTCCGGCCCGTACCGCGCCCCCGGGCAGCAGCGGGTCAGCGGCCGGGTGGTCACCGCGCGGCCGGTGCTGTTCACCGCCGCCGAGGTGCCGGTGGTCGAGCCGGTCGTGCAGGAGATCGAGCCGGAGGTCGAGGAGATCGACGACGCTCTGGTCGACACCGTGCTGGACGTGTTCGTGCAGCGGATGCAGGGCCAGGGCCCGGCCGCGCACCAGGTGTGGCTGCCGCCGCTGGACGAGTCCCCCAGCGTGGACGGGCTCGTCCCGCCGCTCCAGGCGACGCCCGAACGCGGCCTGACCTCCCCCGAGTTCGGTGCGCTGGGCCGCCTGGTGGTGCCGGTCGGCATCGTCGACAAGCCGCGTGACCAGCGCCGCGACGTGCTCTACCAGGACTACTCCGGCGCGGCCGGCCACGGTCTGATCGTCGGCGGCCCGCTGTCCGGCAAGTCCACCCTGGTCCGCACCATGGTGGCCGGCTTCGCCGTCACCCACACGCCGGTCGAGACGCAGTTCTACCTGCTGGACTTCGGCGGTGGCGGCTTCCAGGGGCTGCAGGACCTGCCGCACGTCGGCGGGGTCGCCGGCCGGCTGGACGCCGAGAAGGTCCGGCGCATGGTCAGCGAGGTGCACGGGGTGCTGAACCGGCGCGAGGAGCTGTTCCGCGCGACCGGCATCGACTCGATCGGCACCTACCGCACCCGCCGGGCGGCCGGCCAGCTGCCCGACGAGCAGTTCGGCGACGTCTTCCTGGTCATCGACGGCTGGCTCACCTTCAAGCAGGAGTTCGAGCTGCTGGAGCCGGTCATCGGCGACATCGCCCAGCGCGGCCTCGGCTACGGCGTCCACCTGGTGGTCACCGCGGCCCGCTACGCCGAGGTCCGCCCGGCCCTGAAGGACCTGCTGCAGAACCGCACCGAGCTCCGCCTCGGTGACGCGATGGAGTCCGAGGTGGACCGCAAGGTCGCCCAGAACGTCCCCGCCGGGCAGCCCGGACGCGGCATCACCGCGGGCAAGCTGCACTTCCTGGCCGGCCTGCCGCGACTGGACGGCTCGTCCTCCGCGGCGGACCTGCTGGACGGCGTGGCCGGCCTGGTGCAGGCCGTCGGCGCCGCCTGGACCGGCCCGCGAGCGCCGCAGGTCAGGATGCTGCCGACGGTGCTGGACGGGAACTCGCTGCCCAAGGGCTTCGAGCACCCGGAGCGCGGTGTGGCCTTCGGCGTCGACGAGCTGGAGCTGGCCCCGGCCTTCGTCAACTTCGAGACCGACCCGCTGTTCATGGTGTTCGGCGACACCGAGTCGGGCAAGTCCGCGCTGCTGCGGATGCTGATCAAGCAGATCACCGAGCGGTACACCCCGGACCAGGCCGGCATCGTGGTCGGCGACTTCCGCCGGGCGCTGCTGGGCACCGTCCCGCCGGAGTACCTGGTGGAGTACGCGGCGGCCGCCCCCGCGATGACCAGCATCGTGGAGATGCTGCGCGGCGCCTGCTCGCGCCGTCTGCCCGGCCCGGACGTGACCGCCGAGCAGCTGCGCAACCGCAGCTGGTACAGCGGCAAGGACATGTTCGTGATCGTGGACGACTACGAGCTGGTGGCGACCCAGTCGGGCAACCCGATGGCGCCGCTCGCCGAGTTCCTGCCGTTCGCGCGGGACATCGGCCTGCGCGTGATCATCGCCCGCAGCGCGGGCGGTGCCAGCCGCTCGATGTACGAGCCGGTCATGCAGCGGATGAAGGAGCTGGGCGGCCAGGGCATCATCCTCTCCGGCAACAAGGACGAGGGCGCGCTGCTCGGCACCGTCAAGCCGCAGCAGCTGCCGCCGGGCCGCGGCATGTTCGTCTCGCGCCGGATCGCCAGCGGCCAGATGGTCCAGACGGGCTGGCTGCCGTCGGCATGATCCACGGTCCCGGGCCCGCCGTTCGGTGACCCGTAGTGACCATCAGGGCCGGACTCCTTCGGGGGTCCGGCCCTTCGGCGTCCACGGGCCGAAACGTTATGGAGTTTCTTCCGGGCCCGGGCTGCGGTTCCCGCAGGTCCGCGGGGGCGGCCGGAGGCCCAGGCGGCCGCCTGGGTGACCGACCCCCAGCAGGCCAGGAAGCCTTTGAATCAGCCATGCAATACGCCGTTCACCTTTGATTCATCATGGATTTGAGGAAACAAACAAGTCGGACATAGTTGACAATTACGAAGAGTGATCTTGAGATCGGGTGTCTGAGCGCCCTTCGGCAACGGATTCCGAAGCTGATCGGCCGTTGACGCAATCAATACGCACAAGGTTCCATTGCGCCTCGGGAGCGACAGGACCGACAACCCACGAGACCCAGTCAGCGGAGGCGATACCGCTCCCCTCCCCAGGACCGCACAGAGCCGATCGGAAGCCCCATGACCGACACGCTTCGCCCGCCACTCGCCGTAGCCGCCGACCCGGCGCCCGACGGCAGCGGCACCCACCCCCAGAAGCTCAAGCGCTCGATCGGCGTGGTGGGTGGCACACTGCTCACGCTGTCCTGCGTGACCCCGGCCTCGACGCTCTTCGTCATCGTCCCGGACCTCTTCTCCAGCATCGGCAGTGCGACCGCCCTCGCCATCGCCATCGGCTCGGTCCTCTGCATCGCCGTGGCGTTCTGCTACTCTGAGCTCGGCACGCTGATCCCCAGCGCCGGCGGCGAGTACGCGATGGTCGGCACCCTCGCCGGGCGGCTGGCCGGCTGGCTGGTCTTCGTCCTGTCCCTGATCGTGGTGATGATCGTCCCCTCGGTCATCGCCCTCGGCACCGCCGACTACCTGGCCCCGATCGTCCACGTCAGCGCGCCCGTCGCCGGCGCCGCGGTGATGCTCGCCGCCACCCTGGCCGGCCTGCTGGACCTGCGTGCCAACGCCTGGATCACCGGCATCTTCCTCGTCCTGGAGGTCATCGCCGCCGGTGTGGTCTCGGTGCTCGGCTTCAGCCACGCGAACGCCGGCGCCCCCAGCCTGGTGCACGGCGTGGTGGCCGGTGACGGCGGCGTCGCCACCACCGTCAGCATGGGCGCCATCGTCGGCGCCATCGGCATCGCGCTCTTCATCACCCAGGGCTTCAGCACCGCCGTGTACCTCTCCGAGGAGCTGGAGAACCCGCGCCGCAACGTCTCGCGCACCGTGCTGTGGACGCTCGCCATCTCGACCGCCGTCATCCTGGTGCCGGTCGCCGCCATCACCGTGGGCGCCCCCGACCTGCAGACCCTGACCGACGGCGACATCTCCGGCCTGGTCACCACCTGGAGCAACTCCGCGGTCGGCACCTTCATCAGCCTCTGCGTCGCGCTCGCCATCATCAACGCCGGCATCGTGATGGTGATCCAGAACTCCCGGGTGCTGTTCGCCTCGGCCCGCGACAAGGCCTGGCCCGAGCCGGTCAACAAGGCCTTCTCCACCCTGGGCCGGTTCGGCTCCCCCTGGGTCGCCACCCTGGCGGTCGGCCTGCCCGGCGCGGCCCTGTGCTTCGTCAAGGCGGAGATGCTCACCGAGATCACCGGCGTCGCCGTCACCGGGATGTACCTGCTGGTCGCGGTCGCCACGCTGTTCTCCCGCCGCGGCGCCCACCGGCACGCCTCCGCCTGGCGGATGCCGCTCTGGCCGGCCGCGCCGGTCCTGCTGATCCTGGTGCTGCTCGGCATCATGACCCAGCTCGGCGTCCAGCCGCTGCTCTGGACCGGCGGCATCACCGCGGCGGCCACCCTCTACTGGCTGTTCTACCTGCGCCCCCGCCAGGACACCCACTGGGTGATCACCCTGCCCGAGGACGAGCAGGCCTGACCCTCGCGGCCCGGATGCGTCGGTGCCCCGGACTTCCGCCGAGTCCGGGGCACCGGCACGTCCGCCCCCGGTGCGCGGCGCACCGGGGGCGGACGGCCGTCATCCGGCCCGCCGGACGGATGACGAGGTCGGCGGCTACTTCTTGAGCACCCACAGCGGGCTGGTGGCGATCGCCTCCAGCTGGGCCTCGGTCAGCGCCGGCGCGGTACGGACCGAGGGCTGCTTGGGGCCGCCGGCGGTGTACGCGCCGACCACCACCCGCATGCCGTCCGGACGCAGGCTGTCGACCGTCCACACGGCGGCCTTGTCGGCCCCCTTCTCGAAGACGACCTTGGTGCCGTCCGGCAGCGTCCTCGCCTTGGCGAAGACCTGCTCGACCACATCGCCGTCCTTCGCCGTGCCCTGCTGGTGCTCCTTGAGCGCCCGGCTCCAGTCCTGGACGTTGAGCTCCACCATGCTCTTGCCCTTGCCGTCGTTCAGCACGAAGTTGGCGTAGCCCGGCTGGCCACCGGTCTCGGACTCGGTGAGCCCGGCCGGCAGCAGCCCGGCGGTGATCGCCAGGATCTCCTCGGCGGAGTACTCCTTGCCGGTGGCCGGCGACTGCGGCTTGGGCGTCGGCAGGGCCTGCACCACCGCGTCCCAGGACTTGTCCGTCACCAGGGCGCCGAGCTGCGCGGGGGTCAGCGGCGGGGCCGGGCGGGTGATGGGCGCGTCCTTCTCCTTCGCCGCGTTCCACTCCTGCACCTGGACGAGCCGGCCGTCCTGGCCGGCCAGCGTGGCGGACCACGCCTTGGTGTCGACCCGGCGGTCCGGGTACTCGTACCCCTGCAGCACCATCAGCGTGGAGCCGTCCGCGAGCAGCGTGCTGGTGCAGACGACACCGGCCGGCTGGAACTTGGGGTCGGGGCACTTCACCTGGTCCAGGAGCGACGCGTCACCCGGCGCCTGGCGCTGGACCCCGACCTGGATCGCGGCCTGGCCGTGGCCGTCGTCGAACACCACGCTCGCGTACGGCGCACCGGGCGGCTGGTTCCCGGTGCCCGCGCTGCCCCTGCTGCCGGCCACCGTCACCGTGCCCGGCGGCAGCAGCGCCTTCAGCAGGCCGGCCATCTGCTCGCCGGTGACCGCGGCCGCCGGGGCGGCGGCCGCCGACTGGACGGGCGTGCCCGGCGCGCCGGCGTCCGGGGCGCCGGTACCGGACGCGGGCGCCCCCGAGCCGTCCGCCGCCGCGACCGTCACCGGCTGCCCGCCGTCGCCCCGCGGGCCGCCGGCCCCGGCCAGGTACACCCCGCCGGTGGCGACCAGCGCCAGCGCCGTCACGCCCCCGGCGACCGCGGCCGCCGAGCCGCGGCGCCAGCGACGGCGTCCGCGCCGCAGGCCGCCGGAGAGCAGGGCGGTCCCCTCCGCCTGGAAGGCGTCGCCCGTACGGGAGATGGCGTAGATGAGGTCGTCTTCGAACTTTTCGTCCGTGGACATGCGTGATCACCGTTTCCGTGGTCGCAGAAGGGGGTCGCAGAAGAGTCGCAGAAGGTGCGGGGCACGACGGGCGCGGCGGCCGCCGCGGCCGGGTCAGCGGGCGGCGAGCTCCGCGAGCGAATCGCCGAGCAGCGTCCGCAGCCGGG
This sequence comes from Kitasatospora indigofera, assembly GCF_014655955.1. Classification (GTDB taxonomy): domain Bacteria; phylum Actinomycetota; class Actinomycetes; order Streptomycetales; family Streptomycetaceae; genus Kitasatospora; species Kitasatospora indigofera. The sequence goes on from NZ_BNBO01000039.1 coordinate 19,407, forward strand.
CCAGCGCCCGGCTGCTGCGGGTACGGACCGCGCCGGCGCTGGAGCGCATCACCTCGGCCGTCTCCTCGACGCTGCGGTCCTCCCAGTAGCGCAGCACCAGCACCGCCCGGTCCCGGGCCGGCATCCGGCCCAGCGCGTCGAGCAGGGTCAGGCGCAGCGTGCTGTCGGACTCGTGGCCGGCGGGTTCGGGCACGTCCCCGGTGGGGCGCTCGGTGCTGGAGCGGCGGCGCTGCTGGGCGAGGAAGGTGCGCACCATCACCGTGTGCGCGTACGCCCCCGGGTTGTCGATCGCGGCGGACCGGCCGGACCGCCAGGCGGAGCGGCGCCAGAGCACGTACATCCGGCCCAGGGTCTCCTGGACGAGATCCTCGGCGAGATGGGTGTCGCCGCTGGTGAGCAGACAGGCCGATCGGTAGAGGTGCCCCGCCCGCCCGGAGACGAGTTCCAGGAACTCCCCGTCCTTGGCGTCCCTCGCTGCACCGGCCCCACCCATCCGCCAACCCCCCGTTGCCGCCCGCTCGTTCTCCCTCACTACTGGATAGATGCGGTGAGCGTGCCGGGACGTTACACCGGCCCGGCAGGGTGGGCGGGTCAGGCCCGGGCGCGCCTGCGGTGGTCGCGGACCACGACCGCGCCGCCGCCGAGCAGGGCCACCAGCAGGGCGCCGACGCCCAGGACGTAGGTGGCGGTGCGGGCGTCGCGGTCGGCCTGGGTCTCGGCGAGGCCGACCGGCATCGGCACGACCGCCCCGGCCGACAGCGCGCGGGGGGTGTCGGGCACGGCCGCTTCGGCGGGCGGCGCGGTGCTGGTGACGGCCTTCACCGGGTCGACCACGCCCCAGCCGATGAACCGGTTCTGCGCGTGCTCGGTGCGCTGGGCGGTCTGCTCGATCCGGGCCCGGATCTGCGCGGGCGTCCAGTCGGGGTGCGCGCCCACCAGCAGGGCCGCCACGCCCGCCACGTAGGGGGCGGCGAAGCTGGTGCCGTTGTCCACGCACTGGCCCTGCTTGGGGACCGTGGAGAGCATGTCGACGCCGGGGGCCGCCACGTCGACGAAGTCGCCGTACTGGGAGAAGTCCGCCCGCTCGTTGTTGCGGTTGGAGGCGCCGACCGCCAGCACCGTCGGGTAGGCCGCCGGGTAGGTCGGGCCCTCGCGGCCGTCGTTGCCGGAGGAGGCCACCACCACGACCTTCTTGGACTCGGCGTAGTCGACGGCGTCCTTCAGCGTGTCGTAGCCCGGGAACCGGCCGCTGTCGTCGCTGCTGCGGACGTCCTGGGAGATGTTGATGACCCGGGCGCCCTGGTCGACCGCCGACCGGATCGCCGTGACCAGGGTGCCGACGTCGCCGTTGCCCTCGCTGTCGTTCTGCCGGATGGCCAGGATGGTGGCGCCCTTGGCGAGCCCGACGAAGCCGGTGGCGTCCCGCTTGGCGGCGGCGATGATGCCGGCCACCTTGGTGCCGTGGCCCACCAGGTCGGTCTTGCCGTCGCCGGGGACGACGTTCTTGTCCTTGTCCTTGAGCAGCGACCCGCCGTCCCTGACCTTGCCGGCCAGCTGCGGGTTGCCGTCGTCCACCCCGGTGTCGATCACCGCGACGGTCACGCCGGCGCCGGTCACCTTGTCGTCCTGCCAGAGCTGGTCGAGCAGCACCCGCTGCAGGGACCACGGAGTGACCGGGACGTCCTTGGCGGGGCTCGGGCAGTCGCCGGCCGCGGCGATGCCGATCGGGGACCAGGTCGTACCCGGTTCGCCCGGCGCGGCGTACGCGGGGGTCGCGGCGATGCTGCCGGCCACCACGAGCGAAGCCGCCAACGCGGCTGCCTTCCGGTACGTACCCACCGACACCGTGCCACCCCTCATATGTCCACCCGTGGTCGTGATCGGGAGCGGTCCGGCCGGGCCGGACGGCGCGGCTCCCGTGCGCGCGAGGGGCGGGCGCCCTCTCGGACGCCCGCCCCGTACCGCGGAGTTGAGCTCACCCCTCGCGGGGTGAACGCAAGGTCAGCTCCAGATGGTCGAGTTCTTCTGCTCGGTCTCCTGGTAGCTGGACGCCGCCTGGTCGAGCGAGGAGCCGATCTGGGTCAGCACCTGCTGCAGGTCGGCGGCCTTGTCGTCCCACTTCTTCTGGTGGGCCTGGTAGCCCTGCTGGGCGGCACCCTCCCAGGAGGCGGCGATCTTGGTGACGCCGGCCTTCAGCTCGTCGAGCTGGGACTGGATACGGGCCGCGGTGGCCCGGACCTCGGCGCCGGCGCCCGAGATGGTGGCGAAATTGACGAGAATCTGCCCGGACATGCTGTCTCCCTGTCGAAGATCGGTTTCGGCCCCCGAGGACCGATGAACGAGTGACGCGGTGGCCTCGGCTACCGGATCAGATCTGGCCGGCGACCTGGCCGAGCGCGGACTGCTGCGCGGCCTCGGTCGCGGCGTAGGCCTTGGTGGTGAGCTCGATCGCGTTCTGGATCGCGCGCAGCGCCTCGTTCAGCCCCTTCGCGTCCTCGTTGAAGCGGTTCTGAAGGTTCTGGTAGGCCGTCGCGGCCTGGCCCTGCCAGCCCGAGGCGATCTGCGACACGATGCCGTCGAGCTTCTTCAGCTCGCCCTGCACCTGGTCGCTGACCTCGCCCATGTGCTTGGCGAAAGCATCCATCTCTTCAGCGGTCGTCCTGAACTGACCAGCCATGATCTACCGTCCCCCATGAGACAGACATTGTGTCCGGGTGTCCTTGCACGGCCCACCCGTCGGCACCACCCGTGCGGTGCCTTCCTGCACTTTAGTAGGCGTCAGCGCGAGGCCCAACACCGGGATCCCGGAAGTTACCAGACCATGACAGTGGTGCCAGGCCTGTTACCTGAGCACATGTCAGGCGTCCTGCTCCTGGGACGCCGCCTCCTCGCTCAGGGCGGGGCCGCTCGGCACCAGGTCGGACCACTCCCGCGGCACCAGCGCGGGCTGGAGCTCGTTGTAGCCCAGCCTGGCCTGCGCGTTGCCCGACTCCTGCGGGGCGGCCTGCTCCGCGGGCTGCTCGGCGGCGGCCGGCGCGGAGGGCTGGCCAGGCTGCGGGGTGGCCGGCTTCTTGCGGCCGCCGTCACCGTTGGCCTGCACCGGGTAGCGCAGCCCGGTCTCGGTGATCAGGTAGCTGTTGCCGGAGCCGCCCACCTCGTTGTCGAGCGCCCGGTAGAACAGGCCGAACCCGGCGGTCACCCGGGCCGAGGCGGTGATGCCGGTGTACTTCCCGGGGTACTCCGTGCCGGCCCAGACACTGCGCCGGGGCGTCTTGCCGTCCTCCCCGACACCCTCGAAGGTGCTGCAGACGACCTCCTTGCGGTCCTTGGCGGCGGTCCAGTTGTTCACCGGCTCGCCCGCCTTGGCCGGCCAGTCGTCGGGCAGCTTGAGCTTGTTGTCCGTCAACGAGCCCTGGCCGAAGTCCGACTGCTCCTGCGGGGTCAGCTCGTCGATCCTCGGGTGCGGGTCCTTGTCCTGGCTGTACAGGCCCTGCAGGGCCGGGTTGCGCAGCAGCAGCATGCTCTGGAACTGGGTGACCGGGAACAGCTCGTTCTCGCCGACGACGTAGTACTTCTCGCCGTACTTGACCAGCCGGCCGATCTTCCGGTCCTCGGCGGACACCAGCTGGATCTTGGAGTTGGCCGTCTTGACCGCCGGGTTCATCCCGGGCACCTGCGGGAAGCTGATCGCCATCCCGCGCTGCAGGGTGGCCAGCCACTCCTTCTTCACCCGCTGGGGGACGGCGCTCTCCCCGAAGATCGCGGTGACCAGCGCCTTCTTCTCCTGGTCGGAGGTCTGGGTGCCGCCGATCGCGTGCTTGCGGCCCTGCGAGTCGACCAGGTAGAGCTCCAGCCTGCTCTGCGTGGTCGGGGCGCCCTGCTGGCCGTTGACCTGCGCCTCGTCCATCTCCTGGACGAGCAGCGACTGGTTGATGTCCAGGACCTTGTCCTTGGCCGCCAGGTCCTTGGCGTCCGCGCCGCCCGCGACGAAGACCGCCTGGTTGACCGTCTCGTGCTTGTCGTCCGAGCCGGGCCGGTCGCACACCGACCACTTCATCGACTGGCCGGCCACCGCCTTGCTCGGCAGCTTGTCCGGCGCGTACGGGATGCCGATGGTCGCCCCGTGGTTGGGGTAGGCGTCGAGCACCTTGTCCGCGACCACCACCACCTTGGCGTCCGCCGGCACCACCAGCCGGGCCGACGACATGTTCAGCACCTGGTGCAGCCGCTTGGTCTTCTTGTCGTCGTCGAGCAGCACCACGTACCGGGTGTACGACGTCTTGCCCTGGATGATGTTCTTGGTGTTGTCCCAGTTCAGCGGCGCACTGGGCTTGAACGCCCCCCAGAGGCCGAAGCCGCCCACGATCAGCGTCCCGACGATGACGCTGGGCAGCACCGCCTTGACCGGCCGCGGGGCGTCCTCGTCGTTGCCGCCGCCGCCCGGCAGCAGGAAGGCCCCGACCGTGCGCTTGCGGGCGAAGGTGTAGGCGTTCAGCTCGTCCCGGCGTGATGCCATTGCTCGTCGTCTCCCCTGTATGACCGACATCTGCTGTGTGACCTGCAGTCATGGCGCGTCGTCCGTCGGCCGGACGGTCCGCGAGTCTGCCACCCGCCGGACGAGGGCCACAGCAAACCCTCTACGATGCGGCAGCAGACGGTGAGTACGGTACGGGTACGGTTCGCGAACCAGCCAACCGGGCCGCGATATCTGATCAGAGAGGGTCATCCGGGGGATGCCAAGCCAGACCGCTCCAGGGCGACGCAGTACATCGCAGAGCCGGGACGGGAGCCGCGCGAGCCGGCGGGGCCGCCCCGCACAGGCCGCGCCGGGCACCCCGGCCTCGGCGGTTCCGGTCCGGGTCCACCCGCGGCCCGGGCTGCTCGGCAGCCGGCTGAGGCTGCAGCAACTCGTCCTGATCGAGGTGGCGGTGGCGCTGGTCGCCGTCGGCTGGACGATCGGCAAGGCCGCTGCAGGCGCGTTCGCGGTGGTCGCCGCCGCGCTGGTGGTGATCGCCCTGATCCCGCTGCGCGGACGCACCATCCCCGAGGCGCTGCGGGTCCGTTCCGCGCTGAAGGCCCGTCGGAAGAAGGCCGCGGGGAACATCCCGCCGGCCGGCACCGACCCGGCCCTGGCGCCGGCCCTGGAGCTCGAACCGGCCCTGCGCACCTGCACCCACGCCACCGAGGCCGACTTCGGCGGCCGGCCCGTCCGCCGGGAGACCGGCATGGTCGGCGACGGCACCTTCCTCAGCTCGGTCCTGCTCGTCCAGGCGAAGGACCAGCCGCTGCGCCCGGTGCGCACCGCGCTGCCGCTGCCGCTGGACGTGATCTGCTCGGCCCTCCAGGTGGACGACATCGCCCTGGAGTCGGTGCAGTTGGTGCAGCACACCCAGCCCGCGCCGGCCCCGCACCTGCCGGACCAGTCGCTCGCGGCCCGCGCCTACCAGCAGCTGCCGGACGGCATCGCCACCCCGGGCCTGCGGCTCACCTGGGTCGCCCTCAAGCTCAACCCGGAGCAGGCCGCCACCGCCGTCCTGGCCCGCGGCGGCGGCGAGGAGGGCGCCCGCAAGGCCCTGCAGCGCGTCACCGACCAGCTGGCCGGCCGGCTCAACGGCGCCGGCTTCACCGCGACCGCACTGGACGAGCGCGAGCTGATCGCCGCCCTGGCCATCTCCACCTGCGCCAACCCGATCGCCGTGGCGGGCCGTCAGGGCACCGGCGGTGGCGGCGCGAACGCCCGCCGCACCCAGGAGAGCGCCAAGTTCTGGCGGATCGACGACCGCTGGCACAGCACCTACTGGATCTCGAAGTGGCCGCAGCTCAGCCGCCCGGGCGGGGCGCCCGGCCGGATCGCGGCCCCCGACCTGGTCAACCTGGTCACCGGCACCCCCGCGCTGGCCAGCACCTTCAGCCTGACGGCCGGCCGCGGCACCGGCGGCTCGGTGGCGATCAGCGGGCACGTCCGGGTGACCGGGCGCAGCGAGAGCGAGGTCGCCCAGGTCGGGCGGCTGGTGGAGGCCCGGGCCCAGAGCGCCGGCCTCGGCCTGAACCGGCTCGACCTGGAGCAGGCCCCCGGCCTGCTCGCCACGCTGCCCCTGGGAGGGACTTCCTGATGGCGTACCAGACCTACCCCACCGCTCCCGCCCCGGCCCCCGGCACCGAGCAGACCCGGACCCGGACGCGGATCCTGCCCGGCTTCGGCCTGCGCGGGCCCAAGCGCGAGAAGCACGTCCTCAACCCCGAGGACCTCGGCGCGATGGCCTTCCCGGTCGGCGACGACGGCGTGGTGATCGGCGTCGACCCGCAGCAGCAGCCCGCCGTGCTGGGCCTGTTCCGGCCCACCGCCTACGACCTGGTGCTGGTCGGCGGCGTCTGGACGGCCCAGATCATCGCGCTGCGGGCGGCCGCCACCGGCGCCCGGATCGCCGTCGAGACCGCCCGCCCGCAGCTGTGGGCCCCGATGGCGCAGGCGGCGGGCGGCGGCCAGCCGTGCGTGACCGTGCACCAGGTGGGCCGGCTCGGGCCGCAGGGCGCCTCGGTCGCCTCGCCGGTGCTGGTGGTCCGGGACCTCGGTGCCCGGCCACCGCGCAGCCGGCTCTCGGCCGCGCCCTGGCAGACCACCCTGACCCTGCTGCCGTACCTCGGGCCGAACGCCGCGCGGGTGCTGAACGCCGCCGACCTGGTCGGCCTGCAGCGGATCTCCCCTCAGGAGGCCGAACTGGTCGGCCGGGTGCTGTCGCTCGGTGACCAGGACGTGGCCTCGCTGCCCACGCTGGGTGAGGACATCACGCTGTGGGCGACCCGGATGCGGCGCCAGTACGTCCGGACCGTCGCCGGCCAGGCCGAGACCCAGGTGCTGGGCGCCCCGCGCCGGATGGACTGACCCGGGCGGGGAGGGCGGCGCGGGCCGGAGCCCCGGGAGTCACCCGGTGGAGGGCGTTCCCCGGACAAGATGAGACACCGCCTTCAGCGCGGGCCGATTCACGTCCTAATCTTGATGCGCAACGGCACCGCGAACAGCGGCGGCGAACACGAGGGAGCCCAAGTGAGCAGCGATCGGGACGGCGTCTACGTCGGCGACAACGCGGCGGAGGACGACGACGACTGGTCCGACGCGCCCGACTACACTCCCCCGTCCTGGTACACCCAGAGCGAGCCGGCCGGGCCGGCGGCCGCCGGGGCGCCCGAGGTGCCGCCGGCGCCCGGGCCGCCGGCCGTCCCCGCCCAGGGGGCTCCGGTCCAGGCCGCGCCGGTCGCCCCGGTGCCGCCCGAGGCCGCCGCCCCCGCTCCGGTACCGGCCCCGGTGGCTCCCGGGCCCGCTCCGGCCGCCCCCGTCGCACCGGTCGTGGAGGCGGCCCCGGCCCCCGGCCCCGCGCCGGTGCCCGAGCCCGTCGTGTCCGCACCCGTACCGGCCCCCGCTCCCGTGCCGCAGGCCGCCGAGCCGGTCGCCGTGGTGCCGCCCGCGCCCGCCCCGGTGGAGGCCGCCGTCCAGGCCGCGCCGCCGGTGCAGCCCGTGCAGCCGGCCGTGCCGGTGCAGGAGCAGCAGGCCGGCGCGCCCGCTCCGGCCCCGGCGCCCGAGCAGCAGCCCCCGTGGGCCGTCGGCCCGGAGGCCCAGCAGTACCAGGCCGCACTCGCCCAGCAGCAGGCCCAGCAGCCGTACCCGCCGCAGCAGGCGCCGGCCCCGCAGCAGCAGCCCTACCCGCCGCAGCAGCCCCAGCAGCCCTACCCGCCGCAGGCGCAGCAGCACCAGCCGTACCCCCCGCAGGCGCAGCAGCAGGCCCCGCAGCAGCCGCAGTACCCCGGCCAGGACCAGCAGGCCGCCCAGCACGCCGCCCAGCAGGCGGCCCAGTGGGCCCAGCAGCAGCAGGCCCAGCAGCAGCCCCCGCAGCAGGGCGGCTACGGCTACCCGCCGCAGGCGCAGCAGCAGCCGTACCCCCCGCAGGCTCCGCAGCAGCCGCAGCAGCAGGCCACGCCGCAGCAGCCCGCGCCCGGTCCGCCGGTCGACCCGCGCCAGGGCGGCTGGCCGCAGCCGAACACCTACCAGCCGCCGCAGCAGCCCCAGCAGCCCCAGCAGGGCGGCCAGCCCGGCTGGCCGCAGCAGGGCGGCGTCCCGCAGGCCCCGGCCGCGTTCCAGCAGGGCGGTGCCCCGCAGCAGACCGCGCACGGCGCGCCGCTCGGCTACACCGCCGCCGTCGAGCTGTCCTCGGACCGCCTGCTGCGCAGCCAGCCGAAGCAGCAGCGCCAGCAGTCGCGCTTCCAGTTCGGCGGCAAGGCGGCGGCCGCCGACCGGGCCCGCAAGCTGGAGATCATCCGTACCCCGGTGATGAGCTGCTACCGGATCGCGGTGATCAGCCTCAAGGGCGGCGTCGGCAAGACCACGACCACCACCTCGCTCGGGGCCACCCTGGCCAGCGAGCGCCAGGACAAGGTGATCGCGATCGACGCCAACCCGGACGCCGGCACCCTCGGGCGCCGGGTCAAGCGGCAGACCGGCGCGACCATCCGCGACCTGGTGACGGCCATCCCGCACCTGCGCAGCTACATGGACATCCGCCAGTTCACCTCGCAGGACCTGCACTCGGGCCTGGAGATCCTGGCGAACGACGTCGACCCGGCCGTCTCCACCACGTTCAACGACTCGGACTACCGCCAGGTCATCGACGTGCTGGGCCGGCAGTACCCGATCATCCTGACCGACTCCGGCACCGGGCTGCTGTACAGCGCGATGCGCGGGGTGCTGGACCTCGCCGACCAGCTGATCATCGTCTCCACGCCCAGCGTGGACGGCGCGAGCAGCGCCTCCACCACCCTGGACTGGCTCTCCGCGCACGGGTACGCGGACCTGGTCCAGCGCTCCATCACGGTGGTGTCCGGGGTGCGCGAGACCAGCAAGATGATCAAGGTCGAGGACATCGTCGCGCACTTCCAGACCCGCTGCCGCGGCGTCGTGGTGGTGCCCTTCGACGAGAGCCTGGCCGCCGGCGCCGAGGTCAACCTCGACATGATGCGCCCCAAGGTCCGGGAGGCCTACTTCGAGCTGGCCACCCTGGTCGGCGAGGACATCATCCGGGCCCAGCAGGCCGCCGGACAGCAGGCGGGCGGCTGGCAGCAGGCCGCCGCGCAGCCGTACCAGGGCCAGCCGTACCCGCAGCAGCAGGCCCAGCCCGGCGAGTGGGGCCAGCCGCAGCAGTACCCGCCCGCCGGCGGGCCCGAGGGCGGCCAGGGCGGCTACCCGCAGCAGCAGCCCGGCCAGCCCGCGCCCGGCGCCCCCTGGGCCCCGCAGCCGGGCCAGGCCCCGCCGCCGCCCCCCGGGTACGGCTACCCGCCCCAGCAGGCCGCCCCCGGCGGGCAGCAGCTGCCGCAGGAGTGGGCCCAGCCGCAGCACCAGGCCCCGCAGGGCGGCTACGGCTACCCGCCCCAGGGCCAGCCGCCCCAGCAGCAGGGGTAGCGCCCCCGGCACCCGCCGTCCGCACGCGAAGACCCGCCGGCCCGAGGGCCGGCGGGTCTTCGCGTGCGCCGCCGCGCGGGCGGCGGGCCGTCAGCCGGCCGCCGGGCCCGCCCCGGTGAGGATCCGGGCCCGCTCGACGTCGTCGGCCATCCGCACCAGCAGCGCGTCGATCGAGTCGAACTTCTCCATGCCGCGCAGGTACGCCAGGAAGTCGACGGCGACGTGCATCCCGTACAGGTCCAGGCCGACCCGGTCGATGGCGTACGCCTCCACGGTGCGGGTGGTGCCGTCGAAGGTCGGGTTGGTGCCGACCGAGATGGCGGCCGGCATCCGCTCGCCCGTCCCGCCGCCGGGCACCAGGGAGCCCTCCGTCGGGGCGGTCAGCCAGCCGGCGTAGACGCCGTCGGCCGGGATCGCGCTGTGCGGGACGGTCTCCACGTTGGCGGTCGGGTAGCCCAGCTCGCGCCCGCGCTGCGCACCGCGCACCACCACGCCCTCCACCCGGTGCGGGCGCCCGAGCACCTCGGCGGCGCCCGCCAGGTCCCCCGAGGCGACCAGCCGCCGGGTGAGGGTGGAGGAGAACGGCTCCCCGCCGCCCGCCTGGCCGCACACCTGAAGGTCGACCACCTCGACGTCGAAGTCGGCGCCCCGGCCGAGCTTGGCGAGCAGTTCGACGTTGCCCGCGGCCTTGTGCCCGAACCGGAAGTTGGGCCCCTCGATGACCGTCCGCGCGTGCAGCGCGTCCACCAGCACCTGCTGGACGAAGGTCTCCGGGGACTCCTGCGACAGCTCGAAGGTGAACGGCAGCACCAGCACCGCGTCCACCCCCAGCTCGGCGATCAGCTCCGCGCGACGCGGCTGCGGGGCGAGCAGCGGCGGGTGGCTGCCGGGCCGGACGACCTCGCTGGGGTGCGGGTCGAAGGTCACCACGACCGCCTTGGCGCCCAGCTCACGGGCCCGCTCCACCGCCCGGTTGATGATCAGTTGATGCCCGCGGTGCACTCCGTCGAACGAGCCGATGGTGACGACGCTGCGTCCCCAGTCGCCGGGGATCTCCTCCAGGCCACGCCAGCGCTGCACCCTGACCGCTCCTTGTTCCGTACGCCGCGTACCTTCTGTACGCTCAAACGCTCACATCCGAACCCCTATAGCGTGCCATGCGCCCGCCCCTGCTCCGGCACCGGAAGGCCGGTTCGCCGCCGCGGCGGCCGCACGCCGGCCGCCCGCCCGCCCGGTCCGGCCTCCCGCTCGGCCTCGGCGGCGGCGTACTGGGGGTCGCGCCCGGCCGCCACCAGGGCCCGCATCCGGGCCAGCCCGGGCCCCTCCGGCAGCGGTGGTGCGTGCTCGTCCGGCCACCGGGCGAGCAGCAGGGCGAACGCCGCCGACCGCCCGGCGCAGCGCACCAGCACCTCGTCCGCCTCCAGCAGCGCGGCGCAGGCCCCGGCGACCACCTCGCGGGCCCAGCCCTCGTCGTGGCCGGCGCAGTGCTCGGCCAGCCGCTCCAGGGCCGCCGTCAGCACCACCGGATCGCTCTCCGCGGCCAGCAGGGCCGCCAGCAGCTCCGCCCGGGCCGGCCCGCCCGCGACGGCCAGCACCTCGGCGAACACCCGCCGCACGGCCGGCCGCGCCGTCAGCACGCCGTCCAGCAGGGCCCGAAGGTCCGCCGGCGCCCCCAGCGGGCCGGGGAGGCCGCGCAACCGGCCCTCCAGGTACTCGCCCGCGACCAGGGCGGCCCGCTCCGGACGCTCCCTCAGCAGCGCCCCGGCCAGTTCGGCGCCGCGCCGGAGCACCTCCGGCGCGGCCGCCCCCGCCAGCACCCGCAGCCCCTCGGCCGGCGCGGCGCCGGGCAGCGCCAGGCGCTCGGCGAGGGCGGCCAGCACCTCGTCCGGGTGGCTCTCCAGGGCCGGCGCCAGGACGTCCGCCGTGACGAAGGGATCGCCCGCGGCGTACGCGGCCAGGGCGCGTGGCAGGTACGCCGCGCGGGTCCCCGGGGCGCGGACCAGCAGCGCCAGCGCGGCCCCGTGCAGCCCCGGCTCGTCCTCCCGGGCCAGCAGCGCCAGCGCGCTGTGGCGCAGCAGCTCGGCGCCGGCCCCCCGGGCGTGCGGGGCGGCCCGCAGGGCGTGCACGGCGGCCGCCACGTGGCGTTCGGGGCGGGGGTCGTGGCTCCAGCGGTCGACGGCCCGGCAGAGGGCGGAGGGCTCGTCCGCGGCGAGCACCAGCAGCAGGGCGTCGGCGCGCGGGTGGGCGGCGTCGGCGAGACGGTCCGTCAGGTCGTCCAGGGCGAGGCTGCGATGGGCGTGCAGCAGGTCGTGGGCGAGGTCGGCGACGGTGCTCCCGGGCCGGGCCGGCAGGCCCCGGGGGTCGTCGAACCAGGCGCAGACCAGCGGGATCACCCCGGCCGGGTCGGCGCGCAGCCGCCGGGCGGCGGCGGCCAGGAAGGGCTGCCCGGGGCCGTCGGCGCGCACCAGGCGGCGCAGCAGGTCCAGTTCGGCGGCGGCGGGCAGTCCGAGGCCCAGCCAGAAGTCCGGCCCGAACCGGCCGTACCCGGCGGCCGCCGGGTCGGGTACGCCGGTGGCGCAGGCCCGTTCGGCGATCCGGTCGGCCAGCCCGGCCAGCAGGGCGCCGTGGGCGGCCGGCTCGGGACCGGCCAGACCCGCGGCCAGCAGCCGCCCGGCCCACCAGGAGGCCTCGCCGCCCGGCGGGGCGAGGTCCAGCGCCCGGCACAGCCGGTGGAGCCACGGGTCCAGCGCGGTCGGCCCCCGGTCCTCGCCGAGGGTGCGCAGGGCGGCCGCCACCGGCCCGGCCCGGTGCCGGGCGACGACCACCGGGCCGGGCCCCTCGGGCGGCACCTGCGGCGGCACGTCGGACGGCCCCTCGGGGAGCCGCTCGGGGAGCCGCTCGGCCGGTCCCTCGGCGCGTGCCTCGGCCGGTCCGGTCACGTCCGGCGGTCCGGCCGGCCCGGACCCGCCGGGCGGCGCCTCCCCCGGCCCGGGGCGGGCCGGCCGGTGCGCCCCGGCTCCGTGCGCCGCCCAGGGCGGGTGACCCACTCCCCGACGTTCGGCCAGGGGCTCCGTCCGGGGCTCCGTCCGGGGCTGCGCCGCGCCGTCCCGCACGGCCCCGGGGCCGCCCGCCCCGGACAGCTCCCGGCCGGGCCACGGCCCCTCCGGCCCGAGCCCCCCAGACCCCTCGGACAGCCCCGTCGGCACGCCCGACCGCTCCGGTGCACCAGGCCGTTCCCGTGCACCGGGCCGTTCCGGCGCACCAGTGCGTTCCGGGGCACCAGTCCGCTCCGAGCCCACCGGCGGCCCGGCCGGTTCCGCCAACAGCAGCCGCAGGGCCGCGTCCAGGTCCAGGTGCAGTCCCTGCAGCCAGTCCGAGAACTCCTCGTGGGCCGGCCGGTAGCCCTGGCCGGCCGGCACGAACAGCCGCTCGGCCAGCACCGCCGCGGCCCACCCGCCGGCCACCGGGAACAGCTCCTCGAAGGCCTCCCGGTCGAGCCCGCCGTGCCCCGGGCCGAGCATCCGCCGGGCGGCCTCGTGCACCCGCCCCGCCACCGCCGAGGCGAGCCGGCGCAGCCGCCCGGTGTCCTCGCCGGCGGGCGGCGGCCCGCCCCGGCGGTGCGCGCCCGGCCGGCGGGGCACCGAGGCGCCCGCGATCCGGCGGGCCACCGCCAGGCAGCGCAGGTCGAGATGGCCGGCGAAGAGGTCGCCGCGCGAGCCGGCCTCCCCCTGCACGCCGGCCGCCCGGAGCTCCCCGGCCAGCCGCAGGGCCAGCGGGTGCCGGGCGTCGGCACCGGGCCGCCCGGCGGGCAGGCCGTAGCGGCGCCGGGCCCGGCCGGCCGCCTCGGCCGGCAGCGGGCCGAGCCGGTGCACCCGGGGCGGGTCCGCCGGCTCGAAGGCCCGGCGGCCCGCCGCGGCCGCCGCCCCCGGGCCGGTCGCGCCCGGACCGTCCGCGTCCCGACCGTCCGGGAGCAGCCGGCGCCCGGCGCGGTCCGGTGCCGGGCCGGGGGCCAGTTGCTCCCAGGCGTCCTCGCCGCAGGCCGTGAGCAGCCGGGCCCCGCAGTCCTCCAGCCAGCCGGTGGCGGCCCGCAGCCAGGCCGCGTCGAGCGGCACGGGGGCCTCCTCCGGGCCGTCCAGCACCACCAGCAGCGGCCGGTGCGCCGCCGAGCAGAGCCGGGCCACCTCGCCGGGGTCGGGGCCGGGCCCGACGCCCGGCAGTTCGGCGGCCAGCAGCCGGGTGGCGTGCTCCAGGGCCCGGCCGAGCGGCTCGGCGAGGGTGCGGTCGGCGGCCCGCAGATCGGCGCCCCGCAGCCAGAGGGTGGGCAACGGCCGGAGGCCGCCGGCCCGCCGGACGGCCAGCGCGGCGAGTTCGGTGGTGCGTCCGCTGCCCGGCACGCCGACCAGGGCGGTGACGGTGGCCCGCGGTTCCTCGCCGACCAGTCCGTCCGGCCGGTCGACCCGGTCGGCGGCCAGGTCGGCGACGGCGCCCGGTCCGGCGCCGGCCGCGGCCAGCTGGACGGCGGCCAGCCGGAGCACCCCGCCCAGGTTGAGGGCCCGCCCGAAGCCGGGCACCCCGGCGGCGTTGCGGGCGAGCAGGGCGGCCAGCGCGGGGTCGGTCGCGTCCGGTACGACGGCGAGGGCCGTGCCGGGGTGCTCCTCGGGCGGGTAGGGGCCCCGCAGCGCGGGGGCGACGACGCCGAGGACGGCGCCGCTCTCCGCGTCCAGCACGGGAGCGCCGGCCGTCGGCGGGCCGTCCGGCTGCGGCAGGTCGAGCAGCAGGGCGCCGCCGATCAGCTGGAAGCCCCCGCTCCAGGCGTACATCGCGGCGGTGCTGCCGAGCACCCCGCCGGTGAGCGGGCCGGGCCGCTGCCGCCCGTCGGCCGGCGACAGCACCGTGACCGGCCGGCCGGGCGGCGGGGGCGCGGTGCCGGGCCCGCCGGGCAGGCCCGGCACCGCGCCCGGCCGGCCGGCCTCGGGGGCGGCGATCGGCAGCGCGGGGAGCGGCAGCCCGCCGACCGCGCCGGTGCTCAGCAGCGCGAGCCCGGAGCCGGGCAGCGGCAGGACGCTGTCCGCCCCGAGCACCCGGGTCTGGCCGCCGGGCAGGTGCAGGACCAACCGGTCGAGACCGGCCACCACCTCGTGCGCGGTGAGGACGGTGCCCTGCGGGTCGGCGACGAAGCCGAGGCCGCGCAGGCCGCCGTTCAGGTCGTGGATCCGCAGCAGGGCCCGCCCCGGTTCCGCGGCCGCTCCGCCGCCCCGGCCACCCGTCATTCGCGCCGCCCTTCCCGCTGGGCCGGGGCGGGCCCCGGAGAGGCCCGCCCGGCCGTCGTGCCCGGCCGCCCGGAGCCTGCCCGCCGCCGTACCCGCGCGACCCCGCACGCGCCGTTCACCACCCGGCTTCACCTCGCGCGCTCGCCCGTCCGGGTGAGTGCCCGGCGCCCGGCCGGGCGGCAGCGGCGCACCGGCCCCGAGAACACCGGAAGCCCGTACGCGGATGGGACACGCGTACGGGCTTCCCCGGGCTTCCCCGGGTGAACAGGTGAGCGGCCGGCCGGGGGCCGACGGGCCCGCCCGCCCCTCGTCAGCCGACGAAAACGGCGACCGGGCGGGCGTAGCCGCCCTTCTCCTCGACCAGCGCGAGGAAGCGCTCCTCCGGGCCGAAGACCGCGACCGGGCCCTCGACACCGAGCCCCGGCGCCTTCAGCTTCATGCCGTTGGCGAGCAGCTTGGCCTGGTCGGCGTCGATGTCCCAGCGCGGGAAGGCGGCCGCGGCGGCCTCGCCGATCGGCAGCACCGGCAGGCCGGTGGCGGCTTCGCCCTTGGCCGCGTCCTCCAGCTGCTCCAGCGTGCGGGCGGACTCCACCGAGTACGGGCCGACCCGGGTGCGGCGCAGCGCGGTCAGGTGCCCGCCGACGCCGAGGTCCGCGCCGAGGTCGCGGGCGAGGGCCCGGATGTAGGTGCCGGAGGAGCACTCCACGGTGACGTCGAGGTCGACCACCGGCGTCCCGTCCTCGGCCACCGCCTCGCGCAGCCCGTGCACGGTGAAGGAGTGGATGGTGGTGGCGCGGGCGGGGATCTCGAAGTCCTCGCCCTCGCGCACCCGGGTGTACGAGCGCTTGCCGTCGATCTTGATGGCACTGACCTTGGACGGCACCTGCATGATCTCGCCGGTCAGCTTGGCCACCCCGGCGTCCACCGCCTCCCGGGTCACCCCGGTCGCGGGGGTCGAGGAGGTGACCTCGCCCTCGCGGTCGTCGGTGACGGTGTTCTGGCCGAGCCGCACCGTCGCCTCGTAGGTCTTGGCGGTGAGCATCAGGTGCCCGAGCAGCCGGGTGGCCCGCTCGACGCCGATCACCAGCACGCCGGTGGCCATCGGGTCCAGCGTCCCGGCGTGCCCGACCTTGCGGGTGCCGGCCAGCCACCGCATCTTGGCCACCACCCCGTGCGAGGTGATGCCCTCCGGCTTGTCGACGATGACCAGGCCGTCGGGGCCGGTTCCCTTGCGCTTCATCGGTTCATTTCTCCAGCGGGCGTGCAACAGCGGACTTGCGACAACAGGTGTTCGGCGCCGGGCGTCCCGGCCGCGGGCGTACCGTCCGGCCGCTCACCCGCCGGCCGGGCGCAGCGCCGCCCGGAACCGGGCCACCACGCTCTCGACGTCCTCCCGGGTGGAGAAACCGGCCGCGTAGGTGTGCCCGCCGCCGCCCAGCTCGCCGCAGGCGCGGGCGACGTCCACCGCGCCCTTGGAGCGCGAGGAGCCGCGCAGGGTGCCGTCCGGGTCCTGCTTGAGGACGAGCGCGACCTCGGCCTCGGCCGGGCGGCGGAGGATGTCGATCAGTCCCTCGATCTCCTCGACGGTGACGCTGAACAGCGCCAGGTCCTCGTACGGGACCCAGGTCCACACCAGTCCGAGGCCGCCGGCCGCGTCCGGTTCGTAGACCGCGCGCTGCAGGGCGCCGGCGAGGACCTTGAGGTAGCCGAAGGAGGAGGTCTCCCAGAGCTGCCGGGAGATCAGGTCGTGCCGGATGCCGGTGGCCAGCAGCCGGCCCGCGAGTTCGTGGGTGGCGGGGGTGGTGGCGGCGTACTTGAAGGAGCCGGTGTCGGTGGCCACGCCCGTGTACAGGCAGGTCGCCAGGTCCTGGTCCAGCGGGACGCCCAGGCGCCGCAGCAGCTCGTCCACCAGGACGGCGGTGGCGGGCGCCGACGGGTCGATCAGCTGATGGGTGCCGAAGCCCGGGTTGGAGGCGTGGTGGTCGATGACGGCCAGCACCGGGGCGGCGAAGGCCTTGGCGTGCAGCAGGCCGAGCCGCCCCTCGGAGGCGACGTCGAAGCAGAGCACCAGGTCGGGGACGTCGGGGACGTCGGCGGCCGGGACGATCAGCTCCTGCCCGGGCAGGAAGGCCAGCGACTCGGGGACCACCTGCGGGTCGTCGCCGAAGGAGACCCGCACCTGGTGGCCGAGCGAGCGCAGCGCGAGGCCGGCCGCGAGGGCCGAGCCCAGCGCGTCGCCGTCGGGGCAGATGTGGCAGATCAGGTCGATGGAGCGGGCGCGGCCGATCTCGGCCACGACCTGCTGCCAGACCAGCTCGAAGCCCGGCACCTCGGCACGCGGGCCCGGAAGCACCGCGAGGGCACCCTCCACCGTGCTGGTGGAGGACGCCCCCGAGGTCCCCGCGGCTTCCGCCGCGCTCACTGCCGCTGTGCTCACCACGGAGCCGGCCACCGCCGGCTCGCCGGCCATGACTACTCGTCCTCGTCGTCACGCTCGGAGGCGGGGACCTTGTACGGGTCCGCCTCTCCGGCGTACGTCTTCCCGGTCGCCGTGGTGCGCACCTCGGCGTCGATCTGCCGGGCCCGGTCGAGCAGGTCGTCGATGTTGCGGGCGTTGTCCGGCAGGGCGTCCGCGACGAAGGTGAGCGACGGGGTGTGGCGCACCCCGGTCTCCTTGCCGACGGTGCTGCGGAGGATGCCCTTGGCACTCTCCAGCCCGGCGGCCGCGGCCTGGCGCTCGGTCTCGTCGCCGTAGACCGTGTAGAAGATGGTGGCCTCACGCAGGTCCCCGGTCACCCGGGTGTCGGTGATGGTCACGAAGCCCAGTCGCGGGTCCTTGACCCGCCGCTGCAGGGTCTCGGCGACCACCACCTGGATGCGGTCGGCGAGCTTGCGCGCCCTTGCCTTGTCGGTCACGTTGCCTCCTCGTGCAGTGGGCCCGGTACGCGGGGGTCGACAGCTCACCCTCAGGGGCCCACGCCCCAACGTACCGGCCCGCGCCCAGCCTTGTGGGCGCTCTCGGTCCTGATCTGTGTGAGAGTGGCGACTTCCGCCGGCCTCACTGCGGATCTCAGTCGTCGTCGTCACCGTGGTAGCGCCTCCTCGCGGAGAGCAGCTGCACCTCGGGACGGCCTGCGACCAACCGCTCGCAGCTGTCCAGGATCTCGGTGACGAACCCGGCTTCGCCGGACACCACCGCGACGCCGATCTCGGCCCTGCGGTGCAGATCCTGGTTCCCTACTTCCGCCGCGCACACGCTGTACTTGCGCTGCAGCTCGGCCACGATGGGCCGCACGACCGAGCGTTTCTCCTTCAGCGAGTGGACGTCGCCGAGCAGAAGGTCGAACGTGAGTGTTCCTACGAACATGTGTGACAGGTCAAGCCGACCTGGAGGCCTCGGGGAGCAGCCCGGTGACCGGGCTGATGTACGAGGACCCTACACAGTGGACCGGGGCCGGTCGACGGGAAATTTCCCGCCGACCGGCCCCGGACCGACCACTCGCTTACGCGCGCGGCTTCTCGCGCATCTCGTAGGTCTCGATGACGTCCTCGACCTTGATGTCGTTGAACGACCCGAGGGTCACACCGGCCTCGAAGCCCTCGCGGACCTCGGTCGCGTCGTCCTTGAAACGACGCAGGCCCTCGATGGTGAGGTTCTCCGTGATGACCTTGCCGTCGCGGATGAGGCGTGCCTTGGCGTTGCGGCGCAGCAGGCCCTCGCGGACGATGACACCCGCGATGTTGCCGAACTTGGAGGAACGGAACACCTCGCGGATCTCCGCGGAACCGAGGCGCACCTCCTCGTACTCCGGCTTGAGCATGCCCTTGAGGGCCGACTCGATCTCCTCGATCGCCTGGTAGATGACCGAGTAGTACCGGACGTCCACGCCTTCCTTGTCGGCCGCGGTACGGGCACGGCCTTCGGCGCGCACGTTGAAGCCGATGATGATGGCGTCGGAGCCCATCGCCAGGTTGACGTCGGACTCGGTGATCGCACCCACACCGCGGTGCAGGATGCGGAGCTCGACCTCCTCGCCCACGTCGAGCTTGACGAGGGCGTCCTCCAGGGCCTCCACGGAACCGGAGACGTCACCCTTGATGATGAGGTTGAGCTGCTCGATCTCGCCGGCCGCGATGGCCTTGTCGAGGTCCTCCAGCGACACCCGGACCCGGCGCTGCGCGAACGCGGCGTTGCGGTCACGGGCCGAGCGCTTCTCGGCGATCTGACGCGCGGTGCGGTCCTCGTCGACGACGATGAAGCTGTCGCCGGCGCGGGGCACCGAGGTGAGACCGAGGAGCAGCACCGGACGGGACGGGCCGGCCTCGGCGAGGCTGTTGCCGTTCTCGTCCAGCATGGCGCGGACGCGGCCGTAGGCGTCGCCGACCACGATCGAGTCACCGACGCGCAGCGTGCCGCGCTGGACCAGGACGGTCGCCATGGCGCCGCGGCCCTTGTCGAGGTGGGCCTCGATCGCGATGCCCTGCGCGTCCTGCTCCGGGTTGGCCCGCAGGTCGAGCGAGGCGTCGGCGGTCAGGACGACCGCCTCCAGCAGCTGGTCGATGTTCAGACCCTGGCGCGCGGAGATGTCGACGAACATGGTGTCGCCGCCGTACTCCTCGGCCACCAGGCCGAACTCGGTCAGCTGACCGCGGACCTTGGTCGGGTCGGCGCCCTCGACGTCGATCTTGTTGACCGCGACCACGATCGGCACACCGGCGGCCTTGGCGTGGTTCAACGCCTCGACCGTCTGCGGCATGACACCGTCGTTGGCCGCGACCACCAGGATCGCGATGTCGGTGGACTTGGCACCACGGGCACGCATGGCGGAGAACGCCTCGTGACCCGGGGTGTCGAGGAAGGTGATCGGACGCTCTTCGCCGTTCACCGTCGCCGACACCTGGTAGGCACCGATGTGCTGGGTGATGCCACCGGCCTCGCCGGCCACCACGTTGGTCTTGCGGATGGCGTCCAGCAGGCGGGTCTTACCGTGGTCGACGTGACCCATGACGGTGACGACCGGCGGGCGGGCCACCAGCATGTCCTCGTCGCCCTCGTTCGCACCGAAGTCGATGTCGAACGACTCCAGCAGCTCACGGTCCTCGTCGTCACGGCTGACGATCTCCAGGACGAAGCCCATCTCGTCCGCCAGCAGCTGCAGCGTGGCGTCGGAGACCGACTGGGTCGCGGTGACCATCTCACCGAGGTTGAACATCACCGAGACGAGCGCGGCCGGGTTGGCGTTGATCTTCTCCGCGAAGTCCATCAGCGAGGCGCCGCTCGACAGGCGAACGGTCTGGCCGTTGCCGCGGGGCAGCATCACACCGCCGACGGACGGGGCCTGCATGGCCTCGTACTCCTGGCGACGCGCGCGCTTCGACTTGCGGGCACGGGCCGGGCGACCGCCCGGGCCACGACCGAAGGCACCCTGCGTGCCACCACGGGCACCCGGGCCGCCGGGACGGCCGCCGAAGCCGCCGGGACGCGGGCCGAAGCCACCGCCACCGCCGGGGGCGCCACCGGGACGCGGGCCGCCGAAGCCGCCACCGGCCGGGCGCGAACCCGGACCGGCCGGACGGCCGGCGAAGCCGGGACGGGCGCCACCGGCGCCGGCACCCGGACCACCCGGACGGCCGCCGGGGCCACCGGGACCACGGCCACCGGGGCCCGGACGCGGGCCCGGACCGGCCGGACGCTGCGGCATCATGCCCGGGTTCGGACGCGGCATGCCGGACGGGCTGGGCCCACCCGGACGCGGACCGGCCGGACGCGGCATGCCGTCGGGACGCGGAGCACCACCGGGGCGCGGGGCGCCACGGTCGGCACCGGGAGCACCGGCGGGACGGGGGCCACGGTCGCCACCGGGGCGCGGGGCGCCACGGTCGGCACCCGGCGCACCCGCGGGACGCGGACGGTCGCCACCGGGACGCGGGGCGCCACGGTCGGCACCCGGACGGGCACCGGCCAGGCCGTCGGGACGGGGGCCACGGTCGCCACCGGGGCGCGGGGCGCCACGGTCGGCACCGGGAGCACCGGCACCCGGACGGGCGGCACCCGGCGCGGCCGGACGACGGTCACCGGGACGGGCCATGCCGGTGGCACTGCCCGAGGTGAACGGGTTGTTGCCGGGGCGCGGGCCGGCCGGGCGCGGGCCCGGACGGGCGCCGGCACCGGCGGCGGGGGCCTGCGCGGCGGGGCGGGCGGCCTGGGCGGCCGGACGCTCCGGAGCGGCGGGCGCCGCGTCACCGGCGGGAGCCGGCGAGGAGAACTCGGCCGCGGGCGCGGCCGGGGCCGCCGGGGCGGCGGGACGCACCGCCGGGCGCGGGCCCGGAGCGGCGGCGGCCGGCTTCGCCGGGGCGGGGGCGGCCGGGGCGGCGGGAGCCGCGGCGGCCGGGGTGGGACGGGGACCCGGGGTCGCGGCAGGGCGCGGACCCGGCGTGGGGGCACCCGGGCGGGGTGCGGCCGAACCGGCGGCGGAGCCGCCGGCGGGCTGGGGCGCCGCGGGCTTGCGCGGGCCAGGCTTGGCAGCGGAACCACCCGTGGGGGCCACTCCAAGCGCGTCAGTCAACTTGCGTACGACCGGTGCCTCGATGGTCGAGGACGCCGAACGGACGAACTCGCCGAGCTCGGTGAGCTTGGCCATGACGGCCTTGCTCTCCAAGCCAAGCTCCTTGGCGAGTTCATAAACCCGGACCTTAGCCACTTCACTCCTGTCTATGAGTCCGGGGTGATCGTCCGCCGGACTGTCGCTACTTCATGGGCGTACCCATCGCGTACTCATCGCGTACTCATCGAGTGCTCATCGCAATCTCGACCTACTTCCACATCGCGAGGTACCTGACTGGATCGCACGGCGCGCGGATACACGCGCACTGTGCTTGTTGCGGTGGTTCTCCGTCGCACGAGCGACGGCCGTAACGGGCGGTGTCCCCCTCCAGGCGCTCCTGAGGGAAGCCTCAGGACGCCGGGGTGCCGCCGGCCCGCTCCTCGACGTACTCGCGGAGCCGCTCCGTGTCGAGCGTGCCCTGGAGCCGGAAGGCCCTGGGGAACGCCCGGCGGCGGACCGCGAGGTCGAGGCAGGTCGGGTCGAGGTGCAGGTGCGCACCCCTACCCGGCAGTGCGCCGCGGGGATCGGGGACGCAGACGCCCTCGATCGCCGTGACACGCAACAGCTGGTGCTTGGCCGCTCGCTTGCGGCAGCCCACGCAGGTGCGCTCCGGGCGTGCTCGGACATGCGTCCGGCCAGACGAAGGCAAGTCTACCCCTCCGAAGGGACATGGTGCCGCCCCGCCGATCCGGGCGGGACGGCACGGCGACTCGGACCGGTGCGGACCCTACTCGCCCGCGGGCTCCCGGCCGTCGTTCTCGGGCCGGCCCTCGGGCTGGCCCTCGGTGTCCGGCCGGATGTCGATCCGCCAGCCGGTGAGGCGGGCGGCCAGGCGGGCGTTCTGCCCCTCCTTGCCGATCGCCAGCGACAGCTGGTAGTCCGGCACGATCACCCGTGCGGAGCGCTGGTTGTAGTCGACGATCTCGACCTTCGTCACCCGCGCGGGGGACAGCGCCGCGGCGACCATCTCGGCCGGGTCCTCCGACCAGTCGACGATGTCGATCTTCTCGCCGTGCAGCTCGGCCATCACGTTGCGGACCCGGCTGCCGACCGGGCCGATGCAGGCGCCCTTGGCGTTCAGGCCCTGGCGGCGCGACCAGACGGCGATCTTGGTGCGGTGGCCGGCCTCGCGGGCGATCGCGGCGATCTCGACGCTGCCGTCGGCGATCTCCGGGACCTCCAGCGCGAACAGCTTGCGCACCAGGTTGGGGTGCGTCCGCGAGAGCGTCACCGACGCACCGCGGACACCGCGGCGCACGGCCACCACGTAGCACTTGAGCCGGGTGCCGTGCTTGTAGTCCTCGCCCGGCACCTGCTCCTGCGGAGGCAGGATGGCCTCCAGCTTGCCGATGTCGACCAGGATGTTCTTGGGGTCGTTGCCCTGCTGGACGACACCGGTGACGATGTCGCCCTCCTTGCCCGCGTACTCGCCGAAGGTCTGGTCGTCGGCGGCGTCGCGCAGCCGCTGCAGGATGACCTGCTTGGCGGTGCTGGCGGCGATCCGGCCGAAGCCGCTCGGGGTGTCGTCGAACTCCTTGGGCTCGACGCCCTCGTCCAGCTCGGTCGCGTCCTCCAGCGCCCACACCGTCACGTGGCCGCTCTTGCGGTCCAGCTCGACGCGCGCCCGGCGGCGCGAGCCCTCGGTGCGGTGGTACGCGATGAGGAGGGCCGACTCGATCGACTCGACCAGCAGGTCGAAGGGGATGTTCTTCTCGGTAACCAGCCCACGCAGGGCGCTCATGTCGATGTCCACGGCTACGCCTCCTCGTCCTTCTTCACGTTCATGGTGCGGATGGTGCGGAGGTCGTCACTCCGCGTCCCCGTCGCCGGGGCGTCGTCCTAGTCCTCGTCGGAGGCGTCCTCGGAGCCACTGCCGTCCTCGGCGCCGTCGCCGGCGTCCTCGGTGTCGTCGTCCTCGGTGTCGTCGAAGTCCGGGGCCTCGTCCAGGAGCTTCTCGTCCTTGCGGTTGAACTCCACCTGGACGCGCGCCTTGGCCACCTCGGTGTACTCCAGACGGCGCTCCTTGGCCTTGCCGCGGCCCTTCACCGGCTGCACCTCGACCAGCGCGCCGTCCTCGTCGGCCGACAGCACCCGGGCGACGATCTCGGTGCCGTCCGCGAGCTGCGCCTTGACCAGCCGGCCCTCGGCCCGGCGCCAGTGGCGGGGCTCGGTGAGGGTGCGCTCGGCACCCGGGGAACCGACCTCCAGCACGTACGCGCCGCTGCCCATCACGTCGGACTCGTCCAGCGCCTCGCCGACCAGGCGGCTGAACTCGGCGATGGTGTCGAGGTCCACGCCGCCGTCGGCGTCCACGTCGACCTGCACCTGGCGGCGGCTGCCGGCCTGGGTGACCTTGACCTCTTCCAGGTCCAGCCCGGCGCCGGCGGCCAGCGGCTCCAGCAACGCACGCAGCCGGTCGATCTGGGTGGTGCTCATCCGGGTGACTCCTCGGCCGCGTCTGCTGTTGTCAGAAGGTCATACTGCATGGCCTCCGGGGTGTTCCCCCACAGGGCGCATCGCAGCAACTCGGGCCAAAGCCTATCCGGTCAACCCCCGAACCACCGATTCCGGACGGCCCGCCGCCCAGGCCCCCCGGGGGCACTGCGAGCAAGGTCACACCCCGCGCCCGGTCCCCGAAGCGTGTCCGGGGGCGTGTGGATTCTGTAATCATTCACGCCATCGGGAGTGGAGGCACTCCCCCACGAGCCGGGAGACCCACCGATGCAGCGCCGCCGCCGACGGACCACCCTGGCCCTCGGGCTGCTCGCCGCCGCCACGGTCCTGACCGCCTGCACCGGCTCCGGCCACAAGGACGGGGGCGAGCAGCGGCAGGCCGACCCCGACCTGCCGGTGCGCACCCGCGCGGTGGCGGCCACCGACGCCCTGCTCGCCGCCTACGACACCGTCATCGCCGGGCCGGGCGCGGGGCGGGCCGGCGAGCTGCAGCCGCTGCGCGCGGAGCTGCTCCGGCACCGGGCCGCCTTCGCCGAGGGGCTGCCGAGCGCCGCGCCGACCGCCGGCGGCAGCGCCACCGGCAGCACGGCCGGTGCCACGGCCGGCAGCTCCGGCCCCGCCACCGCCACCACCACAACCGCCGCCACCACCACCACCACCACCACCACCGGCGCGGACCCGACCGCCGCCGCCGTCACCACCGTGGCCGAGCTCGGCGCCGCCGAGCGGCGCACCGCCCAGGCCAGGCTCGCGGACCTGCCCGCCGCCTCCCCGGACCTGGCCCGGCTGCTCGCCTCGGTCTCCGCCTCGGACGCGCTGCACGCCGTCGCGCTCGGCGACACCACCCCGGTGACGGCCGCCGCGCCCGCCCCGGCCGCCTCCGCGTCCGCGTCGCCGTCCGGACCGACCGGAACTGCCGCCTCCACCGCCGCCTCCCCGACCGGCTCCACCGCCCCGGCCACCGCGCCCGGCACGGGCACGCCGGCCGCGAGCGCCGCACCGCTGCCCGACGGGACGGCCACCGCCCTGCAGAGCGCGCTGGCCGCCGAGCACGCCGCCGTGTACGGCTACGGCGTGGTCGGCGCCAAGCTCCCCGACGACCAGCAGCGCACCGACGCGCGGACCGCCTTCGCCACCCACGAGGCCCGGCGCGACACCTGGCGCCGGCTGCTGGCCGGGTCGGGCGCCACCCCCGGCGCGGCCGCCGCCGGCTACCAGCTCCCCTTCGCGGTGGCCGACGCGGCCGGCGCCGCCCGGCTGGCCGCCCACATCGAGGCCCGGCTGACCGACGTCTACGGGGAGCTGGTGGCCGCCCTGCCCGCCGACCGGCGGGTCACCGCCGCCGACGCACTGCGCGGCACCGCCCTGCAGGCCCGCCGCTGGGGCTCCGCCGTCACCGCCTTCCCCGGGCTGCCCGAGGCGGCCGCCACCGACTCCCCCGCGCCCACCCCGACCGGCTGAGCCACCCGGGCGCTTCGCTGACCTGCGGCTTCCCGTTCATGGCCGACAATGGACGGGTAGTACCACGGGGGAAGCGTTCGACCGGAAGGCCAGCATGTCGGCAGCACCAGCGGGGATCACCGTCCCGCAGCACTTGGCGCGGAGCGTCGGCGCCCGGCACGGCGCGAGCGGCCGGGCCTGGCTGGAAGGCCTGCCGGAGCGCGTCGGCAGCTACCTCGACCGCTGGGACCTCACGCTGGAACGGGTCCTGGACCCGGGCGGCCGGCTCAGCCTGATCGGCTACGTCCACCGGGACGACCTCAGCCCCGCCGTGCTCAAGGCCGGGCTGATCACCCCCGAAACCGCCCAGGAGCACGCCGCCCTCACCCACTGGGCCGGCCGCGGTGCCGTCCTGCTGCTGGCCGCCGAGCCCGCCGAGGGCATGCTGCTGCTGGAACGGCTGCACGGCGAGATCCCGCTGCGCTCGCTGGCCGAGGCCAAGGCCATGCTGGAGGCGGCCGGCCTGCTCCAGCGGCTGTGGGTGCCGCCCGCCGACGACCACCCGTTCACCGCCGTCGCCGACCGCGTCCACGCGCTGGCCGAGGGCATCCGCCGCCACCGCGACCTGCCCGGCGCCGCCGACACCCGCCCGCTGGCCGACGAGGCGCTGAGCACCGCCGAGGGCCTGCTCGGCTCCGCCACCGAGCGGTTCCTGCTGCACGGGGACTTCCACCACGGCAACGTGCTGGCCGCCGACCGCTCGCCCTGGCTGGCGATCGACCCCAGGCCGCTGGTCGGCGAACGCGCCTACGACCTGGCCCGGCTCGCCCAGGACCGGCTGGACACCCTGATCGGCTCCCCGGGCCCGCGCGGCGCGGCCCGCCGCCGGCTGCACCAGCTCGCCGAGGCGGTCGAGGTGGACCACGACCGGCTGCGCGGCTGGACCCTGTTCCGCAGCGTGGCCGCCGGACTGCACAGCCTGGACGCCGGGGACGCCGGGACGGCCCAGCTCTACCTGGAGTTCGCGGACTGGCTCTGAGCCGTCCGCCCGGGCAGCAGGGGCAGCGTCGCGCCCATCACGGCGTACGGGCGGTCGGTGTTCGGGAAGCGCACGGCGCGCGCGAGGTCGCGGTAGCCCAGCGAGCGGTAGAGCCGCCGGGCCGGTGTCTCCGCGTCGATCGCCGACAGGATGCTGCGGCGCAGGCCGGAGCCCTCGCACAGCCGCCTGATCAGCCCGCTCCCGATGCCCTGCCCCTGGAACCCCGGCAGCACGTGCAGCTCGGTGACGGCGAAGACGTCGTCCAGCCAGTCGCCGTGCCCCTGGGCCTCCAGGTGCGGCTGGATCACCGTGCTCCACCAGTGCTCGCGGTGGTTGGGCA
The DNA here is from genome assembly GCF_014655955.1 of Kitasatospora indigofera. Lineage (GTDB taxonomy): Bacteria > Actinomycetota > Actinomycetes > Streptomycetales > Streptomycetaceae > Kitasatospora > Kitasatospora indigofera. Next base: position 46,003 of record NZ_BNBO01000039.1, read on the forward strand.
TCCCGTACCCGAAGCCGACCAGCCGGCCGCCGCTCATCGCGCCGAGCGCGATCACACCGGGTTGCTGGGCGTGCCGCCCGACGATCTGGAGGCGGACCGCGACCTCCTCGGCCGTCAGCCCGAAGGCCTGCGCCTGGACCTCCAGCGCGTACGGCGCCCAGGCCGCCAGGTCGATGGACTCGATCATCACCTCGGTGAGCTGCTCCATGCCCCGGGACGTTACTACCTGGCGCGTCCCGGCGGACCTCGGACCAGCAGGCTCATGGCGTCGCGGCAGCCCGCCCGCGGCCTCGGGACCGGCTCAGAACAGCACGCTCATGAAGGCGCCGACCTCGTGGAACCCGACCCGCCGGTACGCGGCGCGGGCCCGCAGGTTGTAGTCGTTCACGTAGAGCGAGACCACCGGCGCGACCTCCCGCAGCGCGAGGTCCAGCACGGCCGCCATCCCGGTGACCGACAGGCCCTGGCCGCGGTGCTCGGGGGCGACCCAGACGCCCTGGATCTGGCAGGCGCCCCGGGTGACGGCGCCGATCTCGGCCTTGAAGACCACCTGGCCGTCCTCGGAGAACCGGGCGAAGGAGCGGCCCGCGCCGACCAGTTCGGCGACCCGGGCCTGGTAGAGCAGGCCGCCGTCGCCGGCCAGCGGGGAGACCCCGACCTCCTCGGTGAACATCGCCACGCAGGCCGGCATGACCGCCTCGACCTCGTTCTTGCGCACCCGGCGCACCAGCGGGTCCGGGGTGACGCCGGCCGCCGGGGTGGTGGCGGCCATCAGCGGCTGGTGGCCGCGGACCTCACGGGCCGGGCCCCAGCTGCGCTCCAACAGGGCCCAGAGGGCCGCGGTGGGCCCGGCCGGGCCCACGATCGAGGAGCAGCGGCGGCCCTGGCGGCGGGCCCGCTCGGCGAAGGCCCGGACGGCCTCCGTCCCGGCGTTGACCAGCACCAGGTTGGCCCCGGCGTAGCAGAGCGACTCCAGGCTGCCGTTCTCGTCGTACCAGCCCCACATCTCGCCGCCCAGGCGCCAGGGGTCGAGCCCGACGGACTCCACCCGGGTGGCGACGAAGGCGTTGGCGACCGGGTCCCGGTGGAGCACCGCGAGGGTCTCCGGGAGATCCGGGGCGTCGAGGACGCGGGTGGTCGCCAGGGCGCGTGCGGCCTGGAACGCGCTGGGGAGCATCACACCTCGATCGAGCATCGAGACAGCACCTCACTGAAAGACTCTTGCCGCACCCTACTCCGTGGCCCCACCCGGATACGGCCGCGGGGTCGTCCGTCGACGGACGACCCCGCAGTGGACAACGTCGGGGGTCAGTCGGCGGCGACCACGGTGGGCGCGCCCGCCTCGACACCCTCGGCCTGCATCAGCTCGGCGAGCTTCAGGGCCTCTTCGATCAGGGTCTCGACGATCTTCGACTCGGGGACCGTCTTGATGACCTCGCCCTTCACGAAGATCTGTCCCTTGCCGTTGCCGGAGGCGACGCCGAGGTCGGCCTCGCGGGCCTCGCCCGGACCGTTGACGACGCAGCCCATGACCGCGACGCGCAGCGGCACCTCCATGCCCTCCAGGCCGGCGGTGACCTCCTCGGCGAGCTTGTAGACGTCCACCTGGGCACGGCCGCAGGAGGGGCAGGAGACGATCTCCAGGCCGCGCTGGCGCAGGTTCAGCGACTCCAGGATCTGGTTGCCCACCTTGACCTCCTCGGCCGGCGGGGCCGACAGGGAGACCCGGATGGTGTCGCCGATGCCCTCGGACAGCAGCGCGCCGAAGGCGACCGCGGACTTGATGGTGCCCTGGAAGGCGGGGCCCGCCTCGGTGACGCCCAGGTGCAGCGGGTAGTCGCAGGCGGCCGCGAGCTGGCGGTAGGCGTTGATCATCACGACCGGGTCGTTGTGCTTGACCGAGATCTTGATGTCGCGGAAGTCGTGCTCCTCGAACAGCGAGCACTCCCAGAGCGCGGACTCGACCAGCGCCTCGGGGGTGGCCCGGCCGTACTTCTCCAGCAGGCGCTTGTCCAGCGAGCCGGCGTTGACGCCGATCCGGATCGGGACGCCGGCGTCCTTGGCCGCCTTGGCGATCTCGCCGACCTTGTCGTCGAACTGCTTGATGTTGCCCGGGTTGACCCGGACCGCGGCGCAGCCGGCGTCGATCGCCGCGAAGACGTACTTCGGCTGGAAGTGGATGTCCGCGATCACCGGGATGCCCGACTTCTTGGCGATGACCGGCAGCGCGTCGGCGTCGTCCTGGGTGGGCACGGCCACCCGGACGATCTGGCAGCCGGAGGCCGTCAGCTCGGCGATCTGCTGGAGGGTCGCGTTGATGTCGGCGGTGACGGTGGTCGTCATCGACTGGACGGAGATCGGGGCGTCGCCACCCACCGGAACGTTGCCGACCATGATCTGCCGCGAGACGCGGCGGGTGGCCAGCGGCTTGAGCGGCAGGGACGGAATACCGAGCGAGATCGCGGTCATGTGCGCAGGGTTCCCCGGGGTTGAGGTGGGTGGTCCGGCCGCTTGCGGTGGCCGGGCCGGGTGCGCAGACGTACGCGCACCCGGCGTCCAACGGTACGGCACCTGCGGGCGGGGGAGCACACCCGCCCGCCGGGGCGCGTCAGGTGATCTTGACCGGGTTGACCAGGTCGGCGACCAGGACCAGCAGGGTGAAGCCGATGAAGATGCTCGCCACCACGTACGCGGCCGGCATCAGCTTCGCCACGTCGAACGGACCGGGGTCGGCGCGTCGCAGCAGCTTGGCGATCCGGCGCCGGACCGACTCCCAGAGCGCGCCGGCGATGTGGCCGCCGTCCAGCGGGAGCAGCGGCAGCATGTTGAACAGGAACAGCGACAGGTTGATGCCGGCCAGCAGGTTCACCATGAAGGCGATCCGCTGGGAGGCCGGGATCTCCAGGGCGAAGACGTCGCCGCCGATCCGGGCCGCGCCGACCATGCCGATCGGCGAGTCGGCGTCCCGCGGGGTGCCGTCGACGATCGAGTGCCACAGGCCCGGGATCTTGCCCGGCAGGGCCACCAGCGACTTCACCCCGGTCTCGGCGTTGGTGTACATCCGGTCGACGCTGTCGGTGAAGCCCAGCTGGACCACCCCGCTGGCCGGGACGAACCCGAGGAAGCCCGCCTCCACCGTCTGCCCCTTGAGCGGCAGGCCGCTGCCGTCGTACTTCTGGACCTGGTTGACGCCGATGGTCGGGGTGAGGGTGATCTGCTGCCCGTCGCGCTCGACCACCACCGGCACCGTGCGGCCGGCGGACTTGCGGATGTCCGCCTGGAGCTCGTCGTAGTCGTGGATCCGGTCCCCGCCGAAGGACAGCACGGTGTCGCCGGCCCGCAGCCCGGCGGCGGCCGCCGGGGAGGCGGCCGCGCCGTCCGGGCAGGTGTCGGTGGGCTGGCTGGCCGGCACCACGCACTGGGACACCGACTTCACCGTCGGGACGGACATCTGGACGCCGAAGCCCATCATCACGGTCAGGAACAGCGCGATCGCCAGGATCAGGTTCATGAACGGGCCGGCGAACATCACGATGACGCGCTTCCACGGCTTGCGGGTGTAGAACAGCCGCTGCTCGTCGCCGTCCTGCAGCTCCTCGTAGGAGGCCTCGCGGGCGTCCTCGATCATCGAGCGCCAGGGCGAGCTGCTGCGCTGGGTGATCCGGCCGTCCTTGCCCGGCGGGAACATCCCGATCATCCGGATGTACCCGCCGAGCGGGACCGCCTTGATGCCGTACTCGGTCTCGCCCTTCTTGCGGGACCAGACCGTCGGGCCGAAGCCGACCATGTACTGGGGCACCCGGATGCCGAAGACCTTGGCCCAGGACAGGTGCCCGAGTTCGTGCCAGGCGATCGAGAACAGCAGCCCGACCGCGAAGACCACCAGGCCGATTCCCCACATCACTGCCGTCACCGCTGGTCCTCCGTCATGCCGCTCAGTCCACCCATCGGGTCCGTACCGTCCGTGTCGTCCCTACGGCGCGTCAGCCGGCCGCCAGCTCGCGGGCCCGGGCGCGGGCCCAGTCCTCGGCGTGCAGGACGTCCTCGACGGTGGGAGAAGTTCCCGGCGCCGGGGTGCCGTGCTCGGCGACCACCTTGGCAACAGTGTCCACGATCCCGGTGAAGGCGAGGCGGCCCTTGAGGAAGGCCTCCACGCACTCCTCGTTCGCCGCGTTGAAGACGGCCGGCGAGGTGCCGCCGAGCGTGCCGACCTCGCGGGCCAGCTCCACCGCGGGGAAGGCCTCGTTGTCGAGCGGGAAGAACTCCCAGGTGGCCGCCTTGGTCCAGTCGCAGGCCGGGGCGGCGTCCGGTACCCGGTCGGGCCAGCCGAGGCCCAGCGCGATCGGCATCCGCATGTCCGGCGGGCTGGCCTGGGCCAGCGTGGAGCCGTCCGAGAACTCCACCATCGAGTGGACCACCGACTGCGGATGGACCACGACCTCGATCCGGTCGAACGGCACGTCGTACAGCAGGTGCGCCTCGATCACCTCCAGGCCCTTGTTGACCAGGGTCGCCGAGTTGATCGTGATGACCGGGCCCATCGCCCAGGTCGGGTGCGCCAGCGCGTCGTCGGGCGTGACGGCGGCGAGCTGCTCGCGGCTGCGGCCGCGGAACGGGCCGCCGCTCGCGGTCACCACCAGCTTGCGGACCTCGGCCCGGGTGCCGCCGGCCAGCGCCTGGAAGATCGCGGTGTGCTCGGAGTCCACCGGGACGATCTGGCCCGGCTTCGCCAGCGCCTTCACCAGCGGGCCGCCGACGATCAGCGACTCCTTGTTGGCCAGCACCAGCACCCGGCCGGCCCGCAGCGCCGCCAGCGTCGGGCGCAGGCCGATCGACCCGGTGATGCCGTTCAGGACGGAGTGGCACTCCAGACCGGCGAGCTCGGTGGCCGCGTCCGGGCCGGTCAGGATCGCCGGCAGCGGCCGGCCGGCCGCCTTCGCGGCCAGCGCCTCGCGCAGCGCGGGCCCGGCCGCCGGATCGGCGACCGCCACGGTGTGCACGCCCAGCCGCAGCGCCTGCTCGGCGAGCAGGGCGACCCGGCCGCCGGCCGCCGAGAGGGCCACCACCTTGAAGCGGCCGGGGTTGCGCAGCACCACGTCGATCGCCTGGGTGCCGATCGAACCGGTGGAGCCGAGGATCACCAGCTCCCGGGGGGCGGAGGGGTCCTTCACCGTGGGGGTGAAGCGCAGCGTCGGGTGGGCGAGCGAGTTCATGGGCCCATTGTGTCCTGCCCGCCGCGCCGGGTGGCGCGGCGGGCAGGACACACAGGGCAGATCTTCACCTGCGCCGGGGCCGGAGCGGCCGGGCCGGGCACCGGGATCGGTGCGGCGGGGCTCGGTCCGGCGCGGTTGGGTCCGGCGCGGTTCAGCGCAGCGGGGTTCAGTGCAGCGGCTTGTCCAGCACGGCCTTGGTGTGGCTGAAGGTGTCCACCGAGTACTCGCCGTGGTAGCGGCCCATGCCGCTCTCGCCGACCCCGCCGAACGGCAGCTCGGGCACCGCCAGGTGGGACACCGGCAGCCCGAACACCAGCGCGCCGGAGGAGGTCTCCGCGGCCAGCCGCTCCTTGGTGGCGTCCGACTCGGTGAAGGCGTACAGGGCCAGCGGCTTGTCCCGTTCGTTGATGAAGGCGATCGCCGCGTCCAGGTCGGGGACGGCCAGCACCGGCAGGACCGGGCCGAAGATCTCGGCCCGCATCACCGGCGCCTGCGGCGGGACGTCGGCCAGCACGGTCGGGGCCAGGTAGCGGCTCTCCCGGTCGAACCCGCCGCCGGTGACGGTGCGGCCGTCGCCGAGCAGCGCGGTGAGCCGGTCGAAGTGCCGGGTGTTCACGATCCGCCCGTACTCGGGGTCGGCGGCGGGGTCCTCGCCGTAGGCCTCGCGGACGGCCTCGGCCAGCTCGGCCTCCAGCGCGGGGGCGGTGTCCCCGACGGCGAGCACGTAGTCGGGGGCGACGCAGGTCTGCCCGGCGTTCAGGAACTTGCCGCGGACGATCCGGCGGGCGGTCACCGCGAGGTCCGCGCCGCTGTCCACCACCACCGGGCTCTTGCCGCCCAGCTCCAGGGTGACGGGGGTGAGGTGCCGGGCGGCCGCCGCCATCACGATCCGGCCGACCGCGCCGTTGCCGGTGTAGAAGATGTGGTCGAAGCGCTGCTCCAGCAGCGCGGTGGTCTCCGGCACCGCGCCCTCGACCACGGCCACGGCCTGCGGGTCCAGGTAGCGTGGCAGCAGCCGGGCGATCGCCGCGGAGGTGGCGGGCGCCAGCTCGCTCGGCTTGACCAGCACGGTGTTGCCGGCCGCCAGCGCGCCCACCAGCGGGGCGAGGGCCAGCTGCAGCGGGTAGTTCCACGGTGCGATCACCAGGACGACGCCGAGCGGCTCGCGGACGGCCCGCGCCTCGGCCGGCAGGAAGGCCTCCGGGACGGCGGCGGGCCGGGGGCGCAGCCACTCGGCCAGGTGCCGCACGGTGTGGTCGAGCTCGTTCAGGGTGAAGCCGATCTCGGTGCGGTAGGCCTCGGCGGGGCCCTTGCCGAGGTCCTCGTGGAGGGCCTGCTGGAGCGCCTCCCGCTGCTCGGTGAGCAGGGTGCGCAGGGCTTCGAGCTGGCCGAGCCGCCAGTCCAGGGGACGGGTGCGGCCGGTGGCGAAGGTGGCGCGCAGCCCGGCCACCACGTCGGCGGGCGAGTTCGTGGTCATGGTGGGTGCTCCGTGGGTTCCGGGGTCAGAGCTCGGTGTGGAACTCGGTCTGACGGTCGATGAGCAATGGTGCAAGGGTGTCCTGGACCAGCTCGCGGTAGCGGTCACCGGCGTGGTGCGCCTCGGCGGCGCGCCGGTCGGTGTACTCGGCGAGCACGACGAACGCGGCCGGGTCGCGCAGCGACCTGAGCGAGCGGAAGGCGGTCACGCCGGGCTCGGCGAGGGCGGCCCGGGCCAGGGTGGCCAGCAGGTCGGCGACCCGCTGCTCCTGGCCCGGGGCGGCGAGCCAGTCGGCGACGACGACGATGGGCATGGGACGGCTCCGGGGATCTCCGTGCGGGGCCCGGGCGCTGCGGGGCGCCCGGGCGGATCCGGCGGGGGCGGTACGGCCGGCCGGGTGACCGGCGGGCCGGGTGTGCCGCCGGCGTGGTGCGCTGCCGGCGAGGTGCGCTGCCGGCCGGGTGTGCTGCCGGCCGGCGGGGCGTCAGGCGACGGTGACGACGACCTTGCCGCGGGTGTGGCCCCCGGCGTTCAGGCGCTGCGCGTCGGCGGCCCGCTCCAACGGGAAGGCCGCGGCGACCTCGACGTTCAGCTGCCCGCGGTCGGCGAGCTCCGCCAGCGCCGTGAGGTCGGCGCTGTCGGGGCGGACGAAGACGTAGCGCCCGCCCAGGGCCAGCACGGCGCCGTCGGCGACCGAGGCGAGCCGGCCGCCCTCGGCGAGCAGCCCGGGCGAGAGCTGCAGGGCCTCGCCGCCGATCAGGTCCAGGACGGCGTCCACGCCCTCGGGGGCCAGTGCGCGGACCCGCCCGGCCAGGCCCTCGCCGTAGCTGACGGGCTCCGCGCCCAGCCCGCGCAGGTACGCGTGGTTGTGCTCCCCGGCGGTGCCGATCACCCGGGCGCCGAGGGCGACGGCGATCTGCACGGCGAGCGAGCCGACGCCGCCGGCCGCGGCGTGCACCAGCACGGTCTCGCCCGGCTTGACCTCCAGGGCGCGGGTCAGGGCCTGGTAGGCGGTGAGGCCGGCCAGCGGGAGGCCGGCGGCCTGCTCGAACCCGAGGGCGGCGGGCTTGCGGGCGAGGGTGCGCACCGGGGCGGCGACGTACTCGGCGAAGGTGCCGCGGCCGACCAGGTCCTCCCGGACGTAGCCGATCACCTCGTCGCCCGGGGCGTACTCGGTCACGCCGACGCCCACCCGCTCGACCACGCCGGCCACGTCCCAGCCCGGGATGACCGGGAAGACGGCGTCCATCACGCCGTCGAGGTAGCCGGCCTGGATCTTCCAGTCGACCGGGTTCACCGAGGCGGCCCGCACCTTGACCAGGACGGCGTCGGGGCCGAGCTTCGGCTCCGGGACGTCGCCGTACTCAAGGACGTCGGGGCTGCCGTAGGTGCGGTAGGTGATGGCCTTCATGGTGGTGCTCCTGAACAGAAAGATTTGACGGGCTCGATGGTTGAGGTCATCAAGCAATAAATCGAAGGTAGATCTCGATGATTGAGAATGTCAAGTAATCGGGCCTAGACTGGACCCATGACCCGGACCACACCCCCACCAGCGCCCGCAGCCCCGTCCGCGCCCGGCACGGACCGGCTCATGGAACACCTCGCCCACGCCGCCGCCTGCTACTACCGCAGCTTCGCCGTCGTCGCCGCCGGCCAGGGCCTCACCCTCATCCAGGGCAAGATGCTCAGCCTGCTCGGCCGGCCGCTGCCGATGCGCGCCCTCGCCGAGCTGCTGGGCTGCGACGCCTCCAACGTCACCGGCATCGTCGACCGGCTCGAAGCCCGCGGGCTGGTCCGCCGCGAGGCCGCCCCCGCCGACCGCCGGGTGAAGACGGTGGTGCTCACCCCCGAGGGCGAGGAGGCCGTCCGGCGGATCCGCGCCGACATCGTCGCCGGACTGCCCGGCCTGGAGCAGCTCGACGACCACGACCGCCGCACCCTGCAGGACCTGCTCGACCGGGCCTTCCCGCACACCACCGGCTGAGCCCTGCGCGCCGCCCGCGCCCGCACCGGCTACCGTCGCACCATGCGTACCGTCATCGCAGGTGGCCACGGTCAGATCGCGCTGCGCCTGGAGCGGCTGCTCGCCGAACGCGGCGACCGGCCCGCCGGGATCGTCCGCCGCCCCGAACACGCCCAGGACCTGCAGCGGATCGGCGCCGAACCGCTGCTGCTCGACCTGGAGGCGACCACCCCCACCGAACTCGCCGCCCTGCTCGACGGCGCCGACGCGGTGGTCTTCGCCGCCGGCGCCGGCCCGGGCAGCGGCGCCGAGCGCAAGCTCACCGTCGACCGCGACGCCGCCGTCCTGCTCGCCGACGCCGCCGAACTGGCCGGCGTCCGCCGCTACCTGATGGTCTCGTCGATGGGCGCCGACGCTGCCGCCGCGTACCCCGCCGACCCGGTGTTCGAGACCTACCTCCGGGCCAAGGGCGCCGCCGACGACGCCGTCCGGGCCCAGGACGCGCTCGACTGGACGATCCTGCGGCCCGGCCGGCTCACCGACGGCCCCGGCACCGGACGCGTCCGCCTGGCCGCCTCCACCGGCCGCGGCGACGTGGACCGCGCCGACGTGGCGGCCGTCCTCGCCGCGCTCCTCACCGCACCGGCCACGGCCGGCCTCACCCTGGAGCTGACCGCCGGGGACACCCCGGTCGCCGAGGCCGTCGCCGCCCTGCACTGAGACCCGCGCAGCCCAAGAGCCGCAGGGCAAGCACGAGGGCCCCCGGACGCCGTGCGGCGTCCGGGGGCCCTCGGAGTACGGGAACCGGCCGGTCAGAGGTCCAGGCCGGTCAGCACCAGCACCTTCTCCTGGGTGTAGTCGTCCATCGCGTACCGGACGCCCTCACGGCCGACGCCGGAGTCCTTGACCCCGCCGTACGGCATCTGGTCGGCCCGGTACGAGGGGGCGTCGCCGATGATCACGCCGCCCACCTCCAGCTCCCGGTGCGCCCGGAACGCGGTCTGCACGTCGTGCGTGAACACGCCCGCCTGCAGGCCGAAGAGCGAGTCGTTGACGGCCGCGAACGCCTCGTCGGTGCCGTCCACCTTCTGCAGCGACAGCACCGGGCCGAACACCTCGGCGGTCGCCAGGATCGCGTCCGAGGGCAGCTCGGAGAGCACCGTCGGGGCGTACGACGCACCCTCGCGGGTCCCGCCGGTGAGCAGCTTCGCGCCCTTGGCGACGGCGTCGTCCACCCAGGACTCCACCCGCTTCGCCGCGTTCTCGTCCACCAGCGGGCCCACCTCGGTGGCCTCGTCCTCCGGGTCACCGGTGACCTGCGCCTGCACCTTGGCCACGACCTTCTCGACCAGCGCGTCGTAGACCGTCGCGTCCGCGATCACCCGCTGCACCGAGATGCAGGACTGGCCGCCCTGGTAGTTGGCGAAGGTCGCGATGCGCGTGGCCGCCCACTCCAGATCGGCGTCCGAGGACCAGTCGGCCAGCACCACGGCGGCGGCGTTGCCGCCGAGCTCCAGGGTGACGTGCTTGCGCGGCACCGAGTCCATGATCTGGTAGCCGACCTTGTCCGAACCGGTGAACGAGATCACCGGCAGGCGCTTGTCCTGGACCAGCGCGGGCATCCGGTCGTTCGGCACCGGCAGGACGCTCCAGGCGCCGGCCGGCAGCTCGGTCTCGGCCAGGATCTCACCGAGCACCAGGGCGGACAGCGGGGTCGCCGGAGCCGGCTTGAGGATGATCGGGGCGCCGACCGCGATCGCCGGGGCGACCTTGTGCGCCACCAGGTTCAGCGGGAAGTTGAACGGGGCGATGCCCAGCACCACACCGCGCGGGAAGCGGCGCACCACCGCGAAGCGGCCGGTGCCGCCCGGGTCGGTGTCCAGCCGCATGGTCTCGCCGTTGGTGCGGCGGGCCTCCTCGGCCGCCCAGCGGAACACCGACACGGCCCGGCCGACCTCGCCACGGGCCCACTTGACCGGCTTGCCGTTCTCGGCGGTGATCAGCCGGGCGATCTCCTCGGAGCGCTCGGCGAGGCGCTTGGCGACGTGGTCCAGGGCGGCGGTCCGCACGTGCGCGGGAGTGGCGGCGAACACCGGGAGCGCGTCCACGGCGGCGGCCAGCGCCTCCTCGACCTGCGCCTCGGTCGGCACCGCGACCTTGCCTACCAGGCGCCCGTCCCACGGGTTGCGCACCTCGAAGTCGCCGTCGCCGCTCGCCCGGCGGCCGGCCAGCCAGAACTCATGGGTGGTGGTCACGGTGGTACCGGCCCTCTCCTCGTCGTCCACGCCCCACCGACGTGGAGCCTGGACCCCACGGTAGGCGGCCGCGCGACCGATCCGGATTGGCCGACTCGTAGCGCTCAGCGGCACTCTTGCTCCATCGCGGACAGATCCGGCGGGCGCCCGGGACCGGCCGCCGGCCGGCCGGCCCGCCCCGTCACTCCTCGCCCGAGCGGAGCGCCAGCCACAGCTCCATCCGGACGTCGGTGTCGTCCAGCGAACGGCCCAGCAGCTCCTCCACCCGGCGCATCCGGTACCGCAGGGTGTGCCGGTGCACACCGAGGTCCGCCGCCGCCGCGTCCCACTGGCCGTGCCGCGACAGCCAGGCCCGCAGCGACCGCACCAGGTCGCCGCGCGCCGTACGGTCGTGCTCGCGCAGCGGCCGCAGCAGCCCCTCCGCGAAGGCCGTCACGGCCTCCTCCCCCAACAGCGGCAACAGCGACCCCGCACCGACCTCCTCGTGGTCGACCGAACGCCGCCCGCCGCGCAGCGCCACCGCCAGCGCCCGCTCGGCCTGTGCGAAGGCCACCCCGGCCTCGTCCAGCGCGGCCGGCGCCGACACCCCCAGCGACACGCCCTCGTGCTCCTCGACCACCCCCAGGCAGGCCCGGTGCACCGCGCCGTTGTCGAGGGCCAGCACGATCAGCCGCGGGCCCGGGTCGCCGTCCTCCCGCGCCACCAGCAGCCGCTCCCCCACCCGGCCGCCGGCCTGCTCCGCCCGCTCGGCCAGCTCGCTGAGCGCCTCCGACGCGTCGGCCCCCTGGGCCGTACCCGCCACCAGGACTCTTATCGTCCCCTCCGGCAGGCCCCCGAACAGCCCGAGCGCGACCTGCCGGGCGGTCGCCACCTCACCCGCCAGCACCATCCGCAGCAGGGCGGCGCCCATCCGCTCCTCCGCCTGGCGCAGCTCGCGCGAACGCTCCAGGGTCAGCGTCAGCAACGCCACCGCCGCGTTCAGCACATAGCGCTCGGTCGGCGTGATCCGGTCCTCGGTGCCCACCGCCAGGAAGCCGCGCGCCCGGCGGTCCGCGCCCAGCGACTGGACCACCACGTAGTCCTCGTCCGCCGTGTCGATCCCCGGGGACCGGCCCTGCAGCGCGGCGCTGGACGGCGCCGGGCGCCGGCGCAGCCGGTCCACCTCGGCCGCCAGCCGGCCGGCCCGGCGGGCCGCCCAGTCCGGGGCCACCACGGAGAGCGCCCCCGAACCGTCGTACAGCGCGGCCCAGCCGCCCAGCCTGGCCGCCAGCCGGCGCACCACGGCCGTCGTGCCGTCCTTGCCCAGCGCGGCCCGGGTCAGCTCCTCCTGGGCCTCGAAGCTCGTGGTCACCGCCTCGTACTGCTCGGCGGCGATGGCCGCCGACACCACCTTGCTGATCGCGATGAACGGCGTCGGCTCCGGCACCCGCAGCAGCGGCAGCCCGCGCTGGGCGGCCGCCTCCACCAGCGGCTTGGGCACCTCGGAGTGCGACAGCCCCACCCCCAGGCCGAGCCCGACCACCCCCGCGTCCGCCAGCCGGTGCACGTACGCCTGGAGCTGCGAGGCCGTCCGGCCGAGCTTGATACCGGTGGTGAGCAGCAGCTCACCACCCTCCAGGAAGGGCGTGGGGTCGTCCAGCTCACTGGTGTGCACCCAGCGGACCGGCCGCTCCAGGTGGTCCGCCCCGGCGATGACCGTCAGGTGGAGCGAAGTGTTGCGGACGACGGAGGCGAGTGTGGGAGGCATGGCACCTTCGGTGGGACGACCAGGCTGCGCCGTTGCGGCCGGGCGAGGAGGGAGTCGCTACCCCTCATTATGGACGCCCCGGACAACCCGCACTGCCGAATCCACCTTGACGGCGATAGAGAGCGGTGCGGACCGCCCCTTCAACCTCCCGGGAGGCCGATGGGCCAGGGTCCGAGCGCCGATCAGTGAGGGTCCGGGGTCGCTCGGTGCGATTCCGGCGCGGCCCGGTGGGGCTCAGGCCCGGAGGTCGACCAGCAGCGGAGGCACCTGGGCGCCGTTCACCGACGTCAAGGAGATCACCGCGTGCCCGGCGGGCAGCGCGTGCGCCAGGTCCGAGGGCGACCAGCGCTGCCGCTCCACCTCACGGGTGGTGACGCTCTCGGTCTGCGCCGTCGTCCCCGACAGCGCCTTGCGGCCGAGCCGGCCCGCCCGGCGGAGCATCCCGCCCGAGGTGTCGGGGGCGTGCGTGATCGCGGTCTCCCGCACCAGGTGGGTGCCCCAGGCCTCGGAGAACAGCCGCCCGTCCCACGGCGCGATGCCGGGGAACGCCATCCGGCAGCCGACCGCGCCGAACAGCGGGGCCCGCAGGGCCTCCGGCAGGTCGACCAGCGTCCGGAGCAGCAGCACCGCGCCGGCGTTGGTCCCGCGCATCCGCTGCAGCCCCCGGACGACGTTCGCGTCCAGCGCCGCCGACGCGTCGTCCACCACCAGGCCCGCGAACAGCGAACGGTCCTCCCGGGCCACCGCCGCCTGCACGAACTGGCCCGCCACCAGGCGGTACAGCATCCGGGCGGCCTCCGGGTGGCTCAGCTCGGGCAGCTTCACCCGGACCCGCAGCGGGTGGTCCAGCACCCGCATCGCGAACGGCGGCCGCCCGCCGCCGTCGGTGGCGAAGCACCCCTCGAAGGCCGGCCGGTCCAGCAGCCCGAGCCGGTCCGCGAGCAGCATGCCCGGGTCGTCCGCCCGGCCGCGCTGCCGGTCCCGGTGCTGCAACTCCCGCTCGTACCGCTCCAGCAGCCCGCCCGCCCGCAGCTCCGCGGTCAGCGCCTCCACCGCCGCCGGCTCGCCGGCGAGCAGTTCACGCAGCTCACGGACCCCCGGGTACCGCCGGAACGCGGCCTGGAACGGGCCGACCACCTGCTGCATCGCCGTCCGGGCGCTCTCCGCCCGCAGCACCAGCTCGTCCGGCAGCAGCGCGTCGGCGAGCCGGGCGGCCGCCTCGTCCGGGTCCTGCGCGGCGCCGTACAGGTCCAACCCGTACACCGAGCCCGGGTCGCCCGGCGCGATCACCACGTCGTACCAGGCGTCCGGGCCGAGATCCGCGTCGGCCGCCCCGATCACCACCGCGCACGCCGTCCCCGCCAGCGCCTGGAGGCAGAGCGCCTCGGCCACCGGACGGGCCAGCCCCGAGGTCTTCCCGGTGCCCGCCGGGCCGACCGCCAGCAGCGAGGTGCCGAGCACCGCCGGGTCCAGGGCGAAGCCCGACCCGCGGTGCGCCGGCGGATTCGTCGGCACGTCCTGGGCCGTCCCCAGCCGCACCTGACGGGTCAGCAGGTCGTGCCGCCCCGAACGCGCGGGCAGGTCCCGCAGTTCGGAGGGGTGCGCGCAGGCCGCCCCGCCACGGGCCGCCACCTGCTCGCCGAAGGTCGGCAGGATCTCCGGGTCCCGCAGCACCACCTCCCAGGCCCGCCGGATCCGCACGTAGTCGACGTCCCCGACCGCTTCCCGGTCCAGCCGCCGCGCGGCGGCCTCCGCCCCGGCGTGGCGCAGCTCCGCCCACGGGTCGACGGGGCCCGCAGGCTCGGCCCCGCCCTTGGCGGCGGGTGGCTCCTCCTGGGTCACCGTGCGGGAGAGCAGGGGTGCGGCGTACCGGCGCCAGACCTCGGGCCAGCGGCCCATCCGGCCGAAGAGTTTGATGGCTGCGGCCAGTACCGCGGCGTTCGCCAGCAGGAGGACCAGGACCGCCTGCGAGGAAGAGGGCTTGGCCAACGGCCCGATGCCGGCCTCGATGCCGATCCGGACCAGCAGGTACACCAGGAGCTGGACGCCGTACACATAGGCGAACCACCCCACCACCGCGTTCAACCCCGCCCGCAGCAGCAGCGGCCCCGCCGGCACCTTCGCCTGCTCGGCCCGCTCGGGGTCGACCGGGCGGTGGCCGTAGCGGTAGACGCCGGGGTCGGCCTCGGGGCGGGGTTCGGCGACCCAGCCGGCCAGGTCGAAGGACGGGGCCGGCGGTCGCGGCAGGCCGCGGGCCGCCTGCTGGGGCATGGGGGGCGACACCGTGCCCCGCCGTCCGTGCCCGTGTGTGCCGTCCAGTCCCATTTACGGCCCCGCTCCCTCGCCCGCCCCGCAGGCCCGTTCCGGCCCATGCAGCCATACCCATGCCGTCGTACCGGCGACA
Source organism: Kitasatospora indigofera (assembly GCF_014655955.1). GTDB lineage: Bacteria > Actinomycetota > Actinomycetes > Streptomycetales > Streptomycetaceae > Kitasatospora > Kitasatospora indigofera. The sequence continues at coordinate 61,062 of NZ_BNBO01000039.1, forward strand.
CGCCCGCGCTCAATGTAGTGGAGCGGGGCCTGCGGGCAGCGGCCGACAGGACGCTGGCCGCTCAGGACAAGTCGGACGGCCCAGTGGTACCGAGTGGCGCATGCCTGGCCGCTCGTGGCGGCCGTAGCCTGCGAAGACCGAGCCGAGAAGTCTGGAGAACACCATGAGCGCCGCAACGCCGCTCCCGCAGGAGCGCCGCCTGGTCACCGCGATCCCCGGTCCGAAGTCGCAGGAGCTGCAGGCACGCAAGCTCGGCGCGGTGGCGGCCGGGGTCGGCACCACCCTGCCGGTGTACGTGTCCCGCGCCAACGGCGGCGTGCTGGAGGACGTGGACGGCAACTCGCTGATCGACTTCGGGTCCGGCATCGCCGTGACCAGTGTCGGCAACAGCGCCGAGGCGGTCGTGGCCAAGGCCACCGAGCAGCTCGCGGCCTTCACGCACACCTGTTTCATGGTGACCCCGTACGAGGGGTACGTGGAGGTGGCCGAGCAGCTCAACGAGCTGACCCCGGGTGACCACGAGAAGCGCACCGCGCTGTTCAACTCGGGCGCCGAGGCGGTGGAGAACGCGGTGAAGATCGCCCGCGTGTACACCAAGCGCACCGCCGTCGTGGTCTTCGACCACGGGTACCACGGCCGGACCAACCTCACCATGGGCCTGACGGCCAAGAACATGCCCTACAAGCAGGGCTTCGGGCCGTTCGCCCCGGAGATCTACCGCGTTCCGGTCGCCTACCCCTACCGCTGGCTGACCGGCTCGGAGAACTGCGCCGCCGAGGCCGCCGCGCAGGCGATCGACATGATCAACAAGCAGATCGGCGCGGAGAACGTCGCGGCGATCATCATCGAGCCGATCCAGGGCGAGGGCGGCTTCATCGAGCCGGCCAGGGGCTTCCTGCCCGCGATCGTCGAGTACGCGAAGGCGAACGGCATCGTCTTCGTCGCGGACGAGATCCAGACCGGTTTCTGCCGGACCGGCCAGTGGTTCGCCTGCGACGACGAGGGCATCGTCCCGGACCTCATCACCACCGCCAAGGGCATCGCCGGCGGCCTGCCGCTGGCCGCCGTGACCGGCCGCGCCGAGATCATGGACGCCACCCACGGCGGCGGCCTGGGCGGCACCTACGGCGGCAACCCGGTGGCCTGCGCCGGTGCGCTCGGTGCGATCGAGACCATGAAGTCGCAGGACCTCAACGGCAAGGCGCAGCGGATCGGCGAGATCATGCTGACCCGCCTGCGCGCCCTGCAGGAGAAGTTCGCCGGCTCGGACACCGTGAACATCGGCGAGGTCCGCGGCCGCGGCGCGATGATCGCGGTCGAGCTGGTCAAGCCGGGCGGCAAGGAGCCGGCCGCCGAGATCACCGCCGCGATCGCCAAGGCCTGCCACGCCGAGGGCTTGGTCGTGCTGACCGCCGGCACCTACGGCAACGTGCTGCGCTTCCTGCCGCCGCTGGTGATGCCGGAGCACCTGCTCAACGAGGGCCTGGACATCATCGAGGGCGCCTTCTCGCGCGTCTGACCCCGGCCCGGGGCTCCTTCCGCCCCGGCCCGGCCCCGACCCTGCGGCGCCCCGGCGCAGCGGTCTGCGCCCCGACGGCCCGGTCCCCGCGGACCGGGCCGTCGCGCGTCCACCAGGGGGTTGTACTCCACCGGGTGAAGATGCTGTGGGGAATCGCGGGAGCCCCCCGCCCCGGCAAATCGGTTGACGTAGTGTCATCACAGATGGACAGCGAGCCCCAGCCCTTGGCGGATCCGCCGACGAATCCTCCCCGCGCGGAGGTTCCGGAGGCGGCCCGGGAAGGCGACCGGACCGCCCCGGCGCAGGCGGCGACAACCGAAGACCGATCGACCGACCGCCCGGCCCACACCCCCCGGGGCGTGCGGAGCGGCGATCAACACGGCCGCCCCGGGGCTCTCCCCCCCGCTCCGGGGCGGCTTCTTCGTGCCCCGGCGCCCCCTCCCCGGGGGCCCCGTGCCCCGGCGCCGCAGCCCCGGGAGACTCGTGCCCGGGAGACTCGTGCCCGGCAGATCCGCGCCTGGGCGACCGGTCCGCGCGGACACGCCGTGCTGCTGGCCGGGCAGGCCGTCGCACTGGGGCTGATCTCCTGGCAGGTGGCCGTGGACGGCCCGTTGCTGGGCCTGGACCGCTGGGCGCGGCGGTCCGTCGGGGAGCTGCGGCAGGGACTGTCCAGCCCCCTGCTCGACCACTTCGGCGCCGCACTGTCGGACCTCGGCGGTTCGGTCCCGGCCGTGACGGTGCTGCTCGGCGGTGGTGCGCTGGCCGCCTGGCGGGTCCGCCGGGCCGGGGCCGGACGCTGGTGGCTCCCGCTGCCGGTGGCGGGGCTGACCGCGGGTGCGATCCCGCTGCTGGTCGTCCCGGCCAAGGCGTCGTTCGCCCGCCCCGGCCCGCTCGGGCTGCCGCTGACGCCGGAGCAGTGGGGCTGGTACCCGTCGGGGCACACGGCGACCGCGAGCATCGCGTACGGGGCGGCGGCGCTGCTGCTGGGCGGTACGGTCGGGGTCCGGCACCGCCGCCGGCTGTACGCCGGAGCCGGGCTGCTGTCGGCCGGGGTGGGGGCGGGGCTGGTCTGGAGCGACTACCACTGGCTGCTGGACGTGGTGGCCAGCTGGTGCCTGGCCGGGCTGCTGCTGCCGCTGGTGGCCCTGCTGTCGTCGCGTCCGCGGCGCACCGGACGGGCCGGGCCGGGCCGCTCCGGGCCGCCGGCACCCGCTCCCGGAGCCCCGGAGCCGCCACGGGCCGGGCCCTGACCCGCACTCCTCCGTCCGGCCGCGGGAGCCGGCGGTGGCGTCAGCCCTGCGCGTTCTCCGGGCCGGGCTCGTCGTTGCGGTGGACGAGGCCGGGCTCGCCGTTGTCGCGCTGCCACGCGACGACGAGTTCGTCGCGGGTGCCGAAGCGCACCAGGTGGCGGCCGACCACGTCCTCCAGCACGGCCAGCTGGTCCGCCTCGCCCTCGACAGCGAGCAGCAGGGCGTCCGGCGCGGCCTCCAGGGTGCCGGTGCCGGCACCGAAGGTCAGTTCGCCCCGGCCGGTCTCCTCGGACCAGTGGGCCTCGATCCGGCGGCCGAGGTGGGCGGCGAGCTGCTTGGCGTAGCGGGCCGGGCGGTCGGTGGTGACGCGGGCGACGGATCGGGGCACGTTCACTCCAGGGGGATGGCCGAGAAGGCACTTAGGGTACCCTCACTCATTTGCAGAGTACCGCACATAGTGAGCTTGACTCAACACCTTCACGGCCGGGCTCCGACCGGCCGATACCCTGGGGCGAACCACTGCCGAGGAGACCCCGCCGATGACCACCACGCCGTCCGAGACCGCAGCCGAGCTCGCCGACGAGATGACCAGGGCGATCAAGCGGATCCGGCGGCAGACCATGGACCGGCTCGAACCCTTCGGCATCACCCCCGGCCAGGGCCGCGCCCTGCGCACCCTCGCGCACGCCCCCGGCTGCGAGAGCCCCGGCGAGACGATGCGGCTCGGCGACCTCGCCGACCGGCTGCACATCGCGCCCCGCTCGGCCACCACCGTGGTGGACGCCCTGGAGGAGGCCGGCCTGGTCGAGCGGACCCCGGACCCGGCCGACCGGCGCGCCGTGCGGATCGTGCTGACCGCGGCCGGCTGGTCGGCGGTCGAGCGGATCGGGCAGGTCCGCCACGAGGTGGCCCAGGAGTACTTCGGCCCGGTCAGCCCGTCGGACCAGGACGCGCTGCTGCGGGCACTGCGGGTGGCCGACGCCGCGTACGGAGCGAGCGCCAGGGAGCGGAGAGCGCCCCGGGACGCACCGCGGTGAGCCCGATCCCGACGATCACCAGCAGGGCGGCGCAGCCCGCGGCCGGGCTGACCGACTCGCCGAGCAGCAGCCAGGCCGAGGACATCCCGAAGACCGGGACCAGCAGCGAGTAGGGCGCCACCGCGGTGGCGTCGTACCGGCGCAGCAGGTAGCTCCAGGCGACGAAGCCGAACAGGGTCGAGACCAGGCCGACGTACGCGATGGCGAGGATCCCGGCCGGCGTGATCTCGCGCAGCGCCCGCAGGTCGGCGGCCGGGCCCTCGACCAGCAGCGAGAGCCCCAGCAGCGGCAGCGGCGGGACGGCGCTGACCCAGACCATCCAGCGCAGGGCGTCCGGCGGCGCGGCCCGGCGGGTCAGCACGTTGGACAGCCCCCAGGCCACGGCTGCCGCGACCACCAGGACGAAGGCTCCGACCGGGCCGCCCGCCCCCTGGTCGGCGGCGGCCACCCCGATGCCGGCCAGGGCGACGGCCAGGCCCGCCAGCCGCTGCCGGGCCGGGCGCTCGCGCAGCAGCACGGCGGCGAAGAGCGCGGTGAAGACGGCCTGGCTCTGCAGCACCAGGGAGGAGAGGCCGGCCGGCATCCCGGCGTGCATGCCGAGGAAGAGCAGTCCGAACTTGACCACGCCGAGGACCAGGCCGACCGCGAGGATCCAGCGCGCGGCCACCTTCGGCGGGCCGACCAGGAAGATCGCCGGCACGGCGACGACGGCGAACCGCAGGGCGCAGAACAGCAACGGCGGGAAGTTCTCCAGGCCGACGTGGATGAGGACGAAGTTGAGCCCCCAGACGGCCGCGACCAGGACGGCCAGGGCGATGTGACGTGGACTCATGGCGGTGCTCGATGCGGGCATGTCCCGAGCATGGCCGCCCGGCATCGTGTAGCACCAGCGATGATTTCTGAAGCTCACGGTTTAGCATTGCTGCATGATGGATCTCGGACGGCTGCGGGCGCTGCACGCGGTGGCGGTGCACGGTTCGGTCGGCGGCGCGGCCGCCTCGCTCGGCTTCACCCCCTCGGCGGTCTCGCAGCAGATCGCCAAACTGGAGCGGGAGACCCGCACCGTCCTGCTGGAGCGTCAGGGCCGGGGTGTGGTGCTGACCGACGCCGCACGGGAGCTGGCCGCCACCGCCCAGCAGGTGCTGGCCCTGGTCGAGCGGGCCGAGGTGACCCTGGAGGAGCAGCGCGGCCGCGCCGTGGGCCGGCTGCTGGTGGCCGCCTTCGCCACCGGCGCGCGCGGTCTGCTGCCGGGCGCGCTGGCCGACCTGCGCACCCGCTGCCCCGACCTCGACGTCCGGCTGCTGGAGACCGACCCGTACCCGGCGGCGGAGCTGGTGGCCCGGGGAGAGGTGGACCTGGCGCTGGTCCAGGACTGGCCGACCGTACCGCTCCCGGTGCAGGACGGGCTGTCCCGGCTGGACCTCGGCGAGGATCCGGTCGACCTGCTGCTGCGGGCGGAGCACCCGCTGGCGGAGCTGGCCGTGGTGCCGGTGGGCCGGCTCTGCGGGCAGCGCTGGATCAGCGTCCCGCCGGGCAACATCTGCCACGACTGGCTGGTCCGGACCCTGCGCGAGGCCGGCGAGGAGCCGGACGTGGTCTACCAGGTCGGCGAGTTCGAGACCCAGATCGCGCTGGTGGCGGCCGGGCTCGGCGTGGGCCTGGTGCCGCGGCTCGGGCGCGGGGCGCTGCCGCCCGGGGTGGTCACCCGCCCGGTGGTCCCGGAGCCGAGCCGGCGGGTGTTCGCGCTCTGGCGCACCCAGGCCTCCCGCCGCCCGGCCATCACCGAGGCGCTGGCCGCGATGCGGGCGCGGTGGGCCGCCCTGGCCGGTTAGGGCCTGTCCTGGGCCCGGGACGGCGGCGCGGGACGGGTCCGGGCACCCCGCGGGTTCCCGGCACCCCGCAGGCACCGACGGGCGCCGGCGCCGGGTCAGCTCGCCAGGCCGATCACCAGCCACATGAACGCCACCCCGGCCAGGGTGCAGAGCAGGGTGGTCCGCGAGGGGTGCGGGCTGTGCGCCTCGGGGAGGATGTCCGAGGTCGCCAGGTAGAGCAGGAATCCGGCGAAGAACCCCAGGTAGAGGCCGAGCAGTTGCTCGGGGATGGTGAACAGCAGCGTGATGGCGGCGCCGGTCACCGGCGCCAGCGCGTCGGCGCCCAGCAGGGTCAGCGCCCGGCGCCGGTTGTTCCCGTACAACCGGGTGATCGTGTAGGTGTTGAAGCCGTCCGCGAAGTCGTGGGCGACGACCGCGATCGCCACCACCGTGCCGACGGTGCTGCCCGCCTGGAACGCGGCGCCGATCGCGAAGCCGTCCATCAGGCTGTGCCCGACCAGGGCGCCGGCCGCGGTCAGTCCGATGCCCTGGGCCTGCGGCCCGTGGTGGGAGTGCCGGTGGCCGTGGGTGTGCTCGGCGTACTCGCCCTCGTGGCCGCGGTGGATCGCCACGGCGCGCTCGACGATGTGGATGACCAGGAAGCCCACCGCGAACATCAGCAGGGCCTGCGGCACCCCGTGGATCTCGTCCGGGGCCGCCCGCATCGCCTCGGGCAGCAGGTCGAAGGCGACCACACCGAGCATCAGCCCGGCGGCGAGGCCGAGGACGAGGTGGCGGCGGTCCCCGGTCCGCTGCGCGACGTAGCCGCCGATCAGCGTCATCAGGAACGCGCCGGCGGCGACCAGGATCGCGGTCATCGAGGTGCCCTTCCCTCCCCCGGGCCCCGTCGGGCGCCGTCTCGCGGGCCGCTGCCCGGACCCGCCCCCAGCCTGCGTCCGGCGGCCCGGCCCCGCCCGCCGGACGGCCCGTCGGGGTGAGCCGGCGCCCGCCCGCGCGGTCAGCTGTCGGCCGCCTCCAGGTAGACGGCCGACAGCTGCGGGAATCCCTGCTCGGCCCACGAGCGGCCGAACGCCGTGACGTCCAGCTCCCGGGCGTCCGGCAGCACGATCACCGGGGTGCCGTCGCGCGCCAGGCGCCAGCGGGTCCCGGGGACGGTCCGGAAGACCACGGTGCCGAGGTAGAGGCCGGCGTCGTTGCCGAGCCACTCGGCGGTGCCGGGACTGTCCCGCCAGGTGGGGAGCAGCTGGTCGAGGGCGGTCAGGGAGGGCACGTCGTCCGCGAGCCGCAGCCCGGCGTCGTCGGCGAGCTCACGCAGCAGCTCGCACTCGGACAGCAGTTCGGCCATCGAGTCCTGGTCCTGCTCGGGCGACGGGCCGGCCGCGGCCTCGCCGTGCCGGTCCCGCCATCGTTCGATGAATCCGATTCCCATCGGCCCAGCCTCCCGCTCGCACCGGCCTTTCGCACGCCCGACCCGCGCCCTCGGCGGAAGTGCCCGCCCGCGGTCCCCGCCGACGCCCCCGGATCAGGGAGCCGGCCGGCCCCGCGGCACTCCCCGCCCCGGCCGGTCAGGCCCCCGCGCCGAGCGGCAGTCCGAGGTGGGTACGGGCCAGTTCGCGGACCCCGTCCCCGTCGACCAGGTGGATGTGCTGGTGGCTCTCCTCCCCGGTCAGGTCCAGCGCGGCGTCGCTGAAGCGGCCGGTGGTGAGCCGCAGCCCCCGGTCGGCGGCCTCCTCGCGGACGGCCTCCGCCAAGGTCCGGATCTCCTCCTCGGCCACCGGGGCCACGGCCCTGGAGGCCCACACCACCCAGCGGCCGGGCAGCGCGCTGCCGGCCTCGCCCTCACCGGTCGCGACCAGCCCGGCCGGGCCGCGCAGCCGGACGCTCCAGCCGTCCAGGCCGCCCCGGGTGAGCAGCTCACGGACCAGCTCGGCGAACTCGTTGGCGGACAGGTCGGCGGCGGACGGGACGGTCGCCCCGGCCGCCGCGGCCGGCTCGACGCCCGCACGGGCGTACGGGTCGGGGGTGACGGCGGCGCCGAGCTGACGCAGCCGCACCAGCGCCTCGTCCCGTTCGGCGTCGGCGTAGACGCCGTCCCCGTCCTGGCCCTCCTCGTAGGGGGCTCCGGCGGGGAGCAGCCGGGTGCGGGCCAGGGCGTCGCGGTCCGCGTCCACGCTGACCAGGCAGACCGCCTCCGGCGACCCGGGCTCGCGGAGCCAGCCGTTGAGCACCACGCCGGCGAGTATCTCGTCGGTGTCGACGGCGTCGGCCGCCTGCAGGGCGCGCAGGGCGAGGCGGGCGACCAGGCGCAGGTAGTCGGTGGCCCGGTCGGCCGCCGGGCGCGGCACCGGCGCGATCTCGCCCTCGGGGGTCAGCCGGTAGCCGGTCAGCGAGGGGACGAGGTCCAGCGGCGGGAGGTCGAGGTCGAGGACGGCGGTGGAGGTGAGCGGGCGGAAGACGGCCCGGCAGGGCGCGGGGAGGTCCTGGGTGGCGGTCTCGGAGGCGGCCAGGGCCCGCTCGATCAACGACTCGACGGCGGCCGGCTCGGCCAGCCGGTAGGCCCGGCGGCACTCCTCCAGGGTGTCGTTGTACTCGCGGACGGCCCGTGCCCTGGCCTGTTCCGCCGCCTCGTGGGCCCGCCGGGACTCCGCCTCGCCGGAGTTGGCCGCCTCGGCCCGCCTGGTCCGCCACTCGCGCAGGGCCCGTTGGTGGGTGAGCCGGGCCTGCGCCAGCTCCCGCTGGTAACCGGAGTCGAGCAGCCGGCGGGACGGCCCCTCGTCGGGGCCGGCGTCGGCCGCCCGCGGCGGGACGTAGTCCTCCCAGCGCGGCTCGGCGCCCGTCCCCTCGGGCCCCGCCTCCCCGGCCGGGTAGGGGCGCGGCTCGTAAGTGCGCAGCTGGCTCTCGAAGTCCATCGGCGAGACCGGCAGCGCGGCCCGGCGCAGCAGGTCGGCGAGCCGGTCGTGCTCGGCCCGGACGGTGAGCGTGCGGTGGTGGGTCAGCGCCGCGGCCCGCCCGTGCGCGGCGACGGCCTCGTCGCCGTCCTGCTCCGGGCGGCCGGCCGCAGGGCCGCCGTCGGCGTCCGGGCCGGGCTCCCCCGGGCCGGGCGCGGCGCCCAGGTCACGGAAGACCGAGGCCAGGAAGCCGGGCTGGAGGGCCGTGGCGGTGCCGTCGGACCCGCCGCCCGGCATCCCCTCGGCCACGGCGGGCCCGTCCGACGGGTGACGGCCGTCTGGTGTGTACTGCATCGGCGGTCGTTCCCCCATGCTCGTCCGGCGCTCCCCGGGGCGGACCGCGGCCCCGAGGCCGGCCCCTGCCGGACATTGTCCACCGTCCGCACGCCGCCGGTCAGCCAAGCCTCTCAGTTGGTACGGGTGTTGGTCAGGTGCAGGCCGATGTAGCCCACGTAGATCCGGCCACTGCCCGAGCAGTCGTCCAGGTAGTGCAGCCGGGGCGCCGTCCGGCCGCCGCCGATCCGCAGGTGCGCGCCCATGAACGCGCGCCGCGAGGTGTCGACGCACTCGGGGACCGGCAGCATCCGTTCGCGCTTCCACTTGGTGTGGCTGAACACCGTCTGGGACTCGCCGCGGACGGCCTTGCGCGGCGGGAAGTGGTGGCAGCCGTCCGGCGTGTGCTCGCACCACTGCTTGAAGTCGCCGCCGGCCTCGCCCCGGACGGCGGCCACCGCGTACTCCTGAAGTGCCGTCAGGCCCTCCCAGGTCAGTCTGGCCCAGCCGGCGCAGGTGCCCAGTCCGTCCAGGGCGAGGGCGGGCTTCTGGTCGCCGGTGAAGGTCAGCAGCGGGAACTCGGGCATCCGCTCCATCAGTTCGGCGAAGCTGGCGGGGGTCTCATCGGCCTGGGCCGGCCTGCCCCGGCCGGCGGGTGCCTGGGCCTGGCCCGGTCCGGCGCCCGGGCAGATCCGGCCGGCCAGCACCCTGACCTGTGCGCCGACGTGCCGCAGCGCCGCGTACTGCTCCTCCGCCTCGGTCCGCAGGTGGTGCTCCCGCCGCCGGGAGTGCCGCAGGCTGTGCCGCACCCGCTCCAGCTCGTCCGCCCTGGCCTGCTGCTCCCGGCTGTCCAGCTCCTGCTCGTGGGCCAACTGCTCGTGGGTCGGCTGCTCGTGGGTCAACTGCTCGTGGGTCAACTGCTCGTGGCTCGCGTGCTCGTGGGCCAACTGCTCGGACCGGCCGGGCCCGGGGCGCCGGGCGGCGGGCGGCACCCGCAGCACCGGTACGGCGGCGAGCGGGGCCGGGAGCGGGAGTTCGGCGGCCAGCCGGCGGGGCTCGCGGGCGAGCAGGCCGGCGGCCCGGCGCAGGTCCTCCTCTATCCGGTGGCGCGGCATGACCGGGTGCCTCGCGCCGTCGTGACGGGAGGCCGGATCGACCTCCGGCAGGTAGGTGCGGACCGCGCCGCCGTACACCGAGTGGTACTCCAGGGCGACGTTGAACCCCGTCCTGGCGGCCGGGTCGAGGACGTAGAGCGTGGCGAGCCCGGGCAGCTGATGGCAGAGCGGGCGGACCGTCCCGGTGAGCCATTCGTCCAGCCCCAGGTTGGCGGGGACGCTGGCGACCACGGTGGGCAGCCGGCGCTCGGGGTCGCAGAGTTCGTCGATCAGGGCGTCCACCTCGGCCGCGGTGACCACGCGGGGGTTGTTGTGCACCGCGGCGGGGCCGTCGCTCGCGTCCAGCAGGGGCAGCAGGGTACGGGCGAGTTCGGGCACCGGGACCTTGCTGGGCGTCCGTACGCCGGTGCCGGCCGCCTGGTGCTCGGCCTCCAGCCGGACCCAGGTCGGGCCGCCGGGGTCGGTGGCGAGGGTGAGGGTGAGCTGGTGGGTGCCGTGCGGGGCCGGGGTGCGCAGGCGGCGGCGGGTGTAGCGGCCGGGGGTGCCGGTGGCGGCGCGCAGCGGGCCGTCGTCCCGGTCCAGCAGGATCCGGTCGCCGAGGCGTAGTCGCTCGGCCGGGGCCTCGGGGCTGCCGGGGGCGGGCCCGGCCGGCGGTGGCTCGTCGCAGCCCTCCTGTTTCAGCCAGGCGCCGAGCCGCTGGTCGGCCAGGGCGACGGCGTCGGAGTGCGTCAGCGCGGTGGTGACGGTCATCCGGTAGGGCGTCGCGGGGCTCCGGGGGCCGGGCAGATCGGGCTGGGCCGGCGACGGGGAGCGGTCTGAGGTCATGCGCGGTACCTCCCGTGGTGCGGTGGTGGGGTGTGTCGTCCTCCATAGGGGTCCCCCCGCCCGGGAGGCGGGGGAGGGTCGGTCGTCCGGTTCGGCCGGATCCTTGTAGGTGAAAACGCGGTGACCCGGAGCGGAAGTTCCAGCGACGGGCCACGTCAATCCGTTCGGGTGAAAGTTCCCGCCCCGGCCCGGTCCCCGGCTGCGGCAACGACCGCCCGGGACCACCACCGCGGTCCGGCCCGGGTCCGACGGCGACCTCGGGTGACCTCGGGTGACCGGTCAGTGGCTCCACTCGGGAGCGGCCACGGCGACGGCCGTCGGGCAACCGTCCGCGATGTCGTACGTCGCCACCAGCACCACCGGCCGCTCGCCGTGGTTGCGCCCGACGTGCACGTGCACCGGGCCGGCCGGCTCGACCAGCCGGTCACCGGCCTCGCTGACCTCGACCCGTCCGTCGTGCAGGGTGCGGGTGAGGGTGCCCGACAGGACCACCACGTCGACCCGGCCCGGGTGGTAGTGCCAGCCGGTGCTGGCCCCCGGCGCGAGGGTGATGGTCTGGACGACGGGCATCGCTGTTCGGCTCCACTCGCGGGTCGGCTACCGCCTCAGGCTAGGCAGCTGGTCCGGCGCTCGAAACCGCCCGAACGTTCTCTGTCCGAAAGCTCGTCCGACTGTCGTCCTCTGTCCGAAAAGGGGCGTCCGGCGATCACCGGCGCCCGGCCCGGCGCCCGCTTCCGACCACGCCGCCCGTCGGCCGTTCCGCCCTGTCGCCGCCCCGCAGCCGTCCAGTCGCCGGCCCGGTCCTCCCCGGGGGACGGCTCAGACCGGGACCTCGACGAAGGTCCGCCCCGCGTCGACCGCGACCGCCGTGCCCGCCGTCGCCTCGGCCAGCCAGGCGTGGAAGGCCGGCACCTCGGGCTCGGGCACCCCGACCTCGATCCGCACCCCGTCCGCCTGGTAGGCCAGGTCGCTGACGGCGTACCCGGCCGCCCGCAGGTCGTTCTCCACCCGGCCGGCCCTGGTGTGGCCGGCGGTCACCGCCAGCAGCGCGACCGGCCGCCGCTCCACCAGGCCGATCTCGTCCACCGCCTCCGACACCGCGCTGCCGTAGGCCCGCACCAGGCCGCCGGCGCCGAGTTTGATCCCGCCGAAGTACCTGGTCACCACCGCGACGGTGTCGGTCAGCCCGCGCCGGCGCAGCACCTCCAGCATCGGCACCCCGGCCGTCCCGCCCGGCTCGCCGTCGTCGCTGGAGCGCTCCCGGCGCTGCTCGTCGCCGACCACGAAGGCCGTGCAGTTGTGCCGGGCGTCCCAGTACTCCTTGCGGATGCCCGTGATGAAGGCCTGCGCCGCGTCCTCGTCGCCGACCCGGGCGAGGTGGCAGATGAACCGGGACTTCTTGATCTCGATCTCGTGGCTGCCGCCGCGCCGGATCGTCAGGTACGGCCTGGGGGTCGGCTCCGGCATGGCGCGGCGGGTCTCCAAGGAACGGCGAAGGCTGGCGGGACGCCCGGTGAGGGCGGTCCCGCCAGCCTATCCGCGTGGCCCGGCCGCGTGGCCCTGGCCGGCCGGCCGGGGCGGGTGCCGTGATCGCCGGTCAGCGCCCGGCGAGGGCGTCCAGCTGCTTGCGGTCCAGGCCGGTCAGCAGGGTGACCTCGGCCGGGTCCACCGCGCCGCAGTCCAGGCCGCGCAGCAGGTAGCCGCTCAGTGCCTTGGCGGTGGCCGGCTCGTCCATCACGTCGCCGCCCACCTTGGCCACGTAGGCCGAGAGCCGGGCCGCGGCGGCCGCCAGGCCCTCGCGGTAGAAGCTGTAGACGGCCACGTACCGGGTCGGCAGGTGCGCCGGGTGCATGTCCCAGCCCTGGTAGTAGGCGCGGGCCAGCGAGCGGCGGACCAGGTCGTGGTGCAGCTTCCAGGCCGCGTGCACCTGCTCGGTCGGGCCGGTCGGGACGACGTTGGTGGAGCCGTCGGAGAGCCGGACGCCCGTGCCGGCGGCGGCCACCTGCATGACGGCCTTGGCGTGGTCGGCCACCGGGTGGTCCATGCTCTGGTAGGCGGCGCTGACCCCGCAGGAGGCGCTGTAGTCGAAGGTGCCGTAGTGCAGGCCGGTGGCCCGGCCCTCGGCGGCCTCGATCATGCGGGCCACGGTCGCCCGGCCGTCGGCGCCGAGGATCGCCTGGGTGGTCTCGATCTGGATCTCGAAGCCGATCCGGCCGGCCGGGAGGCCGGCCCGCCGCTCGAAGTCCTCCAGCAGCCGGACCAGCGCGGTGACCTGCTCGGCGTAGGTCACCTTCGGCAGCGTCAGGACCAGGCCCTCGGGCAGGCCGCCGCCGGCGATCAGGGTGGCGAGGAAGAGCTCCAGGGTGCGGATGCCGCGACTGCGGACGGCCGCCTCCATGCACTTGATCCGGATGCCGATGTACGGCGGCGCGCTGCCGTCGGCCACGGCCGCGCCGATCAGCTCGGCGGCGCGGACGGCGGCGGCGTCCTCCTCGGCGTCCGGGCGCGGCCCGTAGCCGTCCTCGAAGTCGATCCGGAGGTCCTCGACGGGCTCGCGCTCCAGCTTGGCCCGGACCCGGGCGTGCACGTCGGCCAGCAGCTCGTCGTCCGGCACGCCGAGCGCGCGGGCCAGCTCGGCGGAGGTGCCGGCGTGAGTGTCGAAGGCCTCCAGGGCCTGGCGGCCCCAGCTGCTCACGGTGTCGGCGGCGAAGACGTCGGCCGGCACGTAGACGGTGTGGACCGGCTGGCGGGTGCCGGAGTCGCCGGGGTAGCGGCGGGCCAGCTCGGCGTCGACCGGCCCGAGCAGTGCGTCCACGGCGGCCCGGGCGGCGCTGGAGAACGAGGCCCCGCTCCCCGGCTTGCTACCGTCCACCTCGACCTGCGACATCCGTACTCCTCCACGCCGAACCAGCACTTCAACAGTTTGTTGATGTGAAGGTAGCTCCGGCGGCGCCGGGCAGTCAATGGCCGCCCGACCGGCGGACGGCGCGGTCAGTCGCGACCCGCCGACGCGTAGCGGGCGTGCAGGTCGGGCCAGATCTTGTCCAGCTGCGACGGGCTCACCGAACCGTCCGGGCGGTTGCCCACCACGTGGTACTCCGCGGTGAGGTACTCCGCCAGGCGCCGCTGGTCGGGCTGCTGGCCGTAGGTGTCGATGTAGGAGACCAGCGCCTCGAAGCACTGCTCCGGGTCGAGCCGGTCCGGCTGCGGGATGGGCTCGCTCCCGGCGTTCTCCCGGACGGCGTGCTCGCGCACGGCCTGCTCCCGGACGCTCTGCTCGTGCCCGCCCTGCTCGTGCCGCCTCTGCTCCTCGCCGCTCCCGCCCTGGTGGCGCGGCACCCCCTGGTCCGGCTGTCCGCCCTCCACCCGCTCCTGGACACCGTCGCGCCCGGCCTGGCCGCCCTGCCGGTACATGAAGGCGGGCACCGGCCCGTGCTCGGCGGCCGGCGCGGCCACCCGGACCTCGGGGTCCGGCTGGGCCGGGGGACGCGGCGGCTTGAACCACGGGGACGCCTGTCCCGGCACCCGGCCGGTCGCGTCCATGCCGCCCTGCGGCGCGTGGGTGCGGACGGCGCGCTCGGTCCAGACGTTCAGTTCGTCCCGGGCCGGCGGCGGCGCCTGCTCCTCGGCCTGGGCCGGCTCCTGGGCGTCCCGCAGCCGGACGGCCGCGAGCTTGGCCAGCGTCGGCACCGCGAGCTCCGCGGACACCACCGAGGCGGGGGCCGCCGCGGGCCCGGCCTCGGCGGGGGCCGGCGCGGACTGCGCCTGGACCTGCTGCACCGGCAGCTGCTGCACGGGCGCCTGCTGCGCGGCCACCGGCTGTGCGTGGGCGGCGGCCGGCGCGGGGGCCGATATCGCGGCCTGCGCCACCGGTACGGCCGCCACCGTCCTGCCCTCGCCGGCCTGCGCGGCCTCCTCCTCCAGCCGGTCCAGCACCTCCAGGTCCAGCGGGACGCCGTACTTGGCGAGCTTCAGCGGCAGCAGCGCCTGGAACGGCGCCGCGCGCCGCCAGCCCCGCCCGTACCGGAACCGCAGCTGCGCCCGGTACACCAGCCGGTTCTGCTCCAGCCGCACGACCTCGTCGTAGGAGCGCAGCTCCCACAGCTTCATCCGCCGCCAGAGCCGGAAGGTCGGTATCGGCGAGAGCATCCAGCGCATCAGCCGCACGGACTCCATGTGCCGGTCGGCCGTGATCGCCGCGATCCGTCCGACCGCGTGCCGGGAGGCCTCGACCACCACCACGAAGAGCACCGGGATGACGGCGTGCATGCCCATCCCGAGCGGATCGCCCCAGGAGGCCGCCGCGTTGAAGGCGATGGTGGCCACGGTCAGCAGCCAGGCGGTCTGCCGCAGCAGCGGGAAGGGGATCCGCAGCCAGGTCAGCACGAGGTCCAGGGCCAGCAGGACGACGATCCCGGCGTCCACGCCGATCGGGAACGCGTACGCGAAGGCGCCGAACCCCTTCTCCGTCGCCAGGTCGCGGACCGCGCTGTAGGAACCCGCGAAACCGATGCCCGAGATCAGGAAGGCGCCGGCCGCGACCAGCCCGAGCAGGGCCCGGTGGGCACGGGTGAGGGATGGGCGTGCCATGCGTCTATCAACCCCTGGATGTCGGCTGCTGCCGTACGTGAGCGTCGGCCCGCCGGACTCCCCCCAGTCGGGTGGTCGGCGAACACCGGCCACCGACCGTCTCGGCCCACCGGATACTACTCGTACACCTGTTTCAGCGTGCTTCCAGGCCGGGTTGTCACCCTGTCTGCTCGGCCGATCCGTTGAGATGGGCCAGCACCGCCAGCACCCGGCGGTTGGCGTCGTCGGCCGGCGCCAGCCCGAGCTTGGTGAAGATGTTGGCGATGTGCTTGGCCACCGCACCGTCGCTGACCACCAGGCGGGCGGCGATCGCCGAGTTGGAGCAGCCCTCCGCCATCAGCTCCAGCACCTCCCGCTCGCGCGGCGACAACCGCTGCAGCGGGCCCGAACGCGCGTTGCTCTGCAGCAGCTTGGCGATCACGTCCGGGTCCATCGCGGTGCCGCCGGCCGCCACCCGGCGGACGGCGTCGATGAACTGGCCGGCGTTGAAGACCCGGTCCTTGAGCAGGTAACCGATGCCGCCCGAGCCGTCCGCCAGCAACTCCCGCGCGTAGAGCTGCTGGACGTGCTGCGACAGCACCAGCACCGGCAGCCCGGGGATCTGCCGGCGCGCGCTCAGCGCGGCCTGCAGCCCCTCGTCGGTCAGCGTCGGCGGCAGCCGGACGTCGACGACGGCGACGTCCGGACGGTGGGTCAGCAGCGCGTCCAGCAGTTCCGGGCCGGTCTCCACCGCTGCCGCGGTGGTGAAGCCGTGGGCTTCCAGCAGCCGGATCAGGCCTTCGCGAAGGAGGTAGAGGTCCTCGGCGAGGACAACTCGCACGGCAGCTCCAGGGTGATCGTGGTCGGGCCGCCCGACGTGCTGTCGATGGCGAGGACACCGTCGAAGGTACCCAACCGGCGCTCGATCCCGCGAAGCCCGCTCCCCCTGGCCGGGTCCGCCACCCCGTGGCCGTCGTCGGTGACGGTCACCCGCAAGGTCCCCGCCCGGTGCAGGATGTCCACCCAGACCTGGTCCGCCCCCGAGTGCTTGGCCGCGTTCGCCAGCAGTTCGCAGATGCTGAAGTACACCGCCGCCTCCACCGGAGCCGCCGGGCGGTCCGGCAGGCTGACGCAGACGTCGACGGGCAGGGCACTGTCCATCGCCAACGCCCGGACCGCGTCGCCGAGTCCGCGTTCGGCCAGCACCGGCGGATGGATGCCCCGGACGAGGTCCCGCAGCTCCTGCAGCGCCTTCGCCGAGGACTGCCGCGCCTCCGAGAGCAGGGCGCGGGCGGCCGGCGGATCGGTGTCCATCAGGTGCTCGATGGTGCCGAGGGTCATCCCGATCGCCACCAGCCGGGCCTGGGCGCCGTCGTGCAGGTCCCGCTCGATCCGGCGGAGTTCGGCGGCCTGGTCACCCACCGCGTCGGCCCGGGTCTCGGTCAGCTGCTGCACCCGCTCGGTCAGCCGGGCCTTGCTCTGCAGGCCCGCCCGGTCGGGGTCCAGGGCCCGGCGGGTCCAGTCCGCGTGCAGCCGGACGGCGCGCGGCGCGAGGGCGAGGCCCGCCACCACGGCGGCCAGGGCCAGGCCGATCTGGAAGAGCACCAGCCGCAGGTCACCGTCGAGGTAGTAGCCGTAGCCGTCGAGGAGTTCCTGCACCAGGGCGATCGCGGCGCCCCCGCCGACCAGGGTCAGCAGCAGGCAGGGAACGGCCAGCACGCCGGCCGCGCCCGCGCCCCCGATCAGCCAGAGTCCGTCCCGCCAGCTCGCCGGGTCGCCCAGCACCGACCGCACCGTCAGCTCGGCCCGGGCCGTCGACAGCCGGGAGTGGTAGGAGTGGCCGGTCCACCAGTGCCCTCGCTCGTCCCGCTGCGGCTCGGCCGCCCGCCGGTACGCGACGGGGATCCGGACGCCGAACCAGGCCTCCACCAGGTCCCGGGAGCGTTTGGCGTACCACCGGCCCAGCCAGAACCACGCCGCCGGGAGGGCCAGCACCCCCACCGCGAACGCGAGCAGGCTGCCGAGACCGTGCTGGGTGTTCGCCTCCAGCGCGACGAGGGGCACCAGGGCGACCGCGAGCAGGGCCGCCGGCCCCAACCCCGCCTGGACGACGAGCCGGAGGCAGCGCAGCTGACCCTTGACGCCCGCGCGTACGAAACGCCGGGCCTCCTCGATGCGCTCGTGCGCACCCCCGGCTGTCGTGGTCGGACCACTCACGGCCATCTCTTCTCCCCGGCGTCCTCGAAGTCGGAGGGCTCCAGTCCGTCCCTCGGTACCAGTCTGTCCCGCCGGGCCGTCCCGGTGCACTGGCCCAAGAACTCCACCTGGGGTGGACCTAGCACCCCTGCCGGCCGGGCTTTTCCCGTACCGGTCCGGAAACGCAGAAAAGCCCCGCCGGTTACCCGGCAGGGCT
>NZ_BNBO01000040.1 GCF_014655955.1 Kitasatospora indigofera
CCACCTGCCACCGCGACATACCCACACCGATACGGACCTGACCAAGCCCTACTAGTGGCGGCTCTCGGGGCCTGGCTGGTGTTCGAGGACGAGGCCGGGGTGTCGATGACACCAGCTCGACGGCCCAATCGTCCTGATCTGGGACAACCTCAACACCCATCTGGCCGCCGGCATGAAGGAGTTCATCGCCGCCCAGGACTGGCTGACCGTCTACCAGTTGCCCGCATACGCCCCCGATCTCAACCCGGTCGAGGGGATCTGGTCGCTGCTGCGGCGAGGGTTCCTGGCCAATGTCGCGTTCGCCGACCCGGAGCACCTGGTGCGGACGGTCAGACGCGGCTTACGTAAGATTCAGTACCGCCCGCACCTCATCGACGGCTGCCTGGGCGGGACCGGACTGGCCCTTGCCCCGCTGTCGACGACCACACGAGATCTCGGTCAGCACCCCATCTGAGCTGCGATCACTTGCGCGGGCGAATGCAAGGTGATCACCGTACAGCTACGGCCGCCGCAGCGGTGTGAGAGCGAGGGCGGCGAGGTTGTGCGACGCCGTCGCCACCTGAACCGTATCGCGGTCAGCCGCAGCGAGCAGGTAGCCAGCTGAGAACGAGGCGAGTTCGAGGTGGTCGAGCACCTGCTGGCGCCAAGCCGGGGCCTCGGCGGTCGTGAGCTCCTCGCGCAGCAGGTTGCTCACGAACTTGTACTGCTGCCGGATCTCCCTCGGCGACGCCGGGTCGAACGGCTGGCCAGCCGAGGGCTGGACGGGAGGTTCAGGCGGCACGTGATCTCCTGACTGCGCGGTAACTTCGCTGCTGGGTGCTGGCTTCCGCAGGTCAGTGTGGCACGTTCGGCTAGTGCGCTGATCTCGGGCGGACGTCGGTGACCAGGCGCCTGAAGGGTGGGCCACCCCTCCCGGCCACCACATCGTTGCCGAGCCCGGTCGGCTGTCATCGGCGTCTGCAGGCACACCGCGCTTACCCACGCGCCCAGTGAACCGAAGGTGCGTACGTCTTCGACGACTCGCGCGGCCCAAAGCCCACGGAGCGTCAGAGTTTGGGATCCCGGGAGCTACCAGGTCTGGACCTATCTAGCTGGGCAGGACGGCCTGAAGGGGGAGGGCGAGCCGCCGGGCGATGACGTGGGCCGTTTCTTCGCTGCCGGTGGCGTGAAGGGTGGCGATCCCGAGTGCTTCCGCCGGCGGAAGGTTCCTGGGGTGGTCATCCACGAAAAGGCACTCGTTCGCGCTCAGGCCAAGGCGCTCAAGGGTGAGGGTGTAGATCGCCGGGTCCGGTTTCGCGATGCCTTCGTGGCCGCTGAGTACGTGGACATCAAAATGATCCCAGACCCCTGTTGCCAGGTAGGGGTCGTACGGGTCGAAGCCATAGGAGTTGGACAGCAACGCGACCGCGATCCCGCTGGCTCGGGCCTGGCGGGCGACTTCCAGCATGGACGGAACGGCCTTGACCTGGGCGTGAACGCGGCCCATCAGGTTCTCCCCGTCGACGCCGATTATCGCAGCGGTCGCAGAGTTCCAAGCCGCCTGGGTCATACGGCCAAGTTCAAGCTCGACGTACAAAGCACGACCCACCGGATCGTCCTCCAGGGTGCTGCGCCAGGCGTCAGCGGGAAGGCCCGCCTTGGTGCACCAGGCCTGTGACGACCTACCGATCGGTGTGGTCATCACTCCCGCGAAGTCGAGGATCAAACCGCGGTAGGGCACCTGGGTACTCCTTGCTGAGGTTTCGGGATCGGCGGTCAGTGACTGGTCGACGACATGCCTAGAATCGCCGACAGCTTCCTGATCCGACTGGTGCTTGCTTGCCCAGCCCTCTGGATGATGACACTAGGAATGGCCTGGTGGCGTGCCCAGTCCGGGTGGGCTTCGCAAACCTCTTGGAGCGTGTCCAGGGAGCTGTCCCACTGACGTGCGTCGCACTGGGCGAGCGCGACGTCGAGCCTCATCCGATTGTGGGCGGCCTGTGTCAGGCCGGATGGGTCGAACCGGCGTACGAGGTCCAGGGCTCTGCCAGTGTTGCCGAGGGAGACGTTCACTCCCACAGCCTGCGCTCCGGCATAGGAGGGTCCGAACTGGAGCCCGTTGATGTAGACATCAGTCCCCAGCCGGGCGGCAACGGCGTGGGCCTGGGACAGGAGATCCGTGGCTCGCGAGGAGTCGCCGAGCCGCGAGGCAGCAACTGCGGCGAATGTGATGTTCTTGCCGTAGGCGGCGAGCCGACTCGATCCCTGCTCGGAGAAGCCGGGCTCGGCCGCAGCTGCCGCCCCCTCTGCCTCGGCGAGGGCCTGCTTCACGCGGCCATCCCGGAGAAGAACGCGAGCACGGGCTGAGCCAAGCATTGCACGGCGGACCGGATCGCCGGCAAGGTCCGCATAGCGGATGGCGTGGCCGACTGACGCATAGGCGAGGTCCCGAGATCCGAGGAAGTTCGCGATGAGCCCGGCGGCACGGTAAGCATCGGACAGCAACGCCATGGCGGCAGCCTCCTGTCCGGCTGGTGCTTCCCTCGTGTAGAGCGCCGCAGAGCGAAGCAGCGGGCCGACGAGGACGCCGGCCTCGGCATAGGAACCGCGCCAGTAGACACGCCACATACGTGCGGCGGCTTCCGCCAGGTCGGCTGCTCCGGGAGCGATGTCCTCCGCCGGGTCCAGCAGGATCCCGGACGCGATGTCGTGGACGCTGCGGGAGAGGTCACGGAGCATCGCTCGCTCGTCCGTCGACATCCCCCGCTTTGGCGTCTGGTGCCCCAGGATCACTGCGACTTCAGTGTGGAGTGCCTCCGCGATTCGCAGCAGCGTAGGAAGTGACACGTTGCCCCCCTGCTCGGCCTTCTGGATCGTGGAGAAGGACAGCCCGCTTCGCTCCGCGAGCTGGGCCTGGGTGCAGTTCTTGCCACGAAGCATCTTGATGCGCTCGCCCGTGCTGAACTCTGCCCACTGCGCCATCCCGCACTCCCTACCTCGCTGCTAAACCTGAGGCAGCCAACATCTGGTCTGCTCGTCCGAGCGTGAGCCCCCTGCCAACGACCGGTTGGACAGTGTGATCGCCTGCATCAAGACCGCTGGCCGGGGCCCTTGGCGACACGTCCTATCTTCACTCGCGGAACAGCTCGAGGGCACCCAGTCCGATGAAATCGAGCCGCGTGGATGACGAGCGCCACTCAAATACGCACGCTCCATGAGCATTTGGCGTGCCATGGACCGTGGAAGTCCTACGCAGCGTCCGTTCCACTGTCTCGGGACGTCAGCGAGTGTTGTCTCATGCTTCAGGAACCCCCGCACTTGCCCGTTGGACGGGTGTCTGTCGCGCTCTACGTAGTCACCAACGATCCCACCCTCGCGGAAGCCCTTGCCGAGCACTGCCGGCGATACGCCGAGGCCCGCGAGTGGGACGTAGCGGTCTGCGCAGAGGACCAGCTCCCGGAGCAACCGCTTGACCAGCGGACGGGCTGGAACAGCGTCACGGCTGCACTGTCCGGTGGGTCTGCCAGCGGCATCGTCACCTGGACCCGGTCCATGGTCGCCGCTACCGGTGATTCCTGGGACCAACTGGCCGCGCTCGTCGCGGACCGCGGTGCATTTCTGGCGGCTGCCGCGCTGGACACGCCTGACGGCCGTACCCATCTCGCCCAGTGAACTCATTCGAGGTGAACAACCCAAGCCCGGTCAGAGCAGTATCCAAGACGACTATCACGTCGGGAGACACATGAACGCGCTCGAACGGACAGTCGGACCCGGACTTGTCAGCCTGCTATCCACGAGCGACCCCGCCGCGGGTAGCCGCAGCGAGCCGTGTCTGCGCAGACATTGGTGCGAGCTCGCGCTGGCTCCCCTGGCTGAGTCGGTTACCGAAGCCCGGAGGTTCGCCGGAAACACCGTGGCAGGCTGGGGATTGGACGCAAGTGTGGCTCAGTGCGTGCAGCTGGTGTTGAGCGAATTGGTCACCAATGCGGTCCGCCACAGCCTCGGCCAGAGGACCGGCTTCGAGATTCGTCTTCGGATCGTATACACGCCCGGAGTGCTCGCGATCGGGGTATCGGACCCGCACCCCGGCACCCCGGTGCTGCGCCCCGTGAGTCTGACTCAGACGCACGGCAGGGGCCTGCTGCTGGTGGATGCCTACTGCGACGAGTGGACGGTGCTCCCCGGCGCCGACGGCGGCAAGCAGGTCTGCGCCTTCTGGGCCCTCCCTGCCGCGCCCCTGGCCCCCGGCCACAGCACCTGAATACCACTCGGCGCCTGACCGCCACGCCTCTCAACTCGCTGCCTGGCCTGGCCGGTTCTTCCACCTTCACCACGATCCCTGGGGAGACGATGAGTAACACTTGGGCCCAGAGGGGCCGTACGCGTCGCGGCCTGCTGTCGCGTCTCGGCGGCCGGCTGCCGAGTTATCCGCTGGGTTCGCCGGGCGGCCGCCCGCGGCACGGCGCGGCTGCCAATGCCGGTCCGGTCCGGGGACGGGCGACCGCCGTCCACGCCGCGGTTCCAGTGGCGGACCCCTGGCACGAGGTCACGCTCGACACCATGCTCAAGGAGACCCTGGTCCTCCTCGCGGAGGCCGTGGAGCGAAAGGACCATGCGCTCACCAGGTCCGGCCACTACGCGGCCGGCGAGGCCGTGGTCGTGGACGCCCGCCACGCCGTCGGCGAGTTGCTCGCACTCGTCGAGGAGCACGGGTGGCCGACCCTGGCCAGGGTGGGGCGCGACGGCTGCGACGCCGCGCTGGTGATCGCCTACCACGCCCGCACCGACGAGAAGAGGCGGATGCTGCCCGCCCTGGCGCGGGCCGCCGCCACCGGCGGGGTCCCCGAGTCTCATCTGATAGACCTCAGCGTCCTGATCACCCTCGCCTCGGGCGCACCGCTGTACGACCCGACCGGCCCCGACCTGGGTACGGGCCGCCTCGACGCCGCAGGAGTGGCGCGATGACCCACCACGAGCGGCCGGACGGCGCAAGCGGCAGCCGCCACCGCAAGGCCGCGCCCTCTGACACGGCTGATGCTGGCCTGCGTTCGAGCCTTACCCGCCTTGCTCTGGTACCCGCCGCCACGATGACGGCGCTCGGTGCGACTGCCACCGTCGTCCCCGGGCTGACCAGCTCGCCGGTTCTGTCAGGTTCAGCCCCCGCGGGGCTGGTGCTGGGGGCCGCGGTCGTCCTGGCGGCGGCCCGGCGCCGTGCCCGCACGCTGGCCCTGAGGGCGGACGCGGCGATCACGGCCAAGGAGGCCGCGGCGGAGCAGAGGATCGCTCATCTGACCCGTTTGCTGGAGGGTGCGCAGGCGCTAGCGGCGCGGGCCGATGGCGATCACCTGGTCGATGTGCTGCTCAACCTGGCCCGGCGGATCCAGGCCTTGGTCTCCAGGGAGCTCGACGAGCTGGACGCGCTGGAGCGGGAGGTGGAGGACCCGGAGCTGCTGGCGGCCCTGTTTCGGGTTGATCATCTCGTGACGCGCTCAAGGCGCCATGTGGAGAGCCTCGCGGTGCTCTGCGGCGCGGTTCCGCGACGTGCGCACGGCCCGGTCCTGCTGTCCGCGGTTCTTCGCCAGGCGGTGGCCGAGATCGAGCACTACCGGCGCGTGCGGATCGTGGTGCCGGTCGGGTGCACGGTGCACGGCCATGCCGTCGCCGATGTCGTCCACCTGCTGGCCGAGCTGTTCGAGAACGCCACCAGATTCTCGCCACCTGACCAGCCGGTTACCGTGCGGGTCCGGGAAGCGAGCGCCGGCCTGGTGATCGAGGTCGACGACCACGGCCTGGGAATCCCGTCGGAGCAGCTCGCCCATGTGGAGCGCGTTCTGTCGGCCGCAGACGACGAGCCCCTGGGTGAGCTGTTGCGCGACGGTCGCATCGGTCTGCTCGTCGTTGCCCGGCTTGCCCGTCGGCACGACGTCCTGGTCCGGCTCCAGCCCAATTTCTACGGCGGAACACAGGCGCTGGTCCTGCTGCCGTACGCCCTGCTGGAGACCGGCCCGGCGTGGTCCGCCGCTACCGCGCCTCAGGTAACGCCACAGCCCGCCGTCGGGGCGGCCCCGGTGACCTACCGCGCCCCGGCCACCGCCAGCATCGCGGCGGCTGAGCACCGCCCGCCCGGCACGACGCCGCTATGGCCCGTCGGTGTGCCGCAGATCCTCTCGGCGGATGCACCGCCCGTTGCCGACGGCGCCAGACCCGCCTTGCCGCGGCGGGTCGGCACCCACCTCGCGCCCCAGCTGTACCGGCAGGCCGCGAGC
The DNA here is from genome assembly GCF_014655955.1 of Kitasatospora indigofera. GTDB lineage: Bacteria > Actinomycetota > Actinomycetes > Streptomycetales > Streptomycetaceae > Kitasatospora > Kitasatospora indigofera. The sequence continues at coordinate 6,246 of NZ_BNBO01000040.1, forward strand.
ACGGACGACGCCGTGGTGGCGCCGGACACCAGTCTGATGGCGCGCTTCGCGGACGGCGTCCGCCGTGCCACGCCAGATCCTCGCCCCCTCCACACCTCTCTCCCCAGGAGCTTCGATGAGTGACGCCTTCCCCCGCCAGTCGCCCGACCTTGACTGGCTCTTGGCCCAGTTCATCGCCGAGACCCCGAACGCCAGGTCGGCCGTTGTGGCGTCCACCGACGGCGTGCGCAAGCACACCCATGGCCTGAGCACCGAGGACAGTGACCGGATCGCGGCCGTGGTCACCGGCCTCGTCTCCGTCAGCAAGGGCGTCCGCCAGCTGGAGGGCCCCGCATCCGGCCCGGTCGCCCAGGTGATCGTCCAGTTCCACGGCTGCTACCTGTTCGTGGTCGCCGCAGGGGCCGGCACGGTTCTCGGGGTGATCGCCGAACCGACGGCCGATCCGGGGCAGATCGGCCACGCGATGACACTGCTGGTCAAGAGCATCTCGCCGTTCCTCACCACACCGGCCCGGGGCGATCTCGCCTCCACCGGCACCCCCGGGTGAGCTGACGATGCGCACCGGCGACCGGACGCCCTGGGTGGTCGAGCCCGTGAGCGGCCCTCGGCCCTACGTCGTCACCGGCGGCCGTACCCACTCCACCCACGACCTGGACCTCGCCTCACTGGTCAAGGCCAGCCAGGCCGGACGCGGCATGGAGTTGGAGAGCGAGCACGAGCTCGCGTTCAGGCTGTGCCTGCACGGGCCGGTGTCCGTGGCCGAGCTGGCCGCGCGGATGCGCCTTCCGGTGCAGGTCGTCAAGGTCCTGCTGTCCGACCTGCTGTCCGCGGGCGCCATGGTGCCAGCGATGCCGACCGTCACCGTCAACCCGGCCGACCCCGAGATCCTGGAGCGCGTCCTTGTCGCCCTACGCACCCTCTGACGACGCGCTGACCCCGTTGAAGATCGTCATCGCCGGCGGCTTCGGGGTCGGCAAGACCACCATGGTCGGCGCCGTCAGCGAGATCGAACCGCTCTCCACCGAGGAGACTCTGACGATCGCCAGCGCGGGCCTGGACCGCCTCGACGGCATCGACTGCAAGGCGACGACCACCGTCACCATGGACTTCGGCCGGATCACCTTCCCCGCTCACGGCCTGGTGCTGCTGCTGTTCGGCACACCGGGCCAGGAACGGTTCTGGTTCATGTGGGATGACCTCGCCCACGGTGCCGTCGGCGCGATCGTCCTCGTCGACACCCGCCGCCTCCAGGACGCCTTCCCCGCCGTCGAGTTCTTCGAACGGCGGGCCACCCCCTTCCTGATCGCCGTCAACCACTTCGACGGCACCCACCGCTACACCCCGCTGGAGGTCCGCGAAGCCCTCGGCCTGCGCGCGGACACCCCGGTCCTTACCTGCGACGCCCGATCCAGGGAGTCAGCCCGCGCGGTCCTCACCGCCCTGGTCGGCCACGCCCAGCGCCTCGCCGTCCCGCACCGCCCCCTGCCGTCCGCCTCACCCGCCTAGGGAGCCCGCCTTGACGACATTCGACTTCGCCGCCGGCCACCAACCGCTCACCCCGCCCGATCCCGACCTCGACCGCCGCCGGGCGCGCCTCCAGGCCCTCGGCCTCGGAGATGAGCGGCCGATTGCAGACCTCGACCATCTCGCCCGAAATCTCGCCCGCACGGCAGCCAACCTCATCGGCATCGCCAACGCTCCCTTCGCCATGGTCAACGTGATCACCGGCCACCAGTTCTTCGCCGGACTGTATGAACCCGCCCCGACCACAACCGGCATCGGCCCCCAGACGGCCCGCCCCGCGAGCATCGTCGGGCGGATCATGTCCCGCGATCACGGCTACTGCCCGCACGTCATCAACCGGCGCACCGCCCTGGTCCTGGACGACGTGTGCGCCTTCGCGCGCTTCAAATCCAACCCGGTCGCCGACGAACTCGGCATCCGCACCTACCTCGGCGCCCCGCTGATCGACGAGCAGTCGGGGACTGTCCTTGGAACCGTGTGCGTCGTCGACACCCAGCCGCGCCCCTGGGGCCGGCCGGGCCTGGCCCTCATCAAGGACTTCCGCGACCAGGCGATGGCCCGCATCCGTCAGGCCGACCACCACACCTGGTAGCACCAGCCCGCTGCAAGACCGCCGGAAGAGCGGCCCGCACATCCACGCAACCCAGTCCACAGACGCTGACCGCACGAGTGACCGAAGCGAAAGGAGCACAGAGTGACCACCGACCGTCACGCAGACCTGCGCCGCACCGTCAGGGAGTTCGCCCGGCAGGAGGTCGCCCCGCGCATCGCGGCGATGGAACACAGTCAGACCGTGGACAGCGAGCTCGCCGCTCTGATCGCCGCTCAGGGCTGGCTCGGCGCGACCATCGACCGGTCTTGGGGCGGCATGGGCGCCGGGCAAGAGGCGAAGACGGTCATCATCGAGGAGCTCGCCCGCGTCAGCGGCGCAGCGGGCGCGATCGTGCAGGCGTCCCAACTCGGCGCCGCGAAAATCATCCACCTCGGGAGCCCGGAGCAGCAGCGGACCTGGTTGCCGGCGATAGCCGCCGGCGACGTGCTGCCCACGATCGCGGTGACCGAAACCGTGTCCGGCGGCCACGTCCTCGGCATGCAGTCCACGGCCCGGCGTACCAGGAATTCCTGGGTGCTGGACGGCGAGAAGGTGTTCGTCGGCAACTCGCACGTGGGCGGCCTGCACGGGGTCGTGCTGCGCACCGGCAACGGCCCGGCGGGCCTCACCGCCTTCCTGGTGGAGTCGGACCGCCCCGGCGTGTCCGTACTGCCGCATTCATCGGCTCTCGGGCTGCACGGGTTCAGCTTCGGCACCGTCCGCTTCGATCGGGTGAAGGTTCCGGCATCGGCCGTGGTCGGCGACGTGGGTGGCGGCCTGGCGGTCGCCTACTCCTCCAGCGTTCTCTACGGTCGCCCGAATCTGACGGCGGTGGCCCTCGGACTGCACCGCGCCGTCGTCGAACGCACCGTCACCGAAGCCACCACCCGCACCCGGTACGGCGCACCCCTCGCAGACCTCGCGGTCGTCCAACACAAGATCGGCCAGATGGCATCACGGTTCGCCGTCGCCCGCGCCCTCGCCTACGAAGCCGTCGCCCTGCTTGACCGCGGGGAGTCCTGCGACGACGAGCTGATGGCTGCCAAGCACCAGAACGTCGAATTGCTGCTGGACTCCGTACGCCAGGCCATGGAGATCCACGCGGCGGCCGGACTCGACGCCCGCAGCGAGATCGCCCGGCTGATGCGCGACAGCTGGTGCATCAACCCCCCGGCCGGAACCGGCGACATCCAGGTGCACCGCTTGGCCGAGCAACTCCTGCATCCGAGACGCCACCTGGACTGGTCACAGCGACTCGCCGGCGCCCTGCGCCTGCCGCCTCACGAGACCTGGACCCGGGCGCCCGCGGGGAAGGACCAGGTCGACGCGCTCCAAACCCGCACCTCTTGATCCTTCCCACGATAAGGAGCCCACGCGGTGCCCCGCAGCGGCCACACCGTCCCGCCCCGTCGCGCCCACTCACCACAGCCGCCGCCCTCGCGCCTGCCCCGCCCCCGAGACCACCCGACCGCTCAACCCGGAGCAACCGTGCCAAGAACCGACCTCCCCAGCGCCCCGCCGCCGGCAACCGGCCCCGCCGGGCCCATCGCCGTCCTGGTCGGCCGCCGAATGGCCGCCACCAGTGGGCACGAGGACCGCAACGGCCGGCCGGTCGCGGTCACCCAGTACGCGGACGGAGCCTGGACGGCCGTCCACGGCCCCGGTCACCCTCCGCTCGCCCTTCTCGCCGCCACCGCAGTCCCCGAAGGCCACGCCCTCGTCGTCGTGTGCCCCACCGACGACCGGAGGATCCCGCACCTCACCCCGATCCTGCTCGCCGCGCCCGCCGGCGCACCCAGCCTGTGCACACCCGATCTGGAAAGCCCCGTGACCTGCACCCACAGACCAGCCTGCCCCGTATCCGAGGATCCCGACGCCGCTGCCGCCGCAGTCATCGCCAGCCACCCCGTTCAGGGCTGGGGGTTGCTCTGCAACGGCATCCTGACGTTCGAGGACACCGGCGGCCTGAGCCCGGACGGTCGGCAGATCCCCCTGTCGCGCACGCACCTGGCGGAGCGCGCGGCATGACCCGGCCCAAGGGCCGCGCCCCGGCCGTCGGGCCCGCCGGCCGACCGGGGACGCCGCGCGCCGTCGGCGTCATCCACGTCCAACCTGACGCCACCAGCGGGCCCGAGGGCCTCGCCCCTCTGCCGTGGTACGTGCCGACACCACGATCCTGGCCCCGCGAGGACCTGCGCCTGGACCGGCCCACGTCCGCCCGCGTAGCGAACCTTGCGCTCGGCGGGAAGGACCACCTCGGCCCGGACCGGACTCTGCTGGACCTCCTGCAGGCCGAGGACCAGGACTGGATCACAACGGCCCTGCGCGCGAGGCAGGACCTCCACCGCGTCCTACGGCGCCTGGCCGAGGACGGCTCGGACCAGTTCCTCGATCTCGGCTGCGGTCTGACGACCGGTGCGCCCGGCAGCCCGCTCGCTCCGATCCACACCTCCATCCTGCCGATCTGCCCCACCGCTCGGATCGCGTACGTGGACGTCGACCCGATGGTGATGACCCACGCTCGGGCGTTGCTCCACGCACCTGTCCCGGGCCAGGTCCGCCACGTCCGTGCCGATCTGACTGCACCGGAAGGCCTGCTGCGGGAACTGCGCCGGCACTCCGACGTCGACTGGCAGCGCCCGATCGTCGTCGTCCTCGCGGACGTCGTGCACGAGCTGAGTGCCCCGCAGGCCCGCGGGCTGTTCTCCGCGCTGCGCCTGGCACTGCCGCTGGGCAGCGCGCTGGTCCTGACTCACCGCTGCACCGGGGAATCCGACCGGGAGGCGCGGGTCGCGGGCCTCTTCGCCCAGGCCGCGCTGCCGTGGCATCCGCGCGGCTGCGACGCCGTCGACGCTCTGCTGGACGGCTGGCAGCGGCAGGCGCCGGCCCACGGCGGCGACACGGCCGTCGTGCGCACGGTGGTGGCGTACGGAGGCATGAAGTGACCCGGGCGACCGTTGCCCCGCTGCTGACGGTTCCCCGCATCACCCGCTGGAGCGAGGAGGAGTACGACAACAGCCTGACGTTCCGCACGGGCGCCGGTGGCCGGCCAGCGGGGATCGCCTACCCCACCGAGCTGCCGTCCGACCGCGTGAACGGCGTCCTCATCCTGCGCTGCACCGGCAAGACCGCAGGGGTACCCCTCTGGAGCAGCCCCCACCCCGGCCGCCAGCACCACCTGATGCTGCACCTGAGATGCCGGGTGTGCGGGGGACCGGCAGATCGCACCAACGACGGCCACCTTTGGCTCCTGCCACTCCCGACAACCCCCGGCGGGCGCCCGCTCACCCTCGAGGACTCCTGGCCGGAGGGCACCGCCGTCGAGCATCCGCCGGTGTGCGCCCCGCACGCCCTGTCCTCCCCCACCCACTGCCGGGCCCTGAACGGCGCCCTGCTGGTGCGGGCCCGCACGGCCACCCTGTGGGGATTCGCCGGCCTCAAGTTCCTATCGGACCCCTCTGACCCCGATGGGCCCGGGCCCGTACGCGGCCACTTCGCGACAGGAGACCCGGACCTGCCCTGGGTCCTCGCCACCCACCTGCTGCGCACCCTCACCAACTGCACCCCGCTGACCGAACAGGAGCTCCGCGCCGAACTCGCCGGTTGCGGAGCGCCGACCTGAGAGACGACACCGAGCCTTCGCCCCCACCAGCCAGAGCACCAAGGTCCCCGCGGACCTCGCACGCGCCAGACGAATGGAGTCCATCCTCGTGTCCACCACCCCAGCTGCGCAGGCGCCCACTGCCGGCCTACTGGTTGAGCCCCTCGCAGCCGTACTGGCCGCACGCCATCTCGAGCTGGATGCCGATGTGACGCACTGGCATGCCGCAGGCGAGCCGGGCGGCGCCGAGCTGGTGCTGGATCCGGGGTTCGGCCGAGACGGCGCGCCCATGCCCGTGCAGAACAGGGCCTCGTACGTCAGCGGTGCCACGGGGCTGCCGGTCGCCCTTCTGGCAGGCGGTGGCCAGCCGGTGCGGATCACCGCCGAGGTGCAGCTGGTAGGAGGTGTCAGGCGCTACACGCGTGTGGAGGCCCGGTATGCGGACGGACTGCGGGTCACCGTCGCGGTTCCCTGCGACCTGCCGCCGCTCGGCCCCGGGGCGCAGGTCGCCTCGCAGCGGGCGCTGGAGGAGTCCACCACGTTCAGGTCGAGCCGCCTGGTCGTGGACGGCGAGAGCGTCGAGGCCGTCACCTACCGTCCGAGGCCCGACGGGCCGGCCGCGACGTGGTGCGCGGAAGTCCGGGGCTGGAGCCTGCGCGTGAGCGGTGGCGTCGCGGAGGGTCCCGACCCGGAGGTCGTCCTGCTGCCGCCTGGCGTCGTCCGCACCGACGAGTGCGGCCTACCCGCCCGCGGCCGGGCCCGCTGATCCGCGCACATGTCCGACACCCAGACCTGCCCCAGGACTCCCTCGATGACCAGCACCGCCCCCATGCCGGCAATGACCGCCGCGACTCCTGCGACCCTGGCGGTTGCGCTGCTCGACGCGGCCCCGCTGCCGTACCGCACCGACCAGGTGCTCACCCCCGACGGGATCAGCGTGGGCACGCGCACCACCTACGCCGACGGTACCGAGGTGTGGCTGCTGCCCCACCCGGCCCAGCCCGACCTCACCCCGACCGCCCTCGGGCCCGGCCCCGCCACCGGCGGGCCGGTGATGTTCATCCGCGTCGACGGCCACGCCCTCACGGCGGAACAGGTCCGCGGCCGGAACAGGACGGCGCGCGTGGCACGGACACGGTCCGCCACGGTGATGCTGGTGACCGCAGGCCTGCCGAGCGGCCCCATCCCGAGCCTTCGCCTGCGGAAGATCAACGGGACCGAGGCACCGGGCCACCACATGCTCAACGGGGGTCACCGGTGAGCGCGGCGCAGCACGGTGGGGCGCTGCCCGCCGATCCCAGGTCGCTCACGTGGGCCCGGTACCTGGCCGGGCCGCTGCCGCTGAAGGCCCTCGCGGCCGGGCTCGACCGCTCGCGTGACAGCGTGGAGGCGGAGCTGAGTTCGCTCGCGGCGGCGGCCGGTGTGAGCGGGCGCTCCGGGGTGGTGGCGCGCTACGTCCTGGCCGGGCATCTGACCGCCGAGAACTTCCCGCCGACTGTGGTCGGCGTGATGGCGGGACTCTCCGGTGAGGAGCGGCTGCTGCTGCGCCTGCTGGCCGGCACGTCGTCGCGGCCGGCCATCGGGATGGAGCTCGGCATCGCCCGGCCCACCGCGGGCAAGCGCCTGGCCGCGCTGCTGGACGTGCTCGGTGTCCGGGAGGACCACGAGGCGGTCGCTCTGGGCTGCCTGGCAGGGATCGTGCGCCCGGCCGACGTGGTCCCGCAGTCGGCTCCGGCCGTTCCGCCGGCGCCGCCGGAGCACCTGCGGGATCTGGTCGGCCCAGTTTGCGAGGCGCTGACGTGCGGGCGGGCGATGGTGAGGGTGCCGCGCTGCGAACAGCCGGACCTGGCCACGGCAATCGCGTGGCACACCGACGTGGGCAGGGTGCTGGTCGTCGTGCCGCCCGGCACGTCCTGGAACGCGACGGTGACCGCCTTCGCGGAGCAGCGCCGCGAGCGCGGGGCGGTCGTGGCGGTGCTGCACCGGGACGAGGCCGCCCGTCCGGCGATCGTCACCCCGCTCGACGTGCCGCAGGTCACCGCGGCGTCGGCGGTCCTGGAGTGCGTCGGGTCCACCCTGCCGGCCACCGTGATCGTCTCCCCTCGAGGGTTGGAGATCGTCGCCGAGGCCTACCGGCGGGCCCAGCACCTGGTGCCGTACGACCTGATCGTCGCCCTCGACGCGCACCTTCCGGCGGTCGCCGGGAGGGTGGGCCGTCACGAGTGCTGCCCGCCGGGACGCGCGATTCTGTGGCTGTCGTCGACGCCCGTGCTGACCTCGGTGGACCGGGACCAGGCCGAAGGAGTGGATCCGGACCGCACGGGGCCGCTGGTCGCGAAGCTGACTCCACGCCAGAGCGTCGCGGCCGGGCGGATGCGCGACTACCGACTCATGGCGGCCGCACTGCCTCCCGGCGGCACCCGTACCGAGCGTCTGGCCGCTCTCGTACTCAACCTCGCCTCCACACAGGACCTGTCGCGTGTGGTCGTGCACTGCGCGACGAGCGTCGTCGCGCGCCGGCTGGCCGACGAGATCACCGGTTCGACCGGACCGGACCTACAGGCGCACGTCCTGCCCCAGCGGGGCGGGCAGCGTGAGCAGGTCCTGCGCGCCTTCGCTCTCGGCACCGGACAGCTGCAGATCCTGGTGACCGCAGGACAGCTGCCAGCAGGCCTGGACGCGGACGCCCTGGTCCACGCCACCGCGAACCGCCCGGTCACCCACACCACGGAGATGGTGGAAGCCGCGCTGGCCCCGGGGCGCCCCGGTGCGGGAGCGTTGCTGGCGGTGGCGGCCGACGGTGCCGAGGACGGCCAGTGGCCGGCGCTCGCCGAACTGACCGGCGCGTTCGCCGCCCTAGACCCAGACCTGCGCACCGCCCTCCATCACGCCCGTGAGGACCGACCGACCGAAGGCTGGGACGGTTTGACGTTCGCGGTACCCCTGGCCGACGCGGACCAGCAGCGCCGGGCACGGGCGGTGTCCGCGTGGGCGGACACCACCATCGCCCTGGAGATGCAGCGCACCGCCGCCCGCTCCCGGCTCGTCCACGGGGTGGAGCGGCCCGACGTCCTCTCCCCGACCGGACAGCGGCTGGGCGCGTGGATGAACCGGCGCCGTCACGCGCAGCGCGCCCCCACCCATGGCCTTCCCGTCCCAAGGGTCGGCGGCCAGCCGGCCGACAGCCGCCGCAGCGTGGCCCGTCGCCCATGAACGCCCACTACAGGATCCTCGCCAGCGGGCAGCACCACCAGCGCAGACACCGATCCGCCGACCGGACACCTCGCCTGGCACGGGACCGCCACCACACCCGCTGCCGAGCCGCCTTCATCTGACCCCCGGCCCGGCCCCAGTTCCGCCGCCGGGCCAAGCACCCCGGGTACCGCCCCGAAACCGCAGCGCCGACCGCCACGGTCGGCCGACTCTCCTCACTTCCCAATCCACCCACCTCTTGGACGACCCATGCCGCACAGCACCACCGCCGCCGGCGCATCAACCGCTCTCCCGGACGCCGTCATACTCCCGGACGCCTTCGCGCCGCAGGAGGCGCTCATCCCTGCGAGCCCCCGGCTGGAGGATCTCGCCTTGGTCGGCGACCTGTGCTCCAGCGCCCTCGTCGACGCGGCCAGCACCGTGGTGTGGGGCGGCGGGGCCCGGCCGGACTCCGCTCCGCACTTCGCCCGGCTGCTCGGCGATGCCACCCACGGCCACTGGACCCTCGGACCCGCCACAGGCAGTAGCCGCGCCGACAGCAGCGTCTACGACGGCGAGAGCCTGGTCCTGACCCAGAGCTGGACGACCGGTACCGGAACACTGCGGGTCACCACGTTCATGCCCCCCTACCAGGGGGACGAGAGCGCTGGGCCCCGGCTGGTGCGCACCGCGGAGATCCTGCAGGGGTACGTCAGCGTGCGCTCGGTGTTCGCCCCTCGCTTCGACTACGGGCGGGCCGTGCCGTACATGTGGCCGTCCAAGCACAGCTCGGGCGGGCGCCGCGTGGTCGCCACCGCAGGGCCCGCGTCCCTGTGGCTCGACGTCACCGCCACCGGCCGCGCAGCCGACGCGGGCGACGACCTGGCCCGCATCCGCCCCGGCGCGGTCGCCGTCACCAGCCTCGAGCTGCACGCGGGCGAGACGGTCCACTTCGCCACGACCTGGCAGGACAGCCATCTCACCGCGCCGGCCGCGCCGGACCCGGCCGCCGACCTGCAGGCGACGTACAGGTTCTGGGACGAGTGGACGAACCCCGTCAACTGCCGCAGCCCGCACCGCGACGCGGTGACCCGGGCGCTGATCACCCTCAAGTCGCTCACCTACGCCCCGACCGGCGCGGTGATTGCCGCACCGACCACGTCCCTGCCCGAACTCCTCGGCGGCGCCCGGAACTGGGACTACCGGTACACGTGGCTGCGCGACTCCGCGCTGATCCTCACCACCCTGCTGCGCCGAGGCCACCTGGAGGAGACGCGGGCGTGGCTGGGATGGCTGGTGCGGGCCGTGGCCGGCGACGCGCAGCCGCAGATCATGTACGGCGTCGGCGGCGAACGGGACCTGCCGGAGTTCGAGCTCGCGCACCTGCCCGGCTATGAGCGCTCCGTGCCGGTGCGGGTCGGCAACGCGGCCGCCGGCCAGCTGCAGCTCGACGTGTTCGGTGAGGTCCTGGAGCTGATGTGGCTCGCCCACCGCAGCGGAATCGCCCTGGACGACGCCACCGGCCGGCTGTGGGTGGCGATGGTACGCAGCCTGGAGGACCTGTGGGAGCACCCGGACGAGGGGATCTGGGAGGTCCGCGGCCCCCGGCGCCACTTCGTGCACTCCAAGGTGATGGCCTGGACCGCGTTCGACCGTGCCCTGGACCTGGCCTCCGAGACGAACGTCCAGGTCCCGCAGGAGGTGCAGCGACGCTGGGCGGCCCTCCGCGACCAGATCCACGCCGAGGTGTGCGAGCGGGGCTACGACCCGCACCGCAACACCTTCACCCAGTCCTACGGCAGCACCGACCTGGACGCCTCCCTGCTCCTCATGCTCCGCACCGGCTTCCTTCCCGTGGACGACAAGCGGGTGATCGGCACGGTGGAGGCGATCCAGCGCGAACTCGCCCCCGGCGGCCGACTGGTGCTGCGATACCCGGTGGCCGGCCACGGGCACGGGGACGAGAACGACGTGGACGGCCTTCCCGGCGGGGAAGGGGCGTTCCTGCCCTGCTCGTTCTGGCTCGCCGACGCGCTCGCCCTCATCGGACGCCACGACGAAGCGACCGCCCTCTTCGAACGGCTGCTCGCCCTGCGCGGACCTGCCGGCCTCCTCTCCGAGGAATGGGACGAGCAGAGCGGGCGCCAGGTCGGCAACACCCCGCAAGGGCTCACCATGTGCGCCCTGTCCGACACCGAACAGCTGCTCACCGAACTCGCCGACCCGCGGCAGGTGCTGCTCCCGCGCCAGGCCGACGGCACCCGGGAGCACACCCTCGCGGAGCCGGTCCAGTGACCGCCCCCACCACCGTGACCGCCCATCACCCTGCCGACACGACGCCCGGCAGGCCCGACCTGAACTCGACGAAGCTGCACCTGCTACGCCTCATTCTGGCCGGTGGGAACCTCGCCCGCGTCGCGGTGCCGCAGGGCCTCACACGCAAAGAGGTCACCGGCGGCCGCGCGACCGTCCTGGCCGCGCTCGGTGCCCGCAGCACCCAGCAGGCGGCCGGACACGCCGCCTGGTGGGGGCTCGTCTCCTCAGCCGAGATCGGGATCGAGGAGTCGACGTTCCCGGTCACGCTGCGCCCGAGGGTCCGCCAGGCTCTCGCCCTCACCGCCCAGGGCCTCACCCGGCAGGAGACCGCTGAGGCCATGGGCATCAGCGAGTACACCCTCGTCGGGTACCTGGCCGAGGCCCGTCATCGCCTCGGCGCCGGCTCACTGGAGCACGCGGTGTTCGCGGCGGTGCGACGACGCGTCCTCACCGGAAGCGATCTCTACCCGCCGCCGGCTCCGCCACGCAACGGGCCGACGCCCGGAGGCGACCCGGCGGCGCAGAACACCCTGCCGCCCGCACCGATCCTCAGGGAAGAGGACCTGGCCCTGATCCGGTTCGCACTCCTGCCCAGCGGCAGACTCCGCCGCCAGGCCGCAGTCGGGCTGCCCGACCTGCGGACAGAGGACGCCGCCGACCGGGTGTGCTGCCTCCTGGGGGCAGCCACCCTGGTCCAGGCGGCAGCCCTCACCGCGGCCCACCAGCTGCTGCCCGAACACCTGCTCAGTCTTGCTCCGCTGAACCCGGTCCGGCTCTCCCCCCGCCGAGCACAGGCGATCGCTCTCGCCGTCGGCGGCCTGACCACCGACCAGATCGCCCAAGAGATGGGGATCCAGCCAAGCAGTGCGGCAGGACTGTGCGCGGAAGCGACCACGGTCCTCGGCGTCCCTACCCTGCCGCTCGCCGGATACGCAGCCGTCGTCACCGGTGCCGTCCTCCTCAGCCGCATCCGCATGACCTTCCCTCCCCTCACCCTCCACGACGCACTGCAAAACCTCTCGCAGACCGCCCGCACCCGCCCCGGAGCGCCCTCATGACCACCACCGCACCTGGCACCGACACCCCGGCCACCCTCACGACCGAAGCCGCCTCCCCGGCGATGCGGGCCGAGCTCCTGATCACCGCCCCCGACGGACGCATCCTGCTCACCCCGGCCGGCTCGACGCCATCCGCCCTGCCCGGCGGCGCAACGCTGCCGCACGAGAGCCCCGCGCAGGCGGCAGCGCGCCACGCGGCCGCCCTGACCGGTCTCGCCCGCCTGGACCCCGCTGCACTCCTCACCGTCGACTGGTACCCCGGGGCCGCAGTGCCCCGGACCGTCACCGTCTACGACCACCCGCCACTCACCAACGCCCAGCTCACCGCCCTCACCGCCGACCCCGGCCACCAGGGCCCCCTGCGCCTGGTGACCCCCACCGACCTGGCGACCCAGGCCCCGGGCCACTCCGAGCGCATCATCACCGCGCTGCGCGCCAGGATCGACGGTGCCTGCGCCGAACTCCAGCACGGCCGCCCCCGCACCCCGAGGGTCCTGGACATCCACCAGGTCGCACCCCAGCCCCCGAGCACACCCGCACCGTGGACGCCCCTCGGCTGGCGCCACGATACGACCGTCACCGAGGTCGCCGGCTGGCTCTTCGCTCCCACCGGGCTGGTACTGCTGCACCACGACCCGAAGTCCGGCCGGACCCGCCTTCCCGGCGGTCCGCTCCTGCCGGCCGACGGCGACGACCTCCCGCGCGCGCTCGCCCGCGTCTGCGCCACCACGGTCGCCACCCGCCCCGCCCATGCCGAGCTGATCGGGTATCGCGGAGCCCAAGCGCGCCTGGCGGACGTCGTGCGCCGCTTCGGACCGCTGGTCCAAGGCCCCTGCGAGCCGGCCGTGATCCGCCTGCTCGCCACCCCGGAGCAAGCTGCGCAACTCTGCGACGGCAGCGTCGACCCGGATGAACTGCGCGCGGCCCTCGATGCCGCAGGCATCGCACCGGGCCTCGTCCGCCAACCCGTCACCGCTCTGTCCACAGAAGGGCTCGCTTGGTGACACTCCCGGACCGGTGATCTGCTGCCCCCGGCCGGCCTGCTGGGTGGTGACCGATGGTCTTGCAGGATGCAGGGCGCCGGTTCGGTGAGCAGGACCGGCCTCAGCACCCGGCACCCGCTCGCCGCTGCCGCCTTCCGGGTGCCGCACGGTGGAGCACTGACCGTGAACACTGGAACCCCGCTGCGGATGGCGCAATCGGCGCCCAGGCCCGGTCCTGATCCGGTAGGGCACGGCCGACGCCGGAGCCAGTACGTCGGTCATGGCCTTGAGCATCTGCGCGCTGATGGCGCTCTGAAGTGCCGTCCACCACCTGGCGACCAGGCAGTCCCGCACGATGACGAAGCCGGTCAGCCGGCCCTCTTGAACGCCTGGCCAGGGCGGCCGTGCCGAGGCCAGCGCCCTCGGCGCGGCCGCCCCGCCTGACCCGACCATCCCGTTCTCCCCGCGACCGACAACCTCTGCGAGCAGACCATCACCGACCGCCCTTCACCCCACCCCGTACCCACCCGCCCGGGGCCGCCCGACAACTGGTCCGACCACCGCCGACCCCGATCCACTACGCGCCGGCGACGGAAGAGGGCGGGCAGGACCCTCTCGGTCTTCGCCCTCCTGCCGCTGCTGACGGCCCCCGCCGCCCAGTACGGCGGCCACCTGATCCACGACTACACCCACTCCCATGACGTGCGCGAGGTTCAGGTCCGGCCCGGCCAGAAGCTCTCGCTGCACGAGCACGGCCCGGGCTACCCGGGCATGGAGCACCTGCCCATCGAGCCCCTGCCCGATCCGGCGGCGCTGGAGTTCGTGGGGGCGGACCGGGTACCAGCCGGGGGATGGGTGGCGACCTCGGGCGACGCCTGGGAGCTGGCGAAGAACTGCGGCGCCACCACTGCGCATGTCGAGAGCTGCCAAGGCTGCCCATCGGACTACGACAGCTACCGCGAGCACGACGTTTACCTGGTCTCCGTCGCTCCGTGACCGGCGACACGAGGCAGCCGAACGTGTGGCTGGGCGCACTCGTAGCGGCGTGCGGGGCGTCGCACCGGGAACTCGCCCGCCTCGTCAACGCCGCGGCGCAGGTGGGCGTTCGGCGGACGGCGTACACCCACACCCACGTCGCCGCGTGGCTGGCCGGCGCTATCCCGAGGAAGGCTGCGCAGGAGTGCGTCGTCGAGGTGCTCGGCAACCTTCTGGGCCGGGTTGTCACTCTTTCGGATGCAGGGTGGGGCGTCCCGCCGGTTTCCGGGTCGGACACCGGGTTGGATTTCCCCCACGACCGCGAGGCCGCCCTTGCGGGCGCCGTGACCTGCTGGAGAAGCGTGGACCGTCGTGACCTGTTGCTGACGGCGGGCGCGGCCTTCACCACGCCGACCTTCCGCTGGCTGGCCGACCCGGCCGACGAGCCGGACAAGCACGTCGGATCAGTGCGCGTCGGCCCGGCTGACGTCGAGCGCCTGTGGTCGGCGGCCGCCGAGGCGCAGGTAGCCGACTCCCGCTTCGGAGGCGGCAACTGGCGCCGCAGCCAGGTCATGGACTGCCTGCGGGAAGCCGGGCCGCTCCTGGAGGGCACGTACTCGGACTCGACGGGGCAGGCCCTGCACGGGGCGCTGGCCGAACTGTCGAGGGTGGCCGGGTGGGCGGCGATGGACGCCGGCGACCGTGCCGCCTCCGACCGGCTCCTGATCCAGGCGCTGCGCATGGCCCGCGCTGCGGGCGACGTGGAGATGGGCTGCTACGTCCTGGCCACGATGTCCCTCTCGGCGTATCTGGCCGGCCGGTGCGCGCAGGCCGCGGAGATGGCCTCCGCCGCCTACGCCCGCGGACGCGGGCACGCCGCCCCGAGGGTCCTGGCGTTCTGCAAGCTCGCCGAGGCCCGGGCCCTGGCCAAGCAGGGCGACGGCGCCGGTGCGGGAGCGGCCCTGGCCTTGTGCGAGAGGTTGCTGTCGGGGATCCGGCCCGGGGTGCA
The DNA here is from genome assembly GCF_014655955.1 of Kitasatospora indigofera. GTDB lineage: Bacteria > Actinomycetota > Actinomycetes > Streptomycetales > Streptomycetaceae > Kitasatospora > Kitasatospora indigofera. The sequence goes on from NZ_BNBO01000040.1 coordinate 21,496, forward strand.
CGACCCCGGGTGGCTCTCATACCTGACCGCGGAGCGGTTGGCCACCGACGGCGTCGAGGTGCACCGGGATTTGGGCCTGACTCGGTCGGCGATGGTGTGGGCCGACCGGGCGGGGGCGATGCCGGTGGAGCGCTTCACCCGGGCGGTCGGCATCAGGCGCGCCGTGCTGGCCGGCGTCCATCTGATCGACGGCGACCTCGAACCGACGCTGGACGAGGCGCACCGGTCGGTGGACATCCTCAGAGGGGTCCGCTCGCCCCGCGCCCACACCTACCTGCACGACCTGGCGGGCCAGCTCGGCCGGTGGCGCGACGAGCCCGGGGTGCGCGACGTCGTCCACCGGATTCGCACCGAACTGCCACCCGCCGTGTGACCGCTGCCTCCCGTAGGCGCCCGCACCCGGTACGGGCGGCTCGCCCTACGAGGCCGCCGCCAGGCGGGAGGCGCGGTCCGCGAGGTCGGCCGCGCCGCGGATCCCGCGCCGCGCGTACAGCGCCAAATTCGGCCGCATGGCGAGGAGTTCGCGGCGGGCCCGGTGGGAGGCGATGCCGTCCGTCAGGTCGAGGCTGCGGGCGAGGAGGTTGACGGCCTCCTCGTGGCGGTCCTGGGCGGCGACGGCGCGGGCGATGTTGGCGAGGGTGAGGGCGCGGGTGCGGCGGTAGACGTGGTCGGTGCGGTCGGTCAGGGCGGCGCGGTAATGCCGCTCGGCGGCGGCATGGTGGCCCATCTCGGTCAGGGTGCGGCCGGTGTGGGAGGCGATGACGGCGTCAGTGGGGCCGGCGGCTGCCGCGTAGGCGGGCAGCGCGTCGGTACCGGTACGGGCGGCGTCGCGGGCGGCGTCGATCAGGGCCGAGGCGGCGTGCGGGCTGCCGCTGGCGCCGTGGGCGCGGGCGGCGGTGATGAGCAGCAGGGCCTCGGTGCGCTTGTCTACGCGGCCGCGGGTACGGGCGAGGGCGGCTTCGGCGAGGTCGACGGTGCCTGCGGGCTGTCCGAGGTCGAGGGCCTGGTGGACGAGGGCCCGCATGCCCCAGGCGGCCTGTCCGGTGCGGTCGTCGGGGTCGGCTTCGCGGGCGAGGCGGACGGCGAGCTGGTAGTGGCGTTGGGCGGCGCCCTCGTATCCGGCGTCGTGGCACTTGAAGCCGACGAGGGTGGCCAGCGCGGCGGCGGCTTCGAAGGCGTCGGCGCGGACGCGGTCGTCGGCGTAGGTGCCGTGCAGCATCGGTGCGAGGACGTCGCTGAGGAAGACGCCGGCGACGCTGAGGCCGTGCCCGCCGCCCAGGAGCTCGTCGGAGGTCCGGAAAGCGGCGGTGAACTGGCGCACCGCCGTGACCTCGCCGCTGCCGATCCGGCGTCCGGGGCCGGCTGCGGGCAGAGCCGTGGCGGTTCGGGGATCGAGAGCCAGTGGGGCCAGGAGGGCCGCGGCGGAGAAGCCGCGGGCGAGGAAATCGCGGCGATGGTGCACGAGGAGCCTTCCGGTTTCGGTTGCGGCGGCCGCGGGGCTCAGGAGCATGAAGTCGGTGCTCGTGTCCTCGCCCAGGCCGATCTCGGCGACCGTGACAGGTCGTTGCAGTCTTCGGGACAGCGCCTCGGCGACGTAGGCGGGGGTGTTGCCCGCCGGAACGGCACCGGCGCTCACCCAGGCGTGGACGGCCGAGCGGGACGTGCCCAGCCGGACTCCGGACTCGGCTGCCACCGCCTTGGTGGCGCGGGCCAGCGCTTCGAGGGTGAGGCCGGCCTCGTCCATCACGCCGGCCAGCTGCTGGTTGGGTGTTCTGGATGTCGCCACTGCCCGCCCCCTGACATCGCACCACCGACGGACCTGGTCCGTGGCGACCACGCTAGCGGCGCTGCGCACCCGCGGTCCGCGACTGCGCGAAAGCAGTACATCACGTTCCGCACACGGTGGTTGGCGGACCGTCGGCCGCGTGGGCGGGATCAGGACCGGGCCTGTCCGTGGTCAGATCACCGGGGGGCGTCCGGCCCGGGTCAAACGCCACGCGGTGTGCCAGGAGATCGGGCGCCGCTCGCCGTGGCCGCCGCGCAGCCCCTCCCACAGGCCGGAGAACCACGGAGCCAGCGTGCGCGGTGCGCGCCGGGCCCGCAGGACGGTGATCGCGACCCACGTGGCGATGTAGAGGGGGACCAGGAGCGCGGGCAGGCGCCGGTAGGCGACCCAGACCCGGTTGCGGGCGACCAGACGCTGGTAGAGGGCGTGGCGGGCGGGATCGCTGGCGGGGTGGTGGACGACGACCTGCGGCGCGTAGTAGCCCGTCAGGCCCGCGTCCCAGCACCGCAGGGCCAGGTCGAACCCCTCGTGGTAGAGGAAGAAATGGCCTGGCCACCCGCCGACCTGATCAAAGGCGCGGCGGCGGACGAGGAGGACGCCCTCGGCCATCGCCGCGACGGTGCCGGGCCGGTCGGGGTCCGCGGTGCGCAGCCGGGGCACCCAGCGCCGGACGGTCACCCCGGTCTTGGGATCGGCGATCCGGGGCTGGACCCAGGCGGCCCGCGGGTGTCGGCGGGCGGCCTCGACGAGGCGGGCCAGGGTGTCGGGGGCGGGCAGGTGGGCGTCGTTGTCGAAGAAGAAGACGAACTCGCCGCCGCCGTCGACGTCCGCCAGTGCCCGGGCGCCGATGTTGCGGCCCTCGGGGATGCCCACGTTCTCGGGCAGCGCCAGGGTGGTGATGCCGGCGGGGATGTCCTCGGGCTGGACGCCGTTGCCAACCACGATCACGCGCAGGTCGAGTCCTTCCTGGGCGAGGAGGGTCTGCAGCGCCGTGGCCTGCTCGGGGCGGTCATTCATGGTCAGGACGACAGCGTCGACCGCGGCGGGGGCAGTGTCGGTGGGGGTCATGCGTGCTCCGGGAGCAGAGGGGGCGAAGGGGCGGGGCGGTCCGGTGGGACCAGTCAAGCGCCACTTACCGGGCTAGGACAGGGGGCCGGGGCCGCGCATTTGTTCATCGCGTTCATGATTGCCGCAGCCGGCGCCTGCGGGCGGGGCTGGTGCGGGCGGTCATCGTGCGGCGGGGACGCGGAGCAGGTCGTGCTGCCACTGCGCCGGGTCCATGGTTTCGGCGGCCGCGGCCAGGCAGTGTGCGGAGTCGGTCTTCAGGGCGTCGCGGCAGCACAGGGCCTTGCCGCCCCCGGGTTTCAGGGGTCTTGTCGTCCTCGAACTCGCCGATGGCGCCGAGCACGATGTCCCGGACGTTCGGGTGTGCGGCGGCGACCTGGTCGCCGGCCACGGCGCGGGGGGCGGCGGCAGCGTAGCGTCGGGTGACGGGTGTCTGATCGCTTGTGCGGGTCTCGGGCAGGTCGTGCAGGATGCACAGCAGGGCGGTACGGCCCGGGTCCGCACCGTCCATCGCAACCAGGACGAGGCCGATGACGGCGGCGCTGTGGCTGTGGTCGGCGACGGTCTCGGTGGGCGGCCAGGGGGACGCCGTCGTAGCGCCAGCCGGTGCGCGGCAGATCCCCCAACTCCCGGGCCTCGAACTGGAGAGCGGTGGTTCCTGTGAACTGGAGTTCGCTGATTTGTTCGGTCACGTCACGTGCTCCTGCCGGTGCGTCAGATCGTCTGCTGCAGACGGTAGTGGACCGGCTCCAGCACGCGTGCCGATACCGGGGATACGGCGCGCGGTCCGAAAGGCCAGTGGTCTAGGAGAACTTGCCGGGAGGCGCGGCGAAGGCCGGCTGCGCTCGGAGGCCACGGTGCCCTCCGCGCGGACGCCCACCGGTCACCATTGCGCCACTTTTTCGATCATGAACACGATGAACGTGTTCGTGCCCCCTGGCCCCTGCCCGGACGGGCAGTGTGCCGGGTTCACTGGGACGACCGAAGCGCGAAGCGGCACAGGTCCGAATCGCAGGTCGGTTCACGTCATGTCCGTGGTCGTGGAACGCAGTTGCGCACAGGCTCGCAGGTCCGGGCGACCGTGCAGCATCGCCCCGCTCAGAGGCGCCGGATGCTTCCGGCCGCTCGAATCGACTATCGAATGCCGCCCGAAGGAGGAGGGGGCGAGGGCGGTCGCCCGTACGCGGCAGGGGCGACCCGTTCGAAATTCGTTCTCATCGAAAAGTGCCCCCCGAACGTGCCTCCCGCTGGAGGCCGATCTGCTGTGTGCTTGTTCCCCTGAGCGCCCCGGGGGCTGGTCGACCGCCGCGGGGCCTACGGCGTCCGTGCCATGCGTCCCCGGGCCGAGCCGATCTGCCCATGCCCCGAGGAGCGATGACGCCCCCATGCGTGCCGTGCGAGTTGAGAAATGGAGGTCCAGATGATCCCGAACAGTACCCATTGGATGCAACACGTCATTGGCGTCGCACAACGGGGGCCGCAGTCAGGTCTGCGGGTCGGCGTTGCGCTCGTTTCCGAGAACAACGAGCTGATCTGCTCCGCCTTCGAGGGCGAAGAGGGCGGCACGTCCTGGTACCGCGCCCTGCGGGGCAAGATGCAGGAACTCGGGACATCCAGCGCGCACAGCGTGTTTCTGACGGTCAACACCCTGTCGGCGGACCGGTCGTTCGAGCTTGCCGAACTCTTGAAGGAAGTGCACGTCGACAGGGTGTACATCGGCCTGCCCGACCCCGCGCTGACGACCTACTTCGACGACGACCCCGTCACTGCACGGGGTCGTGTAGACCGATTCCCGGACGACCTGCAGCGGGAGATCCTCGAGCAGAACCGGGGCTTCTACGCGGCGAGCGAGCAGAACATCGTCCGCAACCCTCACTACTTCGCGCACCGCATCAGCGAAGCCGTCTCCACCGGGCTGGGGTCAAGGGGCTTCGTGCTTTCCCGGGACGACGTCAATGCGAACAGGGGGAGGACCGCGCTCGCGTCGCTCCTCTGCCAGAGGCACGGGATCGGGAGCGAGGAGGCCGATCGCGCTGTAGGCGGCGTACTGTCCGAAGCGTTCGACGCGAAGTACGGCTCGTACGACTACGAGGTCGACGCCCGCGCGGCCAACCCGGGGTGGGCGGACGACTTCATGTCGGTCTACAGGAGTGTGTCCGCGGTGCCGCTGTCTGCCGTCGACGTCCTCAACGTCGGTGTCGGCGCCGGCGTTGAGGCGGCAGCCTTGTTCTCGGACTGCCCGCAGGTCACCTTCGTCGACATCGCGGAACGTGGCCTTGCGAATATCGGCGGACGCATTCCCTTGTCGAAGACTCTCGCCTCGAGTGCCGAAGACCTGTCCACCCTGCCGAACGACAGTTTCGGTCTCTATGTCTCCCTGAGGACGTACAACTCGTCGTTCTTCGACACGCCCGCGGCCGCCTCGGAGGCGCACCGGGTGCTGAAGCCCGGTGCGGCGATCGTCGTCTCCGTGGCCAACGGATTTCTGTACACTCAGCGCGGCTGCGTCATACCCGGGCTGATCATCCCCGGCACTGAATTCGTCGATCTCTATCGCGGGATGGACACGGCCGATCTGATCGGCGCGGAGCTCGACCGCGCCGGATTCAAAGATGTTCGAATCCACCCGAAAACTACCGAGATATACCTGACGGCTGTCGCCGCCTGACGTTTCCGTCCTCCCTCCAGCAGGGCGCGCCCGCGGCGTCCCGCCGGTTCCGGAGGAGGGACGAATCGCGGACGGCCGGGGTGCGACCGGACCGGTCCGAGGGGCCGGCGTGAAGGAAGGGCTTCTGCAATGGCCGCGCGAACGACTGTCGCCGATCGGATCCTGCAGTTCAACGAGGGCCTTGCGGGCACGACTCTTGAAGTGCCTCCCGGGTTCGCGGTCGTCAATCCGTTCAACGGGCCCCAGAAGGACCGGGTCCGGGAGGTGACGACGGCGTTCTACGCGAAGTACTACGGCGACGACAGGCCACGCCGCCTGGTGCTGGGGAGCTCCCCCGCCCGACGCGGCACGGCCGTGACCGGGGTCCCCTTCGAAGACGCCAAGCTCCTCGAAAGCGAGACGGGATTCGACGTCGACGGCTACGCGGTCAGCCGGCCCTCTGCCGGGTTCCTGCACGACGTCATCAGCCGTTACGGGGGCCGCGAGAGGTTCTACGCCGACTTCGTCATGAGTTTTGTGTGCCCCCTCGGCCTGGTGAGAACGAAGCCCGAGGGGAAAGAGGTCAACTGCAACTACTACGAGAACAAGAAGCTGCTGGACCTCCTGCGCCCTTTCCTCGTGGAAACCCTGGAGCGGCAGCTTGAATTCGGCACCGACGCCTCGGTGTGCTACTGCATCGGCAGCGGCGAGAACTTCAGGTTTCTTACGAAGTTGAACGAGAAGCAGCGCTTCTTCGGGAGCATCGTGCCCTTGGAACACCCGCGTTTCATCACCCAGTACAACCGGGGCAGGGAGGAGGAGTTCGCCGAAAAGTACCTCCGCGCCTTCCGTGGACAAGGCGAATAGTCGGCACGCCCCCGGAACGCTCGTCCACCCTTTCAACTGAGGCTGTAGCGCCCCAAAACATCGGAACGAGAAGAAAGAGAGCAGTACATTGGCGGCAGAAGGCAGGGTCCTGGTCCACTTCGACGCGGGGCGCGTGAGCGTTTTCCGCTCCCGGAGCGGCGAGTTGGAACTGCTCGGCAGGGAGCAGTTCGCCAACGACGGCAACCTCGCCCCCGAGGAGCTGGCCGAGCGAGTCGGCGAGTTCTGCGCCGGCCTCAAGGAGTTCCAGGAGGTCGTCGACAACACGGGAACGCGGCTGTACGCCACCGGGGCGTTCCAGCAGCTCCCGCAGCCGGACGCGGACGCGCTGGTCACCAGCGTCTACGTCGACACCGGCCTCTACTTCAACATCGTGGGGCCCGAGCTGCAGCGGTTCTACCTGGAAACGGCCAAGTCCGCGTGCGGATCGAACGACATGATGGAAGGCGTGATCCGGCGGGAGTTCCGGACAGCCGTCGTCTGCGGCAGCTTCCAGCAGTCCCTCGGGGACATCGAGGACACCGTCGCCCGTCTGCGCGAGAGCGGCACCGACGTGCTCAGCCCGCTGAGCACCAGGATCAAGCCGGAGACAGCGGGCACCGACTTCATCCTCTTCGACTACCAGGACCACCTGAAGAACGACCGCGACACGTGGCGGCACAAGTTGGTGCACATGGACGCGTTCCGGCGAGCCGACGCCGTTGTCGTCTGCAACCCCGGCGGGCCCGTCGGCAAGGGCACGATCTTCGAGCTCGGGTTCATGGCCGCGATCTCCAAGAGGGTCATCTTCACCGAGGAGCCCCAGGGCGTCTCCGTCCGCTTCCCCTGCGAGGTCGGCCTCGGAGCCTGAGCGCTCCCGTCGAGCTCTGCGCCATCCCGCCCCGTTCTCCCCTCCCGACCGGAGCCAAGCGATGTGCCGGCCGGTGCAGCTCCGGGAGCAGGGCTCCGCCTCCTTCACGCTCTCCTTCCCATCAGATCCCCCTCTCGGCCATGAAGATTCGGAAAGGACCCCGCCGGTGCGCGACGCAGAGACCACCGACACCACGCGCGACAAGCTGCGAGAGATCGTGGCGTCCGTCCTGGAAGTGGACAAGGACGACATCGAGCCCGGCGCCCTGTTCTACGAGGACCTCGGCATGAGCTCCCTGGAGAAGGTCGCGGTCGCGGCCGCGGTCGAGCGCGAGTTCGGCCCCCTGTCCGCCGAGGAAGCCGCGGCCCTCACCAGCCTGGACTCCGCGGTGTGCGTGCTCAGTGAGAGGGCGGCAAACCCCCAGGGCATCGACCTGGTCGACCACCTGGTGGCGGGTCATGTCTTCGCCGGCCGGGGCGGACGGGCCAGCTACCTCGACCCCCAGGCCGAGGAGATCACCTACGCGGGCCTCCTGGAGGCGGCACGCGGGTACGCGGGCGCCCTCAAGGCCGCGGGAGTGCCCGAGGGCGCCCGCGGCCTCCTGGTCGCCGACGACTCCGTGGCGACCGTCGTCGCCGTCCTCGGCCTGTGGTGGCACGGCTGCGTCCCGGTGGTGATCAGCCCGGTGCTCACGGACGACGAAGTCCGCTACATCGCCGCGGACTGCGCCGCCGCGACGGTGCACCTCGACGCCGCCCCCACGCGGCAGCGCGCCTTGGAGGAACTGTTCGCCACGGCCACCCGCTTCGCCGGCGCCGACGTCCGCGCCGGCCTGGCGGCGGCCGAGCCCGGCCCCGCGCGGCGCCCGACGGAGGCCGGGCCACCGGTCGTGTGGAATGCGGGGCGTGAGGCGCTGGTGCAGTACACCTCCGGGAGCACCGGCATGCCCAAGGGGGTGCGGCACTCGGCGGGTGCGATCGCGGCCATGGCCGACGGCATCAGCAAGGTATTGGCACTGACACCCGAGGACACCGTGCTCTCCAGCGCCCGGATGAGCTTCGGGTACGGCTTCGGCGCTTCCGTCCTGTGCCCGCTGGCGGCCGGCGCCCGCGTCGCGCTCGTCCGCGGCCCGGTCGACATCCACTCCCTGGCCGCCGCGCTGCAGCGCCACCGGCCCACCGTGCTGTTCTCCGTCCCCCGGCTGTACGCCGCGCTGCTGAACGCCCCCGGGACGGAGCTCGCCTCCAATTCCGTGCGGCTGTGCGTGGCGGCGGGCGAGAACCTGCCCGCTCCGCTCGGCGAGCGGATCCGCACCGCCTTCCAGGCCGGGCTCGTCAACGGCCTCGGCGCCACCGAAGTGCTCCACATCGTCGTCGGCACGCCGCCGGACACCGGTTGCCCGGGTACCTTCGGGGTCCCGGTGCCCGGGATCACCGCGACCGTCCGGGACGCGGACGGCACGCCCGTCGCCGACGGCCAGGTGGGCCGCCTGCACATCGCCGGTCCGACCGTCGCCCTCGGCTACATCGGCCGCCCGGAGGCCGCCGCGGTCACCTTCGCCGACGGCGGTGCCTACACCGGCGACGTGGTGCGCCGTGCGCCGGACGGCACGTTCACCCATCTGTGCCGCGCGGATGACCTGCTCAACCTGGGCGGCTACAAGGTCGTGCCGAGCGAGATCGAGAGCGTCATCCGCGGCGCGGAAGGGGTCCAGGACTGCGTGGTGGTCGGCGGCCGCGACGCCGACGGCCTGGAGCAGGCCGTGGCGTACCTGGTGGCCCGGCCGGGCTCCGACGAGGCCGCGGTGCGGCGCGCGGTGAGCGCCGCGATCCGCAGCGGCCTCGCCGCCCACAAGCGGCCCGCCCGCCTGGAGTTCCTCGACGCCCTCCCAACCACCTCGACCGGCAAGCTGGCCGCCTTCGAGCTGAGGAAGGCGGCTGCCCGACCGTGACCTGGGACATCACGGGCATGGCCGCCATCGCCAACATCGGCGCCAGCCCCGAAGAGATCTTCGCCGCGCTGTGCGCGGGCCAGGAGAGCCGCACACCCCTGAAGGCGTTTGACCCGGAGAAATACCGGGCGGCCTACGCCTACGAGATCGACGACCGGCCCGCCGGCGGCGACATCCCGCGCCGCGCCACCCGCTGGCTCACCACCGTCGTCCGCCAGGCGGCCGCCGACGCGGGCCTGGGCGAGGACCTCTCCCAGATACCCGTACTGGTCGGAACCACCATGCGCGAACAACGCAGCCTCGAACTGTGGTGGCGCGACGGCGTGGACGTCGCCCTCGAAGACCTGCACTTCGGCACCGCCCTGAAGGCGGCCTTCGGGGCGTCCACCACCTACACCTTCGCCAACGCCTGCTCCGCCACGCTGTACGCGCTCGGCCTGGCCACCGACATGATCGAGGCCGGCACGGCCGACACGGTCGTCGTCGCGGGCACCGACGCCGCCACCGAGAGCGGCTTCGGCACGCTCGACCGGGTGCAGAACGGCATCCCCGACGCGCTGCGCCCCTTCGACGCCACGCACAAGGGCATGCTGATGGGTGAGGGCGCGGCGGCCGTCGTCGTCCAGCGCGCCGGCACCGGGAACGGGCCCGTGCACGCCCGGGTGCGCGGTGTGGGCATGAACTGCGACGCTCACCACGCCACCGCACCGGACCCCGACGGCATCACCCGCGCGGTGCTCGACGCCCACCGCAGGGCGGGGGTGCGGGCCCGCGACATCGACCTGGTGATGCTGCACGGCAGCGGCACCCCCCTCAACGACGCGGCGGAGGCGGGCGTCCTGCGCCGCATCTTCGATGGTGCCGGATCCGGTCCGCGGATGACCGCCATCAAGGCAATGACCGGCCACACCCTGGGCGGTTCGGGACTTCTCAGCCTCGTGATGGCGGTCCTCGCTATGAAGGAAGGAACGGTCCCCCCGGTCCTGGGACTCACCGAACCGATCCCCGAGGCCGCGGGCCTGGGCCTGGTGCGGGGCGTCCCCGCGGCCGGCCCCCTGGCCATCGCGCAGATCGACGCGTTCGGCTTCGGAGGGATCAACGCCGTCGCGATCGTGGAGGCAGCCCGATGAGCACGACGAGCATCGCGCGCAGGAGGATCCCGAACGTCCGGGAGGTCGTCGTCACGAGTATCGGACTGGCGCTGCCCGGCGTGGCGACGTACGGCGACCTCCTCGGGCCCCTGCCGGGGGCGGGCGGCTTTGATGTCGCCACCGGACTCAGCGGACGCGAGCTGCGCCACAAGGACCGCGCGTCCCGCCTCGCCCTGCGGGCTGCCGAGTCCGCCCTCCACGACGCGGGCCTGACCGACGACGCCGCCGCGTTCACGGGGGCGGCCGATGAGACCGCGGTCGTGGTCAGCACCAACCTGGGCAACGCGGACAGCGTGTGCGAAGCCGCCGCCACCATCGCCGGAGCAGGCGTCAGGGCTCTCAGCCCCCTGGGCCTGCCCCAGACCTCCAGCAACGTCACCGCGGGCTGGGTGGCCATCCGCTACGGGCTGCGCGGCCCCAACCTCACCGTCTGCAACGGCGCCACGAGCGGGCTGGACGCCCTCGCCTGGGCCCGGAACCTCGTCGTGGCCGGGCGCGCCGAAGCGGCCGTCGTCGTCGGCGTCGAACCGGCCAACGACGTGGCGACGAAGCTGCTCGGCCGGCAGTCCACCGACGTGGCGGTCGCCGTCGTCCTCGAACCGGCGCACGCGGCCGCTTCCCGCGGCGCACGGCCTCGCGCCACGATCGCCGGGTACGCGCGGGCACCGGACCTCTCCGGGGCGCTGGCCGCCGCCGGTGTGGCGCAGGAGGAATCCGTCGGCCTGTGGCTCGGGGACGAGGCGGAAGCCGGGGCGCGCCGGCTGCTCGCAGCCACGCGCCACATCGACCTGGAAGCCCAACTGGGCCCGCTGTCAGGGGCTCTGGGCATCCTGCAGTGCGCCGCCGCAGCCGCCCACTTCGAGAGCGGCGCCACCGGCAGGGTGCTCGCCACGGCCGGAGGCCATGGCCACGACGCGGCAGCCGCTCTGCTGCTCACTCCTTGACCGACCCACTCGTCCATCCACCAGGAGCCGGGGGAACACCCATGACCAGTACGACCGTGACCATCGAGGATCTCCGCGCCCTGATAGCCGGCGTACTGGAGATCGACCCCGGGGAGGTCGCCGACGGCGCGCACTTCGCCGACGACCTCGACATCGACTCGCTGCTGATGCTCGAGATCTCCACCCGCGTGGAGAACGCGTTCGACTTGCCGGAGAACACCGTGGTCATCAGCGGTGCCGCCACCCTGGCGGAGCTGCACGCCCTCGTCGTCTCCAAGCGCGTCGGCGAGACACCGGCCGGCCCGGTCATCCGCCCGAGGCCGCTGAGCGACCCGGCGGTGCGCCTGTTCCTGTTCCACCACGCCGGCGGCTCACACCTGCTCTACCGGGGCTGGGCGGAGCACTTCCCGAAGGACTGGGAACTCTGCCTCCTGGAAACCCCCGGCCGAGGCCACCTGCAGACACTCCCGCTGATCGACGACTGCGACCGGCTGGTCGACTACTTCCACACCGCTCTCGCTCCCCTGCTCGACCGGCCCTTCGGGTTCTTCGGCCACAGCCTGGGCGCCCTCATCGCCCACCAGCTCACCCGCCGGCTCCACCACGAGGGGAACCCGCTCCCCACCTGGCTGGGTGTGTCCGCCTACGGCGCCCCGCGAGGCGCAGCCGACGCCGACGCCCGCCCTCACCTGAAGTCCGACGACGAACTGCGAGACTGGCTGCGAGACGTCGGCGGCAGCACGCCGCAGCTCCTCGACGACGAAGCCCTCTGGCGCACGTTCGCCCCGGCGTTCCGCAGCGACTTCAAACTCCTGGACACCTGGGTGCCTCCCCTCGTCCCCGAGCCGCTGCCCGTTCCGCTCTCGGTGTTCGGGGGCCGCCGCGACAGGCTGATCGGCGAGGAACGCCTCCTCGCCTGGCAGCCGTGCACCACGCACTTCCGCGGACTTGAGATGTACGAAGGCGACCACTTCTACGTGACGGACCACCAGCGGCCCCTCGCTACCGCCATCACGGCCGCGATGCGCTCCGTAGCTCCTCGAGCCCGCTCTCACCACCACGCCAGCCGCCAGATGATCAACTCCAACGAGGTGCTGGCGGAGGGTGCGGGGGCGAGCCCTCAGGCGTCGGGTTCGACTTCGGGGTGCGTGAACCGCACGGGCCTGCCCAGCGACCGGGCGTAGGCGATCTCGGCCCGGGTGCTGTCGCCGATGTAGTCGCCGACCACGAGCACCTCATCAGCGAGCAGGATCTTCGACCGGTGCAACTCGTCGAGTCGAAACTTCAGCGCCTCAGCCTCGACAGGATCGGACCACATTGCGTGCGGCGACTTCAGGTCGCAACCCGGCTTGACGACAATCCTCCCGGCCTTGGTCTCCCGCACATCGGCCTCGGCCATCTCGGCCATGAAACGAGTGGAGCCACAGATCACGACGATACGGGGGAAACCCAACTGCCTCTTCGCCTCGGCGAGCTGGTCCACGGGGGTGATCACTTGCGGGGATGACACTGATTCCTCCTGGTGGTGCGGCCCAAAGGAAGCCTGCGGAGACGAAAGCGAAGGCGCTCAAGATCATCTTCTGGTGAACGACGTGGACACCCGCGCGCCCGCACTCTATGCGACGAGCATCCCTACTCGGTGCCGCAGCGCCCGCGGTCGGCCCTACGTTCCGCCTGCGCGACGCCGAACCGGCCAACCTCGCCACGAAGAGCCGTGCCGGTCACCGCGCTCACTGCCTCAATCAGCCGATTCACGAGGCAGGGTGCCGCGGTGTCGGCCTGGACGGTCTGATTCGTGCCTGCAACTCGTGGCGGTGCCGGGTCGGGCCCGGGAATGCCACAACCCGAACGGGGGAGGCGCAATCAGATGACCGCATTGACGGAGCTCTGTCCGTCGGCGATCTTGCGACCCTGCTGCACCCGGCGCGGCCCGCCGCAGCTCGCTGAGCACCTGGCGGCCGGCCGGGCCGGGGAACCGGTCGCTCTCGGCCAGCTGCTGCAGGCCTGCAGCAGAAGTGTCCACCCCACGCTCACCCCGCACACCGCCCGCCGGGCCGAACACCTCACCAGCACCGCGGTGCCCGCATCCTGATCGACCCGACCACCTGCCACTCGCTCATCATCCGACCAATAACGCTGCGCGCTTCGACGAGGAGACCATGTCCACCGCATCTCACCAGCCCGCCACCAAGCCGGTCGCCGCGCCCTCCACACCCGGCCGCACCGCGGAGGGGGCGCAGATCACGGCGGTCGCCGACACGCTGGTGCTCGCGTACGGACTGCGCCCGGCGGAAATCACGCGAATCCCGGAGGGCACCGCGACGGACAACTACGCCATCGTGGACCAGACGGGCTGTCGGCACTTCGCCAAGGTCTATCGCGGTCGAGACCGCTTGGATCTGGATCGGGCATCGGTCGAGCTGTCCGAGTACGCCGCCGACGGAGGTGTCGCGACTGCCCGGGCAACCCGCACGCGCGAGCACGAACTCCTCGCGACCCACGGCCGCCTGCCGATGTCACTGTGGTCATACGTGCCGCACACCGAGACTGCCGAGGGCAACCTGACTGGTGCGCGGTGGGCGGCAGTCGGCGCAGCGATGGGTCGCCTTCACAGCCGGCTCGCCACTCACCCTGCCGCCGCACCCACCCTGGAGCCTGGTGCCGCGGTGTGCAACGTGACCGCCGCACGTGACCGCTTCGAAAGGCTGATTCTCGCATTCCAGAACAGGCCCAGGCTCGGACAGTTCGAGACGTGGGCGCTGCAGGCGGCGCGTGAGCGACAAGCCGTTCTGGGGCACGTCGAGCGCGTCCTCGCTTCGCTTCCACAGCTGACGGTCCAGGTCATGCACGGCGACCTGGCCGGTCCCAACGTCCTGTTGAAGGACGACGAGGTCGCGGCGATCGTGGACTTCGGGCCACCTGCACCTGGGTATCTCGCCTGGGAGATCGTGCGTCTTGGCTGCGACCCCAAGAGCGTCCTGTCCAACGGCGTGGAGAGCTGGCTCAAGGGATACACCGATCTCGCCCGCGCCTATCGAGACGCCAACCCCGAAGCGCCCGCGGACAACCTCTTGTCCTCACTGCGTGTCGGCTGTGCAGCCATGCTCTGCTCGACCTTTCCGTTGTCGGCACCAGTGGAACGACCGCACCTCGTCGACGCCGCGCTCGAGTCCTACGCGCGGGCACGACATGAGGCAGCTCTGATGCTGCTGGACCGGCTACCTGACCTGGAGGGAGCCCTGCGTGACATCTTGCCGAGTTCATGACCCCCATGGTCACGCAAGCAGCAGGGCGCTCAGAGCCCACCGAAACGCGGAGGCCGGCGCGCCGAGCTCGGGGTGGAGCCGGGCGGGATCACAGTGTCTCGGCCGTGGGGTACGGGGCGAAGGACAGCGTCGGAGGACGTGCGGTCCGCACAGCGGTCGCTCCCGACCGGGCGGGTGCACACCTGCCTGGTCCGCCTCGACGCCACCGGCCTTCCCCCGTTCCCACCGCCTGACAGGCCCCGACCGGTGAACCGTGGCCGGCCGACGCCCGCTGGAGCGCCTTCCGCCGCATCTGGGGAGGAGGAGACCAGAAGGCACGCTACATCGAAAAGTTCGTCTTCGTCCATTCTTTCCGGGAACCTCCTGGCTTGATCGGGCGACTCGAACAGCGGGAGGATCTCCAACCCGGAACCGTTCCCGACGAGGCATCAACTCCTGTTCAAAAAGGGCCATTGGCGCTGCCATGCAACGTGATGGCGCCGGGTTGCACTGTGCTCACCTTCCAGGAAAGGGGGCTCTACGAATGATCGACTTCGAGGTGCTGACGGCATCCGCCCGCCGCGAAGGAATCGAACGCTTCGAGGTCGTCGACGGCGGCGCGGGCACCCTGGTGTCGTACACGGTCGCGCAGTGGGACCACCGCCTGCCCCGGCCGGGCCGGGCACCGTGCACCGGGGTCATCGCCTCCGTCACCACCGACCCCGCGCACCACCGTCGCGGCCACGCCCGGCAGCGGCTCGCCGACGCCGGCTGCGGGCAGGTCCGCCTGACCACGTCCCCGGACGGCGAGCAGCGCTACCGCCGCCTCGGCTTCACCGACCCGGACCGGGCCGGTCCGATCCCCCGCACCTGGAGTGCCCCGTGACGACCACTCTGCTGCTGTTCGATCCCCTGTCCCAAGCCCGGGCGGAGGGCATCGAGCGCACTTCCGCCAGCGTGCTGCTCACCGACCCGGACGGCCGGGTCCTGCTGCTGCGCCGCGCGCGCGGCACCCTGCAGGCCGGGCTGTGGGAGCTGCCCGGCGGCGGCACCGAAACGGGCGAGAACGTCGTGGCGGCCGGGCAGCGCGAACTGGACGAGGAGGCCGGCCTCACCGGCGCCCGTGTCACCGCCTACCTCGGGCACGAGGACTACACCAACTCCCGCGGCGCCCGCACCCGCGCCTTCGTGCTCGCCGCCCACCTCGACCACGCCCAGGAGGTGCGACGGTCGGCCGAGCACGACGACCACCGCTGGGTCCTTCCCGCAGAGGTGCCGAAGTCGGTCGCCGCCCACGAGGCGGAGCTGATCCGCCGGCACACCGCCCCGCCGCCGGCGCTGCCCGGGCACCTGCCGCTGCCCGCCTACCTGCCCACGATCCCCGCCGCCCCGATGTGGGGCTCGATCTTCTTCACCACCGAGGACGGGCTGGCGGTGATGCTGCGCGCCACCGACCTGGCGAAGGGCCTCCAGTGGGCCGGGGGCGACGTGGAGTTCACCGACGCGAGCCCACTGCACACCGCGGTGCGCGAGTGTGTCGAGGAGACCGGCATCCTCTTGGAGCCCGACCCGGCCCGGGCTGCCACTGCTGGCCACCGTGTTCGAGCAGCCTCACGGAGGCTGGCCTGCCAAGGTCGGCTTCGCCGTTCACGGCGGCACGCTGACGGCCGAGCAGGTCGCCGGGATCCGTCTCGACCCGGCCGAGCACACCAAGGTTGTCCTCCTGTCCCACGACGAGCTGGCCGCGCAGAACGACCCCCGCCGGGTGCAGCTCACCCTCGCCGTCCTGGACGCGGTGCGCACCGGCGTACCCGCCTACGTCGTCCGCTGACACCGGCCTACGCCGCCCTGTCCCTGCCGTGCACCCGATCCGTCCCGTTCGGAGACCCGATCCGATGACCGACTTCCCGCCCCCGCCCGAGCTGCTCGTCTGGCTCGCCGGACACCTGCCGGGCCCGGTCACGGCGGCCGACTGGTCCTGGCCGCGGGCCACCTCCCGGGTGTGGCGCATCGGCGGCCCCGACGGCGGCAACGCGTTCCTCAAGATCAGCCCGGACGACGGCGCGTTCGCCCGAGAGGTCGCCGGCTACGCCTACGCCGCGCGCTACTTGCCCGAGCGACAGGCGCCCCGGCTGCTGGCGAGCGACCCGGGGCTGCGCGCACTGCTCAGCGCCGCACTGCCCGGCCGCGTCGTGCGCGGCCTGCCGCTGGAACGGGCTATGGAGCTGCGGCTGCACGAGGAGGCCGGGCGATTGCTGCGGCGCTGGCACGACCACTCGGACGCGGGCACCGCCGACCACCGGGCGGCGGTGCGCGAGGCGATGGGCACCTACGCGCGGGAGGCGGCGCAGTGCCGGGAGGCCCTGGCCGGGCAGGTGCCTCCCGACGTGCTCGCCCTCCTCGACGCCGCGGCCACCGAGATCCCCGCCTGGTCGTCGAGGAGTTCGTCTGGCTGCTCGGGCGCTGTGACCCGAACGCCCGGACCTGCGGACAGCCTTCTTCACCGGCTACGGCCGCCCCCTCGGCCAGGCCAAGGATAGGCTGCTGGTCCTGCTGACGGCCAAGCTCGGCGCGTCGTACCTGCACACCGGCCTGCGCAAGGGGGCAGCAAGGACCTTCAAGCGCGCGGCCACCTCGCCCTCGCCCGCACGGCCGCCCACCCGACGCGCACGTGACCTGCCCCTGCCGCACGTCCCTGCCCGCTCTGCCCCAAGGAGGAAACCGGTGTCCACCACCGATGAGCGCGCCGCCCCCGCCGGACTGCACAAGGAGCGGATGGACCTCTGCGGCGTCTACGCCCGCATGTTCGAGACGCAAGCCGCCGCGAACCGCACCGGCCCCCCGGCCCCCACCATCCCTGCTCCGGCGGCGGACCGAGCAGTGGCGGTCCTGCGGCCACGGGCAGCCGACGGCGGCCCGGATCTGTGCGCGCGGTGACCGGACGTCACCGGCGGCCGGCCGAGCCCCAGCCTCCGGCCCACCTCGCCGTCGTGCGCTCCGCCACCGACGGACAGCCCGTTGTAGAAGAAGGCGTGGTGGTGTTCCCCGGCAGCACGATCCCCTACGCCTACCGGACCGTGCACCAGCCGGACGGCCGGTGCGACCGCTACGTCGTACGCCTGGACCCGCCGCCGCCAGAAGTACCCTCCTGACCGCCTGGAGGATTCCCCTCTGTCGCGCCTCCCAGTTCGCCCCACACACGGGGCCGAGCGCACCTGTGGCTGACCGTCCGGGATCGGCGGCATCCGATACGGGCGCCGCCGCGCCGGCCCCCGGCCGGGCAGCCTCGCGACGTCGCCACCGTTTGCGGGCGTCTACTTCGGCTCGCTCCAGCTGTACGCTGCCACCACCCTGCCCGGCTTCTGCCGACTGTCCGCAGTCCAAGATCTGGAGGATGGTGTCACCGGGATCGCCAAGGGCCAGGACGCGCCCGCGATCCTCGGCGACGCATCCCTCGCCTATATCGCCTGCGTCCAGGTCCGGGACGGTGGCCGTCCCGAGTAAATGGAGTGGGAGTGGGTCGCCCACGCCTTCGGCGAGCAGGGCCCCCGACTCGCCGAGCGCCTGGCGGAGACGGTCCGGGCCTGGGACCGCCAGGTGCGCGCCGACGACAACGACAAGCACACCGACCCGACACTGACCGTCCACCCAGCCGGGGCCCCGGCGATCTGCCGACCGCGGGCCGCATGCTGGAGAACGGACCCTGCCGTCTCGTGTGCCAGTGGCCTGCCGGCATCGGGCAGGACCGTCCGGGCACCGCGGCGGGCGATCGGGGCTCGGGGAGCGCCTGATGACGTGCGTCCAGTTCTCTGCCTGAGGCTTTCCGTATGAGCCCGTCCCCCGTCGTGGTGGCCGAAGGGTGCGTGGCACGGACAGCTCCGCTGCGGACCACAGATTCCGTCTGACGGGATCCTGCGGCGGGCCATTCCGCAGTGTGGGTCACCTCTCCCGTCGGCGGCCGGGAACCCAGACACGAATCCGGAAGGGTGGCTAGCGTCCGCTGCAGTGCGGGCCTCCGATCGGTGCCGCCCTCAGGCCGTTGGCTAGCCACGATGTGGAGGAAGTGACGAGATGAACCCGGCACCGACCCAGACTGTAACCAGCCCGCAGGGGCAGGAGGCGAGCTCCGAGCCGGGTGGAGCGCGAAATGTGGTCGCTCTGCTCTCCCAGCTACGATCCGCTCGGGGGCAGAGCGACCCACTGCCTCTCTTCGCGCAACTCCATCAACTGGGCGCGGTACTGCCCTCGCCCTGGGGCGGAGTACTCGTCACCAGCCATCAGGTGTGCGAGGCGATCCTGCGCGACCGGGCGTGGACCTCCCTGGACTGGCGCTGGCGACAGAGCCAGGGCCCCCGGTGGAACTCCCGGTCCGCCCAGGAGCTCGGCCACGTGATCATGTCACTCAACCCTCCCGAGCACACCCAGCAACGCCGAGCCTTGCGCGAGGCCTTCGGCAAACAGACGCTCCAGCGCCTCACCACCCCGATACGCGACACAACCGACGAACTGCTCGACCGACTCGAAGAAGCCCTGACCGAGGGGCCTCGCACCGACTTCGTGCCCACCAGCGAACGGTTCCCGATCAGAGTCGTCGGCCGTTGGCTGGGCCTTCCGGCGCGGGACTTCGACCGCCTGCACCAGCTCACTCGGGAACACACCTATGCCCAGGAACTCTTTCCCACTCCCCGGCGCCTCGAACTGGCCGACATGGCCAGCAACGAACTCCAGGCGTACTTCGCGGCGATCGTCGCCGACCGGCGAGCATGCCCCCGCGACGATGTGATCTCCAACTGGCTCGAGCTGTGGGACGTGGGGGCGCCCAATCGCATTGCCGCGGATGTGACCGTCCGCCGACTGGCCATGTTCTCCCTGATGGCTGGTCTCGAGACAACCGCGGCGCTCCTGGCCAGTACGGTGCGCCTGCTGGCTCAGCATCCCGAGCAGGCCCGGTGGCTGCGCTCCCATCCTGAACACACGTCCGCGCTGATCGACGAAGCCCTGCGCTTCGATCCACCGGTCCAGGTCATCAGCCGAGTCGTCCCCCGGGACACGACCCTCGCCGGTGTGAGGATTGCCAGAGGCCAGGTGGCTTACCTTCTGATCGGAGCAGCGCAGCACGACCCGACGGTCTATGAGCAGCCCGACACTCTCGATCTTCGACGCCCCGGCCGTAGGCACCTCGCCTTCGGAGCGGGCGCTCACTACTGCATCGGTGCCGGCCTCGCCCGGACCATGGCGATCCAGTTCGTCGAGGCTCTCCTGCGCCGGCTGCCCGGCCTCTATCTGCCGTCGCCTCCGCTGTGGGAGCCCCGCGTTGCCTTCCGGCGGATGGAGAGCCTTCCCATCGCCCGCCGCCACTGAAGTGCCCGACGCGATGCGGCAACTGCCCTCCCTGTCCTCCCTCACCACCGCCACGTTGGACCGGGGGAGCGTGGTCCGGATTCAGCTCACGAGGGCCGCCCTGGACGCGCAGATGCTCCGCGACCTCCTCGCGGTGATCGCAGCAGTGCGCGAAGCATCGAGCGTCCGGGTTCTCGTCATCGCGGGAGGATCCGACGATTTCTGCCTCGGCGGCGACCGCCAGGAACTCGACCGGCTCATCACGCAAGACCCGAGCGGGGCCGAGATCCGCCGCCTCGGCGAATCGGCCCGCCTCGTGTTCAGCGGGCTCGCGGAACTCGACGCGGTCACCATCGCCCGCGTGCACGGGCGGGCCGTCGGCGCCGGCTTCGCGCTCGCCGTCGCCTGCGACCTGCGCGTCGGTGCCCACGACAGCCTGTACCGGCTGCCCGAGGTCGCTCTCGGCCTTCCCGGCACCTGGGGAGGAGCCGCAGCACGGCTCATCAGCGAGATCGGTCCGGCCGCTACCCGCGAACTTTTGCTCACGGGCCGGTCGGTGGACGCCGAGACGGCCCTGCGCATGGCCGTTCTGCACCGGGCGACCCCTGCCGCCGAGTTGGACGAAGCGGTCAGCCAGTGGATCCGGCCGCTTCTCAGGCGGCCGACATCGGCCGTGCGGACTACGAAGCGGGTTCTCGCGGCATACGAGGCCTCTGCGCGCATGGCGGACCTCACCCGATTGGAAGGCCACCTGATGGCAGCCGAGATCGGCTTCAGCAAGCGGTGACACCGGGCGAGGCCCGCGTCGCCCGCCCAGCCACACACCTGCACCGCGCGTGACCCCGTCGCGCGTCCTCACCAAGGAGTCCCATGCCCGACCCGTCTCATGTCCCAACGTGGAAGCAGTCGGACACAAGCCTGCCCCCGTGGGCCGACGGGGCCTACGGCGTCTCCCGGCCCCCCTACCCCCCTGGGTCGGCCACCCCCACGGCTCCGCAGCCGCCGCACAAGGGCAGGGGCAGGGGCAGCAAGGTTCTCCTCATCGTCCTGGCCACGGTTCTCGGCCTCGTCGTGGTCTGCCTCGGCGCGGTCGTCCACCACGTCTCGAACCAGAAGCGCCCCGTTCACACCGGATCGCCGTGGCAGAGGGTGGCCGACAAGATGACCGCGGCGCTGGCGGCCAAGGACGAGCAGGCCTTCCTCAGCCCGTTCACGGGGGAGGAGGTCGAGAAGCAGCGCCGGGTCTTTCGAAACCTGGTCAAGATTCCCTGGGAGACGGCCCGCTGGGAGACGGAGTTCGCGGTTCCCATGGACGGCCGCGACATGATGGTCACCTTCGTCCATCAGGTTCAGGGCGTCGACGTCCTGCCGGTGCCCGAGGTCTACAACTGGCGGGTCGAGGGTGGGGACACCCCGACGATCACTGCCGTGGGCGGCTCGAAAGACCTGAAGGGGAAGGTCTCCGACGGCAGCTACTATCCCGCGCCGTGGGACTATTACGACGATCTCACCGTCGAGCACCGCGACCATCTCGTGGTCGTGGCTGGCAAGGCCCAAGGGGGAGAGGTTACGCGCGACATAGACCTCATGGCGCAGGCCGCCCACGACGACCTCGAGGCCTGGAACAAGTCCGGTCGGCCCGGGGCCGGCGGACGCGAGGCCGCCCGCGGTTTCTTCGTCGTCCTGGAGAAGGACCGCGCCGTCTACAACCGACTCTACTCCGGCGAAGGCCGCGACGACGACGCGCTCGAAGCCGGCGCCAACCTGGCACTGCCCGCCTACGACTCCAAGCAGCTCGCGGAGATCCTCTCCGGCGGATCCAGGATCGTCATGGACACCGCCCAGGGCTACTTCACCGGCACCGACTGGCGCGACGGCGTGACGGAGATCAGCCGCCACGAGATGGGCCACGCCATCGTCGCCCCGTTCCGCACCGAGGCAGTCCTCGTCCAGGGCCTGCAGAGCACCCGCCCATGGGTCGTCGAAGGCTTCGCCGAGTACATGGCCATGCGAGACAAGGGCGACCGGGCCCAGTCCGGAGCCCGCTCCGCACTGAGTGCCTACCGCTTCGACGGCCACCTCCCCGACGGCCTCGACGTCTACGCCGACGACGGCAGGGCCCGCGACGCCAACTACGACCTCGCCGGCCTCGCCATCGCCTACCTGGCCGAGACCTACGGCGAGGACAAGGCCTTCGCCTTCGTCGCCGCCCACTACGCCAAGCCCAAGGAGTACGAGCAGCAGATCGCCGCCGCCACCGGACTTCCATTGGCGAGCTTCGAGGCCAACTGGGCAACGTACGTCCGCGCCAAGGTTCCGACGGTGCGCTGACCAGCCGCAGGATGTGGCCTGGGCGGATAGTCCAGACGGCCGGTTACCGCGGTGGCCGGTGGCGCCGTCGAGCGGGCCGGGGCGTCGCCGGTGTTCATGAGCACTCCTGAAGGCCTCGGTGGGGGGAGCGCAGAGTGGTGGCGTGGGGCTGCCGCAGGGAGCGGACGAACCGCAGCCGCTGCTCCAGCAGCTTGCTGGCGGCGGCCAGCCGGGCGCGCTCCCCGGCTTCGAACGCGGCCTTCTCGGCGTCCGATCGGGTCTCGTACCCGTGGGTGCGGCGCAGCTCGGCCGCGCTCACCAGCTCGGCTTCCTCGTTGGCGGTTGCGGAGAGGGCCCAGTGCTCCAGTGCGCGCTGGTGTGCCTGGTCGCGGTAGGTCTCGGCGTTGACCCGGTCGGAGGCGGCGATCATGTAGCGATCCGCCCCGGGGTGCCGGGCTTCGATCAGCTGCCCGGTGATCTCGGCGTTTACCCGGTCGACCACGGCCCGCACGTCGTCCCAGCAGGTCGGGGTGGTCACCGCGAGGCGGAGGTTGACTGTCTCGACGATGGCCGCGCGGGTGCCCCGGCGGCTGGCGCAGCGCAGGCACAGCCCGGCCGACTGCGGCTCCTGGCAGTCCTCGCACGGCACGGCGAGGCGGGCCGCCTCGGCGGACGCCTCCCTGGCCTCGCGCTCGGGACCCTCGGTCACCTGGCGCAGGCGGTGCTGCGCCTCATCGCGTTCGGCGGCGGCCAGGGCCTCGGCCCGGCGCATCGCCAGATCGTGCAGGCGCCGCTCCTGGACTCCCGTGCCTTCGGCAGCCGCGTCCGGCAGCTCCTCGACCGGGTTGGCGCGTCGCTGCGACCTGCTGGTCGCACCTTCGACGAGGTATTGGCAAGGGACACACTTGCGACCCGTCACCACATCGACTGCGCTCTCGCATTCGATGCGCCCGCACTCGCTGGATCGGCGAAGCCCGATCCGGACCAGCCAACCGTAGGGGCTCTCCACCGAGGCCGCCGAGGCCAGACGGAACCTCAGTCGCCGAACGACCCGCCCGACATCACCCGCGACGTCCCGAACAGCTGCGCCGGCGGCCCGCGCGGCCTCGCGTTGCTCCCAGGTGGTCATCAGCGGTAGCAGGGCTGCCGCCTCAGCGAGCACCTGGTAGGCCACCCTCGACATGCTGAGCTGAGGCAGCGTGGCCCTGCTCGGCCGCCTCGCCGAAGGTGCGAAAGCCGGCATGCGGTGAGTCGGGCCGAGGTCGGGATTCCTCGCGTGCGTGCACGTTCCACCGGCAACGGTGGGTACCCCGATCTCGGCTTCGCCGGAAACACCCAACGAGACATCAGCTGGGCCGGTGGTGCGGAGGTGACTGGCGTGAGATGCGTGAAGGGAATCAGTAGCGACGTTCTCTGCGAACTCGGCGCTGGGCGCCTCAGTCGGCCCTGCGACCTGCGACGCTGCCCCGGCGGCGCGTGTGCGCGGCCGTCCTGCAGCAACTGCGGTGTCGCGCTGAGACGAAGCAGAGCGCCGGCGGGCGCTCTGCAGCGACTCCCAATCCTCTGCGACTGCCGGCACGAGGATGCCGCCTTGCTGGCGCAGTCGGCTTCCGGTCTCCTTCCTGACCAGCTGGATCACCCCGGCGGCCTGGAGCCGCTGAAGGATCCCTGCCGCGCCCGCCGGCGTGCAGCCGTTGCCCAGGAGCCGTGCGAGCGTCGCGGCTGCCCGCCCGCGCCTGCCCACTCGGCCGGAGCACAGCCGCACCCTCCCGTCTGGCCGTGCCTCCAGGACGAGGAGGAGCAGCGCGAGCCTGTCGGTGGGTGCCCCGCGCCCCGTGCGGGGTGCGAGCAGCCCCATGGGGGTCCTGCTGCCGTCCCGGTGGTGCCAGCCGGGAGCGAAGAGCCCTTCCACCAGGCGTAGGAGTGTGGCGAGCGCAGGTTTGTCGAGCGCGAGCGGGTGCTGGCTGTCTCCTGCCCGCAGTGCCGCGATCTGCTCCGGGACCCCGACGAACAGTCCCTGCACGGTGCCTGAATGCCGGAACCGCTGACGTGTGACGAGCGTGGAAGCTGTCCGCTGCCGACTGAGGGACTGGTGGATGGCGGAAGCGGACACACCGAGCCAGCGACCGAGCTCAGGTGCGGCGGAGGTGGTCGCATAGGTCCGGGCCCGTTCGGCCTTGGCGAGGGTGACGATCCGCAGCAGATGGTCGGTGTCATTCAGATTTGCCGTGGCTGGCACGCGGAGCGTGGTGTGCACGGCTTCTCTCAGGCGAAGCCTCATCGGCTCGTCCAGCCGCAGCGGCTCCAGCCGCACGGCGGAAGCGAAGGCCTTGGGCTCTTCTCGTGCAGTACCGCGTGTTGACGAGGCGTCACCGCCTGTCGATTTGGTATTGGGCGCGTTCCCGCCTGCGTGACAAACGGGAATGAAGTCAGGCATCATCGAGGTGTCTCTGCTGGAGGTGGAGGCAGCACCAACCCCTGGGGCCTGCTATCGCTCCCAGGGCTGGCATCGCCTGTTGGACCCGCCCGCGACCGGGCGGTAAACCGGGTGGCAGGTCCTCTGACGAGGACGGCCCCCCGGGTCGTCGCCGGAGATGACATGAGCGCGAACTCAGTCGTTCATCGGCGGTGATGGGAAGGGCTTGCCGTCAGATCTGGTGCTGGTAACACCGGTGTCAGGCGGCAGCCCAGCGGCCCGTGCTCCTCCGGAGCGGGCCGCACGCCACGTCATCTCATGATCGACCTCTCATCTCGTCTCAAGTCCTGGTGCGGGCGGTCCAGCCAACTTGTGCCGCAGCGCGGGAGTTCAATGCCCCCTGGACGCGCCACCGGCGACGGCGAGGGCCTGCCCCACGATGTGAGCGGGCTCCGCGAAATGAGGCACACGGCAGCTCGCGCGATCTCCTTCGGGAGGGCCAGCCGGCCCAGCTGTACCCGCGCGGCCAGCGCCTCCACCTTCTCGGCCTTCAGTGCGCCGACCATCGCCGGGTCCGTCAGACCAGGGGAGAGGACGTTCACCCTGACTCCGTGAGGCGCGAGCTCGCGCGCCCAGGGACCGGGCGAAGCCGCTCAGGCAGGCCTTCGAGGCGTAGTCGGACTGCCCAACCTGCCCGTGGATGGCTGAAGCGGAGGAGACGAAAAGGATCCAGCTCTTACGGCGTCGCAGCATCCTGCGTGCCGCCGCGTTGATGACCCGGTAGGGACCGGTCAGGTTCCTGTCCAGCACTGATGTGAAGGCGTCCTGGGTCATCGCAGCATCAGCTTGTCGCGGGTGATTCCGGCCGACAGCAGAACATCAACCGGGCCGTGCTGCTCCTCGATCCTGGTGAACGCCGCGCTGACCTCGTCGGGTTGCGTGATGTCGCAGGGCACCGACGGGAAGCCGACGGGCGCGGACCTGGAGCGGCAGGTGATCACGACGCGAGCGCCGGCGGCTTGGTAGGCCTGGGCAATGGCGAGACCATTGCCCAGGCCGGCGTCGGTGACCAGAACTGGGCGGCTCATGACTCGTTCCCCCGAAGGACTTCTGTTCAGCAGGCTTGCAGCAGGATCGGCATGGTCTGCCGCTGGGCACGGGTGTGATCCAGGTGCCGGGACAGGGCCGCGGCGGTGTCCATCGTGGTGTCGGCGAGGCGCTCGGTGCGCCGCCGAAGGTAGGCGTCAGGGGCGAGGAGGCTGACAGAGCCGACGAGGACGGAGCCGCGCCACAGCGGCACGGAGAGCATCTCCCAGTTGGTGACTGGAGACGGGGTGCGTGCGTAACCCTGGATCTTGATGCGGCGCAGGATGGCGTTTCCTGCGTTCAGGTCGTCGAGGTTGGCGAGCATGACCAGGCCCGCGGCGTCCTGGTTCAGGGGCGCGCGGCGAAGGACAGACCCCGCGTCGGAAGTGGCCAGCGCGGCCGCGAAGTCCTGACGCTTGCCGTCCGCGATGTCGACACAGATCCTGCTGGGGGCTCCCAGCAGGAGGTGGCTGTGCAGGGCGACGACCTGGTTCGTGCGGCGCTGAAGGTGGGCGAGCTCCTCCGAGATCGCCGGGGAACTGGCGGGAAGCGCCGTCAGCGCATCCTGGCTGTGCCCGGTGACACTGGGATGCGCGATGGAGTAGGTGCCGTAGGTCGGCTGGACGAAGGTGTGCGTGCGCACCCCAGACTGAAGGATCCGGTGCGCGGTGGAGCGGGCGAGCCCGCTGTGGGCCATCACCTCGGCGAGCGTGTGCGAGCCGGGGCCGAGTTCGATCAGTGCCTGAAGCACCCGGTAGGCACGTTCCGCAGAACTGTTCTGTTCGTGATCATGGGCATGAAGCTCAGGCGGCGGCTTCAGCGTCATCAGGCCCCCCAGGTCTGTGAGCGTGTGCGGTTGGTGAGACGAATGGCGAAAGGAGATGCGCAACCGTCCCATTGCCCCTAAAGATGTAGTCGAACTGGCCGTCGTTGGCCAGGAAGTGACCCTTCCGGAAGTTGCACTTTGGGAAGGCTTGCCTAAGTGCCCTCGTAGCCTGGCGGAGGGTGATGATGGAGTCATGAAGCGCGCCAGGTGGCCACTGCCGAGATGCCAGGGAACTGGTCGGCGACGGCTGTCGGCGCTTGAACGGGGGGAAGTACGTGACGGCCGCACGTCAGGGACTCAGCGGGACGCCGGGTTCGCCGGCGCAGAAGGAACAGTTCCAGGCGTTGCTGGTCAGGTGCCGACTCGCCGTCGAGGCAGGGCCGCCCGAGGTGGCCATCACGACCCGTGGGCGGCGCAGTACCGGCCTCTCGCAGGAGCGCACAGCCTCCATGCTAGGACTGTCCGTCCGGTCCTACGGCGACTTCGAGCGTGGCCTGACCCACAGGGAACCCGAGTTCCTGGACCGCGTCGCCTCTGTCCTGCACATGAGCGCCCACGAGCGGCACGTCATGTTCCTGCTGTCCAACGGGCAGGAACCTCCGCAGCCCTTCACCAACCAGCTCGACTCCATCCCGGCATACCAGCTGGCTCTCGACTCCAGCGTCTTGCCGGGCTACCTGTCGAACCGATGCTGGGACATCGAACTGACCAACCAGGCGTTTCGGGACGTCTGGGCCGGCAGGGAACTGCCGACCAACGTGCTGCGGTACATCCTGATCAACAAGGAAGCACGTGAGCACGTACTCCTCGACTGGGAGACAGGGTGGGCACTGCCCTTCCTCCGCCAGCAGCGTGCCGCGCTGAACACCTCACCCTGGGAAGCGGGCCTGGTCCAGCTCCAACACGAACTCCACGACGCGGCCCGCACCGACAAGCCGCTTCGAAAGCTGATGAAGCATTCAATGGACGACGAATACGTCCACCCCAACGGCGATACGCGGCTGATCCACCATCCCAAGTGGGGTCCGACCCGGATCACCCTCCTGATGACCCGGCCCCTCGACGCGGCCTCCGGCCACCGATTCGTTTGGCTGGTGCCGCCCAAGCCGGTGAGCCAGATGCCCTGACCCGCCTGGGCCAGACAGGCGTTTCCCCGGCGCCGAACCGCCCCTGCAGGCAACCGCCGACCCTCACCACACGTCATCGCTTCATAAGCAAAAAAGCTGCGCCCCAGTGCTCTTGCAGCGCCCCGCACCGCCCGCCATCGCCATCGACGACGGACCATGACGAACGAGGAGAGAGCGTCCCGTGCCCCCATCACCGGCAGTACTGATCGTCGGCCCGAGCAGGGACCACGCAGCCGACCTGCGGAGCGTTGCCGAGACCCATCCGATCGCCTTCCACGACCCCGAGTCGAACTGGGGCGCAACTGACATGACCGCACTGCCTGCGGGTGCCGAAGGCAGTGCAGGCGAACCGCCGGCGGGGCTGCTAGCACTCACGGCGGAGGCCTTGCCGCAGGCCGCCGAACTGGCCGGGGCCCTTGGCATCCGAGGCCCGTCCAAGGCATCGGCCGACGCGTCCGTCGACCGCTCCATCGCGCGGCTCCTGCTCTCGGAAGCGGGACTGCCCATCCCGAAGGGCACCCGCGTCGACACCCGCCAGGACGCGGCCGCCGCAGCGCTGTGGACCGGGTACCCCGTGGTCCTGCGCCCGCTCGCGAACCTCGGCCACTACGGTGAGATCCGTGCCGATAACGCCGAAGACCTCCAGGCCGCGTGGACCTTCGCACACACCGCGTCCCTGGCGGCACAGACCACCCCCGGGGCCGTTCTTCTGGAGCGCGCTCACGGCGGCGAGCGGCTCACCCTCCAGACCATCACCAGCGGTGGACGGACCCGGGTGGTTGCCGCGGTCCGGACGGCATTCACGAACTACCCCCTGTTCCAGCCCGCCTCCCACCTCGTGACCGCAGAGGAGGTTGACCCGGACCTCGCGCAGCTCGCGGCCCGCGCGATCCAGGCCATCGGCATCGACCACGGTGTGGGCCACGTACAGGTGGTGATGGCCGTACTCGGCCCGGTCATCACCGACGCAGCCGCCCACCTGCAGGGTGACAGTGTCCCCGAACTCGTGCGACTGGCGACCGGCGTGGACCTGCTCCTCGCTGCGATCCAGATCGCCACCGGCCAAGAGCCCGCCACCACGCCCACTCGCAGCGCGAGCGCAGCCGTCGCTCTGATCCGAGCGGGGTCCGACGGTACTGTCACTGGTCAGGCCGTCGACCCCGGGCTCTTCGACGCATCTTGGCTGGCCAGACTGACCTGGGAGACCCCCCTGGGCGGCTGGGTCCGGGCTCACCCGGCCTCGCTGCTGGCCCGATGCGTCGTCACCGGTCCCGACCCGGACACCTGCCTGGCCAACCTCGCGCAGGCCTGCGGGTCCGTTCGGACGACCGTACAGCGGGAGCACCCGTAGTCTCACAGGAGAGGGGTGCAGGCCTGGTAGGAGCAAGCACCCCTGTGGTCCAGATCATGCCCTGGTCGGCGAGCACACGGTTCGGCATGATGGGCTCCCTGTCCGGGCCCGTCGGCACCTCGAGCGACTCGCCGCGACGCCCCCGGGCCATCGTCAGCGGGTACACACGTCGGAGAGGTGATGCCGTCAGGACACATCGTGGCGGAGATGACCCAGTTCAACCACGGCGCGCCCCTGACCTGCCTTGCCCGTGCACCACCCGCGGGCCGCAGCACCGGAGGCAATCCCCTCAGCGCCGCCGGCTCTGTGCATGACGCAACCGCTCCACGGCCAGTCGCTGCGCCTCGGCCAGGCTCCGTCGCGGCGCAGCGGCGGCCCGGGACGGGGACTGTTGCGGGGCGGGCGCCCGGACGATGCTCTGCCGTTCCAGTCTCGTCCCGGCCAGCTGGTACACCTCGCTCGCAGCCCTGGCGCCCACCGCTACCACCTGCAACAGCATTCGCGCGTCCGGGCCGGGCAGCGCATCACGCAGCCGGTAGACGATCCGCCACTGAGGTGCCCGCCCTCCTACGACCCTGAACTCGTTCTGCGATAGGTCGAAGTAGAGCTTCCGCAGGTCCGACAGATCCGGATGTCTTGCCATCGCCTCCAGCGCAGCCCCGCGGACCTCCCCGCGGGTGAGCTGACTGATCCTGATGAGTGCGATCCGCTGCAGCTGGGCGGTGGGTAGCGCCAGGATGTCGGCGCCAACCTGCGGGTGATGGTCCCCGCGATACAGGTCAGGCCCTTCCACCGGCATCCGGTCCCTTCTCGATACCTCCCGCGCGTCCCAGGGCGCAATCCGCAGCACTGACGTCGTGCTCGGCATCCGCGACCAGCTGTTCCAGGACCGCATTGCTCAGCCCTTCGCCCGCTTCGGGCGCGGAGGCCATACGGTCCGCGACCATCGCGGCATCGGCTGCGCCTGCGGCCGCCAGCAGCGTCTGGAAGGCGCTGAAGGAGAGCAGAACTGCCTGCGGCGCGTCGTCCTCCCCGATCACGATCGCGGAGGACGGATCCTGCGTGAGCTGCTTGATCAGGTTCCGCAGGGTGCCGGCCGCTCTGCTCGGCGAGACCATCTCGGGAGGAGCCACGTTGCTGTCCATGGCCCCACGGTAGCGAGCCGTCAGGTGGCCTTCTTAAGCGCCCAACTGCGAGCTCACGATCGCGGACGTGCTGGGACAGGATCCTCCCTGCCGATCCCAGGCACGTGAGTGCACGTCCTCAGATCCCGCCGAGCGGAACCGTGCACGGCCGCCCCGGGGCGCATCCCGCTCCACGGGAACTTCACCCATGTCCGAACGCGCGGTGACCGTGCCGTGCACTTTCCTGGGCACTCGAATCACAGGTCGTCGGCGGGGGAGGCAATCCATGGGGCAGCTATCAACTGCTCTGCTCGTCATTCTCTTTGTGATGGGCGCGCTCATGGTCGCTGCAGCTCTCGGTGAATCCCGAGCCCTGCTCAAGGAGCCGCGCAGGTCGCCGGGGCGGTGCCTTCCTGCGGGCCCCATCGTCGTGCCACAGGTGGTGTGACATGGAGGGACACGTTGGCGCGCTTATAGCCGACCCCGGACCGGAACCCGCTTCGCCCGACGACACCGAGCCTGTCGAGCTGGCCCCCGAACACCTGCGCCTGCTGGAGCAGCTGGCCGCCAGCCGCGCCGCGCGCCAGGCCGGCCCACTGTCCGGTGCGGAGCGGCCGTCCAGCCCGCCCGTCCAAGCAGGCTCCGACGACCTCCTCCAGGAGAACGAGCGCCTGCGCGCTTACGTTGCGGTGCTGGAGTCGGCCGTGACCCTGCTTCTCGACTCAGCCCCGGTCACTGGTGACATGGAACCGCCCACGCCCGGCTGAGCGGACCCCGCCGCCAGGAGCCGGTCGGATCAGGGTGCCTGTCCCGGCCTGCGGGAAGCACGAGCCGGACCCCGCCCGTGCTTCCCGCAGGGCGGGATCTGATCATCCACCACATGCATGTCAGGACCAGTCTCCTGCATGGTGAGCCGGACGCACTATGCCGCATCGAAGGGCCGCCCACACAGGCTCCCCGACGGACCAGGAACCTCACTGACCTGAAAGCCTCACAACTCCATCCGTCAGCAGGCGGCAACCTCACGTCGGCTGGCAGCCCCCAGCAGCTGACCACCAAGGAGTAGCGATGGCGATCAACCGATACGGCACCGAGGCCCGGGCCTACTGGCGAAGGCGGCTGCCCAAGCGCTACGCCGCCCTGCCTGACCCCGTCGCGTTCTTCACCGCGCTCGGAGAGCAGGTCGAAGCCCAGGTCGGCGACCTCTGGGACCAGTACGTCATCGCCGATTCCGCACCGGCCGAGGAGACGCACGAAGAGCGAGTCGCCCGCCTTGCGCAGCTCAAGGCCCGCGCCGAGCACGAGGTCCTCGATGAGATGGTCCGCCTGGAGCCCGAGCCCGAAGCCGGCCTCGACGACGAGGACGACGGCCTGGAGAGCGACGAAGAGCATGAGGCCCGACTGGCCCACCTCGAGCAGCACACGGAGTGGGTCAGCACCACCACCGAGGGTCTCCTCGACGGCGACCTCCACCTGAGTGACCTCGACGACCAGCAGCTGCGCCACGTCCTCGACTACATGACGCCGTCCTTCCTGCGCCTGTTCAGCACGTCGGTGGACGACCTGCGCGCCCGCGGCCGCGACCTGTAACCGCCCCACATTCAACGCGAAGCGCGGAGGATCGCACATGTACCAGACACCTCGTCAGCTCGAAGGCCTGGAGAACGAGGTCGCCGGCGGTGCGATCCACCTGCGTGCGCAGACGAGCTGGGCCGACAGCCTGTGGCAGTACCGCCTCTACGTCGTCGACCACGACTCGCCCAGCGCCGGCGCCGACGAGGTGGGCAGGCACGTGCTGGTCCGGGTCAACGAGGACGACAGCGTCCACGAGATCGCTGCGCCCCGGCAGCTCACCGACATGGTCCAGGCAGAGGAACTGTTCGACCGGCTCGTCGAGGCCCAGCAGTTCGGCGGGCTCCCGCCCGTCGCCATGACCGACGACGGCGGAACCGACCCGCTGCTCCTGGCCGAGGAGCGCTGGCTGACCGCCGCCGTCCTGTCGGCCCCGCCCCCTGTCCGCGCACCCCTCGACCAGGTGCCGACCGCCGACGCGGACGGGCGCGGGGGCGACGCCACGGTCGCTCTCGACGACCTGCGTACCGGGGACCTCGTCGTGCACCTGGCCGACTCGCTCGAGCACATGGGGGATAGCGACGAGACGATCGAAGCGGTCGTCGTCTCCGCGAACGGTCGCGACCTCACGGTGCGGGACATCGACGGCGGCGACGAGCCGTACGCCATCGACCTGGACCAGGTGGTGTCCGGATCACGCCCCGCATCGCTGCTCCCGATCGAGGCCCAGCGGTTCCGGCCGCTTGGCCAGGTCGACCTCGCGCCGTCCGGCCCCCTGGGCAGGATCCGGGCGAACATCGCAGCCCTCCGCGTGCTGCACCGCCTCCGGGTGGACGACCGGCCGGCCATGCCCGCCGAGCAGGCCGTGCTGGCACGCTGGAGTTCCTGGGGCGCCGTCCCGGCTATCTTCGACCCCCGGCAGAAGGACTACGCAGGCCTCCGCGCCGAGCTACGCTCCCTGCTGACCGAGGAGGAATGGCACGCGGCCGAGGCCACCACCCGCAACGCCCACTTCACCGACGCCGCCCTGGTCCAGCCGATCTGGAACGCCCTCCAAGCCCTCGGCTTCCAGGACGGCAAGGTCCTGGAGCCGGGCTGCGGCTCCGGCAACTTCCTCGCATTCGCTCCCGACGGCGCCGAAGCCGACCGCGAACGCCTTGAGGCCGCCGCCCAGCAAGCCGCCCAAGCCGGCCCCGGCACCCCGCCGCGCCGGGCGCCCGCCTCCAAGCCCTCCCGCCCGCGCCGCCCCGGCGGCCGTCGCCGCCGGTGAGGCCCGCCCGTCGGACGGTGCCTGATCCCGCCAGGTGGGAAGGGCAGGCCACCGCTCCCGCCCACCGGGACCAAGGCGCCGCCGCGATTGTCCACGCCCGCGCCGCCCGCGCACGCTCGCCCTGCGACCCCATCCCGTTCCCGCCACCAGAAAGAGAGCCAGGCCGTTGACCGCGCCCCCGCCGCCGTCCGAGCCCCCGCAGTACGCGCTCACCAGCATCTACACCGACCCCTACCTCGGCGGCACGGACGGACCCTCGCTGCTCACCGCCGACCCGGTGGCCGCCGCGCACTTCTTCCTCGACACCGACCGCCTCGGACACCTGGAGGTCATGGCCCACACCACCGGCCACGACGGCTCCCTGACGCCGATCAGGGCGGGCGACATCGTGCACCGGGCGCTCGCAGAACTACCCGCCGGCGACGCGCGCCACGACACGCTGCGCACGGCGCAGGCCGACTGGCTCGAGGACCGCCTGCGGGACCGTCAGGACGAGCCGTTCGTCGCCGCGCCAGGCAGCCCGGACTGGATCCGCGCCGGAACCGCGTGGGGCGCGGCGTTCACCACGCTGCCCGGCGCCGACGTGCTCGCCGAACTCGCCTCGCACTACCCGGGAGCGCAGGAGCCGCAGGTGCCGTTGGTGATGGCGGCCTTGCGTACCGCCCGTGCCATCCGGCAGGCCGCCGGCCCCGTCGGCGAGGCGGACCGGCAGCTGCTCGTCGCGAACCGGCGGATCCTGAACTCCTCCTGGCCGGCGCGCGAAGAACCGGCAGTTCTCGCCGCGGCCACCTGGTACCTGGAGCGCCTAGCCGACCTCGCCCCCCTCACTGCGCAGCCTCCCGCCGACCTCACCGACACCCAGCGCGCCCACTGGCACGAGGACGCCGTCGACCTGCAACGCGACCTCCTCGTCCTGGACCCGCACCTGCACCCGGCCCGGATCGAGGCGTTCACCGCCCACGTGCACACCGAACCCGCCGACCGCACGCCGGACAACGCCGCCCGTGCCGAGGAGACGGACCACCGGCGCCTCGACACCGCCCTCGCCGTGGCCCTGCGCCACCTGCCGCTGGACGAAGAGGTGCGCGAGAGAGTGCGGAACGCAGCCGCCGGAGTCCTCCAGCCGCCCCAGCCGCTCCCGCTGCCCGGCCAGCCGGCATCCGACGCCGACGCCGCTCTCGACTGGCGCCGCAGGGTGCCCTCCGCGCAGCGGGCGGCCGCGGACACCGACGCCGTCCTCACCCAGGCCTACACCCACGTCGCCCGGGCCCGCCGGGAGGCCGGCGAAGGCCGCCGGTCCCTGGCCGACCAGAGCAGCACCGCTCCCGCACACACACTGGCCGCCGAGACGACCGGGCGTCACGCGGTCAGGGGGCGCCTGCTCGCCCTCGCCGACGCGGAGCGCGCCGCCACCGCCCACGAGCCACACCTGCACACGGCCGCGGGCGCCGCAGCCCAAACGGCCCGCGTCGCCGCCCAGGCCCTGGGCCTACGCCCGATGGAGGCTCACTACGCCGAGCAGGCCGCCTACACGGCGACCTTCGTCGCTGGCTGTTCCCTCCTGGACGAGGCCCTCACCGAGCAGCGCGCCGCGGTGCGGGCCACCATCGCCGCGCACTACCCCCGACCCGACCACCGCCTGACCGACCAGCTCGCCGCCGGCATCGACCAGCAGGCCGCCGCCCGCGCGCAGAACGCCGTCGCCGTCCTGGGCCGCGAACTGGACAATCTCCTCGCCCAGGACCGCGACCCGGCGACACGCCTGCGGCCCACCGCCGAGCAGATCAATGAGGCACGCTCGTGCTCGGACGCCGCCGGCCGGCGGCTCAACGACATCGTCAACAAGGACAGACCCGCCACAAAGGCGGCACTGAGAGCCCTGCGCGAGGTGATGGACCTGCCCGCCGAGCCCCCGCCGGGCGACGGTGCTGACCGCCTGACCCGCCACCGTCGCCGGCTCACCGAACGTCTCACCGGCGCCCTCCCGGCCGCCGCCACCACCGGACCGGCCGCCGCCACCACAACACCAGGGCCGCGCCCGGCCCGGCACCAGCCCCGGCGCCAGGCCCGTCCCACCACCGTGAAGCGAGGAATGCGATGACCCGCCGCGAAGACCCCCAGGCCCCGCGGCGCGACTGGCTGGACCGCGCCCTCTGTTGCGAACGCGACCCCGAACTGTTCTTCCCCGTCGGCAACCAGGGCCCGGCCCTCCTGCAGATCGACGAGGCCAAGGCGGTGTGCCGCCGCTGCCCGGTACGCCCCCAGTGCCTGCTGTGGGCGCTGGAGACCAACCAGGAAAGCGGCGTGTGGGGAGGCGTCAGCGAGGACGAACTGCTCGCCATCCGCAGCCGCGCCGCCCGGGCCCGTCACAGGACCAAGGACGCCAGCGACGCCAATGACGCCAGCGACGCCAACGACGCCAAGGACGCCAAGGACGCCAAGGAAACCGGTCGGGACGGACAGCGCCGGCGCTCGCCCACCGCCGCCCGCTTCCCCGCCCTTGCGTGAAGGTGCCCGCCGCACGGCGCCGGCCACCCCGGCCTCCTGCGGACATCGGCCCCTACTCCGTGGGCGCTCCCGCCCCCGCGGCGGGGGCACACTACCGTCCACGGCGCGGTACCCCCTGGGCCGGGGCGGTCAGAGCATCCCCGCTGCGGGGTGATACATCTGGACACCCGGGCAACGCCCTTGCCCGTCAAGCCGATTGCAGAGCTCCCCACCCCGGCTCTGCCGCGACCACCGGAGAGCGCCGTGTCCCGCGACCCTTACCAGCACCTGTACGAGGACGGCGAGATCTTCGCGGTGGACCTCGTGCGCCGGGCCGCCGACCCGACGGCCACCACCGACACCGAGCACGCACTGCGCGACCTGGCGCACCGCCACCCGGCCCTGACCGAGTACGACGCCGCGATCGCCCTCACCGGAGCCCTCGCCCGCCTGTCCTGCACGACGCTGCGCGCGGCCTCCATGCGCCATCACCCGCCGGCCACCCGACTGCTGGACGACCAGCCTGCCCCGAGCACCGCCCAGGCCCGCGAGATCACCGAGGTCCTCGACCGGCTGGACGTCGACCTGCTCAGCGCCGACCGCACCCCGCTCGGACACGCCTTCATCGAACTCATCCGCCTCGCCCTGGCCGAGCTGCTGCCCGGTGGCCGGCCCCTGCACGAGAGCGCCGCCGAGCCCCTCGACTACGCCCTCTCCAGCACACCCGGCCCCGCCGACGCACTGCTGCCGCTCGTCATCCGCGCCGCACAACTCACCCTCGCCTGCCTGCACCACCTGCTCGACCTCGACAGCGACACCACTCACGCCACGGGCCTGGACAGCGTGGTGGAGCAGGTCCTGGACGGCTTCGAGCTCTACAAGATCACGCAGCAGGCAGCCGGTGCCGGCGCGTCGTAGCAACCCCCGGCCCGGCGCCCTCATTCCGCCAGACCGCTCGTCACCGCCGAGATGCTCAAGGTGTTGTCCGACGCCCGCTTTCGCGCGGCCGAACTCGGATCAGCGCAACCCTGCGGAAGTGCCGGACACAGCGGGCATCGGAGCGGCGACGCGACGCGCCCCCGGACGGTCCAGGTCCTGCGGCCCTCCCGATGCCGGCGGTCAGGATGTCGGCCCGTCCTGGACGCAGCAGCAGCGCCCGGGCCCCGGGCCCGAGCAGCGATGGCGTCGAAGTTCGCGGCGGCGCGCAGCGCGATGACGATGTGGCGGCTCGGCAAGCTTCCTGCCGGAGCCGCCTTCACCGCATCGCCGTCGACGAACCGCCCGGGGAGGGCCACCTTCGCCGCAGAGCCGTCGCCGGTGAGGATGGAGCAGCCGGTCACCGTCGTCCGATTCGACCGGCGGGCAATTCCATCGGACCGCCACTCCACACGTTGCCGTCCCTCCCACGCCACGGGCGCACCGTGGCGTCGAAGAATCCGCAGCACTGGAAGCGCGGGTCCTGCGGGAAGTGGGCAAACGAGGCCCCGTGGCTCGCTTTCGTGGTCGAATCCGTGGAGGAACACACCCGGCCGAGGTCGAAACGATCCCGGACCGGGCACCGGGGGCCCTCCGGCATGAACGGCCAGGTCCACGCCCCATGTCAGACGTGCACGAACTAGTTGGCCGGGGCAAGGGCAGGTCGGCGCCCCGCGCCGGGCGCGGGGCAGAACTCCGGTGGAGTGCCGGGGCCACCAGGTCATGACGGGACATGGCGCATCGGCAACCAACCCGCCGCGGGCGCTCCCGTCGGTGATCCCCGCCCTCCTGTGATCGCCCCCGAGTTCACCATCAGGAACCGAACGCTGGGTAAAGGATCCTCAAAGTCACCCAGCCCGCATCAAACCGGCCCACGCGTGAACGGCGCCCGCCAGCGAGGCGGTGTAAGTGCACCTACTGGCCCCGGTTGCACCTTTCCGCTCATTTCCGAACGGCCGATGGGACCCGATATCGCGGGGTAGCGTGATCGCCAGCAGCATCCGTCAGGGGGAAGGATGTCATGGCGCCCAGCCGTCACATGCCCGCGCACCACGCCACCGGAGCACCGGGGACAGACAGATCCCGCGGGGCCCCGGGAGCCGTGTGCGCACCCACCCGACCGCACCGCCTGCCCCGGCGCCGTCCCCGGCCGCGCTTGAGCGCGGCCCCCGCAGCCACGCACCAGGACC
The DNA here is from genome assembly GCF_014655955.1 of Kitasatospora indigofera. Lineage (GTDB taxonomy): Bacteria > Actinomycetota > Actinomycetes > Streptomycetales > Streptomycetaceae > Kitasatospora > Kitasatospora indigofera. Next base: position 59,094 of record NZ_BNBO01000040.1, read on the forward strand.
ACGTGCCGGCAGGCCGCGGAGCCCCGCACCAGGCGGCGTGCCACCCGGCCCGCGCGGGGCGCCGAGCTCCTCGTGACCGCCCGTCATGACCATCCGCCGCCGGCATGGCCGCGGCACCCGCCCGCCGCCGGCATCGCGCTGACACCCGTTGCTTCACGGCGCGGACGCCCGGTGCCGCGCGACCGGGCCACCCGGCGACGCCGCCGTACGACGTGAGCGCCCTCCCCCCGCGGCCGCCAACCCGCCACGTTCAGCCCCGGCCCCCTTTCACCCGCCGGCTCTCACCCACCCGGCTCTCACCGGCCCGCCCCCGGGCCAGACCGAAGGACCCACGTTGAGCGCATACGTCAGCCGTCCCGCCCTCGTCCTGGGCGAACACGTCGTCGACGCCGCCCGGATCCGCGACGACATCCTCACCTGGAACCCGAACCACCCCAAGCTCGAGGTCGCCCGCAAGGCCCTCACCAACCTCCCCGGCACCCGCCGCTACCTGCGCCCCTACGAGGAGATAACCGCCGAGCGCACCACCGCCCAACGCAAGGACGACGTCTTCGACACCATCCTCCAAGCCGCCCGACACGCCGCCCGGGCCGCCATGGACCACGCCGGCGTCACCCCCGACGACATCGACTGCATCATCACCACCAGCTCCAGCGGCGACCGCATGCCCGGACTCGACGTCCACCTGCAGAACACCCTCCCGCTGCGCCCCGGCATCCGGCGCCGCCCCATGACCCAGCTCGCGTGCGCGGGCGGCAGCCAGGCACTGATCATCGCGGAGGAGCACCTGGCCCGGTACCCGGAGCACAAGATCCTCGTGGTCGCGGGGGAGTTCCTCTCCTCCCTCTACCAGCAGTCGCTGCTGTCGATCGAGGACCTCATATACAAGGCACTGTGGGGCGACCTGGTGGCCGCCACCGTCGTCTGCGCCCGCCCGCTGGGGCCGGGGGCGTCGCTGCGCATCGACCACACCCTTGAGTACGTGATCCCTCACACCACCGACCGCTACCGCAAGGAGACCGACGAGCGCGGCGACCGCTTCTCCTCCACCCGGGGCTCCCTGCGCTCGGTCACCGACCTGGCCCCGGTCCTGATGGATTGGCTCGACAAGAACACCGACGGCCCCCTCGACTTCGGCATCCTGCATCCGGGCGGCCCGGCGATCCTGGCCAAGCTCGCCACCGCGCTGGACGTCGACGAGCAGTTCACCCGGCACTCGCGCGACGTCCTCGCCGAGGAGGGCAATCTGGGCGGCCCGACCATCTTCTCGGTCCTGGAGCGCACCTACCGCACCCCTCCCACCGACGGCGCTTGCGGCCTCGTCTTCGGCCTCGGCCCGGGAGTCGCGATGGGCGCGCTCCTGGTGACCTGGACCGAACCGCAAGCCTGACCCCCTCCGCCGGCGGGCCGCCCGGAAGCAGACCCGGGGCGGCCCGCCCGGGCGGCGCGGGCACCAGGAGGGGGCTCTCGGCCGCCGTGCCCGCTACGTTGGACAGATGGCGCAGGGCATCCCAGAGAGCATGCAGACGACAGAGGACTCCTGGACGGTGCAGGCCGGTTCCGACGGCCGATGGCGAGCGGTGAGCACTATGCACCGCGAACGTGGCGAGGCACTCGAACGGCTGGAGTGGTACCGCGTCCACGCCCCCACGTCGGTGTCCTATCGGCTCGCGCGCGTGACCACGACGGTGACCACCACCGTCGAGACGGTGTAGACGAGCGCGTCGACAGAGCCTGATCGTGGCACCGTCGCCGTGCTCCTTGCGCGTCAGTTCCTCGTGAATGCCGCCACCTTGCCGGGCGCCACGCTGTCCCGTCAGGCCCTTGCCGTCCGGGAGTGAGGGCCTCGTGTGCGTGGGGGATGAGCTCACAAGAGCTGGAGGGCAGGCTCCGGGGCCGGGCGCCAGGAGGAGCCGGGCGGACGGGGGCGGCGAAGGAGGACCGGGGATGCGGGGGAGAGCGGTTCGAACCCGGCTCGCCCGTAGAGGCGGGCCAGGCGCTGGTCGGCGGCCACCGCCACCAGAGCGATGCCGTTATCGTCGGCCCAGGTGAGGACCGCGCGTACCAGATCGCGGGTTGCCTGCCCGTCACGCCCGCCGGCCAGCGATCCCACCTCCGCCCACGGCCCGCGCAGGGTCCGCACCTCACGGCGCAGCCGCGCACCTACCCGGGTTGCCTGCACCAGGGAGGCGAGCTGCCACAGCAGCAGAGCCGCGACCGAGAGCAGCGCCCCGTGCATCGCCCACCGGCCGCCGTCCGGTCCGGCGACGGCGCCGCCGACGAAGGCCCCTGCCAGGGCGATCGGGGTGAGCACGGCCGTGAACGCGGCCACCGCGGCGGGCAGGAGCAGCACGCTCTGCAGTGCGGTTCGCGTCCAGGGCTGGGGCCGGCGCAGGACGAGCGTCGCCGCACCGCAGCACAGCACCTGGCCCGAGCAGCGCTGGACGCCGCTTTCGATCAGCCAGAACGGGGCGAACAGTCGACGCAGCCACCGGGGGCGGGCGCCTGCGGGGGCGAAGGCCTGCGCGAGGACACCGGCGATCCGCGGCAGGCTGCGCCACGGCGCGAGCAGGCCGTCCGGCAGGCAAACCTGCACGGCGCCGTCCTGTCCGGGCTGCGCCGCCGGGGCGGTGGCCGTCACCGCGCCCCTGGGCCGGTGCGCGCGGTGGCCCAGGTGGCCTGGGTGAGGCGGGCAGCCTGGGCGGAGGCGTGCTGCAGATGTCCGCGGGCGGCGCCGATGACCATCCCGGGGGCGGCGGTGGGATCGCCGACGGCGGTGTTGATCGCCGACGTCGCGCAGCGCACGTGGTGCACGATGCTCGCCTCCACCAGCCGGCGCCCCTCGCCGTGGGCGATGCCGGGTCGGCCCTTCTGGTACAGGTCCCAGACCTGGCCGGGGGAGAGGGCGCCCACCTCGACGGCGCGGCGCCGGTGGGCGTCCCACACCACCAGCGCCGGGTCAACGGTGCCGCGGCTGCGGGCCGCGTCCAGGAGGGCGGCGAACAGCTGGGCCCGGCCGGGCTGGGTGAAGTCCTCGGCGCGCAGCCAGCGGCCCACCTGCTGCAGCTGCCGGGGGTCGCGCAGCAGCGACGCCAGCACGACGTCCTCGGTGGACGCCATCTCAGGGCGCGCCGATGTCTGCGGTGGCAGTGCGGCGCCGACGGTGCCGGGCCGCCCCATGGCCTGCTCCCACCGGTCCTCCAACTGCTGGAGGGTGGCGAGCATGGAGTTGATCTCCATCTCGGCGGCGGGCGCTCCCGGCACCCGCAGGGTGCTCTCGATGCGCCAGGAGCCCTCGGCGACCTGCATCTGGATGCTGCTCTGCAGGACCCGCTGGCCGAGCTGGGCTGCATGCTCGGGGTGGGGGACCTGCTGGGTGGTGGTGAGGGCGTGGATCTGCTGGGCGACGGCGGGCCAGGCGGCGGCGGGCACCGACCAACGCTCGTCGGCGCCCTTGTGCTGCAGCTGCTCGTAGAGCATCCGGGCGAGCACCTGCTTCCGCTCGGCGGGGGAGGAGCGGACGGTGACCGCCGGGTGGGCGTACAGCTTCTCCTCGACCAGGGCCTTGTACATCTGCCCGAGCCACGGGTCCTGGAAGTCCGCGGCCCCCAGCCAGCCAGCCAGCCGCGCGCCTTCCTCCGGGCGGGCCAGGACGGCGGCCAGCACCGCCCGCTCCGCGAACTCGCCCTGCACACCGACGGTGCGTTCCAGGCTCGCCTGGGCCACCACCCGGCCGTACTGGGCGGCGTTGGCGGCGTTCGGCACGCCGGCGGGCAGGTTCGTGACGTAGCCAGCGACCTGCTGCCAGTCGCCGCCGCTCACCTGCCACCCGCCGGCGCCGGCCCGCGCGTGCAGATCCTCCACCACCAGACGGCCCAGCACCTGGGCACGCTGTGCGGGCGCGGCGGCGGCAACCGTCGGATGGGCGTAGAGATGGTGGTCCACCAGCACGCGGTAGATCTCCCGGCGCCACGGGTCCGCGAAGTCCTCGGCCCGCAGCCAGTCGCGCACCTCCAGCGCCCGGCGGGGATCCTGCAGAACCGAACCCAGCAGGGCCTCCTCGCAGTACGCCTCCGGGCCGCTCACTCCCGCTCCTGCAGGCCCGGGCCCTGCTGCGTGAAGACGGCCTGCTGGGACAGAGCCCAGCGGCCGACCTCCTCGTCCAGAGCCGTGACGGCCGCCTCCTCCAGCGGCTCCCACCACCCCTCGCCCGCGCGCCACCACCGCTCCACGAAGCGCACCGGCGCCCCGGGGAAGTCGCCCAGCAGCACGGCGTCGGTGGCATCCATGTGCTGGCGCATCGCCTCGATGCTGACCGGCCCGGAGCGCAGTCGCTCCGCGCGGGCGGTGGCGAAGTCCGCCAAGGACGACAGCTGCCCGTTGCTCAAGGCCATGACGTCCCCCCTCCCTTCCCCGTTGTCGAATCCCGGCACCCGCAAGCCCGCAGGAACAGGCCGCGAGGGCGGGGCCTGCCCGGCCATGAGACGCCCGTAGCGGGGACACGGGGCAGCGAGCAGGCCGACCGATCCCGCCTGGAGGAAACCGCGACCACCTACTTCCCGCAGGACGGGATCCACTGCCCGGCCAGCTGCGCCGAGGCCTCGCCGCGGGGCACTGTGAGGGGGACCCGTCCCCCCGGACCGGCCCCCCGGGACGGCGAGCACCCCCCGCTCGCCGTCCCGGCCCACCTGCCGACCGAACCTGGAGAGGCCCGCGTTGGAGCGCGACGAGGTAAGCGACGAGGAATGGGAGCAGGCGATGGGCCGCAGTGTCGAGGACGTCTTCGGGCCTGACGACGACGGCTACGAGCGCCGGGCGAGCTGACCCACCACCGCCACCTACCCGGCGCCTCATCACCAGGGCACGCCGCCCCGGCACCGGCCGGCCCGGTCGCCCCTCGACGGGGACGATCCCAGCGGCCGCCGGATCGACGGCACGTCCACCAATGTCCGCCCGTCCCGGCAGGGCAGTACCGTTCGAGCCTGCGCGAAAGGGATTCCCAATGAAGTTGTCAAGCCCGTTTGGTGACGCGCTGCGAGCGTGTCAGCCGAGCGTGACCGGGCTGGGCGGCGCGGTGATCTCGAAGGTGCGGCCGTCTCGTATGAGGGCCCACAGGACGTTCAGGCGGCGGCGTGCGAGGGCGATGATGGCCTGCTTGTGGCCTTTGCCCTCGGTCTTCTTCCGGTCGTAGAAGGCCTTCGAGGTGGGACAGCAGCGGGCGGCGACCTGGGCGGACATGTAGAAGACCCGCAGCAGGCGCCGGCAGTAGCGTCGGGGCCGGCGCATGTTCCCGCTGACGCGTCCGGAGTCCTTCGGGACCGGGGCCAGGCTGGCGACGCCGGCGAGGCGGTCCGGGCTGCCGAAGACGCTCATGTCGCCGCCAGTGTGGGCGATGAACTCGGCTCCGAGGATCGGACCGATGCCGGGCATGCTCAGGATGACCTCGGCGTGCGGGGTGGTCACGAAACCGGCCCTCGATCAGGGCGTCGGTCTCTGCGAGCTCCTCATCGAGGGCCATCACCTCCCTTGCCAGCTTGGCCACCACGGCGGCGGCCAGCTTCTCCCCGGGGACGGCGGTGTGCTGGGCCTCGGCAGCCTCGACGGCGGCGGCCGCGACGAGTTCGGAATTGCGGACCTTGCGGTTCTTCAGCCACTCCGCCCGCCGGTTCCTGCCGATCCGGCGCAGGGCGGCCGGGGTCTGGTAGCCCGTCAGCAGCACCAGCGAGGCCTTGGAGGTGCTGTAGTCGAAGTCCCGCTCCAGGGCCGGGAAGTACTCCAGCATCTGGGCCCGCAGCCGGTTGATCGCCCTGGTGCGGTCGGCGGCCAGGTCCAGGCGGCGCGAGGTGAGGATCCGCAGGTCCACCGCGATGTCGTCACCGCGGTGCATCGTCTGGAGGTCGCGGCGCATGCGGGCCTGGTCGGCGATGACGAAGGCGTCCTTGGCGTCGCTCTTGCCGTCGCCCCGGTAGGAGCCGGAGGCGTGGCGGACGGTGCGGCCGGGGATGTGGCCGAGGGCGAGCCCTACCTCCTCAGGACGGAGCAGACGCAGGGCAGCGAGCCCGGTCAGCTGACCTTCAGCGGCTTCAACGAGCCGCTCATCGTCCAGGCGCCGCCCGCCGACCTGGTCATCGACGTCTCCGTCTTCACGGACCAGCTCACGACGGCCTGACGGTGCGGGCGCCTGCCCCACCGCCTAGATCCCCGGCCTTGGGGACGGAGCGCACACGCTCCGCGGGGACATGGCACCGGCGCGTTCGCGAGGAGGTGCGGGAGCACCGTAGGGAGCCGTGATGACACCGGGCGCAGGGCTTGAAGTGAATTACTGCGAGCGGCCGTTGAGGCCGGTCCGGGATTCGACGTGCCGCCCCGGGGGCGGGGGCCGCGGGGACCCGTGGTCACGGCCACATCCGCCGCCGGGGCCGGGTGCGGACCGGTGGCTTGTCAGGCGGCCGGGGCCCCGCGGACCAACCTGTACAGGGACTGCTTCTCGGCGGCGCTCATCTTCAGCACGTCGGCGACCCGGTCCAGCAGCAGCTTAGAAGGCCGCTGAACGTTCCCCCGCTCGAGGTTGCCGTAGTGACGGCTCGACACCCCGACCATTCCGGCGACCCTCTCCTGCGACACCTCGATGCGCCCCCGGCAGGAGGTCAGCAACCCGCGCAGGTCGGTCGGGGCGGTGGCAGTCAGGTCGTTCACAGACATGGTCGGCAGCCTCCTCGTGGCGCTCGCCCGCGCCACCGGTTCTCCCAGGCATGCCCCGGGCTGCGGCGGCGGTCAGTGTCGTACTGCCGGGCGGATCACCTTGAACATATTCAAACTTTTTGACGCCACCTACTGCACGAGCGCACCATCGCGGTGGCCGGAACCTTAGCGGGCGCACCATTCACGCCTGGCGGGCGCCCCGGCGTACGCCGTCTGCCGCCTGCTCAAACATCCCTCCCGAGCAGCAACTGGTCGACCTGCGCGAGCGCGTCTGAGGACATCCGTCCCAGTCGCATGCACAGTCGGCGCACCTGGGGACTCCGTAGGGCGTCGGCCAGTGCCAGGTGCTCCTCGGGCCCCCAGGTGGAGCCCGGGAAGAAGAAGCCGGGGGAGACCTGGAAGTGGTCGGCCAGTGCCTTCAGGACCTTCATGCTCGGGTTGACGGTCCGGCCGGTGCGCAGCCGGTAGAGGGTGTTCTCGTCGACGAGGGAAGTGCCGGCCCTGGCGGCTATGGCGGTGGCGACGGAGGCGTCGGACGGCAGCCGCGTGCCGGCCGGGGTCACGGCACGTCGCAGGGTCTCGATCCTCTCCGCGAGGCTCTGCCCGGGCTTGCCGTCGGCGTGAGTCACAGCTGTTCTGCCTCCAAGTCAGGTCCCGGCATGACCCCATTAGGCAGTAGTTCTGCTACTACCTTGTCACTTTTGGTCACCGCCGAGCGAGATTCTTCTTATGATCGCCACTCGCGTTCTCTGAATCTGTGCAGACTCCGGAGGCAGCCGCCCCCGGTAGCCTGTCGCACCCCAGAGCACGCGGTGGATGGGGCCCGAAGACCACGGGTTCCGCTCTTCGGGGAGGCCAGGCCAGTGTCCACGCTCAAATTCGCCATCAGTGTGCCCGATGTGAGACTCCGATTCGTAGAGGATCCGCCCGCTGCCCAGATGGAACGGCCGTCGGTAGGCGTGTACGTCCTGGCCCACGCCCATCTTCCCGAGCGCGACAAGACACGCCACCAGATCGTCGTCGTCCAGCCCGATGAACCGCGCCTGACCGACTGCCAGCACCTCACCGATCTCATGTCCCTCCTCGTCGCCGGGCAGGCCGCAGGACTGGCCATCGCGCTTCGGGACGGGAGCGAGGTGGCCGACGAAGTGCGCCGCGAGGCGCACCGCCACGGGGTTCCGCTGCTGGCCATCGGCCCGGAACCCGCCAAGTGGATGTGCCTGCACCGTGCGCTCACCGAGGATCACCACAGCAGGATGCAGCGCACGGCCGACCTGCACTCCCAGCTCATCGAGCAACTGCGCCACCTCGGCCGCGCCGAGGGCACCCAGCGCATCGTCTCCTGGCTGGCGTCCGTCAGCGACGCTGAGGTCACGCTGACGACGGCCCGTGGGACCACGGTGGCCTCCGCCCCCCAGAGCGCCGCGAGAGGGACAGCCCTGGCAAGGGAGCGGATCGCGGAGTTGGCCGCTGCCGGCAGAAGCCGATCCGCCGCCCTCGACCTTCCTGACGGCCGCCAGATTCGCCTGTTCACCATCGGCTCCGCCAGCCCCGCCCCGGTCCTGGCGGTCACCTGCAAGTCCTTCTGTGTGGAAGTCAGTGCCGCCCTCGCGCGGGTCCTGGACCTGCTGGCCGCACGCCTCGCCCTGGAGGAGGCCGAGCGCAGGCAGTCCCGCCTGCAGAGCGGGGAGCACGTGGTACGCGAAGCGGTCTTCAGCCTGCTGATGGCCGGCCAGGTCAACGCCGCCAAGAGCGCCGCGGTCGGCCTGGACCCCGGCACCTTGGACGCCGGCATCGCACGCACCTTCATCCTCAAGGTCCCCCCGGCACAACGGCCCGCGATCGTCCAGCAGTGCCACGACGAGATCGGCACCAAGGCTGTCATCACCGCCTGCCCGACCTATCCCGATCGCACCGTCATCCTCGTCCCGAGCACGATCGGCGACATCGAGGCCAGAACCCTCAACACACTCGTCACCCACACTCGCACGGCCCCGGACCGATTCCTCGGCGGCAGCGCATTGCACACCCTCGACGAAACCCCCAGTGCCTACCAGGACGCCGCCCGCGCCCTGACCGTCGCCGAACGCCTACCCGGCAGAGTCCACTGCTACGTCACCGAGGTCCAACTCGCCTACGTCCTCGACCAACAGCACGCCAGCACCTGGGCCAGACACCTGCTGCATCCTCTTCTCGAACTACCCGAGAACCGCCGCGAACCCCTCCTCGCCACGCTGCGCCTGGGCCTGGTCTTTCCGCCGGCCGTCACCGCCAGGATGCTCGGCACCCACCGCAACACCTCCGCCCGCCGCATAGCCGAAGCCGCCACCCTCCTGGGAGTCGACCTCCAGGACATCTGGCAACGGGCCCTGATCGGGCTGGCCCTGCAGGTGCACGCCGAAACCGCGCACCTCCGGCCGGGTATGGACGCCCCGGTGATCTCCAACATCCTCGACACCCCAGAAGTGCGACGGTGGGCGCACGAGTTCCTCGGCCGCCTGGACGCCGACCGCCGACACCTACGCGAAACCCTGACCGCCTGGATCCGGGCCAAGACCCGCATCGAGGACACAGCCCAGCTGACCGGCCTGAACCCCGCCACAGTGAGGATCCACCTGCGCAGCGCCGAGGAACTGCTCCAGCGCCGCCTGCTGACCAACACGGCCTGCAACATGCCAGAGGGCTACGTAGTCCCCGGCGCCCACGACCTGGTCCTGGCGTTCTTTGTGGTGGAGGGCACCACCCTCCGGACGGCCTGCCAGGAGGCCCTTTCCGGCAGCCGGTGAACCCCAGGGGCCCGTGCGCAGGCGCGGGAAGCCTACCCTCGTCCGGTGGTGCTACGCAGAAAGCGAGGAAGGCGTCGCTGACATCGTCCTGGCCGGCCTTCCCACCGCCGAGTGGGAAGAAGGACCCGTACTCAAAACCACGGGCGAGCTCGTCATGTTCGACGCCGCCTACTTCGGCACCGAGGTCGGGACACTCACGGACAGCACTGTTCTCGAACTCGGCGCTGGCAGCTACCGGGTGGACTCGGCAAGCATCGAGCCCGACCGCCTCACGTCCTTTCGCGTCCACCGATCCGTTGAGCTGACCTGACCCTGATGAGGATCGTCGATTCTGGCTCTGACCGGATCTGCGTGAATGATCAAGGCGACAGCTGCCGGTACGTCATGTTGTGGGGTGATCCTGCGGGTGCGGGCTGGCCGGTATCTTCCGGGCGTGCATCAGGGCAAGTACGACGCATCTTGCGTCCCGACGGTCGTAGCCCGTTGCCGAGCGGATTTCGCTGATCGGCGCTGCCAATTTCCCGTGCTGGATGAGCTCGCTGGCGCGCTCCTGTGCCGAGCGCGGCACAGGCAGCCGCAAGGCCCTGACGATATCGGGATCCCAGCCCTTCCTTCGCGCACGCCACGATCGCAGCGGTGGCCCCATCGACCAGTTCACTGTTCCCCCAGAGCTGCCGTGGCCGTTCAGTAGTTCTTGGTGAGGATACGGATCCGCAGGAGGCGGAAGGAGGCCCGGCCGTACATTTGCGCCATCCCCGGACGCCCACCCCGGCCCGGCAAGGGCACCTATCCGGACGGCGACTACTACCTCCACGTCACCGACGACCTTCGCCTGGGCACCTTCGGCCACCCCTGGGAACAGACGCTGACGATCTGGGGACCGACCCTGCTCGCGGCCGTCGCGCCGGAACTGACCGAGTTGCTCGGAAACCCGATCAGGCAACGCTAGCCAACTGCGGAACAGGCCGCCCGCATCGTGCACCGGGCCCACGTCGAGGACCTCTGACAGTCGCCCGGACATGAGGCTCAGCCGATGGCCACCGATACCGCCACGGCGCCCGCCAGGAGGGCGGGGCCGAAGGCGATGTCGCCTTTGCGGCTGCTGCCGGCGACCAGCTGGGCCGCGGCGTGCAGGAGGCCGAGGAGGAATCCGGCGGCGATACCCCAGTACACGGCCGTCCAGCTGTGCCAGCCGAGCAGCGCCGCGAGCGTCGGTGCGATCTTCACGTCGCCCAGTCCCAGGCCGGCGACCGTGGCGAGCAGCAGGAACACCACGCCCACCGCCGCGGCGGCCGCCGCCGTCCGGCCGAACGCCGCCCACTGCCCGCCGGTGACCGCTGCGGCGCCCAGCAGTATGGCTGTGCCGGCCGCCGCGGCCGCCGTGAGGAGATCCGGCAGCAGCCTCACCGCCACGTCGACCAGGACCAGGGCGCTGCCCACCAGAGCCAGCCACAACTGCGCGCCCAGCAGCCACCCGTCGGCGCCGCCCGCCACAACTCCGACCAGCGCGAGTGCGGTCACCGCCTCGGGCACCAGCGCCGCCGAGCCGACGGCACCAGGGCCCTCCACTGCGGGGAGCGGAGCGCCGGCCGGGGGAGCGGTCAGCACCGGGGCGGCCCCGCGGGCCACGCAGCCGGCGCAGCGGCGGCGGAGCGCCAGCTGGAGGTAGGGGGCGGGTCGGGCGTCGAGCAGGGTGCTGTCGCAGGTGGGGCAGCGGGTGCGGGTGCCGTCGTCGAGGGTGTGGGCGAGGACGGTCGGGCGGACGAGGAGGGCGCCGGTGGTGAGTCCGGCGGCCGCGGTGAGGACGAGGGCGGGCAGGGAGTGGGGCACCGGCGGTCTCCGGGACGGGTCGGGTTCGCGGGGTGCTGAGGTGTGCGTAGGCCCGGCCGGCGGGTGCCGGGCGGGCCTGGGCGGGGCGGTTCAGTGGAGCTTGGCGGCCCCTCGGGAGGTGGTGAGCTGCTGGATGAGCCGCTCGGTCTTGTCCTGGACGTCGTCGAAGCCCATCTTGGCGGCCATCTGCCGGACCTGGGCGATGACCTGCCGCAGTGCGACGGGGTTGCCGGCCCGGTGCTCGACGCGCATCCAGTCGCGGTACAGGACTTCGGCGGCCGGCTCCACGTCCAGGCCGGTGCTGGTCGCGTGGCGGGCCGCGTCGATGTCGAGGACCTCGTCCTGGATGCGCTGGAAGGCGATGGTGTGGGCGACCGTCACGATCTTGGTGTTCATCGTCTGCACCAGCGGCGCGGCCCAGGTGTGGGCGCCGGCGCCGCCGAAGGGCTTGCCCCGGACGAGACGCAGGGTGGCTTGCAGGTCGAGGACCCCGGCGGCGCCCTGGCGGAGGCCGCGCTCGGCCAGGTGCTCGAAGTTGGCGTAGTCGCAGGTGATCTCGTCGGACAGGGCGTACTGCTCGACGCCCTTGGGCTTGGGCCGCAGGTAGGGGATGCCGGCGCTGTCGACGCCGAGGGGGCGGCGCAGGCGGGACATGTGGGTGTCCATCGTGCTCGGCGTCCACGGGTTGACGGGGTCCATGTGGCCGGCGATCGACCCGTAGTCCCGGTCGGACTTGAAGATGAGCAGCGCCGCGAGCAGGACCAGCCTCGGCTGGATCGGCGCCTCGTCGATGCCCTTGATCCGCAGCGGCCCGAGCACCTGCACCTGCGGCGCCGTCGGCCCCGGCGGGACGTCACCGGCGCCGTCGCGCACGATGCTGACCCGGGGACGCCCCTTCGCGCGGACCCCCAGGGCCTGGGGGAGTGCGGCGGCCGCGGCACCGCCCGTCGGGCCGGAGGAGCCGTCGCCCGCGGGCCCCTGGGCGCAGGGCCCCGGCAGGGCGTCCGGAGCCACGGCAGGGACCTCGCTCGCCGGGGTGACCGGCGTCGCGCTGGTGCCGGCCGGGTTCTGCACGGGGGCATCCGACCCGGATCCGGATTCGGGCCCGCTCTCGGGGCCGGTGCTCGGCGTGGCCGGCCCGGCGGGGGAGGGCAGGAGCGACAGGTGCGCTCCGGAACGGCGTCCTTGAGGGCGGAGGGGCCGAACCGCGGGGCGTCCGGGTCCGGGACCTGCCCCCACACACCGCCGGCCGCCGCGGCCGGCTGCACGGCGGTCGTCATCGTGGCGGTCAGCTGCCGGTACGCCTCGTCGGTGACACGCTGCAGGACCACCTCCTGGCCGTCCAGCATCTCCAGCGGCTGGCACTGCGTCACCAGCGAGGCGTCCAGCACCGGCGCGTCGGGGAACAGCTCCCGGGCCCGGCCCGCGGCCGGCAGGACCGCGGCGATCCGCTGCCCGGCCGGGACCTTGCCCATCACATCCGCGAACTCGTAGACCTCGTCCGGCGACAGGACACCGGCGCACACCACCATCTACGGCAACGGCTCGGTACCGTCCTCGTGCTGCGCCTGGTGGACCTCGATCAGGACGCGCGCCAGGTCGGCGGTGGCGGTGGTCAGGCGGGGGACGTACATGCCGCGGCACTGGGGGAGGAGCTGCTGCATCTCGAGGCCGAAGCCCGCGGTCAGGATCTCGACATGGTCCGCCCACAGGGCGGTGCCCGCCTCCATGGCGATGCCGCGGGCGACCTCGCGCACCTGCTGCTCGTCGCCGTCCAGGAGCAGCACGCCCGAGCACCGCCGAGACACCGGTGGGAGGGCGCGCACCGCACACCTTGCCGAGAGGCTGGGGACCACAGAGGACGGGGCGGTGACGCGGCCCGGCCTGCTCCCGCGACGACCCAGGAGCTGCCTGACCGGACGACAATCCGATGTACTCACCGGCCCTTCTCGGGAGATGTTCCGAGTCTCTTCCCGCTCAGCGGTGGGGGGTTGGCGGGGTCTACTGCCTGTGGGCCGGTGATGAGATTCCTCCCCAAGACGCTGCAACTGCTGCTGAAGCGGTCTCGTTGGTCGTGGCAGGCTTGCCGGTTGGCTTCGGTCCTGCGATTGAAGGCCGCCTGGATGCTTGATCGATCTTGGCCAGTCATGTCACGTCCGGGGGGTAAGACGTCGGCTGACAGGGGCCACCGTCGGGGCTGTCTGCTGCCGGCCACGCCGACCTGAGTGGCCTCAGCAGGCTCAGCACGGACATGCGCCAACGTATGCTCGCTCGCTGGCCCACACTCCAACCAGTCCCTCACAACGCCCATGAGCACCGGCTGACATCCCGGCTTGCACGGAAGCCCGAACCACAACCATTGATTGTTTTTCATCCCCCGGCATCGCCGGAAGTGGGCAATGATCTCCTCATGGAAGACCTCCTGAAGTTCCTTCACGCCTGCTACGAGACGGACAACCACGCCTATGCCGAGGTGGTCTACCGCTTCGGGGCCGACGCCCTCCTTGACAGCCATCTGCCGATGCTCGACCTCGTCGACATGCTGGCCCGGGACTACAAGGGAATGGACCCGTCCGACGCGCGCTTCGTCGGCCTCGGTCATGCCCTTCGTGTGCTCGCACAGTCGTACGCCGAGCACCCTGGTTACCGGGAGGAGTGGCGGCCCCAGACGGACTCGGCCGACACGTAGGTGGGGCCGGAGCGCACTGCTAGCCTGCGCTGCGTGACGAGCGACGATGACATCCTGGACGCGATCAGGCAGGACTCCGGCCTTGCTGAGCTGCTGTGGAACGTTTGCGAGTTCGATCTCGCGCGTGGAGATCACGGCGAGCCCGTCCGGCTGTCGTCCGGGCTTTCCTTGACCGGCTTGGCCGGCGACTGCACCGGCGGGACATTCTTCCTCTGCGGTCGCGACAGCACGGCACGGCCCGTGCTGTACGCCGGCTCCGAGGGAGAGGCCGGTCTGATCGGCCAGAACCTCGGCGAAGCACTGCAGATCATGGTTGGGCTGCCGTCCTGGCGGGACTGCCTGAAGTTCTCCGGAGCCGGTGACCTCGCGGTCATGCGGACGGCCGCCGATCACCTTGTCCGCGACGAGAACCGGGACGAACCGGAGCTCGGTGCTCAGCGGATTCGCCTTGCGGCTGCACTGCGTGTGGATCTACCACCCGTCTCCGCCCTGCTGACCCGTCTGCATGCTGCGGTTTCCGCGACCGTGCCTCAATTCGTGCTCACCGTCGAGACGGGCGAGGAGTACGAGACGCTCTTCGGGACCTGGCTGCCGAGCCACAATCCCGCCTGGCACTGAAGACCGTCACAGGATCAGCGGCACAGCCGGTTCACCCGTACCTGGCACTGCACTTCCCCGGCTCCGAGCTGCGTGCGCCGCTGGGCTGGGGGATGGGTAGGGCAGGTCACTTTGGGCCGATGGCTCCGCAAGGCCTTCCACTTCGCCAATGACCTTGCGGGAGTGACTGCTCTTCCGGCCTTTGTGGTCAGCTACCTGCTCTTCCTGTTGCTGTTCATTGAGTTCCCCCTTGCCGGAGGTGCTGCGATTGGGGTGATGTGCCCGAGCTGTCGCAATGGGGGACGGCACTGACTCCTCGGCACAGCAAATGCCCGGGCCCTCGCCAAGCCGAGTGCGCCCTCTGGGATGATCTGCAGACTGCGGGACCGAGGTGAAGCAACCTGGCCGGCCATCGCAGCCCGGTCGGGGCGATTCCCGGCGAAGTGGTGGAGCGCGGCGCGGCCATCGTGTCGGGTGCAGGCTGGACACCTTGAACCGGAGGGGAAATGAACCACTACTGGACCGGCGAGGCCCCCTGGGTGCACCATCTGGATGCGGACGCCCGGCACTCCTCGTTCTTCCTGCCGCCTTCAGGGACCAGCTACGTAGCGCGTCTGGACGGTGCCAGGATGGGCGACGAACAAGCGGTCTTCGAACATATGAGTGCCTGCCTCCGGTTTCCGGTCTACTTCGGCTGGAACTGGAATGCCGTCGCGGACTGCCTTCAGGACATGAAGTGGGTGCCCGCTGACCACTACCTGGTAGTGATCGAGCGGTCAGCGCTGGTGCTGCAGGAGTGGGACGAGGATCGCGAGATCCTGCTCAGGATTCTCAACACCGCTGGTCGGCGTTGGGGGCAGGGGCTGGATCGGCCTGGCAAGTCGTTCAATTCGCTGCTGCTGTAAGGCTGTGGCGCCGGCCGCTCGGCTTCTGACAGACTGGCGCCCATGACGCTGCAGCGAAAGGGCCATGCCGCGTAGGCGTCCTTCGGGCTTGCGCTCGGAACGCCGGAGGTTCCCGGTCGAGCGTGGGCGACATTCGAAGATCGGTCGGGTTTCCGGCTCGGCGCAGGCCGACATCATCCGGTTGGAGCGAACTCGCTTCGGGCCCGGTGACCTGGCCGAAGCCCTGGCCGCCTGGAATGAGCTGGCGCATACTCCGCGACGGCGTTCGCCCTTTGTCCGCACAGGCTGTGGCGAAGCGTCCTGCTGTCCACCGGAGCCGAGCGAGTGGCGGGATCTCCTGGACGTGGCCGTACGTGCTTTGCCTCGGAAGTCCGCGCGGGAGCTCGCCCGTATCGTCGGGAGCCTCGACAGCAGAATTCTCGATCACCCGGCCCTGCGACACACCGTCTCACCGCACGGTCCATGGTGGCGCTTCAGTTTGTGGCCGTGGGAGGACTGACCGTCAAGGTGCTGGTCGCCGTTCACCTCAGCCGCGCCGGGTCCAGCGCGGACGGCGGCGGCCGGTCGGCTCGGCCAAGAAGCGGGTCAGCCCTGATCGAGCCAGTGGCTGTCGAGGTAGTCGACCAGTGCGGCCTCCTTTCGGAGCACCTGGTCGCGGTCATCGGCAGGTAGCGACGCCAGGGCGTCGATCAGGACCCGTCTGCGAGCAACGTGGACCATGGCGCCCGAATAGATCCGGCACCCCGAGCACCAGGAAAACCCGATGCACCGTTCGAAGCCGGTGGACTCGGGAGGATGGAAGCGGTACTGGTAAGAGCGGACGGGCTCGCGACACACGAGGCAGACCCAGCGGTCAGCGTCGCGGACGGACCAGCCGTCTCCCCTCTTGCGCCAGGACTTCCGCCCGGCCGGTGCTCTTCAAGTCGCCACAGGAACATTCTGCCTCGGTGCGGTATCAGGGAACACTCAATTGCCGGTGGCGGATCAGGAAGACTCGGCACAGCAGTCACGGTCCGGCGTGATCCCGGCCCCGGCGGGCCTGCGTCCTGTGCCGGACCTGCGAAGCCTCTGCCGTGCGGTCATGGCCAGGCGGCCTCCTCGGTCCAGACGCCCTGCGGGTGGCGTCCGACCGGTAGATGGAGGTTCGGCTGCGCGCGGCAGCCCGGGCTGGCCTGTTCGTCCGAGGGCCATCGGTGCTCCCGGTCGGGCCAGACCATCTGGACAATCGGGACCGGAGTCTGTCGGTAGAAGCCGACGGCCGTGCCGAACAGGGCGCGGTACCAGCTGTTGTCCACGGATTGGAGCCGGAGCTGGTAGCCCTCGACGACATCGGGGAGGAGGATGCCGGGCTCCCGTGGCGCCCCGTCGCGCAGCAGGGTCGCGGCATCACCGACCCAGTGCATCAGCCCGTGCAGATCCAGGCCGAACATGGAGATTTCGGGGATGCGGTGGGAATGCCACAATCCGACGGTGAAGGCCCAGTCCGGGACGTCCCCGCCGCCTCCCACCCCGATCACGTGCCAGCCGTGCTCCTGTACGTGCGCCATCGCCGAGGCCCATTGCTTCCTGCGTCGCCGCCGTGCGCGGAAGGTCGCGGAGGCGACGGGATCGCAGAGCACACAGGGGCAGGGAGAAGCCGCGGTCAGGTCGGTCACCCGGGTATCCAATCAGATCACCGCGGCCCCGTGCGTCTGCCTGACCAGCGGAGACCGGCTGACGACCCGGACCGGCGGTGGGGAGTGACGGCCGGGCCGGACGTGGCCGTCGCCGGTCCGGCACGGCCGGCCCTCGGGCCGGTCCGAGGCCGTGTTGTCCTGCGAGGTGGGTGCACCGTCGCGGCTCGCTCCCGCGCCCCGGGGCGTGCGGCGTGTTCAGGGCCGGCGGGCACAGGCGGCGGTGAAGACCGTCAGGTCGGCGGCGGTGCGGACGGGGTCGTCCCACTGGACGACATGGCCGGCGCCCTCGTGGACCAGCAGCGTGCTCCGGGGGAAGGCGGCGGTCAGGCGGTCCTGGTCGGAGCGGGGCAGGATCTGGTCCCGTTCGCCCCAGATCACCAGGACAGGAGCGGTGAGCTCCCCGAGGCGTGCCGGCGGTGGTTCGTCGAGCAGGCCGTGGAAGGTCTCGCGCCACACCCTGGCGGGTGTGCGCACGGCCTCGCGCGTCATCAGCTCGGCGAAGTCCTCCGGCAGTGGCCGGCTGACCATGGAATCGACCAGTTCGCGCATCGCGACCGGGTCGAGCGGGTCGGTGAGGCCGTCGACCCACTCCCGGATCGCGGCCACCCCCGGCTTGTCGGCCAGCTGCGCGGGGGAGCCGAGGAACACCAGGCCGGCCACCCGGCCGGGCTCCGCCGCGGCGAACCGGCGCAGGGTGAAGCCCGCGCTGGACGCGCCCACCAGGACCGCCCGCTCGACCCCCGTCCGGTCCAGGAAGGCCGCGAGGTCGGCCGCGAAGTGCGCCGGCCGGTACCCCTGCGGCGGGCAGCTCGCCCCGCCGTGCCCGCGCTGGCTCGGCGCGAGCACGCGCAGGGTGTCCGGCAGGTGGGCCATCAGCGGTTCGAAGGACCGCCAGGAGTCGCCGACGGCGTGCAGCAGCACGACCGGCAGCCCGGTGCGCGGCCCTTGCTCGGCGAAGGGGAGCCGTACGACGGACCCGGCCGGACCGGAAAGGGGGACGGGGACGACGGACTCCGTAGGGGCGGTACGCCGGGCCGGGCCGTCGTCGTTGTTGTTGTTCAAGGTGGCTCCAACCCTGGGGTCCATCCACCATCCCCGCACTCACTGCGTGATCACGCGGCCGGACATCCACGCGTGAAGGGTGTGCCGACCGGGATGTCCACCGCCGGTCAGGCCCTAGGCGCGGGCGCAGCCCGAACGGATATCGAGGCGGCGCGTTGGGCGATTTTCCACGCGTTCTCTTGATGTTCCATTTTCGCTGCCCTCGTTCGCACGGCGCGAGCTTTTCCGACGGTGCATTTCTCCGGCCGGGCAAATTGCCGGCGCTTCCCCCGCAAAGCGTGGCGCTCCCGTCGGACGTCGGGCTTTGTCCGGCGGTCGTCCGGCTGCCGTGGGTCGGGTGGCCTGAGCGGGGTGTTGGGCACGTTGGGAGAAGTGGTCCGGTGGGGCTGCTGTGATGCTGTTGGTGGCTTCGATTCTCGGCCGGTCCTCATTCGTCCGTTGTGGTTCTTGATGGGAGGGGTTTGTGGTGATCAAGTTGGAAACCGTGCTGCTGGAGATCGAGGGGCCGGTGGCGACGATCTCG
>NZ_BNBO01000041.1 GCF_014655955.1 Kitasatospora indigofera
GTGACCAGCTCGAACACTCTGGAAATGATCACCGGAGGTAAAACGACAAGCTCAGGCGGCGCAGCGGTAGTCGGGCAGGGGTTCGGCGGTGCGGGCCCGCAGGCGGCGCTCGATCGCCCCGGCGGCCTTCAGCAGCGGCAGCCTGGCCAGTGCGTCGCGCAGGCGCCGGCCGCCCTCGGTCCTGGGCACCATGAGGCGTACGTTCGGGCCGATCTGCTGCTTGCGGTCGACCAGCGGCCGGTGGGCGGCCTCGTAGCGGGCGAAGGCCGCCCGGTGGTCGCCTCCTGCCGCGGCCAGCTCGCCGGCCAGCCGGTACGCGCCGACCAGGGCGAGTTCGGCCCCGGCGCCCGAGGCCGGGGAGGCGCACCAGGCCGCGTCGCCGGCCAGGGCGACGCGGCCGGCGGACCAGCTGTCCATCCGCACCTGGCCGAGGGCGTCGAAGTAGAACTCGGGGTCGGCCAGGGCCCGTTCCAGCAGACCCGCGGTGGGCCGCCACGCCTGGCCGGCGAACGCCTCGGCGACCAGCCGCTTCTGCGCGGCGACGTCGCCGCGGTCGTAGTCCAGCCGCCCGGAGCGGAAGATGAAGTACGCCTTGGCCTGGGGGTGGTTGCCCGACCGGTAGATCCCGGCCATCCGGCCCGGCGTGTTGAACATGGTCACCCAGCGGTCCTCCCCCGGCCCGGCGTCGGCGTCGGCGAAGGCGAAGTAGTGGTCCTTGTGCCGGAGGAACCGCTCCTCGGGACCGAAGGCGAGCCGTCGCAGGTTCGAGTGCATGCCGTCCGCGCCGATCACCAGGTCGAAGCGGCGGGCGGGCGAGTGCTCGAAGGCGACCGTCACCCCGTGGTCGTCCTGCTCCAGGGCCCGGACCGATTCGCCGAACAGGAACTCCGCGTCACCGGCCGCCTCACGCAGCAGCGCGAGCAGGTCGCCCCGCATGACCTCGACCGAGGCGTCGTCGCGGAGATCGATCCGGGCCACGGGCCGGTCGGCGGCGTCGACGAACTTGATGCCGTGCACGTCGGCGGCCCGTTCACGGACGCGGTCCATCAGGCCCATCCGCTCCACCACCGTGACCGCGTCGTCGCGCACGTCCACCCCGTTGCCGCCGCTGCGCAGTCCGGCGGCGCGCTCGACGACGGTGGGCCGCATGCCGTGCCGGGCCAGCCAGTGGGCCAGGGTGAGTCCGGCGATGCCGGCCCCGGAGATCAGGATCCGCTCGTTCATGGAGGCTCCGCCCGCTAGACTCAAGTGAAACGCACGTTCCAGATAATTATGTGGAAGGGTCATTTCAGTTGTCAACGCCTCCGGAGCAGCCGAGCCCCACCCCCGCGCCGAGACGCCGCGCCGATGCCGTGCGCAACCGGGACCTCGCCCTGGACGCCGCCATGGCGCTGCTGGCCGAACCGGGCGCGACCCTCACCGTCGAGGCCATCGCCAGGCGCGCCGGGCTCGGCGCCGCCACCGTCGTACGCGCCTTCGGCGGCAAGGACGCCCTGCTGGACGCCGCCGTCGCCCGGCTGCTCGAACCCGTCGTCCGGCGCGCCCGCGAGCTGCTCGCCACGACCGCGCCCTACCGGGCCCTGCGCACCTTCCTGCGCGAGCTGATCACCTTTCAGGCCGCGCACCACGCCATCAACGACCAGCTCACCGGCCTCGACCTGCCCGCCACCACCGCACTGCGCGCCGGCCTGGTCGGCGCCGTCGAGGAGATGCTCGACGGCGCCCGCCGCGACGGACGGGTCCGCGCCGACCTCGACCCCGCACTGGCCACGACCCTCATCGGCACCACCGCGCTGGCCGTCGCCCGCGCCGAACCGTCCTCGCCCGGCCTGGTCGACGCCTACCTCACCGTCCTGCTGGACGGACTCGACCCACGCCCCTCCCACGGCGCCGCCGGCTGACGGCGCCGACCGTCAAACGCCGAACCACGCCAGCGGGCCGGGCGGGACGGCCCGGCGCACGTGCCGGCACGGCCGTTCGTCAGCACGGTTCGCCGGTGAGGGCCTCGGCGGCGGTCTTGAGGTCACGCAGCCATGCGTCGAGCCCCCGCCGGAGGAGTTCGGTCGCCATCGGTACGTGGGCGTCGACCTGGGGGCCGGTGTGGGTCTCCTCCGTGCTCACCCGGACGCCACCCTCGACCTCGGTGAAGTTCCACACGTGGACGCCGTCGATGTGCAGCCCCTCGCCGTCCGCCGGGCCGGTCCAGCGGATGCAGGAGCCCTGCCGGAGCTGCTCGACGGTCGAAGTGATCCGCAGGCCGGTGGCGGGAGTTGTGGGGTTGGGCGGCACCGGCGTCGTCCACCGGAACGCCGAGCCCGCGCGGAGCGGGCCGCCGTCGAGGCGCTCCGCGCTCCGGACCGGGGCCTGCCAGGACGGCCAGCCCTCCACGTCGGCCTGCAGCCGCCAGACGGTGCGCAGCGGCGCGTGGATCACGGTCTCGGCCCGGTGGCGGACGAGGGCGTCGGGGTCGACCCCCTGCCCCCGGCAGGTCAGGGACGCGCCGGGGCGGGCCTCGTGGGGTGCGACGGCGGTGGCGGGCGCGACCGTGGCGCAGAGGAGGCCGGCGGCGAGCGGGACGGCGAACAGGGCGACGCGGCTGCTGGACATGGAGGCCCCCTGGGCAGATAGATAGTTTCTCTTTCGTTAGACGTTGTAACGCAACCCGGGGCGAGAGGTCAACGGGGATCGTGATAAGTTCTAACTAACTCATGAACATGTAGCTGACGACCGGGCGGCCGGGGAAAGCAGGCTGTGGTGACGAAGGACGCGACCACCCCGCGCGAGCGCTACCGGAGCCAGGTGCGCGCCGAGATCGTGGAACAGGCCTGGAAGCAGGTCGCGACGGCGGGGGCGTCCGCGCTCTCCCTCAACGCGATCGCCAAGCAGATGGGCATGAGCGGCCCGGCGCTCTACCGCTACTTCGCCAGCCGCGACGACCTGATCACCGAACTCGTCCGGGAGGCCTACCGGAGCCTCGCCGACACCCTGCGGGCGGCCGCCGCCGCGGGCGCCGACCTGGCCGGACTGGCACACGCCCTGCGCGACTGGGCGCTGGCCGACCCTCAGCGGTACTTCCTCGTCTACGGCACGCCCGTGCCCAACTACCACGCGCCCGAGGACACCACCGCCGTGTCCGCCGAGATCATGACCATCCTGGTCGACGCGTGCGCGGCCCTCGCGCCGGCCGGCCCCCCGACACCGTTCGACGCGCACCTCGCCGACCACCGGGACTGGGCCGGCGACCACCCCGCCCCGCCCGCGGCACTCCGCCGGTTCCTGGCCTTCTGGACCCGCCTGCACGGCGTGCTGTCCCTCGAACTCGCGGGCCACTTCACCGGGATGGGCTTCGACCCGGCCCTGCTCTTCGCCGCGGAACTCGACGACCTGCTCGCACTGCCGCGCTGACAGCACCGGGGCGGGACCAGGCCGGGACGCGCGCCCGAAGAGCCCGGCCGTCCCGGCGTGGAGGACCCGGGCCGACCCGGCACTCAGGGCCCGCCAGCGGGCGCCCCGCCACCGGCGCGGCCCCGGGACCGGGTCAGACGCAGTGCACCTCCGCGCCCTGGGCGACCAACTGCTCGATGACGTCCTCCGGGGCTTCCTTGTCCGTGATCAGCACCGCGAACTCGTGGACGGCGCACACCTGGGCGAAGGCACGCCGGCCGATCTTCGTGGCGTCGGCGACGATGATCACCTTGTCCGCCCGCTCGGCCATCGCCCGGTTGGCACTGGCCTCGCCCTCGTCGTGGGTGGCGGCGCCGTTCTTCGGGTCCACCGCGTTGACGCCCAGGATCGCGTAGTCCAACGAGAGCCCCTGCAGCACCATGGTGGCCAGCGGGCCGGTGAGTTCGTAGGAGTTCGGGCGGGCCACTCCCCCGGTGACCACCGTCTTGACGTACGGGCGGACGGCCAGCTCGTTGGCGATGTTGATGGCGTTGGTGACGACGGTCAGGGCCGTCCCGTTGTTGTGCTCGGCGAGGTCGGCGCGGGTCGCGAGCTCGCGGGCGACCTCCGACGTGGTGGTACCGCCGTTCAGGCCGACCACCGCCCCGGGCGGGATCAGCGCGGCCGCGGCCTTGGCGATCCGGAGCTTCTCGTCCGCACGGCGCGCGGTCTTGTAGCGCAGCGGCAGATCGTAGGCGACGCCGCTCAGCACCGCACCGCCGCGGGTACGGACCAGCAGCTGCTGGCTCGCGAGTTCGTCCATGTCACGACGCACGGTCGCCGCGGAGACGTTCAGCAGCTCGACGGCCTCGCCGACCTCGATCCGCCCCCGGTCGCCCAGGATCTCCAGCAGACGCGTCCACCTCTCGTGCGTCCCCATGACCACTCCTTCTACGTCTCGTACCGGCAGCTGAAGGGTATCGCGGGCACCATGACGAAACCGCCAGCACCGTTGCAGACTTTTGAGCGAAGAAGCTATATATAGCTCAGCTTCGATCAAACGAGCGTGGATACCACGCTTCAGGAGGACCTCTTGCCGCACGTCGCCGAGGAGATCGCCCGCCGGCCGGACTCCACGAGCCCGCCGGACCGCACAGCCGAAGGCCGGGGGGCCGACCGGGCGGCCGGCCCCCCGGTGGTGATCGCCCTGGAGGTGGGCGGCACGCGGATCACGGCGGTCGCGATGGCGGCCGACGGGTCCCTGCTGCACAGCGGGGGCCGGCCGACCCGGACGGACCGCGGCCCCGACGCGGTCCTGGAGACCGTCCTCGACTACGCCGGCGAGCTCTCCCGCCGCTGGTCGCCCTCGGCGGCCGGGATCGCGGTCCCCGGCCTGGTCGGCGAGGCGACCGGGACGTCCGTCTTCGCCGCGCACCTGGGCTGGCGCCGGGTCCCCGTCCGCCGCTGGCTGGCCGAGGAGTTGGAGATCCCGGTGGCCTTCGGCCACTACGCCCGGACGGGCGGCCTGGCCGAGGCCAGGCTCGGTGCGGGCCGCGCCCGCCGGTCCTTCCTGTTCGTCCCGGTCGGCAGCGGCATCGCCGCCTCGATGGTGCTGGACGGCCGGCCGTCGGCCGGGGACGGCGGCCCGGCGGGCGAGTTGGGCCACCTGGTGATCCGCCCCGGCGGCGACCCCTGCCCCTGCGGAGCGGCCGGCTGCCTGGAGACCGTCGCATCAGCCGCGGCGATCGCCCGCCGCTACCGGCTCGCCTCCGGCGAGCAGAACGTGACGGCCAAACAGGTGCAGCGCAGGGCGGCGGCCGGCGACCCGGTCGCGGCCGGCGTCTGGCGCGAGGCGGTCGAGGCCCTCGCCGATGCTCTGCACTCCACGTTCGGCCCCGCCGCCCCGGATCGGATCGTCGTCGGAGGCGCCCTGGCCCTGGCCGGGCGGGCCTACTTCGACGCGCTCCAGGCCGAGTTGTCGAAGCGGCCGGCCTTCCGGAAGGCACCGCGCGTCGTCCCCTCCGGTCTGGGCCGGCAGTCCGGTGTCCTGGGCGCGGCGCTGCTGGCCCAGGAGCTGTACCGGGCCGTCCGGGCGGCCCCTCCGCGGCGCCTGCGGCAGCGGACGCCCGTCGCCGCGGGCCGGTTCCGGCCGGCCTGGGGAGGCCGCTGACCCGCCCGTCCGCTCCGGGCGGGGCCGGGGCCCCGCCGCGGGCCGTTCGGGTCCGGCCGGGACCGCCGCCCCTGACGGCCCGCCGGCCCCGCGCGCGCCCGGCGCGGGCTCCGCCCTCGTACGACCCGCGTCCAGATCTGCGCGCCGGCCCGCGCGCGCCCGGCGCGGGCGCGCGCGGGCCGGGAGCGGCTCCGGCAACTGCCCACCAGCGGCTGTGAGTCACGGTTCGCGGTCCAGGCGCTCACCACTCTTGACTTCCCTACATCAAGCTGCCACGGTGTGCGCAATTCTGCTTTGGCGATGGCCGAATCAAGCACTTTCAATCACCAAGGCGCACCCTCACTCCCCCACGTGCACGGAGCTCTCATGAGACTGCACCGCCGGCTGGTCGGACTCGCGTCCGCCGCCGCCCTGGCCACCACCGGACTCGCCGCGGCCACCTCCCCCACCGCGAGCGCGGACACCGTGGCCGCGAACACCAGCACCCCGATCGGCGCGAAGCCGATGATGGGGTTCAACAACTGGGCCCGCTTCACCTGCGCCGCCCAGGCCCGCCTCGACGGCACCCGCACCAGCTACTCCTTCCAGCAGTTCATGCAGGACCAGGCCAAGGCCATGAAGGACACCGGCCTCGTCGCGGCCGGCTACACCAACCTCACCGTCGACGACTGCTGGATGCAGCGCACCGGCGCCGGCTACCTGCACGGCGCGGCCACCTGGGGCAGCAGCAGCCAGCCCGGCTTCGACTGGGAACTCACCGACTACGCCGGCTACGTGCACAGCCAGGGCATGGAGGCCGGCCTCTACAGCACCTCCGGCGTGAACACCTGTCAGGGCGTGCCCGGCGGCGTCAAGGGCCATGAGCAGGCGGACGCCAACTCGCTGGCCTACTGGGGCATCGACTCCCTCAAGGTGGACAACTGCGGCACCGACATCAGCAACCGCCGGCAGATCTTCACCACCATGGCCGACGCCCTGAAGACCGCGACGGCCGGCACCGACCGCAAGATCCTCTTCAACGAGTCCGCGCCGGCCGGCTACGGTCCGACCAGCGCGGAGAAGTACAACTCGATGGACTGGGTGCGCACCCTCGGCCAGATGTGGCGGGTCAGCCCCGACATCGCGGTCTGGCACGGCGACGGCGCCTCCGCCTGGAACTGGCCGCACGGCGGCGACTACTACGAGGGCGGCGTCTACCAGAACCTCAACGACACCGTGGCCCTGGCCCGTTACAACGGCCCCGGCAACCACAACGACGCGGACATGCTGCTCATCGGCGACAACAACCAGCTCACGCTCGCCGAACAGCGCAGCCAGTTCGCCCTCTGGTCGGCGATGGGCTCCCCGCTCATGATCAGCTCCGACGTCCGCAGGATGGCCGCCGACCCGGTCACCTACGCGCCGCAGCTGAACATCCTCAAGAACAGCGACATCATCGCCGTGGACCAGGACCCCCTCGGCGCCGGCGGCTACCTCGCCTCCCGCGACAACGCCTCCGCCACCGCCGGGGTCGACGTCGTCGTCAAGCCGCTCGCGGGCGGCCGCCGCGCCGTGGCCGTCCTCAACAAGAACACCGCAGCGACCGGTTACACCCTCGACCTGGCCCGCGTCGGCTTCGGCAACACCGGGTGCACCCGCACCGCCCGCGACCTGTGGAGCCACACCGACCAGCCGGTGACCTCGTCGATCACCACCACCGTCGCCGGTCACGACACGGCCATGTACACCATCGACCCCGGCAGTTGCGGCGGCGCCGTCCCGGTCGGCCAGATCCAGGCCCCGCAGAGCGCCTTCCAGGCCTCCGGCCTGTGCCTGGACGCCTACGGCGGCGCGACGGCCGGTGCCAAGGTCGCCCTCTACACCTGCACCGGCAACGGCAACCAGCAGTGGCAGCGCCAGGGCAACGGCCTGATCTCCTCCCTCCAGAACAGCTCCCTGTGCCTCTCCGGAGCGTCCACCGGCCTGTCCCTCGCCACCTGCAACACCGGTGACAGCAAGCAGAAGTGGACCTACAACCGCTCCGGCCAGCTCCGCCAGGCCAACGGCGTCTGCATCGACGTCAACGGCTCGGACTTCGCCAACACCAACTCCACGGTCAACACCTACGCCTGCGGGACGCACCAGCCCAACCAGACCTGGAGCGCCCCCTTCGACACCCCGCCCGCCGCCTAGGCCGTGTCCGGCGCCGTCACCCGCCCCCTGGCGCCCTTCCCCTCCGCGTAGCACCAACGCCCCGACGAGCCGCGCTCCGGGCCTCCGCCCCCCACGGCGGGGGCCCGGAGCGGCACTGCCACCCCCACCCCGGCCGAGCCGCCGAGCAGTACCTCCCTCGTCCCAAGGAGTCCCCCATGAAGCGTCGAAACCTGCTCCGAGCAGGCGCCCTGGCATCCGGGTTCGCCGTGCTCCCGCCGAACCTGCGCAACGCACTGGCCCTCGAAGCGCCCGCCGGCGGGCTCGGGGCGATCGAGCACGTGGTCGTCCTCATGCAGGAGAACCGGTCGTTCGACCACTACTACGGAACCCTGCGCGGGGTACGCGGGTTCAACGACCCGACCGCGATCACCCTGCCCGACGGCTCCCCGGTCTTCCGGCAGCCGAACGGCGCCGGGTACGTCCTGCCCTACCGGATCGGCGACCAGTTCCTCGCCGGCACCGCCCACGACTGGGGCAGCGGGCACGCGGCCTGGAACAAGGGGCGCTACGACCAGTGGGTCCCGCAGAAGAGCGTCCGGACGATGGTCCACTTCGACCGGGCCGCGCTGCCGTTCTACCACGCGCTCGCCGACGCGTTCACCATCTGCGACGCCTACCACTGCTCGGAGTTGGGGCCCACCAATCCCAACCGGCTCTACCTGTGGTCCGGCAAGCTCGGCTACGAGCCCGGCAGCACCACCCAGCGCGCGGTCGGCAACGCGGCCTGGCAGAACCCGGGCCACACGGGGTACACCTGGACCAGCTACGCGGAGCGCCTGGAGAGTGCCGGCCGCAGCTGGAAGACCTACCAGGAGTGGGACAACTACGGCGACAACAGCCTCGACTACTTCACCTCCTTCCTGAACGTGGGCAAGAAGGCCCTGGCCTTCGCCAGGGACGACAGCGGCAAGGCGTTCCCGAAGCTGGAGTACTTCTACTACGCGCTCCAGGCGGCCGCCGGCGCCCGGCAGACCCAGCTGCTCGCCCAGCTCGACCAGGGACTGGCCACCCTCACCGCCGCCGAACGCAGCCTCTACGACCGGGGGCTGGCCCGGTTGCGGCCGGGGCAGCTGGCCGCCGCGTTCCGTGCCGACGTCGCCGCCGGGCGGCTGCCGGCGGTCTCCTGGATCGTCGCCCCCGAGGCCCAGTGCGAGCACCCGGACTACGGTCCCAACACCGGGGCCGACCTGGTCAAGCAGCTGCTCGACGCCCTCGCCTCCAACACCGAGGTCTGGAACCGGACGGTGTTCCTGCTGAACTACGACGAGAACGACGGCTTCTTCGACCACATCCCGCCGCCGGCGCCGCCGGTGACCGCCGCCGACGGCCTCTCCACGGCGCCGGTCGGCGAGGACCTCTACGGGGGCGAGACGATCGGCCTGGGCCAGCGGGTGCCGCTGCTCGTCGTCTCACCCTGGAGCCGGGGCGGCAAGGTCTGCTCCCAGGTGTTCGACCACACCTCCGTCCTGCAGTTCCTGGAGAAGTGGACGGGCATCGCCGAGCCGAACATCTCCCCCTGGCGCCGCGCGGTCTGCGGGGACCTCACCGCCGCCCTGGACACCACGGCCGGCACTCCCGCCTATCCTCCGCTGCCCGCCCCCGTCCCCACCAGCGGCCCGTTCGGCACCAACCCCGCACCGCCCGGCACCCAGGTGATGCCCGTCCAGGAGGCCGGGACCCGCACCGCCCGGCCACTGCCCTACGACCTCACCGTCTCCGCCCAGGTCACCGCCACCTCGCTGGGCATCACCTTCACCGCCGACGGCGCCGCCGGCGCCCACTTCTACGTCTACGCCAATGCCTTCCGCACCGACGGACCCTGGCGCTACACCGTCGGCCCGGGCAGGTCCGTCGGCGACACCTGGACGGCGGGAACGCCCACGGGCGCCTACGACCTGAGCGCCGTCGGCCCCAACGGCTTCGTCCGCCGCTTCACCGGCAACCGGGTCACCGCCACCACCGCCGGGAACGCCAACCCCGAGGTCACCCTGCGCCACGACCCCGCCAACGGCCTGGTGTGGCTGAGGATGACCAACAGCGGCAGCGCCGCCTGCACCGTCACCGTCCGCGGCAACAACCGCAGCGGCGGCCCCTGGACCTACCCGCTCGCCGCCGGCGCCGGTACCGAGGACTACTTCTCCACCGCCGGCGGCCTGAACGGCTGGTACGACCTGACCGCCACCGCCGACACCCGCGACGGCTTCCTGCGGCGCTTCGCCGGGCACCTGGAGAACGGCGCCGAGAGCACCAGCGACCCGGTGATGGGATCGAGCCCGCTGGCCGCCACCGTGAAGTACTTCGACAGCCAGGAGATCACCGGCGAGAACGGCGCCGCCGTCAACGCCGTCGACGGCAGGCCGGGCACCCTCTGGCACACCCGGTGGTCCGGCGCCGTCGACCCGCTCCCGCACGAGATCCAGCTGGACCTCGGGGCCGACCGCACCGTCACCGGCCTGGCCTACCTCCCCCGTCAGGACGGCGGGACGAACGGCCGGATCGGCCGCTACGAACTCTCCCTCAGCACCGACGGCACCGGGTGGGGCGCCCCCGTCGCCACCGGCACCCTCGCCGACACCTCCGCGCCCAAGAGCATCCGCTGCTCGCCCACCACCGCTCGCTACCTGCGGCTGCGCGTCCTCACCGAGGCGGGCAACCGCGGCCAGTGGACCTCCGCCGCCGAACTCACCCCGCTCGGCTGGTGACCCGCCCGGCTGCCGGGGCCACGAAGGCCCCGGCAGCCGGGACGACCCCGCGACGTCCGGCAGCCCGCACGGCTGCCGGACGTTCCCGTGTCCGGGTCGCACCGCGGCGGCCGGCGGTGGGCCGTCGGGCTCCCGACCGCGGACCGCCGCCCCGCCCCGCCCCGGTGGTGATGCCAGAAACCGCGCACCAACACTGTCCATCGATGCGCAGAAATGATTGAATAGCCGCATTGGAGATCAGCTTCAATCAAATGATCATCACGGAGGCCAGTCATGACGTACGTGGAGACCGAGATCGCCAGCCAGCCGGAGTGCTGGCGCCGCGCGGCCGACCTGGCGACGAACCGGCAGGACGTCCTGCCCCGGGCCGGCGAACGGGTCGCGATCATCGGCTGCGGGACGTCCCTCTACATGGGGCAGGCCTACGCGACGCTGCGCGAGGCCGCCGGGCAGGGCGTGACCGACGCGTTCGCGGCCTCGGAGTTCCCCGGGACGCGCGAGTACGACCGGGTGATCGCGCTGACCCGGTCGGGCACCACGACCGAGGTCCTGGAGCTGGTCGGGGCGCTGCGCGGGAAGGTCCGGACGCTCGCCGTCACCGCCGACCCGGACACCCCGGTGATGTCGCTCGCCGACGACGTCGTCGTGCTGGACTTCGCCGACGAGCAGTCGGTCGTCCAGACCCGGTTCGCCACCAGCGCCCTGACCCTGCTGCGGGCGCACCTGGGCCTGCACAGCGAGGCGGTGGAGGAGGACGGCCGCCGCGCGCTGGCCGAGCCGCTGCCGGCCGGCCTGGCCGAATGCACCCAGTTCACCTTCCTCGGGCGCGGCTGGACGGTCGGCCTGGCGGCCGAGGCGGGCCTGAAGATGCGTGAGGCCGCCCTGGCCTGGACCGAGGCGTACCCGGCGATGGAGTACCGGCACGGTCCGATCAGCATCGCGGCGCCCACCACCGCGACCTGGATGTTCGGCGAGGCGCCGGCCGGCCTGGCGCAGCAGGTGGAGGCGACCGGCGCCCGCTGGGTGGCCGGCGCGCTCGACCCGCTGGCCGAACTGGTCCGCGTCCACCGGCTCGCCGTGGCGATCGCCGCCGCGAAGGGCCTGGACCCGGACCGGCCGCGCGCCCTGACCCGCTCGGTGATCCTCGCCGACGCATGACCCCGCCCACGCCGGCCGGGGCCCGCCGCGCCGGGCCCGCCAACGCCGGGACCACGGCCGCCGGGACCGCGGCCGCCGGAGACACCAACGCCGGCATCGCCGCCGCCGGGCACGCGCCGGAAGGAAGACCTCAACCGTGATCGTCACCGTCACACCCAACCCGGCTCTCGACATCACCTACACCCTCGCGGAACTGCGGCCGCACGCCAGCCACCGGGTGGACACCGTCCACGAGCAGGCCGGCGGCAAGGGCGCCAACGTGGCCCGGGTGTTGCAGGCCCTCGGCCGTCGGACGGCGGCCGTGCTGCCGCTCGGCGGGGCGTCGGGCGCGGCGGTCAAGGCCGACCTCGACCGGGCCGGCCTGAGCAGCCTGACGATCCCGCTGGCCGGCGGGGTGACCCGGCGCACGGTCGCCGCCGTCGACCGGGACGACGCGACGATGCTCAACGAACCCGGCCCGGAGCTGTCCGGCCCGGAGTGGGGCGCCCTGGTCGCCGGGGTGCGGAGCCTGCTGCCGACCGCGCAGGCGCTGGTGCTGTCCGGCAGCCTGCCCCGGGGCGTCCGGCCGGAGGCCTACGGCGAACTGGTGCGCCTGGCCCGCGCGCAGGGCGTCCCGGTGGTGCTGGACGCGGCCGGTCCGGCGCTCACCGAGGCGCTCGGGTCCGGTCCGGCCGTCATCAAACCGAACGCCGCCGAACTCCGGGACGCCACCGGCATCGACGACCCGCCGGCCGCGGCCAGGGAGCTGGCGAAGGCCGGTGCCCGGACCGTGGTCGCCTCGCTCGGACCGGACGGGTTGCTGGCCGTCACGCCGGCCGGCACCTGGCGGGCCTTCCTGTCGCCGGCGGCCGCCATCCGCGGGAACCCCACCGGGGCCGGCGACGCGGCGGTCGCCGCTCTGGCCATGGGCCTCGCCGACCGGACGCCGCTGCCCCAGGCGCTGAACCACGCGGTCGCGCTGTC
Organism: Kitasatospora indigofera; assembly: GCF_014655955.1. GTDB lineage: Bacteria > Actinomycetota > Actinomycetes > Streptomycetales > Streptomycetaceae > Kitasatospora > Kitasatospora indigofera. Next base: position 12,571 of record NZ_BNBO01000041.1, read on the forward strand.
GGCCGCCACCGTCCACGCCCCCTACGCGGGGATGTTCGACCGCCGCGCCTACGAGCGCTACCTCACCCAGGTCCAGATCCTCCCGGCCTGACCCGCCGGCCGCACCGAGAGAAGAGCCCTCATGCCGCTGACCACCACGGGCGGACTCGTCGCCGAGGCCGCTGCCCACCGCGGCGCCGTCGCCGCCTTCAACGTCATCACCCTGGAGCACATCGAGGCCGTCGTCGCCGCCGCCGAGGCGGTCGGCGCGCCGGTCGTCCTCCAGGTGAGCGAGAACGCCGTGAAGTTCCGTACCGGCCGTCTGCACCCGATCGCCGCCGCCGCGGTGAGCGCCGCGCACGCCAGTGCGGTGCCGGTCGCCCTGCACCTGGACCACGTCAAGGACGAAGCACTGCTGCGGGAGGCCGCCGACTGCGGTTTCAGCTCCGTGATGTTCGACGCCGCGCACCTGCCCTACCGGGAGAACGTGGCCGCGACCCGGCGCGCGGCCGACTGGGCCCACGCCAACGGCCTCTGGCTGGAGGCCGAACTCGGCGAGGTGGGCGGCAAGGACGGCAGGGGCCCGCTGGACGCCCACGCCCCGGGGGCCCGCACCGAGCCGGGCGAGGCCCGGCGGTTCGTCGAGGAGACCGGCGCGGACGCGCTCGCCGTGGCGGTCGGCAGCTCGCACGCGATGACCTCGCGCGACGCCGTGCTCGACCACGCCCTGCTCGCCGCGCTCCACGACCGCCTCCAGGTCCCGATGGTCCTGCACGGCTCCTCCGGCGTCCCGGACGACGAACTGCGGCGGGCCGTCCTGGGCGGCATCAGCAAGGTCAACATCGGGACGGCCCTCAGCATCGCGATGACCGGTGCGATCCGCGCCCATCTGGACGCCGACCCCGAGGGGGTGGACCCGCGCCGGTACCTGGCCGCGGGCCGGCGGGCCGTCACCGAGGCCGTCGTCCAGCTCCTCGGCACGGTCGCCGCCGTGCCGGCCCGGTGACCCGCCCGGCCGGAGCGAACCCGCGATGAACATCGGGGGTGGACCAGACGCCAAATGATGATTGAAACCTGCTAGATTTGCGCACATTCGCGCAGCATCATCGGCGAAGTCTCCGCCGGCCGCGCAGGCCGGCGACGGTCCTCCCCCAGCGCCCGGACGTGTCGTTCCGTGGCCCAGCACACCCGTCCGGCGCCCGGCACCCCCCGGGGCCCGAGGAGGTCATCCCATGAAGAACCGCGTCCTCGCCCTGGTGGCGGCCTGCACGACCGGCGTGCTGGCGCTCACCGCCTGCGGCAGCACCGGCGGCGGCACGTCCGCGGACGGCACGGTCACCCTCAAGCTGGTCGCCGCCGACTACGGCGACAAGGCCGGCAACAGCTCCAAGGCCTACTGGGACGACCTCGCGACGCGGTTCCAGGCCGCCAACCCGAAGATCAGGATCGATGTCCAGGTCGTCAACTGGAACGACATCGACAAGCAGGTCAGGACGATGGTCCAGAGCGGCAACCAGCCGGACGTCCTGCAGACCGGCGGCTACGCCGACAAGGTCGCCGACAACCTCCTCTACAAGGTCGACGACGTGCTCCCGGTCGCCACCCAGGCCAACCTCATCTCCACCTTCGCCACGGCCGGCCAGGTCGACGGCGTCCAGTACGGCATACCCTTCGTCTCCTCCGCCCGGGCGTTCTTCTACAACAAGGCCCTGTTCGCGCAGGCCGGCATCACGGAGGCGCCCAAGACCTGGGAGGACGTCAGGAAGGACGCCGAACTGCTCAAGGCCAAGGTCCCCGGCATCACCCCCTACGCGCTGCCGCTCGGCCCCGAGGAGGCCCAGGGCGAGAGCGTGATGTGGGAGCTGGGCAACGGCGGCGGCATCACCGGCACCTCCGGCGGCTACAGCCTCGACAGCCCGGCCAACGTCGACACCTTCAGGTGGCTCAGGTCCGGCCTCGTCGACACCGGACTCACCTACGCCAACCCGGCCGCCACCGACCGCAAGACCGCGTTCGCCGACTTCGCCGCAGGCAAGGCCGCGATGCTCAACGGCCACCCCTCGCTGATCCAGATGGCCAAGGACGGCAAGGTCGACTACGGCGTCGCCGCCATCCCGGGCAAGGACGGCGCGCTCAAGTCCACCCTCGGCGTCGCGGACTGGACCATGGCCTTCAAGAAGAACGGCCACAAGGAGCAGATCAAGCGGTTCCTCGACTTCGCGTACCGCAAGGAGAACACGCTGAAGTTCGACGAGCTCTACAACCTGATGCCGGTCACCCAGGACACCCTGAAGGAGATGACCTCCAGCGGCCGGCACAAGGACCTGGAGCCCTTCTTCGCGCTGCTCCCGCAGGCCTCCTTCTACCCGCTCGGCAAGACCAGTTGGGACAACGTCTCGGCCGAGATCAAGAAGAGCATCGGCACCGCCGTCAAGGACGACCCGGCCAGGGTGCTCGGCGACCTGCAGAAGAAGGCCGAGGCCGCGGCCGCCGACAGGTAGCCGCCCCGCAGGCCCCCCGGACCGCGGGACGGCGGAGCACCCCGACCTCCCTCCGCCGCCCCGCGCCGGCACCATCCCGCTCCGTGCGGCACCACCGCCGTACACGTACGGAAGGCACCACCGGTGTCCCTCACCCTTTCCCGCTCCGAGACCGACCGGCCCGACCGGCCCGGCCCGAGCCCGAAGACCGTGCGCCGCCCAGGCTTCGAACGTCTCGGACCGCTGCCCTGGATAGGCCCGGCCGTCCTGCTGATCCTCGCCGTCGTGGTCTGGCCGGTCTACGAGATGATCCACACCTCGTTCCAGCGGATCAGCCCCAGCGGCTTCGTCCGCGGCCCGGCCGGCCTGGACAAGTACCGCAAGCTCCTCGGCGAGACCGACCTCGTCCACGTCCTGACCGTCACCGTGGTCTGGACCCTCGTCGTGGTCGGCGTCACGATGATCCTCTCGCTGGCCCTGGCCCAGCTGTTCAACCAGGAGTTCCCCGGACGGCGGCTCACCCGCTGGGCGCTGATCGCCCCCTGGGCGGCGTCGGTGCTGATGACCGCCATCAGCTTCAAGTGGATGCTCAACCAGACCGCCGGCGTCCTCAACACCGCCATGGTCGACCTCGGGATCATCGACAGCCCCCGCGACTGGCTGGGCGACCCGTCCACCGCCTGGCCGTGGATGATGTTCGTCGCGATCTTCGTCTCGCTGCCGTTCACCACGTACACCCTGCTCGCCGGTCTGCAGACCGTGCCCGCCGAGCTCTACGAGGCCGCCGACGTCGACGGTGCGGGCACCTGGCGCACCTACCGGCTGATCACCCTGCCGCTGCTGCGCCCCGCCTTCCTCGTCGGCGTGGTGATCAACCTGATCAACGTCTTCAACTCCTTCCCCGTCATCTGGGGCATGACCCGGGGCGGCCCGAGCAGCGACACCGCCACCACCACCGTGTTCATGTACCAGCTGAAGGACACCGACATCGGTGAGAGCGCGGCCATGTCGGTGGTCAACTTCGCGCTGGTCGTCATCATGGTGCTGCTCTTCCTCAAGGTCAGCCGCTGGAACGAGGAGGACAACCGATGAGCCCGCAGACCCTCGACCGGCCCCGCACCGGCCCGGGCCGCCCCCGCACCGCCGCCCCGGCCGCCGCTCCCCGGCCCGGCCGACGGCTGCGCCCGCGCACGCTGGTCATCGCGTCGGTGGCCTGGCTGCTGGCCGCCGTCTTCCTGCTGCCGTACCTCCAGATGGTGATCACGGCCCTGCGCCCGGCCGACGAACTGCGCGACAGCACCTACCTGCCCGAGCACTTCGCCTGGTCCAACTTCGTGGACGTCTGGCGCGAGTCGACCCTCGGCGGCAACCTGCGGGTCACCCTGCTGGTCGCCGCCGGCTCCACCGTGCTGGTCCTGCTGGTCGCCCTGCCGGCCGCCTACTACACGGCCCGGATCAGCTTCCGCGGCCGCAAGCTGTTCCTGCTGCTCGTCCTGGTCACCCAGATGTTCCAGCCGACCTCGCTGCTGGTCGGCCTCTACCGCGAGTTCTACCAGCTGGGCATGCTCAACTCGGTCTGGACGCTGATGATCTGCAACGCGGCGTTCAACCTGGCGTTCGCGATCTGGATCCTCACCGCCTACATCTCCTCCATCCCCGTCGCGCTGGAGGAGGCCGCGATGATCGACGGGCTGAGCCGGTTCCAGGCCCTGATCCGGGTCACCCTGCCGCTCGCCCTGCCCGGCGTGGTCACCGCCGTGATCTTCACCTTCATCGCGGCCTGGAACGAGTTCGTGATGGGCCTGACCCTGTCGACCGTCCCGGAGTCCCAGCCGCTCACCGTCGGCATCAACGGCTTCATCGGCAACTACACCGTCCAGTGGAACTACCTCTTCGCCGGGTCCGTCGTCGCGATCGTCCCGGTCGTGGTGCTCTTCGCCCTGATCGAGCGCCAGGTCGTCTCCGGACTCACCGCCGGATCGGTCAAGTAGCCCGGCGGCCGGCCACCACCGGCCGCGTCCGGGCGGCTGCCGGCCGAGGGCAAGGAGGCCCCGGAGCCGGCAGCCGCCGTCACCCACCACCGACCAGAAAGCCGCCCATGTCCGACACACCACCGGATCGGACGAGCGCCGAGCGCGCCGCCCGGCAGGCCCCGGCCGCAGCCCCGGCCGGCCCGGGGCCGACACCGCCCGGCAGGCCGGCCCACCCGCACCGGCCCCGCCGCTCCAGCGCTCCAACGCTCCACCGCCGCGGAGGGACGCAATGACTGACGGCCCGCCGCCCGGCGAGTGCGTGATCGCCCTGGACGTCGGCGGCACCGGCATGAAGGGCGCCCTGCTCGACCGCGGGTCCGGCCTCCTGGTGACCGAACGGCGGCCCACCCCCCGTGCGCACGGACCCGAGGCCGTCGTCGACGCCATCGTGGCGGCCCTGTGCTCCCTCGCCCGGCAGGCCGCGGAGCGCGGTCTCGCCGTCCGCCGCGCCGGTGTGGTGGTGCCCGGCATCGTCGACGCCGAGCGGTCCCTCGCGGTCTACTCCGCCAACATCGGCTGGCGCGACCTGCCGCTCGCCCGGGTCATCGAGGAGCGCACCGGGCTGCCGGTCACGCTCGGCCACGACGTACGGGCGGGCGCGCTGGCCGAAGTCCGGCTGGGCGCCGCCCGCGGCGCCCGGGACGCGCTGTTCGTCGCGATCGGCACCGGCATCTCGGCCGCCCTGGTCACCGAGGGCCGCCTGCTGGCGGCCGGCGGCTATGCGGGCGAGCTCGGCCATCTCGTCGTCGAGCCCGACGGCCGGCTCTGCCCGTGCGGCGGCGCCGGCTGCCTGGAGACCGTCGCGTCGGCGGCCGGGATCGCCATGGCCTACACGGCGTTGTCCGGGCAGCCCGTCACCGGGGCCGACGAGGTCGCGACGCGGCTGACCGGGGGCGACCAGGACGCCCGGGCCGTCTGGGCCCGCGCCGTCGAAGGTCTCGCCACCGCGCTCGCCGCCACCGTCACCCTGCTCGCGCCCGAGGTCGTCGTCCTCGGCGGGGGCCTCGCGGAGTCCGGCGGCCTGCTGCTGGACCCGCTGCGGGCGCGGCTGGACGCGAAGCTGACCTTCCAGCGGCGGCCCCGCCTGGTCGCGGCGGCGCTGGGCGACCGCGCGGGCTGCCTCGGTGCCGGACTGCACGCCTGGGACGCGGCGGACGTGATGAGGGAGGCGCCCTGCCTGCCCGTCGGACGAAGCATCCCCCGGTGACCGGGCCGGCCCGGTCACCGGGGCCGGCGCCCGGGCCTGAACCCGCGGACGTCCCTCGCCCGACCGCGCGGGCCGCACCGCGACGACCGGACGGGCCGGGTGGACGACCGGGTGGTCTGTCAGCCGGGCAGTCTGACGGGCCGCGCGGTCGGGCCGGTCGGGCCGGACGGACGGGCCCGGCGGGCCGAACCGGAGCCCGCCGTGGGGGCGGCGGCCGTCGGACGGCAGGATGGATCCCGTTCCCGGCAGATCACCGGCACCTGCCGGCCGCTGCCCCGCTGCCCCGCTGCCCCGCTGCCCGACGGCCTCCGAACGGAGACGACCTTGAGTTCCGCACCGCTCCCCCTGCTGCTGCCGGACGGCCGCCCCGCCGCCCACGCCTGGACCTTGGACCCGGCCCTGCGACACCTCAACCACGGGTCCTTCGGCGCCGTGCCGCAGGCGGCGCAGCAGGAGCAGCAGCGGCTGCGCGCCGAGATGGACCGGGCGCCGGTGGTGTGGTTCCCGGCCCTGCCGCGGCGTGTCGCGGCCGCCCGGGCCGAGATCGCCGGGTTCCTGCGGGTCCAGGAGCGCGACCTCGCCCTCGTGCCCAACGCCAGTGGCGGGGCCAGTGTCGTCTACGGCAGCCTCCCGGCCCGGCCCGGCGGCGAGGTGCTGGTCACCGACCACGGCTACGGCGCCGTCACCATGGGCGCCGAGCGGCTGGCCCGCCGCTGGGGCGGCAGCGTCCGGACGGCGAGGGTGCCGCTCCACGCCACGGCCGAGCAGGCCTGCGCGGCGGTGCTGGCCGGGATCACCGACCGGACGGCCCTGATCGTCCTCGACCACATCACCTCGGCGACCGCCCGCTGGATGCCGGTGGCAGAGGTCGGCGCGGCGGCCCGGGAGCTGGGCATCCCGCTGCTGATCGACGGGGCGCACGTACCGGGCCTGGCCGAGGACCCGCTGGCCGGGCTGGAGTTCGACGCCTGGGTCGGCAACCTGCACAAGTTCGGCTGCGCCCCGCGCGGCGCCTCGGCGCTGGTGGTGCGCAGCGGGCTCCGCGACCAGCTCTACCCGTTGATCGACTCCTGGGCGGCCGAGGCGCCCTTCCCCGAGCGGTTCGACACCCAGGGCACCATCGACGCCACCAGCTACCTGGCGGCGCCGGCCGCCCTGGGCTTCGTCGAGCGGACCTGGGGCTGGCAGGCGGCCCGCGGCTACCTGCACGAACTGGCCGACTACGCCGAGCGGATCGTCGGCGAGGCCTTCGCCGGGCTGACCGGCGAGAGCGCCGCCGTCGACGTCGGCATGCCGGTGAACGCCCTGCGGCTGGTCCGGCTCCCCGACGGCCTGGCGGCCACCCGTGCCGATGCCGACGCCCTGCGCGACCGGGTCGCGGCGGAGCTGGGCACCGAGGCAGCCTTCACCAGTTTCGACGGCGTCGGCTACTTCCGGATCTCCACCCACGTCTACAACACGGCCGCCGACTTCGAGGACTTCGCCGAGCGCTGCGTGCCGGCGCTCGGCGCCTGGGCGCGCGAAGCCGGCCAGCGCCGGTGAGGCCGGCCGGAGGCCGCTGAACGCGAGCGCAGGGGCCGACGCCACCAGACTCCTTCCTGCCACGCCCCGGCGGGGGCGACCGCTCGCCCCCGCCGGGCCTGCGACGGACGGACGAACGGACGCGGGTCACCGTGCGCCGTCGTGCGCCCCGCCGTACTGCGAGAACCGGGCGGCCCACGTCTCCAGCGGAAGGCCCAGGCCGTTGGTGAGGTAGGAAACCGTGCGGTAGAAGCCGCAGAGCATCAGGATCTCCAGGACGGCGTGGGGCGTGAAGAACCTCAGGCAGTCGTTCCAGTCCCCGTCGTCCAGTCCGCCCCCGGCGTCGATCCGGTCGCACAGCCGCAGGAGCAGGCCCTCCTCCTCGGTCCAGCAGTCGTCCTCCGGGCCGCCGCCGCAGGTCGAGGCGACCTGCTCGCGGGTCAGTCCGGCCCGCTCCGCGAAGGTGCTGACGTGGACCCCCCACTCGTACTCGCTGCCGCAGCGGGCGGTGACGCGGTCGATGACGATCTCGCGTTGCCTGAGGGTGAGGTGCCCACGGTCCAGCAGGCCGCCGCCGAAGAACCGCTCGAAGAGCCGTTGGTCCGTGGCCAGGGTCCTGAAGAGGACGAGCGGCTCGCCTCCCGGCGAGAGGCGTGCGAGCCGCTCCCGGGCGAAGTCCGGATAGGGCTCGGGTGCGGGAGAGATGCGCGCGGCCATGTCCTCGCTCCGTTTCGTCGATCGCGGCGGCCGGACCGGTGGACCGCACCGGCAGCACCGCCCCTCTGCTTCTGTTTCCGAAGCACGGGCCGATGCTAACGTTTCGGAAAACGAAGCACCAGAGGAGGTGCCGGACGACATGACGGCCACGCCCGCACCGGGGCGCCCGGTCCGCGGTTCCACCACCGGCCGCCCGATCATGGCGGCGCTCGACCTGTTCGGACGTCGCTGGAGCCTGCGCATCGTCTGGGAACTGCACCAGGGCCCGACCGGCTTCCGCCCCCTGCAGCAGCGCTGCGACGGCATGTCCTCCAGCGTCCTGCGGCAACGCCTCGTCGAACTCACCGAGGCCGGACTCGTCACGCAACAGGACGACAGCAGCTACAGCCTCACCGCCCTCGGCGAGGACGCCCACCACGCCCTCGGCCCGCTCGCCCGCTGGGCCGAGAACTGGGCCGACACCCTCGCAGGGCAGGCCGGCGGCCACCCGCCACCGGCCGGCCAAGGGGACTGAGGCAGCGTCGGGCCGGTGCGGGCCCGGCCCCGAAGCGCGATCCTGACCTCCGGCCCGGTCCGTCGGCCCGTACCCCCGGGGCCGGGCCCGGCGGCCGGTGCCAGGGAGCACGACAGGAGAACCGGCGTGGCCCCCGGCTTGCCAGACTGGGGCGCGCGGGTGCCGGTCCGGCACTCCGACGACGCGGGCGCACCCGCCCGCGACGGAGCGAACGCACCACGACGGAACGGGCGCGGTCAGCCACGGCTCCGCCCGTTCAGATGGGGGTCACCGTGGACCACTCGAAGATCGTGCACCTGGTGAACACCGACCCGGTGATCCGTACCCTCCTGGAAGCACCGATCCCGATGCGGCTCGGGTACGTCGGCCTGGACGGCCACCCGCGGACCGTCCCGGTCGCCTACCTGTGGAACGGCCGAGCCTTCGTCTTCGCCACCCCGACCGGCGCGTACAAGGTGAAGGCGATCGCGGCGCACCCCCAGGTGTCCTTCACCGTCGACACCACCGACTTCACCCCGCTGATCATGCTGGTCCGCGGCACGGCCTCGGTCGAGATCCGGCCGGGCATCCCCCAGGAGCACATCGACGCCTCCCGCCGCAGCGTGGGGGACGACAGGATGGCGGAGTGGGAGCGCCACAAGCGCGCCAACACCAGCGAGATGGCGCTGATCACCATCGTTCCGACCCATGTCACCGTCTGCGACTTCGACACCCGCTTCCCGCCGCCGGCCGCCGTCAACTCCCTGACCCACGGCGCGGAATAGAAGCGTCCAGGCCTCCCTCGCCGACCGGCGGCGCGGCCGTCCCGGGCCCGGCGGACGCCCGGCCCGGGCACCGCCGCTCACAGCCGCCGGGGCCCGGCACCGTCCTCGGCGAGCGCGTCGCCGGGATTCAGCAGGGCGCAGGCCTTCATCGAAAGGCATCCGCAGCCGATGCACCCGGTGAGCTCGGCCTCCAGGCGTTCGATGGTCTGCCGGCGCTCCTCCAGCCGATGCTTCCAGCCCCGCGAGGCGCGCTGCCACTCCTGGTGGCTCGGCGGACGGTCGAGCGGCACATCGGCGAAGGCCTCCCGCAGGTCCTGCAAGGGGATGCCGATCCGCTTGGCCACCGAGACCAGGGCGACCCGGCGCAGCATGTGCCGGGGGTAGCGGCGCTGGTTGCGCTCGTCGCGTTCGGACGCGATCAGGCCGAGTTCCTCGTAGAAGCGCAGGGCGGAGACGGCCGCCCCGGTCCGCGCGCTCACCTCGCCGATGCTCAGCCAGTCGTCCGGGGTGGCCCGGGCGCCGCCGGGGTGATCGCTCGTCATGCGGAGCCTCCTCTTGACCTCAAGCTTACTTGAGGCCGTACGTTCGGCTGCATCGAACGGCGAGCAGCAACGACCCGAAGAGGATGACAGTCCCATGACCTTTGTGATCGCTTTGCCCTGTGTGGACGTCAAGGACAAGGCATGCGTCGACGAGTGCCCGGTCGACTGCATCTACGAGGGCGAGCGGATGCTCTACATCCACCCGGACGAATGCATCGACTGCGGCGGGTGCGAACCGGTCTGCCCGGTCGAAGCGATCCTCTACGAGGACGACAGCCCGCCGGAATGGCAGCACTTCACCGGCGTGAACGCGGAGTTCTTCGACGGGCTCGGCTCCCCCGGCAGCAGCGCGAAGCTCGGTCCTACCGGGCGGGACCATCCGGTCGTCGCGGCGCTGCCGCCGCAGCGGACCGACTGAGCCGGCGAATCGCGGGTCACGGCGCAGCAGGTGGCCACGGGGGGACGGGGGCTGACGGGGGGCGGGGGCGTCCGGGCATGATCACGGTTCGGGCATACTGGCGGCCGTGCCGATAGCCGATGATCCCCACCAGCCGCCCCACCGTCCGGAGCCGAACGGCGCGGACCCGTTCGACGGACTGCTCCTGGACGAGGACTTCGTCCGGGGCGCCGCCGTCAAGGAACCGTCCGCGCGCACCCGGATGCTGTCGGCGCGGTGGCGGCTCCAGGAGCCGGTCGACCCCGGCGGCCGCCGCTGGTCGCCGGGCGGTCCCCGGACCCTCTGGGCGCGATGGTCGCAGTGGCTGGACTCCCGGGGGCGGATCGCGATGGCGGTGCTGTGCGGGCTGACCGCCCTGCTGGCCGCGGTGACGTACTGGACCGGCCGGAGCCCGGGCCCGGCCGGCCGGTCCGCACCGCACACCCTCCGGCAGCCGGTCGACGCCGCGCTCCCCGGCGGCGGGATCTTCCCCGGGAGCAAGTGCGGCAGCAAGGGTTTCCACCACTTCGCCCTGCCGCCCGCCGACGCGGGCGGGGACCTCGGGACTCCCACCCCCGGCCCGCGGCTCGACCTCGGCTCGCACGGGTTCGCCTCGCTGTCCGCGGACGACCCCGGCGTCTTCACCTTCGGCCTGCTGATCTCACCGGGCACGGCCGGGGCACTGGAACTCTCCGCACCGTTCGGCCCCGAGGGGGTGGCCGTGGAGATCGAGGGCCCCGAGGGACTGATCGCGGCCGCGCACCACCTGCCGGTGACCCTCGACAGCGACGACGCGCGCACCCCGGAGGGCCGGATCCGGGCCCTGACGGCCCGGGTGACGATGCCCGCGGCGGCCCTGTGCCCGGGCTACGGCGGCATGGCCGTGGCCCAGGGGATGACGATGCCCGTCGACGCCCACAGCACCATCACCGGCCCGCCGCCCTACACGCTTCACGTGTCGCTCTCCGACCCGGCCGTCGGCGCGCTCCGGCGGGCCTCGGGGGCGCCCGTTGCGGGCGATGTGCTGACCGCCGACAACCTGCTGCACTGACGGACCGTCGACGGCGGGCGGGCGAGCGGCCGACCAACGGACGCCTGGCCGGCTGACCGGCTCACGGGCTTACGGGCTTACGGGCTTACGGCGGAATCGCCGCACGACCGCCGCGCCTGGAATTCTGCCGTCCGGCTCCGGACACTGGTAGACCGGTACCCCCGTCGGACCGGAGGTGGACGGATGCCCGATCATGCGCTGCCCCCCCGAGGACGCCGCGTTGGTCCGCGACTTCGTGGAGATCCCGCCGGGCCTGGCGATCGACCGGACGTACCTGGAGCGGGCCCGCCTGGCCCAGGCCGTGGGCGGCCGCTTCCGCAAGGTGGCCCCGGGCCGGTACGAGATCATCACGCACGCCCCCGACAGCCCCGCCGCCTAGCCCGAGGCACGGGCCGAAGCCGAAGGCGTCCGGGGCTCCTCGACCAAGGAGCGGACCTCCGTACCGGACCGACGCTGCGGTCCCCCGGCCCGCCGCCGGTCCGCCGGCAGCCGGGCATCACCCGAAAGGCGGGACGTCAGCGGTGTGCCCCGGGCAGACTGGACCGATGGACCCTGAGGTGGAACCCAACGAGGAGGCCGAGGAGAGCCTCGCGGCCGAGCTGAGGCGTGCGGCGGAGGAACTCGGGATCGACCTGCCCGAATCGCGGGCGCGGTACGCGCACCTCGCGGAGTTCGTCGACGCCGGCAGCGATCGGCGGGTGTCCGTGTCCCGGCACGACGACGGCCTCGCCTTCGAGGTGAACCTCTACGGCCGTGGCGCGCGCCTGGCCGGCGGGCTGACCACCGACCTGGCCGTGGTGCTCCGGGTGCCGGCGGCCTGGACGGGGGGCGCGGGACTCGAAGAGACCCGGGAGGCCGCCCCGTTCATCGCGTTCAGACCGTGGGCCCTCGTCCACGAGCGAGAGCCGTTGGGCCGCGTCGAGCTGACGTGGTGGACCAAGCTCGACCGCGTCCACCTGCCCCCTTACGACCGGCATCCCCGCGCCCACGCGCTGCTGGCGGCCGCCCACGCCGAACCGGTGCTCCGCCGGCTGATGCCGGTCAACAGCCACTTCAACCTCTGGTTCTCCACCAGCGTCGCGAATCCCTCGGAAGCAGGGGTCGGGTACGTCATCGACCCGAACGACGAGGGACTGTACGCGGTGTGGAACAACGGCGAACTGCTCGCCCGCACCCGGACCCCGCAGGAGGCCGTCGCCCTCGTGGTGGCCCGGCTGCCGGAGGGACTCGGGCCCGCGACCTGAGGCGACCGCCGGACGACCGTCCGGCCCCGTTCGTCAGTACAGGTCTGCGATCCAGGCGTAGTCGTCGGGGTTGCGCATCTGGGTGAGGGCGGTGCGCAGCCCTTCCTTCTCGGCGAGGTCCTGGAACCAGGGGACGGGGGTGAGGAGGGTGGCGAGCTGCTCGGTGGTTTCGGCGTCGAGGAAGGCGTCGAGGTGGGCGGGAACGGGGTCGTCGACGAGGCAGAGCCAGGCGAGGGCCGCGGCCATCCGGACCTCGGCGGGGCGGGTGAGGTCCTGCCACCATGCGAGGGTGCATGCGGTCGTGGCGGCGTCGCGTTCCTCCCAGGCCAGTTCGCCGATCGCCAGGACCAGGCTCGCGCGTGCCACCGGGTCGTCCTCGGCGTCGAGGCGCGCGTGCAGGGCGGCTGTGATCCGGCCGCGCGCGGGGGAGGCCGCGGCCGCGAGGGCGTAGACCGCGGCGGTCCGGACGACTGGGGCCGGGTGGTCGAGCAGGGGCAGCAGCAGGTCCGCGTCCGCGGTGAGGGCCTGCCGCGCGGCCTGGACGGACCAGGTGCTGACGTAGCCGCTGGGCTCGAAGATCAGGCTGCCGGCGGGAGTGCAGGTGCGCAGGAGCCCCGTACGGGTGCCGTCCCGCAGGTGGGGGCGGCGTGCGAGGGCCCCGACCAGGCGAAGGGCGCGAGGAGGTGGAGTGGGGTGGGTGAGCGCGATACGGATCAAGAAGGGGACGGTGAGGGCCCCGGCCGCATTCGGGGTGCCCTGGTGGCAGACGGCGTCCCAGACGGCTTCCAGCTCCTTGCCGGCCGCTCGCACGTCGCCGTACCGGATCCGTGTCAGCCTTCCGGGCAAGTCACTGCCGGGACCGAAGGCGTGGTGGAACCTCTCCCACGGCACCGCGTCGTAGTCCAGACCGTCCTTGACCTCGGCCGTCATCTCGGCCACGACCACCCGCACGTCCTGCGGCGTGCCCGCGTGGAACCCTGGCCCGTCCTCCTCCCACATCGCCGGGACACCGTCCCCGCCCCGCCAGCTCACGACAACTCCCTTTCCCGGCCGCCGCCCATCCGTGCCCCGCTCTACCGGTCAAGATCCTCAGCCTCCGTGACGGCACACCGTAGCAACAGCCTCCGACAGCGAGCCGCGGAACCTGCAGCGGGCCTGCTTCCGGCACGCGGGAGTGGGCGCGGCCCAGGTCGTCCGGCTCCGTGGGCCTTCTGGGCAGGTCAACGCGGCGGACGTCGACTCGACCATCGGGCCGGCACCCCGAGCACCGCCCCGGAGGGCGACCCGGGCGGACGCGGTGGGGAGCGGTCAGGCCGGGGCGTCGGGTGCGGTCCCCGCTGCTTCGTCGGTTCGCCGGCGCAGTTCGGACGTGAGCAGGTCCAGGTGCGGCTTCGACTGGAACTGCAGCGGGGGTGCCATGTCGGCGAAGGAGTTGTTGAACGCGCTTGGGGAGCGGGCCAGTTCCCGTAGTACATGGTCCGCGGTGTCGTCGCCGGCCAGGGCGGGCGCGAGGGCCGCGCTGCCCCGCACGCCCGCGTGGGGGTCGCTGAGCCAGGGGCTGGTGTCGCCGCCGAGGTCGCCGATGGCGACCACGATCGTCGCCCTCTCATGCGCGGAGGCAGCCGCCCGGGCCATCGATGCCAGCTGCGCCAGCAGCGCCGGGCGTTGCGCCGAGGCGAAAGGATGGCGGGCCAGCGAACCGATGGCCGCGGCGGCGCACGTCCTACGCCCGGATCGTTCCGACGTGAGGTACGGCAGTGCCCGCCGCAGGAGCGTGGGTGCCAGGTCGAAGCAGGCGAGCGCCGCCTGGTCGAGGACGAGCTCGCCAAGGCCGGTGCCGTCCTGCCACATCCGCGACCGGGCCCCGGGTTCGGCGGCCAGGTAGTCGCCGGTCCACGCTCGAAGCTGCGGTGCGCGGCCCTCGACCCGGGCGCGGATCTCCTCAGCCCCGTCGCCGAGGTCCGCCGCCGTGCCGACCGCGTACAGGTAGGCGAGCATCGCGTCCGCCATCGTGGGATCGTCGGGCCACAGCGACGCATCGTCCAGGAGGGTGGCGGCAATCATCGCGGTGGGTGCCGTAACGGGCCAGGCCTTGCCCTCACGGCGAAGGGTCGCCGACCACAGGTGCGAGTACCCGTCGACGAAGGCCCGGTCGCTGTCACCGAGGAGTGCCGACAGATGCCGCGGCGTGTCCCCGGCGGGCCCCAACGCGTGAAACAGCCCGGACCAGTCCACGTCATCCATGTGATCAACCACAACGGGGATGGTGCCACGACACTCTGACAGCCCCACATAGCCAGTGACATGCGCGAGTCAGACACAGGCCTCAAGCCGTGCATGCCGGGCGGCCCGGATTCGAACAAGCTTGCGGCAGCGTTGCGGCCGGACGCTGACAGCGGGCGGACGTCCCGGTGCCAGCCCGGGCCGACCAGTGAAGGAACTGACGCGACGTCAGCCTGGCCCTGCCGAACCAGCCCTGATCCTCGGCCGGGGCGCAAACCGGCGTCGCTGCCGGGTGAGTCGTTCGAGGTTCGGGTCCGGCGAGCGGGCTCCGAGAGATCGAGGAGATGCTGGACCGGCTCGCGCGGTGATCGGGCCGCCGCCTGCGGACGGGGTGGTCCCGGATCCGTGGGAGTTGGGGCCCGGGGTGCTCGGTCTCCAGCTACCCGCGGACCATCGGGCGTTCGCCGACCGATACGGGACGGTCAGCATCAGCGACGAGCTGCACATCTGCACGAGGCCGTCGATATCTGTTCGACTGGCGTTGTCGGTGCTCCACGGTGCATCGTGCGGTGGTGAATGAATCGTTGTCGGCCGAGCACGAAGACCGCTGGATCATGAATCTTCGGGGCCTGGCCGTTACCGAGATCAGCGTTGGCTACCAGCTGTCGCTGCGCCTCGGCTCGGATGCCCGCGTGGTCCTTGGATGCCCCTTCGAGCTCACCCAGGGTGTCGTTGACGACCGTCGGCACGTCCTCCTCGACCCAGGACGACAGGATGTGGCGGCGGCACTCGGGCTGTTCGAGGCAAAGGTTCTGTCCGCGGTGGCCTTCAAGACTGGTTCGCTGCGGCTGGTTTTCGACAACGGCTGCCACCTCAACAGCCGGGCGGACCCGTCGTTCGAGGCATGGGAGGTGCTGGGACCGGGAGGCTGGCGGGTCATCTCGATGCCGGGTGGGCAGCTCGCGGTCTGGTCCGGGCAATCCATGCCCTCCTGACGGACCGCCGACGGCGGGGTAGGCAGGCAAGCGCCGGTACGACCGGTTCCCGTCGGGCTCGACGCGCCGCATCGCGTCCAGTCGTGTAGGACAACCCTTGTAAGCCAGCCACGGGTGCTGACAGACGAGCCTCAGACCGCCATGTGCCGGGTGAGCTCGCGTGACTTCTGCCGCAGTGCGGCTGTCCACTCCCGCGCATGGGGATCCGAAGCCGTCTTGAGACAGCCGCTCTCGGTACGCTCGGCAGCCTGCCAATCGACCTCAGTGTTGGCTTTCTCAGCCAAGGCCAGCACTGCGGCGACGAACCCCTCGGACAGAGTGGCCATGACGGCGTGCCTGGTCTTGCTGTGCCAGGCGAGAAGGGCGTCGACGAACACTGCGAACGCGATCGGGTCGATCTGGCACTCGTCGGCTTCCATCGGGCCGATGCCGGACGGCAGACCCACTGCTTCTTGATAGACGGCGACATGACTCATGAACAGCCGGAACGCCCCGTTGGACGGGTTCCACAGGGCTTGGTCGCCCACCTTGTAGTACTGGCTCACGTCAACCTCTCACTGCTTGCCCTAGGGACTCGACATTACGGCCAGCCAGCCCTCCACGGACGGTGAGCCAGAACCCGGCTTCCCAGAAAGCCAGCTACCTTGCCGCACAAGTCCGTTCTGTGGGAGGTCAGTCGAGCCAGATCACCATGGCGTCCTCGGCGGAGGCTGCGGCCCGGAAGAACTCGGTCAGAGGGACAAAGAGGTCACGGGCCCAGTCCAGGGAGGTCGGCGAGTCCCAGATCCGGGGATAGACCTCGGCAGTGGCGAGTTCGTTGTGGTCGACGCCGTGGACCAGATCGTCGTAGGTCATCCGGTTCAGCCTGTCGGCGGCCAGCCGCACCCGGTCGGCGGTCAGGTACCGCGGCGGGCCGTAGCCCCAGTCATCGGCCTCGGGAACGGGTTCCTCACCGAAGACGATGTCGACCGGGAAGGCCGACCGCTTCAGGAGGAACCCCAGCAGATTCCAGGTCTGGTGCGTGGTGAAATGCCGCGCTTCAGCCGGTGCCGTCTCCTCGTCCTCCTGGTCCTGAACGTCGGAGGCGAAGTCCAAGGCCCACTCGGGGTCCTCCAGGGCTCGCGCCAGCTCTCCGGGTGTGACGCGCAGGTACTCGCCGTTCATGCTCATGGGCGGCAGCTTACGGAGCGGCTCCGACAGGAGCTCCGGCTGCTCATCCCGCTCGCCGTGATCCGGTGCCGGCCTTGTGGTGGGTCGGTCGACGACAGGGCCCGCCGGTGGCCAGGAGCAGGACCACGTCGGAGCGGGTCGCGAAGCGGCTGTTCTTCGAGCCGGGTGGGCGACCGGGGCCGGGGCGGCTCCGGTAGCGGGACTCACGGGTGCTGCGGGGTGCTGCGGGGTGCTGCGGGCGCGACGGCGGGCGCGACGGCGGGCGGCCACCACGACGGGGGCGCCGGTCCTTTCCGGGTGCCGACCGGTCAGGTGCCGGAGCCGAGGTGGCAGCCGCTCCGGCCGGCCGCGATCGGCGTACTACCTCCTGTCTGGCGCGGCTCCGAAGGGGGCGGTCCCTCGGGGCGGGACCGCGCCCTCGGTGCGGTGGCCGGTGGCGCCGGGAGGGTCGAGCCGGCGCAGCGCGAGGAGGCCGCCGATGCCGGGAAGGACGGCAACGGCCTGGGTGGTGGTCGTGGCCGGCGTCAGGCGCCAGGTCGCGATGACGACGAACAGGTAGGCGCAGCCGTGGGTGGGGCCTGCCAAGGAGGAGACGGGCTTGAGGTGGGCGGTGGCGAGGTTGGCCAGCATGACGACCAACGAGACGAGTTCGACGTGTGCCGCGATGCGCAGGGGGCGGAGGTGCACGGTCACGCTCCCGTGGTGGAGCCGGGGCGGACGATCATCAGGACGGTGACGGTTGCCCACAACAGGTTGAAGACGCCGGTGAGCGTGGCGAGTCGGGCAGCGGGGCCGGGGCCGAGGGACCGCGCGGTGGTGAGGGCGCTGTCCTGGGCGGGAAGGATCAGCAGGCCCAGGACGGCAGCCGCGGCGGCCGTCAGGACGATCGAGGTGATCACCCATCCGTTGCCGAGGACGTCGAGGCTGCCGGCCGTGGCGAACCCGAAGAGGGGAACCGCGATGCCGATGCCGGCGTAGACGCGGCAGATGCGGTGCAGGGTTCGCAGGGCCGCGAGCGCCTCACGGTCGTCCGGGGCGCTGTGGGCGCGACGCAGCGCCTGGGGGAACATGCTCGCGGCGACCGTGACAGGCCCTACGGCCAGTACCGCCGCCAGGACGTGCAGGGGGAGGAGGAGTTTCGTCATGCCCGGTGCTCCGCGGCCGCCGGGACGGCACGGCGCCGGCCGGTGACCTTCGAGGCCGGCAGGCGTCCGGCCTTGGACGTGCCGGTCAGGGTGTCGCCGTCGATCGTGACCGCGAAGGCCAGGTTGAGGCGCAGGGGCTTGGTGACGGCCTGCTTCCAGGTGAGCCTGTCGCCGTCAAGGGTGATGTCGCTGAGCGGGACGTTCTCTCCCGCCCCGTGGGCCGACCCGGTCAGGACACCGGCCTGTGGGGCAAGTTCGATCACGGTTTCGATCCTGCCGATCGGGGTGGAGACGGACAGGTCCCAGATGCCTTCTGCGGTCATGACGCCGTTCTTCCTACGAGTGCCGTGCGGTGGGAGGGCGGGGCGGAGTGTGTGGTCAGAGGGCGGTGGGCGCGAGGCCTTCACTGCGCCAGACGACGCCGCGGCGCTCGTGGGCGAACAGTTCCTCGACGGCGTGGGCCACCCGGGGGCCCACCTCGCGCTCCAGCAGGTACAGGCCCAGGTCGAGGCCGGAGGTGACGCCGGCCCCGGTGACGAGGTCACCGTCGTCGACGACGCGGGCGCTCACCGCGTGGACGCCGGTGGCGTCGAGCATGTCCAGGCCCAAGTGGTGGGTGGTGGCGTAGCGGCCCTCCAACAGGCCGGCCATGGCGAGGACGAGCGAGCCGCCGCACACCGCGCCGAGCGTCACCTCGGGGTTGTCCCTCGCCGCCTTCAGCAGGGTGGGCAGCTCGGTCGTCAGGGTGCTGCCCAGCAGAACGGGGATGAACTCGTCCTGCGACCGTTGCCCGGCCTGCGCGTCGTGGTCAGGGACGTCGCCGGGCTCACCCACGCGGCCCGCAGCGCCGGGAACCAGGATCAGGCCCGCACGCGCGGGGTCCAGGGCGGCGGTGGCACGCAGCACCAGGCCCCCGATGCCGCTGACCACGTCACGCGGTCCTTCCGCGGAGACCAGCTCCACCGTCACCGCGCCGCCGGAGGCGGTGCCTCCGGCGTACAGCACTTCGAAGGGGGCGATGACATCGAGCGGGTCGAAGCCGTCGAACAGGATGATCTGGGCGTGCACGGAAGAGAGTCCTTTCGGGAGCGGTCGGCATCCGGCCCGTGCCGGAGTCGCACCCCGACGCTAAGCGGCCGCCGGCCCGCCCCCCAGTGGCATGAGTGACACATCCCAACGGGAAATCGCCACGGCTGCGGTCAGGGCCCTGATCTGTGAGAACAGCGCACATCACGGTGCCGGAACAGGGCATCGGGTACGGTGGACGGGTATCTTCTGGCCATGCACACCGTCGCCGTACTCGCTCTGGACCGGGTGATCCCCTTCGATCTGTCCACCCCGATCGAGGTCTTCTCCCGCACCCGCCTCCCGGACGGACGCCCCGGCTACCAGATCCGCGTCTGCGCCGAACGGCCGGAGATCGATGCCGGCGCCTTCACCGTTCGCGTGCCCTGGGGGCTGGAAGGCCTCAAAGCCGCGGACACGATCATCGTTCCCGGCACCGCCGACCCCATGGCCCCGCTCGCCCCCGCCGTCGGCGACGCGCTGCGTGCGGCCGCCGCGAACGGCACGCGCATCGCCTCCATCTGCTCAGGCACCTTCCCCCTGGCCGCCACCGGACTCCTGGACGGCCTGCGCGCCACCACCCACTGGAGCGCCGCCGATCTCCTGGCCGCCGCCCATCCGGACATCGAGGTGGACCCGCACGTCCTCTACGTCGACAACGGCCAGATCCTCACCTCCGCCGGCGCCGCCGCGGGCCTCGACCTGTGCCTGCACATGATCCGCCGCGACTACGGCTCAGCCGTCGCAGCCGACGCCGCCCGGCTGTCCGTCATGCCCCTGGAACGTGAAGGCGGACAGGCGCAGTTCATCGTCCACCATCACGCACCCGCCCCCCAGGGATCAGTACTTGAGCCGTTGCTGGCCTGGTTGCAGGACAACCTTGCTGCCGAACTCACCCTCACCGACATCGCCGCCCACGCCGGCACAAGCACCCGGACCCTGATCCGGCACTTCCGCGATCAGGTCGGCACCACCCCGCTCCAGTGGCTCCATCGCGCACGCATCCGGCAAGCCCAGCACCTCCTGGAGACCACCCGTCATTCCGTCGAACGCATCGGCGCCCAGGTCGGATTCGGCTCACCCACCGCCTTCCGCGAACGGTTCAAGAAGACCACCGGCGTCAGCCCGCACGCCTATCGCCGAAGCTTCAGCTGAGCCGGCCCATCGCGCCGCTCCCACCGACCCGGCGCTCCACCACCAGTGCTGCGATACACCGTCTGGGGGCTCCCCCTCAGCACACCCGGAGGTGTGCCTTGGAGCCCCCCGTGGTGGCACGACGCCGGCACGGTCGAGCGGACCACGACGCCCCACGGGACCGGGTCCGCGAAGCCGGCGACCGAGTGGGCTGGTCGCCCGGGCCAAGTCCGAGTTCCTCGGCCCGCGGCTCGCCCGGAACGGCCATCGGCGCGGCCGACCCACAGGCTCCGGCCCGCCCGAGCGGCGGACACCTGCTGGGCGCCGTGCACGTGGATGGCCAGACCTGCTCGGCTTGATTCCCCGTCCACTGGCGGGGCTCCTCGATGACGGCTGTTGTCATCTGTGGTGTCTCCCAGGATGATCACAGCCGTGACATTCCTCCTCCTGGTCGCCCTGGCCGTCGCTGTCCCGCTTGGCTTCCGGGTCGCCCCTCACCTGAGGCGGGTCGGCCCGGCACTCTGGGTCCGTGCCCGGTTCGACCCGGCCGTCCATGGCCTCCCACCCCGTGAAGAAGTCGACGCGCACCGGGCCGGGCCGCCTCTGCCTGCTTACCGCTCCAAGGAAGTGACGGCCATCGCCCACGACGCGTGGGAGGGTCACTGGCGGCCGGCGGCCGCCTATGCAGAAGCCGCCGGCCAGGAATGGGACGAACGCTGGTCCCGGCTGGAAGTCCTGCAGCAGATCGCCGACCGGGGCGACACCTGGCTGCACGACTGGCTCCGGGCCGAACCGGACGACGGCACCGCCGCCACCGTCCACGCCCAGCTGCTCGTGCATCGCGCGTGGGCGATACGTGGAGACGGCTACGCGCACAGTGTTCCCGCCGGTCGGATGGCCCGGTTCATGGTTCAGCTGAACGCCGCGATGGACGCCGCGCGGACGGCCGCCTCGCTCGCGCCCGAGGACCCTGGCCCGTGGGTGGTCATGGTCACGGCCGCCCGCGGACTCAGGTACGAGCGCGACGAGTTCCGCCCGCTCTGGAAGGAGCTGGTCACGCGCGCCCCGCACCACTACGCGGGCCACCGTCAGGCCATGGAGTACTGGTGCGCGAAGTGGGCCGGCACGAACAAGCTGATGATGGAGTTCGCCGAACGCGCCGCGCACGACGTACCGGCCGGCAGCCCGCTCGCCGGAATCTACCTGCACGCGCTGCACGAGCTCACCCGACGCTCCGGGCCCTCGGCGCTCCCGTCCTCGCCCGCGGCCAAGGACCTGCTGGAGAGCGTCGCCCGGTCGCTGAACCAAGTCCCGGACGATGACCAGCAGGCGCCCCCGCTCCGGCACCTCCTGGCTCACTACCTGGTCAAGGCACGGCGTTACGACGCTGCCCTGGAACAGTTCCGCCTGATCGGCCCCTGGTGCGGCGCGGAGCCGTGGACGAAGGAGCGCGACCCCGTCGCGGCGTTCGACCTCGCTCGGGGCATCGCCGCGACAAGAGCCCGGCAGAACTGACGCTGCTCTCCTTGCTTCCCCAGACGCTGCAAGGCGCAAGGATCTGGGACGACGAGCGGCGGTGGGGACGCCCGCGACGCCTAGGATCCCGCCACAGATCGGACCTGCCATGGCAGGCCTTCTCCCCCGGCGCCCGGCGGCTGACGTGGACAGCCGCCAGTGACGCGGGATCTCTCGCACCACCCCTGGTGCACCCGACCTGGCCTCTTCACGGCGTCAAGGTCTGGCTCACGGCCGCGCTGGAGCCTGCCGCGTGACGGCCGCACGCACCGGCTCGCAGGCATGACCGAGGAGTGCCCCCGTCGCGGCACCCGGGGCCGCCGAGGAAGCTTGGTCGGGCTGCCCACGTCTGCGACGACGCCCGCCCCCGCGGAGCGCGGCGATCGCACCGTGCTCGGAGCGCGGACTCTCGCCGGCCCCGTCAGGCGACCGGTTCTCGCGCAGCGTCGCGGTTCGGCTCCCGCACCATGAACACGTCCACCGGGTCCTCGGACTCGGGTGTGAATCCGTGCCGTTCGTAGAGCCGCCTGGCCGGACTGCCCTGCAGCACGTTGAGCCGGACCAGGGTGCCTACGCGGTCGCACCGTTCCAGCAGCCCGCGCAGTACGGCCGTGCCGATGCCGCTGCCCTGGAGGTGCGCGGCCAGGTAGAAGTGCTCCAGCCAGTGGGCGTCCTCGGCCGGCCGCAGCGACACGCAGCCGGCGAACGCGCCGCCCACCTCGATCACCCAGGTGTGCGCCGGGGCGAAGGCGTCCCGCAGCCGCTGCCGCACCCGCTGCTCGTCGTACCGCCCGAGGCGCTCCAGATCCGCCCGCAGCACCTCGGCCCGCAACTCGGCGACCGCCTCGACGTCCGCTGCCGAGGCCGGCCGAATCTCCCAGTCCACCATGATCAACAGGCTATCGCACCGGATGTTGTCCCGAATCCCGGGACGGCGCCGCCCCTTTGCTCCAGCCTCCTTGACCTGGAGCGCGCTCCAGGTGCGAGAGTCGTCGGCATGGCGGACCTGCTCTCTCCCGCCGAGGCCGTGAAACGGTCCGGCTTCAGCATCGACACCCTTCGGTACTACGAGCGCATCGGGCTGCTCGACCGGATCGCGCGCAGCACCGGCGGGCGGCGGCAGTTCAGCGAGGACCACCTCGAATGGCTGGGCGTGCTGCGCTGCCTGCGCGACACCGGCATGCCCATCGCCGACATGCAGCGGTACGCGGCCTCCGCCCGCGAGGGCGACCGCACGCTGGAGGAGCGGCTCGCGCTGCTCACCGAGCACGCGACCAGGGCGCAGCGCACCATCGACGAACTGATGCGCCAGCAGCAGCACTTGAACGAGAAGATCGCCTGGTACCAGGCGCAGATCAGCATCCAGCAGGGGGATTCGGCATGACCGGAGCAACGCGCACACTCGGCAGCAGCGGCATCGAGGTGAGCCCGATCGGCGTGGGCTGCTGGGCCATCGGCGGCCCGCTGCACGCCGGGGGCGAGCAGTTCGGCTGGGGCGCGGTGGACGACACGGAGTCGACCGCCGCCCTGCACCGCGCCTTCGACCTCGGCGCGACCTTCTTCGACACCGCGAGCAACTACGGTGCGGGCCACAGCGAGACCGTCCTCGGCCGGGCCTTCGCCGGCCGCCGCGACCAGGTGGTCATCGCCACCAAGTGGGGCAACACCTTCGACGAGGCCACCGGCGAGGCCACCGGCCAGGACGCCACCCCCGGTTACCTCCGGGCCGCGATCGACGGCAGCCTGCGCCGGCTGGGCACCGACTACGTCGACCTCTACCAGTTCCACATCTCCGACGCCCCGCTGTCCGCCGCCCTCGACCTGGTCGACACCCTTGAGGACCTGGTCGCCACCGGCAAGATCCGCGCCTACGCCTGGTCCACCGACGACGCCGCCAACGCCGAGGGCTTCGCCGCGAAGGCCCCCCACTGCGTCGCCGTCCAGCACGACTTCTCCGTGCTCAACCCGGCGGCCGGGATGGTCGCCGTGGTCGAGTCCCTCGGCCTGGCCTCGATCGCCCGCGGCCCGCTCGCGATGGGCCTGCTCTCCGGCAAGTACCACGACGGCCACCGGGTGGCCGCCGACGACGTCCGCGCCCAGGGCCACCCGTGGATCCCCTACTTCGGCGAGGACGGCACCGGGAGCACCGAGCACCTGTCCCGGATCGACGCCGTCCGCGAGGTGCTCACCTCCGACGGCCGCACCCTCGCCCAGGGCGCCCTCGCCTGGCTGCTGGCCCGCACGGATGCCGTCGTCCCCATCCCCGGCTGCCGCACCGTCGCCCAGGTCGAGGAGAACCTCGGCCGCCGGTCCCCGCTCACCCCGGCCGAGTTCGCCCAGGTGGAGTCCCTGCTCCGCGGCTGACGTCACGCCGGCGGGGCCCGCACCGGCAGTGTGCGGGCCCCGCCGGCGTGACGTGGTCCGGGTGCTCGGCCTCGACACCGCCGGGCGGTGTTCCTTCTGCACCTCGGCGTCCGCGGACGGAGTCAGGCCGGGACCAGCGCCTTGGACCGGTCGGCGGCGATGTGTACGGCCAGCCCCGCCAACACGGTGCCCATCAGGTACCGCTGGATCCGCAGCCAGGCGGGCCGCTCGCCGAGGAAGGCGGCGATCGTGCCGGCCGCCAGCATGACCGCGCAGTTGACGGTGATCCCGATCGTGACCTGCACGAGGCCCAGCAGGAAGCTCTGCGCGGCCACGTGCCCGCGTTCCGGTTCGATGAACTGCGGGAGCAGCGACACGTACAGGATGGCGATCTTGGGGTTGAGCAGGTTGGTGACCAGCCCCATCGTGAACAGCCGGCGCGGCCGGTCGGCGGCCTGCTCCGTGGGCGCGAACGCCGAGGCGCCGCCGGGCCGGACCGCCTGCCAGGCGAGGTGGAGCAGGTAGGCGGCTCCACCGAGCTTGAGGACGGTGTAGACGGCCGGCACCACGGCGAAGACCACGGCCAGGCCGGCGGTGGCCACGGCGAGGTAGACCAGGAAACCGACCGCGACCCCGGCCAACGAGACCAGCCCGGCGCGGCGGCCCTGGGTGATCGACCGTGAGGCCAGATAGATGATGTTCGGGCCGGGGATGAGCGCCATGCCCAGTTCCATCGCGGCCACTCCGGCGACCGCGCCGGGGGAGACAATCATTCGCACCTGCCTTCGAGGAGTGTGCCGACCCTATCCCGGCAGCTCCGGAGAGGATCACCCGCTGAGCCGCGAGCCGCGTCGCCGCAAAGCGGTGAGGGCGCGGTCCTGCTGACGGCCGGCCACAAGGCCGCCCGCCGGGACGGGCCCCTGCGGTGCGACCGGGCCGCTCTGACGGTGACGACCCGCCATGGGCGCCTCCGGGGACGCCTGCGGCACCGTCGCGGGGCAGGACGGTGCGGGACGGCTCAGTGCAGTGCGGTGCGGGACGGGAGCGGAGGCCTGCGAAGTGGCGCCAGGGCCGGCCGCCGGGGCGGGTGACCTCACCCGCCCCCGGCCGAACGGTGGCCGCCGAGCCCTTCGCTCAGGGGGCTTCGACGGGCCCGGCCCGGTCCCATCCGGGCGCCCGCACGTCGATCGTGAGACTGCCCGACCCGACCTCCTCACCGCAGGTCCGGCACGTCGACATCAGGTCGAGGTCGTGCTCGGACTCGTGTGCGGCGGCGTACGCGGTGCCGGGATCGGAGGCGTGCGAGCTAGCGGGATCGACGCGGTGCCGGAAGGCGACCGGCGGGGTGTCCACCGCCCAGCGGTCGCCCCAGGCCAGCAGTGCGTGCATCACCGGTGCGAGATCGCGGCCGGCCTCCGTGAGGTGGTACTCGAAGCGCAACGGGCGCTCGCTGTAGGCGTGGCGCTCGACCACGCCCACCTCCTCCAGGGCGCGGAGTCTCGCGGCGAGGCGGTCGCGGGGGGCGCCGGTGTTGCGGACGATCTGCTCGTACCGCCGGTTGCCGTAGAAGATCTCGCGGATCGCCAGGAGGGCCCAGCGTTCGCCGACGAGTTGCAGCGCGGCGGCCGCGGAGCACGGCCGGCCGGGCACCCGGGGGTGCGGCACCGCGTGCTCGCCCTGCTTCCTGTTCGAGGTCATGTGCCCATCCTCCCCCGAGTCCGTTGCGTTTTCAAACCCACGGGGCTAGCCTCCGGTCCATGACAGTTGGATTTTCAAACCCACCAAGGGCGGCCCGGGCCGTGTTCGCGACCGTCGCGGCCGCGGTCTTCATGTCGAACCTCGACCTCTTCATCGTCAACGTCGCCCTCCCGGCGATCGGCCGGTCGTTCGGCGGCAGCGGCCTCGGCTCCCTCTCCTGGGTCCTCAACGGCTACGCGATCGTCTTCGCGGCCCTCCTCGTGGTCGCCGGCCGCGTCGCCGACCGCTCCGGCCACAAGCCGGTCTTCCTGACCGGCCTGGCGGTCTTCACCCTCGCCTCGGCCGGCTGCGCCCTCGCTCCCGACGTCGGGACGCTGGTCGCGGCCCGGCTCGTGCAGGCCGCCGGCGCCGCACTGCTGATGCCGACGTCACTCGCGCTGCTGCTCGACACGACGGCGCCCGAGAAGCGCGCCGGGGCGGTGCGGGCCTGGGCGTCGATCGGCGGGATCGCCGCCGGACTCGGGCCCGTGGCCGGCGGACTGCTGGTCGAGGCCGGGTGGCGCTGGGTGTTCATCGTCAACCTGCCGGTGGGGATCGCGGCCTTCGCCCTGGGCGCCAAGGTGCTGGCGTCGCCCGGACGCACCGGGGCGCAGCGTAGTCCGCTGCCCGACCTGTTCGGCGCCGCCCTTCTCACCGGATCGATCGCCACCCTCGCACTCGCCCTGGTCAAGGCTCCCGAGTGGGGCTGGACGAGCGCCGGCACCCTCGGCGGCCTGGCCGGCGCGGTGCTGCTCGGCGCCTGGTTCGTCCTGCGCTCCGCCCGCCACCCCGTGCCGATCGTCGAGCTGCCGCTGCTCCGGGTCCCGGCGTTCGCATCCGCCGCTGCCGCCCTGACGCTGTTCACCGTCGCGTTCGCCGGCATGCTGCTCGGCGCGGTGCTGTGGTGCCAGGGCGTGCGGGGCTACTCGGCCCTGCTCACCGGCCTCGCCATCGCGCCGGGGCCCCTGCTCGTGCCGCCGGTCGCCCTGCGGATCGGGCCCGCCGTCGCCCGGTTCGGCGCGGGCCGGATCGCGCTGGCGGGAACCGTCCTGTTCGCGGCCGGCGTCCTGTGGTGGGCCGCGACGCTCGACACCGGTTCGGCCTACGCAGGTTCGCTCCTGCCCGGCATGATGCTGACCGGCCTCGGCGTCGGCCTCACCGTGCCGGTCCTGACCGCCGCGTCGGCGGCCGCCCTGCCGCCGGCCCGCTTCGCCACCGGATCGGCCATCACCTCGATGGGCCGCCAGATCGGCGCCGTCCTCGGCGTCGCGATCCTCATCGGCATCCTCGGCACCCCGGCCCCCGGACACGCCGTCGCCGCGTTCCGCCACGGCTGGTTCGCCGTCGCCGCCGCGTCCCTGCTCGCCGCGTGCGCGACCGTCCCGCTCGTCCGCGCACCACGGCCGGCCGCGGGCCGGACGCCCGACACCGCGGCGGCCGACGTCGCCGGGGCTGCGAAGGCGGTGAAGGCCGGCACCGCCTGATGGGACGGGACGGCCTCCGCGCGGGCGGCCAGGGTCTCGGCACCGGCCAGGAGCACAACGTCCCTCGTCGCCGCATTGGTTCGTCCCGGCAGGTGCGGGCGGAACGGGACGCCACGGCGCGACCGGCCGGCGCTCGGCACAGTGGGCGGAACGGGACCGCGCCCGACGGCGCGGTCCCCTGCACACCGGGCGGCTCCCGGCCGA
Organism: Kitasatospora indigofera; assembly: GCF_014655955.1. Taxonomy (GTDB): domain Bacteria; phylum Actinomycetota; class Actinomycetes; order Streptomycetales; family Streptomycetaceae; genus Kitasatospora; species Kitasatospora indigofera. Next base: position 40,095 of record NZ_BNBO01000041.1, read on the forward strand.
TGAGCCTCCCGCTCAGCGCAGCAAGGACGCGCGGAACGTCCGGAACACGTCCCGGAGTTCGGCCGTGGGGACCGGGTTCATGTCCAGTTGGAGGTGGGCCGCCTCGTCGTCACCGTTGGGGGTCAGCCAGGCGTAGAAGGCGTAGCCGTCCCCGACGGGATCGGCGTTCAGCGTCAGCGGGTTGTTGCGGCCGGGAGTCACCGCCACCGCGAAGCGGGCGCCCGACGAGGCGTCCAGTTGGGCCAGCATCCGAGTGGCGAAGCCCACGGCTTCCTCCCTGCTGAGCCAGGCGGCGAAGTCGGCCTTCAGCAGCGAGCACCAGTCGGCGCTGATCCGCCAGTCGTCCTCACCGGTCTGCGCCAGCTCCACCCATGCGTTCTTGTTGCCAAGTCGTATGCGCGGTCTCTCCATCGTCATGCCCTTCGACGGTCCTGCGGGGACCGTGATCCTAGTGATCCCCCCGGGCCGGGCCGCCCCGGGGCCGCCCGAGCGGGTGCGCGGCTCGGCACCTCGGGCCGTCGGCCTGCCACCGGCCGGGAGCGCGCCTGCGGCGAATGGCCCTGACTCGCGGTGGTGACGATCAGTGAGGTGGAATGAGTTCGATCGGGCCACCGGTCCGACGATGGGACTGGAGTGCGTGGATGGGGACGATTCTCAAGGGCGTGAGCCGCGTGCGCTGGCACGAGTTGAGGCATGCGTACGGACCGGCGGCCGATGTTCCCGGCCTGCTGTCCCGGATCGCCTGGGGCGACGCCCGTACGAGCGAGACAGCTCTGAGTGATCTCGGTCTGTCGATCGGTGAACTGGCGGTCTTCGACGCGACGGTCGCCGCGGTTCCCTTCCTGTGGGACCTCGCGGCGACCACGACGGTGAACTCCCGGGCCGGAGTGATCGAGTTGCTGCAGACGATCCTCGAACACGGCAACCCACCGCGGCCGAAGGTACAACTGGAAGCCCACCAGGCCGTACTGAGCCGCCGGCCGACGGCCGACCGGCTCGCCGACGACAGCGATCCCGTGGTGAGGGCAGCGGCACAGGACCTGCTCGCCGCGATCGACCGCCATCCGAACGAACCCTGCTGCCAGGTTTGACGCCAGGGCCGCCGCGGCTGAGGTGGTGGTGCTCGCACAGCACGACCGGATCAGGACGGGACCTGCGGCACGGGTCGGGACGGCCGGCGCTCACGGTCAAGCCGGTCGGCGCTGTGCCGGGGCCCGCCCGGACCGGCGGCCGGAAGCCGGTGGAGGGATGCCGGATTGCCGATGAGCGGGCCCGGGCGCGGCCGTCCGGCGCTACGCTGCACGCGTGATCGAGAATCCGAACGTGCGTCTCGCCGACCTTCTCGACCGCCGTGCGGAGGGGCACGAGCCCGCGCCGCAGGCGGTGCTCGCCGCGCTGTCGGAGGGCGGGATGTTCGTTCCCGTCACCCACGCCGGAGCGGTGCTGTTCCTCCCCGACGACGAACAGCCGCCCACACTGCTCGGGTTCACCGACGCGGCACTCGGCACGCGACTGCTGCCGGCGGCCGCCGGGATGGTGCACTGCGACCTGGCGCGGCTGCGGGACATCCTGGAGAAGACCGGCGTCGCCGTGCTCGGGGTCCGCTCCGGCGACGGGCAGGCGATCATTCCCGAGCAGGCGCTGCGGGACTGGGCGACCCACGGGCCCGGGCCCGGGGCCGAGATGACGCTCTCCTGGTCGACCGACCCGGTGGCGGTCGCCCTGCGCGACGCACTGGTGCGGCGGATCCGCGAGTTCCCCGCCGTCCGCTCGGTGTGGGTGGCACAGGTCCGGTGGCAGGCCGGCGGCGAAGAACACCTGATGCTGCACGTCGCCGTGGACGAGGACCTGCCCTCGGCCTCCGCCGACCGGCTGCTGCAGACCCTGCTCCGCGAGGAGGTGAAGCTCGGCAGCCACCACCCGAAGGTCGGGATGATCGCCCTGAACACCACCACCCACGCCGAACACATCGACCAACTGGACCACGCGGGCCTGGACACCGTGCGCCACGACGTCGGGTCGGGCCAGGTCCGGGTGATCTCGCGCGAGTACGACGACCCGAAGCCGGCCCCGGCGGACGGCGCCGGTCCCCGCCCCCGGGCCAAACGCCCCTGGTTCGGCCGTTCCTGACGGACTTCGCCGGAACGGGGTGGATGCCGGATGCAGGGAGGGCTCACCCCGCCCCGCCGTTCACCCGATCGGCGGGTCCACCGGCGGCCAGGGGTAGCCCAGTTGCCCGGCGTCGTGCGAGCCTCCCCAGACCTCGGCGGTGGCACGGGGATCGCCGGCGGTCAGCCGGGCCTCAAGGCGCTCGGCCTGGTCCGACGGGGCGTCCGCGGAGACCGGGAGGGTCGTCCCGAACTGGAGCCAGGGCAGATCCGTGCCGGCCCGGCCGGCGGGATGCCTCAGGACGACGTGGATCCGGTCGGGCTGCCCGCGGGAGGACCAGACGAACTCCAGCTCGCACTCCCACCGGTCGAGCCAGTCCCCACGTCTCCTCAGCCCCGCCTCAAGCAGTCGCGCCACCGCCCCCGCCGGCCACTCCCACCGGCGGTCCGCTCCGGCCCGCAGGACCTCGGCCTCGTACTCGTCCGCGGCGAACCGAAGTTCGGGCAGGTCGACGTCCTGGTTCGCCGCGTCGCGCCAGTCCGCCCAGACCACCCGGTCCCCGTCACGCCGGACCGTCACGTACAGGGCGCCGCAGCACTCCTCCACGCCGCAGCCGGACCAGGCGAGACGGACCTCGTGGGGCGTCGCCCCGGCCCGCAACGACCCTTCCGCGCCGAACAGGTACCGGGGGCCCACGCCCAGGTACCGGGAGCCTCCCACGCCGCCGGGGACCGCCTCGGCCAGCAGGTCACGGCCGTTGACGACCGGGCGGACCTCCGCACCGCCCTCGTCGGGCGGCGGGCACACGATGCTCAGGCTCAGCAGGTCCGGTCCCGTGGTCATCGGCCAATGATCGCGCAGCCGGCTCACGGCTGTCAGGTGAATTCGCCCGGCCGGAGGACGTGCGGAACCACTGCGGCCAGGACCGGCCGAGGGCCCGGACCTCGTGATCCGGTAGCGTCCGCGGCATGACCACCGATCAGTTCTCCACCTCCACCGAGCGGGAGGCCCTCTGCGGCTTTCTCGACAAGCAGCGCGCCGCTCTGCTCCGGAAGGTCGAGGGTGTCTCCGACGCGGACGCCCGCAGGACTCCGACGGCGAGCTCGTTGTCCTTGCTGGGCCTGCTCAAGCACTCGGCGCTCTGGGAGCGCAGATGGTTCCAGATCATCGTGGCGGGGCGGACGTTCCCCGGCGAATGGCCGGAGGCGGAGGTCCAGGACTGGGCCGACGACGACTTCCGCGTCGACGAGCAGGACACCGTGGAGCGCTGGACCGCCTACTTCGAGGAACAGGCGGCCGTCTCGCGGGACATCACCGCGGGCCTGGACCTGGAGGCTCCGTGCCGCCGGCCCAAGCTCGCCCACCGGAATCTGCGGTGGGTCCTGCTCCACATGATCGAGGAGACCGCCCGGCACGCCGGCCACGCAGACATCGTCCGGGAGAGCCTCGACGGCAGCCGCGGCGTGTAGGCCCTGTCCCGCCTGCGGGTTCGGCCGGGCGCCCGACGCAGGTGACGAGGCGGCGAAGTCACCTCGCGGAGCAGGCAGGGGTGCAGCTCCACGTTCTCGGCTCCGACGTCGGTCCCCACGGTGCCGGGGATCGGTAGCGGGGTGTTCAGCGGGGTGTTCAGCGGGGTGTTCAGCGGGCGCTGCCCAGGTCGCGGTCGGCCTCGGAGCCTTCGAGCAGCAAGGTGGTCTCCTCGATCCGGCGGAAGCGGCCGTCGGGGGCGAACTCGGCGAAGACGTAGACCTCCATGCGGACCGTGGACCCGTCCGTCTTGACGACCTCCATGGTGTGGCGGTCGGCGTACCGGTCGCCGTCCACGAGTTCGTCGTGGACGGTGACCGAGCCGCCCGCCACGACCGTGCGCAGGTGGGCGATGTGGGCGAGGAACCCGGTGCGGTCCGCCCAGCTGCCGTCGGTGCGCTGACGGTAGTCGGGGGCGAAGTGCCGCTCGGCGGCCTCGTCCAGACCGAGGCCCGGGGTGAGCAGCAGGTCGGTGAGGGCGGCGCGGATGTCGGTGCGGCTCATGGGAGTTCCTCCGGGTGTGGTGGGGCGGCCCGCCCGGCGGGCGGAGAGATGCGTGCCTTGAGCACGCTTATGACTCTACCGGAAACGCGTGCTTCGCGCACGCTAATCTGCGGGCATGACGACCACGGCCGGCGAGGACATCGCCCACACCCTCGGGCTGCTGCTGCGGCGCAGCACCCGCACCCGCCTCCACGCCCGCCTCACCGAGGGGCTGGGGAAGGCGGTCGACGACCTCACCTACCCCGTCCTCAGCGGCCTGGCCCGGACCGGCCCGCGCAGCGCCGCCGACCTCGGCCGCGAGGTCGGACTGGACCGCACCACCGTCAGCCGGCGCGCCGGCCGCCTGGAGCAGGCCGGCCTGCTGGAGCGCCGGCCCGACCCGGACGACCGCCGCGCCACCCTGCTCGCCCTCACCGACGACGGCCACGCCGTCGTGACCGTCACCCGGCAGCGGCTCACGGACGCCGTCGAGGACTCCCTCGCCGGCTGGCCGCCGGCCGAGGCCCGCGCCTTCGCCCGCCTCCTGCACCGCTTCGTCGGCCAGGGGCCCTTCGCCGCCGGCGACGAGTGACCGTCACGGGCCCGGCCGGGCCTCTCCTTCGGCACGGTTCGCGGTGAGGGCCGCCCGGCCTGCCCGCGGGAACCGCTCGGGCGGTCGCCCGGCCTGACGGCCCTGTTCATCCCGGGTGCCCCGGGCGTCCCGGGCGTCCCGTTGGACCCGTCGCGGGCGGAGCGCTCGGCGGGCCGGCCTACCAGTTCGCCCAGGTGAGGTTCCAGCCGCCGAGCCCGTTGTCGGGGGCGACCGTCTTCTCCTTGGAGTTGACGATCTTGACCACGTCGCCGATCAGCGAGCTGTTGAAGAACGCGCCCGCGGCGGAGGTGTCGCTGCCGCCCTCCACGTCCTTGAGCGAGACGCACCCGTGGCTGGTGTTGGCCTTGCCGAACGGGTCGCCCTTGTACCAGTAGTTGCCGTGGAGGTAGGTGCCGCTCCCGGTCAGCCGCATCGCGTGCGGGACGGCGGGGATGTCGTACTCGTCGCCGAGTCCGACCGTCCGGGAGTTCATGTGGGTGACCTTCTCCTTGGACATGATCACCATGGTGCCGCCCCACGACGGGTGCTTCTCGTCGCCGAGCGTGGCGGGCACGGTGGTGGTCCTGCCGTCCCGGACGATCGTGAGCTGGTGCGCGGCGGCGTCCGCGGTGGACACCTGCGACCGGCCGATGGTGAACGGCTCGTCCTTGTCCACGTCGCCGTAGACGCCCGGCGCGACCTCGACGTTCTTCAGCCGGTAGTGGATGGTGACCTTGGTACCGGGCTTCCAGTACTCGGCCGGGCGGAAGTCCAGCCGGGCGTCACCGAACCAGTGGCCCTTCACCTCGGTGCCGTTGTCGGTCGTGAAGGTGATGCCCTTGGCGACGGCGTCCTTGTTCACGATCTTCGCGCTGAACTCCACCTTGACGATCATGCCCACGCCGTAGGTCTGGCCGTCGCCGATGTTGTCGTTGGTGGAGACCTGCTTGTCGGGCGCGCGTGTGGTGAACGCGGTGGTGGCGGCGGCCGCGAGGCCGTCGGCGTCCGTCGCCTGGGCGTTCACCGTGTACGCCGTGCCGGGTGCGAGGGCGGCGGCGGGCTTCCAGCCGGTGCCGTCCGGGCTGAGCGCGCCGGGCACGGGCCTGCCGTTCTTGTCGGTCACGTCGACGGTGGTCAGCTTCCCGTGGGAGACGGACACCTGAAGCGCGTTCGGGGCGACGCCCTGGGCCCCGTCCTTGGGCTCGACGTCCAGCACGGCGGCCGAGGTCTTCGGCGCGGTCCCGGCCGTCGTCCCCGCCGCGGCCCCGGCCGTCGTCCCGGCCGCCGGGCCGCCCGCGGCGGCGCTGTCCGTCGCGCGGGAGGCCTCGGCGACGTCGCTGTGGGGGTCGCCGCAGGCCGCGGTCATCAGCAGGATGCCGCCCATCGTCAGCGCCACCGCGCCGCGCTGGAATCGGTCGCCGGTACGTATCGCGGTCCGGGCCGCCTGAACAGTGCTCACTGTTGCTCCTTCTGGGTGATCACCGAGAGCTTGTCGGCCGGTTCGTCCCAGCGGCAACGGCCCGCGCCCGATACGGGACGCCGGGACGCCCCTACCCACCGTGAGCTGGGAAGACGTAACCTTCCTGGGACGCGTCCATGGGACGGAGGAACGGCGTGGCCGGCGGCGGGAACCGCCGGAGCGTGAGCGGCGTGCTTCTGTCCCGGAGATCGCTTCACGGTGGTCCGGCCGCAGGGGGACGCGACCGCGCCGAACCCGCCCGCCCACGGCGGCCGGGACGGCGGGGCGCGATCACCGCGGGATGCACGAGCGGGGTGGAGGAACGGTGTCGGAGGGGTTCGGGGAGTTGACGGAGCGGGACGAGATCACGCGGCTGCTCGGGGAGCTGAAGAGCAGGTCGGGGCTCAGTTACGGCGCGCTGGCGAAGCGGCTGCATCTGAGCACCTCGACGCTCCACCGCTACTGCAGCGGCGACGTGCTGCCGGCCGAGTTCGCCCCGCTGGACCAGCTCGCGCGGCTGTGCAGGGCGACGCCGGAGGAACTCGTCGAGCTGTACCGGCTGTGGGTCGTCGTCCGCGCGGCGCGCGGGAACAGGACATCGCCCGCGTCCGACGCGTCGGACGCGGCCGAACCGTCGGGTCCGTCGGAGGCCAGGGCAACGGCGGAGGCGACCGCGGAGGCCGAGGCGGAGGCGGATGCGACACCGGACAGGATCGGTGGTGTCGAGGCCGGACCGGTCCTCGCCGCCCCTGCCGAGGAGGACCCTGCGCCCGGGGCCGCGCGGCAACGGCGGCGTGTCCGCCGCCGGGCGGTCATGGCCGCGGTGGCGGTCACCGTGGCGCTGGCCACCATCGGGGCCGTCGCCACGGGGCTGAAGCCGCCCGGCGGTGACACCGACGCCCGGCGGAGCGCGGACGGCGTGCCGTCCGCCGGGTCCCCGGCCCCGGGCGGCCCCGGCTCGCCGTCGTCCTCCGCGCCCGCGCCCGCCTCGGCCGACCCGGGCACGGGCCCAGGCGCAGGCTCGCCGGGGCCGGCCGGCGGCTCGGACACGAGCGCTCCGGTCAAGGTCTCGGTCAAGCCTTCGGGGTGGGACAGCGCCTGCGACCAGTACCTGGTCGACCGTCCGCCGTCCGAAGTGCCCCGGCCGCCCCAGGTGGCGGACGTGACGGCCTGGGCCTCCCGGCTCGGCGCCGTCCCCGGCCAGTACCTGTCGATCGAGATCGTCGTGCAGGGCACCGGCAGGGACACCGTGGTGCTGTCCGGCCTCAACGTCCGGGTCGCCCGGATCGCGGCCCCACTCGCCTGGAACGCCTACTCCATGGGCGAGGGCTGCGGCGGCGGGGTCGACGTCCACTCCTACAATCTCGACCTCGACGCGGCCCGCCCGCGGCCGGTCCTGAGCGAGGGCAGCATCGGACTGCCGCTCAAGGTGAGCGAGGGCGACCCGGAGGTCATCGAGGTCTCCGCCAGGACCACCGCCCACGACGTGTCCTGGTACCTGGAGCTGGAGTGGTCCAGCGGCGACCGGAAGGGGACGCTCCGCGTCGACCTCGGCAACGGCAAGCCGTTCCGCACCAGCGCGGTGAAGGGCCGGCCGCTGTACGTCCATCCGATCGACGGACAGGCCTGGGAGCCGAGCCCCTTCTAGGACCCGTCCGGCGGCGCCGTGCCCGGACGCCCTGGGGCCGGCTCGCCCTCGGGCCGGACGCACCCGGGCGGTTCGGGGGTGCGTCCGGGCCGGGGCCGCTCCCGGCCGAAGGCGGGGGGCACTGCCCGGCGTCTCCCCCGGTCACCCGGCGGCCGCGGGTCAGCCCGCGCGCAGGGCGTGCAGGAGGGCGAGGGCGAAGACGGCGGTCACCCACGTCCACAGCACGGAGAGCGCGACGTGGCCGGTGGTGCGCAGGGCGTCGCCGCGCCAGAGCCGGGGCGAGAAGTAGGCGAACTCGAAGAACCAGCGGGCCCCCCAGAACAGCGCCTGCCCGGCGAGCAGCGCGGTGCCGAGCGGTGTGCCGGCCAGCAGGTCCGGTGCCAGGCAGAGCGCCAGCAGCCCGAACAGGAAGCAGGCCAGCCCGACGAAGAACAGGTGGGCGTAGGAGACCTGGCGGGTCAGCAGGCTCACCCCGGCGAGGTCGGCGGGCCAGCCGACCACCTTCGGCAGCAGCGCGTGGAACGCCCCCATGCCGACCAGGACGGCGCCGACCAGCCGCAACTGCCCCTCCAGTGCGAACAGTCCGTCAGCCGGGAGCAGTCCGTCCAGCGCCGGCAGCGCGTTCACCCGGCGCTCCGGCGGAAGGCGAAGGCGGTGACCAGTCCGGCGATCCGCCGCTCGCCGGCCGGCCGCAGCCCGGCGCCGACCGCGTGGTCCAGCCAGGTGCGGCGGGTCTGGAAGTGCCAGGCGCCCGGCCCGTAGACGGCCGCGTTGGCGGTGTCGCGCAGGTGCTCGACCAGCAGCAGCGTGCCGCCGGGGCGCAGGACGCGCACGCACTCGCCGAACAGCGCCGCCCGGTCGACGGGGCGGCGCAGCTCGTGGGCGGAGAACAGGCAGACGACGGTGTCCAGGTCCGCGCCGTCGACGGGCAGCGCGTCCGGTCGCCCGGGCAGGGTGCCGGGGGCGGGCGCCACCTTGCGGCGGGCCCGGCGGATCGAACCCTCGGTCATCCGGTCGGGGTCGTAGAGGTCGGCGGTGAGCTGCCGGCCGCCCGGCCAGCGGGCGGCGAACGGCAGGCTGGCCTCGTCGAGTCCGGTGGAGACGATCAGGTGGTCGCCGGGGCCGTCCGGCAGCAGGTCGGGCAGCCAGTCCAGCGAGCGCAGTTCGGAGCGGTCGTAGACGCACCAGGTGGCGAGGGTGCTGCTGGCGAGCAGGCCCGTGGCGGCCAGCGCCCCGATCCGGGCGACGACGGCGGGGGTGCCCGTCAGCCGCCGGGACAGCGCGAGGCCGACGGCCGCGGTGAGCGATCCGGCGGCGTACAGCGGCCAGTTGTAGCGGGCGACCTCGGCCGCGCCGGAGAGCCTCTGCGGCGACGAGGACAGGTGCGGGACCGGGTGCGGGAGCGCCGCGCCGGCGGTGCCGGTGGCGGTGCCGGTGCCGGTGGCGGTGGCGATGGCGGCGGCGATGGCGGCGGCGTCCGGGGTGCGGGTCACAGCAGCGCTCCCGTCAGGTCACGGCGGGTGCCGGCCGCCCAGCCGTACTCGACGTCCGCCACGTGGAAGGCGTTGGCGAGCACGGGCCGGCTGCCGGTGAACGGGCCGTGCTCGAAGAACGTCAGCCGGGAGACCTCGACGGCCACCGGCACGGGATCCCAGTGGGTGCGGGCCGCCTTCACCACGATCATGCTCCGGGTCTGCGGCTCGTACTCGAAGGTGTAGGGCAGCGGGCCGGCGAAGCGGCGGGCGGCGCGCAGGTCGGCGAACGGGCTGCCGGCGGGCAGCGGCGCCGGGGCGCTCGACAGGTCGGCGCGGACCCGGAGGTCGGCCCGGCCGTCCGCACTCAGCACCTTGAACTCCAGGCTGTCGCCGACGACCCGGGTGCCGATCCGGGCGAGGCGGTAGTTGTACCGGGAGAAGACGTTGCCGCCGACGGCCATCACCCGGTGGTCGGTGTCGCTGCGCAGGATGCGCAGGCCCCGCATGGTCCGCCCGCCGGGGGTGCGGAACCGGGTGAAGACCCGGTAGCCGGTGAGTACGAAGTCGCCGCCGAGCCGGGCCGGCAGGCCCGTCGGGCGCAGCGCCCGGGTGTCCACCAGGGCCGCGGCGACGAAGCCGTGCTCGGTGCCGCACGGGTCGGTGTAGGTGTCCGGCTCCAGGCCCGGGGGCACCAGCGGGGCGAGCAGCTCCGGCGGGAGCGCGTAGGTGAGCACCAGGGAGTGTGCGAAGCGGGTCCGCATGGCGAAGGGGTGACGTTGCAGCAGGTGCCTCATGGCCGGCTCCTCGGGTCGGGTCGGTGCGCGGGCCGCGGGCGGTCCTCGGCGACCGTCCGGGGCGCCGGCGCGGGACGCGCCGGGGCACCGCAGGGCGCCGGACCACCCGTCTCCGGGGGGCCTTGCCCTGCCGGGCATCATCATGGCGAACAATTTGAACATGTTCAACTCCCTCGCGGAGACCTCCGCGGGCAAGGCCGTCAGGGCCTGCCCGGCCGGCGGCGGCACCGGGTGGTCCACCCGGCACCGCGCCACGGCGGGCCTTCGGAAACCCGTGGTCCCAGCCCCGCGCGGGTCCGGCAACGCCCTTCGGCGGCCCGACGGCGTTGCGACGCGAGGACGGTGTACCCGTACGCCACGGTGTCGACGACGACACCCGCGAGGGGGCCCGGAATCGCGCGGCGCACCGGCCGGCGTCCACCCGTCGCCGTACCCGGCAGTCGTCACGGTCGGCGACGCTGGCGCAGCAGCGCCCCGACCCGCCGGGTGCGCAGGGCCGATGCCGCGGTCCCGTCCCGCCTGCCGGAATCATCTGACGTCGGATCGGCCCCCTGTGCTCCAATGCGCTGTCACGCCGTCCACGCACCACCTGCGAGTGCAGCCTCAGAACCGGGAGCAGTACCGGCCGATGAACGCTGAATGCCCCCGATGCGCCGAGTCCGACCAGGCCGTGAGCGTGCCGCGCGCCTCCTCCGACCCCGGTCTCCCGCTCGGAGCGCCGGAGCGCGCCCTGCTCCTGCCGCCACCGCCGCCGGTGCCGGCGAAGACCGCGCGCAGCCAGCCCGCCTCCGTGCTCTACACGGTGGCAGGCGTGATCACCGTCCTCGGCCTGATGAACCTGGCCAAGGGCATCCCGGACCCGGAGGTCGCCGACGCCTCCTACCGCCTGGGCTACATCCTGGGCCCGCTGCTCCTCTCCGTCCCCCTGGCGGTGGTCGGGCTGGTCGTGCAACTCGCGACCCGGCAGCGGCGGGTCCGGGTGGCCGAGGAGGCTGCCGGGGCGCGGCAAGCGGTCTGGGAGCGGTGCCACCGGGTCTGGCAGGCGGCCTGGCTGTGCCGGCGGTGCCGGGTGGCCTTCTTCCCCGAGGGCGCGGTCGACCCCGCCCACCCCGCCTCTCCCGCCTTAGCGGTGGCGCAGCTCCCGATGTGGGTGACGACGACGGCCGAGCGTGCGTTCGGCGTGCCGGAGCCGACCGGCCCGCGCTGAGCCGCGGGGCACACCGGCCCCGGACGCCCGACGCAGGCCACCCGAGCAGGACCGCCCGACGCGGGGGCGCCGTACGGGGGTGATCCGACAGGGGTGCCGGCGAACCGCGCTCCCGCGCGGTTCCGGAACCGCCTGTCGGATCACCCCCCGGGGTCAGCCCGGAGCGACGTCCACGGCCCGGAAGGACGTCACCAGTCCGAGTTGGTCGCGCCCAGACTCAGCAGGACCTGGTCGAAGGTGTTGCCGTCGTTGTCATCGGTGTACGACATCGCGAGCGAGCCGAACGGGGAGGAGGCCACCGCGGCCTGTTCCTGCCGGCCGGCCGTGACCTGGCTGACGGACTGGGCCGGCAGCCGGCCGGCGAAGGTGCCGTCGGGGTTGAGGCCCCGGGCCCAGACCGCCGGATCGGTGCCGGCGACGCTCCAGCCGACCACGGCGTCGCGCTGGTCGTCGATGCCGACGGTGGGGTTGCCGGCTCCGGCGCCGGTGGAGATCTCGGCCTCGGCCGAGCCGGGGGTGCCGGTCGCGGTGAACGACCGGGCCCAGACGCCACGGGTGCCGGTGTGGTCGGACTCCCATGCCACGGCGAAGTCGCCGTTGAAGTCGGCGGCCACGGCCGGGCGCTGCTGCTGGCCGCCGCCGAGGCTGTTGGCGCTGCGGCGGGTGAGTGCGACCGCCCCGTTCGCCTTGGCCAGCTTCACCAGACCGATCTGGTAGTAGCCGTTGCCGTCGGTGTCCTCGTCCCAGACGACGACGGCGTCGCCCGAGGCGGAGGTCGCGACGTCGGGGTTGTGGTGCGCGCCGCCGGCCGCGTTGACCGTCACCTCGTAGGCCTTGGTGGTGGTCCCGGTGAACCCGGCTGCCTTCACCGTCGCCGCCGCGGTGCCCTGGATGTCCTCCCAGACCACGGAGAACGCGACCGCGGTGGTGCTGCCCGGCGCGCCGTCCGGGTCGACCGCGACGCGCGGATGGATCTGCTGGCCGTCGGCGCTCGCGTTGGCCTGGCCGGAGCCGAGGACGGCACCGGCCGGGGAGAGCACCCGGTAGGTGATGTTGTAGAGCCCGTTGCCGTCCGGGTCCTCCGCCCACACCACGACGGCGTTGCCGCGGTCGTCGAGTCCCACGTCGGGCTGGAGGTGCCGCCAGGCCACGCCCGCGGTCCCGCCGGCCGAGAGCTTCGACTCGTAGGCGGGGACGCCGTTGCGGAACACCCGCACCCACACGTCGCTGTGCGCGTTGTCGGCCGGGTCGGTCGAGTCGCGGTCGTCCTCCCAGACCACCGCGACGTCGCCGAGGCGGTTGGCCGCGATCGAGGAGCTGTCCTGGTCGCCGGTGGAGGTGCTGTTCGCGGTCACCCAGGACGAGGGCCCGGCCGCCGAGGCCGGGGTGACCATGGCGAGGACCGCGGCGAGGCCGGCGACCGCCGCGCCGAGTACGGAGAGCTTACGCATCGGCCAACCCCGGCTGTCCGTCGTGGATGACAAAGGTCCGGGCGGTGGTCGCCGCAGCGCCGTGCTCGGTCACCGTCGCCACCGACCGGAAGTCGGCGGTGAGCTGCGACGGCGTGATGCGCGTGCGGACGTAGCCGCGCTGGTTGGAGTAGAAGCGCAGGTGCGGGTTGAGCGACCCGTTGGGAATCGCCGTGGTGGTGCTTCCGTTGCCACCGCTGGTGATGGAGGTGCAGACGAGCTCGGAGCCGATCGTCGCCGACGACGCGTCGGCGTAGTCGGCCTTGAGGTCGTTGCCCCACGACGCGTGCACGTCGCCGGTGAGCACGACCGGGTTGCGTACGGCCCGGTCGACGATGCCCTGCTGGATCCGCGACCGGCTCGCCCGGTACCCGTCCCAGGCGTCCATGTTCATCGCGCCGGCGGAGTTCACGTTGCGGGCGAAGAAGACCTGCTGGCCGATCAGGTCCCAGGTGCTCAGGTGCTGGCCGAGTCCGTCCAGCAGCCAGGCCTCCTGGGCCGCGCCGGTGAGCGAACGGCTGGTCAGGTCGGCGTCGGCGCAGACCTTCGTCCCGTCGCCGCAGGCCTGGTCGTCGCGGAACTGGCGGGTGTCGAGCATGTGGAACGTGGCGAGGGTGCCCCAGCGGACCCGGCGGTAGAGCTGGATGCTGTTGCCGGACGGCGTCGCGGCGGCCCGCAGCGGCATGTTCTCGAAGTACGCCTGGTACGCGGCGGTGCGGCGCGCGGTCCACTGGGCGGCCGTCAGCACGGGGCTGCTGTCGGCGCGGACCATGTTGGCGTAGTTGTTCTCCACCTCGTGGTCGTCCGGCACCACCAGCCACGGCGCGATCGCGTGCGCGGCCTGGAGGTCCGGGTCGGTGCGGTAGAGCGCGTAGCGGCGGCGGTAGTCGGCCAGCGACACGATCTCGCTGCCGAGGTGCTGGCGCACCCCGCCGGTGCCGGCGCCGCCCTCGTAGATGTAGTCGCCCAGGTGCAGGATCAGGTCGGGGCGGTCGTCGGCCATCCGCCGGTAGGCGGTGTAGTAGCCGCTCTCGTAGTGGGCGCACGAGGCGAAGGCCATCGTGAAGTCGCGCCCGACGGTGCCCGGCGCGGGCGCGGTGCGGGTCCGGCCCACCGGGGAGATGAATCCCTGGGCCCGGAAACGGTAGTAGTACTCCGCGTCCGGCGCGAGTCCGCCGGCGAGCACGTGCACCGAGTGGGCCTGCGCGTAGCGGGCGGTGAACGTGCCGGAGCTGACGAGGGTGGTGAAGCTCTGGCTGGTCGACACCTGCCAGTCGACGACGACGTCCGAGTTGGGCATGCCGCCCTGGCCGTCCGCGTTGGTCGGGCTGGGGGCCAGACGCGTCCAGAGCACCACGCTGGTGTCGTCCGGCTCCCCGGAGGCGACGCCGAGCGTGAAGGGGAAGGGAGTGGTGGCGGCGGCCGACGACTGGGCCAGCGCCCCGACCTGGAGCACGGCGGCGCCCGCGGTGGTGAGCCCGCCTAAGATGAAGATGCGGCGACTGAGGTTTCTCATGGCCGCTCATGCTCGCGGGCCCAGGTGAACTGCCGCCCCTGCCGCAGGGACCGTCAAGTGACGGGTGAACGGCGCGAGTTGCTGAGTGTTGGTGCAACCGTCCACCTCGTGGTGATGTCGAGGAGGTCGACGGAGGAGACGGTGAAGGTCGCGTCACCGGAGGCGGGCCGCACCCGGGGGATCCTGGTCCCGCCCGCCGCCGCCGACAGCACCCCGACAGCACCCCGACAGCACCCGCACGGCACCCCGGCGGCGGGCCGACGGGCGGGCCGCTCACCCGGAGCCGGCGGGCCCGTCAGGGCGCACCGCGCAGGGCGGACGGACCCGGCGCCCCCACCCGTGGTGGCGCGAGGTGCCCGCCGTCCCCGAAGCCGAGCACGGCGACGCGCGCCGGATCGACGGGTTCGTCTGCACGGCCCCCTCCTCCGTCGTGTCGTGCCCGGCAGCAGCGGCCGCCGGTGGCCGGCCGGCCGACCGGGGACCGGCCACCGCGCGCGTCCGCACTCAGCCGGTGACGGTGAGGCGGAAGGACTGGGCGGGGCCGCCGGTGCAGGTCCACTGCTGGAGGCGGGCGCCGTCGGCGGTGGACACGTCCGTCACGTCGAGGCACTTGCCGCTGTTGCGGGCGACGAGGGTGTAGCTGCCGTCGGCCTGCCGGGTGGGCCTGAACTGCTGGTTGGCGCCGCCGCCGTACTGCCAGGTCTGGATCTTGGCGCCGTCGGCGGCCGAGACACCGGTCACGTCGAGGGCCTGGGCGGAGGAGGCCCGGTTGGTGACCCGGTAGTAGCCGCCGTCGGTGGCGGTGAACTGCCACTGCTGGTTGGCGCCCGAGCCGCAGGCCCACTGCTGGACGGCGCTGCCGTTGGCGGTGCCGGCATCGTCCACGCACTTACCGGAGTTCACGTTGGCGACGGTGTACCAGGCGGAGGTGTCGACCGGGCCGCTGCCGGTGGGGCCGGGCGACGGGCTCGTGGTCGGGCCGGGGGTGCCGGCGGGGGCACCGGGCCAGGTGAAGGTGGCGACGGCGCCGGCCGGCAGGTCGTAGGCCAGCGAGCGGCCGTTCTCGCTGACCGAGAAGTGCTGGGTGGTGGAGGTGGCGTTGAGGACGACGTCGCCGCGCGAGCCGTCGGGGTTGAGGAAGGCGACGTTCTGGAGGCCACCGCTGCCCTGGCTGGTGGAGCCGATGCGGTGCGCGCCGCTCTGGGCGAACTTGGCGATGTGGCCGAGGAGGTAGTACTCGGCGTTCTTGGTGTAGGTGCCGTTCGCGATCTCCACGACGCCGTTGCACTTCGTCCCGCAACCGCCGTACTGCGGGCCTCCGTTGGCGTCGAGCGCCATGTTCCACAGGACGACGCTCCGCCCGCCGGAGCGCAGGTTGCGGATGACCAGGTTCTCGGTCTGCCACTTGAGCGTGTCGGCGAAGGTGCCGGCCTTGTCGGCCGAGTCGGTGCCGGAGCACTCGGTGAACATGACGGCCTTCCCGGCGTTCGCGACCTGCTGCTCGGCCTCGGGCTGGCCGCCGTAGCAGTGGAAGGCCGCGCCCTTGAGCCGGGCCACGCCGCTGTCCTGGGAGAGCACCGTGAGCGGGTAGTTCGGGTGGTCCCAGTTGTGGTCGTACGCGAAGACGTTGGTGGGCAGGCCGGCCACGGTCAGCCTGCCGTCGAGGACCTTGACGAAGTCGGCCTGCTGGGTGGCGGTCATCCCCATCGACGGGTAACTCGTCTGGAACTCGGGCTCGTTGGCGACGGTGAGGTCGGTGATGGGGGCGCCGGCGGCCTGGTAGGCCTGGAGCGCCCTGACCAGGTAGTCGGCGTAGGCCCCGTAGTTCTCCGGCTTGAGGCTGCCGCCGTTGAGCGAGTTGCTGTCCTTCATCCAGGCGGGTGCGGACCACGGGGTGCCCATGATGCGGATGCCGGGGTTGACCGCGCGTGCCTGGTTGACCACGGGCAGGATCTCCTGCTGGTCGCGGGCGATGCTGAAGGAGCCCTTGGTGTCCTCGTAGGAGTAGAAGGGCAGCTTGGCGACGAAGTCGGAGGCGCCGAGCGGCTGGCGCAGGTAGTCCAGGCCGATGCCGCCGCCCGTACCGAACAGGTCGTTCATGAGGCTGCTGCGGGTGCCCGCGGGCAGGCCGGCGACCAGGTGGGCGGCGGACTCGGTGAAGGAGGCGCCGAACCCGACCAGGGGCTGCTGGACGTCGCCGGCGTTGACCGCGATGTCGGTGCCCTGCGGGCTGGTGGAGGAGAAGGTGGCGTCGCCGACGCGGGCGAGCTTGCTGGACCCGTCGGCGGTGGTGATCCAGACCTGGGCGGTGGTGTCGGCGGCGTGCGCGGTGCTGCCGGCGGTGGCCAGCCCGGCGCCGGCGAGGACCAGGGCGGCGGTGGCGGCGGCGACCCTGGTACGGGTAGTGCGGGAGGTGCGGGAGCGGTGCGGTGCGTGCATGCTGCGGCTCCTGACGGGGTGGGGGGTGCGGTCGGACCCGGGCACGCCGAAGCGACCCGGCGAGGGGATGGCGAGGCGGATGGCGAGGCGGATGCGGGTGCGACCGGGCCGGGGACGGGGCGCCGTGCGGGACGGCGCCCCGTCCGGGGGCACGGCGCGGCGGGCCGGCGCCTCCGGGAGGTGGCGGCCACTGGCGGCGCCGGGGCCGGTGGGAGGCGGTGCGGGCCGGTGGGCCGGTGGCAGCCGGGTGGGGCGGTGCGGGCGGGTCGGTCAGTGCGAGCGGTAGAGCCGGACGTCGGCGAGGCTCCACCAGGCGCCGGAACCGGCCGTGCTGGTCACCCGCAGGTAGCGGGCGCGGGTGCCGGGAACGCTGACGGTGGTGAGCTGTCCGGCGCCGGCGCCGCTGCGCAGCTCGCGCCAGCGGGTGCCGTCGTCGCTGGCGGAGAGGGTCCAGCCGCGGGCGTAGTCGCCGAGGTTGTCGCCGCTGTCGAGGGCGATCTCGTCGAAGCGGGTGGTGCGGCCGAGGTCGACCTGGAGGTACTGGCCGGGTGCCTGCGCCGCGCCGCTGGACCACCGGGTGGAGGCGTCGGCGTCGACGGCCAGCGCGGCGGTGCCGTCGTCGGCGGGACCGGCGGTGGCCCGGGCGCCGGTGAGCGGGACCTCGCGCTTCGAGGTGTTCAGGGCGCCGGACGCCGGCCAGGTGAAGGTGGCCAGGGCCCCGCCGGGCAGGGTGTACTCGAAGGTCTGCTCGCCGACGGCGACGGCGAAGCTCCGCGGCTCGTCGTTCTCGTTGTGGACCACGAGGGCGGTGGAGCCGTCCGGGTTGCGGAAGGCCACGTCGGTGAGCCGGCCGTTCCATCCGGTGGTGCCGAAGTTGGTGCTGGCGATGCGCACCGCCCCGGGCTTCACGAACTTCGACAGGTGGCCGATGGTGTAGTACTCGGCGTCGGTGGTGACCGTACCGTCCGCCCGTACGGTGAGCAGCCCGGTGCAGGTGTCGCAGCCGCCGTTGTGGGGGCCGCCGGCGGAGTCGAGGGCGATGTTCCAGTTGGCGACGGACTTGGCCCAGTTGCGGGTGGTGCCGACCGTGATGGTGCGGGCGTGCCAGGTGAGCGTGCCGCGGAAGATCTGCTCGGGGGTGTCGCTCGCGCCGTGGGAGCCGGAGCACTCGGTGAACCAGATGCCTTTGTCCGGGTGGGCGGCGTGCATGGCGCTCTGCGCGCTCGGGTCGCCCGAGTAGCAGTGGTAGGCGGTGCCGGCGACCCACTTCGCGGCGTCGCTGTCCAGGATCTCGTACGGGTAGTCGGTCTCGGGGCTCCGGCCGGGCGGGGTGGTGGCGACGTCGTCGGGGTGGGTGGTCCAGTTGTGGTCGTAGCCGAGGATCTTGGTGCGGGGGCTGGCCCTCTTCAGCAGGGGGCCGAGCGCGGCGATCACCTCGGCCTCCTGGCCGGCCGTCAGGTCGGTGCCGGGGTAGCCCCCGGGCTTGCGGTTCTGCGGCTCGTTCTGGACGGTGAGGTAGTCGATCGGCACCCCGGCGGCGGCGTAGGCCTGGACGAACTTCACCAGGTAGCGGGCGTAGGCCTGGTGGACGGCGGGATCGTCCTTGAGCCGGCCGCCGATCAGCGAGTCGCCCGTCTTCATCCACGCGGGCGGGCTCCAGGGCGTGGCCATCACCGTGAGGTCCGGGTTGAGGCGCTTGGCCTGGCGCAGCAGCGGGAGGATCAGCTTCTCGTCGTGGGCGACCGAGAAGCGGGCGAGCGGGAAGTCGGTCTGCCCGGCCGGGACGTCGTCGTAGGTGTAGTGCTCCGCCTCGGCGGTGAAGTCGGACGAGCCGACGGGCTGGCGCAGGAAGCTGACCCCGATGCCCTTCCCGGGGTCGAACAGCTTGCGCATGGCGTCGTCGCGGGCCGGTGCGGGCAGGCCGGCGAGCACGGCCGCGGAGGAGTCGGTGAGCGCGGCGCCGAAGCCGTCCATGCTCTGGAAGGTCCGGCCCGGGTCGACCGTGATCGTGGTCCGCGTGGAGGCGCCGGGGTGGAAGGCCACCGGTGCGCGGTGGTTGAGGAGTTCGGTGCGGTCGGGGGTGGTCACCCACACGTCGGCGCCGGGCGCGGCCCGATGGCCGGGACCGTGGCCGGGTGCGGCTGCGGCGGCCTGGATGCCGGTGGTGCAGGCCAGGCTGAGGGCGACGGTGGAGGCTATCGCCGCGCCGAGGGCACGTCTGTTCATGGCTTCCTCGAAAATGGAGTGCCGAATGGGATGGGCCGCGCGATGGGGCTGGGACGGGACTCCCATGAAACAAAATGTAACAAGTACGTATGCTTTTCTTGATGGGTCATAGGAAACGACCTGGTTGCCGTAGTGTCAAGCATTCGAACGCCAGAATCACGTGGATGATGCCGATGGGCGGCTCCGCCCCCATGAAACAAAAGGATGAAACAAATGGGTAGGCCGAGGTCGTCGAAGGTGACGGTGCGGGACATCGCCACGGCTGCGGGCGTCTCGATCGCGACCGTTTCCCGGGTGATGAACGGGCAGGCGAGCGTGAGCACGGAGACCCGCGAGGCCGTGGAGGGGGCGATGGCGCGGCTCGGTACGCCGCAGGCGCGCGCCCGGGTCGCCGGGCGGCCGGGCCGGGACGTACTGGTGCGCTGCCCCTACGTGCTCACCGACTACTTCGGGATCATCGTCTCCGCGGTCGCCGAGACCCTGGAGCTGCACGAACGGCAGGTGATCCTCAATGCCGGGGACGCGATACGGCCCTCGGAGGTCCTCGCCGGACTGCCCGACCGGGCCCAGCTGGGGGGCGCGATCCTGATCCTCCCGCCGGAGCCGGCGCGCGACCTCAAGGCCCTCCGGGAGCGGGACTTCCCGTTCGTGGTGATCGACCCCCGCACCCCGCTGCCGCGCGACATCGCCGCCGTGTCCGCCGCGCACTTCTCCGGCGCGCGGAGCGTCACGGCCCACCTGGTGTCCCTGGGGCACCGGCGGATCGGGATGATCGGCGGCCCCGAGGACTGGCTGGCCAGCCGGTCGCGCCTGGCCGGCCACGCCTCCGCCCTCGCGGAGGTGGGCGTCCTGCCCTCGCCGGAGCTGTGCAGCAGCATCGAGCCGACCTCCGACTGGGGGTACAGCACCGCGGCCCACCTGCTCGACCTGCCCGAACGGCCCACCGCCCTGGTCACGTTCAACGACAAGGCCGCCGTGGGCTCGCTGCGCGCCGCGTACGAGCGGGGGCTGCGGGTCCCCGAGGACCTGTCGATCGCGGGGTTCGACGACGTCTACCTCAGCAGCAGCACCGTGCCGATGCTCACCACCGTCCGCCAGCCGCTGGGGGAACTCGGCCGGATGGCCGTCAGCCTGCTGATGCGCCTGATGGACGGTCACGCGGTGGAGACCCTGCACGTCGAACTCGCCACCGAGCTCATCGTCCGCGGCTCGACCGGCCCGGTCCCGACGACCTGACGCCCCCGGCACCGCCCGCACCACGGCCGGGTCGCAGCCCCTGGCACGCCTTCACCTTCTTGAAGAACGCCAGGGGCTGCGGCGGGTCCGGACCAGGAGGCAATCGGCGCCTCCCCCTTGACGGGGCCGCAGCCACCCCACTTCAATCAGCACCTGAAGACGACAGGTGGCCAGTCGGGACACTGTGTTCACTTGTCGAACAAATACGGGCAGCCGACGGCGGCAACGGAACCGAGGTCCGGCTGTGGACCCATGAGTGTGGACCCGCAGCGGCGGCACCGACCAGCGGGAAGGCCGCCCAGGACGCGGCCGGAAGCAGGTCCCGGGGCGGGCCTTCCGTCCGCGCAAAGCCGGCGGCCGTCCTGGCGAGCCGTGCTGGCGAGCCGAACTGCGGCCTCAGGACCGCGCCTGCCGCTCCAGCGCTGCCCGCGCGAGTTCGGCGAGGCGCTTCGCGTCCGCCAGGACCTCGTCGAGCGGCGGCAGCCGCGGCTCCACGTGCGGCCCCACGGCCGCGATCGCCAGCGCCGCGTCCTCGGCCGCCCGGGCCGGGTCCTCGGCGAGAACGGCTTCGCCGCGGTGGACCCGGAGCAGGGCGACCGCGTGGAGTCCGGACAGCGTGGTTTCGTCCCCGGGGCCGAAGACCCGCTGCTGCTGGGGCACCAGCAGCTCGGCCATCCTGAGGGCCCTCTCCAACTCTCCTGCCGTGGCGTAGGCGTTGACGAGGTTCCCCGCGGAGATCAGGGTGTCGGGGTGGTCCCGGCCCAGTACCCGGCTGCGGCCCGCCAGGACTCGTTCGGAGAGCCGGACGGCCTTGTCGTGCTGCCCGGCCCGGCGGAAGGACACCGCGACGTTCGCCATGGCACTCAGGGTGTCGGGGTGGTCGACGCCCAGGACCCGCCGCAGGGCGGCCGCGGCCTGCACCTGCATGGGGACGGCGACCTCGGGGCGGCCGGCCTGGGCGTACGAGGAGGCGAGCGCGAGCCGGCTGTTGAGGGTGTCGCGATGGTCCGGCCCGAGCACCCGTTCACGGGCGGCCAGCACCTCCTCCTCGATCTTCATCGCCTCCGCCACCCGCCCCGCCTGGGCGTAGCCGGAGGCGAGTGCCGCCCGGGCGACGAGCGTCTCCGGGTGGTCGGGACCTCCGGGCCGGCCCGGGCCGTCCAGGTGGGCGCGCTCGGCCACGACCCGTTCCTTGAGGGCGAGGGCCTCCTCGAACCGGCCGGTGATCTCGTAGGTGAGGGCGAGGTTGTTCCGCGATCTCACCGTGTCCTCGTGGAGCACGCCGAGGACTCGTTCCCGTGCGGCCAGGACCTGTTCCTTGAGCGTCTCGGCGTCGTTGTGCAGTCCCATCTCCGTGTAGGAGGACGCCAGGTTGGACCGGGCCGTCAGGGTGGCGGGGTCGTCGGCACCCCGGAGGCGCTCGAATTCGACGGCGACCTGCTTCTGAAGGACGGCGGCCTCCGCCGCGCGGCCGGCCTGCGAGAGTGCGGCGGCCAGGTTCGCCCGAGCGGCCAGGGTGCTCTCGTGCTCCGGGCCCAGTTCGCGCAGATTCGCCTCCAGGTCCTCGGTCCAGTGGGCCACGGCTTCCTGGTGCAGCCCGGCATGGAGGAGGCTGAGGCCGGCCCGCTGGCGCAGCGCGAAGCCGGGGAAGAGCTGGAGGACCTCGCTGCCGACGCTCTCCCGCAGGGCGGCGGTGTTGGCCCGGAGGCTGAACGCCAGTCGGTGGTCGGTGTGGTCCTCCTCGGGCCAGAGCTCGAACAGCGCGAAGATGACGGCACTCTGCTGGCGCTGCGGTTCGGAGGTCGTGTCCCGGGCCGCGCGGGCGGTCAGCGCGTGGACCGAGACCTCGCGGTGGGCGGCGACCGGCTCCCGGTGCGGCAGGGGAACACCCGCCGGGTAGCTGCTGAGCAGGTTGTAGTTGTGCAGGACGGCGAGGACGGACAGTGCCTCGTCGGCGGTGACCGGCTGCGGCCCGGGTGCGCCGCTGTCCGGCTCTTCGGCGGTGGCCGGCAGGCCCGGGCCGTGGAGTTCCCGCACGCCGGCGGCCCGCTGTGCGGCGAGGTACCTGGTCGCGCTCCTGGTGGTCCAGAGGTCCCGGGGGTGGCCGGCCGGGTCGAGCAGGCCCGCCAGCCGGATCGCGGGGGCGGCGAGGCCCTGGGGCTCGGTCCGCTGGGCGGCGTCCAAGGAGATCAGCAGGGCCGCCGTGACGGGCCGGCCGTATAACTCGGTGTCGGCCTCCGGCGGCAGCACCGCGTCCAGGGTCCGGGTCCTTTCCCGGAACAGCTCAAGGTAGTCCGCGCAGGTGCGGTGCTGGTTGACCATGTAGGCGGCGGCGTGCCCGAGGGCGAGCGGCAGGCGTCCGAGCGCCTCGGAGAGTTCCCCCGCCCGCTCGTCGATCAGGTAGGGGAAGCCCGCGGTGGTGAGGCGTTCGCGCAGGTAGTCGACGCCCTCCTCCGGCTCGTAGACATCCATGGTGACGATCGCCCGGCCGCCGCCGGAGGCGTGGGCGCCGCGCTGCCGGGTGGTGGCCAGCACCCGGCCGTTGCCCCGCAGTGAACTCCCCGGCCACAGGGGGCCGGGGAGGGTGAAGTCCGCGACGTCGTCGAGTACCACGAGCCAGCTGCGCTGAGTGGTGCTCAGCCAGTTCAGGAAGCGGCCGGCGTCCTCCCGGACCCGGTCCGGCGCACCGGAGACGCCCGGCACCTGGACGGCGACGGCCGCCTCCGCGTAGGCGAGGAGGACGGCGACCGGATCCGCCGCGTGTGCCCAGACCACGAGGTCCGTGCCGTCGCGGACCGCCTGCCGGGCGTAGGACGCGGCCAGCTGGCTCTTGCCGATCCCGCCGCCGCCCGCGAGCACCTGGGACAGCACCACGGTCTCGTGCCCGGCGCGCATCCGGTCGATCCGCTCGCGCACGGCGGTGCGCGGCTGGAAGGCACTGGCCAGGACGGGGACCGCTCCGATCATGATCGGCCACTGCGGCGCCGGCGAGGGCGGCAGAACGGCACCCCGCGGCGGCGTGGGCCGGTTCTGCGCCGCGTTCCAGAGTGCCAGGGCCTCCGCGGTCCATTGTTGCTGCTGCTGCCGGTCGTCCCTTGAGCAGATGTCGATGACGGCGTCGACGAACTCCCAGGTGATCCCCTCACCGGCGAACCGCCGGTAGACGGTGTCGATCGAGGGGATCTTCGAATCCTTGCGGCTCCCGGGAACCCCTGCCCCGAAGTTCTCCTCGGTCAGCTTGGGGTGGAACGTCTTCACATTGAAGCCGCTCTGGATGAGCCATTGCCGCAGCAGGACGACGAGATCGTTGATCTCCTGGCTTGGCCCCTGCGGCGGAGCCCAAGGACGCCCCCCACGCCCCTTCCCGCTGTCGGCTCGTCCGTCCCCCGGACCTCTTCCCATGCGCCCCTCCCGGTCTCGGCAGCCGGTTATCGGGTTGATAGCCGGGGTTGTCGTGCCGACAACCCCCAACGGCTTTGTGTGAGCCGCGGGCTGATCCACCGTCTTATCAGCAGCCCCGCTCAGGGGACAGCCGTGAAGCCCGACCGAAAGGGGAATCGGCCATGAAGCGCCGCATCCACCGCCTCCCGATCCGCAGCTCCGCCCAGCGCCCGCCGGCCCGCCGCCGTCCCAGCCAGGCCACCGTCGCCCTCGTCAACGCCGTCGCCGCAGCCGTCAGCGGGTCCGTGGTCGCCTGGGCACTGTCGCACATCCCCTGGTGACCGGCCGACCGCCCGGGCCGGCCCGCACCAGGCCGGGCCCGGGCGGGCCCGCCCCGGCGGATCCGGGCACCGGTTGGCGGAGAAGAGCGCGGTACGGATGCCCGGGCGACGCAGGGTCCCGTACGCTGACCCACCGCCATCAAGCCACGGCCCCGGCTCACGACTCGGCACCGAGCGCCTCCCGGGCCATCCGCTGGAAGACCCGGCCCGGCTCCCTCTTCGCTGCAACCGCCTCCATGTAACGGGCGTCGAGGTCGGCCAGCCTGCCGTGACCTGCCTCGCGAGCCGCCTCGTGCCAAGCGACTCCGGCCTGGTCCAGCGCGTACATCGCGCGCCGTAGGGCTTCCGCCGCCTCTGCCACCGGCCCCGGGCCGACAACCGCGACCGCGGCGACGGCCGCGCTGAACGGCGCCCACGTCGCATGCGCCTCAGCGGCATCGGCCTCCCACTGGTCCGCCGTCGTACCGTTCGTCCGGAGCCGAGCAGCGAGCCGCCACCACCGGGCCGACACCTGCTTCGACGCGCTGATGCAAGCGCTGTACGCCTGGCGGCGTACGTCCTCCAACCGATGCTGCTGATCAATGCGCTGCTGACGTTCCTGCTGCCGAGCCTGACCGGCGAGGGTGAGCCACCCGCCTCCGGCCCCACCGAGCATGCCGATCGCCGCACCGACCACTGCTGCTGTCCCTGAGTCCACGCCGGAGACCTGCCCAGCGATCCCGCGAACAACCGGCCGGGATCGCCCGTCCTACGCACCGTAGGAGATCGATCAGACCTCACCGGATCGCCGGCAGTCACTCGGCTACCGGAGCCTGTACGGCCGGCAGCAGCTGGAACGGACCGCAGGGCAGGAGGCGGGGCGGGCCACAGCACGGGCGCTCACAACCACGGCTTCTCCCACCCGACCCCGGCCGGCCGGCTGGCTGGCCGGACCACGGGTGAGGGCGCGAGTACGGGCTCCGGCCCAGGTGCTGTCATGGGTGACCACAGGTCAAGAGCTCGCCTCGCGGGGACGTGATCACTAGGGAGTCTCACGTCGTGGTGGTGAGCCGCGCGCGCGTGCGGACGCTCGGCAGGGCCTTGTCCGAGTTCTCCGAGAGGCACTACTGATGCACCCGAGCGTTGCCCGGCCGGCCGGGATTCTGCCACCGCACTCCGGAGCCGGCGATCCCGTCGACCGGGACGAGGCGGCCCGCAGGTGGGGAACTCCGTTCCCCACGGACTACCGCGACTTCGTCTCCGCCCACGGGGGTGGGTCGATCAACCGCTCGCTCTGCATAGGGCTGCCGTTGGAGGTTGCCCAAGGACCGGACGGCCCCCTCGGCTTCGAGGAGTTGACCGCGTGCGGGTACGAGCTGCTCGACCTGGACCCCGGCGACGCCCCGGCCCTGCGCGGGATCTCGTGGGCCGTGGACTGCAGCGCCGACCAGGCGTTCTGGGACACGGCGGACCCGGATCCCGATCGGTGGACCACCCTCGTCCTCACCCGACTCGGTGGCTGGGTCGAGTACGACTGTGGCATGGCCGACTTCCTCGTCGGATTCCTGACCGGGGAGATCAGTCCGCAACCCATGGGTCTGTTCTCCCCGGACCGGCCGGTCTTCCTGAACTGGCGGGAGGAACGACGTCGCACCGAGGCGGGCATCGATCCCTGGCCCCACCTCTGACGGTCCGCACCGGTACACAGCGCAGCCGGCCGGCGGGACCCGTCTCCTGAGAAGGTCGAAGCCGCCGCGTCCGTCAGCCCCGGCACCCTGAGGTGGAGGGCACCTTGAGGACTTCGCCGCTCCACATCGGTGCCTCGGCCTGCGCCTCGGAGACCCGGTCGGCGGGGGCGGGCCCGGCCGGTCCGGCCGGCGGCTCCCCTGCCACGGGACCGGCCCGGCCACCACACTCCGCCGGGCGATGACCGGCATCATGGCCCGCCGGCTCACCCGCGGGCGGGTTCGACCGGCTCCCCGGCCCGAGCCCCTGAGCCTCCTGGCCGGACGCCCGTCCTACCGTTTCTGGGCTCTGGTCCGCTTCAGGAGAGCGGTGAGCCTCTCCTGGTCGGCCCCGCCGTTCAGTCCGGCCATGAGGTCGTCGGGGCAGAGCTGGTAGAGGTCACCCCACCACCGGCGCCCTCGGTTGTCCCAGATGCGGTACCCACCGGGCACGCCTCTGGCCACGTAACGACGCCTACTCACGCGACCCCCGCCGACAGCAGGGCCGACCCTCGTAGCCCACGTCCCCTCCCTCACCCTCTACCGGCAGCAGGCTACGGCAGATCGCGCCCGGGGGCCGATCGTTTCTCGGCCGCGGGAGACGGCCCGGCGGCACCCGCCCGCCGGTGAAGGGCCGGCGCCGCTACGACCCACGCCTCGGTTGACCGTATCCGCAGGCCGTCGGGGGGCGGCCGCGGCCGGCCACCGACGGATCGGGCCCCTGGCACCTGCCCCGCCAGGTGCTCAACAGCTCAGCCCGTGCCGGACGTACTGCGGCCCGGCCGCACCGACCTCGATCCGGTTCTCGTCGAGGCCGTTGACGATCCGCAGGCGGCCACCGGTGAAGACGAACTCCACCGCCACCGTTCCGGCGGCCAGGTCATGCTCGGCCGGCCGCAGTTCGAGGAGCGCGGTCTCCCGCAGTTCCTGGCCGACGAACGGTTCGAGGCGCTCATCGCTGTGGGACCACCGGGGTGTGAGCTCGAACCACTCCCACCCGGTGACCGACGCCGCGGTGTCGATCGTGTCCCAGCCGATCGAGAGTTCGTCGAGCTTCCAGTGGCAGAGCTCCACCCGGACGCCGTCGAAGTCCAGCACCACCGGGCAGTCGGCGAACCAGTCCCCGTCCTCGGCGAAGCGCACCAGGGCGAACCCCGTCAGCCGCCTTCCGGCGAGCGCCGCCAGGCGTGGTCCGTGCGCCTGCCGGACCGCATCGATCCCGACCAGGAAGAACGGCTCGAAACCGGAGATCCCCATATCCACAAGGCCTGAGTCTCCCTGCCTTCAGCTCGGCCGGCCACCACCGTCCGGGCGGGCGGACCGGTGGCGGCCGGGTCGGCGAACGGTCCGTCCGAGGCCAGGGCCTCGGGGGCGAGTGGGGCCACCAGGGCGAGGGCTTCGCCCGTTCGGCCGGCCTGAGCGGGTCCGGTCAGTGGAGATCGACCTCGAACGGGTGTCGGTGGTCGGCAACGCAGGAGAAGATCCGCAGGTCACCCCAGCGTCCGACCACCACATCGGTGGCGTCGTCGCTCGCGATCGTGAACAGCAGTCGCATCTCCGCCGCACACACCTCGCACTTGAACGCCCACGGCTCCGTCAGGTGCCAGGTCGGCCAACCGCCCAGCTTCCAGCCGGCGACCCGCGTGATCACGTCCTGGCCTTCCGGGCCCGTCCCGTCGACCAGCTGTTGGAGCCGGCCCCGCAGCGTGTGGGGAAGCTCTTCACGGAAGGGGAAGTCCACGAGGTGTTCGGGCTTGACGACGCACGGCTGCGGCAAGTATCCGAATTCCTCGTGGCGCAGCGGCGCCGGAGGGTTTTCGAGGACGGCGCCGACGTCGGCCGAACTCCGCCGGCGAAGCATCACCACCGGGCTGACATCCGCCTGGTGCGGTGGGGCGTCCCAGTGCTCGTTCGGGCACCACAGGATCTGCAGCACGTCGGAGCCGTCCGGCCACCACGGCCCGGGAACGTCAGCGGCGAAGAGCTGAACGACCGGCACCATCGGCGAGGCCGGTGCACCGGACGGCGACTCGCCGTCCGGTACGGAGCAGGTCGGCCACGGCTCGTCGGCGGGCCACAGCAGCGGCCCGCCGATCGAACTGTCCCGGACTCCAGGCGTTCCGCGCTCCGGATGCAGCAGGGCCGCCTCCCGGCCGTACGGGCCGAGCTCCGGCATCCGTGCGAGGATCTGCTCGACCGGGGGCCGCTGATCTCCCATCGTGGGAACCCTTCAGATCTGATGCCGCGAACAAGTGCGCACACCGTACCGTCCACGACCGACAGGACGATCACCCGGACCGGCATGACGCCGCCCTCGTCGAGGCCGTGCCCGGGACGCCCCCGACGCCCTGCGGGCCGAGCGGTCCCTTCGGAGAACGCGTCGGGCAGCGTCAGGCGGCCACCTCGGCCGGCGCCGGTGACGTGGTCCGCGGCCTCCGCGAGGAGCGCCAGGTGCGCCAGAGGAACACCGGCCAGGCGATCGCCGCCGCCAGACCGCCGACGGCGAAGGCCGTCACCAGCAGGTAGGCGGAGCCGCCCTCCGTGGAGAAGACTCCGCCGGCGGCACCGGAGTCCAGTGCTTCCGCCGTCCCGCCGACCCGCATGGAAGCCGGTTCGTCGTACAGGAGGACGTTCGTGCGCGTGGAAGTGCCGTCCGCGGCCTTCCAGCTGCCGTAGTAGTCACAGGACCCGTGGCTGCAGCTCTCCTCGGCGGCCATGAACGTCCCGGTGACTCCGCTGCCGCCGTGCGCCTTCCAGGCCGGCAGGAGATCAGGCGCGGCCTTGGCAATGCCGACGAAGGCTATGAAGGGCAAGCCGATCCAGAGGAAAATCGACATGCGCCAGTGGCGCTTTGCGGGGGAATCGCTCATGGGGGTGGAGCCTACGAGGTGGGCCGGGTTCGGTAAAATCCCTTTCCGCCGTGGCGGTCCCCGCGCAAGGGACAATGCGAACTCCGCATTCCTGGCGACGGCGGACCACCCCCAGCCAGGTACCTTGCCCTGGAAAAGGTGATGAGGATGAGACCCGTTCGCCGAGAGGATCCTCTTTTTCAGGGCATTGCGCCAACCATGTTTCCGGAGAACACGGGTGACGGTGCGTCGGCCGGATGAGCCTTGAACCAGGCAGCTGAGGTCTTGGCCGCACAGCGGCGGGAGCAACCCGTGCCACAGGAGATGGATGTCGCCGAGTTCGGGAGCAAGTCCTGGGAAATTCCTGCGAGGATCAGCCGGACGGGACGGCCGGCAACCCGGCCCGGTGGCCGAGCACCGGCCCGGCGGCCGACCGGTCACCGCCCTCGTGAGGACCGGGGCCCGCGACCGGGCCGGACGCCACCGTCTCGGGATCGACGACCGCCCGCGGCCGGGCCGGGCCCACTCACGCGTGCGGGTGTGCGGTCAGCCCTTGGTGATGCGGGTCCAGGTGAACGGGCCGAAGGAGGTGGCGGTGGTCGGGTGGTGGGCGCCCGGGGTGACAGTCAGCTTCAGCCACTCCAGCGGGACGGTGCTGCCGTGGACGACGATGCGGTGGAAGTTCGGCACCTGGTAGCCGGGGTGGCTGCTCCAGGCGTCGTAGGAGCAGACGCCTTCGTCGCCGGTGCAGGCCGAGCCCTGGGTGAGCGGATTGTCCGAGCGGTAGACGTGCGAGTCGCCCATCAGCAGCAGGACCGGCTTGCCGAAAGCGGTGGTGTGCGAAGCCAGACCGTCGACGATCGGCTCGTAGTTCGCCACGTGCGTGGCCGGCTTGCCGTCCAGGTCCCACATGTCGGCCTGGGCGGTGACCACCACACTGGAGAGGCCGCCGGTCCGGGCGAGGGTGAAGGCGGTGTCCAGCCAGCGCAGGTCGGCGGCCGTGCGGTGGGCGGCCTCGTCGAGCTGCTCCTGGGAGGCGGTCGGCGCCCCGTACCAGGGGTCGGCGTCGTTGTTGGAGCCGCCGGGCAGGTTGACCGTCACGAACAGGGTGCCGTTCTTGGCCCACAGCACGTTCTCCACGTACTTGGCGTCCTCGGGGTGCGCCCGGTGCGGGAGTTGGGCCTGCGACAGGACGCGCAGGGTGTCACTGCCGAGGGTGTGGCCGGGCCTGGCGAAGAACGTCCGGCGGACCAGGTCCAGGTTCTGCACGGGGTTGCCGGCGGCGTGGTCGACCGGCAGGCCGGTGGCCGGATCGAGGACCGGGTCGATCTGCCCCGTGGCGGCGTTGTACTTGCCGCCGCCCTCGGCGGCCTTGTGGCAGTCGGACCACTCGTTGTCACCGGGCGTGTAGACCAGCGGGTCGGCGAAGGTCCTCCAGAGCGCGGCGATCGACCGGTCGTACGCCTCGGTGCAGTACTGCTTGCCGGAGTGGATGTCGCCCACGTGGATCACGGTGCTGACGTCCCGGTCGGCGTTGACGGAGGCGATGAACGCCGGGGTCGCCTCGAACTCGGAGGTGTCGGTGGGCGAGGTGCCGTACGGGGCGTCGCCGTACACGGCCAGCGTGAACGGTGCGCGGGCGCCGTGCGCGCCGCGACCGCTGTCCGCCGTCGCGGCGGTGGCCGGCACGACGGTCATCGCGAGGGTGAGGCCCGCGGCCGCACAGATCCTGCTGAACATGCTGTCTCCCGAGGAGTCGCCCGACTTCGGGAAGCAGTATCGACCCGGCCCCAGCGGTGGCGGGCAACGCCCGGATGAACGGGAGTTCAAGAGCTGACGTTCGCCCGCCGGGTACCGGCCGACCCGGTGCGGCGGTGGGGACGGCGGCAGACCGGCCTCGCCCGACCAACCTCCTGAGGGACCCCGCACACCGGCCCGTCCCCGAGGCCGGGTCCACGGTCCGGACCCGCTGCGCAGGCTCCGGCCTCCGAGAAGCATGACAGTGCGTCAATCCTTCAACAGTCACCGGTACAGCGTGCTCATGCCGCGGCCGCACCGCGGAACCGCAGACTGGCCCGACTCCGCGACGGCGCGGCCGTCGAGACCAGTCATCCGAGGGAGCACGACATGCCACCTGCCGACGAAAGACAGATCCCCGCCGGCCCGCCCGCGGTCCAACAGCTCAGGGCCGGACCCTCCAGGTGGTCACCCGCAACCCCAACGGGACGCAGACCCTCACCTTCGCCCTGGACGGCGGCGGAACCAGCACCGTCACCGCCGACCACACGATCCTCGCCGTGCCGCTGCCGATCCTCCAGCAGCGGATCGACCTCTCGGGAGCCGGACTCGACCCGATGATGCGCGGGGTGCTCGGCCACATGGCCATGGGCGCCTGCACCAAGCTCAACATGCAGTTCAGCAGCCGCCCCTGGACCGGCACCGGCCCCTGGCCCGGCGTCTCCAACGGCGAGTGCTTCGCCGACCTGCCCTTCCAGCAGGCCTGGGACGTCACCAAGGGCCAGAGCGGCAGCAACGGCATCCTCGTCCAGTACGGCGGCGGCACCCCGGCCCGCACCCTCCACCCGCCGGCCCCCTTCACCGACGCCACCAACAGCTACACCCGCAACCTGGCCGGCACCTGCCTGAGCCAGATCGACCGTGTCTGGCCCGGTACCTCCGCCGCCTGGACCGGCCGCGCCACCCTCTCCGCCTGGCACCTCAACCCCTACTCCTACGGCGCGTACTCCTGCTGGCCGGTCGGCTGCCTCACCACGTACGCCGGCTACGAAGGCACCGCCCAGGGCAACCTCCACTTCGCCGGCGAACACACCTCGTACGACTTCCAGGGCTACATGAACGGCGGCGCCACCGAAGGCATCCGAGCAGCGGGCGAAGTGCTGGCAGCCATCGGCGCCCAGTGTCCTGCGCCGGAGATCCGTCGGCAGGTCGGGTGCGGCGTCGGCCGAATTCCTCCCCTGGCTTCCTAGAGTGATCCCATGCTCGCCGAAGACGCCCGGCCACCGGCGCGCGGAGAGGGGTCTCGACCCCTCTCCGGCACCACGCCCGACACCCTCCGCCCTCCCGCGGTCGGTCCACCCGCCGGCCCGGAAGGTGGCGCGCAGCACGTGGGGGACGTGCTGAAACCGAGGATGCGCGGCTGGCTGCACGCCGGCATGTCGCCCCTCGCACTGGCCGGCGGCATCGTCCTGGTCGCCCTCTCGCGCCCGGGTGCGGCAGCGGCGGCCTGCTCGGTGTACGCGCTGTCGGCCTGCCTGCTGTTCGCCACCAGCGCGGTCTTCCACCGCGGGACGTGGGGGCCGCGCGGGGAGGCGGTCCTGCGGCGGCTGGACCACGCGAGCATCTTCCTGATCATCGCGGGTACGTACACCCCGTTGGCGGTACTGCTGCTGCCCACCCGCCGGCAGCAGGTGCTGCTGGCCGTGGTGTGGACGGGCGCCCTGGCCGGCATCGCGTTCCGCACCCTGTGGATGGGGGCTCCCCGATGGCTGTACACCCCGTGCTACATCGCCCTCGGCTGGGTGGCCGTGTTCTACCTGCCCGACTTCGCGCGCACCGGCGGCAGCGCGGTCGTCACCCTCGTCATCGCCGGTGGCCTGCTCTACACCGCGGGTGGCGTCGTCTACGGACTCAAACGCCCGGACCCTTCACCGCGCTGGTTCGGCTTCCACGAGGTATTCCACACCCTCACCGTCGCCGCCTTCGCCGCGCACTACACGGCCGTCCTCCTGGCAGCCACCTGACCGGCGTTCCGGGCCATGCCGAAACGCCGGAGACCCGGAACCCCGGCCGTACCTTGTCCTGGAGGACTGGTGCGCCGACCGGCTGCGAGGCCCGGGATCCCGTAACCGCGTCCAGTGCCTCCCCGGCGGGCCGATCCCCCGTCCGGGCCGGAGTCCTGGGCGTCATCGAGCCTTGAGGAGTCGCAGTGAGCGCAGCAGAGCCCGACGGCGACGGCGGCCATCCGTCCCCTCGTCCCGACGGAGGGAGTGCCCTGGGCAGTGCGATGACTCTGGCGGGAACGCTGGAGGCCGCGGAGGCCGCGCCGCCCGTCGAATCGCTCGACGTGGTCGCGCGCATGCTCAAGGAGCACCTCGGGGCAGCCTCGGTGTCGTTCCTGATCACCGACTTCACCGGCGGTTCGGTCGTGCGCCTGGGCACTGCCGGCAGCGTCGAGACCGGTGAACCGGCGCGGCGCATCTCACTGCGCGGCACCCTGTACGACGACGTGATCCGCACCCAGCAGCCGAAGGTGCAGGACGGCGCCGGGAACGCGCTGGTGCGGGTCCTCGCCCCGGTGACCAACCGCGGGGACGCCATCGGGCTCCTCGAACTGTTCCTGCCCGCAGTGCCGAGCGCGAAGGTGATGCGGGAGATCAGCGAGACCGCGCACGCGCTGGCGTACATCGTCATCGCGAACCGGTCCTTCACCGATGTGTACCAGTGGGGACGGCGCACCACCCCGCTGAGCCTGGCCGCGGAGATCCAGCACCGGCTGCTCCCGGCGTCGCTGGCCTGCGAGGCGGCACAGTTCGCGGTCGCCGGGGCGCTGGAGCCCGCCGACCACGTCGGGGGCGACACCTTCGACTACGTGGTCGACCGGGACACGGTCCAGCTCTCCGTGACCGACGCCATGGGCCACGACGTCGACGCCGCACTGCTGGCCACCCTCCTCGTGGGGGCGCTGCGGCGGGCCCGGCGGGCGGGGGCCGGTCTCGCCGAACAGGCCCGCCAGGCCGACCAGGCCGTACGGGACCACGGCCGCCGGGGCTACGTCACCGGCCAGCTGCTGCGCATCAGCCTCCTCGACGGCCGGACCGAGTTCGTCAACGCCGGACACCCCTGGCCGCTGCGGCTGCGGGACGGGCAGGTGCGGGAGATCGTTCCGGAGATCGACCTGCCGTTCGGCCTCGGCGTCCAGGCCAACACCTACCGGGTGCAGTCGCTGGACCTGCGGCCCGGGGACCGGCTGGTGATGCTCACCGACGGCATGCTGGAGCGCAACGCCCAGAGTCTCGACCTGCCGGACCTGATCGTCCGCACCCGCGCCCTGCATCCCCGCGAGGCTGCCCGCACTCTCATCGGAGCGATCGTCGACGCCGGCCGCGGTCACCTGGACGACGACGCGACCATCATGTGCCTGGACTGGCACGGCGTCGACCGCCCCGAGCGCGACGCCGCCACCGGCGCCGACCTCACCGACGCGTCACGGCCCTCAAGCACCGGACCGCCCGCCCCCGGGCGATGACTCCGGGCTCCCGGTGCGCTCAGGCGGGACAGCTCGCGTCCTTCGCTGCGGCTGCGCCCCCCCTGTGCCGGCCGCCCCGGGACGCTGATCACGGCGGGCCCCGGGGCGGCCTCACCCCTTACGGGGCGCCCGCCGCTCCATGGATGGTCGCGGCGGCGGGGTCCGGACTCACGCGCAGCACCTGGGCCATGCCGGTGAGGTGCAGCAGGAATGCGACGGGCGTGGTCGGGTTCAGCAGGTGCAGTTCGGTGCCCGCTTCGCGGGCGTGGCGGTGGGCGCGGACGAGGGCGTTGAGGCCGCCGGAGTCGCAGAACCTGAGTTCGGACAGGTCCATCAGCAGCTCCCTCGGGGAGGGGTGCGTGGTCAGGGCACCGGTTACTGCGGCGTGCAGCAGCGGGCCGGTGCCCTGGACGAGGTCGCCCGCGACGTCGAGCACGAGGTCATCGCCTGCTTGCCGGAGGCGGACGTCGAGGCCGGGCGGGTCGAACGCTGTCGGAGCGGCCACTGGGTGTTCCTCGCGTCCCCGGGTCTGCCGGTCGGGGGTGCGCCCGCGAAGCGGGCAACTGACCTGACGGCCCGGCGGCCGGGGGCTGACCTCCACCGTAGCGGCCTCAGGCCCGGCGCACCACGGACGGGTATCGCCGGGCGGCCGGGTCAGGTGTCGGCGGGCGGCGGCGCGTCGGCCGGCGGACGGCGCAGTTGCTCGTT
>NZ_BNBO01000042.1 GCF_014655955.1 Kitasatospora indigofera
ACTCCGAGAGCTACCAGGTCGTCGCCGTGATGCGCCGCGGCGCATGGGTCAGCGGCGGCGACCGCTTCGCCACGGTCACCGCCGGCTGAGCTCGGCTCAGCCGCTCGGGGAGACCGTGATCTGGTCGACCAGGACAGTGCCCCCGGCCGGGGCGGACACCGTGATCGTGTTCGGCCCGGCCGTCAGCTGCGGCAGGATGTAGGTGCTGTACCAGGACTGCGTCGCGTCGCCGCCCGGCGCGTAGTTCTTGAAGTCCAGCCCGCCGTCGCGGTCCTTGCCGTTGACGTTGACCGTCCCCTTGAGATCGGCGCCCGCGTTGTTGAAGCGCACCAGGAACTTGTAGGTGCCCGCCGCCGGCACGTCGCCCTTCCAGGTCACCGAGGAGCCCGGCTGCAGGGTCAGGTAGCTGCCGTCCGCGGACTTCGCGCCCTTCACGGCGCTGGCCAGCGGGGCGTTCTGGCCCTGGAGCTGCGAGGCGTCCGTGGTGGTCGGCCCGGCCACGGTGGCGGAGGCGGTCGGCGAGGCGCTCGCCGGGCCGGCCGAGCTGGCGGTCGGGGACGCCGGAGCGCTGCTCTGCCCGCCCTTGGCCTTGGTGTCCCCGGGGTCGCCGGAGGACAGCGCGATGCCGGCGCCGATCGCGATCGCCGCCACGACGGCCACCGCACCGATCACCGCACCCTTGCTGCGCCCGCCGCTCGGCCGCTCCTCGCCCGGCTGCGGGCGGGAGCGCTCGGCGTACCGGTTCTGCTGGGTCGGGAGCTCGCCGTGCGACGGCGGGCCGCCCTGGTACTGCCCCTGCGGGCCGGGCTCCGGCTGCTGGCGGGGCTGCGGCTGCGGCCGGTGACCGGGCTGGCCGTACTGGGTGCGGCCGACCTCGACCGGCCGGTTGTACGAGGTGCGCGGGACGCCCGGCTGCTGACCCTGCTGGCCCTGCTGGGCGGGGGCGCCCTCGGCCGGCCGGTAGAGGTAGCCGAACGGGTCGTCGTCCTGCGGTGCACCGCTGTCGGTGCCCTCGGGCACTCCGTTGTTGCCGGCGCTCGTCACGGTGGTCAACTCCCCATCGCAGTGCCCCGCACGGCAGGCACGCCGTACGCGCAAAGTTGGACGCTCGTACCCGGGAACCCTACCTGCCTCGCGTGACCCGGGGAAAAGCCCCGTCGGGGCGGACGGCGGCGGGGGCGGCGGCGCGCTCAGCCCGCCCTGCGGTGCGAGCGCTCCCCGCGGGCCCCGCGGACGGCGCCGCCTCGGGCCCGCTTCTCGTCGTACATCCGCTCGTCGGCGGTGTGCAGGACCTCTTCGATGCTCATCCCGCAGCCCGCCCAGCCGATCCCGAGGCTGACCCCGACCCGCATCGCCCGGCCGTCGATCCGCATCGGCGGGATGATCGCCGTCCGGAGCCGGTTGGAGAGGTCCTTGGCCTCCTCCCGCCCGATGCCGTCGGCGAGCACCACGAACTCGTCGCCGCCCAGCCGGGCCACCGTGTCACCCTCCCGGACGACCTGCTGCAGCCGGCGGGCCACCTCGACCAGCACCGCGTCGCCGGCGTTGTGGCCGAACCGGTCGTTGATCGACTTGAAGCCGTCCAGGTCGCAGAAGAGCACCGCGAGGCCCTTGTCCCCCGCCGCCGCGGCGCCGGGGCGCAGCGCCCCGCTCCACAGGTCGCCGGAGGACCCCTGGTCGGCCGGCACCACCGCGTGCGCGTGGTCCGGCGCCACGCCGCGGCCGCCGGCCCGGCCCGCCGCGTGCTCGCCGTGGCCGTGGTGGCCGTGGCTCTCGGGCAGCCCGTAGCCGTGGGCCGGCGCCGGGCCGGCGCCGAGGCCCTCCAGGCCGTCGAAGGCGGTGTGCGCGCTGTACGAGCCGGCCCCGGCCACCGCGGCGTACCCCGGCTCGATCGCGCCCGCGCCGCTGTAGGCCACCGCCCCGTGCTGAGCGGCGCCCACCGGGGCCTGCGGCTGGGCGCACAGCCGCCGGCCGAGCCGGGCCTTCAGCTCGGCGCCGTTGGGCAGGCCGGTCAGCGCGTCGTGGCTGGCCCGGTGGGCCAGCTGGAACTCGTGCCGCTTGCGCTCCTCGATGTCCTCGACGTGGGTCAGCAGGAAGCTCGGCCCCTCGGCCGCGTCGGCGACCACCGAGTTGCGCAGACAGACCCACTGGTAGCCGCCGTCCCGCCGGGACAGCCGCAGCTCGGCGCGGCCGCTCTCGGCGCTGGTGCGCTCCAGCAGGCCGCGGTCCTCCGGGTGCACCAGGTCGGCGAAGCTCTGCTGGCGGAGCACCGCGCGCGGGCGGCCGAGCAGCCGGCAGAGCGCGTCGTTGACCCGGGTCAGCTGGCCCCGGCCGGCGCCGTGCAGTTCGGTGATGGCCATGCCGCTGGGCGCGTACTCGAAGGCCTGCCGGAAGCTCTCCTCGCTGGCTCTCAGCGCCTGCTGCTCCTTCTCCAGCCGGGCCAGGGCACGCTGCATCTCGGCCCGCAGGCGGGCGTTGCCGATCGCGATGGAGGCCTGCAGGGAGAACATCTCCAGCGCCTCGCGGGTCCAGGCGCCGGGCCGCTTGCCGCTGCGCGGGCGGTCGACCGACAGCACGCCGAGGAGGTCGCCGCCGGCGCTGTACATCGGGGCGAGCAGGCCGTCGCTGGGGTGCCAGTCGTTGGTGTAGACGGGCAGCGGGCCGTCGCCGGTCCAGCGCGGGATGTCGCTGCCGACCGCCCAGCCCCGGTCGTGCGGCAGGAAGCGCAGGGTGCCCCAGTGGTCGCTGACGCCGAGCAGCCGGTCCCAGGACTCCCGGGAGCCGACCTGGCCGAGCAGCACGGCCGGACCGCCCAGGGCGCTCTCCTCCAGCTCCCAGACGGCCGCCACCACCAGGTCGCCGTCGGGGCGCACCAGGCTCACCGCGGCCGCGTCGAAGCCGAGTCCGTGCACCGCGCCCTCGACCACGGCCTGCAAGGTGCCCGCCAGGCTGCGGGCAGCATTGAGGTCCGCCACGACCCGGTGCAAGGTGCGGAGGGTCGCCAGGCGGACGTACGGCTCCGACTCGGCTTCCATGCGGGGGCTCCCCGGCTGCTTCGGATAGTTCTTGATTGGTTATCGTCCGATTGCCAGAAGAACTGAATCACAGGGAGCACAACGATCGGCACTCTCGATCAGCAATAGGCGCCCACTTGTGACCCAAATCACACGATAGTTATGCACCCTTATTCAGTTCATCCGTCCAATAACCGGACATATCGCTACATCGCGACCTTTCGCGACCTTTCAGATGGTCGGTCGCCCCGGCCGGCTCCTGAAGCCTCCCCGCGTCCGGCAGGCCCTGCTGTTCACCCCTGGGGGTGAACGGGCCGCCCCGCCGGTCCCCGCTCCGCCTCCTCCCGGGGCGGCCCGGCCCGATGGTCCTACGACCAGGGCCCGATGCCGCTCCGGCCGGCCGGCGGCTACCGTGCGGTACGTGTACTCGTCCCCGCAGCCCGCAGCTGCCCCCCTCGCGACGCCCGACGAGTTCCGGGCCGCCCTGTCCCAGCTCGCCGCCGGCGTGACGCTGGTGACCGTCCACGACCCCGAGGAAGGGGCGAACGGCGAGGACGTCGGCATGACCGCGACGTCGTTCCTCTCCGTGTCCCTGGAACCGCCGCTCGTGCTGATCTCGGTCCGCGAGGACTCCCGGATGGACGAGGTGCTCTCCCGGGTCGACACCTGGGCCGTCTCGCTGCTCGGCGAGGAGCACAAGGCCCTCGGCTCGCGCTTCGCCATGAAGGGCCGGCTCAGCGACCGGCTGCTGTTCGCGGACACCCCGCACCGGCGCGGCCCGCTCAGCGGCGCGCCGCTGATCGACCGGGCGCTGGCCACCGTCGAGTGCCGCACCGAGCAGCGGATAGCCGCCGGCGACCACACCCTGCTGCTCGGCCGGGTGCTGGAGGCCCGGGTGCCCGACCCCGGCGGCAACCCGCTGCTGTACTTCCGCGGCGGCTACCGCCGGCTCGGCTGAGACCCGCGCCGCGGGCACGACCGCAGGTCGGCGTCGCGCCGGCCGTCGGTACGGCCGTCGGTACGGCCGTCGGTACGGCCGTCGGTACGGCCGGTGATCGGTACCGCGCGGCCCTAATCGCCGCGCTGCAGCCGCCGGCCCTGCTTCAGCTCGGAGCGGTGCCGCTTGTTGAACAGCCGCCGCTCGACCATGCCCTTGCTGGGCTTCGTCGCCCGCCGGGTCTTCGGCGGCGGGGCGGTGGCCTCCCCCAGCAGCGAGGCCAGCCGGGCGGCCGCGACCTCGCGGTTGCGCCACTGCGAACGGTGCTCGGAGGCCTTCACCACCAGCACCCGGCCGTCCACCAGCCGGCTGGCGAGCCGCTCCAGGGCGCGCTGCTTCCAGACCTCGGGCAGGGCCGCCGAGGCCGCCAGGTCGTAGCGCAGCTCGACCTGGGTGTCCGAGGTGTTGACGTGCTGTCCGCCGGGACCGGAGGAACGGGAGAAGCGCCAGACGAGCTCGGCGTCGGGGACGACCACCGATCCCCGTACGCGAATGGGCTCAGGCATGGCCCCATCATCCCGCGCCCGGCGGCCCGGGGTCACCCGGTTATCCGGCCGGACCGGACCGCCCCGCCCGGCGCCGGACGATCCCGGGCCCGGCCCGCCGGCCACCGGTTATCCACAGCCGTCCGCAGCCCCGACAATGGCGTACGTGATCGAGCTCGGCTACTCCCTGTCCAACCGCTTCCCCGACCCCCCGCAGACGGACTACCGCAACGCCTCCGTGCGCACCCTGCGGTACGACCTGTTCTGCGGCGACGTCTTCCTCGACGCCGACGACGGGGAGTTGTCCACAGCCTGGGGATGGGTGCCGGTGCTCGACTTCGCCTGGGCGCTCTGCGACATCGCCGAGGAGCTGGACCGCGATCCGGACGGCAACCGGGCCGCCCGGGTGCAGACCGCCGACCTGGACTTCACCCAGAACACCGAGCTGCTGCGGTTCGCCCGCCGCTTCAACTGGGTGGAGGTCGGCGCGACCTGGCTGCCCGACGAGCCGCCGGTGGTGGTCCGGCACTCCGAGCTCCGCCGCGAGGCCCGGGATTTCCTCCAGGACACCCTGGCCGACCTCTTCGACATGCACCCCGAACTGGCCGACAATCCGAACATCTGGACCGTCCAGGGGCGCTTCCCGCGGATCTGAGGAGATCCGCCCGGACACGAAGGAAATCACCCGGACGAACCGGCGGCCGGCCGGCCCGACGGGCCGCGGACACCGGTGATTGATCTGCCCATTGCTCAAACTTCATTCGACCAAAAGAATTGAGAAGCCCGGCTGCGGAACCAAGCCCCGCTACTCTCGCGTTATCTCCGGCAAAGCAACGAAGGGACAGCAATCACCATGCCAGTGAGCCTCTCCAAGGGTGGCAACGTCTCGCTGACCAAGGAGGCCCCCGGCCTGTCCGCGGTCACCGTCGGCCTCGGCTGGGACGTCCGGACCACGACCGGCGCGGAATTCGACCTCGACGCCAGCGCGATCGTGCTGAACGCGGACGGCAAGGTCCTGTCCAACAGCCACTTCGTGTTCTTCAACAACACCAGCACCCCGGACAGCACCGTGGTGCACACCGGTGACAACCGCACCGGCGAGGGCGCCGGCGACGACGAGGCGATCAACGTCAACCTCGCGGGCCTGCCCGCCGAGGCCGCGAAGATCACCTTCCCGGTCTCGATCTACGACGCGGTGGCCCGCTCGCAGAGCTTCGGCCAGGTCCGCAACGCCTACATCCGCGTGCTGAACGCGGCCGGCGGAGCCGAGATCGCCCGCTACGACCTCTCCGAGGACGCGGCCACCGAGACCGCCATGATCTTCGGCGAGCTCTACCGCAACGGCGCCGAGTGGAAGTTCCGCGCCGTCGGCCAGGGCTACGCCTCCGGCCTGGCCGGGATCGCCCAGGACTTCGGCGTCCAGCTCTGACCGAGCCGGGACCATGACGCCGGAGGCCCGGCCCCCCGAGGGGGCCGGGCCTCCGGCGTCTTCGCGTGCCCGCGCTCAGCGACTGGCGCGCAGCTCGGGCAGCTCGATGTACTCCGTCTCGTCCTCGGCCGACAGGTCGACCACCCCGGGCCGGCGCCCGTCCGCGGCCTGCTGTCCCGTCCCGGCCGGCGCCGCCGTCCCCGGGGCCGCCGTCTCCTCGGCGGCCGGGGCGGCCGTGCCGTCGGCGGCGGACGTCCCGTCGGCCCCGGCGCCGGCCACCGGCCGGGGGCCGAAGCCGGCGCCCGCGGCGATCGCCTCGTCGCCCAGCACGTCCGCCAGGTCGGTCCGGTCGCCCAGCTCCGAGACGCTGCCCACGGCCGGCGCCGGGGCCGCCGCGCGGACGGCGGCGCCGCCGCGGCCGAAGAAGCTGAAGTTCTGGCCGCGGCCGGCCCCGGCCTGCGGGGTGCGCGGCCGCTGGCGCTCGGCACGGACGACCGCGGTGGCCGGCGCGCCGCCCAACTGCTCCACGGTGGCGGTGAGCACCGGCCGGACGGGGGCCGCGCCGACCGCCCGGGCGCCCGTGGCGGGCCGCTCGGCGGCCGGGGCGGCCGGGGCCTCCCCCGGGCCCCGCTCGGGCTGCACGGCGGGCACAGCGGCCCCCGGGACGGGCTGCGCGGGCACCACCGGCGCGGGCGCCGGGACCGCGGCGGCCGCCGCGGCGGCGACCGTACGGGCCAGCGAGGGGGCGGGCACGGCCGGCGTGGGCGCGGGCGCGGCCGGCAGGCTGCGCGCCCGCAGCACGGGCCGGGCCCGCTCCGCGCGCTCGCGCTGGGCCTCCGCGGCCGCCGCCCGGCGCTCCAGGTGCCGCAGGACGGACGCCGCACGGACGTAGGCGGCCAGGCTGGCCGGGTACTTGGGGCGCGCCGCGGCCAGCGCCCGCTGGGTCGCCTCGGCCTCCTTGAGGGCCTGCTCGGCGACGGCCACCGCGCGCTCGCGCAGCAGCCGGGCGATCTCGGTCTCGGCCTTGGCCAGCCGGGACTTCTCCGCCGTCAGCCGGCGCCCGAAGCGGGTGGCCCGCTCCTCGGCGACCTCGGCCGCGTACTCGGTCTCGGCGAGCTGCTCCTCGAACCGCTCCTCCGCCCGCATTCTCTGGGCGGCGGCCACGTCGGCGGCGGCCCGGGCCGCGCGGTCGCGCTGGCGCAGCAGGAGCGCGATCCCCAGGGCGGCGAGCACGGCGGCCACGCCCACCGACCTGACCAGGAGCGGGTCCTGACTGAATACCAGTGCGGTCACGGCGGCCACGACGAGAACGGCGGCGGCGGTGGGGGGAACGGCCCGGCCGAGGACGGAGGAATGACGATGACGTCCGCGAGACATGCCAAGAAACTAGCGTGCGAATTGGGGCCGTGTCAGCCCAGGGTGCCGTTAACGGCGGCACGGGTCTCCGACCGGACCGCGCGGGCGCCGGGCCGGCCACCCGGCGGGGCGGCGCCGGGCCACCGGACGAGGCAGCGCCGGGGCAGCGTGCGGGGCGTGCTCGGGACAGCGGCGGAGCGGTCCGCGGGGCGCCGCCGGCGGGGCCGGGACCGGCCCCCGTCAGCGGGGCTGAGCGGCCCGGGTGGTCGGGTCGTCGTGGTCCTCGGGCAGCTTGCAGATGTGCTGCAGCCAGAGCGCGGCCGCCATCACGGCCACCCCGGCGAGCACCGCGAAGCCCGCCGTGACGGCCTGGCCCCGGCGGGCCGCGACGTCCAGCTCGGTCAGCAGCTCGATGCCCATCCCGGCGTAGATCCCCGTCACCACGGCCGAGACCAGCGCGCTCGCCTGCCCCAGGACCAGGGCCCGGGCGGCGCCCAGCGGGTCGACGCCCTTGGCGCCGGGCTGCCGCTCGCGGGCCGCCTTCAGCCGGGAGCGCAGCGAGAAGGCGGTGGCCAGCAGCACCACCGCGACCGCCGCCAGGACGAGGGGCGCCGCCGCGGGCACGCCGGGCAGGGTGTCCAACGAGGCCCACAGCCTGGC
This sequence comes from Kitasatospora indigofera, assembly GCF_014655955.1. Lineage (GTDB taxonomy): Bacteria > Actinomycetota > Actinomycetes > Streptomycetales > Streptomycetaceae > Kitasatospora > Kitasatospora indigofera. Next base: position 7,942 of record NZ_BNBO01000042.1, read on the forward strand.
ACCGGCCCAGGACAGCGCCGTCGTGACGGCGGTGATGGCGGCCAGCAGACGGATGCGGAGCAGCTTCACTCGGAGGAGGTCCTTCCCGGATGCCGGAGAGAGGGCTGCCGCACCGGGGGGGGCGCGGCGGCGGCGCCAGGCCACCGTATCGGGCCCGGCCGTGCGGACACCTACTCGTACGGCCGGGAGCCCCCTCTAGTTCCTGCCGGGGCTCCCGGCGGGGCTCCCGGCGGGATTCCGCCCGAGCTCCCGCCGGGCCGGGGCCGCCGCCGGGGCGTCCCGGTCCGGCCGGGCGGACGCCTGCCCGCCCGGCCGGACGGGAGGGTCCTACTCGGGCAGCCGCAGGTTGATGTCGTCGCGGCGGCGGACGCCCTGGGCGTCCTCCCCGCCGAGGTCGTCCAGCAGGTCGGCGACCAGGCCCAGGCCCGGCAGCTCCGCCTTGGGGTCGGCGTCCAGCCACGGGGCGAGCACGAAGGCCCGCTCGTGCGAGCGCGGGTGCGGCAGCAGCAGCTCCGGGTCCTCGCTGGTGACGCCCTCGTACGCGAGGATGTCGACGTCCAGCGTGCGCGGGCCCCAGCGGACGGTGCGGACCCGGCCGAAGGCGTCCTCGACCGCGTTGCCCCGCTCCAGCAGGGAGTGCGGCGGCAGGGTGGTGCGCAGCACGACCACCGCGTTGTAGTAGTTGGGCTGCTCCTCGGGGCCCCCGAGGGCCTCCGTCTCGTAGACGGCGGAGACGGCCTTGATGCGGAGCCCGGGGGTGTCGGCGAGCGCGTCCACGGCCCCCTGGAGGGTCTCCAGCCGGTTGCCGAGGTTGCTGCCGAGGGCGATCACGGCGTAGCGCGGGTTGTGCAGGGTGGTGTCCGCCGAGTCGACCCTGCGCTCCAGGTCGAACGTGGTCGGCGAGGCGGTCGGGTCACTGGTGCTCATCGGATTCCCTCTGCGGCTGGGCGGCGGGACTAGGCGCGCAGGTCATGCGCGGCCCCGGTGGATGGTGACGGTGACGTCGTCGAACGGCACGGTGATCGGGGCGTCCGGCTTGTGCACCGTCACCTCGACCTCCTCGACCGGGCCGTGCTTGAGGCACTGGTCGGCGATGCGCTGCGCGAGCGTCTCGATCAGGTCGACGGGCTCGCCCGCGATGACCGCGGTGACCTCCTCGGCGATGACGCCGTAGTGGGCCGTGCGGGTGAGGTCGTCGCCGGACGCGGCCGGACGGGTGTCCAGGAACAGCACGAGGTCCACCACGAAGGTCTGGCCCTCGACGCGCTCACGCTCGAACACGCCGTGGTGGCCCCGGGCACGCAGACCCCGAAGGGTGACGCGGTCCAGCAAACGAATCACTGCTCCCAGTCGGACGGGCCGCCCTGCCGGGGCAGGGCGAAGGCGGGCATCGTCGCCCGCCGGTCTTCGAATCTACCTGCGAGCACGGACAACGCCAGACCGTCCTACCCGGCACGGTACGACGTCACGCACGCCACTGTGGCGATTGACGTGAACGTTCGGTGCCGGTCCCGGGATTCCCGGGGCACAATCGCGAGGCCCCCGGGGTCAGTCCTCGTCCTCGTCGTCACCGCTGGTCAGCACGGGTGAACCGTGGTGGGACCAGAGCTTCCAGCCGTCGACGGTGCGCCGGAACAGGTTGGTGGAGACGACCTTGCCCCCGACCAGCGGGCCCAGCTCGCCCTCCTCCTCGGCCTCGCCGCCGGAGAGGATGTTCTCGGTGCAGGTGACAAGGGCCACATCGCCCTGCACCTCGGCCTCGACATCGGTCAGGAAGAACTGGATGTACTCGGTGTTCATCATGATCAGCATGTAGGACCGGGTGACCTGGGCCCGTCCGCGCAGGACCGGCCAGCCGGGGTGCACGCACACCACGCCGCCCTTGTCGTCGGCCTCCCCGGCCCCGAGCCAGGCCTGCTCGACCGCCTCCAGGTCACCGTTCTCCAGCGCCTCGTAGAGCGCCTGGTTCGCCGCCAGGACCGCGTCCCGGTCGGCCTCCGCCGCCTGCTGGTCCGGTGTTCCGCCGCTCAACCTGCCGTCACCTGCCACAGACCCTCCCATTCATGCCGGCCCTCACCCCTGCCGGGCCGCGCGCTGCCAGGCCGCGACCACCCGGACGGCGTCCGCCGTCCCGGCCACGTCGTGCACCCGCACCGCCCAGGCGCCGGCCCTGGCCGACAGTACCGACACCGCGGCGGTCGCGTCGTCGCGCTCCCGGGCCGGGCGGAGCTCCCCGGTTTCCGGGTTGGCCAGCAGCGTACCCAGGAACCGCTTGCGCGAAGCGGCCACCAGCACCGGCCTGCCGAGGGCGGTGAGCGCGTCCAGCCGGCCGAGCAGGGCCCAGTTGTGCTCGGTGGTCTTGGCGAAGCCGAGGCCCGGGTCGAGGATCAGCTGCCGCTCCTGGACGCCGGCCGCCAGCAGGGCCTCCATCCGCCCGGTCAGCTCGGCGACGACGTCGGTGACCACGTCCCCGTACACCGCGAGGCTCTCCATGTCGGCGGACTGGCCGCGCCAGTGCATCACCACGAAGGGCGCGCCGGTGGCGGCGACCACCTCGGCCATCGCCGGGTCGGCGAGACCGCCGGAGACATCGTTGACCAGCGCGGCGCCGGCCGCGACCGCCTGCTCGGCCACGCTCGCCCGCATGGTGTCGATGCTCACCAGCACCCCGGCCCCGGCCAGCTCCCGGACCACCGGGAGGACCCGCTCCAGCTCCTCCTTCTCGGTCACCCGGCGGGCGCCCGGCCGGGTGGACTCGCCGCCGACGTCGATCAGGTCCGCGCCCCTGGCGCGCAGCGCGAGCCCGTGGGCGATGGCGCGCGCCGGGTCGTGCCACAGGCCGCCGTCCGAGAAGGAGTCGGGGGTCACGTTGACCACGCCCATCACGGCGCAGCGGTCGAGGTCCGGGAGGCCGGCCGGCAGGGAGCGGGAGCGCGGGTTGTTCATGTCCCCATTATCGAGCCGGGCTCCTCCCGACCACCGGTCGGGAGGAGCCCGGGGCTCGTGCGGGCGGTGCTCAGGCCGCCTCGGTGACCTCCGGCCGGGCCGGGGCCGGCATCAGGCCCTGACGCTGGCGCTTGCGGCCGAACTTCGGCATGCCGAGGGTGATGAAGGCCTCCGCCTGCATCGCGGCGAAGCCGATCCGGGGCAGGTCCCTGGTCTGCGGGTATACCAGGAAGCGCGGCTCCCAGGCGGGCTGGAACTTGGCGTTGAACTTGTACAGCGACTCGATCTGGAACCAGCGCGAGGAGAAGACCAGCAGTCCGCGCCAGGCCCGGAGCACCGGTCCGGCCCCGATCCGCTCGCCGCGGGCCAGCGCGGAGCGGAACATCGCGAAGTTCAGCGAGACCCGGCGCACCCCCAGGGCGGGGACGGCCTGCAGCGCGGCCACGATCAGCAGCTCGTTGAGGCCGGGGTCGGCGGCCCGGTCGCGGCGCATCAGCTCCAGCGAGATGCCGTCCGGCCCCCACGGGACGAAGTGCAGGACGGCCTTCAGGTCGTCCTCGGGGCCGTCCGCGCCGTCCTCCCCGGAGGCGCCCTCCTCGGGCGCCTTGTGGGCGGTCACCACCACGCAGTCGTCGTCGCCCGGGTCGCCGAAGCGGCCGAGGGCCATCGAGAAGCCGCGCTCGGTGTCGGTGCCGCGCCAGCGGGCGGCGGCCTCGGCGATCCGGAACTTCTCCTCCGGGTCCAGTTCGGAGACCCGGCGGACCTTGCAGGAGTAGCCGTTGCGCTCGATCCGCTTGACCATCTGGCGGACGTTGCGCATGGCGCGCCCGGCGAGCGAGAAGGTGGTGGCGTCCACGATCGCCTCGTCGCCGAGCTCCAGCGCGTCCAGGCCCGCCTCGCGGGTCCAGACCTCGCCGCCGGTCTCGCTGCAGCCCATCACGGCCGGGACCCAGGCGTGCTCGCGGGCCTCCGCCATGAAGACCTTGATCGCGCCGGGCCAGGCCTCGACGTCGCCGACCGGGTCGCCGGAGGCGAGCATCACACCGGAGACCACCCGGTAGGAGATCGCGGCCTTGCCGGTCGGCGAGAAGAGCACGCTCTTGTCCCGGCGCAGGGCGAAGTAGCCGAGCGAGTCCCGCTCGCCGTGCCGGGCGAGCAGCGCCCGGACCTTCTCCTCGTCCTCGGCGGTCAGCTCGGGCTCGGGCCTCTCCGGTCGCAGCGCGAGGTACGTGGTGGTGCCGGCGGTGACCAGCCCGAGCGCGCCGAGCAGGTAGGCGACCAGGTCGGAGATCCGGTCGGAGTTGTAGTCGATCGGTCCTTCGAACCCGAACAGCCCGTAGACCACGTGCTGGAGGCGGTCCAGCATGCTCGGGTCGTGGATCTCGGCCTTCCAGCGGACGCTGACGATCAGCAGGCCGAGCAGCACGCTGACGGTGCCCATGACGATCAGGTTGGCGACCGCCCGCCAGCGGGTGCGCGGGTCGGCCTTGGCGTAGAACTCGCCGCGGTGCACCAGCATCACCGCGAGCAGCACCAGCGAGACGACGGCGGGGCCGATCTGGTGCCAGCGCAGGATGTGCAGCGCGGCGCCGATCGGGAGCAGGACGCAGACGGCCCGCCAGGCGCGCTGCTTGCGCCGGCGCAGGGCGTGCGCGAGCAGCACCAGCAGCAGGCCGACCATCAGGGTGCCGACGGCCGCGAGGGTGGTCGTCCCGCCGGGCAGCTGCCCGGCGAAGGAGTGCATCCGGGTCCGGCGGAGCTTGGGGAACACCGCGCTCGCGACGTCGAGCAACCCGATCAGCAGACAGGCGTACCCCACCGCACCGGGCAGCCAGGCCCGCGGCACGGAGGCCGCTTGGGTACGAAGCGTCTGGAAACCGCTGCGGCGGGGCGGCGGGGGCGACGACGGCTCAACGGACACGGGAACGCTCATGGGTGCTCAGCGTAGAGGCTGCGGGGCGCTGTCCGATCCCCCAGGAGGGGGACTTGTGATGGACCTTCATGTCATTTCCTCAATCACACAATGCGCGCACCAAATCACGGAAAACGGGAGGTAAAAACCCGTCTCCGCTCCCGCGCGTCGGTTGGGCCATGGGTGGGGACTGCCCTTGGCGCCGCGCGGCGCTCAGGGCTGCGCGCGCACGCGGTACGTACGGTGGACGCCGCGTTGCAGGGCGTCGGTTGCAGCCGCCGCGACCGGCTTCGCACCGCGGCCCACTGCCCGGTCAGCCTAGCCCCGATGGCCCGATCTGACGCCCTGTCACACGATGAATCCTGAACCGACAGTGATCCACCGGAAGGCGACGGGATGGAACTGACCAGCGATGCACTGGTGAACACGCTGCTCGCGGCGGGCTCCCTGTCGCTGCTCCTGACCCTCTGGCTCTGGCCACGGCTGGCCCGCCAGCGCCCGCTCCCGATGCTGGGACGGATCGCCCTGTTGACCGTCACTCAGGTGACGGTGCTGGCGGTGATGGCGGTGTCGGTGAACAACTCGTTCGGCTTCTACACCTCCTGGGACGGCCTGCTCCACCCGGGTGGCGCGGCACTCTCGCTGACCTCCTCCGGGCACCCCAAGAGCGCCGCCCCGGCCACCGAGGCCCTGGTGGCACCGACCGCCGAGGGCGGCCTGGAGACCGTCACCGACCTCCCGAAGGGGCCGCCGGAGGAGGTCGGCAAGGTCGAGTCGATCCGGGTGACGGGCAAGGAGTCCGGCCTGTCCGACCAGATGTTCATCTATCTGCCGCCCGAGTACTTCAACCCGAAGTACTCCCGGATGCGCTTCCCCGTCCTGGTCGCCCTGGCCGGCTACCCCGGCACCGCGCTGCACCTGCTGTCCGAGCTGCGGCTGCCGCAGACCGCCTGGGAGCTCCAGCGCACCGGGCAGATGGTGCCCACCGTGATCGTGATGGCCCGCCCGACCGTCGCGGAGCCCCGCAACACCGAGTGCGTCAACGTGCCGAACGGGCCGCAGACCGAGACCTGGTTCGCCAAGGACGTCCCGGCCGCGCTGCGCTCCACCTACCGGCTCGGGCGCGAGGCCACCTCCTGGGGCGTCTTCGGCTACTCGACCGGCGGCGGCTGCGCGCTGCGGCTGACCATGCGCTACCCGGACGTCTTCGGCAGCGCGGCCGGGCTGCACGCCGACTTCGCGGTGCCCGAGGACTACTCCACCGGGGGCAACCTGTTCGGCGGCGACCGCGCCCTGGTGAACCAGAGCGACCTCACCTGGCGGCTGAACAACCTGCCCGTCCCGGACATCTCGCTGCTGCTGGTGAGCACCCGCAAGGAGGAGGACTACGCCGCCACCCAGGCCTTCCTCGGCGTCGCGCAGCAGGCCTCGACCGCCCACCCCGAGCTGAAGGTCGACTCGCTCTTCCTCGACGACGGCGGCCACAACTTCGACAGCTGGCGGCGGGAGCTGCCCGCCTCGCTGGAGTGGATGAGCGACCACCTGGCGACCCCGCAGGACCGAGAGCCCCGCCAGTGAGCCGGCCGGGCACCCCGCCGCCGGCCCGCCCGGCCGGGCGCGACCGGGCCTGGCCCGCACGCCGCCGGACTTCACGCGAGCGGGTGAATCCCGCCCGGCCCGCCGCAGCCGCCACCCCCGCCGGGGGAACGCATCAGGACCGTCCGCCGGACGTACGTCGGGCCCGTACAGGAGGCATTGTGCTGACCACCCGATCTCTCTTCAACGAGATCTACCTCAACGACGAGGCGTACCAGCTGTTCTGCAGCATCGCTGCCGGAGGTGAGGACCAGGGCGGCTGGGAGAACGAGCGGATCCACTCGCTCGCCCAGGATCCGGTGCTGGCCCCCAAGATCGCCCGGCACGGCGCCGACGAGCGCAAGCACGGGCGGATCTTCACCCAGCTGCTGCACAAGCGCGGGCTCGACAAGGTGCCGGTGCCGCCGAAGGCCGACTACTGCATGCTGCTGGAGCGGCAGGGCATCGGCCTGGCGCACGAGCGGCTGAAGTCCGACGTGCCGCTGGCCGAGCGCGAGATCATCACCTACCTGGCGCACAGCCGGGTCACCGAGCAGCGCGCCTCGGAGCAGATGCGCCAGCTGATGAAGGCCTACCAGGACAACCCCGACCTGGGCCGGGCGATGCAGATGATCTCCGCGGACGAGGACAACCACCTCGCGTACTGCCACGAGGAGCTGCTCCGGCTGGCCGCGGCCGGGCACGGCCCGTACATCCGGCACACCCTGGAGCACATCGCCAAGGGCGAGATCCGCACCCACCGGGACGTCGGCCTCACCGTGATGGCCGCGATGGGCCGGATCCTCGGCTGGCCGCTCCCCCGGCGGGTGGTGCTGGCCGCCGGCCTCTACGGGCTGTACCTCTACGAGGCCACCGTCGGCTGGCGGCGGATGGTGCGGCTGCGGATGCCCGCCCGCCGCAACGCGCTGGGGACCCCGGCCCCGCCGCACGCCGGGCTGCCGCACTGAACGACCCCGGCCGGCCACCGGCCCGGCGCGAGCCGGGACGCCGGTGACCGGCCGGTTGCCGTGGCCGCCGTCAGCGGCCGATGATCAGGCTCATCGCCTCGGCGCGGGTCGCCGGGTCGCGCAGCTGGCCGCGGACGCAGGACGTGATCGTCTTGGCGCCGGGCTTGCGGATGCCCCGCATCGACATGCACATGTGCTCGCACTCGACGACCACGATCGCCCCGCGCGGCTCCAGGATGCGCATCAGCGCGTCGGCGACCTGGCTGGTGAGCCGCTCCTGGACCTGCGGACGGCGGGCGTAGACGTCCACCAGCCGGGCCAGCTTGGAGAGCCCGGTGATCTTGCCGCTGGCCGACGGGATGTACCCGACGTGCGCGACGCCGCGGAACGGCACCAGGTGGTGCTCGCAGACCGAGGTCAGCTCGATGTCCTTGACCAGCACCATCTCGTCGTGGCCGAGGTCGAAGGTGGTGGTGAGGACGTCCTCCGGCTCCTGCCAGAGGCCGGCGAATATCTCCTTGTAGGCGCGGGCCACCCGGGCCGGGGTCTCCAGGAGCCCTTCGCGGTCCGGGTCCTCCCCCACGGCCAGCAGGAGTTCCCGGATGGCGTTCTCGGCCCGCTTCTGGTCGAAGACCCCGACGCTGGACGGACCGTCGAAGGTGACCGGGTCGATCATGCAGGCCTCGCTCGTATGTGGATGGCGGATGGGTACAACGGTGCTCGCGGTACGGCCGGGTACGACGGATGCCGCGCCTCCAGGGTACAAACCCCGGTGACGCGGCATCCATTCCGTCCTGCTGTGCGGCTCAGCCCTCCGCGGGGGCCTCGCCGGGAACCGGCGGAACCTTCACGGTGTCCACCACCGGGGCGGCCTCCGTCAGGGCGGCGGCGCCGTTGGTGAGCGCCAGCTCCTTCGGGGACTGCACCGGCGGGCGGGTGGACGGCGTGCGACGGGACGAGCCCGTCCAGGCCGGCCGGGCCGGGCGCTTGACGATCGGCGCGAAGATCTCGGCGATCTGCTCCTTGTTGAGGGTCTCCTTCTCCAGGAGTTCCAGGACCAGGTTGTCGAGCACGTCGCGGTTCTCGACCAGGATCTCCCAGGCCTCGTTGTGCGCGTTCTCGATGAGCTTCTTGACCTCTTCGTCGACCAGCCCGGCGACCTCTTCCGAGTAGTCGCGCTGGTGGCCCATCTCGCGGCCCAGGAACGGCTCCGAGTCGCTGGAGCCGAACTTGATCGCACCCAGCCGCTCGGTCATGCCGTACTGCGTGACCATCGCGCGGGCGGTGGCCGTGGCCTTCTCGATGTCGTTCGAGGCGCCGGTGGTCGGGTCGTGGAAGACCAGTTCCTCCGCCGCGCGCCCGCCCAGCATGTACGCGAGCTGGTCGAGCATCTCGTTGCGGGTGGTGGAGTACTTGTCCTCGTCCGGCAGCACCATGGTGTAGCCGAGCGCCCGCCCGCGGGACAGGATGGTGATCTTGTGGACCGGGTCCGCATTGGGGGAGGCCGCCGCGACCAGGGCGTGACCGCCCTCGTGGTACGCGGTGATCTTCTTCTCCTTCTCGGACATGATCCGGGTCCGCTTCTGCGGACCGGCCACGACCCGGTCGATCGCCTCGTCGAGGGTGAAGTTGTCGACCAGCTTCTTGTCGGAGCGGGCCGTCAGCAGCGCTGCCTCGTTGAGCACGTTCGCCAGGTCGGCACCGGTGAAGCCGGGGGTGCGCTTGGCGACGGCCCTGAGGTCGACGTCCGGCGCGACCGGCTTGCCCTTCTGGTGCACCTTGAGGATGTCCAGGCGGCCCTGCAGGTCCGGGCGCTCGACCGCGATCTGCCGGTCGAAGCGGCCCGGGCGCAGCAGCGCCGGGTCCAGGATGTCCGGGCGGTTGGTGGCCGCGATCAGGATGACGCCGCCCTTGACGTCGAAGCCGTCCATCTCGACCAGCAGCTGGTTGAGGGTCTGCTCGCGCTCGTCGTGGCCGCCGCCGAGACCCGCACCGCGGTGCCGGCCGACGGCGTCGATCTCGTCGACGAAGACGATCGCCGGGGCGTTCGCCTTGGCCTGCTCGAAGAGGTCGCGGACCCGGCTCGCGCCGACACCCACGAACATCTCGACGAAGTCCGAGCCGGAGATCGAGTAGAACGGCACGCCGGCCTCACCCGCGACCGCGCGGGCGAGCAGGGTCTTGCCGGTCCCGGGCGGGCCGTAGAGCAGCACACCCTTCGGGATCTTGGCCCCGACCGCCTGGAACTTGGCCGGCTCCTGCAGGAACTCCTTGATCTCGTGGAGCTCCTCCACCGCCTCGTCCGCACCGGCGACGTCCGCGAAGGTCGTCTTGGGGGTGTCCTTGGTCAGCAGCTTGGCCTTGGACTTGCCGAACTGCATGACCCGCGAGCCGCCACCCTGCATCTGGTTCATCAGGAAGAGGAAGACCAGCACGATGATGACGATCGGCAGCATCGACAGCAGCAGGCTGACGAAGGTGCTCTGCTTCTCGGGGCTGATGGTGTAGCCCTCGGGCAGGGTGTTGGCATCCTTGTCGTCGATCTGCGTCTGCAGCCGCGCCGCGATGTCCTTGCCCTGGTCCCCGATGTAGGAGGCCTGGAACTTGCTGCCCGAAGGCGTCTTGCCCGTCCCGGAAGTCGGGAGCGTCGCGCCGTCCTTCAGCTGGATCTTGACAGTATTCGAATCACCAGTGGTGATCTGCGCCGATTTGACCTCGCCGGCATTGATCGCCGCGACGACCTGCCCGGTGTCCACCGTCTTGTAGCCGTTCGAGTCCGAAACGACCTGCATCAGCACAATGACGGCGAGGACGGCCAGCACGATCCACATGATCGGCGCACGGAAGTATCGCTTGACGTCCATCCATGCGGGGCGTTGCCGCCCCGTCCCTCCTGCCACTCAACGGCGCAGTGCGGCCGTTGGCCGCCGGCGCATCCGGGTCTGTGCTCATGTGAAGAGCGGTTTTATTGGACCGTACCGCAGTCCGTCCCCCTCTAGGCGGGAGCACGGCGGTACGACCTGTTTTCTTGTCCCCCGACCCAACGGGCGGGAACGGCGTACTGTTCCCGCCCGTGGTCCGAACGGGGTGTCAGCCGCCGTAGACGTGCGGGGCCAGGGTGCCGATGAACGGCAGGTTGCGCAGCTTCTCCGCGTAGTCCAGGCCGTAACCGACCACGAACTCGTTGGGGATGTCGAAGCCGACGTACTTGACGTCGATCTCGACCTTGGCCGCGTCGGGCTTGCGCAGCAGCGTGCAGACCTCCAGGGAGGCCGGGCGGCGCGAGCCCAGGTTGCCGAGCAGCCAGGACAGCGTCAGGCCGGAGTCGATGATGTCCTCGACGATCAGGACGTCCCGGCCGGCGATGTCGGTGTCGAGGTCCTTGAGGATACGCACCACGCCGGAGGACTTGGTGCCCATCCCGTACGAGGAGACGGCCATCCAGTCCATCGTCACCTGCGAGTGCAGCGCGCGGGCGAGGTCGGCCATGACCATCACCGCACCCTTGAGGACGCCGACGATCAGCAGATCACGTCCGGCGTAGTCCCGGTCGATCCGCTCGGCCAGCTCCAGGAGCTTGGCGTCGATCTCGTCCTTGCTGATGAGCACCTTCGCCAGGTCGGCGCCCATGTCCTTGTCGTCCACCGGGGATACGTCCTCAAGCGTTCGGGGGTCTGTGTCGGCGGCGGCCAGGCTGCCCCGGGGCCATGCCTGCCCGTCAGTCGCCCTGTCGCCGGAAGACCAGCGTGCCACACCTGCGGGTGGCCTCGACGCCCCCGGGTAGGTGCAGGGGCCCCTGGCCGCGCCAGCCGGTGACCAGCAGGTCGACCGTTTCGAGGTGCCGGGCGAACAGGTCGCCGGCCGGGCAGCCCGCCCGCAGCGCGGCCCGGCGGAGCACCCGGCGGCGGACCGCCGGGGGCAGTTCGGCGAGCTTCGGGACGTCCAGCGCCCCTTCGCCCGTACGGAGGTCGCGTTCGGCGAGGGCCGCCCACTGGTCGAGCGCGTCGGCGTCGTCGCGGAACAGCCGGGCCGTCCGGGCGAGCGCCTCGACCACCCCGCCGCCGAGGTGCTTCTCCAGCACCGGGAGCACCTCGTGCCGCACCCGGGAGCGGGTGTAGGCAGGGTCACAGTTGTGCGGGTCGTCCCAGACCGGGATGGCCTGGGCGGTGCAGGCCTGCCGGGTCGCGGCCCGGTCGAGTTCGAGCAGCGGCCGGCGGTAGCGGCCCTTGTGGGCGGGCATGCCGGCCAGCGAGCGGGAGCCGGAGCCCCGGGCGAGGCCGAGCAGGACGGTCTCGGCCTGGTCGTCGCGGGTGTGGCCGAGCAGGACGGCGAGCGCCTGGTGGCGTTCGGCGGCGGCGTCCAGCGCCGCGTAGCGGGCGTCCCGGGCGGCGGCCTCCGGCCCGCCCTGGCGGCCGACCCGGACGGGCACCGCCTCGACCGGGTCCAGGCCGAGCGAGCGGAGCCGCTCGGCGACCTGGGCGGCCCGCTCGGCCGAGCCGGCCTGGAGGCCGTGGTCGACCGTGACGGCGCCGACCCGCAGGCCGAGCTTGGGGGCCTCGAAGGCGGTGGCGGTGGCCAGCGCCATGGAGTCCGCGCCGCCGCTGACCGCGACCAGCACCAGCGGGGAGCCGGGGGCGGCGGGCGTGCGGGGCAGCCCGGACGGATGACGGTGGGCGTTGCCGATCAGCGTGGTGGCGGCACCGGCGTTGGCGCCGGCGTTCACCAGGGCGGCACCGCCCGGGCGGCCGTGCGGGGCACGGGCGGGCGCGGTGAAGGTGGTTCCGGCCTCGGCGGCGAGGTCGGCGAGCGTGCGGCGTACGGCCAGGCGTATCGCGGCGACGGCGGGGTGTGGGCCCACGGCGGAGCACTCCTTGGCGGAGGGGACAGACGGCGACGGGACGCGGCGGGGAACCGCGCGACTGTGAGCGCCTTGTTACCGGGCGCTCACAGATGGTGGCAGAAATGAGCCGCCGGCTACGCCACCCGCGCCACCAGTACGACCACCGTCCCACGTACGGGTGAATGAAGAAACGTATCTCCACCCGCCGTCTGCACGATTGGACCACGCGTGCGAGCGCGTCCGGCCACGGCGGGACGCCGCCGGGCCGGCTGCCGGGCCGCCGGCCGGGTCAGCGGCCGACCCGGGCCACCCAGGCCGCCGGATTGTGGATCTCGTCCTTGGTGGGGAGCGTGTTCGGCGAGGTCCAGACCCGGTTGAAGCCGTCCATCCCGATCCGGTCCACCACGCCGCGCACGAACACCGCGCCGTCCTGGTACTGGCGCAGCTTGGCGTCCATCCCCAGCAGCCGGCGCAGCACCAGGTCGAGCCGGTTCGCCCCGCGGTCCCGGCGCTGCTGGAACTTCTCGCGGATCTCCGCCACGCTCGGCACCACGGCCGGGCCGACGCCGTCCATCACCACGTCCGCGTGGCCCTCCAGCAGCGACATCACGGCCGTCAGCCGGCCGAGGATCTCGCGCTGGGCCGGCGACTGGACGACCTCCAGCAGGCCCGCCGACGGGGAGCCGTCACCGCGGGTGCCGAGGCCGGTCAGACCGCCGCCGACCGACCCGGCCGCTTCCCGGACGCGCTCCAGCAGGGCGCCCGGGTCGACGTCGGTCTCGGCGAGGAAGGACTGCACCTCGGACTGGATGTGGTCGCGCAGCCAGGGCACCGCGGTGAACTGGGTCCGGTGGGTCTCCTCGTGCAGGCAGACCCAGAGCCGGAAGTCCGCCGGGTTCACCTCCAGCTCGCGCTCCACCTGGACGATGTTCGGCGCCACCAGGAGCAGCCGGCCGGGGCCCGGGCCGGCCGGGCCGAGCCGGGGCTTGTCGAAGAGCGCCGCCGGGCTGTCCGGGGTCTCCACCGAGGACTCGGCCGGCGCGAAGGTCTCGTACTGCCCGAGCACCTTGGCGGACAGGAACGCCAGCAGCGCACCCACCTCGATGCCGGTGGCCTTCTCCCCCACCGCGCCGAAGACGCCCGCGGCGGCCGAGGACGACCGGCGCGCCTGCAGCTTCTCCACCAGCGGCTGGACGATCGTGCGGAAGCCCGCCACGTTCGCCCGCACCCAGCCCGGCCGGTCCACGATCAGCACCGGGGTCGCGGTCGCCGCCGCCAGGCTGCTGGAGCGCATCCCGGTGAACTCCCGGACGTGCTCCTCCGCCTCCAGCGCGTGCCGGCGCAACTCGGCCACCACCTCGGCCGCCTGTGCCCGGGTCACCTCGGGGCCCGGCCGGACCAGCCTGGTCGCAGTCGCGACCGCGAGATTCCAGTCGACCATGTCAGCACCGCCGCTCGCGCTCGTCATGCCCTCACCGTACGTGCTCCACCGCACCGGGGGGAGTCGCATGCGCCGACGTGCTAAGAGCGGGGGGCGGACGACGGGCGGCCCCCGCGGTGGCGGCGGGCCGGACGGCCGGCCCGCGACGCCGCCCCGACCGGCGCGTCAGTGGCAGCCGCAGGCCGCCAACCGGGCGACGATCCGGTCCATCGCGGCCCGGGCGGTGTCCGCCGGGGCGGTGGTCCTGGTCATCACGGCGAACGAGAGCAGCCGCCCGTCGGCGTCCACCACGGTGCCGGCGAGGGTGTTCACCCCGCTCCGGGTGCCGGTCTTGGCCCGGACCAGGCCGGCCGCCTCGGCCGCCCCCGAGCCCGCGCCGTAGCGCTTGCCCAGCGTGCCGGTGAACCCCGCGACCGGCAGGCCGGTCAGCACCGGGCGCAGCTCCGGGTGGTCCGGCGAGGAGGCCAGGCCGAGGAGCTGGACCAGCACCGCGGGCGGGATCGTGTTGCCCGCGTGCAGCCCGCTGCCGTCGTGCAGGACCAGCCCGGCCGACCGGACGCCCAGCCCGGCCAGCGTCTCGGTGACGGCGGCGGCCGCGCCGTCGAAGCCGGCGGGCTTGTGCGCGGCCAGCGCCACCTGCCGGGCGACCGCCTCGGCCAGCGTGTTGTCGGAGGTGGTGAGCAGCCGCTCCACCAGCCGGGCGACGGTCGGCGAGGTCACCTCGGCGAGCACCGCGGACCCGGCCGGGACGGCCGCCGCCGTCTGCTTGGCCTTGCCGTCCACCGTGATGCCGTGGGTCCTCAGCAGTGCGGCGAACTGCTCGGCGGCCTGGCCCGCGGGATCGGCCACCCGGGCGGGCGCCTCCTCGCGGCTGCGCGGGTCCGCCTTCGCCTCGTCCACCATCAGCGGGGTCATCAGCGGGATGTTGGTCGCGTCGTAGTCCGCGTGCTGCGGGCTGCCGGTGTACAGCGAGACGTCGTAACCGAGCCGGACGGTGCCGGTGCCGGCCGCCTTCAGCGCGGCCGCCGTCCGGGTGGCGAGCGCCTCCAGCGAGGCGGGCGCGGTGTCGGCGTCGGCCGGGGCGCCGTCGATCTGCACCTGGTCGGCGGGGAGCGCGGTGAGGGTCGGGTCGCCGCCGCCCACCAGGGTGATGTCGGAGGGGCTCGCGCCCGCGACCACCCTGGTGGTGATCCGGGTGTCGCCCGGGATCAGGGTCAGGGCCGCCAGCGAGGTGGCCAGCTTGGTGGTCGAGGCGGGTGTCGCGGGGGTGTTCTCGCCGGCCCCGTAGAGGATCTGCCCGCTGGTGGCGTCCGCCACGGCGAAGGTGACGGTGCCCAGCGACTTGTCCGTGAGGGCGGCCGCGAGCGCCTGCCGCAGGCCGGCCGCGGTGGGGATGCCCACCGCGGCGCCGTCCGCGGGCTGCAGCACCAGGCCGGCCGGCGGCGGGCCCGGCTTGCGGGCGGTCGCCGGGGCCGCCGAGCCGGTCACGCCGGCCGGCTTGCCGGCGGGGGTGCCGGGACCGGCGGCGGGCTTCGCCGCCGGGGAGGACGCGCCGGGCGAGGCTGTCCGGTCGTCACCGTGCCGGTCCCCGTGCCCGTCGCCCTTGCCGCCGCGGCCGTCGTCGTGCCCCGTGGCGTGACCGCTCGGCGAGGGGGACGGCGCCGCGTACGCCCCGCCCCCGCCCAGCACCGCGCCCCCGGTCAGCAGCGCCGCCCCCAGCAACCGCGCCGTCGCGAGGCCGCGCCGTCGCCCCGCCCCCGTACCTGCTCGCACCGACCGGCCCCTTTCCTGAGCACTCACTCCCGTAGGAGACACTTGGATTCTGTCAGTCCCTACCTTGGAGGAACGCGTGGAGTTCGACGTCCTGATCGAGATCCCGAAGGGCTCGCGGAACAAGTACGAGGTCGACCACGAGACCGGTCGCCTTCGCCTCGACCGGATGCTCTTCACCTCGACCCGTTACCCGGCCGACTACGGCTACGTCGAGGGCACCCTCGCGGACGACGGCGACCCGCTGGACGCCCTGGTCATCCTGGACGAGCCGACCTTCCCGGGCTGCCTGATCAAGTGCCGCGCCATCGGCATGTTCAAGATGACCGACGAGGCCGGCGGCGACGACAAGCTGCTCTGCGTCCCCGCGACCGACCCGCGCTGGGAGCACCTCAAGGACATCCACCACGTGTCGGAGTTCGACCGCCTGGAGATCCAGCACTTCTTCGAGGTCTACAAGGACCTGGAGCCCGGCAAGTCCGTCGAGGGCGCCGACTGGGTCGGCCGCGCCGAGGCCGAGGCCGAGGTCACCGCGTCGATCAAGCGCCTGGCGGACTCCGGCGGCCACTGAGCCGCGGACGCCCGGTCTCGTACGCGAGCCCTGGGGCCGGGGTGGACGGAGCGATCCGTGCACCCCGGCCTTTGCCGTACCCGGGCGGGCCGGCGGGCGCCCCGGTGCTCGGCGGTGGGCCGGTGCTCGGCGGTGGGCCGACGGGGCCGGTGCTTGGCCGTGCCCCGGTGCGGGCAGGTCTTTACCGACGGACCGTCGGAACGTTTGCCGACAGACTGTCGGGACGACATTGACTTAGGTAAGCCTAACCATAAGAATCGGACTGTTCCCGATCACTGGAGGCCCACGTGCCCAGCCCCGAGCAGCCCGCCCCGTTCTCCACCGTGCTCCGCACCGCAAGCAGCGAGGAGCACGAGGCGGCCGAGCAGTCCTCGTTCATGAGCCACCTGCTCGGCGGGCGGCTCGGCGTCGAGGCCTACGCCGACCTGACCGGCCAGCTCTGGTTCGTCTACCGCGCGCTGGAGGGCCGCAACGCCGAACTGGCGGACCACCCGGTGGCCGGCCCCTTCATCGACCCCGCCCTGCTGCGGACCGCCGCCATCGAGCGCGACCTGCGGCACCTGCGCGGCCCCGACTGGCGCACCGGCCTGGAGCCGCTGCCCGCGACCGCCGCCTACGTCGCCCGGGTCGAGGAGCTGGCCGCCGGCTGGCCCGCCGGCTACCTCGCCCACCACTACACCCGCTACCTCGGCGACCTCTCCGGCGGCCAGATCATCCGCGGCATCGCCGAGAAGACCTGGGGTTTCGAGCGCAAGGGCGACGGCGTGCACTTCTACGTCTTCGAGGACGTCGCCAACCCCGCCGCCTTCAAGCGGGACTACCGGGCGAAGCTGGACGCCGCCGGGCTCGCCCTGGACGAGGTCGAGCGCCGCCGGGTGGTCGAGGAGTGCAAGCGGGCCTTCACCCTCAACGGCGCCATCTTCCGTGACCTGGACGCCCGTTACCCGCTGAGCGCCTGACCAGCCCGGCACCCGCGCAGGACGTCCGGGTGCCCGGCCCCGTGCCGGACACCGGACGACACGGGGCCGGGCACCGGACGACACGTCGGCCCCGGCGAGCGGTTGCTCGCCGGGGCCGACGGCTTGACCCGGACGCCGGACCGTGGCGCCGGGCCGGACCCGCCGGGGCGGACCGGCCCCGGCGGGTACGAGGGGGGTCAGGCCCCGGCCGCCCCGGTACGGCGGCGGACCAGGACGGTCACGCCGCCGCCGGCGAGGAGCAGGCCGGCGGCCGTCGCGAGCAGCGGCGCCACCGGGGTGCCGGCGCCGGTGGAGGCCAGCACGGCGCCGCCGCCGAGGCCGGTGCTGCTCACCGAGGCGCCCGTGCCGGTGCCGCTGCCACTGCCACCGCCGATCCCGGTGCTGCCGGTCCCGGTCGAGCCGGTACCCGGGCCCGCCGGGAGCTGGGCGTTCCGGTCGAAGGACAGCGAGACGGTGACGGCGTCCAGGGCCTCGCCGGCGGGGTAGTTGCCGAAGGCCGGCACGCCCTCGGCGGTCAGCGTGGCGGGCACGGAGGTCAGCGTGACCACACCGCCGACGGGTGCGAGGGCCGCCCCGGCGAGGTCCAGCTTCGCGATCCGGACGCCGGTCAGCACGGACGTCCTCCCGTCCAGGGACTTGGCGTTGACGTCGGCGGTGAGGAAGGCGCCGTCCTGGTCGATCCGCAGCCCGAACCGGTCGAAGGTGGTGTCCAGCGCGTACCCGCCGCCCGAGGGGTGGCCGAGGAAGCGCACCGACCCGGCGAAACCGGCCGAGACCGTGTGGGTGGCGGTGTTGTACGACCCGGTGGCCCCGCCGAAGCGGTAACCGTCCGCGCCGCCGCCGAACTCCACCTTGCCGTTGGCCACCGGTCCGGCCAGGTACGTGCGGAAGCTCTCCTTGACCGTCCAGTCCAGCCGGCCGTCGACGACGGCGAGCACACCGCCGGCGGGGGTGGTGGCGGTCGGCGAGCCGGTCGCCGAGGGGGAGCCGGTCGCGCTCGGCGAACCCGTCGCGGACGGGGACCCGGTCGCCGCCGGTGAGCCGGTGGCGCTCGGCGAGCCGGTCGCCGTCGGCGAGCCCGTGGCGGACGGGGAGCCGGTGGCGGACGGGGAGGCCGAGGGGGAGCCCGGCGCGGTGGGCGAGGGGGACGGGGCCGGGGTCTGGGCCAGCAGCAGCGACAGCGGGTCCAGGTCGGAGCCGGCCGGGTAGAAGCCGGCGAAGACCTTGGCGCCCTCCTCGGTCAGCCTGGCCGGGGTCGCGGCGCCCGTGGTGGTGTCGCGGCCGACGGTGAAGGTGGCCAGCGGGACGTCCTGGCGCTCGGTCGCCTGCGGGGCGCCGACCTGCTCCTTGGAGGCGGTGTCGGCCGTCAGGGTGCCGGTGGTGCCCGAGGTGGTGAGCCTCAGGTCGCTCAGCCCGACGTCCAGCTGGCCCCCGTGGGCGAGGAAGCGCACGCCGCCGGTGAACGCGGCGGAGAGGGTGTGCGAGGTGAGGTCGTAGCGGGCGCCGCCGAAGCCGAAGCGGAAGGTCCCGTCGGCGTTGCGGGTCGCCCCGCCGGTCAGCTCGATCGTGCCCTGGCCGGCCGGCCCGGTGACGTAGCTGCGGAAGCTCTGCTTCACGCCCCAGTCGAGCGAACCGGTGTCGTACGTGACCTCGGTGGGGCCCGCGCCGAAGGCCACCGCCGGGGCGCCGAGGGCGGCCAGGGCGAGCCCGGCCGTCGCGGCGCCGAGGGCGGCCAGGGAGGTGCGGTTGCGCCGACCGGGGCGCTGGACGGTGGTACGCGGCATGGCTTCGAACGCTCCTTGTGATGACAGTGGTGTGACGATGCGTCAGGCGGTGGGCCGGGCGTCCTCGTCGGTGGTTGCGGGGCCGGCGGCGGCCGTGCGGCGGCGCCGGGCGAACACTCCTCCGGCCATCCCGAGGGCGAGGACCAGCAGGCCGCCGGCGACCGCGGCGGCCTGCCACCCGGCGCCTCCGGCGGCCTCGGCGGCGACCGGCGCGCCGGCCGGGGCGGGGCTCGCGACGGCCGGGGCGGGCGTCGCGGCGGGCGCGCTGCCGATGTCCGGCAGCGGGGGCAGGACGGCCGCCGGGTCGAGCGCGACGGCGAAGCTCAGCGGGTCCATCTCGGTGCCGGCGGGGTAGAGACCGCCGAACGCCTTGGCGCCCGACTCGCTGAGCCTGAGCGGGAGTTCGACGGCCCTGAGCAGACCGTCCGCGGGCTTGAGGCCGGCCGCCTCGAAGGTGGCCAGCTCGACGCCGGGGGCCTGCTGGACGGCGCCGCCCGGCGTCCGGCCCGAGACGTCGGCGGTGAGCCGGCCGTGGCCGTCGGCGACGGTGACGGCGGTGTTGGCGAGGAGGAGGTCGAGGCCGTAGCCGTCACCGGTCCGCAGGCCGGTGAAGCGGACGCCACCGGCGAAGGAGGCGGTGAGGGCGCCGGTCGCCGGGTCGTAGCCGCCCTTGGCCGGGGCCCAGCGGAAGAACGCCCCGCCGTCGGCCGCGCCGCCGGTGACCTCCCAGCCGCCCTGGGCGATCGAGCCGGTGACGTAGTCGCGGAAGGTCCGGCGGACGCCCCAGTCGAGCGCACCCGCGGTGAACTCGGCGCGTGCCGGTGCGGGCGCCGGGCTCTCCCCGGCCGGCGCGCCGGTGCCGGCGGCCTGGGTCCCGGCGGTCCCGGCCGGCTCGGTGGCGGCCGGCCCGGCGGCGGAGGGCTTCCCGGTGGCGGACGGTGAAGCCTGCGCCGCCGCCGGGAGGTTGACCGAAAGGGTGAGCGGGTCGAGGGCGGTGCCGGCGGCGTAGAAGCCACCGAAGGCGCTCGCGCCCGCGCCGGTGAGGGTGGCGGGCACCTTGCTGAGCGTCAGGGTGCCGGCGGCGCCGCGCAGGTCGAGCCCGGCGAGCGAGAGGTCCGCGAGCCGGGCCTGGCCGACGGCGGTGACCTTGCCGGTGTCCTTGGACCTGCTGCTGACGTCGGCGTAGAGCCCGGCGTCGCCGCCGGCCCCGGCCCGCAGGGTGAGCCGGCCGATGCTCAGGTCGAGCGCGTTCACGCCGTTCTCCTGATGGCCGGTGAACCGGACCCCGCCGGAGAAGGCGGCAGTCAGTGCGCCGGTCTCCGGGTCGTACGTACCGGTCGCGGAGTGGAACCGGAAGCCGCTCCCGCCGACCGTGGCGGCGCCGCCGGTGAGACCCCAGCTCCCCTTGGCGATGGGGCCGGTGACGTACGTCAGGAAGGACTGCTTGATCCCCCAGTCCAGCCGCCCGCCGACGACCCGGCCCTCGGCCGCGGCCGCCTGGAAGGGCAGCAGCGCCAGCGCCAGCAGGGCGGCGAGAGCGGCCACCAGGGTGGCGGCGATTCGGCGGAGCCGTCGCGGCACGGACATGGCTGGGCGCTCCTCGGCATGACGGGGGGAAGGGGCCGGTGAACACCGCCCCCTTGCGAAAGCTAGGTAAGGCTAACCTAATATATGAGTCAAGAGCGCCGCAGGTCACCCTGCCCCCAGCAGTCCCCCGGCGCCAACAGCCATCGAAGGGGCCGCAGTTGAGCAGGACCATCCGACACCGGGCGAAGCGGCGACCCGCCGGCCTGCTGATCGCCGCTGCCCTGCTGCTCACCACCGTGGGCTGCGGCCAGGCCGCCGGCTCCCCGGCCGCGGCCGGCCCCCCGAGCACCCCGGACGTCGTCGAACCGCTGAGCCCGCCGCCCGTCCCGCAGCTGCCGGCCACCACCGCCTCGGCCGACGGCCGGCAGGTCACCGTGGCCAGCGCCGAGCGGATCGTCCCGCTGAACGGCAGCCTGGCCGAACTGGTCTTCAGCCTGGGCCTCGGCCCCCGGGTGGTCGCCCGGGACGTCTCCACCACCTTCCAGCAGGCCGCCGCCCTCCCGGTGATCACCCAGGCGCACGAGGTCTCGGCCGAGGGCGTGCTCTCGCTGCACCCCACCGTGGTCCTCGCGGACCGCTCCACCGGCCCGGCCGAGGCGGTGGAACAGATCCGCGCAGCCGGCGTCCCGCTGCTCGTCCTGGACGACGCCAAGCAGCTCGCCGACATCGGCCCCCGGATCGACACCGTCGCCGCGGCGCTCGGGGTCCCCGCCGCCGGCGCGCAGTTGAAGGCCCGGACCGACGAGCGGCTCCAGCAGGCCAGGGGCGACCTTGGGCCGGCCGCCGGCCGGCCCAAGGTCGCCTTCCTCTACCTGCGCGGCAGCGCCTCGGTCTTCCTGCTCGGCGGCGCCGCCTCCGGCGCCGGCTCGCTGATCGAGGCCGCCGGCGGCGAGGACGCCGGCACGGCCGCCGGGCTGACCGGCGACTTCACCCCGCTCACCAGCGAGGCCCTGGTCAAGGCCGCGCCGGACGCGATCCTGGTGATGAGCAAGGGCCTGGAGTCGGTCGGCGGGGTGGACGGCCTGCTGAAGCTCCCGGGCGTCGCGCAGACCCCGGCCGGCCTGGACCGCCGGATCGTCTCCGTCGCGGACGGCAAGCTGCTCAGCTACGGCCCCCGCACCCCGGAGGTGCTGCGCAGCATCGCCGCGCAGCTGTACGCGGGCACCGGCGAGGGCGCCCGGTGACCGCCACCACCGCCGTGGAGCCGGGCACCGCCGCACCGTCCGCTGCGCCGCCGCGGCGCAGCCGGGCCGCCCTGCTCACCACCGGGCTCGCCGTCGCGCTCGTGCTGTCCGCCCTGCTCGCGGCGGGCGTCGGCGCGTACCGGATCCCGACCGGCGACATCCTCGCCTCGGCCGGCCACCGGCTGGGGCTCGGCGGCCACCCGCTCGGCCGGGTGCCGGAGTCCGTGCTGTGGAACGTCCGGCTGCCCCGGGTGGTGCTGGCCCTGCTGGTGGGTGCCTCGCTGGGCTGCGCGGGCGCCCTGATGCAGGGCATGTTCGGCAACCCGCTGGCCGAGCCCGGCGTGATCGGGGTCTCCTCCGGCGGCGCGGTCGGCGCGGTCGGCTGCATCGTGCTCGGCCTCGACTCGCTCGGCAGCTGGACGGTCACCGTCTTCGCCTTCGCCACCGGCCTGCTGACGGTCTTCGCGGTGTACGCGATGTCCCGCTCGGGCGGGCGCACCGAGGTGGTCACCCTGGTGCTGACCGGGGTCGCGGTGAACGCCTTCTGCGGAGCGCTGATCGGCGTCTTCCTGTTCACCGCCGACAGCGCCGCGATCAACCAGGTCACCTTCTGGCAGCTCGGCTCGCTCTCCCAGGCCACCTGGGGCAAGGTGCTGGGCGTGCTGCCGTTCGCCCTCGTCGGGCTGGTCGTGGCCCCGCTGCACGCCCGCAAGCTGGACCTGCTGGCCCTCGGCGAACGCCCGGCCCGCCACCTGGGCGTGGACGTCGAGCGGATGCGGCTGGTGCTGATCACCGTGGTCGCGCTGCTCACCGCGGCGGCCGTCGCGGTCAGCGGCATCATCGGCTTCGTCGGCCTGGTCGTCCCGCACCTGCTGCGGATGGCGGCCGGCCCCGGCCACCGCTTCCTGCTGCCCGGCAGCGCGCTCGGCGGCGCCCTGGTGCTGGTGGCCGGCGACCTCGCGGCCCGCACCCTCGCCCAGCCCGCCGAACTGCCGCTCGGTGTGCTGACCGCGCTGATCGGCAGCCCGTTCTTCTTCTGGCTGCTGCGCCGGACCAGGACCAAGCAGGGTGGCTGGGCATGAGACCACGAACCCGACAGATCCCCGAACGCCCCTCCCTCGGGGAGGAGTTGCTCAGCGCCAAGGCCGTCCGGCTGACCCTCGGCGGCCGCGAGCTGCTGTCCGGGGCGGACGTGTCGGTCCGGTCCGGCGAGGTGCTGGCCCTGCTCGGGCCGAACGGCGCGGGCAAGTCCACCCTGCTGTCCGTCCTGGCCGGCGACCTGCCGCCGGCCGCCGGCACGGTGCTGCTGCGCGGACGCCCCCTGGCCTCCTACGGGACGGCCGAACTGGCCCTGCACCGGGCGCTGCTGCCGCAGTCCTCGGCGCTGTCCTTCCCGTTCGAGGTGGGCGAGGTGGTGCGGATGGGCCGGGCCCCGTGGGCCGGCACCGCGGCCGCCGCGCAGGACGGCCCGGCGGTGGCCGAGGCGATGGCGGCCACCGACTGCGCGCGCTTCGCCGGGCGTCCGTTCACCGCGCTGTCCGGTGGCGAGCGGGCCCGGGTCGCGCTGGCCCGGGTGCTGGCCCAACGCACGCCGCTGCTGCTGCTGGACGAGCCGACCGCCGCGCTCGACCTGCGCCACCAGGAGCTGGTGCTGCGGGTGGCCCGGGAGCGGGCCGCCGCCGGGGACGCCGTCGTGGTGGTGCTGCACGACCTGTCACTTGCCGCGGCGTACGCGGACCGGGTGGTGCTGCTCGCCGACGGCGCGACCGTGGCGGACGGCCCGGTGGCCGGGGTGCTGCGCGGGCCGCTGCTCAGCGAGGTGTACGGCCACCCGGTGGAGGTGCTGGCGCACCCGCGGACCGGCAGCCCGCTGGTGCTGCCGGTCCGCGGGTGACCCGGGAGGGGAAGGCCCGGGTGGGGATGGCCCGGGAGGGGATGGCCCGGGAGGGGATGACCCGGTTGCGGGCGGGGCGGGCGCCGGCGGCCTGACGCGGGGCCGCAGCACCGGTGGCCGGCCCCTCGGCCGGCCGCTCCCGGCCGGGGCCGCCCACGCGGGCGGCCCCGGGGCGCGCTCAGCCCTCGTCGTCCAGCCGGAACCCGACCTTGAGGCCGACCTGGTAGTGCGCGACGTGCCCGTCCTCGATGTGCCCGCGGATCTGCACCACCTCGAACCAGTCGAGGTTGCGCAAGGTGCGCCCGGCCCGGTCGACGCCGTTGCGGATCGCCTGGTCGATCCCCTCGGTCGACGATCCGACGATCTCGGTGACCCGGTAGATGTGGTCGCTCATGACGGCCTCCGTGAGGTGCGCGGTGGGTAGGGCACGGTGCTGGATGCACAGGACTGGGTGCGGTCCGGAACGGCGGGCGGCGGACCCACCGTCCACCGTGCACCCTGGCGCCGCCGTCCGCACGCCCGCGGCGCCCGGTCAGACCAGCGCGCGGACCTCCCCCACCGGGACGCCGCCGCCCAGCAGCGGGGCCTCGGCGATCCGCTCCACGGTGCCGTCCGCGGTGGTGACGCCCAGTCGGCGCAGAGCCGCCGCCAGGACCGGGCCGCGGGCCCGCTCCGAGCCGTCGTCGATCTTGAAGGCCAGCGCCCGGCCGTCGGCCAGCGCCACCACCTGGACGGCCTCGGCGCCCATCTTCGACAGCGCGCCCGGCACCGCCCGCATCAGCCAGGTGTCGGCGCGCCGGGTGCCGCCGACGTACTCCGGATGGGCCCGCATCGCGTCGGCGACCCGGCGCTGCGGCGTCCCGGGGGCGGCCAGCACCAGCGAGCGGTAGGCGCGAGCCAGCGAGGTCAGCGGGACGGCCAGCAGCGGCGCGCCGCAGCCGTCCACCCCGGCGTGCGCGGCGGGGGCGCCGGTGCCCTCCTCCAGGGCCTCCAGGGCCAGTCGCTGGATCGGGTGGGCCGGGTCGAGGTAGCTCCCGGTGTCCCAGCCGTTGGCCACGCAGGCGGCCAGCCAGCCGGCGTGCTTGCCGGAGCAGTCCATCAGGATCGGCGCCCGCTCGCCGCCGGCCCGCAGGTGCAGCTCGGCCTCGGTCTCGTCCAGCGGCAGGTCGGCCGGGGTCCGCAGGGCGCTCTCGTCCAGGCCCGCCGAGGCCAGGATGCGGCGCACCCCGTCGCGGTGGAACGCCTCCGCCGAATGGCTGGAGGCGGCCAGCGCGAGCAGTTCACCGTCGAGGTCGAGCCCGGCCCGCAGGGTGGCGACGGCCTGGAACGGCTTGGCGCAGGACCGCGGGAACACCGGGGCGTCCGGCGAGCCGAGCGCGTACTCCACCGAGCCGTCCGCGGCGAGCAGCACCAGCGAACCGTGGTGCCGGCCCTCGGTGAAGCCGGAGCGTATGACCTCGGCGAGGACGGCGAGGGGGGCGGTCTGCGACATGAGGGTGGGTGCCTTCCGGGTGAGGGTGGCCGGGCGCCGCCGCCCCCGGGCGCACTCCACCAGGGCCCGTCACTCGGCCAGGGAACCACCCGTGAGCAGGTCGTCGACCCGTGCTTCCCCTTCACGGTACCTGCGCGCGATCTCGCCGCTGCAGTCGTCCGCCGTACGCTGCAGGATCTGCCGGCGCCCGGACACCTCGCGCTCGTGCGCCCGCAGCCGCTCCAGTGCGGCGAGCAGGTCCTCGGCGGGGTGCGCCGCGAGGTCCGCGAGCCGGACGTCACCCATCAGGGCGTCCGCCTCCAGCTGGTACTGCTCGCCGCGCGGCGGGCCCAGCGTGACGTGCCGGGCCGAGCTGCGCACCGTGGAGGGGGCGTCGGTGAGGATGGCCGGCAGCCGGTCGAGCAGCGCCCGGGCCTCCCCGCCGCCGCCGGCGGGGGCGCCGGCGGGGAGGCCGGCCGCCGGGCGGCCGTCCAGCTCGGCCCGCAGGATGTCCATCCGGCCGTGCAGCAGGCGGCGGAGGTAGGAGAGGTCCGCCTCCTGCTCCTGGGCGTCGCGCCGCAGGACCCGCAGCTCCTCCAGGCCGAGCCCGCCGAGCAGGACCGGGGCGCCGGGGGCGGCCGGCCCGTCCGGTACCGCCGGGGTGTCCGGGCCCCCCGGTCCGGCGTCGTGCGGTCCGGGGTCCGGCGGTCCGGAGGGGTCGTCGTCCGGTCCGCCACCCGGCGCCACCCCGGACCGACCGTGCACCGCGCTGCTCGCGTCCATCAACCAACCACCTGCCGTTGTCCTGATCCCGCCCGCTCGCGCCACTTCTCGTGTGCCACGTGTTCGGTCCCGTCCCTGGCGTGCCGACTGTTCGCACGCACGGGCGCCCCCGAGAGTTCCCGCCGGGCGCCGGTGCCACTCTCCGGGGCGACACCACCAGAACGGCTGCCCGACTGGCCCGACCGCCCGACCGAACCGGCCCGTCGCGGCGAGCCGTAACGCCCCGGGCCGTCCTACCGAACACCAGCGTGCCACCCCGCCCGGCGCGCGCGCACCGCCCGGCCACCCGAACGGCCCCCTGGCGAACGGGGGTGGCTGATACGACCAGCGCATTCAGCTGAGAGATCGACAGCAAAGGGGGCGCGCAGGCACACCACCCGGCGCGCGCCAGGCCCGTACGCGCCTGCTGAGCGTCCGCGCGCCTCCGGCAGAATGGGGCCATGCGAGCAGTGGTGCAGCGAGTGACCGAGGCCAGGGTGACCGTGGCCGGCGAGACCGTCGGATCGATCGAGGGCCCGGGCCTGTGCGTCCTGGTCGGCGTCACCCACGAGGACACCCCGGAGAAGGCCGCCCAGCTGGCCCGCAAGCTCTGGACACTGCGGATCCTGGAGGGCCCGCCCGACTCCGGCGGCGTCGAGGCCTCCTGCTCCGACCTCGCGGCGCCGCTGCTGGTGATCAGCCAGTTCACCCTCTACGGCGACGCCCGCAAGGGCCGCCGCCCGACCTGGAACGCCGCCGCGCCCGGCCCGGTCGCCGAGCCGCTGGTCGACGAGGTGGTCGCCCGGCTGCGGGCGCTCGGCGCCAAGGTCGAGACCGGGCGGTTCGGCGCGGACATGCGGGTGGCGCTGGTCAACGACGGCCCGTTCACCGTCCTCGTGGAGGTCTGAGCGCGGCTCCCCCGGCGGGGCCCGGGCGCGGCCCGCGCTACTGCGGGACCACGACCTCCTGGCCGGCCGCCACCGTCCCGGCCAGCAGCGGCGCGTCCACCGGCACGTTGCGCTTGACCACGGCCAGCGCGATCGGGCCCAGCTCGTGGTGGCGTGCCGAGGAGGTCACGATGCCCAGCGACCGCCCCTGCGGGTCCGAGGCCAGGTGCACCTCGGTGCCGTGCGGCGGCAGCACCTCCTCGGTGCCGTCCAGGTGCAGGAAGACCAGCCGGCGGGGCGGACGCCCCAGGTTGTGCACCCGGGCGACGGTCTCCTGCCCCCGGTAGCAGCCCTTGTTCAGGTGGACGGCGGTGGACAGCCAGTCGACCTCGTGCGGGATGGTCCGGTGGTCCGTCTCGAAGCCCAGCCGCGGCCGGTGCCCCTCGATCCGGAGCGCCTCGTACGCCCACACCCCGGCGGCGGGACCGTACCCGGCGGTCAGCGCCGCCAGCTCCGCCCGCGGCAGGAACAGGTCCCGGCCCCAGGGGAGTTCACGCACCGCGGCGGCGCCCTCGGTGGACGCCGTGGACCCGGCCGGCAGGTGGACCACCGCGTAGCCGGCGGTCGCGTCGGCGACCTCCACCCGGTAGAAGAACTTCATGCTCTCCAGGTAGGCGATCAACGCCTGCTGGGTGCCCGGCTCGACGTGCACCCAGGTGGTGGCGCCGTCGTCGACCAGGTAGAGGGCATGCTCGACGTGCCCGTTCGGGGAGAGCACCAGCGCCTCGGTGGCCTGCTGCGGCGCGAGCGCGCTCACGTGCTGGGTGAGCAGCAGGTGCAGCCAGCTCAGCCGGTCGTCGCCGGTGACGGTGAGCACGCCCCGGTGCGACAGGTCCACGAAGCCGGTGCCCCGCGCCAGGTTCCGTTGCTCGCGGAAGATGTCGCCGTAGTGGGCGGCGACGCCCTCGTCGGTTCCCTCGGCGGGGACGGCACCGGGCAGCGAAAGCAGCGGGCTCTTCATACCGGTCAGCTTACGACCGCTCCCCGGGCAGCTTGGCGGTGCAGTCGGCGCAGCGGCCGAAGATGGCGAAATGCTTCAGGTCGGTGTCGAAACCGTGCTTCGCGCGCAGGCTGTCGATCAGCGGCGCGGCGATCGCGGTGTCGGTCTCGGTGACCTTGTCGCAGTCCCGGCAGACCAGGTGCAGGTGGTGGTGGCGGCCCGCCAGGTGGTACGTCGGCGCGCCGTGGCCCAGGTGCGCGTGGGAGACCAGGCCGAGCTCCTCCAGCAGCTCCAGCGTCCGGTAGACGGTGGAGATGTTGACGCCGCTGGCGGTCAGCCGGACATGGGCGAGGATCGCGTCCGGGGTGGCGTGGTCGAGCACGTCGACGGCCTCCAGCACCAGCTGCCGCTGCGGGGTCAGCCGGTACCCGCGCTCACGCAGGTCGGCCTTCCAGTCGCCGGAGAGCTGCCAGTCGGTGGTGCCGGTGTCCGCCACGGTGCTGTCCCTGCCAGGTAGAGGTCCTGAGACAAGTGTAGGGACCGATCGGTGATCGGTCCCTACCTCGGTGCGCCCGTCCGTCCCGCCCGTCCCGCACGGTCCGGGCCGGGGCGGTCAGCGGAAGAACGCGATGCCGTCGTCCGGCAGGTCGTTGATGTCCTTGATCAGCTGCGCCGGGCTCAGCACCTTCTTCAGCTGCGCCGACATGTACGGGCGCAGCGACACCTCGGGGGCGGCCTTCTCGCCGACCCAGAGCAGCTCCTCCTTGACGAAGCCGTACAGCCGCTTGCCGCCCGAGTACGGGGCCGAGCCCTCGATGCGGGCGACCGCGTCGGTGCTCACCTCGACCTGCGGCTTGCCGTCGGCCAGCTCGCCGTACCAGATCTCCACGGTGCCGTCGTCGCGGACCGAGGAGATCTCGACCCCGCGGGCACCGCTGGTGCCGTGCGGGTTGCTGGTGATCCGCCAGAAGGAGTGCTCGTTCTCCAGCGGCCGGACCTTCTCGCCCTCGTTGTCCAGCACCCAGGTGCGGGAGCGGAACTCCAGGAAGGGGCGGCCGTCGTGCCGGAAGACGATCTCCTGGCCGAAGTTGCACTTCTCGGCTCCGGGGCCGCCCTCACCGGGAAGTGGGGCGAAGACTCCCGCGCCCTCCCAGGTGCCGAGGAGGAAGGCGAGCGGGACGACGTCCTTGTGGAGGTCAGAGGGGATCTCGATCATGTTCCTGGTCACTGTCGGCGGTGTGGGGACTCGTCAACCGTACGGCAGAGAGGTCAGCGCTGGCCCTGGTAGAGCTTCATCACCGAGAAGATCGCGAACCAGGTGATCAGCACGGCCATCAGGGCCAGCAGGGAGTCGAAGAAGATTTCCAGACCGGACACGGGGCGCTCCCATTGCGGTGACATGTGGCGACAGCACGGATACGACCCCGCGAGTCTATCCGCCGCCCCCGGGGCGGTCTCGGTGAGGCCCGCCACGTCGCCGCTAGGGTGTCGGCATGGCGAAGAAGCTGGTCATCAAGGTCACGGCGGGGGCGGACGCGCCCGAGCGCTGCTCGCAGGCGTTCACGGTGGCGGCGGTCGCCGTCGCGAGCGGGGTGGAGGTGTCGCTCTGGCTCACCGGGGAGTCCTCCTGGTTCGCGCTGCCGGGACGCGCCGCGGAGTTCGAGCTGCCGCACGCGGCGCCGCTGCCGGACCTGCTGGAGTCGGTCCTGGCGGCGGGTTCGGTCACCCTCTGCACCCAGTGCGCGGCGCGGCGCGGCATCGAGCAGAGGGACACCGTGGAGGGGGTGCGGATCGCCGGCGCCCAGGTCTTCGTCAGCGAGATCATGGCGGACGGCGTGCAGTCGCTCGTGTACTGACCCCAGCCCACCGAA
The DNA here is from genome assembly GCF_014655955.1 of Kitasatospora indigofera. GTDB lineage: Bacteria > Actinomycetota > Actinomycetes > Streptomycetales > Streptomycetaceae > Kitasatospora > Kitasatospora indigofera. The sequence continues at coordinate 37,385 of NZ_BNBO01000042.1, forward strand.
CCGAACCGGCCCGGCCCGGCCCGGCCCGCTAAGGACGCTCCTCGTGGTCGGGCGTGTCACGCCCGTGCCCCGGGTCGTCCCACTTCGGGTCGTCCCAGCGCGGGTCGTTCCACCAGTCGTCCTCGGGGTCGCGCCGGTTCGCGTGGACGGCGGCGGCGGGCGGGATCACCATCGCGACCACGCACATGCCGATGGCCGCCGGGACGGACACGAAGCGCACCACTCCCCAGGCCAGGACGAACAGCCCCAGGCAGACGCCCATCATCACGAAGTAGCGGACATGCCGCCGGTGTGCCTGCACGCTTCCACGGTACGGCGGGCGGCGCCCGCGGTCAGCAGCCCGGCGCGGCACCGGCCACGTCCGCCGACGGCACCGGGAACGAAGAGGGCCCTCCCCGCCGGCGGTGGGCCGGGCGGGGAGGGCCCTCGGGGCGTTCAGCGGTCTCAGACCGCGATCGCGACCTCGGTGAAGGCGCCCTGGGAGGCGACCACCACGCGGTCGACGGTCGCGCCGGGGACGAGCGCACGCAGCGTCCACTTGCCCGGGCGGGCGAAGAAGCGGAACTGCCCGGTGGCCGAGGTCGGGACCTCGGCGGTGAACTCGCCACCCTCGTCGAGCAGACGGACGTAGCCGTTCACGGGCTCGCCGTCGCGGGTGACCGAACCCTGGATGATCGTCTCGTTTGCCACGTCAACTCCTGCCAGGTCCGGGCCGCCGGCCTTCGCACCACACATGTCTGATTCTCCTAACGACTTACTGGGGTGGAGCCGGTGCTCAGTTGCCGAGCTCGATCGGCACGCCGACGAGGCTGCCGTACTCGGTCCAGGAACCGTCGTAGTTCTTGACGTTGGTCTGGCCGAGCAGCTGGTGCAGCACGAACCAGGTGAGCGCGGAGCGCTCGCCGATGCGGCAGTAGGCGATGGTGTCCTTGTCCAGGTCCACGCCCTCGGCCTGGTAGAGCGCGCGCAGCTCGTCGTCGCTCTTGAAGGTGCCGTCGTCGTTGGCGTTCTTCGCCCACGGGATGTTCGCGGCGGTCGGGACGTGGCCCGGACGCTGCGACTGCTCCTGCGGGAGGTGGGCCGGGGCGAGCAGGCGGCCGGAGAACTCGTCGGGCGAACGGACGTCGACCAGGTTCAGGGTGCCGATCGCGGCGAGGACGTCGTCGCGGAAGGCGCGGATCGAGGTGTCCTGGGCCTTGGCCTTGTACTCGGTGGCGGCGCGGACCGGCACCTCGGCGACCAGGTCGCGGGAGTCGAGCTCCCACTTCTTGCGGCCACCGTCGAGCAGACGGGCGTCACCGTGGCCGTAGAGCTTGAAGTACCAGAAGGCGTACGAGGCGAACCAGTTGTTGTTGCCGCCGTAGAAGACGACGGTGTCGTCGTTGGCGATGCCCTTGGCCGAGAGGAGCTTCTCGAAGGCTTCCTGGTCGACGAAGTCACGACGGACCGGGTCCTGCAGGTCCTTCGTCCAGTCGATCCGGACGGCGTTGCGGATGTGGTTCTTCTCGTACGCGGTGGTGTCCTCGTCGACCTCGACGATGACAACCTTCGGGTCGTCCAGGTGGGCCTGGACCCAGTCGGCGTCTACCAGGACGTCACTGCGGCTCATGGTGATGATCTCCATCCGAGGGCGGTTTGCGGAAGGTGGTTCGGGGCGGTCCGGGCCCGACCGGTCCGAATTCTTGTCCGAATAGTGGGACAGAACGGCGGGCAGGTCGTACCGGACCGTGGACTGCGGGGTGCGAAGGGGACGGCCGGCGTCATTGTGCCGGGCCAGGTCACCGGAGAGGGGCGACGGGCGAGAACTGCCCGACAAGACCGCCCAGTTAGCGCATTCGACACAGACAGGCGGACACGCGGCACAGGTCTACCGCCCGCCGCTTCGTGAGGTCCGTCTGTCGCTTCATGCAGACGATGCTAGGGACAGGGAGCCCCCGATGTCATTAGCGTGTCGAATGCTGAGACGATTTGGTTCGAATCCTGAGATTTGAGCCATTCATGGCCTACGGGGCCGCGCGGGGGCCGTCCGGAGCTCTCCACGGGCCCGCGCGAAACCGCTCCGCGTGACGGCCTTGGACAGCGCGTCTCGCGGAGCGGTACGGAACACCGGGGGCGGCGGGCCCCGGGAAGGGCCGGCCCGGGGGCGGGCGGCGGGCCCCGGGAGGCGGCGGGCTCAGCCGATCAGCTTGAGCGCCGTCCCGGTGAAGGTCAGCCGCAGGCCGTCCGGCTGCGGCACCGCGGCGGCCAGCTTCAGACCCGCCGGCAGGTTGTCCAGGGTGAAGCTCATCGGACCGATCGCCTGGTTGGTGACCCCGTTCAGCATCGCGGCGACCCCGCTGAGCTGGAACCCGTCCGCCGTGACGGTGCTGCCGTCGCTGTGCACCGCGCCCTCGCCGACCGCCACCGGGCCCAGCGAGGCCTTGACCTTGCCCGGCCCGCCGTAGGAGAGCGAGAGCCGGGTGCCGCCCGGGATGACCTTGCCCGCGCCGGGCACCAGCTTGGAGGCCTCGGGCAGCAGTTCGGCGAGGTCGGCGTAGGTGATCAGGCCGTCCCCGCTGCCCCGGGCCACGGTGGCGCTGTTGAAGCTGTCGCTCACCTCGACGCCCGACAGCCTGGCCTTGAACGAGTGCAGCGCGACCTGCTGCCGGCCGTCCCCGACCACGAGGTCCTCCGCCGAGAGCCGGACGTCGTCCAGCTTCATCGACAGCACCTGGGTGAGGAAGGGGAAGCCCTCGATGGACACCTGCGGGCGCTGGGTCAGCCGGCCGCTCCGCACCAGCTGGTCGGCGGCCTCGTCCTCGGCCACACCGACGGCGATCCGGTCGGCGCCCACCAGCAGGCCCGACACCACGACCAGCCCGATCGTCAGCTTCAGCCAGCCACGCATCGTCGCTCCCCCTCAACCCGCCACGGACCCACGGCCACTCGGACGTACGGCCATACGGACGTACGGCCCGCAGCCATGGTTCCGCACCGGCCCCCGGGCGGGACGTCCCGCCCGGGGGCCGGGAGCACTCAGCCGGCGAGCAGCCGGCTGCCGATCCACACCAGCGGCGAGGCCACCGCCAGCGGCAGCGCCACCCCCGCCGTCATGTGCACGAACCGGGACGGCCAGTCGTACGCCGCCACCCGGCGCCCGACCAGCGCGCCGACACCGGCGAGCGCCCCCAGCGCGGCCGGCGCACCGACCAGCAGGCCGAAACCGGCCGCGACCAGCAGGCCCAGCACCGGCCCGACGGCCTTCGGACCCGGCAGCGGCAGCGCCGCCAGCACGGTCGCCAGCGCCACGGCGCCCATCGCGGCCGGCACCCAGCCCGCGAACAGCAGGGCCGCGCACAGCACCGTCACCACGGTCGCCGACCCGAGCACCGTCAGCGCGTAGAACCGCTCCGCCGGGTCGGACGGGCGGAACGTCTGCAGCACCAGGACCAGCAGGAAGAACCCGCCGAGCGTGCCCACCACGGCGGCCGCCCTGGCGTCCCCGTGCGCCAGCAGCACCGCCGCGTCGGCGGTGAAGCCGGCCAGCGCGGCCAGCGCGATGCCCTGCCGGGCCGGCCACATGCCGTTCAGCCGGAACCAGCCGGCCGCGGTCAGCACCTGGAGCAGCACCACCGTCAGCGCCAGCGGCACACTGCCCAGCGCGGCCCCGCCGGCCAGCAGCGCCGCCACCCCCGCCGTGATCAGCGCGGGCTGCAGGCCCGGCTCGATGATCGGGGAGCCGGTGCGCGGCGCCGCCGCGGGCGCGGGCGCCCCCGGCTGCGGCGGCACCACGGAGGCCGCCGGCGGCGCGGCGGGGAAGGGGTGCGGGAGCGGCTGCTGGAGCGGCTGCCCGGGGTACTGCGGGGCGGGCTGCTGCGCGTGCTGCGGGTACTGCTGCTGGTACGGCTGCTGCCCGTACGCCTGCCCGGCGGCCGGCTGCTGCGCGTACGGCGCCTGCGGCGGCTGGGCGTAGGGCTGCTCGTAGGGCGGGGCGTACTGCTGCTCGTACCCGCCCGGCTCGTACGGGGCCTGCTGGGCGTACGGGTCCGCCTGCTGCTGGTACGCCGGCTGTCCGTAGTCCTGCTGTCCGTACTGCTGTTGCTGTTGCTGCTGCTGTTGCTGCTGCGCGTAGGGCGGCTGCCCGTACGCCTGCCCGGCGGCCGGCTGCGGCTCCGGCCGGCCCTGCGGGACGGGCTGCTGCTGGGGGGCGCCGTTGGGGTAGGCCTCGCTCACGCCGCTCACCCGCCCGCGAACGGGGGGAGCACCTCGACGGTGCCGCCCTCGGTCAGGGCGACGGACGCGTGGTCGCGGCCGCCCACCGGAGCGCCGTCCACCAGGAAGGAGCTGTGCCCCAGCACCTGGATCAGGCGGGGCAGGTCGGCGTGCCGCTGCCGGACGCCGGCCAGCGCCTCGGCCAGGGTCGCGGCCCGGTAGGGCTCCTCGGCCACCTGGGCCGCCGCCTTCGCGGCCGCCCAGTAGCGGATCGTCCCGCCGACCGGTGTCCCGGTCGGGACCGGGCCGCTGGCGGGCTCGGTGGTCGCAGCCATGGCAACCCCTCCTCGTGGTGCTCGAACGGTTCGGTCGTCCCGGCCCCGGTCCCCGTCGGGGCCGGCCTGTCACCCACCCGAAAGGGTGTCCGCGTGCGGTGCGGCCGATGTCCTTTCCATGATGGCCTGTCCGCCCTCCCGAGCGGCAATCGCCCCGGCCCGCCCCCTCCCCGAGGGGCTCCCGGTTGTGGCCGGAGTCACCCGCCCGTTGGCCGAAGTGGCGGAACAGGCTGTTCCGGGGCCTCCCGATGCGGGACGTGGTCGGCTATTCTCGTGGCGTAAGGGATCCGGGCAGAGTCGCCCCCGGATCCTTTTGTGCTTTCAGAACGCCAGTACGGACGCGTCTGCGAGTGTCGTCGGCCCACCCCCGCCGGACTCGCAGAACCGCCCCTCCGCAGCCGCACAACGAAGTGCGGGTCGTCGGACGGGGCGTCGGAACCGGCTCCGGGCCGCCGCCCGGGCCGGAACAGACCGGAAGGTTCGCGGGATGAGCAGGGCAGCAACGGAGCATCAGGGGTTGCGGGACTCCTGGCGCGCGCCCCGTACTGCCGTGCGCGCCGGCGAATCCTCCGGATCGACCCTGGCGGACGCTCCCTCTCCCACCCGTCGCCCGGCACCCCCCAACCCGGGGCGCGCGGCGCACGGAACCTTCCCTGCACATGCGCCATCCGGCTGTGGCGGCAGCCGCAACGCGACCGCGACGACCCGGAAAGGGGACTACCGGGTATGAGTTCTCTTCTTCTTCTCACCAACGCGCTGCAGCCCTCCGCTGAGGTGCTGCCCGCGCTGGGCCTGCTGCTGCACACCGTCCGGGTGGCACCGGCCGAGGGATCGGCCCTGGTCGACACCCCCAGCGCCGACGTCATACTCGTCGACGGCCGGCGGGACCTGCCGCAGATCCGCAGCCTCTGCCAGCTGCTGCGCTCCACCGGCATCGGCAGCCCGCTCATCCTCGTCGTCACCGAGGGCGGCCTGGCCGCCGTCACCGCCGAGTGGGGCGTCGACGACGTCCTGCTCGACACCGCCGGCCCGGCCGAGGTCGAGGCGCGGCTGCGGCTCGCCATGGGCCGGCTCCAGGTGGTGTCCGACGACAGCCCGATGGAGATCCGCAACGGCGACCTCTCGGTCGACGAGGCGACCTACTCCGCCAAGCTCAAGGGCCGGGTCCTCGACCTGACCTTCAAGGAGTTCGAGCTCCTCAAGTACCTCGCGCAGCACCCCGGCCGGGTCTTCACCCGGGCGCAGCTGCTGCAGGAGGTCTGGGGCTACGACTACTTCGGCGGCACCCGGACGGTGGACGTCCACGTCCGGCGCCTGCGCGCCAAGCTCGGCGTGGAGCACGAGCAGCTGATCGGCACCGTCCGCAACGTCGGCTACCGCTTCGTGGTGCCGGAGAAGCCGGACAAGGGCGAACGCCCCGGTCTGGAGCAGCGCTCCACCGCCGTACTGGAGGCCTGACCACGAGCCGGGCGGGCCTCCCCGCCCGGCTTGTCCGGATACCGCCGGGGACGGCGCGACGGTACCCGCCGGTAGCCCGCACCCCCCGTGCCCGGGGGGCGCCACCCGCGTAGACTCCGCACGTGGCCAAAGTGACGCGCGACGATGTAGCCCGACTGGCTGGGACCTCGACCGCGGTCGTCAGCTACGTCATCAACAACGGGCCGCGCCCTGTCGCGCCCGCGACCAAGGAGAAGGTGCTCGCGGCGATCGAGCAGCTCGGCTACCGGCCGAACAGCGTCGCCCAGGCGATGGCCTCCCGCCGCACCAACCTGATCGGCATGGTCGTCCCCGACGCCCGCCAGCCGTTCTTCGCCGAGATGGCGCACGCGGTCGAGCGGGCCGCCTCCGACCGCGGCAAGCTCGTGCTGATCGGCAACTCCGACTACGTGGACGACCGCGAGGTCCACTACGTGCGGGCCTTCCTCGGCATGCGGGTCTCCGGCCTGATCCTGGTCAGCCAGGGCCCTTCGCAGCGGGCCGCCGAGGAGTTCGCCGCCATGGAGGGGGCGAAGGTCGTCCTGCTGCACCGCCGCCCCGAGGCGATCGACGACGTCGCGGTGGTCACCGACGACGTCGGCGGCGCCGAGCTGGCCGTCCGCCACCTGCTGGAGGTGCACAAGGCCCCGTACGTGGCCTGCTTCGGCGGCCCGGTGGAGTCCCCCGCCCCCGGCGACCCGGTCATCGACCACGTCGAGGGCTGGCAGCGGGCGATGGACGCGCACGGCCTGCCCACCGAGCAGTACCTGATCGACGCGCCCTTCCACCGCTACGGCGCGTACGAGGTTGCCGTGGAGCTGCTGCGCTCCCCCGGCCGGCCGCCCGCCATCTTCTGCTCCACCGACGACCAGGCGATCGGCGTCCTGCGGGCCGCCCGCGAGGTCGGCCTGCGCGTCCCCGAGGACCTCGCCGTGGCCGGCTTCGACGACGTCCCGGAGGCCGCCCTCGCGGACCCGCCGCTGACCACCGTCGCCTCCGACCGTGACGCGATGGCCCGGGCCGCCGTGGAGCTGGTGCTGGACGACTCGCTGATGGTGCCCGGCTCCGACACCGAGCGCGTCCGCAAGTTCCCGTCCCGCCTGGTCGTCCGCCGCTCGTGCGGCTGCGGGACACCCCCGCAGGCGTAACTTCGTGGTCTGACCAGCCTTTATGAGAAGTCAACGGGCTTCTCTGGCCGTTCTGAGCCGCCTCTCATCAAACCTTCATCCGGCAGGCGGACGTTGGTGGCATGAGCGACCAGCAGCGCAGCACCGAGACCGGCGGCACCCCCTCGTACGGCTACGCGGGCTGGAACCCGCCGATGCCCGGCCACCCGCCGACCACGCCCGCCCCGGACGGCGGCGGGTACGCCGCCGGCACGTATCCCTCGGACGGCGGGTACCCCTCCGGCGGCACGTACCCCGGCGGCGGAGGGCCCGAGAGCCGGCCGCAGGTCGTCGAGGGCACCGTCGTCAGCCACGGCAACGGCGAGGACCGCACCGGCGGCAGCTTCGACGGGCCGCCGGCGCCGCCGCCCGGCACCCCCTGGGACAGCACCCCCGGACCCGGTACGCCCCCGCCCTCCGGCGGCCACGCCCGGCGCGGCCTGCTGCGCGGGCGGCTCGCGCTGGTCACCGCCGTGGCGGCCGTCGCCGCCGTCCTCGGCGGAGTCACCGGCGGCGCGATAGCCGCCGGGGAGCGCGGCAGCTCCTCCTCCGCCGCGGCGACCGTCGCCAGCCCCGTCTCGGCCCGCTCCGACGGCAGCGCCGACGTCGCCGCGATCGCCTCCGCCGTCTCGCCGAGCGTCGTCCAGATCAGCGTGAAGACCTCCGCGGGCACCGCCACCGGCACCGGCGTCGTCCTCGACACCACCGGCCGGATCCTCACCAACTACCACGTGATCTCGGGCGCCGCCGGGGGCGGCACTGCCACCGTCACCTTCAAGGACGGCAGCACCGCGACCGCGACCGTCACCGGCACCGACAAGTCCCTCGACGTCGCCGTGATCACCGCCTCCGGCGCCAAGAACCTCACCCCCGCCACCCTCGGCGACTCCGGCCAGGTCGAGGTCGGCGACTCCGTCGTCGCCATCGGGAACCCCGAGGGCCTCACCGGCACCGTCACCTCCGGCATCATCAGCGCCGAGAACCGCGAGGTCACCGTCCAGCTCGACGAGGGATCCACCAGCGGCAACGGCGGCTTCGGGTTCCCCAACCTGCCCGGCACCCGCGGCGGCCAGGGCTCGAACGGCTCCGGCAACTCCGGCGGGGACAGCACCACGTACAAGGCCTTCCAGACCGACGCCGCCCTCAACCCCGGCAACTCCGGCGGACCGCTGATCAACGCGAGCGGCCAGGTGATCGGCATCAACTCCGCGATGTACTCGGCCGGCGGCTCCAACTCCACCGCCGACTCCAGCAGCGCCGGCAGCGTGGGCCTCGGCTTCGCCATCCCGATCAACGACATCAAGCAGGTGCTGCCCAAGCTGGAGGCAGGGCAGAACGTCTAGACGGACAATTGGCCCTACGGGGCCCGGCACGGCCCACCGGCCTCTCCAGCACCGAGCCAGCAACCACCGCAGCCCCACGAGCCCCACCACGACGAGAAAGGGCCAGCGCCCATGACTCCCCCCGCCGACGACCGCACCGCCGCCGAGGCCAGGTCCTCCCCCGCCCGCCTCCTCGTGGTCGACGACGAGCCGGCCCTGCGAGACGCGCTGGAGAGCAGCCTCGCCTTCGAGGGCTACGAGGTCTCCACCGCCACCGACGGCTACGAGGCCCTCGACGCCGTGGAACGCGACAAGCCCGACCTCGTCCTGCTGGACATCATGATGCCGCGGATGGACGGCCTCACCGCCGTCCGCCGGATGCGCTCCCGCGGCGACACCGCCCCCGTCCTGATGCTCACCGCCCGCGACGCCGTCGGCGACCGCGTCACCGGCCTCGACGTCGGCGCCGACGACTACCTCGCCAAGCCCTTCGAGCTCGACGAACTGCTCGCCCGGGTCCGCGCCCTGCTCCGGCGCAACGCCCTCGCCACCGAGGCCGCCGCCCGCGCCGTGGTCGCCGAGGACGACAGCGAGGTGATGGCCTTCGCCGACCTGCGGATGAACACCGCCACCCGCGAGGTCACCCGCGACGGGCGGCCGGTCGAGCTGACCCGCACCGAGTTCATGCTGCTGGAGATGTTCCTCTCCCACCCCCGGCAGGTCCTCACCCGCGAGCAGATCCTCAAGGCCGTCTGGGGCTTCGACTTCGAACCGTCCTCCAACTCGCTCGACGTGTACGTGATGTACCTCCGCCGCAAGACCGAGCAGGGCGGCATGCCGCGGCTCATCCAGACCGTCCGCGGCGTCGGCTACGCCCTGCGGCCGGCCGCCGGCGTCGCTGCGTGAGCGAGCCCGTGAGCCCCCCGGCACCGGCGCTGCCGCCGCCACTGGTCCACCCGCCCCGGCGGACGCTGCGGCGGCGGCTGGCGCAGTGGTACCGCGGGCGCCCGCTACGCACCAGGCTCGCCGCGCTGACCGCGCTCGCGGTGGCGGTGGCGATCGCACTGTCGGCGCTGACCTGCTGGTTCATCGTGGAGCAGCGGATGTACGACCTGGTGCGCAAGGACCTCGGCAACGGGGTCACGCACATCCCGCCGGGCGCCATCAACGGCGACGGGTGCGCGAGCACGCCCCAGGAGGCCCTCGCCAACGCCACCAAGGCGCAGTCGGCGACCGGTGCCAGCCAGCCCTTCGGCGGCGGGAAGCTCCAGGACATCCAACTGGTCTCCGCGGACGGCCGGACCGTCTGCGTACCCTCCGACGCGACCCGGGCGATCGTCGTCGACCCGGCCGATCTCACCCTCCAACCGGGCAAGACCGCGGAGCGGTCCGGCACTTACACCAACGGCGACCCGGCCCTGGTCCGGATCTCCTGGCTGTACGACCGGAACGGGCGCCCCAGCGGGATCGCACTGACCGCCGCCCCCACGAAGCCGGTCGAGGAGTCCCTGCAGCAACTCGCCCTCATCCTCGGCCTGGTGGCCGCCCTGGGCGTGGTCGGCGCCGGCCTCACCGGCCGCCTGATCGCCCGCTCCGCGCTCAAGCCCGTCGACGACCTCACCGACGTGGTCGAGCACATCGCCCGGACCGAGGAGGTCGGCACCACCATCCCGGTGAGCGGGAACGACGAGATCGCCCGGCTGTCCACCTCGTTCAACTCGATGAGCACCGCGCTGGCCAACTCCCGTGACCGGCAGACCCGGTTGATCGCCGACGCCGGGCACGAACTGCGCACGCCGCTCACCTCGCTGCGGACCAACGTCGACCTGCTGATCCGCAGCAACGACACCGGCCGGCCGCTGCCGGAGGCGACCCGCACCAAGTTGCTCGGGAACATGAAGGCGCAGATGCAGGAACTCACCCTGCTGATCGGCGACCTGCTCCAGCTCTCCCGCCCGGACTCCCCCAAGCCGGGCCAGAACGTGGCCGTGGTCGCCCTGCACGAGATCGCCGGCCGCGCCGTCGACCGGGCCCGGCTGCGCGGCCCCGGCCTGGTCTTCGAGCTGGACATCGCCCCCTGGTACGTCCACGGGGACGGCGCGGCGCTGGAGCGCGCGGTGATCAACCTGCTGGACAACGCGGTGAAGTACAGCCCGCCCGGCGGCGTCGTCGAGGTACGGCTGCACGAGGGCCTGCTGACCGTCCGGGACCACGGGCCGGGCATCCCGCAGGACGAGCTCCAGTACGTCTTCGACCGCTTCTGGCGCTCGCCGTCCTCCCGGCAGCTGCCGGGATCCGGGCTGGGGCTGTCGATCGTGGCGCAGTCCGTCCGGGACGCCGGCGGCGAGGTCTCGCTCGGGCCGGCCAGGGACGGCGGACCCGGCGCGCAGGCCACCGTCCGGCTGCCGGGCGAACCGGTGGCCCCCTGACCCGGGACCGGCGAGCGGGTCCCGGCGACCCAGCGGGCCGGCAACGACGAACGGGCGGGGCGCCCGGAGGCACCCCGCCCGTCGCGTACCACCGGTGGGTCAGTCGATGTCGGTGCCCGGGCCGATGATCGTGATCCGGTCCTGGGCCGGGACCGCCAGCGGGGCGGCCGCGGAGCTGTTGGCCCCGAGGTACGCCGCGAAGAGGTCCAGGTCCGAGGCGCCGACCAGCTTGTCCGTGCCGGCCGCGAAGGCCGGGAAGCCGTCGCCGCCGCCGGCCAGGAACTCGTTCGCCGCGACGCGGTAGGCCGCGGCCTGGTCGATCGGGGCGCCGTTCAGCTTGACGCTGTCCACCACGAGGCGGGCGGCGCCGGCCTTGCGCATGTCCAGGGTGTAGGTGAGGCCCTTGGAGCTCTGCAGGATCTTCGGCGCGGCCTCGTTGAGCCCGCTCACCTGCTGCTGGAGCAGCTGGACGACCTGCGCCCCGGTCAGCGTCTTGACCTGCATCATGTTGGTGAACGGCTGGACGGTGAACGCCTCGCCGTAGGTCACCACCCCGTCGCCCTCGGTCCCCGAGGCCTTGTAGACCAGGTCCGAGCGGATGCCGCCGGGGTTCATGAAGGCGATCTGCGCGCCGCCCTTGTCGGCGGGCGAGAGGCCGGCCAGCTGGGCGTCGGCGATCACGTCACCGAGCGGCTTCTCCAGCGCGCTGCTGCCACGGCCGTTGACGTCCGCCGCGATGTAGCCGAGCGGACGGCCGGCGATCGGGGCGGCCAGCGCCGAGTAGTGCGCGATCAGGGCCGTCATGTCCGGCGCCTTCTCCAGCGTGCGCCGCACCACGTGATTCTCGGCCTTGACCGACGGGCGCACGATGGTGCCGGTGGTCTTGTCGAGCTGCAGGTCGATCTCGGTGTACAGGCGGCCGAAGGAGGCCGCGCTGGTCACCGAACGCGGCACGCCCTGCGGGTCCGGGATGGTGCAGGCGTACGCGTTGTGGGTGTGGCCGGTGACGATCGCGCCGATGGCCGGGTCGAGCTGCTTGGCGATGTCGACGATCGGCCCGGAGATGCCCTGGCCGGCCGCGCCGCAGTCGTAGTTGTAGACCGAGCTGGCCGGGAAGCCGCCCTCGTGGATCAGCGCGACGATCGAGTTGACGCCCTGCTTCTTGAGCTCGGCGGCGTACTTGTTGATCGTCTCGACCTCGTCACCGAACTTGAGGCCCTTGACGCCCTCGGCGGTGACGATGTTCGGCGTGCCCTCCAGGGTGGCGCCGATGAAACCGATCTTGACGCCCTGGGACTTGGTCACCCAGTACGGGGCCAGGAGCGGCTTGCCGGTCTTCTCGTTGGTGACGTTGGCCGCGAGGTAGTTGAAGTTGGCGCCCTTGAACTTGCGCCCCGCCTCGTAGCAGCCGTCGACCGGGTGGCAGCCGCCGTTCTGAAGGCGCAGCAGCTCCTTGGCACCCTCGTCGAACTCGTGGTTGCCGACCGCGGTGACGTCCAGGCCGAGCTTGTCCATCGCCTCGATGGTCGGCTCGTCGTGGAACAGGGCCGAGGTCAGCGGGCTGGCGCCGACGATGTCACCGGCCGCGACCGTGATCGAGTCGTCGGCGGGGATCCGGGCCTGGCGCAGCGCGGTGGCCAGGTACTCGATGCCACCCGCGGGGGTGGCGACCTCCTTGCCGGTGGCCGGGTCGATCTCCTTGACCGTCCCGGAGGAGCCCGCCGGGGCCTCCAGGTTGCCGTGGAAGTCGTTGATGGCCAGCAGCTGGAGGTTGGCCAGCTTGTGACGGTCCGCCGCCTGGGCGGCGCTCGGCACCATCAAGGTGCCGAACAGGCCGGCGGCCGCGACGACGGCCAGCGTCGCGCGGCGGTATCTGACGTTCCTGGACCCGCTGTTCGGCAGGTCACTACCGGTGCGACCGGCATTGGGCATGAGGGTTCCCCTGCACCTGGAGGGCCCCGCGGTGGGCGGGGCCGGGCTGGCGGCAATGTTGCTCGTGACCTGTGCAGCCTAGAGTCAACGCGCGTAGCTGTCAGGACCCTGGACGTAACGAGAGGGTTTCCTGTTGCCGACCGGGAGGTGCCTTCACAGCTTCGGCACCCGTGGAACCTGAGTACACGCACTCAGGTGCGGCCCTCGACAGGGGCGTTACCGTGGTGCCCCAGAGCGCGGACCGACGACGAGAGATGGGCAGCCGCCATGAACCCCACCGGACCGGCCCCGGCAACGACCGCCACGCCCACCCGCACCGGCCCGTGGCTGCCCGGCGCCCTGGCCGTCCTCTGGGGGCTGCCCGGCCTCGGCCTGCTGGGGTACTCCGTCCACACCCTGGCCCAGTTCCTCGGCAGCACGGACGGGAACGGGGAGTTCGGCGCCGAGGGCCAGGTCTCGCTGATCCTGGTCACGCTCTTCACCGCGGCGGTGGCCGTCCCCGCCCTGGTCCTCGCCACGCTGTGCGCGGTGGCCCGGGTCCGGCTGCGGCGCGGCCGGCCCGGCTCCGAAGCCATGGTGTTCGCCGTCGGCCTGGCCAGCGTGGTCGGCGCCGTCGGGGCCGCCGGCTGGACCAACTGGTGGCCCTACCACGGCTGGATCCAGGGCCTCCTGGTCGCCGCCGGACTGCTCGGCGCGATCGCCGCCGCCACCGCCCGGCCCTCGCGCCGGACGCCCGCCGCCCGCTGAACCCGCCCCGGGAGCGGGGCCTCAGACCCCCGGCTCGGCGGCCAGCTGCCGCTCGGCCCTGACCCGCTCCGCGACCGCGTCCTCCGTCATCGCGCGGTCGGTGTACACCAGCGGGCGCTCCGCCTCGGTGATGATGTGCTTCACCACCTGGACGTTGCCGTTGACGTCCCAGACCGCGATGCCCGGCGACAGCGTCGGGATGATCTCCACCGCCCAGCGCGGCAGGCCCAGCACCCGGCCGGTGGCTCTCGCCTCGTCGGCCTTCTGCATGTAGACCGTCCGGGTCGAGGCCATCTTCAGGATCGCCGAGGCCTCCTTCGCCGCCGCGCCGTCCACCACGTCCGACAGGTGGTGCACCACCGCCACGAAGGACAGCCCGAGCCGCCGGCCGAACTTCAGCAGCCGCTGGAACAGCTGGGCCACGAACGGGCTGTTGATGATATGCCAGGCCTCCTCGACCAGGAAGATCCGCTTCTTCCGGTCCGGGCGGATCCAGGTGTGCTCCAGCCAGACGCCGACGATCGCCATCAGGATCGGCATCGCGATCGAGTTCCGGTCGATGTGCGACAGGTCGAAGACGATCAGCGGGGCGTCCAGGTCGATGCCGTCCGTGGTCGACCCGTCGAACATCCCGCGCAGGTCACCGTCGACCAGTCGGTCCAGCACCAGCGCCACGTCCAGGCCCCAGGCCTGCACCTCGTCCACCGCGACGCCCAGCGACTCCACCGAGGAGAGGTCGGGGCTGCGCAGGGTGTTGATGATGTCGTCCAGCACGGGCTGGCGGCCGGTCACCGTCGCCAGCACGTGCGCGTGCGCGGCCTTCAGCGCGAAGCCGGCCCGCTCGTCCAGCCCGCGGCCCATCGCCACCTCGATGATGGTGCGCAGCAGCGACAACTGCCCGGTCGTGGTGATCGCCGGATCCAAGGGGTTGAGCTTCACGCCGCCGTCGCGGGCCGCCATCGGGTCCAGCCGGATCGACTTTATGCCCAGCGCGTTCGCGATCAGGTTCCACTCGCCGACGCCGTCCTCGCCCTGCGCGTCGAGCACCACGACCTGGCGGTCCCGGAACCTCAACTGGCGCAGCACGTACGTCTTCTCCAGCGCCGACTTGCCGTTGCCGGACTCCCCCAGCACCAGCCAGTGCGGCGCCGGCAGTTGCTGCCCGTACAGCTGGAACGGGTCGTAGACGTACCCCTTGCCGCTGTACACCTCCCGGCCGATGATCACGCCGGAGTCGCCCAGCCCCGGCGCGGCGGTCGGCAGGTAGACCGCCTGCGCCTGCCCGGTGGAGGTCCGCACGGGCAGCCGGGTGGTCTCCACCTTGCCGAACATCAGACTGGTGAACGAGTCGGTGAGATTGCCGATTGCCATGGCGGGCCTGCCTCCGGTGGGTCGGTACGTGGATCAGCGGCGGATGCCCGTGGCGAACGGGAGGGTGTTGACGAACGCCCGGTGGTGCTCGCGGTCGCACCACTCCAGCTTGAGGTAGCTCTTGCCCGCCGACGCCCGGATGGTCCGCTTGTCCCGGGCCAGCGCCTCCGGACTGCGCGAGGACACCGTGATGTACCCCACCAGGTTCACCCCTGCCGCGCCCGACGCCAGGTCGTCACCGCGCTGGTCGACCCGGCCGGTGTGGGCCAGGTCCCGCGGGTCGACCGTCCGGTTCATCTTGGCGGCGCGGCTCGCCTCCGCCTCGTCGTTGGTCTTCTCGGTGAGCATCCGCTCGATCGCCACGTCGGTCGGCTCCAGGTCCATCGTCACCGCCACCGTACGGATCACGTCCGGCGTGTGGACCAGCAGCGGCGCCAGGAAGTTGACCCCCACCGGCGTCAGCGGCCACTCCTTGATCCAGGCCGTCGCGTGGCACCACGGCTCCCGGGTCACCGACTCCCGGGTCTTCGCGGTCAGGTACTGCGGATGCGTGGCGTCCAGCTCGGCCGGCCACGCGTTGCGGCGCGACATCGCCTGGATGTGGTCGATCGGGTGGTCCGGGTCGTACATCGAGTGCAGCAGCGAGGAGAGCCGGGCCTGGCCCAGCGGCTGCCGGACCCGGATGTCGGCCTCCGCCAGCCGGGCGCAGATGTCGGTCAGCTCGCGCGCCATCACCGCGGCCAGGCCCTCGTCGTCCCGGGCCCGCTTGCCGGTCGCCGTCCGGCCCATCGCGTGCGCCTCGGCCGCCAGGTCCCGGGTGTAGTGCATGCAGGCCACCAGGTACGCGCGGTGCTGCTCCGAGGAGGTCGACACCATCGACTGCAACTGGTCGTACGAGTCCTGCAGCCAGCGCGGTGCGTCGTGGTCACCACGCCGCTCGACGTCCTTGGCGTGCGCGTCCGGGTCGGCCGGCAGGGTCCGGGCCAGGATCTGCAGCCGGGTCACGAAGCCGTCCCCGTTGGCGACGTGCTTCAGCAGCGTGCCGAAGCGGTCGACCAGCGTCTCCTGGTCCTCCGAGTCCCGCAGCCCGACCCCGGGGCCCTCGATCTCGATCGCGGCCGTCACCGTCCGCCGCTCCAGGTGCATCAGCACCCCGACCTCGTCCGGCCCGAACGGCGCCGACAGCCAGCGCAGGCGCCCCACCCCCGGCGGCGGGCCGACCTCGACCTCCCGGCCGTCCAGCCGGGTGCCCGCGTCGATCACGTCCGACCGCCAGAGCCCGCGCCCGCTGCGCGCCGTCCGCCGGTAGGTGCGGTTGATCTCCACCCACTTGTAGAACGTCCGGCGCCGGTACGGCACGTAGACCGCCATGATCGCCAGCAGGGGCAGCCCGACCAGCCCCGCGATCCGCAACGGGAGGATCGGCATCAGCAGGCCCCAGAGCATCCCGAGGAAGGCCCCGAAGATGATCAGGACGATCTCGCCGGACTCCCGGTTGCGGCCGATCGGCGCGTTCGGGCGGGCCTTGCCGATCAGATAGGTGCGGCGCTGGTGCACGTACGCCTGGCCGTACTGACCACCGTACTGGCCGAGCTGGTCGCTGCTCACTTACCCGTCACCCTCCCTTCGCTGGATTGCTGTCGCGACTCGGAGCCGGCGGCCCCGCCTGCTGCGGCGGCGCCGCGGTACGGGAACCGTGCGCGGCGATGCCCGGTGCCACCGACCCGCCACCGGCGGCGGCCGAGCCGTTGGACGCCTGCGGACCGCCCCGGGAACCGTGGGCGCTGATGCCCTGCTTCACCAGGTTGGCCGGACCGTTGATCATCGCCGAGCCGGCCGAGACGGCGCCGGCCCGGGCGCTGCGCATGTTCACCATCTCGTCGCCGAAGCCCGGCACGAAGCGGTAGACCGCGGCGCTCGCGAAGATCGACAGGAACAGGATCGCCAGCCCCGACAGCACCCGCGCGAAGTCGTCCGTCGCCCCCGCCCCGCTGGCCACCGCCCCGGCCAGGCCCAGGATGATCACGATGATCGGCTTCGCCAGGTCGACCGCCACCATCAGGCCGGCCCAGCGGCGGACGTGCTTCCACAACTGCTTGTCGACCAGCCCGGCGTACACCGCCGTCCCGAGCAGCGCCCCCACGTACAGCATCGCCGCGCGGATCAGCAGCTCGATCCAGAGCACCGCCGCGGCCAGCACGGCCACCAGCGACACGATGATCAGGATCAGCGGGCCGCCGCCCATGTCACCCTTCTCCAGGGTGTCCGCGAAGCCGCCGAGATAGGTGCCGGTGTCCGACTTGGTGCCGACCGCGATCGCCTTGGTGAGCCCGTCCGTCGCGCTGACCACGGTGAACAGGATCAGCGGCGTGAACGCGGAGGCCACCACCGTCAGCCAGAGGAACCCGATCGCCTCGCCGATCGCCGTCGCCAGCGGGGCCCCCCGGACGGCCCGCTTGGTGACCGCCAGCAGCCAGAGGACGAGCGTGATGATCGTCGAGCCGGCGAAGACCACCGCGTACTGCTGCAGGAACGACGCGTTGGTGAAGTCCACCTGCGTCGTCCCGTCGATCGCGCTCGACAGCTTGCGCACCACCCAGGCCGCGGCCTGCGCGCAGCCCTTGGCGAGCGAGCCGAGTGGGTCGGTGACGCTGCCCACGGTGCCGCTGCCGGGGAGGCTGGCGCCGCCGCCGGGCGAGCAGTAGACGTTGTCACCCGGCAACGGGATTCCGGGGCAGCTCGTGTTCGTCGCCCCCGGGGTCGGCGAGGGGGACGGCTCCGCGAATGCCCGCTGTGCCACCCTCATGGCCAAGATCTGAGCAAGTGCGAAGGCGCTGACCACCGCACCGAGCCTGAGCCGCGCGGACCTGCGGGCACCGTCAGCGGGCATAGCGAAAGCCTCCGAACTGCTGGACGGCACCGGTGATCTCCTCGGCGGTCGCCGCCTGCTGGTCCGCGGGAACGGGCGCCGGGCCCGAGGCGCGGCTGAACTCCGTCAACTTCCAGTCGCTCCCGGTCCAGCGCAGATTGAGTGTGAGGGTGAACCAGTCCTGGGAGACCGGTTTGGTCGACCTCTCGCCGGCCAACCCGAAGAGACCGTTGCACCAGACCTGGACCTTCACGCTCTCCGCGCTGTAGCCGTCGCTCTTGGTTCCGATGGGAATGGTCCGGCTGACGAAGGTCAGCCCCTTGGGGGCCTTGCCCTGGGCGTCGACGCCGAACCGCGCGGCGGTTTCGGCCGAAAACCCCTGGTCCAGCCGGCTCTGCAGCCCCGCGAGGGCCGCCGGGTCCGCGATGGTGGCCACTATGGTGTGCCGGGCCTCGGTGCGGAACATGTCGGCGGAGCCGATCGCGACGGCGTAGTTGGCCGCAGCGGACTGGGCGCCCTGGTCGGTGTGCGGGAAGCCGTTGGCGATGCCGTTGCTGGTGGTGCTGACGGGTTGCTCGCCGCTGGGCGCGGGTCCGGCGCCGCCGGGGGCAGGGGAGGCCGCCGCGCGGTCGGCGGACGGCGGCGCGGCGGTGTCCGGGTCGGCCTTGCCGCGGTTGGCGACCGAGATGGCCAGGACCAGCAGGGTGACGACGACCAGGACGGTCAGCAGCGTGCGCAGCGGTCGGGCCTGACGGCCGTTCGGCTGGTAGGAGGACTGTTCGGCGACCGGTAGCCGCGTACGGGTGTGCGGCTGGTCGTCGGACAACGGCACGGCGGCCCTCCTGGTGCGGGGAGCCGGGTGGCGGCTCCGTTGGGCCCCTCCGGCCCGGCGGGCCGCCGGCCCGTGGGCGGGCGGCGGGCGCGGGTGGGAGGGGTGGACTCCTGGCGGGGCCTGGCGGTCCCCCGGCCGGGCTGCTGCCGGCTGCCTCCGTCCGGACGTGCTCCCCGCGGCCGGCGGACCGGCCGACGGGATGCCTGCCCGATCGTCAGATAGCCATACCGTAGACAATGGTGAACAGGGTGCCCAGCGATCCGATGATGAACACGCCGGTCAGCCCGGCGATGATCAGCCCCTTGCCCTGTTCGGCACCGAAGGAGTCGCGCATCGCGGTGGCGCCGATCCGCTGCTTGGCCGCGCCCCAGACCGCGAGGGCGAGACAGGCCAGGATGGCCACGGCCATGACGACCTCCACCATCACGCGGGCCTCGGAGCCGAGCGTGGCGAAGGGCCCCCAGTCCGGGGCGATCCCTCCGATGATGGTGTCGATATTGGCCTTTTTGGGTGGGTCCTCGGCCAGGTGGCCGATCGCGATACTGTCCACGCTGCTCAGGTTCATTTCCATCTCACCGCCCGATCAGGCAAATTCAAGGCCCATGACCCCACCTGCGCGAAGGGCCGGTACCTATTCTTGGCCAGATCTGATGTCGACTTGGCTGCTTCTCGCGGATTGGTCGTGAGGCATGGGACACGTACGCCAGGATGTCCACCGTACGAAGGATAGCGCTCACTCTTTGTATCTCTGATGATTGCGGTGAGCAACGCCTTCCGGGACACTTCGACTGACGACTCGTCGGGATGGTGCTGATGGTACTCCGGAAGGCCGGTACGGCCGCCGCTGCTACGGGAGTTGTGCTGGCCGGTTTCGTCGGCCTGGTGACCTTCGGGACGTATGCCGCGAGCGGTACGCCGCAGCGTCAGGGTTCGCGGGCCGCGCTCTCCGCCGGCACCGTGCCGGCCGCCTACCAGGGGCTGATCCAGGAGTGGGGCTCGCTCTGCCCGGAGATCTCTCCGCCGATGCTCGCGGCACAGCTCTATCAGGAGAGCGGTTTCGATCCGTCGGCGCGGAGTCCGGCCAAGGCCTATGGGATGGCGCAATTCCTGGAGAGCACCTGGGCGACCTACGGGGTGGATGCCAACAAGGACGGCAAGAAGGACATCTGGGACCCGGCCGACGCAATCGCCTCCGCGGCGACCTACGACTGCGCGCTGGCCCGGGAGGTCTCGAAGGTGCCCGGGGACGGCCAGGCCAACCTGCTCGCCGCGTACAACGCGGGCCCGTACGCGGTGATCAAGTACAACGGGGTGCCGCCGTACGCGGAGACCCAGGGGTACGTGCGGAACATCTCGACGCTGGCCCGCAGCTTCACCGCGCCGACCGCCGCGGTGGAGGTCTCCCCGCAGGCCGCCGGGGCGATCTACTTCGCGCAGAACGTGCTGGGCACGCCCTACCTGTGGGGCGGCGAGGGGCTGCCCTCGCAGGGCGGCCGGTTCGACTGCTCCGGGCTCACCCAGGCCGCGTACGCCTCGGTGGGGATCACGCTGCCCCGGGTCGCCAACGACCAGTGGTACGCCGGCCCGCACCCCTCGCGCGACCAGCTCCGGCCGGGCGACCTGGTGTTCTGGGCCACCGACCTGAACGACCCGCGCAGCATCCACCACGTCGGGATCTACGTCGGCGGCGGCTACATGATCGACGCACCGCACACCGGCGCCGTGATCCGCTACGACAAGATCGACACCAAGGAGTACATCGGCGCCACCCGGGTCACCTCGGACGGCGCCAACGCGCTGCCGGTCCGCGGCGCGGACGGCAGCATCACCGGGTCCGGCGGCCCGGGCGCCGGCGGCCAGGCGCCCGCCGGGACACCCGCCGCCACGCCCGCCGCGAGCCCGCCCGCCCGGGCCGCGGGCACCGGCGGCTCCGGTCAAACGCCGGCAAAGACCTGAGCCGGCACGGTGCCCCCGGTGTGAGCGCACGGTGGACGGCGAGTCAAGTTTCCATAACCCTGCGTCCCCGTGGAACCCTGTGCACCGGTGGTGACGTTGTGTCCGGTGGTTCTGTATCAGCTTCCTGAGCTGGGCCGACCCCGGCCGGGACCGCAGGTTCAGCGGAGCAGAAGGAGGTGCGGCGTGCCGATGCCACTTGCCGACACGAGCGACCCCGATCTCGGTCTGCTCTACGCCGTCAACGGGCTGGCCAAGTCCTCGCCCGGCTGGCTGGACGCGCTGGTCTCCTGGACCGGCGAGTACGGCATCCTGCTCGGCCTGGCCGCACTGTGCCTCACCGGCTGGCTGCAGGCCCGCCGCCGCCCGGACGCCCCGGTGGCCGTCGCCGGCCTGCTCTGGGCCCCGCTCGCGGTCACCGTCGCCGAGTTGGCCAACCTCCCGATCGCGGCGATCGTGAACCGGCCGCGCCCCTTCGTCGACCACACCGGGCTGGACGTCCTGGTGGCCGGCAAGGAGGGCACCCACTCCTTCGTCAGCGACCACTCGACGATGTCGATGGGCATCGCGGTGGCGCTCTTCCTGGTCAACCGGCGGCTCGGCTGGATCGCCGGCGGTCTGGCGCTGCTGCAGGGCTTCTGCCGGATGTTCATGGGCGTCCACTACCCGACCGACGTGATCGGGGGCTTCGCCCTGGCGACCGCGGTGGTGCTGCTGCTGGCGCCGATCGCGATGGCCGTCCTGGTGCCGCTCTGCCACGCGGTGGCCCGGACCGCCGCCGCCCCGCTGATCGTGGCGGGCGGGCGCAGGACCGGCACCCTGAAGGGCGGCAGCCGGCGGCGCCGGGCCGTCCCCGGTCAGGTCCGGGCCGAGGACCCGCCCCGGGAGCCCGATCTCGCCGCCTGAGGACCGCTCGCGGGCCCCGGCGCGGCCGGGCGGCCCGGCGTCGCCCGAAGGACCCTCGCCCAGGGCCCTCGGGCGGCCCCCACGGCTTCGGGACGGCTCCCCGTGCGTCCGGGACGGTTCGGCCGCCCGTCGTCCCGGCACGGCTCAGCCCTGAGCCGTCCCGGGTGCTCCCGCTCTCAGCCCTCCAGCTCCGCGCCGCTCTCCTCCAGGTGTTCGGCCGCCTCGCGCCGGGCGAGGTCCCGGGAGCGGCGGGCGGGCCGGAACCAGCCGCAGCTGCAGTTGGCGAAGCAGAAGGAGCCGCGCTCGGTGATCTCCACGCGGTGGCCGGGCATCGGGGCTGTGCCGGGGGAGACCGGCAGCTCGCTGTGCACGTGGCTCACCGTAACGCGCCCGCACCCCGGCGCGCGATGTTCGGGGTGCGCCGGTTCGCGCGTAACCCTCCGGGGCCCAACTCGTTTGTCCGGAAAGAGCTCTGCCCATCGGGGGTGGCGCTTGCCGGGCGGTCGGGCCCGAGGGGGTTGTCGCGAGAATGAAGATGCCGAACCAGAGCCAGCTGCTGCCGCACGTCCGGTCCGCGGCCCGGGCGGTGGTGCTCGCCGCCGCCCTCACCGGCCTCGCGGCCTGCTCGGGCGGGTCCGGCGGCGCGGACCACCGGCAGGACAGCTCGGCCGACCAGCTGGCCGCCGATCCGCTGACGGCCGTCCGCGGCGCCGCGGACATCACCGGCCGGACGGGCTCCGCGCACGCGGTCACCGAGCTGGTCACCGAGTCCGCCGAGAAGAAGGCCGTGTTCACCGGCGTCGGCGGCTACGACTACGTCCGGCGGATCGGCCGGCTGGAGGTGGCGGTGCCGCCGGGGGCAGCGACCACCGGGAAGATCGTCGAGGTGGTCCTGCCGGGCATCGTCTACCTGCAGAACAGCGGGGCGAAGGTGCCGGCCGGCAAGTGGGTGAAGCTGGACGTCCGCCAGTTGCCCGACGGGAACCTGGTGTCGAGCGGCGCCACCGACCCGGCCGGCGCCGCCGGGGCCCTGCGCGGCGCGCAGAAGGCCGAGCTGGTGGGCGCCGAGACGGTCGGCGGGGTGGCCCTGAAGCACTACCGCGGCACGCTGGACCTGGCCAAGGCCGCCGAGGCCACCGGCGGGCGGGGGGCCGACGGCCTGCGGATGGCCGCCCAGACCTTCACGGTCAAGGAGGTGCCGTACGAGGTCTGGCTGGACGGCCAGGGCCGGCTGCACAAGGTGGTCGAGGTGTTCTCGTTCGCCGGCGTGGCCGGTTCGAAGGAGGCCAAGGACCAGGTCAAGGTCACCTCCACCACCTCGCTGAGCGACTTCGGCAAGGCGGTGGACGCCGCGGAGCCCGCCGCCGGGGACATCTGGTCGATGAACGCGACCGAGCCCCCGAAGTGACGGGCCGGGCGGGCCGGCCACGGCCGGCGGGCCCGGTGCGGGAAGCAGCACAGGAAGAGCGGCCCACCCGTTTCGGCCGCACCAAGATGGCCCGTCCGTGCCATGTGGCCGGACTCCGGAATGCCTAGGCTGGACGGCGGGTGACTGCCGCGCCCCCGGCCCGCGGGCCGGGCGGAGGTCCCCCCTGCCGAAGGCCGGGGGAGCGCCCCAGGGGCAAGCAGGGCGCTGAAGGGGTGGTGCAGGTGGTGTCGACCTCGGGCGGCCGCGACGGCGGTCATGACCACACGGCCCTCGACGAGATCGAGCTGGCCGGCGAGCTGATGATCGCCGCGACCTCCTCGGCCGGCGACCGCCTGCCGACCGAGCGGATCGACGAGGTCCTGCTGGACCGCCCCGACCAGCCTGACGCGGTGCACCGTCCGGACGCCCGCTGGCCGGAGCCGGGCCGCCCCGCCGTCCACCGGCCCGAGGGCCCCCTGCGGGGCACGCCCCCGGCGCAGGCGCCGGGCGGCACGACCGGCGCCGTGCCGCGCCCGGGCGGACCGGCCCCCGAGCAGGCCTGACCAGGAAGACCCCCGGCGGCCCGGCCCGGGGCCCGGCCGTCGCCGTCAGCTGCGGAGCAGCCGGCCGATCGCGGCGGTGGCCTCGGCGACCTTGGCCTCCAGCTCCGTGCCGCCCTCCTCGGCGGCGGCCGCGACGCAGTGCCGCAGGTGCTCCTCCAGCAGCGAGAGCGCGAAGGACTGCAGGGCCTTGGTGCTGGCGGAGACCTGGGTGAGGACGTCGATGCAGTAGGTGTCCTCGTCGACCATCCGCTGCAGACCGCGGATCTGGCCCTCGATCCGGCGCAGGCGTTTGAGGTGCGCGTCCTTCTGCTCGCTGTAGCCGTGCGGGCCCGCGTGCGGGTGTGCGGCCGGCTCGGCCTGCGGGCCGGCCTCGTGGGTTTCGGTCGTGGTCATCCGGCCCGCCTTCGTCATCGGTGGCTCTGGGTGGTCGCTCGCAGCCCTCGGAGCACCTGCCCCGGGGTACTCCCCCGGCCGGCCGCCGGGGAACCCCGCCCGGCCGGGGCCGGGAGCGGCGGAGGACTGGGATCCCGTCAGCTTCCAGTTTCCAACACCCGCGGCCGCGGTGGTGTTCCTCCGTACGGGCGGCGGCCCGGATCTCCGGGTGCACGGCGGGGGCAATACCGGCGAGGTTCCGTCAGACTGGGGCTCGCTTCCGTACACGGGCGTACGGGCCGGCTCCTCAGGTGTACGGACAGATCCGGAACAGGAGGTTCCGGTTCCCCGCCCGTCACCCCGTTTGCGTGGTTCCGGCCGCTTGCGCCTAGCATCGTTCAGTCCCTACCCCGCACATCGGAGATTTCCGTGCGTTTTAGCCTGACCCCGAAGGAGACGAGCTTCTACGACATGTTCTCCGCAGCCGCGGAGAACCTCGTCGTCGGATCCAAGCTCCTGCTGGAACTGCTGGGTTCAGACGTGTCGGCCCGCGCGGAGATCGTCGAGCGCATGCGCGCCGCCGAGCACGCGGGTGACGACACCACCCACGCCGTGTTCCACCAGCTGAACTCCTCCTTCATCACGCCCTTCGACCGCGAGGACATCTACAACCTCGCCTCGTCGCTGGACGACATCATGGACTTCATGGAGGAGGCCGTGGACCTGGTCGTCCTCTACGACATCCAGACCCTCCCCAAGGGCATCGAGCAGCAGATCGAGGTGCTCGCCCGGGCCGCCGAGCTCACGGCCGAGGCGATGCCGAACCTGCGCAGCATGTCCAACCTCACCGAGTACTGGATCGAGGTCAACCGGCTGGAGAACCAGGCGGACCAGATCCACCGCAAGCTGCTCGCGCACCTCTTCAGCGGCCAGTACGAGGCCATCGAGGTGCTGAAGCTGAAGCAGGTCGTGGACGTCCTCGAAGAGGCGGCCGACGCCTTCGAGCACGTCGCCAACACGGTGGAGACCATCGCGGTCAAGGAGTCCTGACCAGCGTGGACATGGCAGCACTCATCGCCGTCATCGGCGTGGCCTTCTTCTTCACGTACACCAACGGCTTCCACGACTCGGCGAACGCCATCGCCACCTCGGTCTCCACCCGGGCGCTCACCCCGCGGGCCGCCCTGGCGATGGCCGCGGTGATGAACCTGGCCGGCGCCTTCCTGGGCAGCGGGGTCGCGCACACGGTGTCCAGCGGGATCATCGAGACCCCGACCGGTAGCCAGGGCATGATGATCCTGTTCGGCGCC
Source organism: Kitasatospora indigofera (assembly GCF_014655955.1). Classification (GTDB taxonomy): domain Bacteria; phylum Actinomycetota; class Actinomycetes; order Streptomycetales; family Streptomycetaceae; genus Kitasatospora; species Kitasatospora indigofera. The sequence goes on from NZ_BNBO01000042.1 coordinate 62,567, forward strand.
CTGGTCGGTGCGATCACCTGGAACCTGACCACCTGGTACTTCGGCCTGCCGTCCTCCTCCTCGCACGCGCTGTTCGGCGGCATGGTCGGGGCGGCGCTGGCCGGCGGCACGGGGGTGATCTGGAGCGGCGTCGTCGACAAGATCATCATCCCGATGTTCGTCTCGCCGGTGGTGGGCCTGGTCTGCGGCTACCTGGTGATGCTGGCCATCCTGTGGATCTTCCGCAAGGCCAACCCGCACCGGGCCAAGCGCAACTTCCGGGTCGCCCAGACCGCGTCGGCCGCCGCGATGGCCCTCGCGCACGGTCTGCAGGACGCCCAGAAGACCATGGGCATCGTGGTGCTGGCGCTCACCATCTCCGGCCAGCAGACCACGCAGGACATCCCGGTCTGGGTGAAGATCTCCTGTGCCACGATGCTGTCGCTGGGCACCTACGCGGGCGGCTGGCGGATCATGCGGACGCTCGGCCGCAAGATCATCGAGCTGGACCCGCCGCAGGGCTTCGCCGCCGAGAGCACCGCGGCGACGATCATGTACATCACCTCGTACGTGTTCAAGGCCCCGATCTCCACCACCCACGTGATCACCTCGGCGATCATGGGCGTGGGCGCCACCAAGCGGATCCGCGCGGTGCGCTGGGGCGTCGCCAAGAACATCGTGCTCGGCTGGTTCATCACCATGCCGGCGGCCGCCCTGGTGGCCGCGCTGGTCTACTGGATCGTCGACCTGATCTTCGGCTGACATCCCCGCCGCACCGGACCCCGCGCACCGCGGAGGACGACAGGGCCCGCCCCCACATCTCGGGGGCGGGCCCTGTCCCTTGCTTCGCGGCGGCACCGCCATGCAGCACCACGAAGCAGCTCGTGCTGTCGTCGCTCCCCCCGAAGGGCGCGACAGGTGGTGGCTAGCCGAAGCGGCCGGAGATGTAGTCCTCGGTCGCCTGCACGGACGGGTTGGAGAAGATCCGCTGGGTGTCGTCCAGCTCGACCAGCTTGCCGGGCTGGCCGACACCGGCCAGGTTGAAGAACGCGGTGCGGTCGCTGACGCGGGCGGCCTGCTGCATGTTGTGCGTCACGATCACGATGGTGAACTGCGACTTCAGCTCGCCGATCAGGTCCTCGACGGCGAGGGTGGAGATCGGGTCCAGGGCCGAGCAGGGCTCGTCCATCAGCAGGACCTGCGGCTCGACGGCGATGGCCCGGGCGATGCACAGACGCTGCTGCTGACCGCCGGAGAGGCCCGCGCCCGGCTTGTTCAGGCGGGTGTGGACCTCCTTCCAGAGGTTAGCGCCCTTGAGGGACTTCTCCACCACGTCGTCCAGCACGGACTTCTTCTTCACGCCGGCCAGCTTCAGGCCGGCCGCGACGTTGTCGTAGATCGACATGGTCGGGAAGGGGTTCGGGCGCTGGAAGACCATGCCGACGGTGCGGCGGACGGCGACCGGGTCGACGTTGGCCCCGTACAGGTTGTCGTCGTCCAGCATCACCTTGCCCTCGACCCGGGCGCCGGGGATCACCTCGTGCATCCGGTTCAGGGTGCGCAGGAAGGTGGACTTGCCGCAGCCGGAGGGGCCGATGAAGGCCGTCACCGAGCGGGGCTCGACGGTCATCGAGATGTCCTCGATGGCCTTGGTGGTTCCGTAGTAGGCGGACAGTCCGCTGACGTCGATGCGCTTGGCCATGATCGTTCGTCTTCTCTCGTCTTCGGTCTACGTCAGTCGGTCCGTCAGTGCCCGGTCTTGGGCGAGCGCCAGCGGGCGATGCCCCGGGCGATGAGGTTGAGCCCCATCACGAAGGCGATCAGCACCAGCGCGGCACCCCAGGCACGGGCGTACCCGAAGTCGTTGTTCACCTGGGCGTACTGCTGCCAGATGTACATCGGAAGCGACTGCTGGGGATCCTGGAACGGGTTGTTGTTGATGATGTCGGCGCCGAACACCAGCATCAGCACCGGCGCGGTCTCCCCGGTGATACGGGCGACGGCGAGCATCACACCGGTGGTGATGCCGCCGATCGCGGTGGGGATGACGATCCGCAGGATGGTCTTCCAGCGCGGCACGCCGAGTGCGTAGGAGGCCTCGCGCAGCTCGTTCGGGACGAGCTTGAGCATCTCCTCGGTGGAGCGCACGACCACCGGCATCATCAGGATGGCCAGCGCGAGGCTGCCCGCGAAGCCGGAGTACGAGAACCCGAGGCCCAGGATCCAGACGGAGAGGACGAACAGGCCGGCGACGATGGACGGGATGCCGGTCATGACGTCGACGAAGAAGGTGACGGTCCTGGCGAGCCGGCCGCGGCCGTACTCCACCAGGTAGACCGCGGTGAGCAGGCCGAGCGGCGCCGCGATCAGGGTGGCCAGGGCGACCTGCTGCAGGGTGCCGATCAGGGCGTGGTAGATGCCGCCGCCGGGGCCGGCGGAGAGCACGCCCTTCATCGAGTGCGTCAGGAAGTTCGCGTCGACCACCGCGATGCCCTGCTGCACGGTGTAGAAGGTCAGCGCGGCGAGCGGGACGACGGCGGCCACGAAGGCGACCCAGACCACCGAGGTGGCCAGCCGGTCCTTGGCCTGCCGGCGGCCCTCGACCCGGGCCGACAGGGCGTAGCTGACGATCACGAACAGGGCGGCCGCGATCAGGCCCCACTGCAGGTGGCTGGCCAGGCCGAAGCCGGCGCCGATCCCGCAGCCGAGGGCGACGGAGCCGGCGGCGACGGCGGCCTGGGACCACTTGGGCAGCCGGGCGGTGGTGAGGTTGCGGCGCAGCTGCGGCAGCGAGGCCGCGGTGGTGGTCACGGCGCTCATGCGTTGGCCCCCGAGTACTCCTTGCGGCGCGCGACGATCATTCGGGCGGCACCGTTCACCAGCAGGGTGATCACGAACAGGACGAGGCCGGAGGCCATCAGCGCATCCCGGCCGAACGAACCGGCCTCGTTGAACTTCAGCGCGATGTTCTGCGCGAAGGTGCCGCCGCCCGGGTCGAGCAGGTGCAGCGAGAGAACGCTGTTGGAGGAGAGCACGACGGCCACCGCGATGGTCTCGCCCAGTGCGCGGCCGAGGCCCAGCATGGAGGCCGAGATGATGCCGGGCCGGCCGAACGGCAGGACGGAGGTGCGGATCATCTCCCAGCGGGTCGCGCCGAGCGCGAGCGCCGCCTCCTCGTGCATCCGCGGGACCTGCCGGAAGACCTCACGGGTCACGGCCGTGATGATCGGCAGGACCATGATGGCGAGCAGGATGCCGACGGTGAACAGGGTGCGCGGCGTGGTGCCCGCGCGGGTCTGGTCGAAGACGTACGTCCAGCCGAGGTACTGGTCCATCCAGCTGGTCAGGCCGTCCAGGTGCGGGACGAGGAACAGCGCGCCCCAGAGGCCGTAGACGATGCTCGGCACGGCGGCCAGCAGGTCCACCAGGTAGGCGAACGGCTGGGCGATCTTCCGCGGCGCGTAGTGCGAGATGAACAGCGCGATGCCGATCGCCACCGGCACCGCGATCACCATCGCGATGACGGCGCTGACGATGGTGCCGAAGGCCAGCACGGCGATGCCGAAGACCGGCTTCGGGGCGTCCGGCGCCCACTCGAAGGTGGTGAGGAAGTTGCCCTGGTTCTTGCTGAGCGCGAGGGCCGAGCGGTAGGCCAGGAATCCCGCGATGGCGGCCATGATGACCAGCAGCAGGATGCCCGCTCCGCGGGCGGCGTTGAAGAAGATCTTGTCGCCGAGCTGGCTGGTCTTGCGCCTGCGGACCCTGCCCGGCGCGTCGGCAGGGTGGGATGAAGTCATTGGTCTACTCCGGTCTGGTGGCGCCGCCCCGTGGGGGCGGCACCATGGCGGCGGTGCCCCGGACGTGCTTCTGGCGGGTGGAACCCGGTGGGGCGGCCCCGGCCCCCCTGACACTGCGGGGCCGCCTCACCGGTGGTGGGTGGGTCAGGCCAGGGTCGGGATGACGGCCTGGACCTTGGACGCCAGCTCCTTCGGCAGCGGGACGTAGCCCGTGCTGCCGATCGCCTGCTGGCCGCCGTCGCTGGCGGCGTAGGTGAGGAAGGACTTCAGGGTCTCCAGGGTGTCGGCCTTGTTGCCCTTGTCGCAGACGATCTCGTAGGTGACCAGGACGAGCGGGTAGGAGCCCTCTTCCTTGGTCGCGTAGTCGAGGGTCAGCGCCAGGTCGCTGCCGGTGCCGGCGATCTTCGCCTTGGCGAAGGTGGTGGCGGCGTTGTCGGCGGTGGCCTCGACCGGCTTGCTGGCGCCGGTGTTGATGGCGGCGCTCTTCAGGCTGTTGGTCTGGGCGAAGGAGAGCTCGACGTAGCTGATCGAGTTCTTGACCTGCTTCACCTGGGCCGCGAGGCCCGCGCTGCCGCTGGCCGACTGGCCGCCCTTGCCGGCCCAGGTCTTGCTGGACGGGTAGGACCAGGCGCCGCCCGAGGCCTTGGCGAAGTACTTGGTGAGGTTGTCCGTGGTGCCCGAGTCGTCCGAGCGGTGGAAGGCCTGGATGTCGGCGGCCGGCAGGTTCACGCCCGGGTTGAGGGCGGCGATGGCCGGGTCGTTCCACTTGGTGATCTGCGAGTCGAAGATCTTCGCGGTGGTGGCGCCGTCCAGCGTCAGCTTGTCCACGCCGTCGACGTTGAAGACGATCGAGATCAGGCCCGCGACCAGCGGCAGGTTGATGCCCTGGCCACCGGTGCAGACGGCCTTGGTGGCGTCGACCTCGGCCGGCTTCAGCGCGGAGTCGGAGCCGGCGAACTGGACCTTGCCCTGGGTGAACTGCTGCACACCGGCGCCGGAGCCGCCGCCGCTGTAGTTGACCGAGGAGCCGGCGCAGGCGTTGCCGAAGTTGGTCTTCCAGACGTCGATCGCGTTGCCCTGCGCGGTGGAACCCGCGGCCACCAGGGCACCCGCCTTGCCGCACGCGATGGCGGCGGCAGCCGGAGCGCTCGTACCGGCGGCGCCGGCGCCGCCGGTGTTGTCGTCCGAGCCGCAGGCGGCGAGCGACAGCGAGCTGACGAGCGCCATGGCACCGACGACGAGGGCCTTGGAGCGGCCGTTCCGCTGGAGCTTCACAGGGTGTCCCTTTCTGTGGCATTGCCGACGCCGGTCGCATCCGGACGCTGAGTGTCCGGTGGCTGAGGATGGCGCGGGTTTTGCTGTGGTCCGGGGCCCGTTCGGCCCTCCGGTAATCCAGAAGTTAGGACGGGTAGGTGACGCGTCAGCCGGTCGTAAGTGAACGGAGAGTGAACCTCGAACGGATGGCAGGAAACAGCGTCAGGTAGTAACGGTTGCGTCACGGGGAGGGCGCGGAGAGATCACTCGGACGGGTGAACCGGGATGCCGCCCGCGCACCTGCGGCCCGGGCCGGTGGCGGGCCCGGCGGGGGCCCGCACACCGCCTTCACGCCGTCCCGGCTTCACGGCGCACCGCCGTCACGGCCGTCCCGCACGCCGCACCACCTGCACGCCCTCCCGGCCCGGGCGGCGGGCCGGGCCGGGCCGGTCAGTCCTTCGACAGCGGACGGGCGCCGAGCGCCGCCAGCAGCGCGTCCACCAGGACCCGGTCCCGGTCGTGGGTCAGCCGGGCCCTGGCCTTGCGGGCCGGCAGCCACTCCAACCGGTCGACCTCACGGTTGGGGGTGAAGGACCCGCCGACGGGCACCGCCGCCCAGTACCGGACCTCCTTGGGGCGCCCCTGCGCCAGGTAGTGCTGGGCGGGCAGCTCCGCGCCGAGCACGCAGCGCAGGCCGGTCTCCTCCTCGACCTCCCGCAGGGCCGCCTGGACGAGGCTCTCGCCCGGGTCCAGCTTGCCCTTGGGCAGGCTCCAGTCGTCGTACTTCGGCCGGTGGATCAGCGCGATCCTGGGCCGGCCGAGACCCTTCTTCTTCTGCCGTCCGGGCAGCCAGAGCACCGCACCGGCCGCCAGGACGGTCCGCCCCCGGCCGGACAGGGACGCGGACGGGGACGCGGAGGCGCCCGTGACCGCCCGGCGGCGGCCCGGCTCGGCGCCTTCCGGTGCGGCGGTCCGCGTCCGGCCGGGTCCGCCCGGCTTCTTCGCCTCCCGCAGCCGGCGGCGCTGCCCGGCGTCCCGCCCGGCGGCCTCCCGGCCCCTGGTGCGCTCGGCACCGCCGGCGGAGCCGCCGCGCCCGGCGGCCGACGGCCGGCCGGTCGCGCTCATCCGGGCCGACCCCTTGCCGTGGTCGTCCTTGTCCTGCTTACCGCTCAGGCGGTTGCCCATTCATGCCATCCGTGACGCTGGGGGCACCTCTCCTCCGGCCGGGTGGCTTGGAGGTGCCCCCGAGCCGGCGAGGCTGGGAGCGAGGTCCGGCCACTGCAGGCCGAACGCGTACCGTGCCGCCTCGACCTCCAGTCGTTGATCAGCATGCACCACGCCGAGCACGTAGGCCGTGGCCGGGGTGATCCGCGGGGTGCGCGCCGCGGTGGCCGCGGTGACGGCGGCGTCGGAGGCCTCCTGGTGGCGGCCGAGCGTCCGGTCCAGCTCGTCGAGGGCCGGGACCGGCCGGCCGGACACCTCCAGGGCGTACCGGGCCCGCTTGGCCAGGATCCGCACCCGGTGCCAGGGCGCGTCGTCGGCGGCCAGCACCGCGTCGGCGTCCAGGACGCCGCGGGCGGCCGGGACGGTACCGAGCCGGCGCAGGCCGTCGCCGCCGTACGGGGTGGAGGCGCGGTGCAGCGGCAGCAGCCGGGCGCCGGCGTCGAGCGCGCCGAGGGCGGCGCCCGTCTGCGGGAGGAGGCTGTCGCGCGGTCCGCCGACGGCCTGCTCGCGCAGCGGCACCTCGCCGACCAGCAGGGTCATCCGGTCGGCCAGCGCGTGCAGCCGGGCCGACCGGAGTTCCTGCAGCACGGTGGAGTGCGCGCGGGTGCGGGCCAGGGTCAGCTGGCGGTCCAGCAGGGCCCGCGCCTTGGGCGCGCCGGCGTGGCCGGCCAGCATCCCCGGGCCCTCGGCGTCGGCGGCGCTCAACGAGTCGAGGGCGCCGAGCAGCCGGGTGGAGCGCCGCAGGTAGCCGGGCTCCTGGGCGAGCAGGTTCAGCAGCCAGCGCAGCTCGGCCCGGGACTCCTGGGCCCAGGACGGTTCGAAGGACGCCGCGAAGGTGTGCAGCACGCCGCCGATCCGCCGGACGGCCCGGAGCAGGTCCGCGGTGCCCGCCGAGGGGTGCAGGACGGCGCCCGGTCTGGATCCCACCTCGCCGACCGCCTGCGGCAGGGCGCGCAGAAACGCACCGGCCTGGGCGGTGAGATGGCGGGAGAGGATCTCCCCGGCGGTCGCGGTGGACGACCCCGAGGCCGTCATCGGCACATCGGTCATGGCGTAGGTGAATCCCCGTCCCCCCGGGGGACCCTCCCCCGGGGCTGGTGGCCGACTGCTCGGCGGCCTCAGCGGGCCGAGGAGGAGGCCCGGCGGCGCTGGCGCGAGTCGATCAGCAGGTCCTGCACGTGCCGGAGCCTCCTCTCCTCGGCGTCGTGCGAGTGGCGGGTCCAGGCCCCGTCGGGGCCGAGGTGCCAGGACTCGGTCTCGTCGGAGACACCGAGGTCGATCAGGCCGGACAGCTCGGCCCGGTGCGCCGGGTCGGCGACCCGCACCAGCGCCTCGATCCGGCGGTCCAGGTTGCGGTGCATCATGTCGGCGCTGCCGAACCAGACCTCGGGGTCGCCCCCGTTGCCGAAGACGAAGATCCGCGAGTGCTCCAGGAACCGCCCGAGGACGGACCTCACCCGGATGTTCTCGCTCAGCCCCGCCACCCCGGGCCGGATCGCGCAGATCCCGCGCACCCAGACGTCGACCGGGACACCGGCCCGCGAGGCCCGGTAGAGGGCGTCGATCACGGCCTCGTCGACGATCGAGTTGACCTTGAGCTTCACGTACGCCGGGCGGCCCGCCCGGTGGTGCGCGATCTCCCCGTGGATCCGGGCGATCAGCCCGTCCCGCAGGCCGCGCGGCGCGGTCAGCAGCCGGCGGTACGACTCCCGGCGGGAGTAGCCGGAGAGCCGGTTGAACAGGTCGGAGAGGTCGGCCCCGACCTGCGGGTCGGAGGTCAGCAGCCCTATGTCCTCGTACAGCCGGGCGGTCTTCGGGTGGTAGTTGCCCGTCCCCACGTGGGCGTACCGGCGCAGGGTGTCGCCCTCCTGGCGGACCACCAGCGACAGCTTGCAGTGCGTCTTCAGGCCGACCAGCCCGTAGACCACGTGGCAGCCGGCCTCCTCCAGCTTGCGGGCCCACTTGATGTTGGCCTGCTCGTCGAACCGGGCCTTGATCTCGACCAGCACCAGCACCTGCTTGCCGGACTCGGCCGCGTCGATCAGGGCGTCCACGATCGGCGAGTCGCCGGAGGTCCGGTACAGCGTCTGCTTGATCGCCAGCACGTCCGGGTCGGCGGCCGCCTGCTCCAGGAAGGCCTGCACCGAGGTGGAGAAGCTGTCGTACGGGTGGTGCAGCAGGACGTCGCGCTCGCGCATGGCGGCGAAGATGTCCGGCTGGGAGGCGGACTCGACGTCGGTCAGGCCGCGGGCGGTGCCGGCCACGAACTTCGCGTACTTGAGCTCCGGACGGTCCAGGCCGGCGATCCCGAACAGGCCGGTGAGGTCCAGCGGCCCGGGCAGCGGGAAGACCTCGGCCTCGGTGATGTTCAGCTCGCGGACCAGCAGGTCGAGGATGTAGGGGTCGATCGACTCCTCCACCTCCAGGCGCACCGGCGGCCCGAAGCGCCGCCGCATCAGCTCCTTCTCCAGCGCCTTGAGGATGTTCTCGGTGTCGTCCTCCTCCACCTCCAGGTCCTCGTTGCGGGTGACCCGGAAGGCGTGGTGGGCGAGCACCTCCATCCCCGGGAAGAGCTCCTCCAGGTGGGCGCCCATCACGTCCTCCAGCGGGACGTAGCGCTGCGGCGACGCCTCCAGGAAGCGGGACAGCGACTGCGGCACCTTCACCCTGGCGAAGTGCTTGTGGCCGGAGACGGGGTTGCGGACGACCACGGCCAGGTTGAGGCTCAGGCCCGAGATGTACGGGAACGGGTGGGCCGGGTCCACCGCCAGCGGGGTCAGCACCGGGAAGATCTTCTGCCGGAAGAGCGTGTGCAGGCGCGCCTGCTCCTTCTCCGCCAGCTCCGACCAGCGCACCAGCTCGATGCCCTCGGACGCGAGGTCCGGCAGCACCTCCTGCTGGAACGCGGCGGCGTGGCGCGCCATGAGTTCGCGCGAGCGGTTCCAGATCAGGTCCAGCACCTCGCGCGGCTGCAGGCCGGAGGCCGAACGGGTGGCCACCCCGGTGGCGATCCGGCGCTTGAGGCCGGCCACCCGGACCATGAAGAACTCGTCCAGGTTGCTGGCGAAGATCGCCAGGAACTTGGCCCGCTCCAGCAGCGGGATGTCCGGGTCCTCGGCGAGTTCCAGGACCCGCTCGTTGAACGCCAGCCAGCTGCGCTCGCGGTCGAGGAACCGGCCCTCGGGGAGTTCCTCGGAGTCCTCGTCGTCCACGGAGAACTGCTCCGGGGGCATCCCCAGGGCGGTGGACATCCGGACCGGCGAGGGCAGCGGGACAGAGACGGGGCGGGGGATGCTCATGGGCTCCAGCTCCTCCAACAGGACACAGTCCGATTCGGCCTGCAGACCGTCGGCCTCGCACAGCGCCAGCGCCCACCCGCCGGGAGCGGCCGGGTGACGGCCGGTTCCGGGGCGGCGGCCGACGCTGCGTGAACGAGACACTACGGACTTCATCCTGTGATCTTCGCGGCGGCAATTGAATCCACGGTAAACACCGCATGGCCAGGAGGAAAGCTGAGTCGGTCGGGGCCGGTCCCGGTCACGCCCCGTGCCCCCGCGCCGTCAGCCCGCTACCGCACGCGGTACATCAGGTCCACCTCGTGGACGGTGAACCCCAATCGTTCATATACCCGCACCGCCGCCGGATTGTCGGCGTCGACGTAGAGAAGTACGGTTTCCAGTCCGCGTTCCCCAGGGGCGTCCCCGGTCAGGTGGCGCAGGCCGGCCGCGGTCAGCGCCCGGCCGAGGCCGCTGCCCTGCTCCGCCGGGTCCACCCCGACCACGTACACCTCGCCGAGCGCGGGCCCGGCCGAGGTCCCCGGGTGGACCTTCGTCCAGTGGAAGCCCACCACCCGGTCGCCGCGGGTGGCGAGGAAGAAGCCCGCCGGGTCGAACCACGGCTCGGCGAAGCGGTCCGCGAGGTCCTGCTCCGTCCAGGCGCCCTGCTCCGGATGGTGGGCGAAGGCCAGGGCGTTCAGCCGCAGCCACTGCTCGTCGTCCTCGCCGGGGCGGAAGGTACGGAGCGTCACGCCCGCCGGCAGCGGCGCCTCGTCCACGGCCTTGCCCGCCCTGCGCATCTGGCGGAGTTCACGGACCAGCTCGCCGCCGAAGGCACCGGCCAGCCGCCGGGCCGCGGGGTGCCCGCCGTGCGCCCAGAAGTCCACCGGCCCGCCGGCCTCCGCCAGGACCGCCTCGACCAGGTGCCGCCCGAGGCCCCGGCCCCGCTCGGCCGGGTGCACCACGAGCTCCGCGGTGCCGGGCGAACCGGACGCCCCGCCGGCCTCCAGCTGGGCGTACCCCACCCGGCGCGGCTGCTCCTGGCCCACCGCGCTCTGGACGAGGTGGGTGACGCCCGGTCGCGCCGTACCCGACCGCAACCGGAGCCGGCCCTGCTCGGAGACCGCCTCCCGACCGTCCTCCAACGCGGCGGCGGCCAGGATCTCCTGGATCTCGCCACTGCCCTCCGGCACCGGTCCCGCGTGGATCTCGCTACCGGCCCGTGTGTACCTCTGCTCAGCACCCATGGCCTGACCCTACGTCAACGACCGCGCCGGGAAACGCAGAAAAGCCCCGCCGGTTACCCGGCAGGGCTTCTCCACAATGATTGT
>NZ_BNBO01000043.1:0-15199 GCF_014655955.1 Kitasatospora indigofera
AGTTCGAGGATCTCGCCGCGGGCGTCCACCCGGATCTTCTGCGAGAGGTCGCCGCCCGCGACCGCCGTCGCCACCTGGGCGATCGAGCGGACCTGCGCGGTCAGGTTGCCGGCCATCGAGTTCACCGAGTCGGTGAGGTCGCGCCAGGTGCCGGAGACGTCCTGGACGTTGGCCTGCCCGCCCAGCCGGCCCTCGGTGCCGACCTCGCGGGCGACCCGGGTCACCTCACCGGCGAACGAGGACAGCTGGTCGACCATGGTGTTGACGGTGTTCTTGAGTTCCAGGATCTCGCCGCGGGCGTCCACGGTGATCTTCTGCGTCAGGTCGCCCTTGGCGACGGCGGTGGCCACCTGGGCGATGTCCCGCACCTGGGTGGTGAGGTTGCCGGCCATGGCGTTGACCGAGTCGGTGAGGTCCTCCCAGGTGCCGGAGACCCCGGGGACCTCGGCCTGGCCGCCGAGCCGGCCCTCGGTGCCGACCTCGCGGGCCACCCGGGTCACCTCGGAGGTGAACAGCGAGAGCTGGTCGACCATGCCGTTGAAGACGGTGGCGATCTCGCCGATCAGGCCCTCGTCGTCCGGCAGCCTCGTCCCGAAGTCGCCGTCGCGGACGGCGGTCAGCCCGGCCAGCAGCTGGCGCAGCTCGGGCACACCGACGCCGGCGGGCCCCGCCGGGGCCGGTGCGGGCGGTGCGGGCGGCCGGGGAGCGGCGGCGGGCGGGGACGCCTCCGGCGCCGCCTTCGGTCCGGGGGTGCCCGGGTCGGCCGGGCCACGGCCCTTCGTTCCGGCCGTCGCCTTGCCGGCGCTGGTGTCAGACATGCCGTCCCGCACTTCCCCTCGTCCGCCGTATGGGCCGCGGACTCCGCCCGGAGCGTCTGCGCGCCACGCGCTCGGCTGCCGATCCTGGACCTCAGGAGGCTCGCCGGGGGCCGCGGGGCCGTCCGGGTGAGCCGTTTGGAGGTTACCCCAGGGGAGAGCGGGTGCACTGCGGTGCGCGCCCCCGCCCGGGGGCCTCCGGGGCGCCGCGGCGGACGGGCGCGGGGTACGGCGGCGCCCGGCGCGCAGGCCGTGGCCGCGCGCCGGGCCGCGGCCGGTCCGTACCGGGAGTGCCGCCGGGGGAGCGGTACCGGAAGTGTGACGGGAGGGTCGGTGGGTAGACGCGCCTTCAGCCGGACCGTGCGGGCCCGGCAGGCGGCGGTCACGCCACGGACGTCAGGAGGTGTGTGCGGCCATGACCCTCGAACCGACTCCCGTGGAGCGATCCGCCGGGCCGTTCGCGCATCCGGCGCTGTTCTACCGCGGCACCACCGAGTACGCCGCCGGTGTGGGCGGCTTCGTCCGGGCGGCCCTGGCGGCGTCCGAGCCCGTCCTGGTGGCGGTGCCCGGCGAGCGGCTGGACCTCCTGCGGGACTCGCTCGGGCCGGCCGCCGCCGAGGTGGAGAGCGCCGACATGACCGCGCTCGGGCGCAATCCCGGGCGGATCCTCGCCCGGCTGCGGGAGTTCGCGGCCGGGCACCGCGGCCGGCCGGTACGGATCGTCGGGGAGCCGATCTGGCCGGGCCGCTCGGCGGCCGAGATCACCGAGGCGACCCGCCACGAGGCGCTGGTCAACCTGGCCTTCCGGGGGACCGCCGCGACCGTCCTGTGCCCGTACGACACGGCCGGCCTGCCGCCGGCCGTGCTCGCCGACGCCCGGCGCACCCATCCGACGCTGGTCCGCGGCGGGACGAGCCGGCCCAGCCGGGCCTACACCGATCCGGCGCTGACGGCCGCCGCCTGCGACACCCCGCTGCCGGAGCCGCCCGGGGTCCGGGAGCTGGTCTACGGGCCGGGCCGGCTGGCTCAGGTCCGCGACCAGGTGCACGGCTGGGCGGCCGCCGCCGGCCTCGGCCTGGCCCGGACGGCCGACCTGGTGCTCGCGGTGGGCGAGGCCACCGCCAACTCGCTCGCCCACGGCGGGGGCCTCGGCCGGCTGCGGCTCTGGACGGCCGACGGCCACGCCGTGGCGGAGATCACCGACGGCGGCCGGCTCGCCGACCCGCTGGCCGGCCGGGTCCGGCCCGCCCTGGCCGCTGCCGACGGCGGCCGCGGGCTCTGGATGATCCACCAGCTCTGCGACCTGGTCGAGACCCGCGTCGGCGGTGCCGGCCTCACGCTCCGGCTGCACGTCAGAATGGTCCCTGGCATTCCGTGACATTCCGGGCACTCAGTGGCGGAACCGTGTGGAAGTCGTGAACGTCGGCGGTCTGTCGGCGTGCTCCGGGGGAACCCGGGTACCCGGGTGGGACACGAGGCCAACCGGTGGAAGGACTGCCATGACGACGTCGCTGAAGGCTGCACTGACCGCTGACCCTGGCACGGAGCGCACACACCCCGCCCGTGGGCACGGCGCGACCGCCGTCGACGCGACCGCCCCGGCGGCCGAGGACCCGGGCACCCAGATGATCGAGAACCCCCGCGAGGTCGCACCCGCCGACGCCCGGCAGCTGTCGAAGGCCCTCTTCGTCCGCCTCGCCGCGCTGGAGGAGGGCACCCGCGAGTACTCCTACACCCGCGCCACCCTGATCGAACTGAACCAGTCGCTGGTCCGCTACGCGGCCGGCCGGTTCCGCAACAGCCGGGAGCCGATGGAGGACATCCTCCAGGTCGGGACGGTCGGCCTGATCAAGGCCATCGACCGGTTCGAGCCGGAACGCGGGTTGGAGTTCACCACCTTCGCCCTGCCGACCATCATCGGCGAGATCAAGCGCTTCTTCCGGGACACCACCTGGTCGGTGCACGTCCCCCGCCGGCTCCAGGAGCTGCGGCTGGCCATCGCCAAGGCCGGCGACGAACTGGAGCAGGGGCTCGACCGGGCCCCCACCGTCGCCGAACTCGCCGCCCACCTCGGACTGACCGACGAGGAGATCGTCGAGGGGATGGTCGCGGGCAACAGCCACACCGCCGGCTCGCTCGACGCGGGCACCGACGACGAGGCCGACAACGCCCTCACCGCCCGCCTCGGCTTCGAGGACCCGGGATTCGAGCGGCTGGAGAACCTCCACGCGGTCAAGCCCCTGATCGCCGCGCTGCCCGAGCGGGAGCGCAGCATCCTCTCGATGCGGTTCGTCGAGGAACTCACCCAGTCCGAGATCGGCAGCCGGCTCGGCGTCTCCCAGATGCACGTCTCCAGGCTGCTCTCGCGCACCCTCGCCACGCTGCGCAGCGGCCTGCTGGCGGAAGAGGACTGACAACCCCGCAGCCCCCCGGGCCGCGGCCGGGCTGGGCCCGGGGGCGGCCGCCGGGGTAGGGTTCCGGTCGGCCGCGGCGTACGCACGCCCGACCGGCCCGCACCCGCCGACGGGGGCGGGCGGCCCGCGCCAGGCGCGTGGGGGTTCCGGGGAGCCGGGGCCGTGACGGAGCAGGATGGCCCGCGAGGGTACGGAAGACTGCCGTGGAAGGTGCGGGACGATGGGAATCGGTGAGGCCGGTACGGGCTCGACGTGGCCGGCGGCCGCGGCTGGCCGTCTGAGCGTTGGCACCCGGCAGGTCGCCGGGGCCGTGGTCTGCTCGCTGGCGGGCGAACTCGACCTCGACAGTCTCGGCCCGGCCCGCGAGGCGCTGGAGGCGGCCACGGCCGCCGGCCCGCCGATGCTGGTGGTGGACCTGGCCGGGCTGCAGTTCTGCGACTCCTCGGGGCTCAACCTGCTGCTGCAGACCCGGCTCGCGGCCGAGTCCGCGGCGCTCCCGATCCGGCTGGTGGCCCTCGCGCCGCAGGTCGCCCGGGTCTTCGAGATCACCGGGGCGGGCACCGTGTTCTCGATCCACGACACGGTGGACGAGGCCGTCGCGTCGGGCTGACGCCCCCGGCCGGACGCCCCCGGACGGACGGCCCCGGACGGACAACCCGGCCGCGCGGCCCCCGGCGGTGTGTCGTCCGCCCGGAGCAGGGCAGACGAACCACCACAGGGCCCGGACCGGGACGGGGCAGTGGCCCGGGACGGGCCGAAGTCGACCAGTGCAGAGCATCATGGCGGGGTGAACCAGATGAGTTACCAGACTCCCGGGGACACGGGGCCGGCCCGCCCGGGCCTGCCCCTCACCGGGCAGCGCCGGCGCCTCGCGCTGTCCGGGCTGAAGGGCCAGGTCGCCCGCGGCCGGGACTTCACCCGCCAGGCGCTCGCCGACTGGGACTGGCCGGCCGGCCAGGACCCGCACGGCCAGAGCGCCGCGGACGACGTCCTGCTGGTGGTCTCCGAGCTGCTGGCCAACGCGTGCCTGCACGCCGGCGGCCCGCACGAACTCGTCCTGACGGCCTCCGCCGAAGGGCTGCGCGTCGAGGTGCTGGACGGGGACCCGGCGGTGCCCGTGCTGCGCTCGCCGTACGAGCCGGGCCGCCCGGGCGGCCACGGGCTCCACATCGTCCAGAAGCTCGCCGACCGCTGGGGCGTGACGCCCGTTCAGGGCGGGAAGTCGGTCTGGCTGGAGTTCACCGCGGGGCGCCTGGTGGGCTAGGGCCGGTCCTGTCATGTCCGGCCTCCCCCCTCCCGGACCGGGGCACGAGCCGCCCGCTCCTCCGCGGGTGCCTCCGCACGAGCACGCCGGTTCACCGCACTTTTGTCGGTGCGGGAACCGGAGCCGATCCGTTCACGTCCCTCCGGGCATTGCCCGAGCAACCGGCGGAAGCGGGGAAGCGTGACGGACGCCCGGACGGGACGGCTACGGGCGGTGGCCGGGCGGTGGCGGCAAGGCCTCGGAGGGCTGGTCGTGGCGGCCGCGGTGCTGCTGACCTTCCTGCTGCTGGGGCACCGGGTGCTGCCGAACCGGGTGGGACACCTCGGCAGTCTGGTGGAGACCTTCCTGCCCTGGCTGGGGACGGCCGTACCGGTGCTGCTGCTCTGCGCCCTGGCCGGACGGTCACCGCGCGCCGTGCTCGCGGTGCTGGTGCCGGCCGTGGTCTGGACGACGATGTTCGGCGGCATGCTGTCCGGCGCGGGAACCGCCCCGGCCACCCCCGGGGAGCTGAGGGTGCTTCAGCACAACGTGAGCGACGAGAACCGGGACCCTGCGGGGACGGCGCGGGCGCTGGTTCAGGCAGGGCCGGACCTGATCGCCCTGGAGGAGCTCACCCCGGCCGCACTGCCCGCCTACCAGGAGGTCTTCGCGCGGGGCTTCCCTCACCGTGCGGTCCTCGGCAGCGTCGGCCTGTGGTCCCGCTACCCCCTGACCGGGGCCGTCCCGCTCGACATCAGACCGTCCGGTTTCGCCGACGCCGACTGGCAGCGCGCCCTGCGCGCGACCGTGCACGCTCCCGAGGGCGAGATCGCCGTCTACGTGGCGCACCTGCCCTCGATCCGATTCGGCGTACGCGGCCTCGGCGCGGACCGCAGGGACGACAGTGCCCGCCGCCTCGGCCGCATGCTCGACGGCGAACCCCTCGGGCGGGTGGTCCTGTCGGGCGACCTCAACAGCACCCTCGACGACCGTGGACTGGGCCCGCTGACCTCCCGGCTCGCCGCCGCGCGGTCCGGTTTCGGCTTCACCTGGCCGGCGGCCCGCCCGCTGGCCAGGATCGACCAGGTGCTGTGCCGTGGCCTGCACCCGGTCTCGACCGCCGCGCTGCCCGCCACCGGCAGTGACCATCTGCCCGTGATCGCCCGCCTTCGGTGGTGACGCGGGACCGGGGGCGAGGACCGGCGGCGGGCCTGCCCCGGCTCGGGCACCGTCCGGCCTGCCGGACGGGCGGGAACGGCCGGCTGCTCCGGCCGCCCGGGCGGGCCGGACGTCCGCCCGGTCCGCCCGGTCCGCCCGGCCAGTAGGGCCGCGCCGGGCGGGTGGGTCAGGCCGACGCGACTCCGGTGTGCGTCCGGTGCAGGGTGGGGCGCTCGATCTGGTCCAGCAGGGCGCGGGCGAAGTCCGCCGGGGTGATCCGGCTGCCGGCCTCGGCCGGGGCGACCAGGTACCCGCCGGAGGGGACGGCCTCGTGGTCGAAGTCCCCGGCCGGGCTCAGCACCACCCAGTCCAGCGCCTCGGGTGCCACCTCGCGCAGGGTGTCGGTGCCGGCGCCGTGGGCGAGGTAGAACTCCCGCCACTCCTGCGGGTACCCGGCGGTGTCCATCAGCGGTCCGCCGGACGCGGTCGGCAGGACGGACGCCAGCCCCACCGACACCAGCCGCCCGACCCCGGCCGCCGGGAGTCCCGCGGCGATCGCGCGGGCGACGGCGGGGAAGAACTCGGCGGGGCGCGCCCCGGGGTCGTACACACTGACCACCGCCGCGTCGTGTCCCGCCGCGAGCCGCGCCACCGCCGCCCCGTCCGTCACCTCCCCGTCCGCCCGGCGGACCGCCGTCACCTCATGGCCCCGCCGCCGGGCCTCCGCCACGGCTGCCCGGCCGACCCGGCCGCCCGACCCGAACACGATGATTCGCTGCTGCTTCGTCTCCATGGCCGGGAGCGTAGGGCGGCCGCTGGTTTCCGGTCGGGTACCGGCCTACCGTGTAGCCCATGACGAACCCGCCGGTCCGGCCGGCTCCGCTGGACCCCGAGATGTTCGACCCCGTCTGCCCGTCCGCGCTGGTGCCGTTCCGGGTGGGCGACAAGTGGGCCACCCTGATCCTGCGCTGCCTGGAGGACGGCCCGCGCCGGTTCTCCGAGCTGAAGGTCCCGCTGCGCGGGATCACGGCCAAGTCGCTGACCCAGTCCCTGCGTGCGCTGGAGCGGGACGGCTTCGTGGCCCGGACGGAGCAGGAAGGGGCGGTGCGGCGGGTCGACTACGCGCTGACCACGCTCGGCCGGGGCCTGCTCGGCCCGCTCGACACGGCCTGCGCATGGACCAGGGAGCACTGGGACGAGCTGATCGACGCGCAGGAGGCAGGCCTCGCCAGGGCGGCCGGCCGGCACTGAAGGGCCGGCGGTGGGGCCGGTGACGGGCGATGGGGGGCCGGCAGGCCGGGCCGGTCCGCCCCTGAGAGGCGGCGCCGGCACCGGCGGTGCCCCTGTGTGGCTGCGCCGAAAAGCGGTTGACGCCCCGACAGGTCCGGCGGTCGGATGACGTCCCATGAGCACCCGCCAGCTGGATCCCGGCCCCCGGCCCGTCGACGACGACCAGGTACGCCGGTTGATCGCCGGACAGTTCCCGCAGTGGGCGGGGCTGGCGGTCGAGCGGTTCCCGTCCGCCGGCACGGTCAACGCGATCTTCCGGCTGGGCGACGGCATGCTGGTGCGGCTGCCGTTGGCGGCCGGCGGGGTCGGCGATGTGACCACGGAGCGGGAGTGGCTGCCCCGGCTGGCGGCCGCACTGCCCACCGCCGTCCCCGAGGTGCTGGGGGCCGGGGAGCCCGGTGAGGGGTATCCCTGGCCGTGGTCGGTGTACCGGTGGCTGCCGGGGGAGAACCCCGAGGCCGGAGCGCTGAGCGAGCCCGTGCGGCTGGCCGAGGACCTCGCCGGGTTCGTGACGGCGATGCGGGGGCTCGCCCTGCCCGGGGCGCCGCGGGCCCACCGGGGCGGGCCGGTGGCCTCCCTCGAAGCCGAAACCAGGGCGGCGATCGAGGAACTGCGCGGGATCCCGGAGGAGGACGTCGACTGCGACGCCGTGGCCGCCGTCTGGGCGCAGACGCTGCGGGCCCCGGGCTGGACGGGGCCGCCGGTGTGGCTGCACGCCGACCTGATGCCGGGCAACCTGCTGGTGCGTGACGGCCGGCTCAGCTCGGTGATCGACTTCGGGTGCGCGGGGGTGGGCGATCCGGCCTGCGACCTGTTCCCGGCGTGGAACCTGCTGCCCGCGCCGGCCAGGGCGGTCTTCCGGGCGGCGCTCGGCGTGGACGAGGCGACCTGGGTCCGTGGCCGGGGGCGGACGCTCTCCCAGGCCCTGATCGCGCTGCCGTACTACCGGCGGACGAACCGGGCCATGGCGGAGAACGCCCGGCACGTGATCCGGGCGGTGCTGGCCGAGGTCTGATCGCCGGGGCGGTCACGGAGTCGGGCCGGTCACCGGACCGGGTCGGTGACCGAGGCCCCCGGGTGCCGGCCCGGAGCCCGACGGACGGGCGCTCCGGACATGCTGACGGCCGTACCGGTCGCGGCCGGGTGTCGACGGCTGCGACCGGCACGGCCGGTAAGGGGGGCGGACCGCTCAGCCGACGACGGTGACGTCCACCGTGGTGAAGCCGAGCGAACGCAGCAGGCCGACGAACATCGTCCGGGTGTTGGTCTCGGCCGTGGCCGTCAGCACGGTGTCCTTGGCCGCCGTCTGGATCTTCTCGGTCGCCAGCACCTCCAACTGCTGCAGGTTGCCGGGATTGCCGGAGAAGAAGTCACCGATCCGGTCGAACAGTCCGCGCTGTTGCGAGTAGACGTACGACCGCTTCACATCCAGTGCGGTGTCGGCCAGTTGGGCGTGCGGCAGGCGGAGCTGGACCGAGCTGCGGTCCGCCGACACGGTCACCGCGTCGGCGCCCAGCTTGCCCAGGTCGGTGTACGCGCCGACGGTGCCGGCGGCCACGTAGAGCGTCCGGTTGCCGAGCAGTTGCGAGGGCAGGAACTTGGCGTCGTTGTCGAGGTCGATGATCACTTGGAAGTTGCCGGTGGCTCCGGTGTAACGGCTCATGTCCTGGATGGACTTGAGGAGGACCGGCTGGCTGCGGTCGACCTTCCGTTCCGCGAAGGGGTTGGGCAGGCCGGGCAGCAGGTCGAAGCGGGCCGCGGCGAGGAACACCGCCAGGATGGCCGCCAGGGTGATCGGGAGGCTGAGGTACCAGGGCAGCCCGCGCCGGGCCCGGGCCGGCGCCGGCTCGCGCTCCTGGACGCGTGCCGAGCGCCCCTTCGGGGCCCGGTCGTCCGCTGCCCCGGGGCTCCGTGGGGCCTTGTCCTCGACCGCCGTGGCCTCGTCGGCCGCCGACGAGTCAGGGTCGTGATCGGCTCCGCGGAGCGGGCGTCTGTTGCGGGGGAGTGCCATCGCGTTGTCCTCCGTGGGCCGAGGACGGAGCCGGATGCGCCGCCCCCTCGACGACCTTCTGCCCCGGATTCGGCGTTCCATCAACTGGCCGGTCGCAAAAGGTTTTTGCGGCCTGCTCGGGGGTGTACGACCGGCCCTTTCCAGGCCCGGGGCGGGATCTCCCCGTGTGCGGCGTCCCCGATCGGCGGTGGCCCTGGTCCTGCCTCGTCCGGGCACGTCCTGCCTCGTCCGGGGCCGGACCGGCATGGCCCGGCCGGGGCCCCGTCCGGGCACGGGTCACCCCCGGCCGGGCCGGGGGAGGGTGGCCAGATCGGCCCAGGTGAGACAGAACGGGGCCCGCACCGCGGTGCCCCAGTTGTCGGCCAGCGCGTCGACCAGCAGCAGCCCACGGCCGCGCGCGCTCTCCGTCGTCCCGGCCGGCAGCCAGGAGCCGACGACGTCCGCGACGTCGAAGCCGGGGCCGAGGTCCGCGACGATCAGCCGGACGGACTCCGGGCGGCCCGCGTCGGTCAGCATGTGCAGGTTCGCCCAGAACGGCGGGCGCCCGTACCGGACGGCGTTGCCGGCCAGTTCGCTGGCGATCAGCGTCAGGTCCGGGCCGAGCTCCGGCAGGAACCAGTCGCCCAGCTGGCCGGACACCCGGGAGCGCAGGGCCTGCGCCGCCCTGCCGTCCGGCGGCAGCCGCCACAGGTCGGACTCCGCCCGGCAGGGCCGGCGGTCGGGGACGACGAGTGCGGTCATGGCAGCCTCCGCCCGGTATTCGTCGCCGCCGCCCGGCCGGACCGGTCCGAGTGGCGGCGCCGGCAGGTCTCCCGGTGCCGTGCTCCGGGGGCCGGGGCGGGCCCAGCGGTCACGGCGCGTCGTAGCGCTGACCGTCCTCGATCACCGTCGTGGCGTGCCCGCCCGAGAACCGCCGGCGCCGCAGGACGCTCACGTAGCAGCACAGGCCCAGCAGGCCCGCCGCCATCAGCACCAGTCCGACCACGTGCAGGTTCACTCCGGAGAGATGCCAGTCGACGCCGAAGGTCAGGATCGCGCCCGCCGCGAAGATGAGGACACAGCCGCCTATACCCATGGGAACCACCTCTTGGATCGCATACCGTCACGAACGTGTCGGGGCACCGCCTACCCAGCCCGCCGGGGGACACACGTCCGTTCCGCCGGACGGCTGCCGGAGCCGCCGGACGGGGCACCCCACCGCCCGCGGAGCTGCCGTACGTCCGACCGGGTGCCCGCCGGCGGGGCCCGGTCGGACGCGGGGCTGGGCAACCCCCGGGCAGCCGATGGCCGTCCGGCAGTCCACGGCCGTCCGCCGGGTCCTGACCGTCCGGCAGGTCCTGGCCGCCCCACGACCGACGGTCGGCGACCGACGTCCGGTGGCGGCCGGGCAGGGGCCGGGTTTGGGAACGGGCAGCGGGGTTATGCGCTCCCCAGCCGGAGCCGAGTCCGGCGGGATCGGGAGAGGAGCTGGGATGAGCGTGCTGGTCATCCTCATGGTGTGTCTGCTCGCGGTGGTGGCGGCCGGCGCCCTCGCCGCGCCACGACTGAGGACCAGGCGGCTGCGCGAGCGCTTCGGACCGGAGTACAGCCGCGCGGTGCTCGGCCACGGTGGTGACGTCCACGCGGCCGAACGGGAACTCGCCGACCGGCTGAAGCTGTTGCGCGGAGTGGAGCTCACCCCGGTGGACGCCGCCGAGCGTGAGCTGACCGAGCGGGAGCTCGCCCGGATCCAGGAGCTCTTCGTGGACGACCCCGGTACCGCCGCGGCCGACGCGGACCGGCTGCTGAGCGCCCTGCTGGACAAGGTCGGCTACCCCGAGAAGGGCCGCCTGGGCGCGGTCTCCGTCCATCACGGGGAGTTCGTGCCCGGGTACCGCGCCGCGCGGTCCACGTTGGAGCGGGCGCAGGCGACCCGGACCGGGACGGAAGAACTCCGGACCGCCCTGATCGCCCTCCGTGAGCTCACCCTGGACGTGCTGCGCGCCGAGTACCCGGCGGGCCGGAGCCGCGCCGTGCGGCCCGGCAGGATCACCGCGGCCCCGGCCGGGCCGACGCCGTCCGCCGGCTGACCTGACGACCAGACCCGAGGAGGAGAGCACCATGCCGGAGAAGAACAGCGCACGCTTCGACGACGACCCGGACAGCAGGACCGCCGGCACCGGCGGCGAGGACCGTCGTCCGGAGGCGGGTCGTTCGCAGGACCCTCGTTCGCAGGCCCGTCTTTCGCAGGCCCGTCTGTCGAAGGACGACGGACCGGGGGCGCGTGGGTCGGATGCGCGCCGGTCGGACGTACGGGCATCGGACGTCCGCGGATCCGATGTCCGTCGGTCGGACGTCCGCGAGTCGGACGTCCGCGAGTCGGAGGACCGGGCGACGGAGGCGCGTACCGCGGAGGAGCCGAGGCATCCGGAGCGCCCGGCCCACGAGCCGCGCCGGCCCGAGCAGCGACGGACGGACGAGCAGCACCCCGACGCCGGAGGCGCGGAGCGGCGGACCACCGACGAGCACCGGGGTGACGACGAGCCCGGGGCCGCTCCCGCCCTCCGCAAGCCGGCCGCCGAGCCGGTGATCCCACGGCAGCCGACCGGGTCCGACGCACTCGACAGCCGGCCCGGGATCCCCGCCGCGTCGGTGCCCGGGGCCGGGACGGGCCCGGCGGGGGCGGACACTCCCCACGCGCCGGGCCTCTGGCTGGAGACGGCGCAGGTCCAGCGGCTCTCCGCACAGTGGCGGGCCGTCCAGACCGGGTTCGTCGACGACCCCAGGGCGGCGGTGGAGCAGGCCGACGACCTGGTCGGCAAGGCCGCCGACCTGATCGCCGAATCGGTGGGCGAGAACCGCCGCAGGCTGCGCGCCGCGGGCGGCCCGACCGAGGACAGCGGCATCCCGACCGAGGAGCTCCGGCTCGCGATGCGGGAGTACCGCACCCTGCTGGACCGGCTGCTCGCCTCCTGAGCGGCCGCGCGGCGACCGGTTCCGCCGAGGTCCCGACCTCGGCGGAACCGGTCGCCGCGCGTTCCGGGGGTGGGGCGGCCCGGTGCCGCCGGGCGGCCGCCGGCCACCGGCCGGTGGTGCTCAGGGCTGCCGGGGCCGTCCGACCGCCGACCGGGCGGGGCCCCCGGGGGCTCCGTCAGCAGGGGCCCGGCCCCCTGGCTCCTGGCCCGTGCGAAGCCGGTCCGCCCCGGCGCCGGCCCGTCGGGCGGCTGCGCCCACCAGGCCCTCCACCAGGGCCGCGACGCAGGACTCCAGGTCCCCGCCGGGCGGCAGCCGAGGCGGGCGTCCCGCCACGGCCCGGTCGGCGAAGCCGGTGTCGAGGTGGGGAAACCGGGCATCGAGGACGGTCACCCGGTTTCTGCGCTGCTCCAGGCGGACGGCATCCAGCCAGGCGCCCAGGGCCGCCTTCGACGCGCTGTAGCCGGCCATCCCGGCCGAGGGCCGGGAGGCGACCACCCCGGTGACCGCCGCCAGCGCGCCCCCGGGGCCGATCTGCCCGAGGGCCCCGCGCAGCACCGCGATCGGGGCCAGCGCGTTCACGGTGAAGAGGTGCTCGTCCAGGACGTCCGAGGACTCCTCGGCCCGTCCGAAGGCGACCGTCCCGAAGGCGGTCACCACCGCGTCGAGGCCGCCGAGGGCGGTGGCGGCCCGGGCGCCGAGCAGCCCGCAGCCCGCCAGGTCGTAGGCGTCGAAGGCGAGGGCCGGGCAGCCGCCGAGCCGGGCGGAGACGGCCGCCAGCCGTTCCGGGTCGCGCCCGGCGACCGCGACCTCGGCCCCGGCGGCCCGGACCGCGGTGGCCACGGCGCCACCGATCACCCCGGTCGCGCCGACCACCAGGATCCGCCAGTTCCACGGCTCCGGGTTCCACGGCTCGGGGCCGTCGGCGGGCTCCGTCGGCGGCGCGCCTCGCAGGCCGTCGGTCTCGTTCATGCCGGACTCATCGTCCTTCCGTGATGGGGCGGGGTGATCGGGGTGGTGCGCTCGCGGGTGGGGTTCCGACGGTGCTCGGGGGCCGGATCACGGCCCTGGTGCCGAGGCCTCGGCCCGGGTGCGACGGGGCGGGCGGGACGACGCCTGCCGCCCCGGGGCTTCGGCCGACGGCTCCGGGGCGCTGTCTCCCGGAGCCGCCGGCCACCGGCTCCCGACCGGTCTCCAGCCTCTCCCCGGCCGCGCCCGGGAGCCAAGTCGCAACGGTTCCGCAGCGTTTGGGGGGGGGGGGGGATGGTCGCCCCCGGCGGCTCCGGCGTGTGCGCTGGTGTGCGCCCCTTGGCCTGTTATCGGCTGTCAGGGGCACGTTCGGTTGTGGACGAACACGATGGGCAACTAGTCCGGAGTGACCCGTTCCGGCTCCAGGGCCGGGGCCGGGTTCAGGGCCGGGTCCGGGCCTACCGGAGGGCGGGACCCGACCGCCGGTCCGGGGCCGGAGGCCGGAACGCACGGGCGTCCCGGTGCCCCGGACGGACCCTGCCGTCGGCGCACCGCCCGCTCGGCCCGGCGCGCCGGGCCGGTCGGTTTCCGCAGGCAGGTTCGCACGGGCCGGCTCGCGCCGGTCGGTTCCTGCAGGCCGGGTCACGCACAGCAGCACAGGCACAACTGCTCCCGGAAGGAGCGGACATGGGAATATGGTCCGACATCCGTTCGTGGTTCGGGTGGGGCGGCGGCTCCACGGCGGCCGGCGCCCCGGCCGAGACTCCGCAGACCGTGCCGGCTCCGGGGCAGGCGCAACCGCCCGCGACGCCCGCATCGCCCACATCGCCCGGGCAGGGCGCGCAGGCCGGGCAGCCGGCGGCAGGGACAGGCGGCACTGCTGCCCCGGCGGCCCTCGCCGGGACGGTGTTCACCGCCGACTTCTCCTCGGCCCGGCAGTGGGTCGCCGGGCGCAGCAGCGCCTATCCGAACATGGGGCCGACCAACCGCGGCGACCACAAACTCGACTACCTGGTCCGCCAGTACTGCCCGGGCGGGGTGTTCTCCGCAGTGGCCCGGGCGGGTGACGGCCTGTGGAACTGCAACCTGCTCACCACCGAGGGCAGCCCGGACGGCTTCCAGGTCCGGGCCGGGGACGTCCTGCGGGCCCGGGTGACCCTGCCCACCGGGGCCGGGGCCTGGCCGGCGATCTGGACCTGGCGGGACGGTCGCAACGAGGTCGACGTCTTCGAGTACCACCCGGACAATCCCAACCTGCTCGAACTCTCCAACCACATGGGCAGCGGCAGTTACCTGTACTGGCGCGACCAGTCCGGAGCGGTCGCCCCGGGGGCCACGATCGACCTCCGGGTCACCCTGGGCGCCCGGTCCGTGGACTGGTACGTCAACGGGCGGCGGGTGTACGCCGACGGACGCGGGGTGGGGGTCGGGTGGCACGCCTACCTGATCGTCAACATGTCGGTGAGCGACGGCACTTACCATCCCCGGCCGTCCGGGCCGGCGGGCACCAGGCTCTCCTGGGTGTGCCACTCGCTGACCGTCGAGCGCTGACCGCGCGGAGCGGCTGCGGCCCCGGACCGGCCTGCCCGCCGGTCCGGGGCCGCAGCGTTCCCTGCCGCGCTCCGGTG
Organism: Kitasatospora indigofera; assembly: GCF_014655955.1. Classification (GTDB taxonomy): domain Bacteria; phylum Actinomycetota; class Actinomycetes; order Streptomycetales; family Streptomycetaceae; genus Kitasatospora; species Kitasatospora indigofera. The sequence goes on from NZ_BNBO01000043.1 coordinate 14,481, forward strand.
AACCCCGCTGCGGCGGTGGCCTCTTGACGCCGGAGTTGGTCTAGTCCACATTGTGTGGTCATCAGTTCCGCGTCCCGTCGCGAACATGTCCACCTGTGGAGTCCCGCCATGACGCACGCCCCGAAGCACGCCGGACGGCGCCGCACCGCCGCTGCTGCCGCCGCCACCGCGCTCGGCCTCGCGGGCGCCGCGTTCGCGCTGCCCGCCACCTTCGCCGGCGCGGCCTCGCCGGAGCTGCTCGTGAACGGGGGCTTCGAGTCGGGCACCCTCAGCGGCTGGACCTGTGCCGGCAACTCGCAGCCGACGGCCACCGCCCCGCACTCGGGCGGCTTCGCCCTGGCGTCGGCACCCGGCGCCCAGGACCTCGCGCCCTGCACCCAGACCGTCGCCGTCCAGCCGGGCGCCGGATACCGGCTCGGCGCCTGGGTGAAGGGTTCCTACGTCCAGCTGGCCGTCACGGGCACGGGGGTCAGTGCCTCCAACTGGACCGCCGGGACGGCGTGGACGCCGCTCGGCACCACCTTCACGGCGGGCCCGCAGACCACGCAGGTCACGGTCTCGGTGAGCGGCTGGTACGGCGCCGGGGCGATCACCGTGGACGACATCTCCCTCACCGGGGGCGCGGGCACCCCCTCGGCCACTGCTTCCCCCTCGGCCTCGCCCACCCCGACGGCCACGCCCACCGCCACGCCGACCGCCTCGCCCACGGCCACCCCGAC
>NZ_BNBO01000043.1:15298-72267 GCF_014655955.1 Kitasatospora indigofera
CGGCCACCGCCACGCCGACGGCCACCGCCACGCCGACGGCCACCGCCACGCCGACGGCCACCGCCACGCCGACCGGCTCTCCCGGCCCGACCGCGTCGGCAACCCCGACCACCGGCGGCGGAGTCGTGCGGGTGACCACGGCGAAGGAGCTGAAGGCGGCCCTGGCGGCAGCGGTACCCGGTCAGACCATCGAGCTGGCCGACGGCACCTACCTCGGCAACTTCTCGACCACCCGGCCCGGTACGGCCGACCAGCGGATCACCCTGACCGGCTCCGCGAACGCCGTGCTCACCACCACGACCGGCGGCGGCTACGGCCTGCACCTGGACGGTGCCGGGTACTGGACCGTCCGGGGCATCACGGTGACGGGGGCCCAGAAGGGCATCGTGGTCGACACGGCCGACCATGTGGTGATCGACTCGGTCACCGTGCGCAACCTGACCATGGAGGGCGTGCACTTCCGCAACTCCAGCCGCTACGGCGTGCTGAAGAACTCCACCGTCCGCGACACCGGCACGCTCGGCGACGGCAAGGGCGAGGGCGTCTACGTCGGCACCGCGAACACCCTGGCCGACCGCAGCGACTACGTGCAGATCCTCGGCAACGTCATCGGTCCGCGGGTCGGCGGGGAGAACATCGACCTGAAGGAGGGGACCACCGGCGGGCTGGTCTCGGGCAACACCTTCTACGGCGACGGCCTCACCAACAAGAACTTCGACGACTCCTGGGTCGACGTGAAGGGCAACAACTACGTCATCGAGAACAACAAGGGAGTCGGCACCCTGAAGGACGGCTACCAGACGCACACCCAGCAGCCCGGCTGGGGCTGCGGGACGGTGTTCCGGCACAACACCTCGGACCTGGGCCCCGCCAACGGCACCGCCGGGCGGTACGCGTTCGGCATCACCAACTACGACCCCGCCGGCTGCCCGGTGACGGTCGCCGCGGACAACACCGTCACGGGGGGCGACGGCCTGGTGAACCCGGGCATCCCGGTCGGCTGAGCCCCCGAGCCCCCGAGCCCGCGAGCCCCTGAGCCCCTGAGCCCCCGAGCCCCCGAGCGCCGGGGCACCCGGGCGCTTGAGGTCCTGTGCGGCTGAGCGGCGGCCCGGTTCCGGCCGGGCCGCCGCTCAGCCGCATGCGTACCGTTACCTCCTCGTGACACGACACGTGCCTGTGCGACGTGGCGGACCGGCGTGACGGGGGAACACTCATAAGTCCACTCGCACGACCGGGCGAAGAGCCTCGCCCAGAGACGGACGGTTGCCCATGTTCGGCCGCAAGCCCCGTGAGACCGAGGACGCCGAGGCGCTGGCGGCGCTCATCGCGGACGCGCGCCGCTGGGAGTACGGGGGCCGGCACGCCCGCCGGGTCGAGCAGTTCGGGCCGGTCCGACGCGAGCGGACGGCCCTGGGCCGGCAGCGTTCGGCCGAACGCTGACACCGTCCGGGAAGGGGAGCCCGCCGGCCGGCCGCCGGCCTCCAGCACCTGATTCTCCGGCCCCACGGCCGCCGAGGTCCGGCCCCGAGCGCCCGACCCCCGTCGCCCGGGGCGGCGGGTACCCCTCGCGGGCCCGGAAAAGCGCTTGGCGCCGTCACTAGGGTGATTCCCATGATCAGCATTGACGGAGAGCCGCAGGACACGGACCCCCGGGCCACGGACGCCCCGCCCGCGAACGCCCCGGCCGCGAACGCCCCGGCCCCGGACGGCCCGGCCGACAACGACCCGCCCACGGAGGCCCCGCCCGCCGCCGGCTCGGCGGTCGACCCCGGGGGCAGGCTGCGCCCGGTCGTCCTGACCGGCCGGCACGTGCGGCTCGAACCGCTGGGCCACGGGCACCACGACGGCCTGTGCGAGGCGGTCCGCGACGGGGAGCTGTGGAACCTCGCGGTCACCCTCGTCCCGCACCCGGACGACGTCGCCGCGTTCATCGACCAGGCACTCGCCGCGCACCGCGAGGGGCAGCAACTGGCCTTCGCCACCATCGACTCCGCGACCGGGAGGGTCGCCGGATCGACCCGCCTGATGGCCGTCAACCTGCCCTACCGCCGGTTGGAGATCGGCTTCACCTTCCTCGGCAGGTCCTGGCAGCGGACGGCGGTGAACACCGAGGCCAAGCTGCTGATGCTGACCCATGCCTTCGAGGAACTCGGCCTCAACCGCGTCGAGTTCCTCACCGACTTCCGCAACAGCGCGTCGCGGGCGGCCATCGCCCGGCTCGGTGCGACCCAGGAGGGCGTGCTGCGCAGCCACATGGTGATGCGGGACGGCTTCGTCCGGGACTCGGTGCTCTTCAGCATCACCGCCGCCGAGTGGCCGGAGTCCAAGCGCCGCCTCACCGCCGCGCTGGCCGCCCGGGCCACCTCCGCCGGGCGGGCGGGGGAGGCCGAGGCCGCCCGCTGAGGTCGTCCCGGTGCCTGCCGCCGGGGACGGGCCTCCCGCCGTCACGGCCCTCGCATAGAGTCCTCGGTGAGACCAGGGACGGCCAGGCGGGAGGCGGACGATGTCCGGGAGCAACGGCGGATCGGATTCACCGGTGGCGGGCCCCGACGCCACGCTGGCGTACGGGCACGATCATCCGGACCAGGTCGCCGACGTCATCCTGCCCCGCGGATCCGGGGCCGGGCCCGCCCCGCTGGTGCTGTTCCTGCACGGCGGGTTCTGGCGGGCCCGCCACGACCGGCTGCACGCCGGCGAGGCGGCCGGGGCGCTGGCCGGACAGGGGTACGCGGTGGCCAACGTCGAGTACCGGCGGGCCGGGGCGGGCGGCGGCTGGCCGGCCACCTTCACCGATGTGGCCCTGGCCGTCGACACCCTGCCGGGACTGGTCGACGCGGCCTACCCCGGCCGGGTCGACCTCGGCCGGGTGGTCTACTGCGGGCACTCGGCGGGCGGCCACCTCGCGCTCTGGGCCGCCGCCCGGGACCGCCTGCCCGCGGCCGCCCCCGGCCGCACCGACACGGCTCCCCGGGTGGCCGGCGTGGTCGGCCTGGGCGCCGTCACCGACCTGGCCCGGGCCTGGCGGTCGGGGAACGGGGAGGGGGCGGTGGCCGAATTCCTCGAAGGCGGCCCGGACGACCTGCCGGACCGCTACGCCGCCGCCGACCCGAGCCGCCTCGGCCCCCCGTCGGTCCCCACCGTCCTGGTCCACGGCGACCAGGACCAGCGCGTTCCGGTCGAGATGGCCCGCCGCTACCGGGACGACTTCGGCGCGAAGCTGATCGAACTGCCGGGCACCGGCCACTTCGAACTCATCGAGCCCGCCTCCACGGCCTGGCCGCACGTCCTGGCGGCGATCGAGCAGGTCCTCTGAGCCCGGTCGCCGGGCACGGCCGGCCCACCCGGGCAGCCGTGGCCCTGAATCCCGGGTCCGGACCCCGAATGTCCTGAACGCCGGACGCGTCCGGGCATCACCCGACCCGGTGCGGCACCTGCGGGGCCGGGGGTTCCGAGGCCGTCGCGGCCTCCGGGGGCGCCGGGGGAGTGGACCGGCCGGCCGGGTCGGCCGGCGCCGGTGCTCCGGCGGCCCAGCGGCGGGCCAGCACGGTGCAGGTCATCAGCTGGATCTGGTGGAACAGCATCAGCGGCAGCACCATCAGGGCCACGTCCTTCGCGGCGAACAGCACCGCCGCCATCGGCAGGCCGGCCGCCAGGCTCTTCTTGGAGCCGCAGAAGACGACGGCGATGCGGTCCGCGCGGGTGAACCCCAGCCGCCGCCCGGCCTGGTCGGTGAGGCCCAGGGCGGCTGCCAGGATCAGGACGCAGAACCCGGCCAGGATCAGCAGCTGGAGCGCGGAGACCGTGTGCCAGACGCCCGCGACCACGCCCTCGCTGAAAGCGGTGTAGACGACCAGCAGGATCGATCCGCGGTCGACCAGCGTCAGGACGGGCTTGTGGGCGGCGATCCAGCCGGCCGTCCAGCGCCGGGAGAACTGGCCGAGCAGGAACGGCACCAGCAGTTGCAGCACCAGGGTGAGCACCGATCCGGCGTCGACCCGGACGGCGCCGCCGCCGAGCAGCAGCGAGGCCAGCAGCGGGGTCAGCAGGATGCCGAACAGGCTGGAGAAGGAGGCGGCGCACACCGCGCCCGCCACGCTGCCGCCCGCGATCGAGGTGAACGCGATCGAGGACTGCACGGTGGAGGGCAGCAGGCAGAGGAACAGCAGTCCCCTGGCCAGTTCGGGGGAGAGTACGGGGCCGGCCAGCGCCTCGGCCGCCAGGCCGAGCAGCGGGAAGAGGGCGAAGGTGGCCAGCAGGATGGTCAGGTGCAGCCGCCAGTGCCGGGCGCCGTCCAGGGCCGCGCGGGTCGAGAGCCGGGCGCCGTACAGGAAGAACAGCACGGCGATGGCCGCCGTCATCAGGTGTCCGAGTCCGCCGGCCACCGCGCCGCGGGCGGGCAGCAGCAGCGCGAGCCCGACGGTGGCCAGCAGGGCCAGGATGTACGGGTCGACTCCGAACCGGGCGGCGGCCCTGCTCAGGGGTGCGGAGAGGTTCTTCACCCGGCGCCGCCTTCCTGTCGTTGATCTGCTTCTGTCCGTGCGAGTCCGTGCGAGTCCGTGCCCGCCCGTGCTGTCGGGCGCCGGCGCGAAGGCTGCGCCCCCGGCGTGGGGCAGCCTGTAGTACGTTCGCGGCGTCGGTCTCTTCGTCGTCCTGACGACGATTGTATTCAATCGAGGTGGGCGATGGAACGCGCGGGTGCCCCGCAGGCCGGCCCGCGGGGCAGGATCTCGCCCCAGGCCCTGTGCCGGGCGATCCGGGAGGACGTGATCCGGGGCGTGCACCGGCCGGGATCCCGGCTGACCGAGGAGTCGATGGCGGCCCGCTACGGCGTCTCGCGGGTGCCGGTCCGGGAGGCGCTGCGGGCCCTGGAGGCGGAGGGCTTCGTCCGGTCCCGCCCGTACGCGGGGATCGTCGTGGTCGAACTGGACGACGCCGAGGCCGAGGACCTGCTGGAGGTCCGGGCGCTGCTGGAGCCGCTCGGCGCCGGCCGGGCCGCGCTGCGCCGCACGCCGGAGCAGCTGGGACGGCTGAAGGAGCTGGTCTCGCTGGGCCGGGCCGCGATCGAGGACGGGCGGCTGGACGAGCTGGCGCGGCTGAACAGCCGGTTCCACGAGGTGATCGCCGCCGCCTCGGGCAGCCGTACGCTGAGCCGGCTGGTCACCCAGCTGAGCCAGAAGATCGCCTGGGTGTACTCCGTCGACCTGCCCCGCCGGGCCCAGGACTCCTGGCGCGAGCACGAGGAGATCGTGGCGGCGGTCGAGCAGGGCGACCCGGAGGCCGCCCGCGCGGTGGTGGCCCGGCACATCGCCGCCGCCCGGAGCGCCTACCGGCGGCGGGCGCCCGGGCCGGCGGACGACCGCTCCTGAAGGGCGGGCCGCCGCCCGCCCGGCCCTCCGGTGCGCGAGCTCCTTCCCGCCGGTCGTATACAACAGTGACCCCGGCGCCCCGTCGGCGATGAAGCCAGCGGCGCCCCGTCCCGACGAACCGTCAGCGGCGCCCCGTCGGCCGTCACTCCTTGGTGGCGCCGGGCCGCCGACGGCTCCCCGGCCGGGCCGGCCCCGGACGGCGCCAACGCGCGGCCGGCCTGCGCCGGAGCCGGTTCCGAACACCGGGGCCGCTCCGTTGGCCGTTCGTTGGTGCGGCGTTGGCGCCGTCCGGCATGATCATGCCGTTGGACATCGCTTCGCCCGGCCGGTTCGCGCGCGGAGGACGGCCGCCGTCGGTCCGGGCGGCCGGCCGCGCGGACCCGCGGGTGTCCGCCGGGCCGACGACTTGTCCGTGCAGCTCCGGCCGGGAGCCGATCGGCGCCTGCCCCTGTTCGCGTTCCACGTTGAGATGGGATCTCGATGCCGCACCACACTCCTGCCGTCAGCCGCCGCGCCGTGATCGGCACGATCGGCGCCGCGACCGCGGCCGTCGCGGTGGCCCCGCTGAGCGCCGCCGCGGCCGAGGCCCCCGCCGGCCAGGCGTCGCAGAGCGGCCGCCCGCCGGCCGGTCAGCGGGTCGCCGACATCCCGCGGACCCGCGCCAGCTCCGCGGCCGGCGAGGCGGCCACCGCGGTCCGCACCAGCTTCCCGATCGAGTACGTCGGTGTCAGCTGGACCGGGCCCAAGCGCGGCGCCTCGATCCGGCTCCACCAGGCCGAGGGTGCCGCGCCGGCCGACTGGCAGCCGCTGGCCGCCGGCTGCGCGGGCGGTCCGGACGGCCACGAGGCCGACCCGGCCACCGCCGCCACGGCGCTGATCGCGGCCGGCGGCGCGCTCGGCTTCGACCTGCGCCTGCCCGACGGCGCCACCGACGTGCGCTCGGCCGCGATCGACACCGTCGGCGGCCCGAGCCGCCAGGTGACGCTCCCCGCCACCACCCCGACGATGTTCGGCCGGATCGAGTACCTGTCCCGCGCCGCGTGGGGGGCCGACGAGAGCAAGCGGTTCAAGAACGGCGTGGAGAACACGCCCACCGCGTACTACCCGCTGCAGACGCTGACGGTGCACCACACCGACGGCGTGAACGCCGACCCCGACCCGGCGGCCACCGTCCGGGCGATCTACGAGTACCACGCGATCACCCTGGACTGGGGCGACATCGGCTACCACTTCCTGATCGACGAGGCCGGCCGGATCTACGAGGGCCGCTACTCGGGCACCGACGGCGTCCCGGCCCACGACAGCACCGGCAAGGTGGTGACGGCCTTCCACACCGCCGGCTTCAACTCCGGCAACCTGGGCATCGCCCTGCTCGGCACCCTGGTCGGCCAGCAGCCAACCGACGCGGCCCGCGCGTCGCTGACCGCGCTGCTCGCCGGCCTGACCCTGTGGCACGGCCTGGACCCGGAGGCGCACGTCACCTTCGTCAACCCGGTCAACGGCGTGACCAAGCCGGTGGACATGATCAGCGGCCACCGCGACTGGCTGGCCACCGACTGCCCCGGCGCCACCATGTACGCCTCGCTGCCCGCGCTGCGTGCCGATGTCGCCGCGCTGGACAACCTGCTGCACTGAGCACGGACGGCCGCACCGCCGGCCGCACCGGCTCCCGCACCGGGCACCTGCCCGGTAGCGGGGTACCGCCCGGTACGGCCGCGGGCCGCTGTCCCGGGGGTCCGCCCGGGGGCAGCGGCCCGCTCCGGCCGGTCAGGCCTGCTTGATCGCGGAGATCTCGAACTCCAGCAGGACCTTGTCCCCGACCAGCACGCCCCCGCCCTCCAGCGCGGCGTTCCAGTTGACCCCGTAGTCCTTGCGGCTGATCGGCACCGAGCCCTCGAAGCCCACCCGGAGGTTCCCGTACGGGTCGCGGGCAGCGCCCTGGTACGCGAACTCGATGCCGATCGCGCGGGTGGTCTCCTTGATGGTCAGGTCGCCGGCGAGCCGGAAGTGGGTGGCGTCCAGCGTCTCGACCCTGGTCGAGACGAAGGTGATCTCCGGGAAGGTCGGGGCGTCCAGGAAGTCGTTGGTGCGCAGATGCCCGTCGCGCTGCTCGTTGCGGGTGTCGATGCTGGCGGTCTTGATGGTGACGGTGGCGGTCGACCTGGCCGGGTCCTCCCCGTCGAGGTACGCGGTGCCCTCGAACTCCTTGAACGCGCCCCGGACCTTGGTCACCATCGCGTGGCGTGCGACGAAACCGATCTCGGTGTGGGCGGGGTCGATGGTGTAGGTCCCGGTCAGCTCGGAGGTCGGGATCTCGGTCACGGCAGGCTCCACATCGGTCGGGTCGGGACGGCCGGGAAGACGCCCCGGGCCCACGCTAGGCAGAGACCCGGCCGCGGCGGGCCAGCCCCGCAGGGCGCATCGCCTGCCCGGCCCAGCGATCCGTGCCGACCGGCCCGCCCGCCCCGGGTGTCCCCGCCCGCACGTGCGGCCTCTCGCCCCGGCCGGCCCGCCGGGACGCCCCGGGCCGCGCCGCCTACCGTGGAACCGAAGGCCGGGTGCGCCGCGGTGTCCGTCGCGGCCGGCCGCCCGGCCGAGGGCGAGGTGGTGGCGGTGCCGGCCTGGAGACTGCGGGATTTCCACGACGACGATCTGGACCAGGCCGTCCTGGTGTGGGACCGGAGCCGGCCGGCCGACGAGCAGCTCCCGGTGTTCCCCGTCTCCGAGGTGATGGCCGCGGCCCACTCCGGCCAGCCGGCGGTGGTGGCCGTGGTGGGCGAGGAACTGGTGGGGATGGCCGTGGCGCAGGCCCAGGGCGAGCGGGCCTGGCTGCTGCTGATGGCGCTCTCCGCGCAGTGGCGCCGGCGCGGGATCGGCAGCGCCCTGCTGGCCGAGCTGGAGCGCCGGCTGCACGAGCGGGGCGTGCGGCGGATCTGCGCGCTGCTCCCCGAGGGCGGCACCGGCACCCAGGCACTGCGCAACAGCGGGTACCGGCGCCGCGCCGGGCTGGTGTACTTCGAGAAGTTCTCGCACGCCGGGGCGGCCGAGGCGGGCCTGCTCGCCGAGCTGGGCGGCCGCGAGCTGCCGGCGGGCCTGTGGGAGGCGCTGGCCGGCATGGAGCGCGAGAAGCAGGTCGTGGAGCGGCGGATCGTGCTGCCGCTGGCCGAGCGCGAGCTGGCCGGCCGCTACGGGGTGGCGCCGCCCAAGGCGGTCATCCTGTTCGGCCCGCCGGGCACCGGCAAGACCAGCTTCGCGAAGGCGGTGGCCTCCCGGCTCGGCTGGCCCTTCGTGGAGCTCTTCCCGTCCCGGCTGGCCGCGGACGCGGAGACCGGCCTGGCGGCCTCGCTGCGGGACGTCTTCGCGGACCTGGCGGAGCTGGCGAACGTCGTGCTCTTCATCGACGAGGTGGAGGAGATCGCCGGGATCCGCTCCGGCCTCGCGGTCGACCCCGGGCACGGGGTGACCAACGAACTGCTGAAGCTGATCCCCCGCTTCCGCGAGTACGACGACCGGCTGCTGGTCTGCGCCACCAACTCGGTCCGCTCGCTGGACCCGGCGTTCCTGCGCCCCGGCCGTTTCGACCACGTCATCCCGATCGGGCCGCCCGACCCGGTGGCCAGGGCGGCGATCTGGTCCCGCTACCTGGGGGGCGCCGCCGACGGCGTGGACGTGGACCGGCTGGTCGCGGCCAGCGGGATGTTCACCCCCGCCGACATCGAGTTCGCCGCCCGCAAGGGGGCGCAGGCGGCCTTCGAGCGGGAGGTCCGGCACCGGCAGGGCCGCCCGGCCGGCACCGAGGACTTCCTCGCCGCGATCACCGGCACCAGGCCCACCCTCACCGAGCAGGCGATCACCGAGTTCGAGGAGGACATCGCCCGGTTCACCAGGATCTGACCCGCCGCGTCCGAGGTCGGCCCGGTGCCGCGCCCGAGGTCGGCCCGGTGCCCGCGCGAGGACGCCGCCGGGACCGACCGGGTGACCTCGCCGCCCCCGGCCGCCGCGTCGCCCGGCCGCCGCCCCACGGCGGGGGGACGATCGCTGCCGACGGGGCCGGCTGCTCGGTCGCCGGCCCGGACGGCTCCGGAGGTCTTGATGCGGGTCCTGCTCCTGGCGAGCGCGTTCAACAGCCTGACCCAGCGCGTCTTCGCCGAACTGCGCGACCACGGGCACCGCCTGACGGTGCACCTGGCCTGTGGTGACGAGCCGCTCCGGGAGGCCCTCCGGCGGGACGCGCCCGACCTGGTGCTCGCCCCGATGCTGAAGGCCGTGATCCCGCCGGACGTCTGGAGCCGGTACCCCTGCCTGGTGGTCCACCCCGGCCCGCCCGGTGACCGCGGCCCGTCCTCGCTGGACTGGGCGATCCACGAGGGCGCCGAGCACTGGGGCGTGACGGTGCTCCAGGCGGACGGGCGGATGGACGGCGGCGACGTCTGGGCCACCGCCGGCTTCCCGGTGCCGCCGGTGGGCAAGAGCGACCTCTATCGCAACGAGGCCTCCGACGCCGCCGTCCGGGCCGTGCTGCTGGCCGTCCGGCGGTTCGCCTCCGGGACGTACCGGCCCCGCCCGCAGCACGGGCCGGAGCGGGACGCCCCCGAGCACGTCCGTCCGTACTTCGACCAGGGGCTGCGCGCGATCGACTGGGCGGCCGACCCGGCCGAGCTGGTGCTGCGCAAGCTGCGGGCGGCCGACTCGCAGCCCGGCGTCCTCGACGAACTCCTCGGCGGCGAGTGGTACCTGCACGGCGGCCACCCCGAGGACGAGCTGCGCGGACGCCCGGGCGAGCTGCTGGCCACCCGGACCGGGGCGGTCTGCCGGGCGACGGCGGACGGCGCGGTGTGGATCCCGGAGCTGCGCCCGCGCCGGCGACCCGGCGGCCCCGAGACCTTCAAGCTGCCGGCCGTCCTGGCGCTGGGCACCCGGCTGCCGGAGCTGCCGGAGCTGCCCACCCCGCTGGAGCTGCCCGAGCACCGCCGCACCTGGGCGGAGATCCGCTACCAGGAACAGGGCCGGGCCGGCCTGCTCCGGTTCTCCTTCCCCGGCGGCGCGATGAGCACGGATCAGTGCCGCCGGCTGCTCGCCGCGTACCGGTTCGCCTGCTCGCGCCCGACCTCGGTGCTGGTGCTGGGCGGCGGCCGGGACTTCTTCTCCAACGGCATCCACCTGAACGTCATCGAGGCCTCGCCGGATCCCGCGGAGGAGTCCTGGGCGAACATCACCGCGATGGACGACCTGGTCGAGGCGGTGCTGACCACCACCGACCGGCTGGTGCTGGCGGCGCTCGGCGGCAACGCCTCGGCGGGCGGGGTGGCGCTGGCGCTGGCGGCCGACCAGGTGTGGGTCCGGGACGGCGCGGTGCTGAACCCGCACTACCGGCTGATGGGCCTGTACGGCTCCGAGTACTGGACGTACACGCTGCCCCGGCGGGTGGGCGCGGCCACCGCCGAGCGGCTCACCCGGTCGGCCCTGCCGCTGACCGCGGCCGGCGCGCAGCGGCTGGGCCTGGTGGACCGGGTGATCGAGGCCTCGCCGGAGGATTTCGGACGGGAGGCGGCCCGGCTGGCCGGGCTGCTCGCGGCCGGACCGGCGGCCGACGGCCTGATCGCCGCGAAGAAGGCGGCCCGCGAGCGGGACGAGGCGCGGCGCCCGCTGGCCGAGTACCGGGAGCGGGAGCTGGCCCTGATGCACCGCAACTTCTTCGCGCCGGAGGAGCCGTACCACGCGCTGAGGTCCGCCTTCGTGCGCAAGCGTCCCCGGCCGGGCACGCCCGCCCATCTGGACCCGCGGCTGCTGGACCGGCGGGCCCCGGACCTGCCGCCCACGGAACCGCCGGGGACGGACCGGGCGGAGCCCGGCCCGCAGGCTCCGCCCGGCCCGTCCCCGCGGGTCTGACCGGCCCGGCCGTCCCCGCTTGCGATCTTCGCCGCCACCGCTTCGGCTCCCTCTGCCTGAGCCTCCCGCGGTTGGTGCTGCTATGAAGAATCGAGTCCGTTTTGTCGGACTCGTCCCAGTGTTCGAGGAGGCATCCTCATGGGTGCGACAGAAACCACCACCGTAGAAGGATCCGCCCCGCAGGGCGGCCAGGAACTGCCGCTGGTGCACATCCTCTGGATCAACGCCGGCCTGAGCTGCGACGGTGACTCCGTGTCACTGACCGCCGCGATGCAGCCCAGCATCGAGGAGATCGTCACCGGCGCGCTGCCCGGAATCCCCCCGATCGCCGTCCACTGGCCGCTGATCGACTTCGAGTGCGGGCCGGTGCAGGGCGCCGACAACTTCGTCGAGTGGTTCTTCAAGGCGGAGCGCGGCGAACTGGAGCCCTTCGTCCTCGTGGTCGAGGGCTCCATCCCCAACGAGAAGATCAAGGAGGAGGGCTACTGGTGCGGCTTCGGCGACGACCCCGCCACCGGCCAGCCCATCACCACCAGCGAATGGCTGGACCGGCTGACGCCCAAGGCCACCGCCGTCGTCGCGATCGGCACCTGTGCCACCTACGGCGGCATCCACGCCATGGCCGGCAACCCGACCGGCGCGATGGGCGTGCCCGACTACCTCGGGTGGGACTGGAAGTCCAAGGCCGGCCTGCCGATCGTCTGCGTGCCCGGCTGCCCGATCCAGCCGGACAACTTCTCCGAGACCCTGCTGTACCTGCTCTACCAGCTGGCCGGCTCCGCGCCGATGATCCCGCTGGACGACAAGCTGCGCCCGACCTGGCTGTTCGGCGCGACCGTGCACGAGGGCTGCGACCGCGGCGGCTACTACGAGCAGGGGCAGTTCGCCACCGAGTACGGCTCGCCGCAGTGCCTGGTGAAGCTGGGCTGCTGGGGACCGGTGGTGAAGTGCAACGTCCCCAAGCGGGGCTGGATCAACGGCGTCGGCGGCTGTCCGAACGTGGGCGGCATCTGCATCGCCTGCACCATGCCGGGCTTCCCCGACAAGTTCATGCCGTTCATGGACGAGCCGCCCGGCGGCAAGGTGTCCAGCACCGCCAGCACCGCGTACGGCCTGGTGATCCGCAAGCTGCGGTCGATCACCGCCGACACCGTGGACAAGGAACCCAAGTGGCGCCGCACCGGGAAGAAGCTGGCGACCGGCTACCGGCCGCCCTGGTGATTCCCTGACGCCGAACCAGCCGGCCGGCTTCTCCGCCCGGTGACCACCCCGACGAGAAAGGCACGAGAGAGACGATGGCACCGACGACGAAGGCGGCCGGCGACGGCAGCGGCCTGACCGAGATGTCCTGGGATCCGATCACCCGGATCGTGGGCAGCCTCGGCATCCACACGAAGATCGACTTCAAGCAGAAGAAGGTCGCGGAGTGCTACAGCACCTCCTCGGTCTTCCGCGGCTACAGCGTCTTCATGCGCGGCAAGGACCCGCGCGACGCGCACTTCATCACCAGCCGGATCTGCGGCATCTGCGGCGACAACCACGCGACCTGTTCGGTGTACGCGCAGAACATGGCGTACGGCGTGAAGCCGCCGCACCTGGCCGAATGGATCATCAACCTCGGCGAGGCCGCCGAGTACATGTTCGACCACAACATCTTCCAGGAGAACCTGGTCGGGGTGGACTACTGCGAGAAGATGGTCCGCGAGACCAACCCCGGGGTGCTGGACCTGGCGGAGCGCACCGAGGCCCCGCACGCCGGTGACCACGGCTACAGGACCATCGCCGACATCATGCGCTCGCTCAACCCGATCGAGGGCGAGTTCTACCGCGAGGCGCTCCAGGTCTCCCGCTACACCCGGGAGATGTTCTGCCTGATGGAGGGGCGCCACGTGCACCCCTCCACGCTCTACCCCGGCGGCGTCGGCACCGTCGCGACCGTCCAGCTCTTCACCGACTACCTCAGCCGGCTGATGCGCTACGTCGAGTTCATGAAGCGCGTCGTGCCGCTGCACGACGACCTCTTCGACTTCTTCTACCAGGCGCTGCCCGGGTACGAGGAGGTCGGCCGGCGCCGCATCATGCTGGGCTGCTGGGGCAGCCTCAACGACCCGGACCACTGCGACTTCACCTACCGCAACATGACCGACTGGGGCCGGCGGATGTTCGTCACCCCGGGCATCGTGGTCGACGGCAAGCTGGTCACCAACGACCTCACCGAGATCAACCTCGGCATCCGGATCCTGCTCGGCAGCTCCTACTACCAGGACTGGGAGGGGCAGGAGCAGTTCGTCACCCACGACCCGCTCGGCAACCCGGTCGACCCGCGCCACCCGTGGAACCAGCACACCATCCCGGCGCCGCAGAAGCGCAACTTCGAGGACAAGTACAGCTGGGTGATGTCCCCGCGCTGGTTCGACGGCAAGGACTACCTGGCGCTGGACACCGGCGGCGGGCCGCTCGCCCGGCTCTGGTCCACCGCGCTGTCCGGCCTGGTCGACTTCGGGTACGTCAAGGCCACCGGCCACAGCGTGCAGATCAACCTGCCGCGCACCATGACGAAGCCGGAGACCAGCTTCGAGTGGAAGATCCCGCAGTGGAGCAACGCGATCGAGCGCAACCGCGCCCGGACGTACTTCCAGGCCTACGCGGCCGGCGCCGCCCTGCACTTCGCGGAGAAGGCCCTTGCCGAGGTCCGCGCCGGCCGCACCCAGACCTGGGAGAAGTTCGAGGTGCCGGACGAGGGCCTCGGCTGCGGCTTCACCGAGGCGGTGCGCGGCGTGCTCTCGCACCACATGGTGATCCGGGACGGCAAGATCGCCAACTACCACCCGTACCCGCCGACCCCGTGGAACGCCAGCGTCCGCGACACCTACGGCACGCCGGGCCCGTACGAGGACGCGGTGCAGAACACCCCGATCTTCGAGGAGAACTCGCCGGAGAACTTCAAGGGCATCGACATCATGCGGGCCGTCCGCAGCTTCGACCCCTGCCTGCCCTGCGGCGTCCACATGTACGTCGGCGACGGGCGCACGGTGCAGAAGATGCACGTCCCCACCGGGCTGAGCGGGATGGGCGGATGAACACCGTGACCCAGGGCGGCGCCCCGAGCGCCGAGCAGACCGGCCGGCGGGTCGAGGAGGTCCTCGACCGCCTGGCCGCCACCGGCGACCGCGTGGCCGGCGCCGCCGCCGAGGAACTGGTCCGGGCGCTGATGGACTTCTACGGCGCCGGCCTGGCCCGCGCCGTCGCGCTGCTCGACGAGGGCGCGGGTGCGGGTACCGGTACCGGCGGCGACCCGGGCGCGGGCCGGCCCTCGCCCGCACTGGCCCGCC
The DNA here is from genome assembly GCF_014655955.1 of Kitasatospora indigofera. Classification (GTDB taxonomy): domain Bacteria; phylum Actinomycetota; class Actinomycetes; order Streptomycetales; family Streptomycetaceae; genus Kitasatospora; species Kitasatospora indigofera. The sequence goes on from NZ_BNBO01000043.1 coordinate 29,886, forward strand.
TGCTGGACGACGAACTGGTGGCCGGCCTGCTGGTGCTGCACGACCTGCACCCGTACGACGTCACCACCCGGATCCGGCAGGCCCTGGCCGCGGTGCCCGACCACCCCGCCGAGGTGCTCGGCTTCGACCCCGGCACGGGGACCCTGCGGCTGCGGCTCGAAGCGGGCGGCGGTGGCGGCTGCGGATGCGCGAGCACCGCGCAGAGCCCGCAGCAGAGCATCGAGGGCGCGCTCGCCTGCCTCGCACCGGAGGTGACCACGGTCGAACTGGAAGCCCCGGAGCCGCGCGCACCCGAACCGGTCCTGCTGCAGATCGGCGCCAGGCCGGCGGGCGCCCGGTGAACGCGCCGCCGGCCGCCCCGGGCCGCCCGGGCACCGCCCTGCTCCGCCGGCTGCGGGAGCCCGCGCCCCCGCAGCCGGAACGCTGCGAACTGTGCGGGCAGGCGCTGGCCGCGGACCACCGGCACCTGGTGGAGACCGAGCTGCGCGCCCTCGCCTGCGCCTGCCAGGCCTGCACCATGCTCTTCGCCCAGGCCGGCGCCGGCGGAGGCCGCTACCGGGCGGTGCCCGACCGCTACCTCGTCGACCCGGACCACCGGCTCGACGACAGCGCCTGGGAGCAGCTGCAGATCCCGGTCAGCACCGCCTTCTTCTTCCGCAACGCCGCCCTGGAGCGGCTGGTCGCGCTGTACCCCAGCCCGGCCGGTGCCACCGAGAGCGAACTCGACCCGCAGACCTGGGAGTCGGTGCTCGGCCGCAGCGACCTGTCCGCGCACCTGGCGGACGACGTCGAGGCCCTGCTGCTGCACCGCGCACCCGGCCGCACCGAGTGCTACCTGGTGCCGATCGACATCTGCTACGAGCTGGTCGGCCGGATGCGCCTGCACTGGCAGGGCTTCGACGGCGGCGCCGAGGCCCGGGCCGACCTCGCGGCCTTCTTCGAACGCGTCCGGGCCCGGGCCCGGACCCTACCGGAGGGCGAACTGCCGTGACCCCACTCACCTTCACCTGCACCGGGGTCCGGGCCGACCCGTACGCGGCCGGCCCCACCCTGGTCTTCCGGCTCCGGATCACCGCCGGCGACCAGGCCCGGGTGCACGCCCTCGCGCTCCGCTGCCAGCTGCGGCTGGAGCCGGCCCGGCGCGGCTACGGCGCCCAGGAGGGCGAACGGCTCACCGACCTGTTCGGCGAGCGCTCCCGTTGGGGCAGCACCCTGAACCCGGTGCAGTTCGCCCAGGTCTCGCTCACCGTGCCCGGTTTCACCGGGGAGACCGAGGCGGACCTGGTGGTGCCCTGCACCTACGACATGGACATCGCCGCCTCCCGTTACCTCGGCGCCCTGACCGACGGCGAGGCCCCGCTGCTGCTGCTCTTCTCCGGCACCGCCTTCACCGGCGCCGGCGGGTTCCAGGTCGAGCCGGTGCCCTGGGACCGCGAGGCCCGCTGCGCGATGCCCGTCGCCGTCTGGCACGAGATGATCGAGCAGCACTTCCCCGGCTGCGGCTGGATCCGGCTGCCCCACGAGACCATGGACGCCCTGCTCGGATACCGCTCCCGGCACGCCCTGCCCTCCTGGGAGGCGACCGTCGCCGCCCTGCTGGCCTCCGCCGGCAGCGGCCCGTCCGCGCCGCGACCCGCCCGGCTGCTCGGCGCGGCCGCGGCACCAGCACACCTGTCGACCGAAGGGACCGTCCGGTGACCACCAGCGCGTCCGTGCCCGAGGTGGAGTCACGCTTCTCCGCCGCCCGTCAGATCGCCGACGCCGTGCTCTTCGAGGGCTACGTGCTCTACCCGTACCGGGCGTCGGCCGCCAAGAACCGGCTGCGCTGGCAGTTCGGCGTCCTGGTCCCGCCCGCGTGGGGCACGGACAGCGCCGAGCACTGCGCGCAGCGCACCGAATGCCTGATGGAACCCCGCCGGGGCGCCACCCTGATGATCGAGGTGCGTTTCCTGCGGGCCCAGCGCCGTACCGTCGAACGGGCCCTGCCCGGCTGGGCGTTCGAGGTCACCGACGCGCTGGAACTGCCCGACCGGATCCTCGTCCCGTGGGACGAGGGCGTCGAGGAGCGCATCGAACTCTCCATTCCCGTCGACGAGTTGACCGGCACCGGGGTCAGCGTCCCGTTCAGCCGGCCGGCCGGCGAGGAGAGCGAGCTGGTCCACACCGAGGAGGGCCAGGTGACCGGGCGGCTGCACCGCCGCCGCGAACAGGTGGACGGCCTGCTGCGCCTGCGCGCCACCGAAGTGCCCGGCCCGTACACGGCGTTGAAGCTCACGGCCGAGCTGGAGAACGCCGGCGGCTGGGCCCCGAAGGAGGGCGACGCCCGGGACGCCGCGCTGCCGCACTCGCTGATCTCCGCCCACCTGCTGCTCGGCCTCAGCGACGGCACCTTCGTCTCGATGACCGACCCGCCGGAGTGGGCCAAGGGCGCCGTCGCGGACTGCCGCAACGAGCACACCTGGCCCGTGCTCGCCGGTGAGGAGGGCCGTGCGGACGTGCTGCTCTCCTCGCCGATCATCCTGGAGGACCACCCGATGGTCGCTCCCGAGAGCGCCGGGACCCTCTACGACGCGACCGAGATCGACGAGATCCTGGCCCTGCGCACCACCGCGCTCACCGACCGGGAGAAGCGCGAGGCGAGGGGCACCGACCTCCGGGCGGGCGAGGTGATCGACCTCGCCGACTCGCTGCCGCCGGAGGTGTGGGAGCGGCTGCACGGAGCAGTCCGGGCGTTGCGCGAGATCACCGAGCCCGCCGACCCGCGGCCGCCCGCCGGGGTGACCGGACCGGACGACCCGTTCACCGCGACGCGGCCGGACACCCCCTGGTGGGACCCGGCGGGCGACCGCAGCGTCGACCCGGCCCGCGACCGGGTGCTCATCGGCGACAGCTCGGTCGGGGCAGGCAGCCGGGTGCTGCTCAAGCCCGGGCTGCGGCGCACCGACGCGCAGGACCTCTTCCTGGACGGCCGCGCCGCCCTGGTCGAGGCGGTGCTGCACGACGTCGACGGCGCGGTGCACCTGGCGGTGACGGTCGAGGGGGACCCGGGCGCGGACCTCTGGCGCCAGCAGGGCCGGTTCCTGTACTTCCAGCCCGACGAGGTCGTCCCGCTGGAGGAGGGGTGAGCGCGGGCGCCGGCGCGGCAGGGCGGGTGCTGGTCGCGGGGGTCGGCAACATCTTCCTCGGCGACGACGGGTTCGGAGTGGAGACCGTCCGGCGGCTGGCCGCCCGGCCGTTGCCGGCGGACGTGGAGGTCGTCGACTTCGGCGTCCGCGGCGTCCACCTGGCCTATCAACTCCTGGACGGCTACCGGACGCTGGTCCTGGTGGACGCCACCGCGCGGGGCGGCGTGCCCGGCACGGTGTACCTCATCGAGGCGGCCACCCCCGGCTCGGTGGAGCCGGAGTCCCCCGTCCTGGACGGACACCGGATGGGGCCCGACGCCGTCCTCGCGCTGCTGGACACGCTCAGCGCGGGGACGGGCGGCGCCCCGCCCCGGCGCGTCCTGGTGGTCGGCTGCGAACCGCAGTCGCTGGAGGAGGGCATCGGGCTCAGCGGGCCGGTGGACGCCGCGGTCGGCGAGGCGGTCGAGGTGGTGCTCCAGGTGCTGCGGGACGAGGCCCAGGACCTCGCGACGGGGCCCGGCCGGCCGGCCGGGGACCAGGCGCGGAACGACGACGCGGCCGCCGCGGACCGAGCGGCGGCCGTGCTGGCGGGGGACCGAGAAGAGAGAAGGACACCAGCATGCGGAAAATCCTGATCGCCGGCCTGGCCGGGGCCGTCACCCTGCTCGTCGTGGTGAGCCTGCCCGACATCAAGCGCTATCTGCGGATCCGCTGCATGTGAGGAGCGGCCCGGGCCGCCGCCCCCGCGCGGGGGATGCGGCGAATGGCGTAGGCACCGGCGTGGTGACGGCGCGGCTGCCGGGCCGCGCGGTCACCACGCCTTGTAATGGGGCCCGGACGAAGGCGCCGGCCCGACGGCAGGCGCCCACTGCGGCGACCACGCGCGGGAAGAAGGCCGATGCACGAGATGTCGATCGCGATGGCCGTGGTGGAACAGGTCGAGGAATCCGCCGGCCCGGCCGGGGCGGGCGCCGTCGAGGCGGTCCACCTGGAGGTCGGCGAACTGGCCGGGGTGGTCCCGGAGGCCCTCGCCTTCTGCTTCGAACTCGTCTGCGCCGGAACGGCCCTGGAGGGCGCCGAGCTGGTCACCGAGACGGTGCCCGGCCGGGCCCGTTGCGGGCCGTGCGCCGCCGAGTGGGCGGTGGGCATGCCGCCGGACCTGCTCTGCCCGCAGTGCGGAGGGGTCCGGGCGGAGCTGCTGGCCGGGCGCGAACTCCGGATCACCGCCGTGCGCCGGGCCGACGGCCCGGCCTACGCCCCCGCCAACCAGGAAGGCTGAAGCCATGTGCCGAGTCGTCGACCTGCAGCAGGCCGTGCTCGCCAAGAACGACCGCAGCGCGCAGGACCTCCGGGCCGGGCTCGCCGCGCGCGGGGCGATCGCGGTCAACCTGCTGTCCAGCCCGGGGAGCGGGAAGACCGCCCTGCTGGAGAGCGAGCTCACGATCGCCCGCGAGCGCGGCGTCCCGGTCGCGGCGCTCACCGCCGACCTCGCCACCGAGAACGACGCCACCCGGCTGGCCCGCTCCGGGGTGCCGGTGAAGCAGGTGCTCACCGACGGGCTGTGCCACCTGGAGGCGTCGATGCTCGGCCGGTACCTGGACGGCTGGCTGCCGGAGGCCACCGAGCTGCTCTTCGTGGAGAACGTCGGCAACCTGGTCTGCCCGGCCTCCTACGACCTCGGGGAGTCGCTCCGGGTCGCGCTGGCCGCCGTCACCGAGGGCGAGGACAAGCCGCTCAAGTACCCGACCGCCTTCGGGCTGGCGAACCTGGTGGTGGTGACGAAGGCCGACATCGCCGCCGCGGTGGAGTTCGACGAGGCGGCGTTCCGGGCCAACGTCCAGCGGGTCAACCCCGGCGTGGAGATCCTCCTCACCTCGGCCCGTACCGGCCGGGGCCGGGGCGACCTGCTCGACCGGGCGCTGGCCGTCCGCGCGGGCGGGCCGGTGCACCTGCCGGTGATGGCCCGGCAGGCGGCGACGGACGGCCACACCCACGGGACCGGTGACGACCACTCGCACGGGCACGGGCACGGGCACGGGCACTCGCACGGGCACGGGTACTCGCACGAGCACCCGCACGACCAGGAGCACGACCACGACCACCCGCACCCGCACGGGCACGCGCACCTGCCGGCCGGAGAGCGGTCTTGACCCTCGACCAGGGCCCGGCCGTCCACGAGCGGCGCCGGGTCGCCGTCCGCGGCGTGGTCCAGGGCGTCGGCTTCCGGCCGTTCGTCCACAAGCTCGCCACCGAGCTGGGGCTGCACGGCCAGGTCACCAACACCGGCGAGGGCGTCACGGCCGAGGTCGAGGGCCACCCCGACCGGCTCGCCGACTTCTGCCGCCGACTGGCCAGCGACGCACCCGTGCTGGCCTCGGTCGAGTCCGTCAGCCACCGGCCGCTGCCCGTCACCGGCGACCGCGGGTTCGCCATCCTCGCCTCCGGCCCCGGCGGGCCGCGCCGGACCCTGATCCCGCCGGACGTCGCGACCTGCGCGGACTGCCTCGCCGAACTCGCCGACCCGGCCGACCGCCGCTACCGCCACCCCTTCATCACCTGCACCAACTGCGGTCCGCGCTTCACCATCGTCACCGCGCTGCCCTACGACCGGGCCAACACCACCATGGCCGGCTTCCCGATGTGCCCGGACTGCGCCCGCGAGTACGGCGATCCGGCCGACCGCCGCTTCCACGCGCAGCCCGTCGCCTGCCACGCCTGCGGGCCCGTCCTCACCCTCACCGCCCCCGGCGGGCCCGGGGCGACCGGGTCGGCCGCCGTCGCCCGCGCCCGCCGGCTGCTCGCCGCCGGCGCGATCCTGGCCGTCAAGGGGATCGGCGGCTACCACCTCGCCTGCGACGCCGCCGACCCGCGGGCGGTCGCCCTGCTGCGCCGGCGCAAGGCCAGGGGCGACAAGCCGTTCGCGCTGATGGCCCGCTCGCCCGCCGAGATCGAACCGTACGTCCGGATCGACCGGGCGGAGCGGGAGTTGCTCACCGGCCCGGCCCGGCCGATCGTCCTGCTGCGCCGCCGGCCGGGCGGGCCCGCGCTCGCCGCGGAGATCGCGCCGCGCAGCCCCGACCTGGGCGTGATGCTCCCCTACACGCCGCTGCACCACCTGCTGCTCGGCCTGCCCGGCGACCCGCCCGGCCCCGGGCTGCTCGTGCTGACCAGCGGCAACCTCGCGGGCGAGCCGATCGTCACCGACGACGCCGAGGCACTGGTCCGGCTGGCCCCGCTCGCCGACGCCTGGCTGGCCCACGACCGCCCGATCCAGGTGCCGTGCGACGACTCGGTGGTGCGGATCTGCGACGGCGAGCAATTGCCCGTCCGCCGCTCGCGCGGGTACGCGCCGCTGCCGGTCACCCTGCCGGTGCCGGTGCGGGCCGCGCTCGCGGTCGGCGGCGACCTGAAGAACACCTTCTGCCTCGGCGAGGGCCGCCGGGCCTGGCTCTCCGGTCACATCGGCGACATGGACGACCTCGCCACCCAGCGCGCCTTCGGCCGCGCGGTCGACCAGTTGGGCGGCATCACCGGCGTCACTCCCGGACTCCTCGCCGCCGACCGGCACCCCGGCTACCGCTCGACCGGATGGGCGCGCCGCAACGCCGCCGGCCGTCCGCTCGTCCAGGTGCAGCACCATCACGCGCACATCGCCGCCGCGATGGCCGAGCACGGCCTCGACGGCGGCCGGCCGGTCATCGGGGTGGCCTTCGACGGCACCGGCTACGGCGACGACGGGGCCGTCTGGGGCGGTGAGGTCCTGCTGGCCGACTACGACGGGTTCCGGCGGTACGCGCACCTGCGGTACGCCCCGCTGCCCGGCGGCGACGCCACGGTGGCCCGCCCGTACCGGATGGCGCTGGCCCAGCTGTACGCCGCCGGGATCCCCTGGACGCCGGACCTGCCCTGCGTGGCGGCCTGCCCGCCGGACGAACTCCGTTTGCTTGCGCGCCAGTTGGAGCGGAACCTGAACTGCGTGCCGACCTCCAGCATGGGCCGGCTCTTCGACGCGGCCGCCTCGCTGGCCGGTGTCTGCCAGCTGGCCGGCTACGAGGCGCAGGCCGCGATCGAACTGGAGGCGGCGGCCGTCGCCCACCAGGACGACGAGGGTCCGGGCTACGCGTTCGCCCTGGGCCCGGGCCCAGGCCCGGGCGGGGACGGGGACGGGACGGGCCCGGGCGGTGTGCCGCTGGTCGCCGACCCCGGGCCGGTGCTCGCCGCGATGGCCGCCGACCTGCGGGCGGGCGCACCCCCCGGCCTGCTCGCGGTGCGCTTCCACCGGGCGGTGGCCGGCCTGGTCCGCACGGTCTGCCGGCCGGCGCGCGAGCAGCACGGGCTGGAGACGGTGGCGCTGACCGGCGGGGTCTTCGCCAACCTGCTGCTCTCATCGCTCTGCGCCCGGGAGTTGAGGGCGGACGGCTTCACCGTGCTGCGCCACCGGCTGGTCCCGCCGAACGACGGGGGCCTGGCCCTCGGGCAGCTGATGGTGGCCGCGCGCCTGGCGGCGGGGGAGGCGGAGCAGGCCCAGTCCTGAACAGCGGGTGAGCAGTTCGACCGGTCGCGGAGCAGTGAAGGAGAGCCGGATGTGCCTGGCAGTACCCGGAAGGGTTGTGGAGATCGAGGAGCGGGACGGTACCCGGATGGCCGTCGTCGACTTCGGTGGCGTGGTCAAGGACGTGTGCCTGGAGTACCTGCCGGACCTGGCGGTGGGTGAGTACGCCATCGTCCACGTCGGGTTCGCCCTGCAGCGGCTGGACGAGGAGTCGGCCCGCAAGACGCTGGAGCTTTTCAACGAACTCGGCCTGCTGCAGGAGGAGTTCGGCGATCCGTGGGAGGCGGCCGCGGGTGCGGGCGCCGCCGCGAAGGAGGTGCAGGAGTGAAGTACCTGGAGGAGTTCCGGGACCCGGAGCTGGCCCGCCGGCTGCTGGACGACATCCGCGCCACGGTGACCAGGCCGTGGGCGCTGATGGAGGTCTGCGGCGGGCAGACGCACACCATCATCCGGCACGGGATCGACCAACTCCTGCCGGAGGGGGTCGAGTTGATTCACGGCCCGGGCTGTCCGGTGTGCGTGACGCCGCTGGAGGTGATCGACAAGGCCCTGGAGATCGCCTCCCGGCCCGGCGTGATCTTCTGCTCCTTCGGCGACATGCTGCGGGTGCCCGGCACCGACCGCGACCTGTTCCGGGTGCGCGGCGAGGGCGGGGACGTCCGGGTGGTGTACTCGCCGCTGGACGCGCTGCGGATCGCCCAGCAGAACCCGGACCGCGAGGTGGTCTTCTTCGGCATCGGCTTCGAGACCACCGCGCCGCCCAACGCGATGACCGTGTACCAGGCGCGCAAGCTCGGGATCCGCAACTTCAGCCTGCTGGTCTCGCACGTGCGGGTGCCGCCCGCCATCGAGGCGATCATGACCTCGCCGGACTGCCGGGTGCAGGGCTTCCTGGCGGCCGGCCACGTCTGCAGCGTGATGGGCGTGGAGGAGTACCCGGAGCTGGCCGAGCGGCACCGGGTGCCGATCGTGGTGACCGGCTTCGAACCGCTCGACATCCTGGAGGGGATCCGCCGCACCGTACGGCAGTTGGAGCGCGGCGAGCACACCGTCGAGAACGCCTACCAGCGGGCGGTGCGGCCCGAGGGCAACCCCGCCGCCAAGGCCATGCTGGCCGACGTCTTCGAGGTCACCGACCGCGCCTGGCGGGGCATCGGGGTGATCCCGCGGAGCGGGTGGCGGCTGTCGCCGCGCTACCGCGACCAGGACGCCGAACACCGGTTCCAGGTCTCCGGCATCACCACCGTCGAGCCGGCCGAGTGCCGCAGCGGCGAAGTGCTCCAGGGCCTGCTGAAGCCGAACCAGTGCGAGGCCTTCGGCACCACCTGCACCCCGCGCAACCCGCTCGGCGCCACCATGGTCTCCAGCGAGGGCGCCTGCGCGGCCTACTACCTCTACCGGCGGCTCGGCCTGCCGGCCGCACCCCTGCCGGCCAGGTCCCTGCCGGTCGTCCCGCTGGAGGCGAGCCCCGTTGCCTGACACCACGACCACCGTCCCCGCCCCGGCCGCCCCCGACTTCGCCAACTGGAGCTGCCCGCTGCCGCTGCGCGACCACCCGCGGGTGGTGATGGGCCACGGCGGCGGCGGGGCGATGTCCGCCGAACTCGTCGAGCACGTCTTCGCCCCCGCCTTCGGCGGACCGCTGCTGGCCTCGCTCGGCGACTCGGCGGCGCTCACCCTCGGCGGCGCCCGACTGGCCTTCTCCACCGACTCGTTCGTGGTCCGGCCGCTGTTCTTCCCCGGGGGCAGCATCGGCGACCTCGCGGTCAACGGCACCGTCAACGACCTCGCCATGAGCGGCGCCCGGCCGGCCTACCTGTCCTGCGCCTTCATCCTGGAGGAGGGCGTGGAGATGGCGACGGTCGCCCGGGTCGCGCAGGCGCTCGGCGAGGCCGCCCGCCGGGCCGGCGTCGAGGTGGTGACCGGTGACACCAAGGTGGTCGAGGCCGGCCACGGGGACGGCATCTACCTCAACACCGCCGGGATCGGCCTGATCCCGGCCGGCGTGGACATCCGCGCGCAGCGGGCCGCACCCGGCGACGTGGTGATCGTCAGCGGCGACATCGGCGTGCACGGCGTCGCGGTGATGAGCGTGCGCGAGGGCCTGGAGTTCGGCGTCCGGATCGAGAGCGACTGCGCCGCCCTGGGTGGGCTGGTGGAGGCGATGCTCGCGGTCACCCCCGACCTGCACGTGCTGCGCGACCCCACCCGGGGCGGGCTCGGCGCCGCCCTCAACGAGATCGCCGTCGCGGCGGGTGTCGGCGTGCTCGTCCAGGAGCGCAGCGTTCCCGTCCCGGACGAGGTCGCCAACGCCTGCGCGATCCTCGGGCTGGACCCGATGTACGTCGCCAACGAGGGCAAGCTGGTGGCCTTCGTCCCGCGCGAGCACGCCGGGGCCGTCCTGGCGGCGATGCGGGCCCACCCGCTCGGTGCCCGGGCGGCCGTGATCGGCGAGTGCGTCGCCGACCACCCCGGGATGGTGGTCGCGCGCACCGGGCTCGGCGGCACCCGGGTGGTGGACCTGCCGATCGGGGAGCAACTGCCCAGGATCTGCTGAGCGTGGGGTGCGGGTGCGGGTGCGGGTGCCGGGACCGGCCGGTCCCGGCACCCGCACGCCGGCAGGCGTGTCCGCCCGGCGGGGGCGCGGCTCAGCCGGAGTACACCCGGAACGCGGCGACCTGCCCGGCCGGCCAGCCGGTGTTGGCGGTGAGGACGAGCCGGACGTACCGGGTGGTCACGGTGGCGGGCAGGGTCAGCGTGGCGGTGTTCCCGGTGGCCGGGTCGAAGGTGCAGCCGGTGGCGCCCAGCAGTTGCCCGAAGGAGCCGCCGTCGGTGCTGCCCTGCACGGCGACGGTCTGCGTCCGGGTGGCCCAGGCGGTGGCCGGCGGCAGCGCGAGGACGATCCGGCGGACGGCGGTGACGCTCCCCAGGTCCACCTGGAGCCACTGCGGGAAGGCGTTGTTGGCGCTCTCCCAGTAGCTGTTCGGGTCTCCGTCCACGGCGTTGCCCGAGCCGTACACCTGGGTGTGGCTGCTCTCCGCGGTCGGCCGGTTCAGGGCGAGGTCGACGGTGGGCGAACTGCCCGCCGCCGTCGTGACGGTGCACGGGTCGGACGGGCGGGAGACGCCGCCGGCCGCGTCGAGCGCCAGCACGTCGAAGGTGTAAGCGGTCGAGGCGGTGAGCCCGGTCACGGTGAAGGCGGTGGCGTTCCCGGCGGCGCTGCCGACCGGGGTGGCGGTGGCGCCGTTGACCTGGCGGATCCGGTAGCCCGTCACACCGACGTTGTCGGTGGAGGCCGTCCAGGCGAGCGCCACGGTGGTGTCCGTCCGGGCCGTGACGTGCAGGCTGCCCGGGGCGGTCGGCGGTACGGTGTCGCCGCCCCCGCCGACCACCGGCGGGGTGGGCCGGACGGCGCTGAGGGCGAGCTGGCCCTTGAGCATCCGGCCGCCGTCGCCGGTCAGCCGCAGGTAGTAGTCGGAGGAGCAGGCCGTACCGTCCTCGTCCAGTGCGAGGAAGCCCGAACCGGCCGGCACCCAGGCCTGCGACTCGGCGGTCTTGGCGATCTGGTTGCCCTCGTTGTACTCGTCGAACATCGAGATGTAGACGCTCGCCACCCCGGCCCGGCCCATGTTGTAGAACTGCCGCCACATGAAGTCGCCGTGGGCGCGCTGGCGGCCGGAGACGCCGCCGGGCAGCACGCACGGCTGGTAGTCGATGCCGTGCGCGGCGCACTCGGCGAGGTCGGGCACGGTCGCGACGTTGTAGAAGTTGTCGGCGTCCGCGACGTTGCCGATCCGGCCGACCATCCACGGCGAGAGCATGTCGAAGGCGTGGTAGACGCCGCCGAAGCCGGGCCGGGAGTCCCGGTCACCCGTGCGCCACCAGGTCGGCACCCCGCCGATCACGTAACAGCCCTGCGCCTTGAACCAGTTCACCACGTCCAGGCAGGCGTCCGGGGCGAACGGCCGCTGGTTGTCGTTGAAGCCGAAGCCCCAGATGCAGACCACCGGCTTGCCGTTCTGCCGGGCGTAGGCGGACGAGGCGGTGTGCGCCCGCATCTTGCCGGTCCAGTCGGTCTTGATGTCCGCCTGCATGGTCGTCCAGTCGGAGACGTCGTACATCACGTAGAACTTCACGCCCTGGGACTCGGCCGCGCTGCGCACCTTGCCCGCCATGGCGTCGCGGGTCGGCCCCTCGCCACCGGTGGGGTTGAAGCGCTGGAGGGCCGCGGTGTCGACGCCGTACTGCTTCATCCAGCGGAAGTGCACGTCGACGGTCGACTGGTCGTAGGAGGAGAACAGCGTGGCCGGCTGCCCGTTGCCGAGGTTGCCGAAGGCGGTCCGGTAGGTGGCCGGGTAGTCGCGGACGTCGGGCCAGGCCACGATGCTGTTGTTGGACGGCGACGGGGTCTGGCCCCAGTTCTGGGCCCAGTGCCACCAGCCGTTGACGGGGGCGCCGTCCCCGGCGCAGGCGAACCAGCCCTGGTAGCCCACCGTCACCTTGCCGACCACGTCGCCGGGCGCGCTCGCCGCCGCCGCGGGCCCGGCGAGCACGGCCTCACCGAGCCCGATCGCTCCGGCGACGCCTGCCGCGGCTGCGGCTTGCAGGAACGCCCGACGTGTGACACCCATCTGGATCTCCTTCGATTGGTCGTCAACTCGGCCGCCGGAGGAAGACATTGAGCGAGCACGGCAGCTCGGAGCCCGATGCCGGGGATCGTAACGAGATGGACATGCAAACGCAATGGATCGCTACGTCCGCGCAAAAAACTGTGTGACCGAACGCAAGATTCTGTTGCTTGCTGAGTCGAGGTGTTTGCCCCGGTCGTCGTCCGGGGCCGGGCGGTCCGCGGGGGAGGCTCGGCGGCCGGAAGGCCCGCCGGCTGGAGCTCCGGGGGCGGCGGCTCAGCGGGCGGGCGGGGAGCAGGCCTCGTCGAGGATGCCGGCGATCCGGTCCAGGGTCGCGACCGGCGGGGTGTACGGCACCCGCAGGTAGTGCGTCAGGGCGCCGTCCACCGCGAAGGCGGGGCCGGGTGCGAGGTGCAGCCCGGCGGCGCCCGCCCGGGCCGTGACGGTGTCGGCCCGCACACCGTGCAGCCGTAGCCAGAGCACCAGGCCGCCCTCGGGCACGGTGAACCGCCAGCGGGCGTCGTCCGCCAGTCGCCCGGCCAAGTGGTCGCGCTGGACGCGTAGTTCGGCACGCCGCCGGTCCAGCAGCGGTTCGAGGGCGGCGAGCAGTTCGACGGCCACGAGCTGCTCCATCGGCGCCGCCGAGAGCGGTTCGCAGAGCGGGTGGTGCAGGAGTTCGCCGATCAGCCCGGTGCCGGGGGACCTGATCCAGCCCACCCGCACCCCGGCCCAGACGGTCTTGCTGGCGGAGCCGACCAGGACGGCCCGGGGGATCCGTGGGGGCAGCGGCGCAGGGCCGGACAGGTGCAGGTCGCGCAGCGTCTCGTCCGCGACCACCGTCACCCCGTGCTCGGCCGCCGAGGCGGCGACCGCCTGCCGGGTGCGGGCGTCCATCAGCGCGCCGGTCGGGTTCTGGAAGTCCGGTACCAGGTAGGCCAGTCCGCCCCGCGCTGCGGCGAACGCGGCGTGCAGCTGGTCCTCGTCCCAGCCTTCGGTGGTCACCCGCAGTCCGGACAGCCGGGCCCCGGCCCCGCGCAGGACGGCGGCCGCGCGCGGGTAGGTGGGGTTCTCGACGGCGGCCACCCGGGGGCGCAGCCGGGCGGCGAGCAGGGCGAGCGCGGCGCGGGCGCCGGAGGTCACCAGGATCTGCTCGGCCCGGGTGGGGAGCCCCTCGCGGGTGTAGCGCCCGGCGATCGCCTCCCGGAGTTCGGGCAGCCCGGCGCCGGAGTGGCCGCCCTGCGCCAGGGCGGGCCCGGCCCGCCGGGCGGCACGCGCGGTGGCGGCGAGGTAGTCGGCCCGCGGGGCGGCGGGGACGGCCCGGCGCAGGTCGATCGAGCCGGCGCTGCCGTCGGCCGACGGGGGCGCGAACCGCTCGGCCGAGCTGGGCGGCAGCTGCACGGTGCTGGCACTGCCGTGCCGGGTCCGGACCCAGCCGGTGTCCCGCAGCCTGGTCAGCGCGGCCACCACCGTGCCCCGGCTGACCCCGAGGCCGTCGGCGAGGCGGCGCTCGGCCGGCAGTGCGCTGCCGACCGCCAGCCGCCCGTCCAGCACGGCCTCCCGCAGGGCGCCCTCCAGCGCGTCCACCAGCGGAACGGCGGTGGCCTGCCACCCGCCGAGCGCCCTGACCAGTTGCTCCACTCCGATACGCACTGGTCCAGTTTGCCCCAGGTGGACCAGGACGCCGTGCGGTGCGCCGCCCTAGGTTCGGGCGGTACCGGGACGGCACCCCGTCCCGGCACCCCAGTCCGATCCCCGCACCGGAGAGCCCGTTGGCCAGCGCCCGCACCACCCTGCCCCCACTCGGTTACCTGCCGCTCGGCGAGCGCCCGCTCCGCCGCGTGCCCCAACTCCTGATCGGCCTGGCGCTGTACGGGTTCAGCCTCGCGCTGCTGGTCCGCGCCTCACTGGGCGTCAACCCGTGGAGCGTCCTGTACGACGGGCTGACCCGGCACACCCCGCTCAGCTTCGGCGCCGTCAGCGCCCTGGTCGGGGTCCTCGCCCTGCTGGGCTGGATCCCGCTCCGGCAGCGGCCGACCTTCGGGACCTTCGCCAACATCGCCGTCCTGGCGCTCTCCTCCGACCTGGGCCTGCTGGTCCTCCCGCCCTGCCGGGGCCTCGCGGCCCGGGGCGCCCTGCTGGCGGCCGGCATCGCGGTCAACGCCCTGGCCATCGCGGTCTACGTCGGGGCGCGCCTCGGCCCCGGGCCCCGGGACGGGCTGATGACGGGCACCGCGGCCGTCACCGGGCGCTCCATCCGCTCCGTCCGGACCCTGATCGAACTGACCGTCCTGGCCGCGGGCTGGCTGCTGGGCGGCCGGGCCGGCGTCGGCACCGTGCTCTACGCCCTCGCGGTCGGCCCGGCCGCCCAGCTCCTGCTGCCCCGCTTCGCCTACCGGGGTGCGGCCGAATCGGCGGGTCCGGCCCAGGCCCAGGCCCAGGCCCAGGCCGGCCGGGGCCGGCGGCGGGACGTCACGGGGGCGGGTGGGCGGTGAAGCCCGCGGGGCGGCGGAGAAGGCCGTGATCCGCTGCTCGCCGGGGTGGCCCCGGACGGCGACCGGACCCGAGGGGCCCGGAGCGCGGAACCGGCCTGGCTACCCCTCGGCGAGCTCCCGGTCGGTGGCATCGTTGGCGCGGTCGATCTCGGCCATGTGCTCCTCGGCCCAGGTCCGCAGCCCGGCAAGGGCGGCCTCCAGGGACAGCCCGAGTCCGGTGAGCCGGTAGAAGACCCGCGGCGGCACGGTCGGTTCGACCCGACGCGACACCAGCCCGTCGCGGGCCAGGCTTCGCAGCGTCACGGACAGCATCTTCTGCGAGACACCGGGCATCCGGCGTCCCAGCTCAGCGAAGCGCACCTCGTCCGGTGCCGCATCGGCGAGCGTCCTGACCACCATGGACGTCCACTTCGTGCCGATGCGGTCCAGCAACTGCCGCGTCGGGCACTGGGGATCGAACAGATCGCCGCGTACCCCACGACCGGTGGCCGGGGCTCCTCGGGTGGTCACCTGTGGCTCACCACCTTCCCTGAAAGTGCCGTCTAGGAAGCAGCCGGACAGTTACCTATCGTTTCGTGGTAACCAATGGTAACCACTCGCAGGAGCCGTCATGCCCGTCACCACCGCACACCAACTGCGCCGCATCGCGACGAACGGCATACATCTCAACGTCGCCGTCGCCGGGGACGGGCCCGCGGTTCTGCTGCTGCACGGCTTCCCGCACACCTGGCGGCTCTGGAGCGGCATCATGGGCCGACTGGCCGGCCGGTACCGGGTCATCGCCCCGGACCTGCGAGGCCTCGGTGCCAGTGAACGTGCCGTCGAGGGCTACGACGCAGGCACCCTGGCCGCCGACGCCGAAGGGCTGCTCGACGCACTCGGCGAGCCCTCGGCGGCGGTGGTCGGCATCGACGCGGGCACCGCCCCCGCCGTCCTGCTCGCGCTGCGCCGGCCCGACCTCGTCCGGCGCCTGGTCGTGATGGAGGCACTGCTCGGCCGCCTGCCCGGAGCCGACCACGTCGTGGCGGGCGGCGCCCCGTGGTGGTTCGGCTTCCACGCCGTCCCCGGCCTGGCCGAGACCGTCCTGGCCGGCAACGAGGCCCGGTACATCGACTGGTTCCTCGACTCGGGGACGCTCGGGCGAGGAGTGCCCGACGACATCCGGGCGGCCTTCGTCCACGCGTACACCGGGAGCGAGGCCCTGCGCTGCGCGTTCTCCTACTACCGGGCCCTGCCCACCAGCGCGCAGCAGATCCAGGACGCCGTCGCGACGGCTCGGCTGACCATGCCCACCATGGCCGTCGGCTCCCATCCCGTCGGCACCGGGCTCGAACGCCAACTCCGGCCCATCGCCGATGACCTGGTCGCACACCGTCTCCAGGACTGCGGCCACATCATCCCCCTCGACCGCCCCGACGCGTTGTTGGCGCTCCTCGCTCCCTTCCTGGCCGCCGATCCGGCGACGTGACCGGAGCGGGGCCGAAGGACCGGGGTCGGCGGTCCGGGTGTTCGTTCGTCCCGGCGGCCCCGGGGGGCTCCGGCAGGGGATTGCGCGCAGAGAATCAGATACGTACACATATCGTCCGACGTTCCGCCATGAACACGAGATTCCCGGAAAAGGCAAGGCGGAGAAGCCGTCGTACGCAATTGTGGTGAACGTCCGAGCGGTGCGGCCGCACCGATGGAACAAGGGTGGGCACACTGTGCGGTGCGGCTTTCGGCGGATTCCCCTCAGGAGTCTGTTCGCTCTCGAACGATCTGCGGATCGCCGCCTCCGACAATCCCCGGACGCGATCCGCGACGAGAGGGACTCCTATGCACCGAACCGCGAAGCGGCTGCGGAGCCTGGCGGCCTTGACGGTCGTCCTGCTCACGCTGGCGCTCGCGCCGGCGATGGCGCACGCCGCCGGCACCCGCCCGTTCTCCATCACCATCACCCACGTCGAGTGCGTCGACTCCTGCGACGCCGAGGGCCTGGAGGCCGCCTTCGAGGGCCACGCCGACTTCTTCGCCAAGGTCTTCGTCAACGGCGTGGAGCACCGTACGCCCACCATCGACAACAACTCGTCCGTCGACCCGTTCTGGGCGGTCCCCGTGGACCTGCCCGACACCGTCGAGAACGTGCCGGTCACGATCCAGATCTGGGACGAGGACGACGCCCCCGGCGGCGACGACCTCGGTGACGACAGTCCGCACGACGACGACAACAACCTGGACTTCACCGTCCACTACCAGGACGGCAAGTGGCGGGACACCGCCACCAACCCCACCGACAACGTGAACTGGCCGCAGTCCTGCTCCACCGGTGACGGCGACACCGGCAGCGACGAGGACGAGCCCCGGGTGAAGGTGTGCTGGGAGGTCAGCACGCTCTCGACCAGCGGCGACGCGGACGGCGACGGCCTGCTCGACGGCTGGGAGCGCAACGGCTACAACGACGACGGCGACGGCACCATCGACGTGGACCTCCCCGCGCTGGGGGCCGATCCCCGCCACAAGGACCTCTACCTGGAGCTCGACTCGGAGGCCGGCCGGGCTCCGTCCCGGGAGGGGATCGAGGCGCTGAGGCGGGCGTTCGCCGCGGCCCCGATCACCGCCGGGTCGACCGCCGGGACCAGACCCGGCGGCGTCAGCGCCCCGCCCAATCCCGACGGCCGGCCGGGCATCACCCTGCACATCGACACCGGGGGTGTGTACGACCCCACCGCCACCGAGGGCGGGGTGGCGGGCACCTGCTCGGACGGCATCGACAACGGCGGCGACGGCAGGATCGACGGCAACGACCCGAGCTGCAACCGGCGGCTGGTCAACTACCTGGACTCCAGCATCGAGCAGGCGGCCAGGGACTGCGGTGACGGCATCGACAACGACGGCGACGCGCTCCCGGACGCGCAGGATCCGGACTGCCGGGCCGGCGAGAACCTCGGCGGCGGCAGCATTCTCGCCACCCGGACCAACGCCTGCGGCATCGACAACGGGGACCTGTACTACACGGCCAAGGCGGCCAACTTCAACCGCGAGCGCCGGCTGATCTTCCGCTACGGGGTGATGGCCGTGCAGCCGGCCGGCTGTCCCCGGGTGCGCGGCGGCCAGGGCGAGATCGGCGGCAACGACTTCGCCGTCTTCAACCCCGACGCGGGCTCGATCATGCACGAGTTCGGACACAACCTGAACCTCCGCCACGGCGGCTTCCAGGACCGGCCCAACTGCAAGCCGAACTACGTCAGCCTGATGAACTACGACCTCGCGGCCGGGATCCCCCGGGTCGGCGGCGGTGTGCTGCTGGACTACTCCCCGCCCCGGATCAACGTCGACGGCACCAGCCGGGGCGCCGCCCCGTTGGCCGACCTCGTCGAGACCAACCTGACCGAGCCCACCCCGCTGGACCCCACCGACCCACGGAACCGCTTCCGGTTCGTCGACCGGGCCGGGCAGAAGCTGACCGACAACCTCGACACCGGGCCGAACTGGAACAGCGACACCGACCCGCCCTTCGAGACGGCGCTGCCCACCAACATCGACACGGCGGGCCCGGGCCCGGTCCGTACCCCGGCCGCCTGCATCGCCAACACCTCGACCGACGAGACCATCCACGGGTCGGACGACTGGACGGCGGTGTCGCTGCCCTTCCGCCAGTTCGGCGACTCCGCCGACGCGGGCATCAACGTGGAGTCCGACGACTACCCGACCACGGCCGAGCTGCTGGCCATGGAGGACCAGGCCAACAAGGCCGACCTGGAGCTCACGGTCACCGACGACCCCGACCCGGTCGCGGCCGGCACCGACCTCACCTGGACGGCGGTCGTCACCAACCACGGGCCCAACCCGGCGGCGGCGGTGTCGCTGTCCGACACCCTCCCCGCGCAGACCCCCTTCGTGGCTGCCGACCCGGCCTGCAAGGCGGCCGCCGGGACGGTCACCTGCGGGCTCGGCGACCTGCGGGTCGGCGCCTCCCGCACGGTCACCATCACCGCGCACGTCCCCGCCGACCTGGTCCACGACGCCGGCGGGCCGGTCGCCCTGGCCAACCAGGCGGTGGCGGACAACCTGGTGGGTCCCGACCCCGACGCCGGGAACGACGGCGCGAGCACCACGACCACCGTCGTCGCGGTCGCCGACCTGGCCGTCAGCGATTTCGTCGCGCAGGCGCCGCCCACCCAGCTGGTGATCGGCGGCACCCTGGACGTCACCCTGCACGGCACGGTGGCCAGCAACGGGCCTTCCTCGCCGATGGACGCGACCCTCACCACCGCCGCCGCCCCGGACCCGGGCGCGACCGTCACGCCGGCCTCGTCCACGCGGAGCGTCCCCGCCCTGGCGGTCGGGGCGCCGCGGACGGCGGACAGCACCTTCACGGTCGGCTGCGACCGACCGGGTGCGCACACCTACCGGTTCACCGCCTCGGTCACGCCGGCCCGGCCCGGTGACACCGATCCGGTGGAGGCGGACAACCACCGGCCGGTCGAGTTCACCCTCGACTGCATCGTGCCGGTCCGGATCGACATCGAGCCGGAGGGCGGCCTCCCGACGCCGGTCGTCGTCCCGCGCGGCGTCACCACCGTCGCCGTCCTGACCACCGCCGCCGGCGAGTACGGCCTGCCGCTGGCCTTCGACGCGGCGTCCGTCCAGGTGCCCACCGTCCGCTTCGGGCCGCGCCAGGTGGTCTACGCCGGGCCGGGCGGCAGCACCGAGCCGCACCCGGCGGGCCACCTGGCCGACGTGGTCGAGCGGACCGTGAACCCGGTGGAGGCGGTGGACGGCGACCTCGACCTGGTCCTGCACTTCGACACCGAACCCTCCGGGGTCCGGGCCGGTGACACCGAGGTCTGTGTCAAGGGCTCCTACACCGACCGGGCCGCCGCGCAGACCTACCGCTTCTTCGGCTGCAGGGCGGTGCGGGTCCTGCCGTTCTGACCCACCGCCCCTCCCGGCCGGGCGTCAGGAGCCCCGCGCCGGAAGGGACCGCCGCGGTGCGGGGCCCCGGGACCGAGCGTCCCGGGGCCCCGCACCGCGGTCGTTCCCGGAGGCGGACGGCCCGGGCCGCCGGTGCGGGACGGTGGCCCGGGCACGGTGATCGGCCGTTGATCCCGCGTAGAACCCGGGCGTGGAGCATCTCGGTCGTAAGGGGAACCGGTCCAGTGGCTACAGCCGAAACCGGGATCCGGGCCGGCCGAACCGAGGCGGGCCCAGTCCCCGGCGCCTTGGGCGCAGGACTGAGGTCGTCAGTCTCGGGCCGAACCGGAGCTTCCGAGGGTGTTGTCCGAACGCGAGGAAAGGGGGGCTGGCATGGACGGCGGTCAGCCGGTGTCGAGTTTTGGCGAGTTGCTCAAGGTACGGCGGGAGCGTGTCGGGCTGACCCAGCAGGGCCTGGCCGACCACGCGACGCTGAGTGTGCGGGCGATCCGCGACATGGAGACGGGACGCGTCCACCGCCCCCGGCAGGAGACCGTCCGGCTGCTGGCCGACGCGCTGCGGCTGGAGGGGCGGAGCAGGGCCGCCTTCGAGGCGGCCGCCCGGCAGCAGGTGCCGGTGGAGGAGCCCGCCGCGCCGCCGGCCGCCCGCAACGCGATCGTCGGCCGCGGCACCGAGGCCGAGGTGCTGGCCGACGTCCTCACCGTGCACGGCGACCGGCTGGTGTCGGTGGTCGGCCTCGGCGGGGTGGGCAAGACCCGGCTCGCCCTGGAGGTGGCCCGGCGGCTGCACGCGTCGGTGCGCTGGGCGGTGCGCTGGGTGGCCTGCGGCGAGCGTGAGCCGGGCGGCCCGGGCGCGGCCTTCGCCGACCTGGTGGGCCGGCCGGGCCGGGCCGAGGGGCTCGCCGAGCAGATCGGCGACCGGCCCACCCTGCTGGTGCTCGACGGCGCCGACGGCGGCGTCAACGCCTCCACCCTGGACGACCTCTTCCACCGCTGCGCGGGCCTGCGGGTGCTGATCACCTCCCGGGTGCCGCAGGGACTGGACGGCGAGCAGGTGATCCCGCTCGCGCCGTTGGAGACGCCGGCCCCCGAACTGGACGACGACCCGCAGCGGCTGGCCGAGGTGGCGGCGGTGCGGCTGCTGCTGTCGCACGTCCGCCGGGTGCGACCCGGGTTCCGGCTGGGACGGGAGGAGGCCGCGGCGGTCGGCGCGCTCTGCCGCTACCTGGACGGCCTGCCCGGGGCCCTGGAACTCGCGGCCGGCTGGACCCTGGTGCAGTCGCCCGGCCAGCTGATGGCCCGGCTGCGGAGCAACCCCTTCACCCTCAGCGCGCCGTCCCCGCTCTGCCACGAGCGGGAGGACGTCCGTGTCGCGCTGACCGGTGCGCTGCACCTGCTGAGTCCCCGTCAGCGTGCCCTGCTGGGCCTGCTGGCCGACGGCGAGCAGGGGTGGACGGTGGAGGAGGCGGTGACGCTGAGCGGCCGGCCCGTCCAGGAATGCCTGGCCGTGGTGCACGAGCTGCTCTCCCGCGGGCTGGTGCGGGCGGTGGGCGGCGGCCAGGGCGGAGTGCGGTTCGCGGTGCTCAACCTCTTCCGGGTGCTGTGCCGGGAGGAGCGGGAGAACTGGCTGTCGGCGGCGACCGCGCGCAGCGAGGAGCGCTCGGGACCGTACCCCGTGCTGGAGGCCCTCGCCGGGTGAGGCCGGGCCGGCGGTCGGGCAGCGGTCCGGGCGGGCGACGCGGGGGAGCGGGGCCGCGGGCGGACGCCGTCCACCGCGGCCCCCGGCCGTGGCCCCGCCGGCCGCCCGGCCCGCGGCCCCCTTCCACCGGTGATCTGCCGATGTGCTGCCGGGTGATCTGCCGGTCGGCGCGGAACGCGGTCCATAAGCTTTTCGTCAGGGCAGGCGGAGGAATTCGCCCGGAAATCGACGCGGATCGTCGGTCGACGTTGGCCCACTAGGTGACGAGGGGCAGTCCGTGGAGCGTGGAAAGGCCGGAAAAGCCGGGCTGAATGTCGTGGTGACCACCATGGTCTCCGATTCGCACACCTGGAATCTGGTGTTTCTCCAGCTGTTGCTGGAAGAACTCGGCCACCGGGTGACCAATCTCGGACCCTGCGTCCCGGACGAGGTCCTGGCCGCCGAATGCCGGCGGCGCCGACCCGACCTGATCGTCCTGAGCAGCGTCAACGGGCACGGCTACAACGACGGACTGCGGGTGGTCGCCGGACTGCGCGCCTGCCCGGAGCTGCGCGGCACGCCGATCGTCATCGGCGGGAAGCTGGGCATCGCCGGGGCGGAGGACGGCGCCCGGGCCCGGGCCCTGCTCGCGGCCGGCTTCGACGCGGTCTTCGAGGAGGCCGCCTCGGTGGACGCCTTCCGTTCCTACGTCCGGTCGTTGCCGGCCGGAGTGCTGTTGTGACGGCCTTCGGCCCGTTCGTGGCCCGCGCCCGGGCGGCCGGCACGCTGGTGGTGCAGCCACGGATGGGGATGAGCGAACCCGGCCGGATGCGGGCCGGCCTGCTCGCCACCAAGGACGCGGCCGCCACCACCGTCGGCACCCTCACCCTGGACAGCTACACCCGCACCGGCGAGGTGGCCGCGGCCCGCCGGGCCGTCGCCGAGGGCGTCCCGCTCAACGGCTACCCGATCACCAGCTACCCGTCGGGCGTCACCCGGTCCGTACTGCACGGGGTCGCCGACGACAGCTTCCCGGTCCAGGTCCGGCACGGCTCGGCCCGCCCCGAGAAGATCTTCTCGGCACTGCTCGCCGCCGGCCTGCACGCCACCGAGGGCGGCCCCGTCTCGTACTGCCTGCCCTACAGCCGCACCCCGCTGCGCGAGGCCGTCGACAGCTGGAGACGCTGCTGCGAGCTGCTGGCCGCCTCCCGCACCGACGGCGCCGAGCCGCACCTGGAGACCTTCGGCGGCTGCATGATGGGCCAGCTCTGCCCGCCCGGCCTGCTGATCGCGCTCAGCGTGCTGGAGGGCCTCTTCTTCCGCCGGCACGGACTGCGCAGCATCTCGCTCAGCTACGCCCAGCAGGCCAGCACCCGCCAGGACGAGGAGGCGGTGACGGCCCTGCAGGCGATCGCCGCCGAGCTGCTGCCGGACGTCGACCGGCACGTGGTGATCTACACCTACATGGGCGTGTACCCGCTGTCGCCCGGCGGCGCGCAACTGCTGCTGGACGAGGCCGCCCGGCTCGCCGTCCGGACCGGCGCGGCCCGGCTGATCGTGAAGACCACCGCCGAGGCCTACCGCATCCCCACCGTCGGGGAGAACGTCCGGGCGCTGGAGAGCGCGGCCGCCGTCGCCGCCGGCGAGCGCCGCAGTCCGCCCGGGGCCACGCCCGACACCGGGATCCGCGCCGAGGCCCGCGGCCTGATCGACGCCGTGCTCGACCTGCACCCGGACATCGGCCGCGCGCTGGTGCTGGCCTTCGCCAAGGGCTACCTGGACGTCCCCTACTGCCTGCACCCGGACAACGCCGGCCGGGCCCGCAGCCGGCTCGACCACGACGGGCGGCTGCACTGGTCGGACCCCGGGTCGATGCCGATCGGCCGGAGCGGCCGCACCCCGGCCGCCCCGGCGCTCAGCTCCTCCGAACTGCTCGGCGCGCTGTCGTACGTGCAGCGCAGCTACGACCGGCGGGCCTTCCGCACCTCGGTCGCCGACGGGGTCTCCGTCGCCCGCTGAGGCCCGGCCGCCCGCCGTGCCTGCCCGGGCACTCCACCGCGCTCCTCCGGAGCGTCCCACCGCTCAGCACCCGCGCACTGCGCCGGGCAGCACCCGTGCACTGCGCCGTGCAGCACCCGCGCACCTCACCACGTACTTCTTCGCGCACTCCACCCGCGCACTCCACCGGCACCGCGCCACGACAAGGATGGGAACGGCATCATGACCGTGCAGACCGCGCAAGGGCCCACGCCGCCGGCCGACCCCGGCAGGCACCTGGCGTCCCCGACCACGCGCAGCGCGCTGCGCATCCAGCACCACCTGCTCGGCGCCGCGCGGGAGTTCCTGCGCGGGGAGGGCTTCACCGAACTCCTGCCGCCGGTCATCGGGCCGGTCACCGACCCGGGCGCCCGGGGCTCCAAGCAGGTCGACATCGACTTCTACGGCCACCGCTACAAGCTGATGACCAGCGCCATCCTCTACAAGCAGGCCTCCCTGCTGGCCTTCGACAAGATCTTCTGCGTCGCCCCGAACGTCCGGCTGGAACCGCTGGAGACGGCCGGCACCAACCGCCACCTGGTCGAGTTCCACCAGCTGGACGTCGAGGTCGCCGGCGCCTCCCGGGAGCAGATCACCGCGCTGGTCGAGCAGTTGGTCGTGCACATGGTGCGCAGCACCGCCGCCGCGCTGCCCGCCGAGTTCGAGGAGCTCGGCCGGGACACCGACGCCTTCCACGGCCTGCTCCAGGGCGCCTTCGAGCGGGTCCGGCACAGCGACGCCGTGCTGGACCTCCGGGCGGCCGGGCACGACCAGAACCCGGACGCCGAACTCGACTGGGAGGGCGAGGCGCTGCTCTCCGCCAAGGCCGGCCGCCCGTTCTTCGTCACCGACTATCCCAAGGGCTCCCGCGGCTTCTACGACCGCGAGTGCCCCGGCGAGCCCGGCCTGCTGCGGAACTTCGACCTGATCGCGCCCGAGGGCTACGGCGAACTGTGCAGCGGCAGCGAGCGGACCAACGAGTACGCCGACATCATCACCCGGATGCGGGAGACCGGTGAGAACCCGCAGAAGTACCGCTGGTACCTCGACCTGGTCCGCGAGGGCATCCCCGCCAGCGCCGGCTTCGGCATCGGCGTCGAGCGCCTGACCCGGTACGTCGCCGGGCTGGACGCCGTCTGGCAGGCCAGCGCCTACCCCAAGCTCGCCGGGGTGGTCTCGCCGTGAGCGACCTCGCCGCACCCGGGTTCCCCGAGGAGGCCGTCCGCCTGCGCGCCAGGACCGGTGCCGCCGCCGCCTTCCCGCCCGCCGGGGACTACGGCCAGGTGCTGTTCGGCGCCGGGCCGGACGGGCCGGACGGCCTCACCGGGCCGGCCGACCGGCTGGACGCGCTGCGCCTGGCCCCGCCGGTGTTCATGGAGCAGCGGCTGGCCAAGCTCATCGAGCTCGGCCGCGAACCCACCTACCAGGACGTCGACCTGAGGACCACGATCGGCGGGCTCCGCTCCACCGCGCCGGTCTACCTCTCCGCGCTCGGCTCGACCCGCGCCGCCGCCGGCGACCTCGGCCCGGCGCTCAGCCGCCAGGCCGGGGCGCTCGGCATCCCGATGGTGATCGGGGAGAACGTCGTCCCGGTGAACGGCTACGGCCGGCTCGGCGAGGCGGCCGGGCGCTCGCTGCTCGGCCGCCTCACCGCCTACACCGAGCGGCTCGCCGACGGCGTCGGCGGGGTCGCCGTGCAGCAGAGCACCGAGGACGCCGACGCCGAGGTGTGGAACCTCGTGCACAGCGACCCGGCCGCCCGGCCGCTGCTCGACTCCGGCCGCCTCGCCTTCGAGCTGAAGGTCGGCCAGGGCGCCAAACCCGGCCTCGGCGGGATGACCGTGCTGGACGAGGCGGCGGCCGCCCGGGTGGCGGACCGCTACGGACTGGACCCGCTCTTCGAGGGGCAGCGGGTGCTGCGCTCCAGCAGCCCCGGCACCTTCACCGAGGAGATCCTGCGCCAGCAGGTCCGGCTGATGCGCAACAACTTCCCCCGGGTGCGGATCTGGGTCAAGCTCCACCCGGGCCGGGACGTCGCCGCCGCCGTGCGGACGGCCGTCGAGGCCGGCGCGGACGCGGTGACCGTGGACGGCGCCGAGGGCGGCACCGGCTGGGCGCCCGCCGCCTTCCCCCGGCACGTCGGGCTGCCGCTCGCCGAGTGCC
Source organism: Kitasatospora indigofera (assembly GCF_014655955.1). Classification (GTDB taxonomy): domain Bacteria; phylum Actinomycetota; class Actinomycetes; order Streptomycetales; family Streptomycetaceae; genus Kitasatospora; species Kitasatospora indigofera. The sequence goes on from NZ_BNBO01000043.1 coordinate 55,474, forward strand.
TGCGCCGGCTCGGCGCGCTCCCGTCCGGCCCGCCGCCCGGCCGGCTGCTGGTCTCCGGCCGGATGTGGGAGGGCAGCCGGGCGGTGAAGAGCCTGGCGCTGGGCGCCACGGCGGTCGGCCTCGGCCGGGCGGCCCTGCTCGCGGTCGCCGAGGACCCGCAGGACGGCCTGATCCGCCTGGTGGAATGCCTGCGGACCGAAATGCGGCTGCTGATCAGCTCGCTCGGAAAGTACGCGCCGGACGCGCTCGGGCCGGAGGACGTGTGCTCCCCCGACGGCTGGAGCTGACTCCCGCACCGGAACGCGGTACCTGAAAGACCCGCAGCGGCAGCGCCGAGTCCTGCCGTGATCCCTCCTCCTGTCCCGCCGGTCCGGCGGACAGTCGCGCCCGGCCCACGGCGGCCCGGCCTCGCCGTCACCAAGCATCGGGGTTGAATGATGTCCTCCAGCGAATTCCCGTTCCTCCCGGCGGCCCGCCGCCACCCGTCCCGTCCGGCGGTCCGCCGGGCCGGCCGGACGGTCACCTACCGCGAGCTGGACGAGCTGAGCGGCGCGCTCGCCGGGGAGATCACCCGGGAGACCGCCCCCGGGCAGGTCGTCGCCGTCACCGCCGGCGACCGGCTCGACCACCTGGTCGGCCTGCTGGCCGTGCTCCGGGCCGGCCGGGTCCACCTCCCGCTCGACCCGCAGGCGCCGGAGGAGCGCAACCGGGCGATCCTGGACGGGGCCGGTGCGGCCGCCGTCCTGACGGACGGCCGGCTCGGCCTCCGCCCGGGCGCCGGGGCCGCCGGCGCCGGCCCGGCCGGGTACGTGATCCACACCTCCGGCACCACCGGCACCCCCAAGGGCGTGCTGGTCCCGCTGGACGCCCTGACCGAGCACCTCGCCGCCGCCGTCGCCCGGTTCGGGCTGACCGAGGACGACGTGGTGCTGCAGTTCGCCCGGCCCACCGTGGACGTGGCGATCGAACAGATCCTCGGCACGCTGGCCGCCGGGGCCTGCCTGGTCCTGCCGGAGCGCCAGCTGCTCACCCCCGCCGAGCTGCTCGACCTGCTGGACGCCGAAGGCGTGACCGTCGCCAACCTGTCCGCCGGCTACTTCCAGGAGGTGGTCGCCGCACTGCCCGGCCGTGCCGCGCCGCGCGCCCTGCGGCTGATGATCTCCGGCAGCGACCGGCTGCACCCGGCCACCGCGGCCGGCTGGCACCGGCTCACCGGGGTACCCCTGCTGAACGCCTACGGGCCCACCGAGACGGTGATCACCGCGACCGTCCACACGGCGACCGGCCACACCGCCGTCGGGGACGATGCCGCCGCCGGGGACGGCTCCGGCGTGCCGATCGGCGAGGCGCTCGGCGGGCGCACCCTGCACATCCTCGACGAACGGCTGCGCCCCTGCCCGCCCGGCACCGCCGGCGAGCTGTACATCGGCGGGCCGCTGCTCGCCTGGGGCTACAGCGGCCGGCCCGGGCCGAGCGCCGAACGCTTCGTCGCCGACCCCTGGTCCGCCGTCCCCGGCGCCCGGATGTACCGCACCGGTGACCTCGTCCGGCGGCCCGCCGAGGGAGCTCCGCCGGAGTACCTGGGCCGGGCCGACCAGCAGGTGAAGATCCGCGGCTTCCGGGTCGAGCCCGGCGAGATCGAGGTCGCCCTGGCCGGCTGCCCGGGCGTCGCCGGCTGCGCCGTGGTCGCGCACGAGGGCCGGCTGGCCGCCTACGTCACCGCCTCGGCCACCGCGCCCGCCCCCGACTACGCCCGGGCCAGGGCCTTCCTGGCCGGCCGGCTGCCCGAGCACATGATCCCGGCGACCCTCACCGTGCTGGCCGGCTTCCCGCTGACCGCCGGCGGCAAGGTCGACCGCGCCGCGCTGCCGGCCCCCGAGGCCACCGCGACCCGCCGCCCGGGCCACCGCCCGCCGCGCACCGCGGCCGAGCAGCTGATCGCCGCGGTCTGGTCGGACGTGCTGGGCGTCGCCGAGGTCAGCGCCGACGACAACTTCTTCCACCTCGGCGGGGACTCGCTGACCGCCGTCCGGGTGGTCGGCCGGGTCTACGAGGTGTTCGGCATGGTGTCGCCGTACACCATCTTCGACGCGCCGACCCTCGCCGAGTTCGCCGCCGCCGTCACCGCCTCGGCCGGCCCCGAGCAGCCGCCGCTGACCGCCCGCGGCCTCACCCGGGCACCGCTGTCCAAGTTCCAGCGCGGGCTCTGGTTCCTGGAGCAGTGGAACCCCGGCGCGGCCACCTACAACGTGCCCTGGGTCTTCCGCTTCCACGGCCCGGTCGACACCGGGCTGCTGCGCGCCGCCCTGGAGACGGTGGTCGCCCGGCACCAGAGCCTGCGGACCACCTTCGTCCTCGGCGAGGACGGCCCCGAGCAGCTCGTCCACCGGCGGATCGAGCTGCCCTTCACCGTCCTCGACAGCCCGGCGGAGCAGCCCGACGCGCTGGTCGCCGAGCTGGCCCAGCAGCCCTTCGACCTGGAGCACGGCCCGCTGGTGCGCGCCCACGCCATCCGCACCCCCGGCGGTGCGACCACCCTGCTGCTGATGTTCCACCACATCGTCTGGGACGAGGGGTCGCTGCCCGTCCTGGAACAGGAACTCCAGGAGCTGTACGCGGCGCTGCGCGCCGGCCGCGACCACGCCCTGCCCGAACTCCCCGTCCAGTACACCGACTACAGCGCCTGGCAGTACGAGGACGAGAGCGCCGAGGAGCGGCTCGCCCACTGGCGCACCGCGCTCGCCGACGCCCCGCAGGACCCGGTGCTGCCCACCGACCACCCCCGCCCGGAGATCCAGGCCTTCCGGGGCGCCTTCCACCGCTTCGCGCTGCCGACCCCGGTGGCCCGCGCGGTGCGCGAGTTCGCCCGCAGCGAGGACGCCACCCCGTTCATGGTGCTGCTGGCCGGCCTCGCACTGACCCTGCACCGCCGCTCCGGCCGGCGGGACATCGTCCTCGGCACCCCGGTGAGCCTGCGCGGACGCACCGAACTGACCGGCCTGATCGGCTACTTCATCAACCTGCTGCCGCTGCGCCTGCGGCTCGCGGAGGGCGCGGACTTCCGTGAACTCGTCCAGCACGTCCGGGAGGTGGCGATCGGCGCCTACCGGCACCAGGACACCCCCTTCGACGAGATCACCGCCCTCGTCCTGGAGGACCGGCCGGAGGACCGCAACCCGCTCTGCCAGGTGGTGCTCGAACTGCACCCGCTGGACACCCGCCCGCTGACCGTCGGCGGCACCGAGGTCACCCGCGAGCTGCACTCCAACGCGGTGTCCCGGTTCGACCTGTCGATCTCCGTCGACGACCTCGGCACCGGCTTCACCGGCCGCTTCGAGTACGACAGCGACCTGTTCGACCCCGAGACCGTCGCCGGCCTCTGCGACAGCTGGGCGGACACCCTGGCCGCCGCCGTCGACCCCGCCGCGCACACCCTCTTCGAGGCCCGGGCCGAACTCGCGCCGCAGGCCACCGCCCTGGTCGAGGGCGACACCGGGCTGGCGCTGACCTACGGGGAGCTGAACACCCGGGCCAACCGGCTCGGGCACTTCCTGGCCGGCCGCGGGGTCGGCCGGGGCGACGTCGTCGCGATCCTCACCGAACGCGGCCACGACCTGGTGGTGGCGCTGCTCGCGGTGCTGAAGACCGGCGCCGGCTACACCCTGCTCGACCCGGACTTCCCCGCCGAGCGGCTGGCCGGCGCCGTCGCGGACAGCGGCGCCGCCCTCGTCCTCACCCACCGCCGCGCCCCCGCGCCGTTCGAGGGCACGGCCCACCTCGACCTGGACGAGGTGGCCGCCGAGGTGGCCGGCTGCTCCGGCCAGGACCTCGCGCTGCCGGTCACCGGCGACGACCTGGCCTGCGTGATGTTCACCTCCGGCTCCACCGGCCGCCCCAAGGGCGTCGCCGCCCCGCACCGGGCGCTGACCACCACCTACCTCGGCCAGGACTACGCGCGCTTCGGCCCCGACGAGGTCTGGCTGCAGTGCTCGCCGGTCTCCTGGGACGCCTTCGCGCTGGAGCTGTACGGCGCCCTGCTGTTCGGCGGCACCTGCGTGCTGCAGCCCGGCCGGCGGCCCGACCCGGAGACCATCGCGACCCTCACCCGGCGCCACCGGGTCACCCAGCTCCAGCTCTCGGCCAGTCTGTTCAACTTCCTGCTGGAGGAGTTCCCGCAGACCTTCGACGACCTTGAGGTGGCCTTCACCGCCGGCGAACGGGCCTCGGTGACGCACGTCGCCAAGGCCCTGGAGAACCACCCGCGGCTGGTGGTCGCCAACGGCTACGGCCCGGTGGAGAGCCTCGGCCTGACCACCTGCCACCAGGTCGGCCCGCAGGACCTCGGCGGGGCCTCGATCCCGATCGGCCACCCGCTGAACGGCAAGGAGATCCACGTCCTGGACGCTGCCCTGCGCCCGGTCGGCCCCGGCGAGAGCGGTGAACTCTACGCCGCGGGCGGCGGGTTGGCGTACGGCTACCTGGGCCGCCCGGCGCTCACCGCGGGCCGCTTCGTCGCCCACCCGTACGGCCGGCCCGGGGAGCGGCTCTACCGCACCGGGGACCTCGGGCACCGCACCGAGGACGGCACGCTGGAGATCACCGGACGGATCGACGACCAGATCAAGATCCGCGGGTTCCGGGTCGAACCGGGCGAGATCGAGGACGCCCTGACCCGCCACCCGCTGGTCCGGGAGGCCGCCGTCACCGTCCACGAACCGGCCCCCGGGGACCGCCGGCTGGCCGCCTACATCACCACCGGGCCCACCCCGCCCGACGTCGACGCGCTGCTCGCCGAACTGGCCGGCCGGCTCCCCGAGTACATGATCCCCGCCACCGTCGACATCCTCGACGCCCTGCCGCTCAACCCCAACGGCAAGACCGACCGCCGGGCGCTGCCCGCCCCCGCGCCCCGGCCGGCACCGGGCACCGCGGCCACCGCGCTGGACGGGATGGAACTGCTGGTGGCGGACGCCGTGCGGGCCGTCCTCGACCTGCCGCAGGTCGGCCGGGACGACAACTTCTTCCGGATCGGGGGCAATTCGCTGGCCGCCGTCCGGGTCGCGATGCGCCTGTCCCGGGAGACCGGCACCAAGGTGCCGCCGCACGTGGTGTTCCAGGCGAAGACCGTCGGCGCGATCGCCGAACGGCTCACGGCCCGGTGACCGGCCACCCCCGGCCCGCCGCCGGCCGCCACCGCAAGGCGCAGGCCGGACCCGGCCACAGCCCCACCACCCGCCCGTGCCCCGCCCGGGACCGCGCAAGGAAGGAAGCAGGACAGTGACCTCCACCGAAGAGCCGGCCCGGGTCGCCCCCGTGTCGGGGCTGCAGAGGGGCCTGTGGTTCCTCGACCGCTGGAACCCCGGAGCGGCCACCTACAACATCCCCTGGGTGTTCGAGTTCACCGGCGCCCTCGAACCGGACCGGCTGCGGAGCGCCCTGGACGCCCTGGTGGCCCGGCACGAGGCCCTGCGGACCACCTTCGCCCTGCACGAGGACGGCCCGCGCCAGCACGTCCACCACAGCCCGGCCGTCCCCTTCACGGTGACCGACCTGCGGGCCCTCGACGAGCGGGAGACCGCCCGGCGCGCCGAGGAGCTGATCGCCGCCGAGGCCGCCGCGCCCTTCGACCTCGAACAGGGGCCGCTGCTGCGGGTGTCGGTGCTCCGCACCGGCGAGCGCCGCGCCACCATGGCCGTGGTCGTCCACCACATCGTCTGGGACGGCTGGTCGGCCGACGTCTTCGAGCGGGAGCTGGCGGAGCTCTACAGCGCCGCCGTGGCCGGCCGCGAGGCGGAACTGCCGGTGCTCACCGCCCAGTACGCCGACTACGCGGCCGAGGAGCAGGCGCAGTCCTTCGAGGAGCACCTGGCCCACTGGAAGCTCCAGCTGGACGGGGCGCCGGGCCTGCTGGAACTCCCCGGCGACCGCCCGCGCCCCGCCGACCGGAGCCACCACGGCGCCACCGAGCCGTTCGCCCTGGAGCCGGGCACCGCCGCCCGGGTCAAGCAGCTGGCGGAGGAGGAGGGCGTCACCCCGTTCATGGTCATGCTGGCCGCCTTCGCGCTGCTGCTGCACCGCTGGACCGGCGCCGAGGACATGGTGATCGGCACCCCCGTCACCACCCGCAACCGCCCCGAACTGGAGAACCTGGTCGGCTACTTCGTCAACCTGCTGCCGCTGCGGGTCCGGCTCGCCCGGACGATGACCTTCCGCGAGCTGCTGGAGCACGTCCAGGAGGTCGCCTTCGAGGGCTACGCCTACCTGGACGTCCCCTTCGACCAGCTGGTCGACCGGCTGGCACCGGACCGCTCGGCCCAGCACGCCCCGCTGGTCCAGGTGGTGTTCGGCGCCCACGCCGAGGACGCCGCCCCGCTGCGCTTCGGCGAGGCCCTCGCCGAGCGGGCCGTCCGCTCCAACGGCACCAGCAAGTTCGACCTGACCTGGTCCGTCTTCGACAGCGGCGAGCTGCGCGGCGAGGCGGAGTACCGCACCGACCTGTTCGACCCCGCGACCGTCCGCCGGATGGCCGCCGACTGGCAGACCCTGCTGACCGCCGCCCTCGACCACCAGGACCGCCCGCTGCGGGAACTCGGCACCCCCGCCCGCGCCGGCCGGCCCGCCCGGATCCCGCAGGGCCGTTGCCTGCACCAGCTGTTCGAGGACGCCGCCGACCGGTACGGCCACCGGGTCGCCCTCACCGACGGCGCCCGCGCGCTCACCTACACCGAACTGGACGAGCGGGCCAACCGCCTCGCCCACGCGCTGGCCGCGGCCGGCGTCCGCCACGGCGACCGGGTCGGCCTGCTGCTCGACCGCACCGCCGACATCGTGGTGAGCGTCCTCGCCGTCCTCAAGGCCGGCGCCGCCTACGTCCCCGTCGACCCGGCCGCACCGGCCGGCCGCGCGGCCACCGTGTTCGGCGACACCGGCGTCACCCTCGTCCTCACCGACCTGCCCGACCGGGTGCCCGACGGCCCCTGGCTGCGCCACGACCTCGCCGCCCGGGCCGCGGAGACCGCCGCGATGCCCGCCACCCGCCCCCGGGCCGGCGCCCGCCCCGGCGACACCGCCTACGTGATCTTCACCTCCGGCTCCACCGGGCGCCCCAAGGGCGTCGCGATCGCCCACGAGCACGTCAGCCGCCTGATGGCGGCCGGCGCCGAGCACTTCGGCTTCGGCCCGCAGGACGTCTGGACGCTCTTCCACAGCTACGCCTTCGACTGGACCGTCTGGGAGATCTGGGGCGCCCTGCACCACGGCGCCCGGCTGGTGGTGGTGCCCTACCTGACCAGCCGCTCGCCCGAGGAGTTCGCCCACCTGCTGGACGAGGAGGGGGTTTCCCACCTCTGCCTCACCCCGTCCGCGCTGCGCCAGCTGGAACCCGCCCTGCGCCGGCGCCCGAGGCCGCTGCCCGCGTTGAAGCAGATCATGCTCGGCGGCGAGGCGCTGGACCCCGCCGTCGTCCAGCGCTGGCTCGACCTCGACCCGCTGCCGCCCGCCCGGATCTGCAACCTCTACGGGATCACCGAGACCACCGTCCACGTCACCACCTTCGACATCGCCGGGCCGGGCGCCGCCGGCGGGTTCGAGCGGAGCCTGATCGGCGAGGCGATGCCGCACCTCGACGCGCTGGTGCTGGACGACTGGCTGCGGCCCTGCCCGGAGGGCGTCCCCGGCGAGCTGTACATCGGCGGCGGCAGCCTCGCCCACGGCTACTGGCAGCGCCCCGGCCTCAGCGCCGGCCGGTTCGTCGCCGACCCGTACGCCGGCGTGCCCGGCGCCCGGATGTACCGCACCGGGGACGTCGCCAAGCGGCTGCCCGGCGGCGGCCTGGAGTACGTCGGCCGCGCCGACTTCCAGGTGAAGCTGCGCGGCTTCCGGATCGAACTCGGCGAGATCGAGCACGCGTTGAGCGCCCACCCGGACGTCGACGCCTGCGTGGTCACCGTCCACGACCAGCGCCTCGCCGCCTACCTGACCGGCCGGGCGCCCGAACGCGTCCGCGAGTTCCTGGCCCGCACCCTGCCGGACTACATGATCCCGGCGAGCGTCACCGTCCTGGACGCGCTGCCGCTGACCGTCAACGGCAAGGTCGACCGGGCGGCCCTGCCCGCCCCGGGCGCCCCCGCCGCGGCCGGCGGCCGCCACGTACCGCCGCGCACCCCCGCCGAACGGGCCTTCGCCGAGGCCTGGTCCCGCGTCCTGGGGGTCGACGGCGTCGGCGTCCACGACGACTTCTTCCACCTCGGCGGCGACTCGATCCGCGCCGTCCAACTGGCCGGCCACCTGCACGAGGCGGGCTGGACGGTCTCCCTGCGGGACGTCTTCGGTGCCCCCACCGTCGCCGAACTGCTGCCCCTGGCCCGGCCGGTGAGCACCGCGGCCGAGGCCGGCCGGCCGTTCGCCCTGCTCGACCCCGAGGACCGCGCCGACCTGCCGCCCGGCCTCGCGGACGCCTACCCGATGGTCTCCATGCAGCTCAGCATGGTCTTCCACATGGAGATCGCCGGCGGCACCGACAGCTACCACAACGTCAACAGCTACCGGATCTCGGCGGCCCTGGACGAGACCGCCTTCCGCCGGGCGGTGGCCGAAGTCCTGGACCGGCACCCGGTGTTGCGGACGGGCCTCGACATCTCCGGCTACCGCGAGCCGCTCCAGCTGGTGCACGGCGAACTGCCCGCACCCGTGGAGTTCGCCGACCTGCGCGGCCTCGACGGCCAGGACGAGGCCGTCCGCGCCGTCTTCGAACACCACCGCTCCACCCCCTTCGACCTGATGGCACCGCCGCTGCTGCGGATCACCGTGCAGCGCCTGGCCGACGAGGTCTTCCAGCTCACGCTGTCCGAGCACCACGCCATCCTGGACGGCTGGAGCTTCACCTCGCTGCTCACCGAACTCCTGGAGCGGCACGCCGCGCTGGCGGTCGACCCGGCCAGTCCGCCCGCGCCCGCCCCGCGCTCCGCCTTCCGGGACTTCGTCACGGTCGAGCGGGAGGCCGCCGCCGACCCCGGTTCGCTCGCCTACTGGCGCGGCAAGCTGGCCGGCGTCAGCGGTGAACTGTGGCCCGGCAGCAGCGAGGTGCACGAGGTGCCCAGGACCTTGGAGCGGGTGCTCCCGGCGGCGCCCGGCCAGCTGCGGCTGGTCGCCGACGCGGCCGGCGTCCCGGTGAAGTCGGTCGCGCTCGCCGCCCACCTGCGGGCCCTGCGGGCGATCACCGGACGGGACCGGGTCACCACCGGCCTGGCGATGAACGGGCGGCTGGAGCGGCGCGGCGGCACCGAGGTGCTGGGGCTCTTCCTGAACACCGTCCCGCTGGTCGGCGAGCCCGTCGACGGCGACCCGCTGGCCCTGGTGCGCGCCGTGCACCGGGAGGAGCTGGAGATGATGCCGCACCGGCGGGTGCCGTTCGCCCGGCTGGCCCGGCTGATGGCCGACACCCGGCTCGACAGCCAGTTCGGCTACCTGCGCTTCCACGCCCTCGGCACGCTCAGCTCCGCCCGGATCGTGGACGCCCGGATCGGCTGCGAGCCGACCATGCGGCACGAACCCAACAGCTTCGCCTTCGGCGCCTCGCTCATCCAGGACCCGGTGTCCGACCGCGTCCTGCTGGCCGTCGACCACCAGCGCTCGGTGGTGTCCGACCGGACCGCCACCGAGTTCGTCGACGCCTACACGGCGGCCCTGGCCGAGCTGGCCGCCGCCGTGGCCGACGGGCCCGACCGGGCCTGAGCGCCCGGCACCGCGCGCACCCGGACCGCCCGGGCGCCGCGCCCGCCCGGCCGTACCCGGCCACACCCCACCCAGACGAGAGGCACCCGCCATGACCGACACCCTGGACACCGCCCCGGCCACCGGCCTGGACACCGCTCCGGCCGCCACCGGCCGCCCGCCGCTCGACCCGCCGGAGGACCCGGTGGCCCGCTTCCTCCGGGCCGTCGCCGCCACGCCCGGACGCACCGCCGTGCGGGCCTCCGGCAGCAGCCTCAGCTTCGCCGAACTCGACCGCCGCACCGCCGTCCTGGCCGGCGCCCTGCGCGCCCACGGCGTCGGCCGCGGCGACCGGGTCGGCGTCCACCTGCCGAGGACGGCCGAGCTGGTGGTGGCCCTGCTCGCCGTCTGGCGGGCCGGCGCCGCGTACGTCCCGCTCGACCCCGCCTACCCGGCCCCGCGGCTCGCCCTGATGGCCGAGGACGCCGCCCTCGCCCTGCTGATCAGCACGGACGCCACCGCCCTCGCCCTGCCGCCCGGCGTGCGCGCCGTCCGCCCGGACGCGGCCGGGACGCCCGCCGGCCCGGTGCCCGGCACCCCGCTCGACCCGGCGTACGTGATCTACACCTCCGGCTCCACCGGCACCCCCAAGGGCGTCGAGGCCGGCCGCGGCAACGTCGCCGCCCTGCTGGCCGGCCTGGAGCGGAGCGGCGCCTACCGTACCGAGCCGGCCGTGGTCGGCTGGAACGCCAGCGTCTCCTTCGACGCCTCCGTCCAGCAGTGGGCGCGGGTCTGCCGCGGCGACACCCTGGTGGTGCTCGACGACGCCGAACGCCTGGACCCCGAGCGCCTCGCGGCCGTCGTCGCCCGGCACGGCGTCACCGACCTGGACCTCACCCCCTCGCACTGGGAACTGCTCCGCGAGCCGCTGGCCGGCGCCCGCACCCCGCGGCTGTTCATGGGCGGCGAGCCGGTGCCCGCGCGGACCTGGAAGGAGATCGACGCGGCCGGCCTGGACGCGCTCAACCTGTACGGCCCCACCGAGTGCACGGTCGACGCCACCACCGCCCCGATCAGCGGCCCGGGCCCGCACATCGGCGCCCCGCTGCCCGGCGTCGGGGCCCACCTGCTGGACGAGCACCTCCGTCCGGTCGCTCCCGGTGCCACCGGCGAGCTCTACCTCACCGGCCCGGGCGTCGCCCACGGCTACGTCCGCCGCCCCGGCCTGACCGCCGGGCGCTTCGTCGCCAGCCCCTTCGCCCCCGGGGAGCGGATGTACCGCACCGGCGACCAGGCCCGCCGGGGCCCCGGGGGAGTGCTGGAGTACGCCGGGCGGGTCGACCGGCAGGTCAAGCTGCGCGGCTACCGGATCGAACTCGGCGAGATCGAACACGCGCTGGCCGGCCACCCGGCCGTCGCCGAGTCCGCCGTCAAGGTGTACGAGGCCGCCCCCGGCGACCAGCGCCTGGCCGGCTACGTCACCGCGGCGTCCCCGGTCACCCCCGGCGAGCTGCTGGAGCACCTGCGCGGCCAGTTGCCGGCGCACCTCGTCCCCGCCACCGTGACCGTGCTGCCGGCCTTCCCGCTCACCCCCAACGGCAAGACCGACCACGCGGCGCTCCCGGTACCCACCGCGCCGGTCGCCGACGCCCCCGCCGCCGGTACCGACGCCGACGCCGCTGCCGGCACCGACGGCCTCGGCGAGCAGGTCGCCGGAGTCTGGCGCACCGTCCTCGGCCTGGACGGCGTCCGCCCCGAGGACAGCTTCCTCGACCTCGGCGGCCACTCCCTCGCCGCCCTGCGGGTGGTCCACATGCTGCGCCGCAAGCTCGGCGTCGAACTGCAGCTGCGCCACCTGCTGGACGCCGAGGACCTGGCCGCCTTCACCGAGGTCGTCCGCCGCGCCACCCTCGCCGGAGCGGCGCCCCGCCCGGCCCTGGTCGCCCGCCGCGACGGCACCCGATGACCCCCGGCCGCCCCCGGGTCGAGGGCGACTGGCTGCTCGTCCCCGCACCGCAGCAGCACCGCCCCTTCCGGCTGTTCTGCTTCCCGCACGCCGGCGGCGACGCCACCGCCTACCTCCCGCTGGCGCACGCGCTGGCCCCGCTCGCCGAGGTCTGGGCGCTGCGGATGCCCGCCCGCGGCGGTCGCGGCCGGCACCCGATGCCCGCCACCTTCGACCGGCTCGTCCGGACGGTGGTGGCGGAGCTCGGCCCGCACCTGGAAGGACCGTTCGGCTTCTACGGCCAGAGCCTCGGCGCGCTGCTGGCCTTCGAGACGGCCCGCGCCCTGCCGCTTGGCCGGCGGCCGCGGCTCCTGGTCACCGCCTCCGCCCAGCCGCCGAGCGCCTGGACCGACGGCCGCCCGCAGCACCGCGACGCCGAGGAGCTGCTCCGGCTGGCCGGGATGGGTGACCTCGTCTCGGCCGACCCGGAGCTGCGGGAGATCGCGTTGCACGCCATCCGGACCGACCTGGAGGTCAGGCACACCTACCGGTACCGGCCGGCGCCACCGATCGAGTCCGACCTGCACACCGTGGTCGGCGACGCCGACCCGATGCTCGGCGCCGGACAGCTCGACGACTGGGCCCGGCACACCAGCGGGACCTTCGGCCTCACGGTCGTGCCCGGTGGCCACCTGCTGGCCACCGTCGAACAGCGCGGCCCCGCCGAGCTGCTCACCTCCCTGATCACCAGCCGGCCGGCCCGGCCGGCGGAGCCGCGCGGGCCAGTCCGCCCGGTCGGCTCCGCCCGCCCGGTCGACCTGGACCACCTGTACGACCTGGACCGCACGGACCGCCCCGACCAGCCGGACCTCCGGCGCCAGAAGGAGCAGCAATGGTCAGCACCACGCTCGATCTGAGTGACCCCGGGCTCTGGGCCCGCCCCGAACTGCCCGCCGTCATCGACGAACTGCGGGCCGACGACCCCGTCCAGCGCACCGAGACCGCCGAGGACGGCCCGGTCTGGTCCGTGCTCTCCTACGACCTCGCCGCCGAGGTGCTGCGGAACGCGGGCGCCTACAGCTCCGAGGGCGGCTCGCTGCTCGGCACCGGCGAGGGCCGCACGCCCGCCGGGGCCGGCCGGATGATGGCCCTGGCCGACCCGCCCCGCCACCGGCAACTCCGCACCCCGGCCAACCCGTTCTTCACGCCCGGCGGGGTCCGCAACGCCGCCCGGAGCATCACCGAACTGGCCGGCGAGATCATGGACAAGGCCGTCGCCCAGGGCGAGACCGACCTGGTGGACGCCGTGTCGGCGCTCCCGCTCGCCGTGATGTGCGACCTGCTCGACGTGCCCGAGGGGGACCGCGAGATGGTGGTGCGGGTCTGCGACGCGGCCTTCCTCGGCCGCACCGCCGACGAGCGCCGGGCCGGCCACCAGCAGCTCATCCCGTACCTGCTGCACCAGGTCATGCGGCGCCGCGCCGACCCCGGCGACGACCTGATCAGCACCATGGCCACCTACCGGCCCGGCGGCCGGCTGATGCCGGTCGAGGACGTGGTGCTCAACCTGGACAACATCGTCGTCGGCGGCGTCCAGACCGTCCGCCACACCGCGGCGATCGGCCTGCTCACCCTGGCCCAGCACCCGGAGCTGTGGCGGCAGTTGCAGAGCGGCGAGGCCGCGATGGACCTCGCCATCGACGAACTGCTGCGCTGGACCTCGGTCGGCCTGCACACGCTGCGCACCGCCACCCGGGACATCGAACTCGGCGGACACCTGGTCAGCCGGGGCGACCGGGTGGTGGTCTGGACCTGGGCGGCCAACCACGACCCGGCGGCCTTCGAGCGGCCGCACGAGATCCTGCTCGACCGCGCGCCCAACAAGCACCTGGCGCTCGGCCTCGGCGCCCACTACTGCATCGGCGCCCCGCTGGCCAAGGCCGAACTCGGCGCCCTCTTCTCGGCCGCCCTGGAGCGGGTCGCGGTGATCGAGCCGATCGGGCCGCCGCAGTACAACCGGTCGCTGATCAACTTCGGGCTCGACCACTTCCCCGCCCGGCTGATCGCCCGCTGACCGGCCCCGACCCGAACGGACGGCCCAGGGGCGGGAGTCGAACTGCCGCTCTCCTGCCTGGCCTACTGCCGCTCGGGCGGCCCGGCCGTCGATAGGTTCGCAACACCAACAAGGAGGTCACCACCATGACGAACCCGTTCGAGGACGACAGCGCCGGCTACCTGGTCCTGGCCAACGACGAGAACCAGCACTCGCTCTGGCCGGTCTGGATCGACGTGCCCGCCGGCTGGACCGTCGTGCACGAGGAGGACACCCGCCAGGGCGCCCTGGCCTACATCGAGGCCAACTGGACCGACATCCGCCCGGCCAGCCTGGTCGCCTCCCTCGGCGGGAAGTGAACACGCCATGCTCACCTGGGAGATCAACCCCGGCCGGCCGGCCCTGACCCGGGCGCCCGCCCTCGCGGGCATGGCCGAGGCGGGCGAGTGGCTGCGCGCGGCCGCCCCCGAGCTGCGGACCGCCCTGCACGAGCACGGCGTGGTGTTCCTGCGCGGCCTGCCGGTCGCCGGGACCGCCGACATCGCGACCGTCCGGGACATCCTGCTGCCGAACCGCACCCCCTACCGCGAGAAGGCCACCCCGCGCAGCGACTTCGGGGACGGCGTCTTCTCCTCGACCGACCTGCCCCCCGCGCAGTCGATCCGGATGCACAACGAGAACAGCTACACCCTCACCTTCCCCGGGCTGCTGCTGTTCGCCTGCCTGATCGCCCCCGCCGAGGGCGGCGCGACCCCGGTGGCCGACTGCCGCCAGGTGCTCAAGGAGTTGCCGCCGCACCTGGTCGACCGGATGAAGTCCTCCGGCTGGACGCTCACCCGCACCTACTCCGACTACGTCTCGCTGGGCTGGCGGACGGCCTTCGGCACGGAGGACCGGGAGGAGGTCGAGGCCTACTGCCGGGAGAACCTGATCTCCTGGGAGTGGCTGCCGGACGGCAACCTGCGCACCAGCCAGCTCCGGTCCGGCACCATCAGCCACCCGGAGACCGGCGACGAGGTCTGGTTCAACCACCTCGCGTTCTGGAACGAGTGGTCGCTGGAGGAGGACGTCCGGGAGGCGCTGACCGAGGAGTTCGGCTCCGACGGCCTGCCGTTCAACACCGGCTTCGGCGACGGCGAGCCGGTCACCGCGGAGGACGTGGCCGCGCTCAACGCCGCGTACGCCGCCGCGACCGTCCGGGAGACCTGGCAGCGCGGGGACGTGATGCTGGTGGACAACGTGCTCGCCGCGCACGGTCGCGACCCGTTCCGCGGGGACCGCAAGATCGCGGTCGCGATGGGCGAGCCGCTCGACGTCCTGGACTGCCGCCCGAGCGTGCGGCCGGCCGCCGGCGTCTGAGGTCCGGCGCCCGAGCCCCGTGCCGGCGCCCCGGCCCGCGCCCGCAGCCGGCGTGCGAAGCCGCGGCCCTGAAGTCGCCGCACCCGGCCCCTGGTTCGCCCGTCCGGGCCGGGGCGTGGCTGCCCGTCCGGCCCCGACCGTCCGGTCCTGCCCGGCCGACCCCATGCCCCTGAGCCCGCCCGCGCAGCCCGTCCGTACCCCGGGTGCGCGCGGGCGGGCCGGGGCCCGCCGCCCCCGCCGCCACCAGCAGTTCCACCACCGGCCCGCACCGCCACCCGCGCTGCCGCGCCGCCATCCCCGCGCCGTCACCCCGCACGGTCACCCCGCACCGCCATCCCCGCACCGCCGACCTGGATCGGCGCGCACCGCCATGCCCCCAGACGCGATCCGAGACGAAGGAAGATCCGTGATACCGGTTTCGTTTGCGCAGCAGCGGCTGTGGCTGATCGACCAGATCGAAGGCCGCAGCCCGCTGTACAACCTGCCGTTCGCCGTACGGCTGCGCGGCGAGCTGGACGTCCCCGCCCTCCGCGCGGCGGTGGCGGACGTCGTGGAGCGGCACGAGACGCTGCGGACGGTGTTCCCGGTCGTCGACGGCGTCCCCGTGCAGCAGGTCCTCCCCGCCGACGAGGCGGAGTTCGGGTTCGAGGTGGTCGACTGCGGCCCGGCCGACTACCCGGCACGGCGGGACGCGGCAGCGGCCACCACCTTCGACCTGGCGGCCGAACTGCCCATCCGGGTAACGGTGTTCACCCTGGCGCCGGGCGAGCACGTGCTGCTGGTGGTGCTGCACCACATCGCCGGCGACGGCTGGTCGCTCGGCCCCTTCCTGCGGGACCTCGCCACGGCCTACACCGCGCGGCAGGCGGGCGGGCGACCCGGTTGGGAGCCGCTGCCGGTGCAGTACGCGGACTACGCGCTCTGGCAGCGCGAGCTGCTCGGCGAGGAGAGCGACCCGGAGAGCCTGCTGGCCCGCCAACTGGCGCACTGGCGCGAGGCTCTGGCCGGCCTGCCGGAGGAGCTCGACCTGCCCGCCGACCGGCCGCGGCCGGCCGTGTCCAGCGGCGCCGCCGACGGACTGGAGTTCCGGCTCGACGCCGGCCTGCACGCGGCCCTGCTGGAGCTGGCCCGGACCCACCGGGCGACCCTCTTCATGGTGCTGCAGGCCGGGTTGGCCGCCCTGCTGTCCCGGCTCGGCGCCGGCACCGACGTGCCGATCGGCTCCGGCGTCGCCGGCCGGCCGGACGAGGCGCTGGACGACCTGGTGGGGTTCTTCGTCAACACGCTGGTGCTGCGCACGGACACCTCCGGGGACCCGGACTTCACCGAACTGCTGGCCCGGGTCCGGGAGACCCAGCTGGACGCGCACGCCCACCAGGACGTGCCGTTCGAGCGGCTGGTGGAGGAGCTGAACCCGGCCCGCTCGCTGGCCAGGCACCCGCTCTTCCAGGTGCTGCTGGTCCTGCAGAACAACGAACCGGCCCGGCTCGGCCTGCCCGGCCTGGAGGCCACGCCCGAACCGATCGGCATGCGGGTCGCCAAGTTCGACCTGAACATCGGCATGGAGGAGACCTTCGGCCCGGACGGCGCGCCCGCCGGCATCACCGGCTCGGTCGAGTACGCGGTCGACCTGTTCGACCGGTCGACGGTGGTGTCGGTCGTGGAGCGGTGGGGGCGGTTGCTGGCGGCGGTGGCGGCGGATCCTTCGGTGCCGGTGAGCCGGGTG
>NZ_BNBO01000044.1 GCF_014655955.1 Kitasatospora indigofera
GAACGACAACGCGTCCGGCCCGTGCTCCTCCAGGATCGCCCGCAACCGCCGCGCGGTCTCCCCGATCGCCGCGTCCGCGCCGGTCGGCACGAGGGCCGCGCCGCGCTCCTGCCGGACCAGCGCCGTCGTCAGCCGGCCGGGCGCGGCCAGCATGTCCGCGTGGGTGGCGCCCTTGGTGCAGAGCCGGCCGCGGTTGGCCGGGTGGGTCTTGTCGCCGGAGGCCTTGACCACCGTGCGCCGTCCGGTACCGGTGTCGATCGTGACGTCGAGCAGCATGCCGCAGCCCACACCGCAGTACGAGCAGACGGTTTTCACCGTGTCGGTGGTGCTCGGTGGGTTCGGTGCCGTCACGGGCAGACCCCTTCTCGGAAGACCGCTTGTCGGAGGACTGCTTGCCGGAGAGCTGCTTGTCGGAGGACCGGGGAGTGCCGCCCGCACGGCGGGGGCGCGGTCGGCTGTCGGTGGGCGTGTCCCACGGGGGACCCTAGGCGGTGCCGGTTGCGCGGACGTCACATCACCCGTGGCCAGGGGTTACGGCGGCCGCACAGCTGTGCCCGCCGAGCTGTGAGCCGGGTGGGCGCCCGGGCGCGGCTACACCGGAACCTCGATCCCGAGCAGCTCCCGCAGGTCCCGCCGGCCCGCCGGCGTGGTCCGCAGGGCCCGGCCGGTGCCGATCCGCTCCACCCAGCGCAGTTCGAAGGCGCGCCGGCAGAGCGCCGCCCCGGCGGCCCCGGCGAGGTGGGTGCGGCGCTCGGTCCAGTCGAGGCAGCCGCGGACCACCGGGCGGGACCCTTTCAGCTCGGCCGCCGTGACTCCCAGCCCGGCGAGCCAGTCCAGGCCGGCCGGTGTGAGGACGAGCCCGGCGTCGTCCGCGACCAGCCCCCGGGCCAGCGCGGCGTCGGCGACGGCCACCCCGAGCCGCCCGGCGAGGTGGTCGTAGCAGGTCCGGGCCCGGGCCTCGGCGCCGTGCCGGCCGGACTCCCGCAGCCCCTTGGGCCCGGCGGCGGCCGCGCCCGGCCCGGGAACGTCCGGCGCCCCGGCGGCGTAGGAGCAGAGGTCCTCGATCATGGTCGCGGTGTCCGGGCCGGCCAGCCGGAGGTAGCGGTGCCGGCCCTGCCGTTCCTCGGCCAGCAGACCGCCCGCGACCAGCCGGGAGAGGTGCTCGCTGGCGGTGGACGGCGAGACCCCGGCGTGCCGGGCCAGCTCGCCCGCGGTCCAGGCCCGGCCGTCCAGCAGGGCCAGGCAGAACGCGGCCCGGGTCCGGTCGGCGAGCAGTCCGGCGATCCCGGCGAGTGACATGCGTCCATGATGCGCGCCGGACGCTCCGGCGGGCACCGAACGGTCGAACTGTTGGTCGGAACCACCGGGATCGTCCGCCGGACCGGCCTCCCGGACCGGCTTCCCCGACCGGCTCCCCGGACCCGTTCCCCGGACCGACCCCTCGCCCCCGCCCCGCCCCGCGCTGCGGCCGTCGGCCCGGACCGGACCGGCGGTCGGGGCCGGTACCGCCGGCCGTCCCGGTGGGCCGAACCGGGGACGGTCCGGCCCGGTTCCGGGAACCGGCCCGCACCCTGTGGTTGGCTGGCAGCCGGGCCGGCGCGGCCCGGGGGCCCGCCCGCACCGGCCGCCGCCCTTACCCGTTGGACGTCAGAGGAGGCAGTGCCATGTCGGCTCTTCGGGAGGCTCCCGCCGGCGAGCGCGCCGATCTGCTCGAGTCGCTCGCACGGCACCGGGGCTTCCTCCGGCAGACCGTCCAGGGCCTCACCGACGAGGAGGCGGCCCGCCGGACCACGGTCAGCGAACTCTGCCTGGGCGGCCTGATCAAGCACGTGGCCGGCGTCGAGGCGGGCTGGCTGCGCTTCGCGGTCGGTGGTGCCGAGTCGATGGCGAGCGACCCGGTGGACTGGGAGAACCAGTTCCGGATGATCGGGGACGAGACGCTGGCCGGACTGCTCGACGAGTACGAGCGGGTGGCCCGGCGGACGGACGAGCTGGTGGCGACGCTCCCCGACCTGGACGCGGCCCATCCGCTCCCGCAGGCACCGTGGTTCGAGCCCGGGGCGCGGTGGTCGGTGCGGCGGGTGGTGCTGCACGTCATCGCCGAGACCGCGCAGCACGCGGGGCACGCCGACATCATCCGGGAGTCCCTCGACGGCGCCAAGACCATGGGGTAGCTGCCGGCCGGGCACTTCCTGCCCTCGGGCGAGGTCCGCCCCCGGATCCCGGTCCTGTTCCGGATAATCCGCTACGGACCGAATTGCCTATGCTGGTGGGCATGACCGCCATGGCGCCCGCGCGCAACCAACCGGACCTGTCCTTCCTGCTGGACCACACCAGTCACGTCCTGCGGACCCGGATGTCGGCCGCGCTGGCCGAGATCGGACTCACCGCCCGGATGCACTGCGTGCTGGTCCACGCCCTGGAGGAGGAGCGCACCCAGATCCAGCTGGCCGAGATCGGCGGCATGGACAAGACCACCATGGTGGTGACGGTGGACGCGCTGGAGGAGGCCGGCCTGGCCGAGCGCCGCCCCTCCGCCAAGGACCGGCGGGCCCGGATCATCGCGGTCACCGAGGAGGGCGCGCGGGTGGCCGGGCAGAGCCGGTCGATCGTGGACGCGGTGCACCGGGAGGCGCTGGCGGAGCTGCCGGAGAGCGAGCGGGAGGTCTTCCTGCGGGTGCTGAACCGGCTGGTCGGCGGGCCGCTGGCCACCCCGGCCGAGAACCCCCAGCCGGTCCGCCGGGCGCGGCAGCGCAGCAAGTAGGTCCGAAGAGGATCGTCTATTACGGAACTATCTGCTACGGTCTCTCTCGTTGACCTCATCCGACGGGAGAGACCCATGCCTGCCACGCCCGTAGTCTCCGATTCCCCCGGCTCCACCCCGCTCTCCGGCTCCACCCCCCTGCCCGGTGCCGATCCGCTCGCCGGGCCGGCCGCACCCGCCGGGCCGCGCTCGCGCGGGCTCGCCCTCGCGGTGATCGCCAGCGGGATGCTGATGATCGTCCTCGACGGCAGCGTCGTGACCGTGGCGATGCCGGCCGTCCAGCGGGACCTGGGCTTCTCCCCGGCGGGGCTGAGCTGGGTGGTCAACGCCTACCTGATCGCCTTCGGCAGCCTGCTGCTGCTGGCCGGGCGGCTCGGTGACCTGCTCGGCCGCAAGCGGATGTTCCTGGCCGGCACCGCGGTCTTCACCGCGGCCTCGCTCCTGGCGGGCGTGGCCGGCTCGCCGGCCGTGCTGGTCCTCGCCCGGTTCCTGCAAGGGGTCGGCAGCGCGATGGCCGCCGCCGTCAGCCTCGGCATCCTGGTGACGCTGTTCGTCGAGCCCGCCGAGCGGGCGAAGGCGATAGCCGTCTTCAGCTTCACCGGCGCGGCGGGCGCCTCGATCGGCCAGGTGCTCGGCGGGGTGCTCACCGACGCGCTGAACTGGCACTGGATCTTCATCATCAACCTGCCGATCGGACTCGCGGCGCTGGCCGGCGCCAAGCTGGTGCTCCCGGCGGACAAGGGGTCCGGCCTCGCGGCCGGGGCCGACGTGATCGGCGCGCTGCTCGTCACCGCCGGGCTGATGCTGGGGATCTACACCGTCGTCAAGGTCGGCGAGCAGGGCTGGACCTCGGCGCGGACGCTCGGCCTCGGTGCGCTCTCGGTCGCCCTGCTGGCCGGTTTCGTCGTCCGGCAGGCCACCGCGCGGACCCCGCTGATGCCGCTGCGGGTGCTCCGGCCGCGCGGCGTCCGGGGGGCCAACCTGGTCCAGGTCCTGATGGTCGCCGCGCTCTTCTCGTTCCAGGTCCTGGTCGCGCTGTACCTGCAGCAGGTGCTCGGCTACAGCGCCGCCCGGACGGGTCTGGCGATGCTCCCGGCGGCCGTGGTGATCGGCGCGGTGTCGCTCGGCGTCTCGGCCCGCCTCAACGCCCGCTTCGGCGAACGGAACGTCCTGCTGGCGGGGCTGGCCCTGCTGGTCGGCGTCCTCGGCCTGCTGGTCCGGATCCCCGTGCACGCCGACTACGTCACCGACCTGCTTCCGGTGATGCTGCTCGCGGCGGGCTTCGGGCTCGCCCTGCCCGCGCTGACCACGCTCGGGATGTCCGGCGCCGGGGCCGACGACGCCGGGCTCGCGTCCGGACTGTTCAACACCACCCAGCAGATCGGCATGGCGCTCGGGGTCGCGGTGCTCTCCACCCTGGCCGCCTCCCGCACCGACGGTCTGCTCGCGGACGGCCGCAGCCGCGCCGAGGCGCTGACCGGCGGCTACCACCTCGCGTTCGCGGTCGGTGCCGGACTGCTGGTCACCGCCTTCGTGCTGGCCCTCGTGATGCTCCGGGCGCCGGGGAAGGCCACCGCGCCGGCCGCGCCGCAGGGGCTCTGACGCGAAGCCGGCCGGGGCCGACCTCTCCGGCCGGAGAGGTCGGCCCCGGCCGTCGGTGGGCGGTGGGCGGTGGGCGGTGGGCGGTGGACGACGGGCGGTGGGTGGCTACCGCGCGCTGTTCGGGCCCAGCTCCCGCAGGACGCCGCCGAGTTCGTCGGGCGTGAGCGGCGGTGCGGGCAGTGCGGGGCCGGCGGCCCCGGCCCGCAGGCCGTCCAGGAACAGGGCCAGGTAGCGGCGCCAGGAGGCGGGGGCGGTGGCGGCCAGCGCGGGGACGGCCCGGCCGAGGGCGGCCAGCGAGAACAGCAGGTCCTCGGTGGTGACGTCGCCGCGCACGGTGCCCTGCCGCCGGGCCCGCCCGAGCAGCAGGTCGACCGTCTCCCGGTTGCTCACGTGCAGGGCCTCCAGCGAGGCGACGCCCTGGATCGCGGTGGTCATCAGGTCGGTGGTGCCGCGGTCCGCGGCCAGGCCGGCGAAGACGGTGTCGAGGTAGCCGGTGAGGCCTGCCCAGGCGTCCTCGGTCTCCCGGGCCAGCTCGCCCGCCCGGAGGGTCTCGGCCAGCGAGTCGCGGAAGACCGCCTCGATCAGCGCCGCCCGGTTCGGGAAGTGCCGGTACAGCGTGGCGTTGCCGACGCCGGCGCGGCGGGCGATCTCGTCCAGCGGCGCGTCCAGCCCCTGCTCGGCGAAGGCCTCCCGGGCCGCGGTGGTCAGCAGCTCGCGGTTGCGGCGGGCGTCCCGCCGCAGGGCGGGCGGGCGGCGGGCGACGGCCGGCTCCGGTGCGGACACCGGGTGCTGTTCCGCGGTGTCCGTGGGCCCGGTGTCCGTGGGCCCGGTGTCCGTGGGCCCGGTGTTCGCGTGTTCGGTGCCCAAGTCCTCGGTGCTCAAGGCCACTCCCTGGATGAATTCGGGGAGCATTCCCCGGTTCGGATGCTATCGTCCTGAAGGAAACCGGGGAGTCATCCCCGTTTTGTCCGTCCGGGGGGAAGGCAGGGCAGTCATGGAACAGCGCGCACTGGTGATCGGCGGCGGCGGGATCGTCGGCTGCGCCTGGGCGGCCGGCCTGCTGGCCGGCCTGGCGCAGGCGGGTGCCGACCTCTCCGGCGCCGACCTGGTCGTCGGCACCTCGGCCGGCGCCCTGCTGGGCGCCCAGCTGACTTCGGGGGTCACGCCGGCGGAGCTGCACCGGCAGCAGCTCGGCGACCCGGCCGACGCGCCCGCCGTCGGCATCACCGCCGTCCAGGGGGCCAGGTTCCTGCTGGCGGCGCTCGCCGGCAGCCAGCAGCGTGCCGTCCGACGGCTGGGGCGGGCGGCCCTGGCCGCGCGGACCGTCCCCGAGGAGGACGTGCTCGCCGTCGTCGGGTCCCTGGTCCGGGTGACCGAATGGCCCGGCCGGCCGCTGCGCCTGGTCGCGGTGGACGCGCGCACCGGTGCCCCGGCCGTCCTCGACGCCGGCAGCGGCGTCGGCCTGGTCAGGGCGGTCGCCGCGAGCTGCGCGCTGCCGATCGTCTGGCCGCCGATCACGGTCGGCCGACAACGGCTGGTCGACGGTGGCATCCGGTCGACCGCCAACGCCGACCTGGCGCGCGGTCACCGCCGGATCGTGGTGATCGCGCCGGTGCCCAGCCCTCCCGGCCCGAGCCCGAGCGCCGCCCGGCAGGCGGCGGAGCTGCGGGACGGCGGCGCCGAGGTCGTCCTGCTCGTTCCGGGGCGGGAGGCCCGCCGGGTGTTCGGCCGCAAGCTGATGGACCCCGCCCGCCGGGCGGCCGCCGCCGCGGCCGGCCACGCGGAGGGCCTGGCCCGGGCCGCCGAGGTGGCCGCGGTGTGGCAGGGCTGAGCGCGGGGCCGATCGCGTGGCCGGTGGGCGGGCCCGGAGGGCGGCGTACCGGCGGTACGGGGCGCGGCGCGCGGGGGAGAGTTGGTCCGGCCCGGGTTGTCCAGGGGTCAGCCCAGGCCGGACCGCAGTGCCGTCACCCGGTCCGCGGCGGCGGTGAACTCGTCACGGTCGAGCCGGCCGCTGGTCAGGGCCTCGGCCAGGGCCGCCGTGGCCTGCTCGCCCTGGCCGGTGTCCCGGGCCGAGCAGAGCAGCAGGTCCATGCCCGCGAGGGCGGCCGCCACCGCGCGCCGGCCGGTGGTGCCGACCGCCTGGAGGGCGCCGGCCTCCAGGGCGTCCGTGATGGTGACCCCCTCGAAGCCGATCCGCTCCCGCAGCTCCCGCTGCACCACCGTGGCCGACAGGCCGGCCGGGTGGTCCGGGTCCAGGGCCGGGTAGACGGCCCAGGACAGCATGACGAGCCCGACGTCCGCCGCGACCGCGTCCGGGTAGGGCGCCTCGTCGACATCCCGAAGCCTGCTCAGCCCGGCCGGCAGGGTCACCGGGCCGGTGTCGGTGTTGCTGTTCGCCGGCGCCGTGCCGAGCCCCGGGAAGTGCTTGGCGGTGGCGGCGACGCCGGTCCTCTGCTGGGCCTTGATGAACGCCGTGCCGAGGGCCGCGACGACATCGGGGTCGGAGCTGAAGGACCGTTCGGCGCGGTCGGCGAAGTTGCCGGGAACGTCGTAGACGTCGAGCACCGGGGCGAGGTTGACGTTGAGTCCGACCCCGGCCAGGTTGGTGCCCGCGCCGGTGCCGGCCTCGGTCGCGGCCGCCACCGGGTCGGCGGCCTGTCCGATCCGCCGGGCGGACAGCTCGGGGGCGCCGGGCAGCCGCCGCACCAGGCCGCCCTCCTGATCGGTCATCAGCAGCAGGGGGGCCTGCACCGGGCTCTGCTGCTGCGCCTCGCGCAGCTGCCGGACGACCGAGCGCAGCTGCTCGGGGCTGGAGACGTTCTCGCCGAAGAAGATCACCCCGGCCGCCAGCCCCGCGCGGATGTCCGCGAGCAGGGCGGGCGGCGGCGTCAGGCCCGGGTAGGAGTAGACGACCCGCCGGCCGGCCAGCTGGGCCGGGGTCGGCCCGTCCGTCCCCTCGTCGGAGCCGGCCGTGCCGGTGGGCTGCGGTGCGGTGGGGTTCAGGGTCGGTGCTCCCCTGCTCGGAGTCGGACTCGGCGCGGGCGTGGCGGTGGTGGTGGCCGTCGGGGTGGTGGCGGCCGGCGCCGAGCCGTCCGGCGCGGCCGGTGAGCCGGTGCCGGTGGGAGCGGCGGTCGTCCGCGCCGTCCCGGTACCGGTGCCCGGCGGGGAGCCGCAGGATGTCACCGTGCCGGAAGCCAGCAGGAGGGCGAGCGCGGTGACGACCCATCCGGTCCGCAACGACATGGCCTTCTCCTCCTGCGCCGTCCGGTCCGCCGGCGAGCCGGGCGGCTGCGCGGGGGCGGGGCTCCGGGAAGGTTCCGAGCGGCGAAGGGCCTGGTCGCGGCGGTGACCGCCGGCGGCCCGCCCTTGCCATGTCCTTTCAAGCTACGCTCCGCGCGGCCGTTTGCGGCCGAGCCGCGAGGGCGGGCGGGACTGGTGTCGTCCTGCCGGCCCGGTCCTGCCCCGGTCCTGTCCCGGTGGTGGCGCCGGGGACGCGGGCGGCGGACCCGGGAGAGCCCGGCCGGCCCCCGGTGCGGTGGTCGGCGGTCCGTGGTCGGTGGTCGGTGGTCGGTGGTCGGTGGTCAGTGCGCCGGTGGTCAGTGCGCCGGCGCCAGCAGGCCGTGCAGTCCGGTGACGACCTGACGGCCGGTGGGGGTGGTGAAGTCGCGGACCAGGTCGGCGATGAAGCCCGCCACGCTGGTGACGCGTCCGCCGGCCGCCTCGATCTGCCGCAGGGCGGCCTCCTCGGTGCGGGCGGAGATGCCGCCGCAGGCGTCGACCAGGACCTGCACGGTGAAGCCGCCCTCGATCGCGGCCAGGGCGGTGTGCAGCACCACGACCTCGGTGAGCACTCCGCAGAGCACCAGGTCCGGCCGGCCGTGCGCGGTGATCGCCTGCCGGACGCCCTCGTCGTCCCACGCGCACGGGCCGCTGCGGACGAAGACCGGCGCGTCGGGCAGCGCCTCGGTCAGCTCGGCGATCACGGCCGGGCCGCCGGGCCGGGGCGCCGCCGAGAGGGTGACCGGGATGTCCAGCAGGCGGGCCATGTCCGCGAGGATCCGGGCCGACCGCCGCAGGGTGACGGCGGGGTTGGTGGCGGCCAGGCCGACGATGCCGTCCTGGAGGTCGGCGACGTGCAGCTGAACGGTGGAGAGATCGGGCACGGTGACTCCTCGATCAGAGCTTGAATCATTCGAGCTTTGAATGATTTCTGGAATGTAGCATGGCTGCATGTCCGATGTCAGTGCCGAGGACGGCGCCGAAACCCGTGCCGGAACCCGCTTCGAGGCCCGCGCCGCGGCCGGCCCCTCCTCCCTCGCCGCCGCCCGGCCGGCCGGCGCAGCGGGTGGGGGCGCACCCGTCGTCCCGCCGGTCCAGGCCTCGACCGTCTTCCGGCTCGGGGTCCTGGGGGCCGTCGCCACCGAGCGGTTCGCCGCCGCCGTCGAACCCCACGGGCTCAAGCCCAAGCAGGTGGGCCTCATGATCGTGCTGTCCGAGGGGCTGGCCGCCTCCCAGCTGGACGTCGCCCGGGTGATGGGCGTCGCGCCCAGCCTGGTGGTCGGGTTCGCCGACCACCTGGAGGGTCTCGGCGCGATCCGGCGGACCCGCGACCCGGCCGACCGCCGCCGCCAGCTGCTCACCCTCACCGATCACGGCCGCGAGCTGCTCGACACCTGTTCCGCCCTGGCCCGCGACCTGGACGCGGAGTTCGCCGAGGGTCTGAGCGAGCAGGAGCACGCCGTCCTCGCCGGACTGCTGGGCCGGCTCGCCGCGGACCGGGGCCTGCCGACGGGCTGACGCGGCCGCCGGTGGGCCGGGCGGGTCAGCCTCCGGCCGTGGCGATGCCCAGGGAGTCGGCGGCCATCACCTTCGGGGCGCCCTTCTCGTAGAAGACGTCCAGCTCGGTGACGGTGAAGCCCGCGGCGGTCAGCAGGTCGACGATCGGGCGGGTGAGGTGGCAGCCGCCGAACAGCCGCTGCTGCATCGGGTCCAGCCGGTGCTGCCAGCGGCGCACCGACTCGTCCGGGGCCAGTCCGTGCTCGACGAAGTGCAGGGCCGCACCGGGCTTGAGGACGCGGCGCAGCTCGTGCAGGGCCGCCTCGGCGTCCGGGATGGTGCACAGCGTCCAGGTGGACAGCGCGGCGTCGAAGCTGTCGTCCGGGTAGAGCAGCGACTGGCCGTCGAGGCCGGTGCGCTGCACCGGGATCCTGGTCGCCGCGAGCCGCCGGGAAGCCAGTCGCCAGCCCAGGTCGGACGGTTCGACGGCGGAGACCCGGGTGATCGTCGCCGGGTAGAAGGGGATGTTGAGGCCGGAGCCGAAGCCGATCTCGACGACCTCGCCGGCCAGGCCGTCGCAGACGCGTCGGCGCAGGGGATCGGCCTCCTTCATGCCGCAGGCGACATTGATGATCCGCGGAACGACCTGCGTCGTGTAGAAGCCCATGGCGTCCTCCGTCGCTCACCACCAGTCTGGCACCGGCGGGGGGACGGTGCCGAGCGCTGGGCACCGGGGCCGCGGGCCCGGCCGCGGGTCGGAGCCGGGGCAGGTCCCGGCGTCCGGGCCGGGGTGCGACGGGGGGAGGGCCGGGGCGGGTCAGGCCAGGTCGGGGGCGCCGCGCGACGGGCAGAGCAGGGCGTCCGCGACGGCCGTCCGGGCGTACAGGACCGACCGGCCGCTGCGGTGGGCGGTGACCAGGCCCGCGTCCCGCAGGGCCGTGAGGTGCTGGGAGACGCCGGCCGCGGACAGGCCGCAGTGCTTGGCCAGCTGGGTGGTGGAGGCCGGGGTGTCGAGTTCCGCCAGCAGCAGGGCCCGGGAGCGGCCGAGGACGCCGGCGACCGCGTCGGCCGGGGTGCCGGCCCGCGGCTCCCAGAGGGTGCCGGTGCCGCGGGCCGGGTAGGCGAGCTGGGGCGGGTCCGGCGGGACCGACCGGGTCAGCACGCGCGGCCAGGCGAAGGCCGAGGGCACCAGCAGCAGTCCCGAGCCGGCCTGGTCCCGGGTCAGCGCGCACTGCCGGCGGACCAGGTGCAGGGTGCCGTCGTCCCACCGCACCGAGCCGTGCAGTTCGTTGAGGACGTGGGCGGAGCCGTGCTCGGCCACCTGCCGGGCCCGGTGGAAGACATCGGCTTCGAGCAGCCGGCGGATCCGGGCCCAGTAGGGCGCCAGGGCGATCTCCCAGTACACCTCGATCTCGGCCGTCACCTTGGCCAGTGCCGCCTCGGGCGCCTCGCGGAGCAGCCGGACCCGCGGGGAGGAGCCGAGGTCGCGTTCGGTGCCCAGCATCTCCAGTTCGGTCCGGACCCGTTCGGGGGCCGTCCGCCGGATCGCCGCCAACTCGGCTTCGAGGGTGGGGAAGGGGCTGTCCGGGGTCGGGTTGAGGAGGTCGGCCAGGTAGCCGTGCGCGGGAATCAGCTCGGCCAGCCACCCGTGGCCGAGACCGGCCCGTACCACTCGGGGCCGCACCTGCGCCGCCCAGCGGCGGTGCACCGGTGGTTCGGCCTGCGCCCTGAGCAGCCGGAAGCTGGTGACGACCTCCCACATCGGGGAGACCGCGAAGCGGGTCTGCGCCAGGTCCGCCGTGGAGAAGCTCAGCCCGGAATCCATCCAGTGACCCCCCGGGATCGTCCGACTGATTCGGTCTCAGCTTAATCAATGGTGCGCGGAGGCGGCGCGGCCGCAGTCTCCTTGCATGCTTTCCACGTTCCGCGGACTCCCGCCCACCGTCTGGACCTTGTTCGCCGGCAGCATCGTCAACCGCCTCGGCTACCTGGTCACCCCGTTCCTGGTGTTCTTCCTGGCCGCGCGCGGCGTCACCGGCAGCGAGACCTCCTACGTGCTCGGGGCCCTCGGGGCGGGCAACCTGCTCGGCCCGGCGGTCGGCGGTCTGCTCGCCGACCGGATCGGGCGCCGCCCGACCATGCTGATCGGCCTGCTCGGCGCGGCGGCGGCGCAGGGCGCGCTGTACGTGGCGCCCGGCGTGCCGACGATGGCCGCCGCCGCGCTGCTGCTCAGCGCCGCCGGGGCGACGGTCGGCCCGGCCGCGTACGCGCTGATGGCCGACGCGGTGGACGCGGAGCGCCGCCGGCGCGCCTACGCCCTGTTCGGATGGGGCGTCAACATCGGTACGGCGGCGGCCGGGGTGCTCGGCGGCTACCTGGCCGAGCACGGCTACCGGCTGCTGTTCGCGGTGGACGCCGGCACCGTGCTGGTCTACGCCCTGGTCGTGGTGACCCGGCTGCGCGAGGCCGGGCCGGTGGCGAAGGCACCGGCGGGCGGCCGGGACGGCGTCGGCTACGGCGTCGTCCTGCGGGACGGCCTGCTGATGGCGCTGCTCCCGTTGTTCGGCGTGCAGCTCTTCGTCTACTCGCTGACCGAGGTCGCGCTGCCGCTGGCGGTCCGCGACAGCGGGCTCTCGCCGGCGGTGTACGGCGCCATGGCGGCGGTCAACGCCCTTCTGGTGGTGGGCGTCCAGCCGTTCGCGACGGCCTGGTCGGCCCGGCTGCCGCAGCTGCCGGTCCAGTGCGCCGGCAGCGTGCTGATCGCCGTCGGGGTGGCGCTCACCGGGCTCGCGGACAGCATCGCCGGGTTCGCGTTCTCGGTGGCGGTCTGGTCGCTGGGCGAGGCGTGCGTGGCCGGTATCGCCGCCTCGGTGGTCGCCGGCCTCGCCCCGGAGCACGCCCGCGGCCGCTACCAGGGGGCCTTCAGCTGGGTCTGGGGGCTCGCCCGGTTCGCCGCCCTCACCCTGGGCGTCACCCTCTACACCGGGGTCGGCGCGGCGGCCCTGTGGTGGACCGCGCTGCTCGGCGGCCTGGGCTGCTCGGCGGCGACCTTCGCCCTGCGCGGCCGGGTCGCCCACCGTACCGACCACGCGTTGGCGGCCTGAGGGCCGCCCGGCGGCAGCGCCGGGGCGTGGGAGGCCTGGGGTACGGGGGTCCCCAGGCGGCAGGACAGGGCCCCGGCCGGGTTTCCGGTCGGGGCCCTCGTCCGTCCGGGCCCGGGTGGTGCGGCGGGCGGGCCGGCCGGGTTCAGGTGGTGCGGCCGGCCCGGGCCGGCCGGGTTCAGGTGGTGCGGCGGGCCCGGGCGGCGACCGCGGAGACCCAGAGCATCGCGGTGATCGCGCCGACGGCCAGGGTCGCCGTGCCGGCCGGGCCACCGCCCATCGCCCAGCCGTCGCCCAGCAGCAGCGCGGTGCCGGCCACCCGGGAGGCGACCGCCGGGCCCCGCCGCCCGGCCCGCGAGAAGTGGCGGCCCAGCACGTAGCAGGCGGCGATCAGGGCGGTGAAGGTGATCGACCCGGCCGCCATGTGGCCGTAGCTGCCCGGGCCCAGCGTCGCGGGCGGGCCGGCCGGGGTGCCGGCCGGGAAGCCGTCGGCCGGGTCCATCACGAAGACGCCGGCCGCGGCCATGCCCAGGCCGGACAGCCGGACCAGCCGGGGTGCCCAGGTGCCGCCGGGCGTGCCGCGCATCACCCGGCGCAGGCCGCTCGCGCCGACGGCGGTCAGCAGGCCGGCCAGCAGGAAGTTGCTGATCTGCAGCCAGCCGAGGGAGCCGTTGCTCAGCGCGCTCAGCGGGTGCCGGGTGATGTCGAAGCCCTCCCGGCAGGCCGCCTGGGTCAGCGAGACGACGGCCCACAGCGGCGCCGCGACGACCAGGCAGGCCAGCAGGGCCCGGGTGCCCGTCCGGGCGGCTGCGGGGGTGGCGGCGGTGGTTGTGGTGGCGGTGGTGGCGGTGGAAGCCGTGGGGAGCTGGACGGTGCTCATGGTGGATCCCTCTTTCCGGGACGGGCTGCTCGGGTCTCGCCTCCACGTCGAACCGCCGATGTGACAGGGAACGTCATCGTTCCCTGTCACATCGGCCCGATCGACGTCTGGGCAGGAGCAAGTCACCGGACGACCCGACCGAGGAGAGAACATGCGCTACCTGATGACGACCAAGGCCACCGACACCGCCCCCGACGAGGCCCTCTTCGCCGAGATGGGCAGGTTCATCGAGGAGCTGAGCGCGGCCGGGGTGCTGCTGGCCACCGGCGGGCTGGAGCCGGGCGGGATCCTGGTGACCTCCTCCGGGGAGGAGATCACCGTGACGGACGGACCGTTCGCCGAGGCGAAGGAGGCCGTGGCCGGCTTCGCCCTGATCGAGGTCCGCTCCAAGGAGGAGGCGATCGAACTGGCCCGCCGGTTCCGCCGGATCGTCGGCGACGGCGAGAGCGTGGTCCAGCAGGTGTTCGGCCCCTGAGCGGGCCGCCGGGCCGGGCGGGGCACCCGACGGGACCTCGTCCGGCGCCTCGTCCGGCGGTCCGGCGCGTCGTCCGGCACCGCGTCCGGCCGTCCGTCCCCCCACTTGGAGTCAGCGGAGTCCGCGGCGCCCCGGCCGTCCCGGTTTGCGGCCCGGCCGGGGCGGATGCTCTGATCGTGGCTGTGCTGGATGCCCACCGCACGATCGACGCGGTCTGGAAGCTAGAGTCGGCCAGGATCGTCGCCGCCCTCACCCGGATGGTCCGCGACGTGGGCCTCGCCGAGGAGCTGGCCCAGGACGCCCTGGTCGCCGCACTCGAACAGTGGCCCGCGACCGGGGTGCCGGACAACCCCGGCGCCTGGCTGACGGCGGTCGCCAAACGCCGGGCCGTGGACCACGTCCGCCGCTCCCGGCGCCTGACGCTGCAACAGGAGCAGCTCGCCCACGAGTTGGAGCAGCAGCGGGACGTCGAGCCCGAGCCGCCGTCCGGTCCCGAGCAGGACGACCTGCTGCGGCTGATCTTCATCTCCTGCCACCCCGTGCTGCCGCCCGAGGGCCGGATCGCCCTGACCCTGCGGCTGCTCGGCGGGCTGACGGCCCAGGAGATCGCGCGGGCCTTCCTGGTCAACGAGCCCACCGTGGCCCGGCGGATCGCCGCGGCGAAGCGGACGCTGGCCGAGGAGCGGGTGCCGTTCACCCTGCCGGAGGGGCCGGAGCTGGCCGGGCGGCTGTCCTCGGTGCTCGAAGTGGTCTACCTGATCTTCAACGAGGGCTACTCGGCCACCTCCGGCGACGACCTGATGCGCCCCGGGCTCTGCCACGAGGCGCTCCGGCTGGGGCGGCTGCTGGCCGAACTCGTGCCCGACGAGGCCGAGGTGCACGGGCTGCTCGCCCTGATGGAGATCCAGGAGTCCCGCTCGGCCGCCCGGACCGGCCCGGCGGGCGAGCCCGTCCGGCTGGACGAGCAGAACCGCGGCCGCTGGGACCAGCTGCGCATCCGCCGCGGCTTCACCGCGATGCTGACGGCGCGCCGGATCGGCGGGACGCCCGGCCCGTACGTGCTGCAGGCGGCCGTCGCGGTCTGCCACGCGCAGGCCCGGACCGCCGAGGAGACCGACTGGGAGCAGATCGCGGCGCTCTACGAATCGCTGGCCAGGCTGCTGCCCACGCCGGTGGTGCAACTGAACCGGGCGGTGGCGCTGGGCCGGGCGCGCGGGCCGCAGGCCGGCCTCGTGGTGGCCGACGCGCTCGCCGCCGACCCGGCGCTGCGCGACTACCACCTGCTGCCGAGCGTCCGCGGCGACCTGCTGCTGGGGCTCGGCCGCCGCGAGGAGGCGCGGCTGGAGTTCCAGCGCGCCGCCGCCCTGACCGGGAACGCCGCCGAGCGCGCCTTCCTGCACCGGCGGGCGGACGGGATCGCGCCCGCCGCCGCGCCGGGGCCCACCCTCGGTGGCGCGGCGGCGGAGTTCCTCGCGCGCGAGGACCTGGACGCCGGTACGGTCCGCTCGTACGGGCAGACCCTGCGCCGGCTCGGCCTGGCCCTGGGCGAGCGGCGGCCGCTGACCACCGTGACCCCCGAGGAGGTGGCGCGGACCTTCACCGCGACCTGGGGCGACACGGCGGCCGCCACCTGGAACCGCCACCGCTCGGCCGTCCGCTCCTTCGGCGCCTGGGCGGGCGCGGACGGCCTGGCGGACGGCCTGGCCCGGCGGGCCGGGCCGGGGCACCGGACCCTCCCGCTCGGGCCGGACCAGCTGGCGGCCCTCTGGAGCAGCCCGGGCCCGGCGCCGCGCGAGCTGGCCCTGTGGCGGCTGCTGCACGAGTCGGCGGCCGCGGTGCGGACCGTCCTGGCGCTGAACGTCGAGGACCTGGACCTGGAGGACCGCCGGGCCCGCGCGGGCGACGGCTGGGTGAGCTGGCGCGCCGGGACGGCCCGGCTGCTCCCCGGCCTGCTGGCCGGCCGCAGTCGCGGCCCGCTCTTCCTCGCCGATCGGCGGCCCGGTCCGGCCCGGACGCCGGGGCCGGCCGACCTCTGCCCGCACACCGGCCGCGGCCGGCTCTCGTACGAGCGGGCGGAGTACCTGTTCAAGCGCGCCACCAGGGAGCTGGACCCGGCGGGGGAGGGCTTCACCCTCGGGCGGCTCAAGCCGGGGAGCTGAGCGGCTCAGGCCCGGGGGCTGCGCGGTTCCAGGCCGGGGGCCGACCCGGGGGCCGACCCGGGGACCGCACCGGGGGACCGCAAGGAGCGGGCGGGGCTCAGCGCCGCCCGCCGGCGTACCCGGCCGCGTCGGCGGCGGCCTCCGCGTTGTGCGCGATCCGTTCGAGCACGGCGACGGCGATCCGGTACTCCTCGTCCGGGACGCCGGCCGTCACCCGCTTCCGGAAGGCCCCGGCCCGGACGGCCACCCGGGCGAACCGGGCCCGGCCCTCGTCGGTCAGGGCGAGGCGGCCCGGAGCCGGGCGGGCCGCCCAGCCGCCGGTGACCAGCGACTCGACGGTGCCGGCCAACTCGGTGGCCTCGCCGTTGGCGGTCAGGACGGCCAGGACCTCCGCGTCGGTGGCCTCCGGGTCGTCCGCGATCACGTTGAGGACCTGCCAGCCGAGCCGGGTGAGGCCGTCCGCGGCCAGCATCCCGTCGAGGTACCTGGTCAGCGCGGCGTCGGTGCGGTTGAGCCAGTAGCCGACGGGCTTCGTCGGCGGCTGCTGTTCCATGTTCTGCTCCTGCTCCTGTTCGTCTCCCTGTTGGTGTCCCTGTGCCTGTCCCTGTTCCCGAGCGGTCGGGATCGGGCGGGTGCCGGCGGCCGGCTCAGTGTCCGGCGAAGGCGGCGGCGTTCTCCTGGGCCCACTGCCGGAAGGTGCGGGCGGGACGGCCGAGCAGGGTCGCGGTGGTGTCGGCGACCTCGGCGGGCCGGCCGTCCGCGGCCTCCCACAGGTCGAGCAGCGAGCACACCATCGGCGCGGGCATGAAGGCGCCCAGCTGCCGTTCGGCCTCGGGCCGGGTGATCCGGCGGACCTCGATCTCGCGGCCGACGGCGTCCGCGAGCAGGGCGACCTGCTCGCGGAAGGCGAGCGACTCGGCGCCGGTCAGGGTGAGCGAGCGGCCGGTGAGGGAGTCGCCGGTCAGCGCCTCGAAGGCGATGTCGGCGATGTCCTCGGGGTGGATGGGCGCGATGTGCGCGTCCGGGTAGGCCAGTTCGACCGGGAGCGAGCCGCCGATCGCGCGGGCCCAGCCGAAGGAGTTGCTGGCGAAGGCGTCCGGCCGCAGGAAGGTGCAGGTGAGGGTGGAGGCGGCGAGGGCGCGCTCGACCCGGAGGCTGTGGCTCGCCAGCGGGTCCTGCTCGGCGTCGGGGCCGAGCACGGAGGACGAGGACAGCAGGACGACGTGTTCGACGCCCGCGGCCTCGGCGGCCGTGACCAGCTCATGGATGCCGGCGGGGTTGGGGTAGAGGAAGACCTGGCGCACGCCGAGGAGCGCCGCGCCGAAGGTCGCGGGCCGGTCGAGGACCAGCTCGGCGATCTCGACGCCGTCCGGGACGGTGAGCGCGGAGGGGTCGGCGCTGGCGGCGCGGACGGTGTGGCCGGCCGCGTGCAGACGGCCGATGACGGCCTGTCCGACCTTGCCGCGGGCGCCGGTGACGAGGGTGGTCATGAGAACTCCGGTCGGTCGATTGCTTGCTTGCTACATATGCATGCTCACATGCACACGTTTGCGTGTCAACACATGCTTGCGCGGAGTCACCTATGTACGATGAGGGCATGACCAAGCACCGGCCCGGAACCGCCGACGAGCTGCTGAACGCCGTGGGCCCCGCCTTCGGGAAGCTGCGCCGCTCCTCGCTGCTGGACGTCGAGAACCCGATCTCCCAGAAGGACCTGAGCCGGACCCTCGTCCTCAACATCGTCCTGGAGGCTGAACAGGCGGCGGAGGCCCGCGAGATCACCGTCGGTGCGGTGGCCGAGCACCTCAGCGTGGACCCGTCGGTGGCCAGCCGGATGGTCTCCGACTCGATCGGGGCCGGCTACCTGGTCCGCACCGCCTCCCAGCAGGACGGCCGCCGGACGATCCTTCATCTCAGCCCCGAAGGCCGGGAACTGATGGCCCGCTTCCGGCGCCACCAGCGGTCCGCCTTCGAGTACGTCACCGCGGACTGGTCCGAGGACGAACGCCTCGAATTCGCCCGCCTGATGCTGAAGTACGTCGCGGCGCAGGACGCCCTGCGCCGCCGGGCCGACGACGAGGACACCGCCCGCTGACCCCGCGCCATCCGCTGACCGCCCGCCCGGGCGCTGCCCGACCGTCCGCCGAGCCCTGCCGACCGGGAGCGGCAGCCCGACCGAAGGGCCAACCCGATGCGTGAACCAGCAGCCGAGCCGGCGGCCGACGCCACCGGCCCCGACCTGCACCTGGACCTGCCCGCCACCGGCAGCCGCCGCGCCGCGCTCACCCAGGCACTGCGGGAGGCCGTACGCGCCGGCCGGCTCGCCCCCGGCACCCGGCTGCCGCCGTACCGCACCCTCGCCCTCGACCTGGGGGTGGCCCGCAACACGGTGGCCGACGCCTACGCCGAACTGGTCGCCGAGGGCTGGTTCACCGCCCGGCAGGGCTCCGGCACCCGGGTCGCCGAGCGGGCCGCGCCGGCCCACCCGGTCCGCACCCCCAAGCGGCCCTCCGGCCACCGGCCCGGTCCCGCCCACAACCTCGGCCAGGGCCGGCCGGACGCCGCGTCCTTCCCCCGCGCCGACTGGATCGCCGCCACCCGCCGGGCCCTCACCGCCGCCCCCGACGAGGCCTTCGGGCCCGGCGACCCGCAGGGGCGGGCCGAGCTGCGCGAGGCGCTCGCGCACTACCTCGCCCGGGTCCGCGGGGTACGCACCACCCCGGACCGGATCGTGGTCTGCGCCGGCTTCGCCCACGCGCTGCGGCTGCTCTTCGAGGGCCAGGTGCTGCGCGGCCCGCTCGCCGTGGAGGCGTACGGACTGCCCTTCCACCGCGGGCTGCTGCACGCCGCGGGCGTCCGCACCGTGCCGCTCGGCATCGACGCGAAGGGCACCAGGACGGACGAGCTGGCGACGGCGACCGCCGCCTCGCCGCGGACGGCCCCCCGGGCCGTGCTGCTCACCCCCGCGCACCAGTTCCCGACCGGCGGACCGTTGCACGCGAGCCGGCGGGCCGCCGCGGTCGACTGGGCCCGCGCCAACGGCACGCTGGTGCTGGAGGACGACTACGACGGGGAGTTCCGCTACGACCGTGAGCCGGTCGGCGCCGTGCAGGGACTCGACCCCGAACACGTGGTGTACCTCGGCTCGGTCAGCAAGAGCCTGTCCCCGGCCGTCCGCCTCGGCTGGCTGGTGCTCCCCGAGCACCTGGTCGCGCCGGTGCTCGCGGTCAAGGGCGAACGCGAGGCCTGGACCGGCACGCTGGACCAGCTGGCGCTCGCCGAACTGATCGAGTCCGGCCGGTACGACCGGCACGTCCGGCGGATGCGGCAGCGCTACCGCGCGCGGCGCGGCCGGCTGGTCGAGCAGCTGGCCGAGCAGGCGCCGCACATCGCCGTGACCGGCATCGCCGCCGGGCTGCACGCCGTCCTGCGGCTGCCGCCCGGGACGGAGGCCTCCTCGGTCAAGGCCGCCACCTGGGAGGGCGTCGCCCTGGACGGCCTGGCCGGCTTCCGCCACCCGGACGCCGTGGTGCCGCCCGCCGACGGGCTGGTGGTCGGGTACGCCACCCCGTCGGAGTCCGCCTACGGCCCCGCGCTCGACGCGCTCTGCCGGATCCTGCCACCGGCCCCGGACCCGGACCCTGCCCCGGAGCGTTCGCCG
The DNA here is from genome assembly GCF_014655955.1 of Kitasatospora indigofera. GTDB lineage: Bacteria > Actinomycetota > Actinomycetes > Streptomycetales > Streptomycetaceae > Kitasatospora > Kitasatospora indigofera. The sequence goes on from NZ_BNBO01000044.1 coordinate 19,419, forward strand.
TTCCCGGACCCGGGCCGTTCGCCGGTCCCGCCCGGCCTCTGACCGTCCCCCACCGGCGGGTGGGGGACGGGCGGCCCCTACTCGCGGGCGCCGATCGCCCCCGCCGCGTCCGCACGCAGCGCCAGCCGGGCCGGCAGCGCGGTGGCCACGAAGGCGAGCGCCGCCGCCGCGGCGACCACGCCCAGGTAGGTGAGCGGCGGTGCGTACGGCCGGGCCGCCCCCGTCATGCCGGTGCTGTAGGCCGCCAGCGTCGCGTACGCGACGGCCGAGCCGAGCCCGACGGAGAGCAGCACCACCATCAGCGTCTCCCAGCGGAGCATCGCCCGGACCTGCCGTCCGGTGGTGCCGATCAGGCGCAGCAGCGCGAACTCCCGGCGCCTGGCGGCGGTCGCCATCACCAGGGTGTTCACCACCGCGATGCCGGTGAAGGCGATGATCAGGCCCATCGCGACGTAGTTGACCTGCGCCTGGCTGCCGGCCTGCGCGCTCCGGACGGCGTCGAGCTCCGCGCGGCCGAGGATCCGTACGGCGGGGAAGGGCCGGGCCGCGGCGGCCAGCTCCTCGCGCGTCGCCGTGCCGGCCACCAGCACCGAGGAGGCGAGCGGGTTGTCCACGTGCGCCGCCAGCACACCCAGGGGCAGCAGCAGGTCGCCGAAGCCGAGGCCGCGCTCGTAGACGGCGACCACCCGCAGCGGCACGGTGACCCCGTCGCCCAGGGTGACCGGCAGGGTTCCGCCGACCGTGGCCCTCCTGGTGTCGGCGGCGAGCCGGCTGAGGGCGACGGTGTCCTCGCCCATCGCGTCCAGCGACCCGGCGGTGACCTCCGGGTCCATGGTCCGGCCGAGGCCGCGCGGGGTGACGCCCTGGGCCGGGAACCGGTCCGGGCCCGCGTAGACCGTCGACCGGACCACCTCGGTCACCGCCACCACGCCCGGCACCCCGCGCACCGCCTCGGCGGCGGCCCCGGGCACGCCCGGCCCGGCGGCGGCCAGCACGTACGGGGCGGTGGTGCCGGCCCGCACCTGCTCGCCCGCCGCGTGGCTCGCGGTGGTCTGGGTGAACAGGATCGTCGAGGCCATCGCGACGGCCAGGCTCAGCGGCGTGACCACGGCGGCGAGGCGCTGGGCCGAGGCGCGGGCGTTCTGCGCGGCGAGGAACCCGGCGGATGGCGAGAGGGCCTGGACGACCCGGCCCAGCACCGTCGTGGCGAACCGGACCGCCGACGGGCCGAGCAGGGCGGTGGCGACCGCCGCCAGGACCACGGACAGGAAGGTCACCGGGGTGGCGCCGGCGTCCGTGTGCAGACCGGACAGGACGAGCACCAGCACCACGTACCCGACGGCCGCCAGCACGCCCGCGACCAGCCGCCCGGCCCCCGGCCGGGCCCGCGGTGCCGCGGCCTCGGCGAGTCCCTCGGTGGGGTGCACCCGGGCCGGGCGCCGCGCCGACACCCGGGCTGCGCCCCAGCCGGCCAGCAGCGTCGCCAGCACCGCCGCGACCGGCGGGAAGGGGCTCAGCAGCAGGTGCAGGGTGTCCGGCAGCGCGCCGATCGCGAGGAAGCGCCGGTGCAGCCAGCCGGCCAGCGCGAGGCCGGCCACCGCGCCGGGGAGGCCCGCCAGCAGGCCGACCACCAGGGCCTCGCGGCCGACCGTCCGGCGCAGCTGGCGGGGCGTCGCCCCGATCGCGCGGAGCAGCGCCAGCTCGCGCACCCGCTGCTGGACGGAGAGCGAGAAGGTGCCCGTCACCACCAGCAGGGCCACCAGCAGTGAGGTGCCGCCCATCGCGGCGCCCATGCTGACCAGCTTCACTCGGGCCTTGCCGGCCGCCAGGAACTCGGCCGGGCCGAGGGCGTCGCCCGACCGGACCTCGGCCGTCGTGCCGGCCAGCGCCGCGACGGCCCGGGCCCGTACCGCGGCCAGGTCCGCGCCGGGCTCGGTGAGCAGTCCGACCGCGGCGACCTGCCCGGGGCGGCCCGCCAGCCGCCGGGCCTCGCCGGCGGTGAAGAACAGCGCCGACTGCCGGGCCGGCCGGCCGCCGGCGGGAGAGACCACCCCGACCACGCGGTACGCGGCGGGCGCGGCGCCGGACTGCACGGTGACCGTGCCGCCGACGCCGGCCCCGGCGCTCCGGGCGGCCGCCGCGTCCAGCACGATCTCGTCGTCGGCGGCGGGCGCGCGCCCGGCGTCCAGCCCGAACGGGGTGAGCACGGCGGACTCCCAGGCGTGCCCCCAGGAGGAGCCGCCGGCGGCCCGGCCGGCTGGGGCCAGCACCTCGGCGGGGAAGGTGAGTTCGGGGACGACCGCGCGGACACCCGGCAGCGCGGTGAGCCGGTCCGCGGTGCCGGCGTCCAGCCAGGCCCGCTCGGTCAGCGCCTTGGCCTTGTCCTTCGTCTTGTCCCCCTTCCGCTCGACCCGGTGCAGTTCCTGGTCCGCCGTGACCAGCAGGGGCGTACCGGCGTACCGCTCGGTGGGGATCCGGCCGCGCAGGCCGGTCTCCAGCAGCGCGCCGCAGGCGGTGACCAGCGCGGCGGCGCACATCAGCGCGACGAACGCGCCGGCGAAGGCCCCCTTGCGGGCCCGCAGGGTGCTCAGGGCGAGGAAGAACATCAGGCCCACGCTCCCAGCCGGCTCATCCGGTCGGCCACCAGCTCGGCGGTCGGCGCGGTCAGCGCGTCCGCGAGGGCGCCGTCGGCGAGGAAGAGCACGGTGTCGGCGTAGGAGGCGGCGACCGGGTCGTGGGTGACCATCACGACGGTCTGGCCCAGTTCGTCGACGGTCTGCCGGAGCAGTCCCAGCACCTCCTTCGCCGTCACGGTGTCCAGCGCGCCGGTGGGTTCGTCGCCGAACACCACCTCCGGCCGGGTCACCAGCGCCCGGGCGACGGCCACCCGCTGCTGCTGCCCGCCGGACAGCTCGGCCGGGCGGTGCCCGGTGCGGTCCGCCAGGCCCACCCGCTCGACGATCTCCGCCAGCCAGGCCCGGTCGGGGCGGCGCCCGGCCAGCCGCAGCGGCAGCGTGATGTTCTGCAGGACCGTCAGGGACGGCATCAGGTTGAACGCCTGGAACACGAAGCCGATCCGGTCCCGGCGCAGCCGGGTCAGCCGGGTCTCGTCCAGCCCGGTCAGCTCGCTCCCGCCGAGCGTCACCGTGCCGCCGGTGGGGCGGTCGAGGCCGGCGGCGCAGTGCAGGAAGGTGCTCTTCCCGGAGCCGGAGGGCCCCATCACGGCGGTGAAGCTGCCGCGCGGGATGTCGACGCTGACGCCGCGCAGCGCGTGCACGGTGGCGGCGCCGCGGCCGTACACCTTGGTGACCGAGGACAGGCTGACGGCCGCCTCCGGCCGGCTGCCGGCGGTGCGGTCCGGCGCGGCGGCCGGGCGGGCCGAGGACGAGAAGATCTTGGGCATGACCCCAGCGTGCTCCCCCGCCGGGACCTGTTCTAGTGTCAGAAACGGCAACGGATGACAGCTTGTTGCCACTCGACCGGGGATCGGGGGAACGTTGTCGGGTCTGATCGCGCTGGGGGTTCCGGACGAACACCTGCGGCTGTACCGGTACTTCCTGCGACATCCGGGCCATGCGGCCGAGGCGGCCGGCACCGCCTTCGGCTGGGACCGCGACACCGTCGAGGAGGCCCTGGAGCGGCTGCAGGGGAAGGGCCTGATCCGTCTCTCGGACCAGCACACCGTGCTGGTCTCGGACCCTTCGGTGGCGGTCGAGTGGCTGGTCGAGCAGCAGCTCGGCGAGCTGCGGAACACCACCGACCAGGTCGTCGCCGCCCGCAAGGTGATCGCCGCGCTCGCCGAGGAGCACAAGCACGGCCTGGCGGAGACGCCCGTCGGCGAGATCGAGCGGGTGGACGGGGTCGACGCCATCCGCGACCGCCTCGCCGACCTGGCCTTCTTCACCTTCCGCGAGCTGATGGCGCTGCTGCCGAACCGGTGGCAGCCGGAGAGCATCGAGCAGGCCCGGCAGTCCGACCTGCGGATGCTGCGGCGCGGCATCCGCTGGCGCACGGTCGTTGGCCCGGAGGCGGTCGCCGACCCGGGGACCAGCGCCTACCTGCGCGAACTCGTCGCGCTCGGCGGCGAAGTACGGTTCACCGACCAGGCGATCCGGCGGATGGTGATCTGGGACCGCGGCGTCGCCATGGTGCCGGTCGACCCGGACGACTACCAGCAGGCGACCCTGGTGGTCCGGCAGGCCGGCCTGGTCGCCAACACGGTCGCCTGGTTCGAACAGGTCTGGGAGAGCAGCCGGGAGCTGCCCGCCGAGGAGAGCGACGGGGAGGGCGTCCCGCCGCCGCTGTCCGAGGTCGAACGCCGGGTCCTGGAGGTCCTCACCCGCACCGACAAGGACGAGGCGGCCGCCCGCGAGATGGGCGTCTCGCTGCGCACCTTCCGGCGCTACATCGCCGACATCATGCTGCGGCTGGGCGCGGCCAACCGGTTCCAGGCGGGCCTGCTGGCCAAGGAGCGGGGCTGGATCTAGGCCGGGTGGCCGGGGCCTTCGGCCCCAGGACCCCCGGCCTTCGGCCCCGGAGCCCCGCCGGCGGCCTTGAATCTCCCGCAGGGGGAGTTCCTACCGTACCGGCGAGCGCGGACGGCCGGCCCGGCCGACCGCGCGGACCGAGGTGGGCGGGGAGGCAGTCATGACGGCGTTCGTACTGGTGCCGGGCAGTTGGACCGGCGGCTGGATCTGGCAGGAGGTGGCCGACCGGCTGCGAGAGTCGGGCGCCGAGGTGCACCCGGTGACGCTCACCGGCATGGGGGACCGGCAGCACCTGGCCGGCCCCGGCACCGACCTGGAGACCCACATCGACGACCTGGTCCGGGTGATCGACGAGGTGCGGGACCCGCAGCTGGTGATCGTCGGCCACGACTACGGCATCCACCCGGTGCTGGGCGCCGCCGACCGGCGGCCGGAGCGGATCGCCCGGGTCGTGTACCTGGACGCCGGCATGCCGCAGGACGGCGACGCCGCGCTGCAACTGGCCGACCAGAGCGTCCGCGACCTGCTGCCCGGCCTCGACGGGCAGGAGACCGCCGACTGGCGGATCCCCGCGCCCGGGGCCGACGAGTGGCAGCGCGGCGGCAGCGTCGCGGGGCTCACCGCGGAGGCGCTGGCGCGGATGACCCGGCTCGCCGCACCGCAGCCGAGGGCCACCCTCACCCAGCCGCTCCGCCTGACGGGCGCCGCCGCCGGCCTGCCCACCACCGGCGTCCTCTGCACGGCCAACGGGAGGAGCATCGCCCTGGTGCAGGCCCTGGTCGGCCTCGGCGACCCGGGTCTGCAGCCGCTGACCGACCCGCGGGTGAGCTTCTTCGACCTCGACACCGGCCACTGGCCGATGCTCTCGGCGCCCGAGGAACTCTCCGCCGCCCTGCTGGCCGCCGCCGCCGGCGAGGGCCACCGGCTGTCCGCGGCGGCCGCCGAACGGCCCGCGCACCTGGAGCCCTTCGTGCTGGACGTCCCGGAGCGCCCCCGGGAGCGGATCGGCGCGGTCGACCTCTACCGCCCCGACGGCGACCTGCCCGCCCCGGCGATCGTGTTCGTCCACGGGGGCCCGGTGCCGGCCGGGGCGCGGCCCACCCCGCGCGACTGGCCGTCCTTCACCGGCTACGCCGGGTACGTCGCGGGCCTGGGCGCCGTCGGGGTGACGGTGGACCACGGGCTGCACGGCCTGGAGGACTTCGCCGAGGCCGCCGAGAACGTCGCCGCGGCGGTCGAACTCGTCCGGGCCGACCCGGGCGTGGACGGCGACCGCATCGCGATCTGGTACTTCTCCGGCGGCGGCCCGCTCTCGGCGGAGGTGCTGGCGGCGCCGCCGTCCTGGCTGCGCTGCGTCGCGGCGACCTACCCCGTCCTCGCGCCGCTGCCCAGCTGGGGGATGGCGGCCGACGGACGGTTCGCCCCCGCCGCGGCGGTGCGGTCGGCGGGCCGGCTGCCGATCGTCCTCACCCGGGTGGAGCTGGACATCCCGGAGATCGCGGCCACCGTCGAGGGGTTCCTGGCCGCCGCGAAGGACGCCGGGGCCGAGGTCGAGGTGATCGACGTACCGGGCGGCCACCACGGCTTCGAGACCGTCGACCGGACGGAGGAGGCCCGTGCGGCGGTGCGCCACGCCGTCCGGTCCGTCCTGGGGCACCTGCGCCGCTGAGGCTCCCCGGCCACCGGCCGGTCCACACCGAGGGTCCCGGCCGCAGGGGAGCCGGGACCCTCGGCGCGGAGGGCCGGGCGGTCCGGCGGCCGGGGAAGGTCCGGCCCGTGGGCCGGTGCCCGTCCAGGAGGCGCCGGCCCGTGCTGTGGTGGTCCGCGAAGTGCTGGCTCGCTGTTGCCGGCCCTCGCGGGGCCGGTGCGGGCGGGGCCGGTCATGGCGGGGCCGGTGCGGGCGGGGCCGGTCAGGAACAGGCCGGCTCGGGGAGCGCCGGTTCAGGAGCGGGACGCCGGGCCCGCCGCCAGCATCGGGAGCGACGACAGGTGCTCCTCCGGGATGTCGAAGGCCTCGGTCAGGGCGGCCAGGTGCGGGGCGAGCCGGGCGACCAGCCGCCGCCGGGTCCCGGCCAGGGCGCCGACCTGACCGGCCGTGAGCGCCTTCCCCACCAGCAGCAGCCCGCTGCGCGAGTCCACCTGCCCGAGCAGGAAGAGCGCGCACAGGTCCTCCAGGACGGCGCGCGTGGCTGGGTCGGCGACGTGGGCGCAGGCCGCGACGAACGCGTCCGCGGCCTTCCCCACCGCGTACGCCTCGACCAGGGCCAGCGCCGCGTCGGACGCGTTGTTCCAGCGGCCCAGGCCGTCGCCCGCCCGGTGGCCGCCCGCCCCGTCCCCGTCCGTCCCGTTGCCGCGGAGGTCGCGCCGGGCGGCGAGGTGCCAGTGGCGCTCGGCGGCGGCGAGGGCCCGCCGGAGGAAGCGGGGGTCGGTCGGGTCCTCCGCGCCGGTGGCCTCCCCGGCCGGCGGGGCCGGCTCGTGCCCGAAGATCATCTCGGCGCCGGCCTTGCACCAGATCGCCAGGTTGTCCCCCTCGGCGGTGATCGCCCCGTCCGCGTTGGCGGTGTACTCCGCCAGCCCGTTCACCGGGAAGAGCCCCTGGGCCCCGCAGCGCTCCCGGCTCTCGGTCATGATGTCCCGCGACTGCCAGGTGATCCAGCCCTTGGCGACGGCCACCAGGCGCTCGGTGTCCGCGCGCTCCCCGGGCCGGTGGGTGGTCCAGGTCTCGGTGACCGCCCGGTGCAGGAAGGTCATGGCGTACGCGGTGGCCACGCCCTCCAGCAGCCGGCCGTGGTGGCTGCGGTGCGCGGCCAGCGGGACCCGCCAGCCCTCGCCCGGGCCCGAGATGTGCCGTACGTAGGCGTAGCGGACCGCCGTGGCCAGGGCCGCCCGGCAGCCGCCGAGCGCGCTCGCGCTCATGCAGAGCTTGCCCACCGTCACCCGCCCGATGGCGTGCAGGAACCGCTTGCGCGAGCTGCCCACCGTGCTGGTGAACGTGCCGTCCGGCAGCAGCCGGCCGTGCGGCCCCTGGATCAGCGCGGTCCGCGGCAGGCGGACGTGGTGGAATCCGGTGACGCAGTGGTCCACCGGACTGCCGGTCCGCTCCGGCAGCATCGTGACGGTGACCCCCGGCAGCGTCCCCCGGTGGTCGCTCAACGGGGTGAGGAACAGGAAGACCCCTTGGTCCCGGTCGTCGACCAGCAGCCGGGCCGCGACGACGGCCGTCTTCGGCCCGCCCGCCGGGCCGGTGTTCGGCATGTACTTCCGGGCGCCCTCGTTCGGCGTGTGCAGCACGAACCCGTCGCTCTCCCGGTCGTAGCGGGCGACGGTCTCCAGCGCGGCCGCGTCGTTGCCGTGCGCCCGCTCGGTGCACAGGAAGGTTCCGATCCGGGCCAGCGAGGTGAACTCGCCCAACTGGCGCTCCGGTGAGACCTCGTCGTCGAGCACGCTGCCCAGGAAGAGGTTGTAGTGGATGCCGGCCACGGTGGCCGTCGCGCCGTCCACCACCGCGGCCCATTCGTGCAGCGCGGCCAGCCCGCGCGGATCCCCGGCCAACCACTCGGGGGAGAGCGGGAGTTCGGCGTTCAGCGCGCGCAGGCGGTCGTAAGCGAGCTGCCACCGCTCCTCGATCCGGGCCCCGGGGCGGTAGCGGAACAGGTCGGCGGAGACGGCCTTGCGCCAGTGCCCGTGGAGGTAGGCGCCGTCGGGACCGTCCTCGAAGAGGAGCCCGGTTAAGCCGTCGAGGTCGAGGGTGGCAGGTGTGGCGGTCGTCGTCATCATGATCGGTTCAACGACGGCGGACGGGGTGCAGGAACGATCTTTCTGTTGCCGCTGCGTAAAACCTCACCGACGCCCGGGCGCTCCCGGGCGCCCGGCACGGTGCCGGTCTGCCGGCACGGCACGAGGCCGACGCCGACGGGACGGGGCGTACGAGGGAATCCCGAGGTCAGGACGTGACGGAAACGTGTTCGCCCATGGGCTGTTGTGGTTATACGATCATTCGGCCGACCGCTGTCGAGTCGCGGCGGAGTTCATTCATGCACAGATCCCCGGGGGACCGTTGAAGATCCGTCGTTCGCTCGCTGCCGCCGTCTTCCTGGCCACCGCGGCCGCACCCCTCGCAGCGGGAACCGCCCCGGCGTTCGCCGACACCGTCCCCGCGGGGCAGGAGCAGACCGACCCGGCCGGGACGACGGCGGACGAGGAGAACCGGGCGGCGATCGAGAGGCTGCTGGTCTACCCGAACGACTACCTGCTCACCGCCCCGAGCAACTACCTGCGCGAGCACGCGGCGGCGGCGCTCGCCGGCACCCCGGCCGACCGCGCGCGGTTCCTCGCGTCGGAGGTGGACCGGATCCGCCGGGACGACGCGCGGATCGCCATCCTGCAGATCATGAACGTCGGCGGCCCGGCGGTGAAGAAGGCCGGCAACGCCGCGTTCCCGACGGACGACCTCGACGTGTACCGCGCCTTCCTGAACGTCGGCCAGTACACGGCCCGCGCCGAGGACGAGAACCGCGCCGAGGCGCAGCGGCTCCTCGACGACCCGGGCAGCGGCCTGGGCGTGCGCGAGGGTGCGGAGAAGGCGCTCGCCGGTACCGCCGCGGACGTCGAGCACTTCCTCAAGGTGGAGCTGGGGTCGCTGCGGGAGGTCGACGACCGTGTGCTGCTCATGCAGATCCTGTCCCGCGGCGGCCCGGCCGTGCACAAGGCCGCCAGCAAGGCGATGTCGGGCACCATCGAGGACGTCCGCGCCTTCCTGAAGACCGGTCAGTACATCGCCCGGGCCGAGGACGAGAACCGCGCCGAGGCCCAGCGCATCATCGACGACCCGGCCACCGGCCGGCACGTCCGCGAGGCGGCGCAGAAGGCGCTCGCGGGCAGCGCCGCGGACGTCGAGCACTTCCTCAAGGTGGAGCTGGAGCCGCTGCGGGCGAGCGACGACCGGATCCGGGTCTCCCAGCTCATCGAGGCCGGCGGCCCCGAGGTCCGCAAGGCCGGCACCGCCGCGCTCGACGGCGCCGTCGAGGACGTCCGCGCCTTCCTGAAGGAGGGCCAGTTCACGGCCCGCGCCAAGGACAAGGCGGCGGAGCAGGCCGCCGCCGAGGCCGCCGGGGCCAACGCCGGCAGCACCCCGGCGGGCGGCGCCGTGGTCCCCGCCTCCGTCACCACCGCCACGACGGCCGGCTCGACGACCGTCACCTCGACCCCGGTCGTCACCACCGGCACCCGGGGCGCCGGCGGCTCGCTGGCCGCCACCGGCTCGACCGTCCCGCTCGGGCCCCTCGGCGCCGCCGCCGGTGCGGCCGTCGTCCTGGGCGCCGGCGCGGTCGTCGCCTCGCGCCGCCGCCCGCAGGCCTGATCGCGCTTCTCCGCAGGCCTGATCCTCCTTCCTCGCAGGCCTGATCGCCGCCCTCCGCCGGCCGCCGCGCTCGTCGCGACGGCCGGCGGAGTGCTGCGCCCGGCGAGGGCGGCCGGCAGCCGGTGCGTCCGGCCTCCGTGCCCGTGCCTGTGCCTGTGCCCGAACCGGGCGCCTCGACCCCGCGGAGGACGCCCGCGTGCCTCAGCCCTTCTTCCGCAGCACCACGAACTGGTCCGGCTTGATCAGGTCCATCTCGTAACGGAGGGTGTCGTCCGGCAGCATCATGACCTTGGGGTAGACCACCCCGTGGTCGTCGGCGGCGAGGCACTCCCGACCGGAGGAGGAACCGGTCACCCGGGACGCGTAGGTGACCCGGCTCTCGTCGGCATCGGTGAGCGTCCAGGCGAATTCGCACCAGCTGCCGGTCTTCGGCGTCTCGGTGCGGACCTTGCTCCTCTCCTCGCTCGGCGCCGACTGGACGATGGTGAGGGTGACGGTGGAGACGTCCCCGTCGGCCGCCCTGCGCTCGCCGACCCATGTCCCGAGGAACTTCGCGGGGATGCTGCCCGGCCCCTGGTCCGTGGGGGTCGCGCCGGGCGCGGGACCGTCCTCGGCCGGACCGGAGTCGTCGCCGGCCGGCTCGGGGCTCTTCGAAGCCGCGGGCTTCGTGCTGCCCCCGGCCGGGGTGGTCTGCCCGGAGTTCGCTGCGCCGCCCTTCCGGTCGGTCTCCCGCAGCCGCTCGATCAGCAGGTACCCGCCGCCGAGCAGCAGGACGACGGCCAGCACGGCCGCCAGCGCGCCGTACCCCCGTCGGCCGTCCGGCCGCCGCGGGTGGGGCCCGTGGCCCGGCACCGCGGCCGGTGCCGGCGCGGGTGGTGCGGGCGTCGGCACCGGGGTGGGGACCGGGGTCGGCGTGAACGGTCCGACCGGCCCGTAGGGCCCGGGGGGCGGCGGGCCGAAACCCGGGGCGGCCGGGGGCCCGAACCCGGGCGCCCCGGGAACTCCGGTCGCACCGGTGGCCCATGGCGCATCGGGAGCCGCTGGAACACCGGCGCCCGGTACGGCCCGGGTGGCCTCGGCCGCCCGCGCCGCCCGCGCCGCCCGCGCCGCCTCGGCAACTGTCGGGCTCCCGGCGGGAGCCCGGGGTCCGGTCGCCGCCTCCGGCGCCCGTGCCGCGGCCCCGTCCGTCCCGGGCTTCTCCTCCGGGGCCGTCTCCTCCGGGCCGTCTCCTCCGCGGTCTCGCGTTCCCCCTCCAGGTCCAGCAACTGCACGGCGCTGCGCCCGACCGCCGCCGCCAGCGCCGACGGCAGCCAGTCCCCGTGGCCCTGCCGGGCGGTGGCCGCGCCGTCGCCGTCCAGCCGTGCCCGCAGCTGCCCGGTGGTCGGGCGGGCCGACGGGTCCTTGGCCAGGCAGTCACGGACGAGGAGGAGCAGCGGACCGGCCAGCCCCGAGAGGTCGGGCTCCTCGTGCAGCACCCGGTAGAGCAGGACGGGCGCGCTCACCCCGGAGCCGAACGGCATCGCGCCCGTCGCCGCGTACGCGAGGACCGCGCCGAGCGAGAAGACGTCGCTGGCCGGCCCGGCGGGCAGCCCGTTCGCCTGCTCCGGCGACATGAAGCCCGGTGAGCCGAACACCTGGCCGGACTGCGTCAGCACGGTGGTGGCGTCCAGCGCACGGGCGATGCCGAAGTCGATCAGCCGCGGCCCGTCCAGGGTCAGCAGCACGTTCGACGGTTTGACGTCCCGGTGAACCAGCCCGAGGCGGTGCACATGGGTGAGCGCCTCGGCGAGGCCCACGCCCAGGGTCCGAACGGCCGGCTCGGGCAGCGGACCGAACTCCCTCACGGCGGTGGTGAGTGCGGGACCGGCGACGTAGCCGCTGGCCACCCAGAGGCGCCCGCCCTCGGTGTCCGCGTCCAGGACCGGCGCCGTCCAGGTGCCGCCGACCCGCCGGGCCGCCTCCACCTCCTGACGGAACCTCGCCCGGAACTCGGGGTCCCCGGTCAGGTCGGGGCGGACCACCTTGACGGCGACGGTCCGCCCACCCGTGGTCCGGCCGAGGTAGACCCGGCCCATCCCGCCCGCGCCGAGCTGCCGCAGCAACCGGTACTCGCCCACCTGCCGCGGATCGTCCGCCGTCAGCGGCTGCATGCCCACGCTCCCCTCGACGCCCTGCTCGGCCGTCCCCGCCCCACGCGTCCGGAGCAGACGCTATCGGTCCGGGAGCACCCGTGGGACGCGATCGCGGTCACGGAAACCATCGTCCGACGATCACGGCGGGCCCGGCCTGCCGGCCCCGTGCCGGCCCGCCGTTCCCGCAGCGTCCCGTGGTCTGTCCGGGCTTTCCCCGGTCCGGCTTCCGCTTCGTCCCGCCCGGGTCCGGGGGCCGGGTGCGGCCGGGGCGATCGGTGGGCATCGCCTCGTGGACCGGCCCCGGGCGGGGCGGCCCGGCCGAACGGGGGCCGGCCGTACGGGGCCCGGGTCAGCCGCTCGCGGTGCTCGCGATTAGGTGGGGCGTGCTACACCTGAAGTAATCAAAGGGGCACTTTGCATCAACTGAATCTCGGCATCATGGCGCAGTCACGCAAGGAGAACGAGCACCGACTGCCGGTCCATCCCGCACATTTCGACCGGATCGACGCCGACCTCCGTGGACGCATTCACCTTGAGCAGGGCTATGGGGAGCGCTTCGGGGTCTCCGACGAGCAACTGGCCCCCCTCGTCGCCGGATTGATCCCACGGGCGGAGCTGATCGCGCAGTCCGACGTGGTCCTGATGGCGAAGCCGATGCCCGAGGACGTCGCCGAGCTGCGCGAGGGGCAGGTCCTCTGGGGCTGGCCGCACTGCGTTCAGGACGAGAAGGTCACCCAGACGGCCATCGACCGCCGGCTGACGCTCATCGCCTTCGAGGCGATGAACCACTGGACCAGTGACGGCTCGTTCAACCTGCACGTCTTCCACAAGAACAACGAGATGGCCGGGTACGCCTCGGTGCTGCACGCCCTTCAGTTGCGGGGTTCGACCGGGGACTACGGCCGTCGGCTGCGCGCGGTCGTGATCGGCTTCGGGGCGACCGCCCGAGGAGCCGTGACGGCCCTGAACTCCCTGGGGGTGCACAACGTCGACGTGCTCACCGCGCGTGGCGTCACCGCGGTCAGCTCACCGATCCACTCCGCGCGCATCGTCCAGTTCGATCACGACGAGGCGAACGAGACCACCGACCCGCGCCGCAGCCACGCCCTCACCCAGGACGGCCGGATACCGCTGGCGGAGTTCCTGTCCGCACACGACATCATCGTCAACTGCGTGCTGCAGGACACCGGGGCGCCGCTGACGTTCCTGATCGACGAGGACCTCGACACGCTGGCTCCGGGCACCCTCGTCATCGATGTCTCCTGCGACGAGGGGATGGGCTTCAGCTGGGCGCGGCCCACCACCTTCGCCGATCCGATGTTCACGGTCGGTGACAACGTGCACTACTACGGCGTGGACCACAGCCCCTCCTACCTGTGGAACTCCGCCACCTGGGAGAACAGCGAGGCGCTGATCCCGCACCTGCGCGCGGTCCTCGGCGGTCCCAGCAGCTGGGAGGCCGACGAGACCATCCGTCGTGCCATCGAGATCCGTGGAGGCACTGTCCAGAACCCGGCCGTGCTGGCGTTCCAGCACCGGTCCCCGGACTACCCCCACGCCAAGGTGTAACCGCTGCCGGCCGGACCCGGGGCCGGGACGGTGAACGCCGAAGGCCCCGACCGCGGTCGGGGCCTTCGAGCCGCCCCGGATCTCCGGTCGGCCGGCTACTTGCGTCCCGGTGTCCACTTCATGCCGAGCCGGTATGCCCGCGAGATCACGTCCTGGATGCCGGGCCCGTCCTGCGGCGTGAACCACCGGACCTCGCGTCCGACGACGAGTTCACCCTTCTGCCGCTTGATCAGGGCGATCGCACACGCGCGTGCCTGCGGCGGGCATTCGTCGAGACGCACCTCGAACCGGTCCCCGCGGTCGGAGGTGAGGGTCACCAGCGCGTCGAGGCCACGGAAGTCCCCCGAGCCCTCGTAGATGTAGACGAAGAGCAGCAGTTTGGAGAACTCGGCCTGGTGATCCAGGTTGATGACGAGGTTCTCGCCCGCGGCCCGCGCGCCGGTCCGGTCGTCCGCGTCCAGCGCGACGTACGGGAAGTGGCCCACCGCGCCGAACGAATCGCCGAGCGCCTGGACAACGGTTTTGCTGCCGTCGCTGAACCTGATCATGCACCCGAGGTCGAGATCCACGTCCTTGACCGACCCCGCCTGCAGAGAGGCCCGCATCCGCCGGAGCAGGCCTCGCGCTTCCCCGGCCTTCTGCTGTGCGGCGGCCTGCGCCGAGGTCCAGTTCAGGTTGACCCGGATGAGACCGGACGTCACGCCGTGCTTGTCCAAGGAGACGCTGGGGGAGGATTTCGTCAGGACCACTGCGCTGGAGGCCATGGGGCGGCCCCTTCCGGGAGAACGGATCGGGACGGGACGGGCGTAGTGGACATCGAAGCCCCGGTCCGCACCGGCGGGACGGAGGTTCGCTGATTCGTGACCGCTCCGACACCGGATCGCTCTCCAACGGAACCGTGGCGGAGTGCGGCGAAGGCCCGGGCCGCCGGGCGGTCCGGGCCCGCTGCCGGCGGAGGGTGCCGGATTCGAACGGTGAAGGGTCCCCAACATGCCCGGCGGCGTGGAGCGCGCAACGGGCGCCCGTCAGAATTCCTACTTCTCTGCGACTGCGTGGATCCTGTCCGGGCCGCGGACCGTGCAGGTGGGGACCGTGCAAGTGGGGGACGAGGAGGCCCGAGCGAAAATGGGACCAGGTCTGCCCTGCGGCGATCATCCTTGCCTGCCCTCGCGGGCCGGCATCGGGTGGAATCGCGTCGCTGCGGCTCAGCGGTGGTGGGTGGCCAGGTCGATCAGGTGGTGTGCGACCGTGGCCGGGATCGCGGGGTTGGCGGCAGCGTTCTGGGCCGAGCCCTGGTCGCGGAGCAGGGTGGTCAGTGTGGGCACCGGCAGTTGCGGGTTGCGGGTCACGGCTGCGCGGAGCTGGTAATTGGTGGGTACGGGTAGGTCGCGGGTTTCCTGGGTGGCCCGGAAGTCCGCCTCGGTGGTGGCGAGCAGGCGCATCGCGGTGGCGGGGGACAGGCGCGGGTCGGCCGCGGCGGGGGCGTGCACCATCGGGTCCGGGTCGGTGGCGAGGTGTTCGACGGTCTCGGGGGTGCATTCGGCGGCGTACAGGGCGAGTCGGCGTTGTTTCGGGTCGGGGTGGTCGGCGAGGCCGTTCAGCGCCTCGCGGGGGAAGTCGGGGCGTTGCAGAACGGGCCAGGGCTCGGTCCAGTTCAGGGCGGCCTCCAGCAGCAGGTCGGCGGGCGGTGCCTCGTTGTGGTGGACGACGGCGTACCGCACCGAGGTCGCGGGGTCGCGGGCGAGCAGCTCCAGGACGTCGGGCGGCAAGGTCCGGGCCGCGGCGACGGCCTCCCGGACGTCCGTGCTCGCGGAGGCGGCGAGCCGGCGCATTGCCACGGGATCGCCGTGCTGGTCCTCGACCCAGTGCATCTGCCAGCGTGGCATGCGGGCGGGCAGGCCGGGCTGGATCTCGGCGCGCAACTCCGCAGGGGTGTCGGGGCGGACCGAGACCCTGGAACGGACGATCGCCTCGGGGTCGCGGGCCAGGACGGCGAGTGTGTCCGGGGTCAGCCGCTCGTTCTCGGCCAGGTAGCGGCGGACGCTTTTGTCGGGGTGGTCGAGCAGGTGTCGCAGGCAGTCCTCGTCGAAGTGCTGGAGGCTCGCCGCTTCCCACTGCTCATCCTCGTCCAGGGCATCGAACTCCGCGCGGGACATCGGGAGTTCGTGCCCGGCGCGGGGCCCGGCGGCCGCCCGCACCTCCGGGTCGGGATCGGCCACCAGGGCGGCACGCGAGTGCGCTCCCAGCCGCTCCCAGCCGCGTTCGCACAGCAGCGCGCGCACCTCGGGGTCGGGGTCGGCGGCCAGGGCCGCGGCCACCGGCTCGGGCAGGCCGCGGAAGTACAGGGCCCGCAGTCGCACCTTCGGGTCCGGATCGGTGGCCCAGCCCGCGAAATCCTCCGCGGTGGGGCGCGGTGCATGCCAGGAGGCCCGGTACAGCAGGATGTCCCGGCGCCAGCCGGCGGGCTCGTCGCCGATCAGCCGCACCCACTGCGCGACGCTCATCCCTCGCTGGTGCTCCGCCCATGCCCGGCGGATGTTCCACTCGGACCGGGCGACGGCGGCGTCGACGACCTCCGGCGGGTGCGTCCGGTCGGAGTACCCCACCAGGGTCGGTTCGACGGCGGCCAGCCGCACCCGGACGTCCAGCGCGGGGTGACAGCAGAGCCCGGAGATCCACGCCCACGCCATCCCGGGCCGCGCGGCCACCTCCTCGATGCCCTCGAACAGTCCGTCCCACTCCCCGGCATCCGACACCCCGGCCCCCTTCGTCTTCGACTGCGTACAGTGACACCCTACCCGCTCGCTGCGCAGTCAGGGAGAACCAACTAGCAGCATTCGAGGAGCTGTTGTGCACTGGCTCCCACTCCAAACCACGGCCGTGCCGACTCCGGAGAGTGATCATAGGTTCTGGCTCGGCCTCTTCCGGTGGGCGCGCAAGGAGTAGGTGGTGCTGTGCCCTTCAACCACGGGACGACGTTTGCCCTGGCGGGCGAAGGCGGAGGGTGCGAACCCGTGAGGGGTTGCCCCCCAACACGCCTTCCACCTGTTCGTCCGGCTGTCCGGCGGTGGCCGTAGGCGTTCCGGTCCGGGGTGGTGCGGATCGCTCGCCAGGCCGCGGACGACGCCGGACGGGGGTGAACGCAACCAAAAACGGCAACCACATCGACCGGCAGTTCAGGCCAGGGGTCTCAATTCCTACTTCTTTGATAATCTGGCTCCATGACTGAGATGCCCTACAGCATCGGCGAGGGGCCGGCCACCAGGGTCAGCCTCTCCCTGCCCGAAGGTACGGCCGAGGCCATCCGTCAACGGGTGGGCAAGCGTGAGTTCTCCGCGTTCATCACCGCAGCCGTCGAGCGGGAGTTGCGCGGTCAGATCCTGGACGAGTACCTGGCCGACTATGAACGCCGGAAGGGGGCGATCTCGGCGACGGAGCAGGACCGGGCCCGTCAGGTCTTCGACGAGGTGTTCGCCGAGGAGGGCGGATGGCCCGTCGCAAGCTGAGCCACGAAGGAACGCTGGTGCTCGACTCCGAGGGTCTGTCCAAGCTGCTCAACGACCACGAGCCCGCTGTCGCGCTGGTCGCGGAAGCCCGGAAGCGCGGCATGGAGGTGGCGATCAGCGCCCTGACCATCATCGAAGCCGTGCACAGCCGTACCGATCAGGCTCGCCTCCGGTGGATTCTTTCCGGACTGCGGATCGTGCAGGTGGGGGACGAGGAGGCCCGAGCTGCGTCCGCGATGCTGATCGCCGCAGGTCTTCACGGCCACAAGTACGCGATTGACGCGGCGGTGGCCGAGATGGCGCTGCGACAGCAGCGGCCGGTCGTTCTGCTGACGTCGGACATCGACGACATGACCAAGCTCTGCGGGGATCGCGTCCGGCTCGTGGCTGTCTGACGGTCGCCGTCCGGAGGTGGGCCGATCGACCGGCTTCGAGCGTGTGGGCGGCCTCGTCCGGCAGGTGGCCGAAGATGCGGGCGAGGGTGGTCCGGAGCACATGGGAGGCCCGTCGGGACTAGCCCCCCGTACGGCGGTTGAAGCCCGTCGGCCGGACGGATTCTTCCCGCTCGTCGCAGCGACGTCGGGCGACCCCCATGACGCGGGTACGGCGCATGACGCGGGCAGGGCCCGTGAGGCGGGTTCGGCCATCACGGGGGAGGGGATGCCGGGTTGCGTGCGGAGCAGGTCGCGCGACCGGTCAGGAATCGAGAAGCCCCGGCAGCCGTGCCGCCCCTAGCGTGATGGTCATGGCAACCAACGCTTCCACCGCAGCCCGCACGTCCCTCGCGTCCGTCACCCTTGAGGTGGCCGACCCCGAGGCCGCCCGCCGCTTCTACACCGCCTTCGGTGTGGACACGTACATAGGTCTGCGGGCGTCGGAGGGGCGCTCCACCGGATTCCGCGGCTTCACCCTGGCGCTGACGGTGTCCGGGCCGGCCACCGTCGACGGCTTCGTCGCCGCAGCGGTGGAGGCGGGCGCCACGGTGCTGAAGCCCGCTGCGAAGTCGCTGTGGGGTTACAGCGGCGTCGTCCAGGCCCCGGACGGGACGATCTGGAAGATCGCGACCTCGGCGAAGAAGGACACCGGACCCGCCACCCGCGAGATCGACGAGCTGGTCCTGCTGATCGGCGTCGAGGACGTGAAGGCCACCAAGCAGTGCTACGTCGACCGGGGCCTGACCGTGGCCAAGAGCTTCGGCGGCAAGTACGCCGAGTTCGCCCCCGGCGCCTCCAGCCGCGTCAAGCTGGCGCTGTACAAGCGCCGCGCCCTGGCCAAGGACCTCGGCGTCCCCGCCGACGGCACCGGCTCGCACCGCATCGTCCTCGGCGGCACCGCCGACACCTTCACCGACGCGGACGGCTTCGCCTGGGAGGCCGCGGCGTAGCCCGCTCCCGCACCGTCCTGAACCCCGCATGAAAAGGCGGTGGGCTGAGGCCGACCGGGGCCGGGACCAGCCACGATTTTCAAGCCCGCCGGCGCCCTGCCGTGGGGCGGGTGCGGCGGCACCGACCCGGACGGCTACGTCCGGAATCTCAGTTACAGCGCCCAGGGAACCGACCGGCCCTGCGCGGAGCGAAGGAGTACGTCGTGAAGTTCCGCACTCTCGTCGAGCCACCCGAGCCCATGCGGGGATTGGAAGTTCCGCCCGAGGTGGTCGAGGCGCTCGGCGGGGGCGCGCGACCGCCGGTGACGATCACCGTCAACGGGCATCGTTGGAGGAGCCGCGTCGCCGTCATGCGTGGCCGTCACCTGCTCGGTCTCAGCAACGCCAACCGGCGGGCCGCCGCTGTCGCGACCGGCGACGAGGTAGAGGTCGAGCTGGAGCTCGACACCGAGTCGCGCGTCGTCGTCGAACCCACGGACTTCGCCCGGGCCCTCGACGACGACCCGGCCGCCCGTGCCGCCTTCGACAATCTCACCGACAGCCGCAAGCGTGAACACGTGCGCGCCGTCGAGAACGCGAAGAAGCCCGAGACGCGCCGGCGGCGTATCGAGAAGGCCGTCGCCGCCCTGCGGGACTGAACCCGAACAACGACTTCGCCGGCCGATCAGACGCCGAGCGGAGGGCCGGCCTTGCCCGACCCCGGAAAGAGACGTGCATGTCCAAATACCTCAGAACCGGCCTGTACTGGTTCCTTGCCCTTGAGTTCGCGCTGGGAGCCGTGACGAAGTGCTGGCCGGGCGACACGATGTTCAGCACCGCGTACTCCGTGAAGTTCGCCGAGTGGGGCTACCCGTCCTGGATGCGCTTCGTGGTCGCTGCACTGGAAGGCGTCGCCGCCGTCCTGCTCGTGATGCCCGACCGGCGCACACGATTCCTGGCTGCCACGACGCTGGTGTTCGTGCTCACCGGCGCGGCCACCACCCACATCGTCAACCACGACCCGCCGGTGGAGAGCTGGGCCGCGCCGACCCACCTTGTCATCATGGGCATCCTCGCCCTGGCCAACTGGCCCGCCGACTGGCGACACCTCCTGCCGGCCGTCGGCGGCCTCCCGCGGTCCCGGCCGAAGATCGTGGGTTGATCCGTCGGTCGTCCGCGGTGCGCGACACGATGAGGGATCGACCACGGCCGGCCGTGCTGTGCCTGCGGGCCCGCCACAAACTGCCGAGCAAGGCAGTCCCACCATGAAACGACGAAGGCCCGGACCGCTGAGCGGTCCGGGCCTTCGGCCGGCGGAGGATACGAGATTCGAACTCGTGAGGGGTTGCCCCCAACACGCTTTCCAAGCGTGCGCCCTAGGCCACTAGGCGAATCCTCCGTGGGAGAGCTTAGTACATGTTTGGGGGTGCTCGCGACCAGCTATCCGCAGGTGGTCGTGGGCGGGGACCTGCGGATCGGAAGGTGGGGTGGGCGGTAGGAGGTGGGGCCGGGATCCGCTACTCTGGGGGCAGCCCCTCGTGTGGCGTTATCTCTCTGAACCCCCCCAGGGCCGGAAGGCAGCAAGGGTAGGAGGGCTCTGGCGGGTGCACGGGGGGTCTTTGCGTTCCCGGGGGCGGGGCCGGGTGGGGCCGGGGGCCGAGGGGCGCCGCGTTTGTCCGTGCGTCCCGATATCGTCGGTGGTGTGTCCCTAGCCCTGTACCGCCGCTATCGCCCCGAGACTTTCGCCGAGGTCATCGGGCAGGAGCACGTGACCGCTCCGCTCCAGCAGGCCCTGCGCAACAACAGGGTCAACCACGCCTACCTCTTCAGCGGCCCGCGCGGCTGCGGCAAGACGACGAGCGCGCGCATCCTGGCACGCTGCCTGAACTGCGCGGAGGGGCCCACGCCGACGCCGTGCGGGGTCTGCCAGTCCTGCACGGACCTGGCGACCGGCGGCCCCGGGTCGATCGACGTGATCGAGATCGACGCGGCCTCGCACGGTGGTGTGGACGACGCGCGTGACCTGCGGGAGCGGGCCTTCTTCGCGCCGGTGCACAGCCGGTACAAGATCTTCATCCTGGACGAGGCGCACATGGTGACCTCGGCCGGCTTCAACGCGCTGCTGAAGGTGGTGGAGGAGCCGCCGGAGCACCTCAAGTTCATCTTCGCCACCACGGAGCCGGAGAAGGTGATCGGGACGATCCGCTCCCGGACCCACCACTACCCGTTCCGGCTGGTGCCGCCCGGCACGCTGCGGGACTACCTGGCGCAGGTCTGCGGGCGCGAGGGCATCCAGGTCGAGGACTCGGTGTTCCCGCTGGTCGTGCGCTCCGGTGCCGGGTCCGTCCGTGACTCGATGTCGGTGATGGACCAGCTGCTGGCGGGCGCCGACGAGGCCGGCGTCACGTACACGATGGCCACGGCCCTGCTCGGGTACACGGACTCGGCGCTGCTCGACGAGGTGGTGGACGCCTTCGCCGCCCAGGACGGCGCGACGGTGTTCCAGGTCATCGACCGGGTGGTCGAGGGCGGGCACGACCCCCGGCGGTTCGTGACGGACCTGCTGGAGCGGCTGCGCGACCTGGTGATCCTCGCCACCGTCCCGGACGCGGGGGAGAAGGGCCTGATCGACGCCCCGGCGGACCGGGTCGCGGTCATGCAGGCGCAGGCGGACTCCTTCGGCGCGGCCGAGCTGAGCCGCGCGGCCGACATCGTCAACACCGGCCTGACCGAGATGCGGGGCAACGCGGCTCCCCGGCTGCAGCTGGAGCTGATCTGCGCCCGGGTGATGCTGCCCGGGGCGTACAGCGACGAGCTGTCGCTGCAGGCCCGCCTCGACAAGCTGGAGCGGCGGGCGGCCGCCGGCGGTTTCGCAGCCCAGGCACCGGCAGGGTTCGGGGCAGGAGCAGGAGCAGGGGTCGCGGCGATGCCGACGGCGGCCGCTCCGGCCGCCGCCGTGCCGCAGGCGCCCGCGCCCGCCGTACCCGCGTACCAGGCTCCCGTGCCGGCCCCCGCCCCGGCGGCCTACCCGCCGGTCGCGCCGGCCCCCGCCCCGGCCGCCCCCGAGCCCGCGGCAGCGGGGGCACCGGCCCCCGGGGCCTGGCCGATCCCGCGCAGTTTCCCGCCGGCCGGCGGGGCGCCCGCCCCGGCGCCCGCGCAGCCGGTGGCGCCGGCTCCGGTCGCCCCCGCGCCGGTGGCCGCTCCGGCCCCCGTGGTGGCGCCGCCCGGCGGCGGCCAGCCGTCGCCCGCCGCGGCGCAGGGTGCGGCGCAGATCCGGCAGATGTGGCCGCAGATCCTGGAGGCGGTGAAGAACCGCCGCCGCTTCACCTGGATCCTGCTCAGCCAGAACGGGCAGGTGGCCGGCTTCGACGGCAGCGTGCTGCAGGTCTCCTTCATCAATGCCGGCGCCCGGGACAGCTTCGTCAGCAGCAACAGCGACGACGTCCTGAAGCAGGCCCTCGCCGACGCGCTGGGCGTGGACTGGCGGATCGAGTGCATCGTCGACCCGTCCGGCGGCAGTGCGCCGCCGCCCGCCTCCGGTGGCGGTGTCGGCGGTGGTGGTGGCTGGGGCGGTGGCGCCCACGCGGCCTCGGCCGCGCCCGGACCGCTGTCGCAGGCACCGGCCGCCTTCACGCCGATGTCGACACCGGCCGCGCCGCCGCCGGCCCGGCCGGTCCAGGCCGCGCCGCCCGTCCAGCCGGTTCCCTCGGCGCAGGGCGGGCCGGGCCAGGGGCCCGGGCCGGCCCAGGGGCGGCCGTCGGACGGTCCGCCGCAACCGGCTGCGCCGCAGGCCGGCCCGGGGGCGGGGCCGGAGGACGACATGTCCGAGAACGACGGTCCGGCCCCGCAGGCCGAGGCGTTCTCCGGGCAGGAGCTGATCATCCGCGAGCTGGGCGCGACCATCCTGGAGGAGATCCACCACACGGGAGGGTGAGAGACGCGGGCGCCGTCGTCCGGTCAGCGGCGTCCAGGCGGTACCCCGGCGCCGCCGCCGCGCAGCCGAGGGCCGGGCCGCGTGCGGGCCCGGCCCAGGGCCCGGTGCGGACCGGCGGAGGCAAGGCGGAGGGACGGCAGGGGCACGGCGGAGGCACGGCAGCGGTACGACGGACGCCAGGGCACAGCCCCGGCTCGGGCCGGGGGCGGGCCGCGGCGGTTCCGCGCCGGATGGGCCCGCGCCGTTCACCCGCAGCACGTAGGCTCGCCGGTGACGTACACCGCGGTACGGGGTTCCGGGTCCGGAGCCGCCGCGTCGGCGGTGTGATGCAGGGCGTACCCGACGTCCGAACCAAGGCAGGAGTGAGCCGTGTTCCCCGGTGGTGGCCAGCCCAATATGCAGCAGCTGCTGAAGCAGGCGCAGAAGATGCAGGAGGAGCTCGCCCGGGCCCAGCAGGAGCTGGCCGAGGCGAAGGTGAGCGGTTCGGCGGGCGGTGGCCTGGTCGAGGCGACGGTGACCGGGGCCGGTGAGCTGGTGGCACTAACCATCGCGCCCGCCGCCGTGGACCCGGAGGACACCGAGACCCTGGCCGACCTGGTCCTGGCGGCCGTCCGGGACGCCAACCAGGCGGCGCAGAAGATCCAGGCCGAGCGGATGGGCCCGCTGACCCAGGGCCTGGGCGGCGGCGGCATCCCCGGTCTGCCGTTCTGACCACCCGGCTCCGGCCGGACACACCCTGCGCCGCGCGCACACCCGCCTCGCACGCCTGCCCCGCCCCGTACCTCGTCCAGGTGCGGTCAGGCCCGGTCGCTTCCGGCCGGCCGGGGGCGTCCGTTCGAACAGCGGGTGACCACGGCGACGGCATTGTGTGATTTGTGAGGGAGTCGGGCGTCGGACGGTGTGTCCGGCGCCCGATTCGTTGGATGATGGCACCGGACCTCCGGCACCCGCCGCGGGGCGGCCGGAGGCATGGCCGCTTCCCCCGTCAGGCCGGGAAGGACCGGGCAGGACGGCGGAGCACGGCAGGACGGCGGAACACCGGGCGACCGGTACCGCGGACAGGACCGGGAGACCGGACCGCAGGCACGAGGGAAGGCACGACGTTGTACGAGGGCGTGGTTCAGGACCTGATCGACGAACTGGGCAGGCTGCCCGGCGTCGGGCCCAAGAGCGCGCAGCGGATCGCCTTCCACATCCTGCAGGCCGACCCGACGGACGTCCGCCGGCTGGCGCACTCGCTGCTGGAGGTCAAGGACAAGGTCCGGTTCTGCGCGGTCTGCGGCAACGTCGCGGAGTCCGAGCGCTGCCGGGTCTGCCTGGACCCGCGGCGCGACCTCGCGGTGATCTGCGTGGTCGAGGAGTCCAAGGACGTGGTGGCGATCGAACGCACCCGGGAGTTCCGCGGCCGCTACCACGTGCTGGGCGGCGCGATCAGCCCGATCGAGGGCGTCGGCCCGGACGACCTGCGGATCCGGGAGCTGCTGGCGCGGCTCGCGGACGGCACGGTCACCGAGCTGATCCTGGCCACCGACCCCAACCTGGAGGGGGAGGCGACCGCCACCTACCTGGCCCGGCTCTGCAAGCCGATGGGCCTGAGGGTGACCCGGCTGGCGAGCGGACTGCCCGTCGGCGGGGACTTGGAGTACGCGGACGAGGTCACCCTCGGCCGGGCCTTCGAAGGGAGACGACTGCTCGATGTCTGACCAGACGCACGGTACCCACACGCACGCCCACGGCTCGGAGCCGGACGACTTCGCGGTGCAGATCGCGGACTCGGTGGAGAGCTTCGTCCTCGCGGTCACCGAGGTGGCCAAGGGCGACGAGCCCGGCAGCGCGGTCTCGCTCCTGCTGCTGGAGGTGTCGCAGCTGCTGCTGGCGGGCGGCCGGCTCGGCGCGATCGAGGACGTCGTGCCGGAAGACCGGTTCGAGCCCGACGCGGGCCCGGAGCCGGACGGCGTGGAGCTGCGCGAGCGGCTGGCCGAACTGCTGGCGCCGATCGACGTCTACCACGAGGTCTTCGACCCGTACGAGCCGCCGACCAGGCCGAACGCCTTCCGGATCTCGGACGATCTGGCCGGCGTCGTCAGCGAGCTGCAGCACGGGCTGACCCACTACCGCGAGGGCCGGGTCAGCGAGGCGCTCTGGTGGTGGCAGTTCTCGTACCTCTCCAACTGGGGCTCGACCTGTTCGGCGGTGCTGCGCGCGCTGCAGTCGCTGATCGCGCACGTCCGGCTGGACAGCCCGCTGGGCGCGGCCGAGGACGGCGCGGACACGGACGACGACGGGCTGACGGACGAGCAGCTGGAGCAGCAGGCGGGCGACCTGATGGCGGCCGAACTCGGCCTGTAGGGCCGCGGTGCTGCCGGGTGGCGCCGGGCGGCGCCGGCCCGCCGGGGCGGTGGACGCCCCGGCGGGCTCCGGAGCCCGGCCGGCGGCCGGCACGGGCTTGTGGAGGGACTGTGACGCAGGCCTCGGAAAAACTTTTCGGCGTGGGCCGGTCAAAGAATTCCGGGGCCCGCCCCTCGCCGCCCGCCGATTCTCCGGGCCCGCACCGGCCGGTCCGCAGACCTGCCCGTCGGAGTGTCGGACGGTTGACCATCAGGTGAAACAGGCGTCTCATCATATGGAAAACGGCTGGCGGGCCCGCCCTGCTCGGTAGACTGGCGCGGACCGCAGAGCCCCGGTGCACACCGGGGGTCCGGCGGCCGGCAGGCGCCACCCGCGGCTGACCCGGCCACCGGAGAACCGACACAAGTCGAGGAGCGCACGTGGGCCTTGTCGTGCAGAAGTACGGCGGCTCATCCGTTGCGGATGCCGAGGGCATCAAGCGCGTGGCCCGTCGAATCGTCGACACCAAGAAGGACGGCCATGAGGTCGTCGTCGTGGTGTCCGCGATGGGCGACACGACGGACGAGCTCATCGAACTCGCGGAGCAGGTGTCACCCATCCCTGCCGGCCGTGAGTTCGACATGCTGCTGACCGCTGGGGAGCGGATCTCCATGGCGCTGCTGGCCATGGCGATCAAATCGCTGGGTCACGAGGCCCAGTCGTTCACGGGCAGTCAGGCCGGGGTCATCACCGACTCGGTCCACAACAAGGCGCGCATCATCGACGTGACGCCCGGCCGGATCCGCACCGCCCTGGACGAGGGCAACATCGCGATCGTGGCGGGCTTCCAGGGTGTCTCGCTGTCCAGCAAGGACATCACCACCCTCGGCCGCGGCGGATCGGACACCACCGCCGTCGCCCTGGCGGCGGCGCTCAAGGCCGAGGTCTGCGAGATCTACACCGACGTGGACGGCGTCTTCAGCGCCGACCCGCGGGTGGTCAAGAAGGCTCGCAAGATCGACTGGATCGCCTACGAGGACATGCTGGAACTCGCGTCCTCCGGTTCCAAGGTGCTGCTGGACCGCTGCGTCGAGTACGCGCGCCGCTACAACATCCCGATTCACGTACGCTCGTCCTTCTCCGGGCTTCCGGGGACCATTGTCAGCAGCACCAACCCGACCAAGCCCGAAGGGGGCGAGATGGAGCAGGCCATCATCTCCGGGGTCGCCCACGACACGTCCGAGGCCAAGGTCACGGTCGTCGGCGTGCCGGACAAGCCGGGCGAGGCGGCCCGCATCTTCCGCGCCATCGCGGATGCCGAGGTCAACATCGACATGGTGGTGCAGAACGTCTCGGCGGCCGCCACCGGTCTGACCGACATCTCCTTCACCCTGCCGAAGGCCGAGGGCCAGAAGGCCATCGACGCGCTCGGCCGGGTCAAGGAGGGCATCGGCTACGAGTCGCTGCGCTACGACGACGCGATCGGCAAGATCTCCCTGGTCGGCGCCGGCATGCGCTCCAACCCGGGGGTCACCGCGACCTTCTTCGAGGCGCTCTCCGAGGCCGGCGTCAACATCGAGCTGATCTCCACCTCGGAGATCCGGATCTCGGTCGTCACCCGCGCCGACGACGTGAACGAGGCCGTCCGCGCCGTCCACTCCGCCTTCGGTCTGGACAGCGACACGGACGAGGCCGTGGTCTACGGCGGCACCGGCCGCTGAACCACCGGCCGCCGAGCCACCGGCCCGGTCCCGCCGCCCGGTGCGGCGGGGCCCGGCCCCGGCCGCACGGCCGCCGCGCCGCGTCCCGGACCGCTCGGGACCGCCGTGCACGGCCGGGCGAACCGGTACTGCCGGGCCTCTTCTGAGACAAACTGTCAGAATCCCCCTCCCACCCCTGGAGGGGGATTCGGCCTATGCGGGAGAATGTGCCGCGAGCTGGGCAACCATGACAGGGGATCGAGTGTCCAACGGGCGTGGCGAACATGGTCGGGGTAGGGGCCGGTGTCGGGGCGATGAACGTCGCGACACTGCCCCCGCGTGCCCTGCGGCCGGTGGATAGGTCGGTAGAAAGCACGATGACGGCGGTCGCAGCCGGCACGGCGGGTACCAGCGAAGACCTGCTCACCGAGACCTATCAGGCCCACTACCGCTCCCTGTTGCGGCTGGCGGCGCTGCTCCTCGACGACCTCTCCAGTTGTGAGGACGTCGTCCAGGAGGCGTTCATCCGGGTGCACGCCGCCCGCCGGCGGGTCCGCGAGCCGGAGAAGACCCTCGCCTACCTGCGGCAGACGGTGGTGAACCTCTCCAGGTCCACGCTGCGCCGGCGCATCCTCGGCCTGCGGCTGCTGCCGAAGCCGATGCCTGACATGGCCAGTGCAGAAGAAGGCGCCTACGATGCGCTGGAGCGCGACCAACTGAAGGCCGCTCTGGGGGGATTGCAACGTCGTCAGCGGGAGGTGCTGGTGCTGCGCTACTACGTGGATATGACGGAGGCGCAGGTCGCCGACACCCTGGGCATCTCGCTCGGCTCGGTGAAGGCGTACGGGTCACGGGGGCTCGCCGCGCTGCGGGTGCAGATGGAGGCGGGGCAATGACCGAGGACCACCGGCCGGCGCCCCGGCCGGCCGCCCCGCCCGGCGAACCCGGTGGACCCGGCGAGTACGGGGGCCCGGAAGACGTCCGCGGTACCGGCCGTCCCGTCGGCCCCGGCGGCCCGGGCGGCCCCGGCGCCGTGGAGGCCCCGGGGGACCTGGACGGGCCGGGCGGTCCCGACGGGCCGGGCCGCCCGGCCGCCGACGTCGCCGATCTCGCCGGCCCCGGCGGGCCGCTGTCGGCCGAGGAACTGCTCGTCCGGGACCTGATGCGGCGCTCCGTCGCCGGACTCCACCCGGACGGCACCGCGCTGGCCCGGATCCGCAGCGGGGTGCCCCGCCGCCGGGCCGTGCGCCGGGGCGTCTGGACGGGCGCCGTCGCCGTGGCGGTGGCCGCCGCGGTCGTTCTGCCCGCCCTGCACTACCCCGAGGGCCTCGGCCTCTCCGGCCCGGCCGCGGTCGGTACCGCGGACGCCACCGGCACCGTGCCCACGCCCGCCCGGACGACCGGCGGGGCCCCGGCCGGCCGGCCGAGCGGCCCCTACTCCTGGGGCGGCGCCGGCGGCACGACCGGCGGCTGGCCCGGGTCACCGAGCACGACCGCCGCGGCGAGCGCGGGCGGGACGGCGGCCGGCGCCGTCTCCGCCGGGCCGGGGGCGGGCGCGCCGTCACCGCCCGAGTGCGAGCGCGCAGATCTGGGCCAGGGCACCGCCCAGGTCGGCGAGCCGGACGCGGCGGGAGCGGTCTACGGCTCCTTCACGCTGGTTAACACCTCCGGGCGCAGCTGCGTACTGGGCGGGCCGGGCACCCTGCTGGTGAGCGCCGCGTCCGGGTCCGACCCGGCCCTGGTGAAGGTCCTGGACCACCTCGCCGGCGACGCCGCGACGGCGCTGCCGGACCCGGTGGGCATCGCCGCCGCCGGGCCGCCCGTCCTGGCGCCGAAGGCCGCGTACCGGGTGCAGTTCGGCTGGGTGCCGGGCGGCAGCTCCTGCCCGCGGCCCGGCGGGCCGGCCGCCCCGGGCCCGCAGGAGCCGGCCTCGCCGGCGCCGCGGGTGGCCGCGGACGGCCCCTCGGCCGCGCCGACGGCGGGCCTGGCGGCGGCTGCCTCCAGCTCCCCGTCGGCCGGTGCCACCAGCGCGCCCAGCCCGACCGCAAGCCCCACCGCCGGGTCGAGCGCCCCCGCCGCGAGCATCACCCTGGCGTACACCCCGGCGCCCGCCGGTGCCGTCACGGTCATGGCCGCCGTCGCGGGCGCCTGCTCCGGCACGGTCTACCGGACGGCTCCGCAGCCGGCCCCGCCCGCCCCCTCGGGCCCCACCACCACCGGCTGAGCACCGGCCGATCAGCCGGCCGCCGCGGCGGCCGAACGGCCGTCCGGCCTCGTCCGGGCTCGCCCGGCGCGTTCCGTGCAGCCCGTGCGCGGTGACGGGCGTGGCGAACGGCGTGGTGACCGGCGAGGGAACCGGGAGTGCCGGGGAGTGCCGGGAACGCACCGTCGGCCCGCCACGGACGGACAGGGCGCACCCCAGCGGTCCGGCGATCCGGGGGCACTGGTTACCGTGGGGGGTGTGTACCGGTTCCTCCTGACTCCGCGCTGGCTGAGCAGCACCGTCCTCGCCCTGGTGGCCGTCGCGGTCTGCCTCTGGCTGGGCTCCTGGCAGCTCGGCCGGTTCGAGGACCGGGTCTCCGCCCACCGGGACACCGGCGCGGCCGTGGCCGCCGCCGGGGCCGTCGCGGCGGAGCCGCTGGGCGGCGTGCTCACCGAGGCCGACCCGCAGGTCAGCACCGCCACCGTCGGCCGGAACGTGAGCGCCACCGGCAGCTTCGACGCCGGACACCAACTGCTCGTGCCGGACCGGGTGCTGGACGGCCGGCAGGGCTACTACGTGCTGACCCCGCTGCGCACCGCCGACGGCCGTACCGTCGCCGTCGTCCGGGGCTGGGCCCCGGGCGCGCCCGCAGCAGCGCCCGCGCCGCCGGCCGGCGAGGTCACCGTCACCGGGCGGCTGCAGGCGGGCGAGAGCAGCGGAAGCAACGGCGCGGTCGCAGGCGGCCTGCCGCCCGGTCAGCTCGGCACGATCAGCCGGGCCACCCTGCTCAACATGCTCCCCTACGACGGCTGGTACGACGGCTGGGTGGCCGCCGACAGCGTGCCGGCCGGCCTGACCGTGGTGCCGACCGTGCAGCCGCAGGGCGGCGACGGACTGAGCCTGCGGGCGTTCCAGAACCTCGGCTACACGCTGGAGTGGTTCGTCTTCGGCGGCTTCGTCGTCTTCATGTGGTTCCGCCTGGTGCGCCGCGAGGCGGAGGCCGAGCAGGACCGGGCCCTCGGACTGGACCCGGCCCTGGACTGAGCCCCGGCCGGCCCCGGCGAGGTGCCGGGACGGCGGGACCGCAGGAACGCCCGGGCTAGCGGGACGGCTTGACCGAGGGCGCCGGGGACGGCACGACCGGCTTCGCCGACGGGGTCGGGACCGCGGCCGCGCCGCTCGCCGACGAGGAGGGCGACGGCGAGGGGGACGAGGACGGGTACGGCGAGCTCGTCGGGTACGGGTCGTCGCAGCTGTTGTTGCCCGAGGAGTTGGTGTCGTCGTCGTGGTCGGTGTGGTGGCGCACCTTCCGCTTGCTCTTGGAGCTGCTGCTCTTCGAACCGCTGCTCTTGGAACTGCTGCTCTTGGAGCTGCTGCTCTTCGAGCTCTTCGCGAAGAGGCTCACCGAGGTCGCGCCCGCCGCCTCCGTGCCGCCGGTCGCGAGCGTCGCGTCCGCGACTGCGGCGCCTGCCCCGCCGGGCCCGGCCGGGGCGGACGCCGGCCGGCTGCTGAACACCGCCGGGTGCACCGCGCCCGCGCCGCCGAACGCCGCCCTGGTGGCCGTCGGGACGGCCGGCGTCCGGCTCGGCGACGGGGCGGCCGACGGTGTGGCCGCGGGCGTGAAGACCTGCCGGGTGTCCGGGCAGGCCTGCGCGTCCTCGCCGGCGCAGCCGGTCAGGGCCAGCGCGGCGACGGCTATCACCACGGCCGCCGGCCCGGTGCGGTTCCTCATCGGTTCTCCCCCATGTCCAGGTGCCGCAGCGCGAAGTCGATCTCCAGCCGCAGCTGCCTGATCCGCTCGTCGACCACGAGCGAACCGTGGCCGGCATCGTAGCGGTACACCTCGTGCGGCCGGCCCAGCTGCTCCAGCCGCTCGACGTAGTTCTCGATCTGGCGGATCGGGCAGCGCGGGTCGTTCAGCCCGGCGCTGATGTACACCGGCACCCGGACCCGCTCGACGTACGTCAGCGGCGAGGACGCCGCCCAGCGCTCCGGCACCTCCTCCGGCGTCCCGCCGAAGAGCGTACGGTCCAGCGACTTGAGCGCCTCCATCTCGTCGCCGTACGCGGTGAGGTAGTCCGCGACGGGGACGGCGGCCAGGCCGAGCGACCAGTCCTCCGGCTGCACACCGAGCCCGAGCAGGGTCAGGTAGCCGCCCCAGGAGCCGCCGGAGAGCACCAGCCGCGCCGGGTCGGCGAGGCCGCTCGCCACCGCCCACGCGCGGACGGCGCCGATGTCCTCCAGCTCGATCAGCCCGACCCGCTCGCGCAGCGCGTCCGTCCAGGCCTGCCCGTAGCCGGTGGAGCCCCGGTAGTTGACCCGGACGACTGCGAAACCGTGGTCCAGCCAGGCGGCGGGGCCGGCCGCGAAGGAGTCGCTGTCGTGGTGGGTCGGACCGCCGTGGATCTCGAAGACGGTGGGGTGCGGGCCCTCGCCCGCCGGGCGCTGCACCAGCGCGTGCACCCGCCCGCCGGGGCCGTCCACCCAGACGTCCTCGACCGGCACCGACCCGGGCGGCACCTCGCCCGGTGCCCGCAGCACCACCGCGCCCGAGGTCGAGCGGACCGCCGAGGGCTCGGCGGCGGAGGACCAGAGGAACTCCACCGAGCCGTCCGGGCGGGCGGTGGCCCCGCCGACCGTGCCGCGCGGGGTGGCCAGCCTGGTCAGCAGCCCCTGCTCCAGGTCGTAGGAGAACAGCTCGCTGCGGGCCTCGAACTCGTGCTCCACCAGCAGGGACCGGGCACCCGGCCGCCACTGCGCGGTGACGTCGCCCGGCAGCTCGCGCCCGTCCTCGTCGCGCAGCACCAGTTCGGTCTCGGCGCCGGTCAGGACGTCCCAGAGCATCGGCTCCCAGCGGCCGCGGCGCTGGTGGGCCACCAGCATCCGGGAGTCGCCCTCGGCCGGGGCGAAGCCCAGGCAGGCCACCCCGCGCGGCTCGTCGTGGCCGGTCACCTCGTCCAGCTCGGCGACCGTCGCGCCGTCGGCCAGCCGGAGCACCCGCAGCGCGGAGTGCATCGCGTCGCCGTGCTCGGTGTGGTCGACGGCGAGCAGCGTGCTGTCGTGGGACAGGTCGCCGATGCCGCCGTACTCCTCGTGCCGGTAGATCTCCTCCGGCTCGGCGGCGCCGGGCCGGCGCAGGTGCAGGGTGGTGCCGTCCTCGTCGGTGGAGCGGCCGACCACCACGGTGCCGTCCCGGCCCAGGGCCAGGCCCGCCGACCAGGAGGCGGCCAGGCCGGGGACGGCCGGCTCGTCCGGTCCGCCGGCGAACGGCTGCCGGCGCCAGACGCCGAACTCGTCGCCGTCGCTGTCGTCGAACCACCAGATCCACTCGCCGTCCGGGGACAGCTCCGCGTCGGTGGTGCCGTTCGGCCGGTCGGTCACCCGGCGGTGGACGCCGGTGGCGCGGTCCCAGGCGTACACCTCGTACGTGCCGGTCGCGTTCGACACGTACAGGGACCGGTCGGGGGCGTCCTCGGCCCAGTCCGGCAGGGAGACCCGCGCCGCCCTGAACCGCTGCTCCCAGACCGGCACCGCGCTCTTGTCGTCACTCATCCGCCCATCCAACCCGATGCGCGGAGGTGATCGGAACGCCGGAGGCCCCGGCAGGGGCTGCCGGGACCGCGGGGCGGGGAGGGCCGGGCCGGTCAGGCGGACGGTCGGGCGCCCCCGGCCGGTGCCGTAACGGCGGGGGCCGGGCCGGTGCGGGGCAGCAGCTGGACCAGCGCCGCCAGCACGAGCTCCAGCACCGCCAGGGCCGCCACGCTCAGCTCGAAGCCCCGCGGGAACCCGTCGGCGCCGTAGAAGACGATGCCGATCAGCGCGATCCCGAGCGCCCCGCCGACCTGCTGGACGGTCGCCAGCACCCCCGCGGCCGAGCCGACCAGCTCGGGGGCGACCCTGGTCAGCACCGTCGTGGTCACCGGGGCGATCACCATCCCCATCCCGAGGCCGTCCACGAACAGGCCCGGCGCGAGCCACCAGACGCTGCCGGTGGTCCCCGCCCCGTAGGCGGCCAGGCCGATCAGCCCCAGGCCGGCGGCCATCAGCAGCGCGCCCACCGCCACCACCTGGCGCCCGATCCGGGCGGCCAGCCGGTCCGCGGTGACCGAGGTCAGCAGGTACCCGAGGCCGATCGCGGTGAACACCAGGCCGGCGCCGAGCGCGTCCAGGCCGCGACCCTGCTGCAGGTAGAGGGCGAGCACCAGGAAGAAGGAGGCCTGGCCGAGCCAGAACGCCAGCTGGGCGAGGATCCCGGCGGCGAAGGCACGCTCGCGGAACAGCCGGGTGTCCACCAGCGGGGAGGCGCTGAGCCGGTGCTGGTGCACCCCGAAGGCGGCCAGCAGGACGGCCGAGCCGCCCAGGCAGAGCCAGGTCCACAGCGGCCAGCCCTGCTCCCGGCCCTGGATCAGCGGCAGCACCAGGGTGGTGAGGGCGAGGGTGACCAGGACGACGCCGGCCGGGTCCAGCCCGGGGCGCCGCGGCGCGCGGGACTCGGGCAGGCAGCGGCGCACCAGCAGCAGGGCGGCCAGGCCGACCGGCAGGTTGATCAGGAAGCAGGTCCGCCAGTCCAGGCCGAACAGGTCGGCCCGGATCAGCAGGCCGCCGATCAGCTGCCCGAACACCGCGCCGACCCCCAGCGTCAGCCCGTACATCGCGAACGCCCTGGCCTGCGCGGCGCCGCTGAACGCCGTCCGCAGGATGGCGAGCACCTGCGGGCCCGTCAGTGCGGCGGCCAGCCCCTGCAGCACCCGGGCGGCGACCAGCGCGCCCGCCGTCGGGGCCAGCCCGCAGCCGGCCGAGGCGAGGGTGAACAGCGCCAGCCCGAGGGCGAACACCCGGCGGCGCCCGTAGCGGTCGCCCAGCCGCCCGGCCGTGACCAGCCCGGCGGCCAGGGCCAGCCCGAATCCGGCGATCACCCACTGCACGGCGGCCGGTCCGGCGCGCAGGTCGACCTGCACGGACGGGACGGCGACGTTGACGATGAAGAAGTCGAGGGCGGTCATGAAGGTCGCGGTCAGGACGACCGGGAGCAGGCCCCGGGCGGGGCGTCCGGCCGGGGCCGGTGCGGGGTGCGTGCCCGGGGCCGGGGACTCGGGCCGGGGGACCGGCCGGGTGCTGCGCAGGATGCTGCTCATCGCGGGACTCTCCTCGGTGCCGGGCTCTTCGCGGGCCCCGGGCCCGGCCTGGGGCTGGGTCCAGGGCCGGGGTCGGGAACGGGGGGTGGGGTTGGGGGCGGGGACTGGGCCGGGCCCGGGGGACGCTTGGGGCGTCCCCCGATGGGGCGTCCCCCGATGGGGCGTCCCCCGATGGGGCGTCCCCCGATGGGGCATCACGCGGTGGGGCATCACGCGGTGGGGACGCGGTCCAGAAAGCCGAGCACCGACGCGACCCGGCCCTCGGGGTCCGCCACCAGGACGTCGAAGCCGACGATCAGCGCCTCCGCCCCGGCAGGTCCCAGGTCCCAGGTGAACCGGGCCAGGTTGTGGTGCGCGTCCACGGTGCCGAGGGTGAACACCAGCCCCGGGAACTGCGCCCGGGCCGCGCCGATCGCCGCCGAGATCGCGTCCGGGCCGGTGACGGCCATCAGCGGGTCGGTGTACTCGCCGTCCTCGCTCCACAGGTCGCCCACCAGCTTGCGGCGGACGTCGGCGTCGGCCTCGTTCCAGGTGGCGATGTAGCGCTCGGCCAGCTGCTGGAGATCCGTCATGGTCCTGCTCCCTCGTCCTCGGTGGCGGGCCGTTCCCGCTGGTCAAAAAGGTACGGAGATCGCCCGCCGGCCGAATCGGTCACGCATCGGTAATCGCCGTCGGTCCTACCGGCGTTGAGGTCGGTAGGGTCGGGGGCATGCTGTACGGGAGGGGTGCGGAGCAGGCCGCCATCGGCCGCCTGCTGGACGAGGCGCGGGGCGGCCGCAGCGGGGTGCTGGTGCTGCGCGGCGAGCCGGGCATCGGCAAGACGGCGCTGCTGGAGCACGCCGCGTCGGCCGCCGGGCCGGACTTCCGGGTGATCCGGGCGACCGGGGTCGAGTACGAGGCGGAACTCCCTTTCGCCGGGCTCACCTTGCTGCTCGCGCCCGGGCTGGACCGGCTGCCCGCCCTGCCCGGGCCGCAGCGCCGGGCGCTGGAGGGCGCCTTCGGGCTGGCCGAGGAGTCCGGGCCGGCCGCCGGCCGGTTGCTGACCGGCCTGGCCACCCTCGGCCTGCTGGCCGAAATGGCCGCCGAGAAGCCGCTGTTGTGCCTGCTGGACGACGCCCAGTGGCTGGACGGCTCCTCCGCCGAGGCGCTGCTGCTGGCCGCCCGGCGGCTCCAGGCGGAGGGCGTCGTGCTGCTGCTGGCCGCCCGCGACGACGAGGGCGCGTTCCCGGCGGCCGGCCTGCCGGAGCTGCGGCTCGCGGGGCTGGACGAGGCGGCCGCCGCCGAACTGCTCGCAGCCCCGGCCGGGTTCGCAGCCCCGGCCGGATCGGCCGATCGTCCGGCCGGCTCCGCCGACGCTCCCGCCGGCGGCGCCGGCCGGGTGCCGCCGGACGTCCGGCGCCGGGTGCTGGCCGAGGCCCGGGGCAACCCGCTGGCCCTGACCGAGCTGCCCGCGGCGCTGGCCGCCGAACCGGCCGGCAGCGCCGGCTCCGGCAGCCTGCCGCTCACCAGCCGGCTCCAACTCGCCTTCCACGGAAGGGTCAGCGGACTGCCCGCCGCCACCCAGACGCTGCTGCTGGCCGCCGCCGCCGAGGAGGCCGGCGACCTGGCGGCCGTCCTGCGCGCGGCCACCGCGCTCGGCGCCGGCCCCGACGCCCTGGCCCCCGCCGAGCAGGCCGGCCTGGTCCGGATCACCGGCCCGGAGGGCGCCGCCGTGCTGGCCTTCCGGCATCCGCTGGTCAGGGCCGCGATCCTGCACCGCGCGCCGCTGCAGCAGCGTTCGGCGGCGCACCGGGCCCTGGGCGAGGCCCTGGAGGACGGCGACCGCCGTACCTGGCACCTGGCGCTCGCCGCCACCGCCCCCGACGCGGCCCTCGCGGACGCCCTGGAGCGGACCGCCGAGCGTGCCGAGGCCCGGGGCGGGCACGGCGCCGCCTCCACCGCGTACGAGCGGGCCGCCCGGCTCACCCCGGACCGCGACGGCGCCACCCGCCGGCTGGTGCTGGCTGCCGAAGCCGCCACCGAGGAAGGCCGGTTGGAGCACGCCGAGGCACTGGCGGAGCGGGCCGGCGCCCGCACCGACGACCCCTTCGCGCACGCGATGATCGCGCACGTCCGGGCCACCGCCCACTTCTGGCGCGGCGACCACCCGGCCGCGTACCGCCTGCTGCTGGACGCTTGCACCCCCGGCATCGAGGCCTCGCACGCCGCCCGGATGCTCTTCCAGGCCTTCCACGCGGCCTGGTACGTCGGCGAGGAGCCGGTGGGCGCCGTCCTCGACCGGCTGGCGGACCTGCGGCTGCCGGCGGGGGAGCCGGCCGCGCCGCTCGTCCGCCACCTGCTGGCCGGGACCCTCCCGCTGCTCGGCCGCCCCGCGCCGCCCCTGCCGTCCGCCCGCGAGACGGCCGCCGAGGCGCGCCGGGCCGGCGCCGTCCCCAGCGACCTGGTGCAGCTCTGCGGCGCGACGCTGATCCTCGGCCGGGACGACGAGACCTACGAGCTCGCCGCCGGGCTCGCCACCGAGGCCCGGGCCAAGGGCGCCGTCGGCATGCTGCCCACCGTGCAGTTCTTCCTCGCCGAGGCCGAGCTCTTCCACGGGCGCCACCGGGACGCCGAGGTCACCGCGACCGAGGCGCTCGCCCTCGCCGAGGACACCGGCCAGCGCCAGTGGGTCAGCCAACTCGGCTCACTGCTGGCCTATCTGGCGGCGGTGCGCGGGGACGCCGACAGCTGCGCGGCCCTGGTCCGCCGGGCCCTCGCCGGAGCGGGGCCGGGCGGCGCCCCGCCGGCCGGCGAGCCGTGGGCGCAGTGGGCGCTCGCCCTGCTCGACCTGGGCCGGGGCCGGGCCGGCGAGGCCGCCGACCGGCTCCGGCCGCTGACCACCGGCCGTCACCGCCACCACGTCGGCGCCACCCGCGCCGTCCCCGACCTGGTCGAGGCCGCCGTCCGGCTGGGCACCCCCGAGTCGGCCGCCGAACCGTACGAGCGCTTCGCCCGCTGGGCCGCCGCCACCGGGCAGCCCTGGGCCCACGCGCTGCGGCTGCGCTGCCAGGCCCTGCTCGGCCCGGACGAGCTCGCCGAATCCGGCTACCTGGCCGCCCTGGAGCTCCACCGGGACTCCGGCCGCCCCTTCGAGCAGGGCCGCACCGCGCTGCTCTACGGCGAGTGGCTGCGTCGCGAGCGCCGCCGCACCGACGCCCGTCCGCACCTGCGCGCCGCGCTCGAAGCCTTCGACCTGCTCGGCGCCCGGCCCTGGGCTGAGCGGGCCCGCACCGAGCTGACCGCCACCGGTACGCCCGCCCCCGCCGGACCCGCCGGCGGCCCGCTCGCGGTGCTCACCCCGCAGGAACTCCAGATCGTCCGCCTGGCCGCGCAGGGCCGGTCCAACCGCGACATCGCCGCCCAGCTGTTCCTCAGCCCGCGCACGGTCGGCCACCACCTGTACAAGGC
Source organism: Kitasatospora indigofera (assembly GCF_014655955.1). Taxonomy (GTDB): domain Bacteria; phylum Actinomycetota; class Actinomycetes; order Streptomycetales; family Streptomycetaceae; genus Kitasatospora; species Kitasatospora indigofera. Next base: position 56,582 of record NZ_BNBO01000044.1, read on the forward strand.
CTACCCGAAGCTCGGCGTCGCCTCCCGCGGCGAACTCGCCGGACTGCTCTGAGGGTTCCGGCCCGCTGAGGGTGCTCGCCGGCGCCGGCGGGAGGTGCCCGGCGCCGACGGCAGGACGGCCCGACGGCAGGACGGCCGGACGGCAGGAGGGCCGGACGGCAGGCCCGGCCGATGGCAGGAATGGTGGGAAGCACGTCATTGCTGCCGTCCCGGACCGCTGCGAGGCTGGGGCGCATGACGACCCGCACCGTGCTGATCGTCCTCTTCGAGGGCGTGCAGAGCCTCGACGTGACCGGCCCGCTGGAGGTGTTCGCCGGGGCCGGCGCGGCCGCCGGGCAGGCCGGGAGCTACCGGGTGCGGACGGCGGGGCCCGCCGGCCGGCCGGTCCGGACGAGCAGCGGGCTGCGTCTGCTGCCCGACCTCGATCTGGACCTCGACCCCGACGCCGGTCCCGACACCGGCCTCGACGGGCCGCCGCACACCCTGCTGGTGCCCGGCGGTGACGGCACCGCCGACCCCGATCCGGCGCTGGTCCGGCGGATCGCCCGATTGGCCGCGGGGGCCGAGCGGGTGGTGTCGGTCTGCACCGGTGCCTTCCTGCTCGCGGAGGCCGGCCTGCTGGCCGGCCGGCGGGCGACCACCCACTGGGCGTACTGCGACGCGCTGGCCCGGCGGTACCCGGACACCGAGGTCGATCCCGAGCCGATCTACGTCCGGGACGGGCGCATCGCCAGTTCGGCCGGGGTGACGGCGGGCATCGACCTGGCGCTCGCCCTGGTCGAGGAGGACCACGGCCGGGACGTGGCGCTGCTGGTCGCCCGGCACCTGGTGATGTTCCTGCGCCGGCCCGGCGGGCAGGCGCAGTTCAGCGTGCAGCTGGCCGCGCAGGTCGCGCAGCGCAGCCCGTTGCGCGAGGTCCAGCGCTGGATCGCCGAGCACCCCGGCGGCGACCTCTCGGTGGACGCGCTGGCCGCCCGCGCGGCGCTGTCACCTCGCCAGTTCGCCCGGGTCTTCAAGGCCGAGGTCGGGGTCAGCCCGGGCCAGTACGTGGACGGTGTCCGGCTGGAGGCCGCCCGGCGCCGGCTGGAGGACAGCGCGAGCGGGATCGAGGAGATCGCCCGGGCCTGCGGCTACGGCACCGCCGAGGGGATGCGGCGGGCCTTCGTCCGGACCCTGGCCGTGCCCCCGGTGGAGTACCGCCGCCGGTTCCGGCCCGCCTGATCCGCCTGACCCGCCTGACCCGTCCGGCCTCCCTGACCCGCCTGACCCGACTGACCGGCCTGACCGGCCTGGCCCGTCCGCCCGGCCCGGCGTACCCACCTGCCCGCGCGGGCCCCGGCCGCGGACAGCCGGCTCGTCCCACCTGCCCGCCCGGTTCCGGCCCACCCGACCACCTTCACCGAGGGAGACCCCCGATGCAGATCGCCGTCCTGCTCTACGACCGCTTCACCGCGCTCGACGCCGTCGGCCCGTACGAGGTCCTCGGCCGGATCCCCGGCGCCGAGGTGGTCTTCGCGGCCGCCCGGCCGGGGCCGGTCCGCACCGACCTGGGCACCCTGGCCGTGACGGCCGACGCCGCACTGTCCGAGGTGACCTCGCCGGACGTCCTGCTCGTCCCGGGCGGTCCGGGCACCGCCGACGTCCTGGCCGACCCGGCCACGCTGGACTGGATCCGGCAGGTCGACGCCGGCACCACCTGGACCACCTCGGTCTGTTCGGGCTCCCTGCTGCTCGGCGCGGCCGGACTGCTCCTCGGCCGCCGGGCCACCTCGCACTGGATCAGCCTGGAGCACCTCCCGGCCTTCGGGGCCGTCCCCACGGCCGAGCGGGTCGTCGTGGACGGCAAGTACGCCACCGCCGCCGGGGTTTCGGCCGGCATCGACCTCGCCCTGGAACTCGCCGGCCGGATCGCGGGTGACGAGACCGCCCGGGCGATCCAACTGGTGGTGGAGTACGACCCGCGGCCGCCGTACGACGCCGGGTCCGTCGCCACCGCGCCCGCCGGGCTGGTGGCGGCCCTGCGCGCGAGCGACCTGGTGGTCGGCGCTCCCTGAGACCGGCGCGCCCTGGGACCGGCGCCGGGCGGGGCACCGGCTCCTTCCGGTGCCCCGCCCGCCCGGGGCGGAGGCGTGGTTCAGGCGGTCCAGGCCGGGTCCCGGCCGGAGAGGGCGAGTGCCCGGTCCATGGCGGGCGCCGTGCCGGGCACCGTCACCGGCTCGCCGAAGCCCCCGTACTTCAGGTAGAGCTCCGCGTTCTCCTCGACCACCCTGAGCACCGCCTCGGCGGCCTCCGGGGAGCACCGGAACTCCTGGCCGGTCGCCCGGGCCACGTCCCAGCCGTGCAGGACCAGCTCCGCCAGCAGCAGGGCGGCGAGCGCCGGGGCCGGTGTGCGGCCGCCGCCGCTGTCGATCTCGCCCTCCCAGACGGCCGGGTCGGCCCAGGCGGCCACGGCCCGGTCCAGCTGGCCGGCGTAGGCCGCGGCCCAGCCGTCCTCGGCGGTGAAGTCGCGGGTCAGCAGTTCGTCCGGGATCGGCTCCCGCCGGGCCCGGAGCTCCAGGCCGTGCGAGGAGTACAGCACCCAGTGGTTGACCAGGGTGCGGGTGTCGTAGTCGGTGCAGGGCGTGGCGGCGGGGAGCTGTTCGGGGCTGATGCCGCGGGCCACCCGGGCGGCCTCGGCGGCGCCTTCGGCCAGCGCCCGGTGCAGCTGCTCGTCCATCGCCCGTCCCGGAGCCGCCGGCCCGGCCTGCTCGGTTCTCTGGTTCATGGGGCGACCGTAGGCAGCCCGCGGGGGCCCGGTATTGAACAAACGCGACAGCCCCCGCCCGGGCCCCGCGCCGGGCTACGCTGGGACGATGACCGACCCCGGGCTCGGGCGGGGGGTGCTCCACCCGGCCGCCGCCGCCACCCAGTTCGACCTGCTGCGACGGGAGCCGGCCGCCGATCTCGCCCCGTACGTCGAGTACCACTGGATCGTGCGGTGGGACCTGCGCGGCCGCCCGCCGTACGAGCAGCAGGTGCTCTCCCACCCGAACGTCCACCTGGTCTTCGAGGAGCCGGCGGCCGCCGTGTACGGGGTGCAGCGCGGACTCTTCGCCCGGCGGCTGACCGGGGCGGGCCACGTCCTCGGGGTGAGGTTCCGCCCGGGCGCGTTCCGGCCGCTGCTGGGCGCCCCGGTGGCGGAGCTCGCCGACCGGGTGGTGCCCGCCGGGGAGCTGTTCGGCCCGGCCGCCGACGAGGCCGGGCGGGCCGTTCGGCACACCGCCGACCCGGCCGCCATGGCCGCGGCGGCCGAGGGCTTCCTGCGTGGCGTCCTGCCGGCGGAGCCCCCGCGGCCGGCGGCCCGGCAGGCCGAGGCCGTGCTGGCGCTGATCACGGACACGCCCGCCCTGGTGCGGGTGGACCAGGTGGCCGCCGTCGCCGGGATCTCGGTCCGGGGCCTGCAGCGGCTGTTCGCCGAGTACGTCGGGGCCGGCCCGAAGTGGGTGCTGCGCCGGGCCCGGCTGCACGAGGCGGCGGCCCGGGCCGAGCAGGGGACGGGCGTCGACTGGGCCGCCCTGGCGGCCGACCTCGGCTACGCCGACCAGGCCCACCTGGTACGGGACTTCACCGCCGTGGTCGGGGCCCCGCCGGCCCGGTACGCCCGGCGCGGGCCGCTGCCGGCACCCGGGGACGCAGCGGACCGCTGAGACCCTGCCGGCCGAGTTGCCGGCGGCCCGTCAGAACCGTTCCCACGCCCGCGGCGCGAGCACCGGGAGGACGGCGTGCCTCCACCGGATCCGCGCCGGGGGCGGCCGCCCCGCGGAGTCCGGCCGGGCACCTCCTGGGCGGTGCCGCCGGGCCGAGGGTCGCCCGCGGCGGGGTGAACCGGATCTAGCCGCCCGCCAGTTCGGCGTTGGCCCGGGCCGTGACGGTGGCGACCACCCGCCCGGCGACGGCGAGCTCCTCGGGGCTGAAGCCGCCGTACAGCCGGGCGGTGATCTCGCCGACGGCGTCCCGGATCCGGTCCTGCCGCTCCTGGCCGGCGGCGGTCAGGCGCAGCCGGGAGGGTTCGGTGGGCGGCTCCTCCAGCAGGCCGGTGTCCGTGAGCCCGGCGAGGGCGGCCAGGGCGCTGTCGTCGTCGATCTTCAGGCTGCCGGCCAGCCGGGCGACGAGCTGCCCGCGGTCGGCCGAGCCGCCGCCGTCGGCGGTGGCGTTGAGCGCCACGGACTGGAGGAAGGTGCTGCCGGTGCGGGCGAGCTCGCGCTCCAGCAGGGCCCGGGTGGCGTAGTGGGCCAGGCCGATGACCTGGCCGTTGAGGCTGGGGGTGGTGGACATGGCTGCTCCTTCTTCGGGGAGTCCGCTGTCGCGGGCCGGGGGCGGTGGCGCCGCCCTCTGCCAATTACAGTACATGGCTACTATGTCCATGGCTACGATTTCTCGTGAGGGGCGGGACGACGCCGGCGGCGGTCGGTCCGACGATGGCCCGCCGTCGGGGGCCGGCCCGGCCGTCCGCGTCTGCGCCCGCCGGGTGATTTCGTCCGCCGCGCTAGGTGGAACGCGGTTCGGAGCACGGGCCTTGACGGACGGTCGTGTCTGCTGGTGCTGGACCGTCCGGTCCCGCACCAGGGCGCCGGCACCCCGACCACCGGAAGGCACCCATCCATGGCCCACCTCCCGACCACCGGCGGCCGCCTGGCCAAGGCCGCCCCGGTCACCGCAGTGGCCGCTGCGGCCGCTGCGGCCGCCCTGCTGACGGTGCTCGCCGCACCGGCCGGCGCCCGGACGACGGTCCGCCCGCCGGCCGTGGCGCCGGGCGGCTGCACCTCGGCCACCGACCCGGCCCTCGCCGACCGCCTGGCCGGGGACATCACGACCGCCCTGGCGGGCCGGCAGGGCACGGTGGCCCTGACCCTGTGGGACGCCGGTACCGGCACCGCGTGCGGCTACCGTCCGGCCGCGCACTTCGACTCGGCGAGCGTGGTCAAGGCGACCATCATGGCCGCGGTGCTGCGCCGGGCCGACGAGGAGGGCCGGCCGGTGACCGACTGGGAGGAGGGCAACCTCCGGCCGATGATCACGCAGTCCGACAACACCGCGGCCACCGCGCTCTGGCTCGACCTCGGCCGGCCCCGCCTGGAGGCCTTCCTGCGGCTGGCGGGCCTGGCCGACACCGTCCTGGGCGCCGACGACCACTGGGGCCTGACCCAGGTCACCGCGGCCGACGAGCTGAAGGTGCTGGCCCTCTACGCCGACGACCCGTCCGTCCTCTCGCCGGAGAGCCGGGCGTACGGGCTGGACCTGATGAGCCAGGTCGTGCCGGAGCAGCGCTGGGGTGCCCCGTACGGCGCGCCGGCCGCCGTCACCGTGCACGTCAAGAACGGCTGGCTGCAGCGCGCCACGCACGGCTGGCGGGTGCACAGCCTGGGCATCTTCACCGGCCCCGGCCGGAGTTACCGGATGGCCTTCCTCACCCACGACAACCCCACCGAGGCGTACGGGATCAGCACCATCCAGCGGGTCGCCCAGGTGGTGCACCGGGACCTCGCCGCGGCTGCCGGCAGCACGGCTGCCGTCCAGCCGCTGCCGGCCGGCCCGGACATCGGCGCGCCCGAGGTCTCCGACGGCTCGGCACCCTTCGAGCGGACCGGGACCGAGCCCCCACCCGAGCCCGGCGGCCCCGCCGGACCGCTCGGGCCGGGCCGCCCGTGGCACCGGGAGTGACTGACGGGACGTGAACCCGCGGCCGCCCCGGCCCGGAGCGGGGCGGGGCGGCCGCGGGTGGCACCGGACGGCGGAGCAGGGGGGCGCCGGCTGGTCAGGCGTGCCGCTTCACCCCGTACGCCGGGTCAGCGCCACCCGCGAGCGGGTGAGCCCGGCGGCGACCAGCCAGGCGAGCAGCGGCAACCCGGCCACCAGGGCGGCCAGGTACGGCCAGGGCACCACCAGCGGGTGGGTGCCGAGGCTGATGCCGCCCGCGTCGACCCGGGGCACGGCACCCAGGTTCTCGACCCGCTGGACGGCCGCCGCCGGCACGAAGCCCGCCAGCGCGCCCAGTACGGCGCCGAGCGCGGCCACCGCCGCGCACTGGAATCCCGACAACCGGCGCCGGATGCCCGGCCCGGCGCCCACGGCCGCCAGCGTCGCCAGGTCGCCCCGGCTGTCCGTCGCGGCGAGGCCGGTGGCGATGCCGGCGGCCGCGATCGCCACCGCCGAGGCGGCGATCGCGAGGCCCAGCATGGTGGCGTCGCCGTACGTGCTTCCGTAACCGCGCTCCACGGAGAGCTTGGCGCCGGGGCCGTGCGCGGTGACGGCGGCGGTGGCCCGCTGCTCGTCGGCCGCACCGGGGGCGTGCGCCGGCAGCCAGACCGACTCGTAGGTGGTCGGGGTCAGTCCCGCCGCCTCGGCGGCCGCCGGCGACAGCACCGCGCGCGCCGCCGGTGTCTTCGCCCGCACCGCGACCGCCGGGAGGCTGGCGGTGCTGAGCTGGTTGCCGCCCGGGCCCTCGGCGCCGTAGCGGGTCAGTTGCAGGGGCACCGCGCCGTCCTTGACGTAGCGCGGGTCCAGGACGACGACCTTGCCCGCCGCCAGCGCCTGGAGGGCGGCGGGGTCGTCCACCCCGAGCAGGTTGCGCAGCACGTTCGCGTCGCCGGTGATCAGCTCGCGGACGTCCTGCGGGGCCGGCGCGCTCGGCCGGCACCGGGGATCCTCGGCGAGCAGCCGCCGGGCCTGCGCCTCGTCCAGCCGCACGCTGCCCCCGGGGCCGGCCGCGCCGGCGGCCGGCGGGCAGAGGTTCTCCGCCGGCATGTCCAGCCTGACGGTGCCGCAGAAGCTCCCCGGCCGGCCGTCGCAGGCGCCGTAGGTGAGGTTGCGCAGGTCACCGCGCTCCCCGAGGCCGGGGATCGCCTGGTCCACCGTCCGGCGCAGGTCGGCGGCTGCCTTGGCGGACGCGGCGGCCGCCACGGAGGCCGCGGACGACCCGGGGGCGACGGCCGTGACGGAGGCGGGCGACACCTGCTGGGACCGCAGCACCACGGCGCCGTTCGGGGCCGCCGCCGCGTAGTCCGCCCGGTCCGCGGCGTCGCTGCTGCTCTGGAAGGTCAGGACGGCCACCGCGCCGGCGACGGCGGCCATCACCGCCGCGACGGCCGGGGCGGAGCGCCCGCGGTTGCGGGCCGCGTCGCGCAGCGCCAGCCGCGGACCGAGCGGCAGGGCCCGGGCGACCCGGCCGAGCAGGCCGACGAACCACGGTGTGCAGGCGACCAGGCCCAGCTCCGCGATCACCGAACCCAGCATCACGACCCGGGTCCGCGAGCCCTCCAGCGCGCCGAACAGGGCGAGGCACGTCCCGGCCCCCGCCACCAGCACGCCGGCCACCGGGATCCAGATCGCGGGCGGGCGGGTGGCGGCGCGGCCGGTGAGGGCGGCCGTCACCGGTTGCCGGCCGGCCTGGACCGCCGGGACGATCGCGGCCAGCAGGCCGGTCACGACGCCGATCGCGAGCACGCCGAGCAGGTCGGCGGGCTCCAGCGCGAAGTGCCCGAAGCGCGCCCCCGACCTCGCCTCCAGCCACGGCCGGCCCAGGGCCACGGCGAGGCAGCCGAGCACCGTGCCCGCCAGCGCGCCGGTGCCGGCGAGCACGACGGCGCCGCCGAGGACCACCCCGCGGATGTGCGAGCGGTCGCCACCGCCCGCCGCGACCAGCGCGAGCTGCCGGCGGGACCGCCGGGCGCCGACCGCGAACGCCGGACCGGCCAGCAGGACGACCTCCAACAGGGCCATGCCGACGACGGTGACGGCGATCGTCGAGGACTTCAGGGCCTCGGTGGCCGCGGCGCCGGAGAGCGGGGTGTCCCGGTAGAGCGGGACGGCGTTGTCCGGCGGCGGGTCGGCGAGGACGGCCCGGGAGGCGACGGTGAAGCCGTAGGCGTTGGCCCGCTGCACGTCCTCCCAGCCGAAGGCGGCGCCCCCCGGCAGCGAGACCAGGAAGTCCGCCGGGCCGTCGGCCGGGGTCAGCCCGGTGCGGTCCTCCGCGGCGGCGAGCAGGGCGCCCAGCTCGCCGGGCCGGCCGACCAGCCGTTCCGCCTTGAGGTCCCCGGGGTACTCGACGGCCGCGGTGATCCGCAGCGCCTGGTGGGTACCGGCCAGGGTGGTGCTCCCGCCGACGCTCAGCCCCGACCCGGCGAGGAACCCGGTGGTCGCCGCGACCTCGTAGGGGGCGTCGGGCCAGCTGCCCTCGCGGAGCGTCGTGATGCCGCGCGCCAGCGGATCGGCCAGGTCCAGGCTCCAGGCCTGCACCCGGGCCTGGCCGGCGGTCGTACTGGTCAGGGCATAGCCGGCGGGGGACTCCACCGGCAGCAGCCGGGCCCCGGCGGGCAGCGCCTCCTTGAGCAACTGGCCGAGCGGCCGGGCGGAGCGCGTCGTCTCCTCCTCGGTCGGAACGGGCTTCGGGCCGTTCTGCGAGAGGACCAGCGTGGTGGCCGGGTCGGGGTCCGGCGCCTGCTCCAGCCGCCAGCCGGCCCGAACGGTGCTCAGGTAGGCGTCGGCGCCGCCCATCAGACGGGTGGCGCTCTCCTGCGGGGTGAGCACGCTGCTCCGGGCGACCACGTCCGCGGCCGTCACCCCGACCACCGGCAGCGCGATCATGGCGATGATCAGGGCGCTGCGGCCCTTGGCACGCAGCGCGTCGCGGCGGGCGATGCGCAGGGCGGCCCGCCAGGCGGAGAGGTTCATCGGGTGTCGTCCTTCCTGGTGGTCCACCCGGCCGGGGCGGTCGGGCGTCCGGCCGTCGGTCCGGCCGTACGCCCGGTCGTCGGGGGGCGGCCCCCGCCGGCGCTCAGCACCGGCTGCCCGTCCCGGCGGCCGGAGCTCCGCCGGATCCGGCGCGCTCCTCCACCACCTGGCCGTCCCGCAGCAGGACCACCCGGTCCGCCCACTCGGCATGGCGGGGGTCGTGGGTGACCACGACGGCTGCGGCGCCGGCGTCGCACCGGGCCCGAAGGACGGTCAGCACGCCCTCGCCGGTGGCGGAGTCGAGGGCGCCGGTGGGCTCGTCGGCCAGGACCAGCCGTCGATCGCCGATCAGCGCCCGGGCGATGGCGACCCGCTGCTGCTGGCCGCCGGACAACTGGTCGGGGAACCGGTCCGCCAGGTCCGCGATCCCGACCTCGGCCAGTGCGGCCTGCGCCTCTCCCCGGGTCCGCCGCCCCGGCGCGCCGTCCAGCTCGCGCGGCAGGGACACGTTCTCGGCGGCGGTCAGCGTCGGGATCAGGTTGAAGTCCTGGAACACGTACCCGATCGCGCGGCGCCGGACGGCGGACAGCGCGCTCCGGGACAGTCCCCCCAGCCCCTGCCCCTCGACCAGGACCTCGCCCGAGGTGGCGCTGTCCAGCCCTCCGGCCAGCCCCAGCAGGGTGGACTTGCCCGAACCGCTCGGCCCCATCACGGCGACGAACTCGCCCGGAAGCACCGTCAGGTCCACCCCGCGCAGGGCGTGCACCCGCGCCCCGCCCTGCCCGTGCGTGCGGGTCAGCCCCCGCAACTGCAGGACGGCCCGCTGTCCGGGGGCCCGCTTCCGGGTCGTCGTCGTGCTGGTCACGTCGGCTCTCTTCCTGTTGGCCACCGCCGGTGGCGGTGCGGACGGCGGCGGGGGTGTGACCTCGCGTCACCGACCCGGCCGGGTGGGCCGGTCGATGTGTCGAGCCCCTGCATACCGAGTATGTATACCCGGTATGCAGGGGCGCAAGGTCATTCGCGGGCGTTGCCCTTTCGGGCAGTCCTGGGGGTGCGTGCGGGCAGGCCCGGACGGGACGCGGTCCGGCGGCCGGTCCAGGCGCCCGTCCCGGTTCCGGCGTCCGTCGCAAGGGCGGCCGGATGGTGGCAGGGCTGCGGCTGGGATCGCAACCACGGGCACGGGCCTGGCCGTGCCGGCTCGGCTCCCGCCTTCCGCCCCCCGCCTTCCGCAGGGCCCCGGGAAGCACTCAGGGCCGGTGTCCTGTGTGGGACACCGGCCCTGAGCCGGTGTTACCGGGCCGGGGTGGCGCGATGGGGATCCACGGCCTCTTCGTCCCGCGACAACCGTCGGGGCGCGGAACACGGCGGGACGGCGCCGGCGATCTGCACGGACCGTCCCACTGCTGTTGCTGTTGCTGTCGTGCTGTCGCTGTCGGACGCCGAAGGGCGGCGCCGTGGCGACGTGCCCGATCGTCCGGCGGTGCCGCCGGGCGCGCCGTCCCCCAAGGGTGGCCGCTGGTGTCAGCGGGAGCCGGCGATCCCGTCGGGCGGGTACTGCGGCGGCCGCGAGGAGGCTTCCGTCCGGCGTCCGGCCACGGCCGCGGCGAGTGCCAGCAGGGCTTCGACCTGGGCGACCTGTGCGCGCAGTTCGTTGGTGGCCTGCATTCCGGTGATCTTGGTCCGGGCCAGGATGTCGCTCGCGGCCTGGGCGTGTGCTTCGTAGCTGGCCATACCGAACTCCGACGTGTGGTGGATCGCGGTAACCGACTACGTCGACGGTAAGCCGGGGGCCCGTCACCGGCACTTCGCCACCGCCCGAACGGTCCAGCCCCGATCGGCCGCGGGCGAGCGGCCCACGGCCGCGTGCTCCCGGGCGCCCGACCGGGGGAGCCCAGGATTTCTCCGGAGCGGCCCCCGACAAGCAGTCAGGGCCGGTGTCCTGTGAAGGACACCGGCCCTGAGCTGGTGTTACTGGGTCGGGGTGGCGGGATTTGAACCCACGGCCTCTTCGTCCCGAACGAAGCGCGCTACCAAGCTGCGCCACACCCCGGTCCTGCTGGTGTTGCCTCCGTCTCCGGTGCAACGAGTAGAACTCTACCGGACGCTCGCCGGGAGACGAAATCCGATTCCCGGCGAGCCTTCGGTGCAGGTCAGCGTGCGGGTCAGCGGGCCGCGACGAGGGTGAGGAGGGTGGCCTCCGGCGGGCAGGCGAAGCGGACGGGGGTGTAGCGGTTGGTTCCGCAGCCGGCCGAGACGTGCAGGTGGGAGCGGCGGCCGCCGGCCTGGTGGGTGGAGAGGCCCTTGACCCGCTTGGCGTCCAGGTCGCAGTTGGTGACCAGGGCGCCGTAGAAGGGGACGCAGAGCTGGCCGCCGTGGGTGTGGCCGGCGAGGATCAGCGGGTAGCGGTCGGCGGTGAAGGCGTCCAGGACCCGCAGGTACGGGGCATGGACGACCGCGAGCGAGAGGTCGGCGTCGGCGGACGGGCCGCCGGCCACCTCGGCGTAGCGGTCGCGGCGGATGTGCGGGTCGTCGAGGCCGGTGAACTCGATGTCGAGGCCGCCGATCGGCAGCCGGCCGCGCCGGTTGGTGAGGTCGAGCCAGCCGGCGGCGTCGAAGCCGTCGCGGAGCTTCTCCCACGGGTTGTGGACGGCGCCGGTGATGCCGCGCTTGCCGGTGCCGTCGGGGTTGTTCAGGCCGTGGATGCCGCTGCGCATCGCGGAGAGGTAGCGGGCCGGGTTCTTGCGGGCCGGGCCGTAGTAGTCGTTGGAGCCGAACACGTAGACGCCGGGGAAGTCCATCAGCGGCCCGAGCGCGTCCAGGGTGGCGGGTACGCCCAGCGGGTCGGAGAGGTTGTCACCGGTGTTCACCACGAGGTCGGGGCGGAGTCCGGCAAGGCTCTTCAGCCAGCGCTGCTTCTTCTCCTGCCCGCTCACCATGTGGATGTCGGAGACCTGCAGCACCCGGACGGGCCGGGCGCCCTTCGGCAGGACGGGCACGTCGATCCGGCGCAGCCGGAACGAGCGGACCTCGTACCCGGCGGAGTAGGCGAGGCAGGCGGCGCCGGTGGCGGCGATTCCGAGGGGGACGGAGTACAGCGGTCGCATCGGTCCATGCTCTCAGACGGTCGATCAGCCGGTGCACGGCCGGTCCGCCCCCGGTCCGCCCCCGGGCCAGCCCCGGTCCGCTCCCGGGCCGGCCCGGGACCGGACCGGGGCCGGCCGTGCACCGGCGGCGGGAGCGGCGTGGGCCGCGCGGGCCCCGGCCGTCCTCAGGCGCTGCGGCGGCGCCGGGCCAGCCAGAGCGCGCCCCCGCCCGCCGTGAGCAGCGAGGCGCCGGCGGCGAGCAGTGCCGGGGCACGGCCCGCACCGGTTTCGGCGAGCTGACCGTCGCTCGCGGCGGGTGCCTCGGACGGGGGCCGGGTGGCCGTCGCCGGGGCGGCGGAGGAGGGTGCCGTCGGTGCGGCGGCGGAGGGCGCCGCCGTGGTGGGGGCGGTAGCGCTCGGCGCCGGGACCGGGGACTGCGTCGCGGCGGCCGCGGTGACCTTCACGGTGGCCCCCCGGACGCACATGGTGGTCCCGAGGAAGGGCCTGTCCTCGACCTCGTTGACGAAGACGCACGGGCTGAGTTCGATGTCGCCGGCCGGGGTGGTCGCGTCGAAGGAGACCCGGACCCGGGTGGTCGTGGTGGTCCGGGTGCGGATGGAGGAGTCGCGTCCTTCCAGGTAGACGCCGGGCCGGCCACCGGGCTCGGAGGGGAGCACCTGGGCGAGCTTGCTCCAGGAGCCGTCGGTCCTGCGGACCTGGACGGTGGCGTGCGGGTCGACGAAGAGGACGTTGCCGACGTTGACGTAGTCGGAGGGCGTCGGGTTGGCCAGTACGGCGTCGAACTCGATCGGGGCGCCGCCGGCCACGGCGGTGGCCGGCACACGGGCGAGCGAGGTGGAGATCGACTCGACCCCGATGGTCCTGGTCGACTGGTCCAGCGTGACGTGGGAGCCGTCGGCGGCGGAAACGGCCGAGCGCAGGTCGATGGAGTCCAAGCCGCCGTTGCCGGCGCCGTGGTGGGGCCGGCCCATCGGGGCGCCGATGCGCAGCTTCAGCGTGGTGCTGCCGCCGGCGGGGACGGTGATGTCCGAGGGCAGCATGCCGCCGTAGTGGGCCGTCCCGTCGGTGGTGAACTCCAGGGGGACGGACTTCCAGGCGCCGTCCGCCGGGTCCTTGTAGTCGATCACGATGGCGTCGGAGGGCGTGCCCGGGCCGCTGGTGGTGTCCAGGTGCAGGTGGTATCCGGCGGTCTCCGCGGTCGGGTTGCTGATGGTCTCGGTGAACTCGACCGGCTGCCCGGCGAAACCGACCGAGGCCGGTGCCTGGACGGTGAGCTTGGCCTGCGGCGCGACCTCCGCGACGGCGGCGGGAGCCGGCAGCAGCAGCGTCCCGCCGGCCAGCACGACCCCGAGGGTGGCGGCCCTGGTGAGGGTGCGGCGCGGGCGGTGGGTACGGGTGGTGACGGACATCGAATTCCCCCTGAATTCCGGCTGCGGGCATGCGTCAGCAGCGATTGGCGGTGCCGGTGGATGTGCGGCGGGCCGAATCCCTTCGGCGGCCGCGCGGTGCTTTGCCGTACTCGGACGGTTCCCCGCCCGTCTGTTCCCGGGTGGACGGTCACCCGCCCGTTACCCGTGGCGCGGTGCCGTCGTCCTGCTGGTCCTGCTGGTCCTGCCGGTGGTGCGGGCCTTGCCGGTCGTGCGAGCGGGTTCCGGTCCGCCTCGCTCCCCGGGGCGCTTTCCCGCCCCCCGGTTATGAAGACGTGTGGCGCGGTTCGGGGTTGCAGGTGGGTTCGGGATTTCTTCGGAATTTCCTCCGGCGGTTCCGGCCGGCCGCTTAATCCGGGGCGATCCGCCGCACCAGGTGCGAGACTCGGGGCATGACGACGCTCAAGGAGCAGCTGCATGAGGACCTCACGGCTGCCATCAGGACCCGGGACGAGCTGCGCTCCTCCACCATCCGGCTGACGCTGGCCGCGGTCACCAGCGAGGAGGTGGCCGGCAAGGCGAAGCGTGAGCTCTCGGACGACGAGGTGTTGAAGGTGCTCGCCCGGGAGGCGAAGAAGCGCCGGGAGGCCGCGGAGGCCTTCGACACGGCCGGCCGCACGGAGTCGGCCGCGCGGGAGCGGGCCGAGGGCGAGGTGCTGGCGGGTTACCTGCCGAAGCAGCTCACCGACGAGGAGCTGACGGCCATCGTGGCCGAGGCCGTGGCGGCCAGCGGGGCGAGCGGCCCGCAGGGCATCGGCGCCGTGATGAAGCTGGTCAAGCCGAAGGTCGACGGGCTGGCCGAGGGCGGCCGGGTCGCCGCCGCGGTCCGCGCCGCGCTGGCGGGCTGACCCGCCGGCGCCGGAGCCCCGCGGCCGGCCCGGGCCCGGACGAACGCAGGCCGCGCCGTGTGCGCCAGGAACGCCCGAGGGGGCGCCTCCCGAATCCGGGAGGCGCCCCCTCAGGCGTTCGAGCGTGGTTCAAGTGCTGTGGTTCACGCGCCGGTCCGGCCGTTCCCGCGGTGGGCCCGCGGCCGCCCGGCCCCGGGTCAGTGCCCGCCGGGCTTGCCGTTCCCGTTGCCGTTCCCGCCGCCGATGATGCCCGGCGGGAGGGTGAAGCCGCCGCCGATCATCCCGCCCGCGGCGGCCGCCGCCGCGTCGCCGGGGGCGGGCGGGGTGGCGGTGGCGTTGGGGTCGGGCTTGGGGGCCGGGTCCGGGATGTTGATGGTGACGAAGTCCTGCTTGGGCGAGCCGGCCAGCGCCTGGTTCATCGCCATCTGCCAGATCGGGCCGGGGCCGCTGGCGCCGAAGACGGTGTCGAAGTAGTGGCCGCCGATGGTGATGTTGTTCATCTCCACACCGCCCGCCGGGCCGCCGAGCCAGACGGCGGTGGCCAGCTGCGGGGTGTAGCCGTTGAACCAGGCGGCCTTCTTCTTGTCCGTGGTACCGGTCTTGCCGGCGATCTTGCGGCCGTCGTCGAGCTGGAGCGCGGCGCCGGTGCCCTTCTCGGTCACGTTCAGCAGGACGGTGTTGAGCGCGTCCGCGGTGCCCTCGGAGAAGGCCTGGCTGCAGGTGCTCTGCGGGACCGGGACGTCCTTGCCGTCCACCGTGGTGATCTTGCTGATCGCGACCGGGGTGCAGTACTTGCCGCGGGCGGCGAAGGTCGCGTACACGTTCGCCATGGTCAGCGGGCTGAGCTCCAGGGTGCCGAGGACCATCGAGGGGACCTCCACGAAGGGGTCACCCTTGGCGGTCTGGCTGATGCCGAGCTTGTTGGCCATCTGCTTCATCGCGCAGAGGCCGACCTGCTGCTCCATCTGGACGAAGTAGGTGTTGACCGACTTGGCCATCGCCTCCTTCAGCTCGTACGGGCCGACCTCGCTCGCGGACTCGTTGCCGACGCTGCGGTCCTTGCCCTTGGCGTTGTTCTTCCAGGTGCCGGCGCAGGTGGTCATCGACGGGTAGTCGATCCGGTTCTCGGACGGGAAGGCCTGGGTGGGGGGCATCCCGGACTCCAGGGCCGCCGCCGCCAGGATCGGCTTGAAGGTCGAGCCGGTCTGGAAGCCGTTGCCGCCGCCCATCGACGCGTCGACGTTGAGGTTGACCACGGTCTGGTTCTTGTTCGGGTCCAGGCCGTAGGGGCGGGTCTGCGCCATCGCCAGGATCCTGCCGGTGCCG
>NZ_BNBO01000045.1 GCF_014655955.1 Kitasatospora indigofera
GGCACGGCCCCGGGCGATCGCCCGGGGCCGTGCCGCTGCCGCGCCGGTGCGGCCCGGCTCCGGTCAGCCCAGCTTCAGGCCCGGCAGCAGGCCGGGGATGAGCGGCGGGATGTCCAGACCCGGCTGGCTGCTCGGAGCGTTGCTCGCCGCGCCGGTGGGCGCTGCCGTGGAGCCGGGGGTGGCGTCCGGGCTCGGCGAGGGGTGCGCGCCGGTGATGCCGTTGGCCAGGCCGTCGACCAGGCCGCCGACCGCCGCCGGGGGGTTGCCCGGTGTCGCGCTCGGCGCGCCGGAGCCGCTCGCGGACGCGCCGGCCGAGGGCGCCTTGCCCGCGGTGCCCGGCTTCGCGCCGCCGGTGCCGCCGGCCGGGTCGCCGCCGGTCTGCCCGCTGTCGGACGGACCGCCCGCGTGCTCGCCGCCCGCCCCGCCGCCGTCGGCCGGACCGCCCTGGGGGACGGCTCGGTCAGCCGCAGGGGCGCGACGTCCTCGCTTATGTCGTCGAAGAGCCGGTCGACCCGGCCGGCCTCCTGGGTGAGCTGGACCGGGAGCCGGCTCTGCAGCTCCGACCAGCGGCCGTCCTCGTCCTCGGCGAACCCGGCCAGCATCCGCATCGGCTCCAGCGAGCCGTTGCTGCGGTAGACGGACCGGAGCAGCTCGCGGCCCTTGATGGCCTCGGCGTGCATGTCGGCGAGGGCCCGGCGGACCTGCTCGACCGTGTCCGGGTTCAGCGCGGACGGCGAACCGGCCCGCCCCAGCAGTCCCTTGGCCTCGCCGAGCCGGGTGGAGGCCTGGTCGAGCAGCAGTGCGCCGCGCTCGCTGTCGGAGCCCGCGAAGTCCAGCTGCAGCCCCTCCAGCCCGCGCTTCATCCCGTAGAGGGTGTCCCCCGGCAGGGCGTTGGTGCTCGCGGCGGCGGCGCCGGCGAAACTGCCGACGGCGATGCCCGCGACCAGCCCGCCGATCGCGAACCGGCGGCTCCAGCGGCCGCGCGGGACGGTCCGGTGGGCCCGGCTCCTGCGCTGCCGGGGCACGCCGGCCCCGGCGCCACCGGTGAACGCCTGCTCGAACGCGGCCATCAGCTGGGCGCGTTGGACCGTTCGGACCTCCGGGTCCAGCTCCGGGCCCGGCAGTGCGCCGAGCGAGTCGGCCATGCCGAGCAGGACGGCCATCGCGTCCCCGCGGTCAGCGGTGGCCTCGGCGGGCCGCGCAGCGTCCCGGTGCTCTACCTGGTGGGCCTCCAGCGCCTCGGCGAAGGCCTTCGCCCGCCGGTGCTCCAGCACGTTTGCCGTCACGGGCCACACCTCCCTTCGTCGTTGTCGACACCCCGGCCGGCCGGACGGTTGCCTCGGCGGGCCAAAGCCACTCCATCGGGTGAGAGGTCGCGATCCGGCTTGACCGTACGCCTGGTGGAGGCTTGCACGCTGGCCAACGAGCGGCGCGGGCCGTCGGTTACGCACGACTGATCATCGGACCGACCGTTCACCCGCACGTGTGGGCCGGATGATGCTGGTGACGGGGGGCCGGATATCCGTCGGACCACTCCGCCGCTCACCGGGCGTCGGGGGGCAGCAGGCGGGCCAGGGTCCGCACCGCGCGGTACTGAAGGGTCTTGATGGCGCCCTCGTTCTTCCCCATGATGCGGGCCGTCTCGGCGACCGAGAGGCCTTGCAGGAACCGCAGGGTCACGCACTCCTGCTGCTGGGGGTTGAGCCGTCCGACCGCCTCCAGCAGGGCGGCGTTGGAGAGCCGCTCCAGGACGGAGTCCTCGGGGCTGCGCTCGCACTCGTTGGAGTCGAGCATCTCCCCGGTGGTGACCTCCAGCCGGAACCGGCTGGACTTGAAGTGGTCGGCCACCAGGTTGCGGGCGATGGTCACCAGCCAGGCGCCGAAGTCGCGGCCCTGCCAGGTGAAGGTGCCGATCCGGCGCAGCGCCCGCAGGAAGGTCTCGCTGGTGAGGTCCTCGGCGGTGGCCCGGCTGCCGACCCGGTAGTAGATGTAGCGGTAGACGGTGTCCGCGTAGTGGTCGTAGAGCCGCCCGAAGGCCTCGCTCTCACCGGCCTGGGCCCGTTCGACCAGCTCCATGATCGGGTTGTGCTCGGTCTCGAAGCCGGGGCTCGGGGCCGTCCGGGCCCGGCCACGGCCGCCCGCGGTGGCCGGGCGGCCACGGGTGGCGGGGGTGCCGGTGGTGGTGGTCGTGCCGCCCGTCCCCGTCCCGCCGCCGGTCCCGCTGCTGCTGTTGGTGCCGCCGGTGGTCGCGGTGGAGCGCAGGGCCGTCCCGGGAGGGTGGGCGTGGCCGACCGCGAAGGCGGCCCCGGCGGGCACCAGCTGGGGAGCCGGCAGGAACTGGCTGCGGAGCAGGGTGCGCAACAGGTCCAGCCCGGTGGAGATCTGCCGGTCGGAGGCCTGCCGGACCCGGTTGGTGCGGGAGCGCAGGGGCGCGGGCGACGGGCGGGTGGGAGCAGGCGCGTCGTTCCGGACGGGTGGGTACACGGGACTCCCAGAGGCAGAACTGTGGACGGATCACCTCCGCCTGCGCGGAGAGCACCCCCCACCCCGTCCTGAGGACGCACGGGGAGGCGTGCATCCAGGAGAGAATAACGCTTTGTGCAATGACAGCTACACCCTGTTGCCGAAGTGGTCGTTTGGGATCCGCTCCGTGTGCATATGCAGCTGATACTGACCGGAGCTGTCGTCATTCGCCCGGCTCAACGTGACCGAATGACAGCGCTCGGTGACAACTTTCGCGGTGTGACCGGCGGTTTCCCCGACTTCGGGCCCGGCAACCCCAGACTTTCGGGTGCTGTCGAACGATCAGATCCGGTCATTCGGTGGCAGGTTCGCAATCGGGCGACCCGGCCGGCCCTGCGGGGCCGGGAGTTCGCTCGTACGGGGCCCGGCCCGGCCGCCGGATTGACGCCCGGGGCCGGCGCCTTGACCGGCGGCCCGGCCCGGTACCCGGCCCGGTGACCCGCCCGGCTTTCGCTCCGGCGCCGCCGGGCCCGCCGGTCAGGCCGCCGGTCAGGCCGCCGGGCCCGCGGGTCAGGTGGTGCGGCGGCGGTGCACGGCGACACCGGCCGCGGTGGCCCCGGCGACCACGCCGAGCGCGGCGGCGGCCGGGATGCCCACCCGGGCCGCCTTGCGGCCGGTCCGGAAGTCGCGCACCCGCCAGCCCATCGCGCGGGCGTGCCGGCGCAGCGCGCCGTCCGGGTTCACCACGTACGGGTGGCCGACCAGCGAGAGCATCGGGATGTCGTTGGCCGAGTCGCTGTACGCGGCGCAGCGGTCGAGGTCGAGCCGCTCGCGGCGGGCCAGCGAGCGGACGGCGGCCGCCTTCGCCGGGCCGTGCAGCAGCTCCCCGACCAGCCGGCCGGTGTAGTAGCCGTCGGTGGCCTCGGCCACCGTGCCGAGGGCGCCGGTCATGCCGAGCCGGCGGGCGATGATCCGGGCCACCTCCTGCGGGGCGGCGGTGACCAGCCAGACCCGCTGGCCGGCGTCCAGGTGCATCTGGACCAGGGCCCGGGTGCCCGGCCAGATCTTCTCGGCGATGACCTCCTCGAAGATCTCCTCGCAGATCTCCTCCAGGTCGGCGGTCCGCTTGCCGGCCACCAGCCCGAGCGCGGTGTGCTGGGCGTCGGCCATGTGACCCGGGTCCTCGGTGCCGTGCAGCCGGAACCAGGCCTGCTGCCAGCCGAAGCGGGCCACGTCCCGCCGGGTGAAGAACCGCCGGCGGTAGAGGCCGATGCCGAGGTAGAAGATCGCCGCGCCGCGCAGGATGGTGTTGTCGCAGTCGAAGAAGGCGGCGGCGCGCGGGTCGTCCGGGTCGGGCGTGTGGTTCTCGGCCGGCGGCCTGGGCGCCTTGGCGGGCTTCTTGCCGGCCGTTCCGTCCGTCCCGTCCGTCTGCTCCGTCCCGGCCGCTCCGGTGGTCCCGTCCGCGCCGGCCGTCCCGTCCGCCTTGAGGGCGAGGTCCGGTTCGGCGGCCGCGGGGACCGCCTGGGCCCGGGCCGTCCCGGCGGTGCCGGCCGCAACCGTCGGGGCCGTAGCCGTCCCGGCGGCGCCGGCCACGGGGGTGCCGGGGTGTCCGGCGGGGGTGTCCGGCCGGGGCGCCGGCGCCGCGCGCAGGGCGGCCTCCGCCGCCTCGGCGGCGGCCTCGCCCGCCAGCGCGGTCCGCTCGGTCGGGGTACGCCTCGCCTGGGTGAGCCTTCGCAGCACGGCCATGGCACCGAGCATAGCCAGGACGCGGGGCTCTGCCTGTGACTACGGCGTGCAGGCACCGTTAACAGCCAGGTACGGACCGGTCCGGCACCGCCTGCGGCGACCGGGTGCCCCGGAGTCCGGACGGTCCCTCGAAAGGGGGGCCCCGGGCGCGCCCGGGTGAGCGCGCCCGGGGGAACGCGGAGCCGGGCCCGGACCCCGGCGGCGCTGGAGCACAATGGGCCGGGTGAGCCCACTGCTGCGACGCGACAAGAACTCGAACCCGGCCGACCGCACCGTGACCCTGGTCGGCAAACCGGGCTGCCACCTCTGCGACGACGCCCGCGCGGTGATCGTGCGGGTGACCGGCGAGACCGGCGCCGCCTTCGAGGAGAGGGACATCACCCAGGACGAGGAGCTGTACCGCAAGTACTGGGAGCAGATCCCGGTGACCTTGATCGACGGCCGTCAGCACGACTTCTGGCGGGTCGACGAGCGCCGGTTGCGGGCGGCGCTGGGCGCCTGACCGGCGGTTTCCGGCCGGACCGCGGTCGGGCTCCGGCCGTCCGTGCCCGGGGCGCGTCCGGCCGGCCGCCGGACGGGGGTGTCCCGCGGACGGGTCCGGGGGTGTGCCGGGCGCCGCACCGGTAGCGGCCCCGGCCGGCGGTGTGGCGAAGATTTCCCGCCGACGGCTGTCCATCGGCCGCGTGGTCGGCTTACGATCTAACCTCGTTTCGCGCCCAGGGGGGCCTGCCGCAGACGCCGAGGGGGCCGACCGCAGAGGAGAGCAGGCATGCTTCCCGGCCGAACCCCCGGGCCGGCGTCCACCGGCGAGGGTTTCGCCGTGGTCGACGTGGAGACCACCGGACGCAGTCCCTGGCGCCATCGCGTGGTCGAGGTCGCCGTGGTGCTGCTGGACGGCCGGCTGCGGACCGAGGCCGAGTTCTCCACGCTGCTCGACCCGCTGGGCCCGGTCGGCCCCACCCACGTGCACCGGATCTCGCAGGCGGACGTCGCCGGCGCCCCGCGCTTCCGCGAGGTCGCCCCGCACCTGCTGGAGCTGCTGGCCGGGCGGGTCCTGGTCGGCCATCACGTGACCTGCGACCGGGCCTTCCTCGATCGCGAGTTCGCCCGGATCGGGGTGGCCTGGCCCGCGGTGCCGCTGCTCTGCACCATGCGCCTGGCCCGGGCGCACCTGCCGGAGGCCGGCGGCTACGGCCTGGCGGCCTGCGCCGAGGCGGCCGGGCTGGGCGGGTTCCCCGCGCACACCGCGCTCGGCGACGCCCGGGTCACCGCCGACCTGCTGCGGCACTGCATACACGTCCGTTCCTGCCCTCCGGCCGACTGGGCCGAGCCGCTGCGCGAGGCCGCCCGGGTGCCCTGGCCGAGGCTGGCCCGGGCCCGCTCCCGGGCGGACGGGGAGCCGGTGCCGTCGCTCCGGCGAGAGGCGCCGTACGGCCCCTGGCCACGCGGTGTGCAGCCCCCGGCGGTGGCGCGCGAGGACTCCGGTGCTATGGGATTCCCGGCGTGATGCGCGTCACTGTTCATGGACAAATCGGACACCATCTTTGTGCACACGTTCACAAACGCATAGCCTGGCTGCCTAAGCCCAGCTTCACCCACAGGAGCACCGTGGCAATCGGCCGATCACCACAGAGCAGTTCGCAGACGCCCGACCAGGGCGCCGCGCGCCGACCCTCGCGTGCCCGGGGAATCCCGGAGGCGACAGTCGCCCGCCTCCCGCTGTACCTGCGGGCGTTGACCGCGCTCTCCGAGCGCTCGGTGCCCACGGTCTCCTCCGAGGAGCTGGCGGCCGCCGCGGGCGTGAACTCCGCGAAGCTGCGCAAGGACTTCTCCTACCTCGGCTCGTACGGCACCCGCGGTGTCGGCTACGACGTCGAGTACCTCGTCTACCAGATCTCCCGCGAGCTCGGCCTGACCCAGGACTGGCCCGTGGTGATCGTCGGCATCGGGAACCTCGGCCACGCGCTCGCCAACTACGGCGGCTTCGCGTCCCGCGGCTTCCGGGTGGCGGCCCTGCTGGACGCCGACCCGGCCGTGGTCGGCAGCAGCGCGGCCGGCCTGCCGGTGCGCCACATGGACGAGCTGGAGGAGATCGTGGAGACGCAGGCCGTCTCCATCGGCGTCATCACCACGCCGCCCGGCGCCGCCCAGCAGGTCTGCGACCGGCTGGTCGAGGCGGGCGTCACCAGCATCCTCAACTTCGCGCCCACCGTGCTGACCGTCCCGGACGGCGTGGACGTGCGCAAGGTCGATCTGTCCATAGAGCTTCAGATCCTGGCCTTCCACGAGCAGCGCAAGGCCGGCGAGGAGCCCGACCGGGGCGAGTCCGTGCTGGACCGCGCCCCCGGTCCGGTCCGGGCCGCGGCCGCCAAGCTGCGCCGGGCCGCCGGCGCGAGCGCCAAGCGGACCGACGCCAAGGCCGAGCCCGAGCCGGCCAAGGGCGGCCCCGGCCAGGGCCCCGAGGGCGACCTCTCCGCGGTGATGCCGGCATGAGCGCGCGAATCCGTCCGGGCAGGGGGCCGGCATGAGTCTGCTCGTCGTAGGGCTGAGCCACCGCACGGCCCCCGTCGGGGTGCTGGAGCGCGCCGCGCTGACCGGTGACGTCCCGACCCGGCTGCTGCACGACGCCGCCGCGACGGCGACCGTCGCCGAGGCCGCGCTGCTCAACACCTGCAACCGGATCGAGCTGTACGCGGACGTGGACAAGTTCCACGCCGGCGTCGCCGAGCTGTCCCTCCTGCTCGCCCACCACAGTGGCGTCGACCTGGAGGAACTCACCTCGCACCTCTACGTCCACTACGAGGACCGCGCCGTCCACCACCTCTTCTCGGTGGCCTGCGGCCTGGACTCGATGGTCGTCGGCGAGGGCCAGATCCTCGGCCAGCTCCGCGACGCGCTCGCGCGCGCGCAGGAGGAGCACACCGCCGGACGCGACCTCAACGAGCTGTTCCAGCAGGCCCTGCGGGTCGGCAAGCGGGCGCACAGCGAGACCGGCATCGACAAGGCCGGCCAGTCGCTGGTCACCTTCGGCCTGGAGCAGATCGCCGCGGGCGCCGGGGCGATCGCCGGCAAGCGGGCCCTGGTGGTCGGCGCCGGCTCGATGAGCTCGCTGGCCGCCGCCACGCTGCTGCGCAGCGGGGTGAGCGAACTGTTGATCGCCAACCGCACGCCCGAGCGGGCCGAGCGGCTGGTCGCCAACCTCGGCGGCGGCAACGCCCGCACCGTCGACCTGGCCAAGGTGCCCGAGGCGCTGGCCGACGTGGACCTGGTGATCTCCTGTACCGGCGCCGCCGGAGTGGTGATCAGGGTCGAGGACGTCGCGTCCGCCGTCGCCGCCCGGACCGGCGACACACCCCTGGCCTTCCTCGACCTGGCCATGCCGCGGGACGTCGACCACGCCGTGCACGAGCTGCCCGGCGCCCTGCTGGTCGACCTGGAGAGCCTCTCGCACGCCCACGCCGCCACCCCCGGCGCGGGCGACGTGGACGCCGTCAGCGGCATCGTCGCCGACGAGGTCGCCGCGTTCGGCGCCGCCCAGCGCGCCGCCCGGATCGCCCCGACCGTCGTCGCGCTCCGCGCGATGGCCTCCGAGGTGGTGCTCGCCGAGCTCGGCCGGCTGGACTCCCGGCTGCCCGACCTGGACGAGCGCTCCCGCGCGGAGATCACCCAGACCGTCCGCCGCGTCGTCGACAAGCTGCTGCACGCGCCCACCGTGCGGGTGAAGCAGCTCGCCGCCGAACCCGGCGGCGCCTCCTACGCGGACGCCCTGCGCGAGCTGTTCGACCTCGACCCGGCGGCCGTGCACGCGGTCTCCGGTCCGCCGGTCGGCGCCCAGAGCACCGCGCAGGTGGGCCCGCAGGCCAACGGCCCGCAGGTCAACGGTCCGCAGGCGCCCCGCCCGCAGACCCCGGGCCAGGCCCGGCCCGCCAACGGCAGCCTCACGGGCGAGGCCGCCAGATGAACCGTCAGCCATCCCACGAGTACCACCGGGACGATCGCCTCATGAATGGTCAACCGCTCACCGACCAGGCCGCGCCGCTGCGGCTCGGCACCCGCCGCAGCGCGCTGGCGATGGCGCAGTCGGGCATGGTCGCCCGCGAGGTGACCCGGGTCACCGGACGCCCCGTCGAACTGGTGGAGATCACCACGTACGGCGACGTCTCGCGCGAGGCCCTCGCGCAGATCGGCGGCACCGGCGTCTTCGTGTCCGCCCTGCGCGACGCCTTGCTGGAGGGCCGGATCGACTTCGCCGTGCACTCCCTCAAGGACCTCCCCACCGCCGCCCCCGAGGGCCTGGTGCTGGCCGCCGTCCCCGAGCGCGAGGACGTCCGCGACGCCCTCGTCTCGCACGAGGGACTCGGCCTGGAGGAGCTGACGGAGAAGCTGGCCGGCGCCGGGCGCGAGACCCGGATCGGCACCGGCTCCCCGCGCCGGGCGGCGCAGCTGAACGCCTGGGCCGCCGCCCACGGCGCCTCGGTGGTGACCACCCCGATACGTGGCAACGTCGACACCCGGATCGGCTTCGTCGCCTCCGGCGAGCTCGACGCGGTGGTCCTCGCCGCGGCCGGCCTCAACCGGCTCGGCCGGGCCGGCGAGATCAGCCGCCACCTCGACCCCGAGCTGATGCTCCCGGCCCCCGGCCAGGGCGCCCTCGCGATCGAGTGCACCGGCGCGGACACGGCGCTGGCCGCCGCGCTGGCCACCCTGGACCACGCCCCCACCCGGGTCGCGGTGACCGCCGAGCGCGCCCTGCTGGCCGCCCTCGAAGCCGGTTGCTCCGCCCCGGTCGGCGCCCTCGCGACCTGGCACCCCGGGAGCGGGGACGGCCCCCCAGAACTGCAGTTGGAAGGCGTGGTCGGCACCGTCGACGGCGCCACGCTGCTGAAGATGTCCGCCAATGGTCCGCTCGTCCTCGACGAGACGGCCGGGCAGCAGGCGCAGGCCCTCGGCCACGCCCTCGCCGCCCGGCTGCTCGCCGCGGGCGCGTCCACTCTGATGGGGGAGCGAGCCCGATGAGCCCCACCGCTGCCACCGACACCCCCCTCCCGGGCGAGAGCCCGTTCCAGACCGGGGCCGCGCCGTCCGGGCGCTGCACCTTCCTGGGGGCGGGCCCCGGCGACCCGGGACTCCTGACCCTGCGCGCCGTCGAGGTGCTGGCCTCGGCCGACATCCTGGTCGCCGACCCGCTGACCGCCGCCGCGGTCCGCAGCCACTGTCCGGCCGGTGTGCAGGTGCACACCCCCGCCGCCCCGGGCGCCGAGGACCAGGACGGCACCTTCGACCTGCCCCGGCTCGTCGCCGAGGCCGTCCGGGCCGGCAAGCACGTGGTCCGCACGGTCGACGGCGACCCGGGCCTGGACGGCTTCGCCGCCGAGGAGATGCTCTCCTGCGCCCGTTCGGCGATCCCCTTCGAGGTGATCCCGGGCGTGGCCCAGTCGGTCGGCGTGCCGGCCTACGCGGGTGTGCCGCTGCGCGGCAGCCACGGCACCGACGTCCGCTTCGTGGACGGCGCCGCCCTGCTGGCCGGCGGCCCGGTCGACCTCGGCGCGCCGGAGACCACCCTGGTGGTGCGCACCACGCTCGGTCAGCTGCCCGCCACCGCCAACGCGCTGGTGGCCAACGGCCGCAAGCCGGACTCCGCGTTCTGCGCGACGCTGTCCGGCACCACCACCCGCCAGCGCAGCTTCACGGCCACGCTGGCGACCATCGCCGCCGACCTGAAGGCCGCCCGGGTGCTGCCCTCGCCGGTCTCGGCACCGGTCGACACCGCGACCTCGGTGATAGCCGTGGTCGGGGAGCAGGTCGCGCACCGCTCCTCGCACTCCTGGTTCGAGACCAAGCCGCTGTTCGGCTGGAACGTCCTGGTGCCGCGGACCAAGGAGCAGGCCACCGGCCTCTCCGACCAGCTGCGCTCCTACGGCGCGGTGCCGCAGGAGGTGCCCACCATCGCGGTGGAGCCGCCGCGCACCCCGCAGCAGATGGAGCGGGCGATCAAGGGCCTGGTGACCGGCCGCTACGAGTGGATCGCGTTCACCTCGGTCAACGCGGTGCGCGCGGTGCGCGAGAAGTTCGAGGAGTACGGGCTGGACGCCCGGGCCTTCGCCGGCATCAAGGTGGCGGCGGTCGGCGAGACCACCGCGCAGGCGCTGGTCGACTTCGGCGTGAAGCCGGACCTGGTGCCCTCCGGCGAGCAGTCCGCCGCCGGGCTGCTGGAGGACTGGCCGCCGTACGACCCGGTCTTCGACCCGATCGACCGGGTGCTGCTGCCGCGCGCCGACATCGCCACCGAGACCCTGGTGGCCGGCCTGGTCGAGCTGGGCTGGGAGGTCGACGACGTGACCGCCTACCGGACGGTGCGCGCCTCGCCGCCGCCGGCCGAGACCCGTGAGGCGATCAAGGGCGGTGGTTTCGACGCGGTGCTCTTCACCTCGTCCTCGACCGTCCGCAACCTGGTCGGCATCGCCGGCAAGCCGCACAACGTGACCGTGATCGCCTGCATCGGCCCGGCGACCGCGAAGACCGCCGAGGAGCACGGCCTGCGGGTCGACGTGATGGCCCCCGCGCCGTCCGCCGCCGCGCTGGCCCAGGCCCTGGCGGACTTCGGCGCCCGCCGCCGGGACACCGCCACGGCGGCCGGCGAGCCGG
This sequence comes from Kitasatospora indigofera, assembly GCF_014655955.1. Taxonomy (GTDB): domain Bacteria; phylum Actinomycetota; class Actinomycetes; order Streptomycetales; family Streptomycetaceae; genus Kitasatospora; species Kitasatospora indigofera. The sequence goes on from NZ_BNBO01000045.1 coordinate 10,855, forward strand.
TCTACCGGCCCAGCGAGCGCCGCCCGGGCTCGCGCCGCAAGGCCCGCTGAGAATCCCGTCGGGGGAGGCCGGGCGGCCTCCCCCGACGCACGACCGTTCGGAGAGAGAAGCAGTGTCCGCCGAATTCCCGTACGTACGCCCGCGCCGCCTGCGCTCCACCCCGGCGATGCGCCGGCTGGTCGCGCAGACCCGGCTCCACCCGGCCGAGCTGATCCTGCCGCTGTTCGTCCGGGAGGGCGTCAGCGAGCCGGTGCCGATCTCCTCGATGCCGGGCGTGGTCCAGCACACCCGCGACACCCTGCGCCGGGCAGCCGTGCAGGCGGCCGGGGCCGGCCTCGGCGGCGTGATGCTCTTCGGCGTGCCCGAGGTCCAGGACGCGGTCGGCAGCGAGGGCACCAACCCGGACGGCATCCTGCAGCAGGCCATCCGCGACGTGGTGTCCGAGGTCGGCGACTCGCTGGTGGTGATGTCCGACCTGTGCCTGGACGAGTACACCGACCACGGCCACTGCGGCGTGCTGGCGGCCGACGGCAGCGTGGACAACGACGCGACGCTGGCCCGGTACGCGGAGATGGCCGTGGTGCAGGCCGACGCGGGCGTCCACCTGGTCGGCCCGTCCGGCATGATGGACGGCCAGATCGCGGTGGTCCGCCGGGCGCTGGACGAGGCCGGGCACCTGGACACCGGCATCCTCGCCTACACCGCCAAGTACGCCTCCGCCTTCTACGGGCCGTTCCGCGAGGCCGTCGGCTCGTCCCTGAAGGGCGACCGCAAGAGCTACCAGCAGGACCCGGCGAACGCCCGCGAGTCGCTCCGCGAGCTGGAGCAGGACCTCGCCGAGGGCGCCGACATGGTGATGGTGAAGCCCGCCATGGCGTACCTGGACGTGCTGCGCCAGATCGCCGACGCCTCGCCGGTGCCGGTCTCCGCCTACCAGGTCTCCGGCGAGTACTCGATGATCGAGGCCGCCGCCGCCAACGGGTGGATCGACCGGGAGCGCACCATCCTGGAGACGCTCACCTCGATCCGCCGGGCCGGCGCCGAGCAGATCCTGACGTACTGGGCGGTCGAGGCCGCCGCGATGCTGCGCTGAGCCGCCGTCCCGCCGCCGGCGGGACACGGTGAAGGCCGGGCCCCGATCGGGGCCCGGCCTTCGGCGTACCGGGGCTGCGCCGGCATGTCCGGCACGCCTGACCGGTGCCGGCCCCGGGCGGCTGTCCGGGGCCGGGGTCCGGGATCAGCCGATGTGGGCGAAGCCCTCCTGGCCGCCGGCCAGGTCGGTGGAGGTGGCCCAGCCCCACTGGTGGGCGCCGGTCAGGATGTTGCTGGTGTGCGCCACGCCCCACTGCTCGCCGGCCGCGAAGACCGGGTCGGCGGAGGCCACGAACTCCTGGCCGCCGGCCACGCCGACGTGCGCGTAGGCGGGCGCCGAGACACCGGCGACAGCCAGCGCGCCGACCGCGGTCAGAACGGCCTTGCCCAGCATGCTCTTCATCGAAATCTGTCCTCTCTCCTGCGGTCCGCCTCCCGGGCCCGGTGGGCCGGGGAGCTGGTCGGACCGGGTGGGGGCCTGTCATGTCACGTGACCACACGAGGCCGGTGGACGGGCCCCGCCGCGCGCGCCGCCCCGTGGGTGTGTCACCCGAAGGGATCGCGCGCTGACGGACCGTCCGGCCGGCTGGTCGTGGAGAAGCCCGTGGGGCCCGGAGGTGGTCCCCCCGAGCCCCACGGACCGTGTTCGGCCACGGCTGGTGAGCCGTGCGGCCGAGCAGGTGGCCTGATCAGCCGATCAGGTGCGAGACACCCGCGTCGCCCGAGGACTGGGTGTTCTGGCCGACGTTGCAGATCTGCTTCGGGGTGCTGTTGAGGATCGGCACCTCGACCGGCACCGCGACACCGACGACGGCGACGGCGATGTTGTGGACCTCCGGCAGGCAGATGTTCGGGTTGTCCAGGGTGTGGAAGTTCGGGCTGTGGTCGCCGTGGGTGCCGGTCGCGTTGGTGCCGCCGTCGCCCTGGACGGAGACGGCCGAGCCGTCGGAGTCGGCGATGGCGGAGGCGGAACCGGCCGACATGGCGATCGCGGCGACGGCGAGGCCGGCGGCGGCGAGGGTCTTCTTGATCATTTCTGGTCTTCCTCTCGGGGGTGAATCGGGGGCGATTCGGGGTGGTTCAGGAGGGGTGGAGCGGAGTGGTTCAGGTGGTCCCGACGGTGGCCGGGAGATCAGCCGACGAGGTGCGAGACCCCGGAGTCACCCTTGGACTGGGTGCCCTGGCCCTGGGTGCAGTACTGCTTGCCACCGCTGTTGGCGATCGGGACCTCGACCGGCACCGCCACACCGAGGACGCCCACAGCGATGTTGTGGATCTCGGGGAGGCAGATGTTCGGGTTGTCCAGGAAGTGGAAGTTCGGGCTGTGGTCGCCCCACGTGCCGGTGTTGTTGGTACCGCCGTTGCCCTGGAGCGAGGCGGCGGCGCCGTCCGCGTCACCGATGGCGGAGGCGGGGCCGGCAGCCATGGCCAGTGCGGCCGTGACCAGGCCGGCGGTGGCGAAAGTCTTCTGGAGCATGGGGGAGATCCCTCTCTGAAATGCTTTTTCGGATTCCGTGCGTTCAACGATGAGACCCGGTCTGCGGTCACTGGCCAGATTGGGCGGACTCTCCAATGCACTGTGGCATCCGGTCCTGCCATCGTCGTGGCTGCGACATTGAGATCAAAGAATGACGGGCCGGAAGGTTACGCGGAATCTGGAAAACCATCCGCGGATCGTGCCCGGTGTTCGTCGTCGAACGGCCGTGCAGTCGGATTATTAGGCCGAATCGGTTAACGGGCGCAATCCGGGCCCCCGGTACCTCGTTAAAGCAGTTGCTTTCGGCTGCACGACGCAGCCGTCCCCAGAAGATCTCCAGCTAGAACGGTGAATACCATGAAGCTCTCCAAGCGGGCCGGTGCGATGCTGCTGGCGGTCGGCGCCGGCGTCCTCGCCTCCCAGGGCGCGGCCGCCGCCGCCGGCATCACGCCCGATCAGGTCGGCGCCCTCGAAGGGAAGCTGGCCACCGAGCACGTGCCCTTCGACGTCCCGCTCGGCGCCGCGACCGACCACCTCGGGCTGCTGCCGGCCGGCGGGCACCTGCACGGCGGCATCCCGACCTCGCTGCTGATGCCGGCCGTGCCGGAGAAGGAGCAGGGCAACCAGCTGGTCCCCGAGCGGATCATCCCCGCGCTGGCCGGCGGCAAGGTCGGCCCCGAGCTGCAGGCGGCCGTCCCGCTGCCGATCGCCGACCGCTCCACCGAGCTCGGCGACCTGCTGGTGGACGCCCCCGCCGCGCCGCTCAACCTGGCCGGCCCCGCCCTCACCCTCGGCCGCCCGGTCAGCTACGTCGAGGGCACCAGCGGGCCGCTGACCGAGAACCCGTTGAAGTTCGGCGAGATCGACCCGCAGCTGGTCACCGCCCCGGTCCAGGCCGTGCCCGGCGCCAAGGCCTCGCTCGGCGGCTCCGACAAGCGGATCTCGGTGGCGGAGTCGGTGGAGAACCTCGCCGCCACCACCACCGCCACCGCCACCGGCGTGCTGGAGCAGGCCCAGGGCTGAGCCCGTACCGGTGCCCGCACGGCCAGGAGCCCGGTGCCCCGCCGTCCGTCCCTGACGGGCGGCGGGGCACCGGGCTCCTGACGTGTCCCGGGGGCGGGCGGTCAGCCCGGCAGGACGCCCAGCAGCGGGCCGACCGCGGGCAGGTCCCTCGGGCCGCCGCCGTCGCTGAGCGGGCCCGTGACGGTGGTGGTGGCCACCGGCGCCAGGCCGGAGTTCTCGGGCTGCACGGCCACCCCGTTGTTCAGCACGTCGGCGGAGGACTGCGCGAACGGGTCCAGCCGCAGGTCCTTGACCGGCGCCACGCCGTAGCCGAGGGCGCCGGTCAGCCCGCCGACGGCGGGCGCCACGTCGTTGCGCTGGAGGTTGGTGACGGGGTTCGCGTGCGCCGTACCCGTGCCGAGCAGCATCGCCGCGCCCAGCACGGCGAGGCCGGCCCCGCTCTTCTTGAAGGCCATCAGGACCTACCCTTCGGGTGTTTCGGTGGTGCGGGGGCGCCGGGGTCGCGGGGACGGACGGGGCCGATGCCGTACTGCCCCAGGGCCGGGGGCCGAGGGGCAGTACGGTCAGGATTCGTGCCGATCGGTGATCAGCAGTCTTCCTCGACGACGGGGGGCGGCGTCTGCTGCTGCGGGACCTCGACGTTGGCGCAGCTGTTGCCGAACGCCGGGTTGAGGGCCCCGATCACGTTGACCGAGTTGCCGCAGAGGTTCACCGGAACGTGCACCGGCACCTGGATCAGGTTGCCGGAGAGCACGCCGGGGGAGCCGGCGGCGACGCCCTCGGCGGTGGAGCTGGCGGCAGCGGCACCCGCGCCGGCCAGCACCATGCCGGCGGCGGCAGCGGTCAGGACGACGGCCTTCTTCACGTTCTGCATGGGAGTTGATCTCCTAGATCACAAACGGGGGACGTGCCGCACCCCGCGGTGGCGGGGTGCGGCACGGACTCGGTGGAACGGCGTCGCCCGATCAGCGACCGCCGTTTCAGCCGACGTTGGCGCAGCTGTTGCCGAACGCCGGGTTCAGCAGGCCGATCACGTTGACGGTGTTGCCGCAGACGTTGAGCGGCACGTGGACCGGGACCTGGATCAGGTTGCCGGAGAGCACGCCGGGGGAGCCGGCGGCGACGCCCTCGGCGGTGGAGCTGGCGGCAGCGCCACCGGCCGCACCGACCACGAGGCCGGCCGCGACGATGGACAGGACGGCAGCCTTCTTGAGGTTACGCATGGGGGTCTTCCTCCATTGTCTTCCCGACGGGATCGACTGTCGGGATCCGGGCGAATCAGAATCATCGCCCGCGGGTTTCGGGGTGCGCCGTGATTGTCACTCTGGCGGCCCAAGTCGCGCGTGTCGCCCCTGGCTTGGGCGGTGCTCGGCCGCTTCGTTCTTGCGCCCCTCGAACAATTCCCGCACGGCCGGGAAAGGTTCGCTCGGTGGCGCGACCAGGAGATCGTCCACGAAGAACGGTAGTTCGACGCGGGGGTGACCTCCCGGGAGTCCGGGGAACCGGATTCCGTCCGGGCCCGGCGCCCTGGGGTCAGCCGTTGGCGCAGGCGTTGCCGAAGGCCGGGTTCAGGGCGGCGATCACGTCGACGGAGTTTCCGCACAGGTTGACCGGGACGTTCACCGGCACCTGGACCAGGTTGCCGGAGAGCACACCGGGCGACCCCGCCGCGACGCCCTCGGCCGTCGCGCCGTAGGAGTGGGCGGAGGCCGTGGCGGCACCGCCGAGCAGCAGGGCTGCGGCGGCCGCGGTGCCGAGCACGCCGTGGGCGAGCTTGAGCATGTGTCGGGGTCCCGTTTCGTGAGTGGGCCGGATGAAGCGTGTTCCGCCAGGAAGAACGACGGGACGCCCGGGGGGAAACGGCCGGGTTCTCCGATCACCCGAATGCCCCGGGTAAGCCGTACGGGTGATAGCCGTCCGGTGCGCGCAACCCGGTACCCGGGGCCTCGTTGGAGATCACGCACGTTCCGTGCAGCTGTGAACCCTTCGATCGTTCAGGAGGCTCGATATGAGCATCAAGAAGACCGCCGCAGTTGGCGCCGCCGTGGTAGGCATCATTGCGGCCGGTGCCGGCAGCGCGATGGCCAGCTCCACCGCGGAGGGCGTCGCCGCCGGCTCCCCGGGTGTCGCCTCCGGCAACAACATCGCCGTCCCGGTGCACATCCCGGTCAACCTCTGCGGCAACTCCATCGACGTTGTCGGCCTGCTGAACCCGGCCTTCGGCAACAGCTGCGCCAACGTCGGCTGACCTCGGTCGGTCCGTTCGTTCCGCGCAGCACCGAGCCGCCGTCCTCGCCTCCCTCCTGGGGTGCGGGCGGCGGCTCGGTGCTGTCCGGCGGCCGTGCGCGCGGAGCGGTTCCGCCGCCGGTGCCCCGGGCCGGTGCCCCTGACCGGCCCGCCGGCGGCGTTCCGGCGGCGTTCCGGCGAGGTGCCGGCGGGACCCTTGTCATGACCCTTGTTGCGTTACTTGTCAGTACCTAGAATATGAGGCCTGCTCATATTTCCCTCGGCCGACGGCAGTTCGGGCCGGGGGCACCGCACGCTCCACGCTCCGCGCCGCCCGGCCCCCACCGGTCGGCGTCCCCGCCCTCGCAAGGAGTAACGCGTGATCAGGTCACTGTTCCCCGCTGCCCGGCGATGTCGCACCGTGCCCCGGCGCTCCCGCGCGGGAGCCCTGCTCGCCACCACCGGCTTGGTCGCCGGCCTCGTCCTGGCCGGCGCCCCGGGCGCCCTGGCCGGCACCGCGGCCGCCGCCGCGCCCCGCCCGCCCGCGATCGTCGCCCTCGGCGACAGCGCCATCTCCGGGGAGGGCGCCGGCACCGACACCGGCGACGGCTACTTCCCCGACAGCGACACCCCCGCCAACTACTGCCACCGCCACCCCAAGTCGGAGATCTTCGTCACCGACATCCCCGGCGTCACCCCGGTCGACCTCGCCTGCTCCGGCGCGCAGACCGGCGACCTGGTCAGCGACCCCGAGCTCGCGAAGATCACCGGCCCCGGCAGCGGCGACTTCGGCGAGCCCAAGCAGGACGTCCAACTCGCCCGGGCCGCGGCCCGGTACGACATCAAGATGATCGTCGTCACGATCGGCGCCAACGACGACTTCGACTTCAGCGGCATCATGATGCACTGCCTGAGCCAGTACTTCCCGGTCCCGCAGGGCCAGGGCTGCCGGGACACCATCGGCAGCGCCGAGATCGCCGAGCGGGCGAAGCGGGTCCAGCCCAAGGTGGTCGCGGCGCTGCGCGACATCCGGCAGACCATGCGGGCGGCCGGCTACGCCGACTCCTCGTACCAGCTGGTCCACCAGTCGTACTTCAACCCGATCACGCCCGACATCCGCACCAACACCTACGTCGGCAAGGTCGCGGCCGGCTGTCCGGCCTTCCCCGAGGACCTCGCCTGGGGGCACAACTGGGTGGTGCCGGTCCTGAGCGACGCCCTGCGCGCCGCCGCCGAGCAGGTGCCCGGCGTGCGCCACCTCGACCAGCGCCGGGTCTCCTTCGGCCACGAGGTCTGCGCGGAGTGGACCAGTTCGCCGTACGAGTACACCAACGGCGACGTGATCAACCTCTCCGAGTGGGTCCGCAACGGCTGCGACCAGCAGATCGGCATCCCGGGCCTGTGCATGAACATGGTGCGCCAGTCGTACCACCTGCGGGTCGCCGGCTACCGCGCCGAGGGCGTCTGCCTCGGCCAGTTCTACGCCCGGCCCGACCAGCAGCAGGCGTACTGCACCCTCAACCAGCAGAACACCACCTCCATCGAACCCCTCACCCCCGGGCAGCCGTTCGGCGACCGGCCCGAGGACGGCGCCTGGTACCAGCTCACCGACACCGCCACCGGCAAGGTGCTCGACCTGTCCGGCGGCGGCAGCTACGGCGACAGCACCGACGGCCGGGCCGCCATCACCTACCGGGCCACCGGCGGGCTGAACCAGTCCTTCGTCCTGGAGGCCAGGTCCGGCGGCAGCTACGAGCTGGGCTTCAGCGGCAACCGCGCCATGTGCCTGGACGCCACCGGGGCCTCCACCGCCCCGGGCACCCGCCTGGTGCAGTGGCGCTGCAACGGCGGCGGCAACCAGCACTGGGTCTTCAAGCCGGCCGGCGACGGCCGGTACACCCTGGCCGACTCGCAGGACACCGGGAAGGTGGCCACCGCCGGCCCGCCGGACGCCCAGGGCAACCAGCTGATCGAACTCGCGGCCGACACCGGCGCCCCCGGCCAGCTGTGGCAGCTCACCAAGCTCGGCATCGTCCACCTGCACGGCTGAGCCGCGCGGAGGCGGTGCGGCATCCGGCCGGGTGCCGCACCGCCCTCTCTCAGCCCGTCGCCCCGATCACCGCGGCGACGGTCTCCGGCAGCGGGTACGGCAGCTCGACAGGTGCGCCCCGGCCACCGCCGCGGCGCACCTCGCCCGCCAGTGCCGTCACGTCCGAGACCGAGACCAGCCACTCGTCCGCGTACCGGCGGACCGCCTCCCCGCGCAGCCCGACCTGCAGGGCCCGCCACGGCAGCGGGCGCAGGGCCGCGTCCCGCTCCGGGTCCCACTGCAGCCGGACCTCGCCGCGTCGCAGCTCACGCCGCCAGGCGTCCCTGGAGGGGTGCAGCCGGGGCCGGTAGGAACTCTCCACCGCCCGCGCGAGCGCCCACTCGAAGCCCTCCCGGGTGATCTCCAGGGCCAGGACCCGCTCCTGGCCCGGCGCCCGGCCCCAGTCGCTGCGGTACATCATCCAGTGGAAGGACGGCTTGATCCAGGTCATCCGCTCCCGGTCGAAGGCCGTGGGGAAGCGCCCGGTCCGGGCGGCCGGTATCCCGATGGCGGCCGGGAAGGCCTGGTAGACGGTGATCGTCGACGCGGTGAAGACGGCCCGGATCCGACGGACGGGGAGGGACATGCCCGGATCCTCGGCCACCACCCGTCCGGCCCGCCACCGGACATCCGCGCCACGGGCGGGCGGCGGGGGCGGTCCGGAGCCTCCCGGTGGCGCGGGGGCAGGCCCCCGTGGGCGCCGGCGGGCCGTGCCGTAGGCTCGCCCGGCAGCTTGCGCGTACAGCGGCGGTCCTCGGCGGGGGCGGAGTCAGGGATCATGAGCACAACACCAACCAGCGCGTCGCCCGAGGCGCCCGCCCGGCCCGGCACGCCGGCGCGGCCGGCGGCGGCCGGCTCCGTGGGCCCTCGTCGTCCGCCCGGCCCGTCGCAGGGCCCGCCGGACGGGACACCGGACGGCGCGCGGCCGGCCGGTGCGCCGTCGGACGGTGCGGGGCCGGCCGGGACGCCGGGTGACCGCCGGGCGGTGCGCCGCCTGGCCGGCCGCTACGGCGCCGCGCTCGGTGCCTACGCGGCCGTGAAGTCGGCCGGGTTCGCCGTCTTCCTCGCCCTGCTCGTCCACGCGGACGACTACAGCGGCAAGGCCACCGGGCGCGGCGGCGGCGCCCGGCCCTGGGACGTCCTCGGCAGCTGGGACGGCGTCTGGTACCAGCGGATCGCCCTCAGCGGCTACCACCCCCAGCTGATCCCGCTGCAGGGCTACCAGCACGCCACCCTGTACGAGAACTCGGCGGTCTTCTTCCCGCTCTACCCCTGGCTGATCCGGATCGTCTGCGCCTGTACCGGCCTCGGCACCTACGGCGCCGGGATGCTGGTTGCAGTGGTGGCCTCGTTCGTCGCGGCCGCCGGGATCTTCGCCGTCGCGGCCCGGCTGGGCGGGGTGCGGGCGGGCGTGGTCGCGGCCGCGATCTGGGGCCTGTTCCCCGGCTCGGGCGTGGAGTGGGCGGTCTACTCGGACTCGCTCTTCGTGGCGCTGGCGGCCTGGTCGTGCCACTGCGTGATCACCCGGCGCTGGCTCACCGCGGGACTGCTCGCCTTCACGGCCGGCCTGGGCCGCCCGACGGCGGCGGCGCTGATCGCCGCGGTGTCCCTCACGGCGCTCGTCGCACTGGTGCGGCGCACGGACGGCATCGTGCGCCCCCTGACGGCCGTGCTGATCGCCCCGTGGGGCCTGCTCGGCTACATCGGCTGGGTCGGCTGGAAGGTCGGCGAACCGGCCGGCTACTTCCACCTCCAACGCGGCGCCTGGAACCGCTACTTCGACTTCGGTTCGGCCACCGCCCACAGCCTCCTGGACGTCCTGGTCGGCCGCTGGCACGCCTGGCAGGTCAACCCCGTCCCGGACCTGATCGCGATCGCGCTGCTGATCGCCCTCCCCGGCCTGGTCGTCCTGCTGATGCGGACCCGCCCCCCGCTGGTCCTGGTCGTCTACACCGGGCTGACCATCGTCGCGGCGCTGGCCAGCAACCAGATATTCGACAACATCTCCCGCTACCTGCTGCCGGCCTTCCCGCTCTTCATCGGCCTGGCCACCGCCCTGCGCCGGTACAGCTGGGCCACCCTGGCCGGCCTCCTCACGCTCCCCGCCCTCGCCTCGGGCTGGTACGCGGGCTACGCCCTGTTCGAACTGGGCGTGCCGTAGCCGGCGCCGACCCCGGCCACTCCCGTCGATCCCGCCGCCGGCGGCCCTGCGGGGCTCCGCCGGCGGGTGATTGACGCCGCGTCACGGACGCCTGCGCGGCGGCCGGCGCCGCCGAGACCGACGGGTCGTGCCGGGCACGCCCGCGCCCCCGTCCGGACGGCTGCCCGGTCCGGACGGCTGCCCGGTCCGGACGGGGGCGCGGGGCGGACGGTCGTCCACGGGGTGCGGCTCAGGGCCACACCAGGCAGTACAGCTGGTGCCCGGCGTCGTGCAGCCGGTTCGCGAAGTCCTGCCACTCGTGCAGCATGCTGTAGATCACGAAGGCGTCGCGCGGGCCCCGGCGGTCCGGGACGGTGGACCAGATGAAGGCCGCCGCGCCCAGCTCGGTCTCGTCGGCCTTGCGGAGCGGCTCGACGACGATCTGCGGCAGCTGGACGACCGCGTAGTCCGGGTGCAGGACGACGAGTTCCAGCGGCGGCACCTGGTGCAGCGGGACGCCCTGGATGCCGGTGAGGACCATCGCGCTCATGGTCTCCGGCTTGATCTTGGTGGAGAGGTGCCCGTTGGGGGAGCCGCTGGTCTCCATCAGGTCGCCGAGGCGGCCGAGGGCACCCAGCTCGCCGGCGTCCAGGCCGAGGCCGCCGGGGCCGAGCGCGGTGGGGACTCTGGCGGCGGTGGCGCGATCGGGTGCGCCGAAGTACTTGTAGGTCACCCCCACGCGTCCCTCACCCCGTCTTCCACTGCGACCTGCACCCGTACCCGCTCCCGTACCGCCGCTCGCGGCCCGCGCGGACCGTCGGGAGCCGCCCGCGATCTCGTCGTGGCCGTCCTGCGCCTCGGACACTCGGACCATCCTCACCGGAATTCGCCGGAATCGACAGACCCCCGCACGTCCGGTGTCCCTCCCGGACGTGCCCCTTACCCGTCATGGGCCGCCGTACACGGCCGCCGTCATACCGTCCAACCCGTTCACACGCTCGTACGTCACCACTGCCCGCGGCGGCGGTGACGTAAGCCCTGTGCACTGCATGTGCGCACAGTCTGACCGGTCCGGTCAAGGCAGCAGTCAGCGCCCCTGCTGTACGGACAACCGTACAGACAACGGCACACGGATCATCGTTCCAGATGATCGGGTCCGACATGCAGAGGTGAAGGACACGATTTGAGACCATGTGCGGGTGAGCTACCCCTACGAAGCACCTCAATCCCAGTCGCTGTTCGACCGCGCCTCGGTCGTCACCCCCGGTGGCGTCAACTCGCCGGTGCGCGCCTTCCGCGCGGTCGGCGGCACGCCGCGCTTCATGGTGTCCGGAAACGGCCCCTACCTCACCGACGCCGACGGCCGTGAGTACGTCGACCTGGTGTGCTCGTGGGGGCCGATGATCCTGGGCCACGCGCACCCGGCGGTGATCGACGCCGTCCAGCGGGCGGTCTCCCTCGGCACCTCCTTCGGCACGCCGGGGCAGGGCGAGGTCGAGCTGGCCGAGGAGATCGTCGACCGGATCGCGCCGGTCGAGCAGGTCCGGCTGGTCTCCTCGGGCACCGAGGCGACCATGTCGGCGATCCGGCTGGCCCGCGGCTTCACCGGCCGCGCCAAGGTGGTCAAGTTCGCCGGCTGTTACCACGGTCACGTGGACGCGCTGCTGGCCGCGGCCGGCTCCGGCGTGGCGACCTTCGGCCTGCCGGACACCCCGGGCGTCACCGGGGCCCAGGCCGGCGACACCATCGTGCTGCCGTACAACGACCTCGCCGCGGTCGAGGCGGCCTTCGCCGCGAACCCGGGCGAGATCGCCTGCGTGATCACCGAGGCCTCGCCCGGCAACATGGGCGTCGTCCCGCCGCTGCCCGGTTTCAACGGCGGCCTGGCCCGGCTGTGCCGGGAGAACGGCGCGCTGTTCATCTCGGACGAGGTGATGACCGGCTTCCGCGTCTCCAGGGCCGGCTGGTACGGCCTGGAGGCCGCGAACGAGGGCTGGGCGCCGGACCTGCTGACCTTCGGCAAGGTGATGGGCGGCGGCTTCCCGGCGGCGGCCTTCGGCGGCCGGGCCGACGTGATGGGCCACCTGGCCCCCGCCGGGCCGGTCTACCAGGCGGGCACGCTGTCGGGGAACCCGGTCGCCACCGCGGCCGGCCTGGCCCAGCTGCGCGGCTGCACCGACGAGGTGTACGCGACCGTGGACCGGGTGGCGGCCGAGGTGTCCGGCCTGGTCTCGGACGCGCTGGCGAAGGAGGGCGTGGCCCACCGCCTGCAGACGGCCGGGAACATGTTCTCGGTGTTCTTCACCGACCGGCCGGTGACCGACTACGACGAGGCGAGGACGCAGGAGGCGTACCGCTTCAACGGCTTCTTCCACTCGATGCTCGCGCAGGGCGTCTACCTGCCGCCGTCGGCCTTCGAGTCCTGGTTCGTCTCGGCGTCCCACGACGAGCGGGCGATCGAGCGGATCGCCGCCGCCCTGCCGGCCGCCGCCCGCGCGGCCGCCGAGGCCCGCCCGGCCGCCTGACCCGCCCCCGCACGGCCCCGCGGCGCCGGTCCGCCCCCGGACCGGTGCCGCGCCCCGGCCACCGGGGACCCGGCACCCCGGGGCCCGACCGCCCGGACCGTACGCCCGGACCCGACCGCCCGTACCCAACCACTCAGCAGCCCGCCAGGAGAACTTGAAGTGAGCGCCCAAGAGATCACCGTCGTGCACCTCATGCGGCACGGTGAGGTGCACAACCCGGAGGGCATCCTGTACGGCCGCCTGCCGGACTACCACCTGTCCGAGCTCGGCCGGCAGATGGCCGACCGGGTCGCCGAGGACCTGGCCGGGCGGGACATCACCCACGTGGTGGCGTCCCCGCTGGAGCGGGCCCAGGAGACCGCCGAGCCGATCGGCAAGTCGCACGGCCTGGACGTCGCGGTCGACGAGCGGCTGATCGAGGCCGACAACATCTTCCAGGGCAAGACCTTCGGGGTGGGCGACGGCTCGCTGCGCAACCCCTCGTACTGGAAGTACCTGACCAACCCGTTCCAGCCGTCCTGGGGCGAGCCGTACGTCGAGCAGGCGGTGCGGATGATGGGCGCGCTGGCCGCCGCCCGGGACGCGGCCCGCGGGCACGAGGCCGTCTGCGTCAGCCACCAGCTGCCGATCTGGACGGTCCGCTCGTTCGTGGAGAAGCGCCGGCTGTGGCACGACCCGCGCCGCCGGCAGTGCTCGCTGGCCTCGCTGACCAGCTTCACCTACGAGGGCGACCGGATCGTGTCGGTCGGCTACCGGGAGCCGGCCCGCGACCTGCTGCCGGCGCACCTGGTGGGCAAGGGCGGCAAGGGCAAGCCGGTCGGCAAGAGCTTCGGCGCCTGACCCGGCCGGGCCCGGGGGAGTGACCGTGCTCACCCGGGCCCGCACGGCTTCCCGGGCCGGTGCCGCCCCGGCCCGGGCCGGGGCCGTTCCCGGGCGGCCGGGGCCCCGCCGGGGCCGGTCCGGCGGATAAGCGCTTCGCGACCGGAGCGCCCAGCCGCGCCTTGGCGCAGCCGCAGGTCAGGGGCGGTTCGACACGCTAGGTCGGACCCCCCGAAACCCGCCCGGAGTCCCATGCGAAACTTTTCACATGTCTGGCACGACGCGTCCCCGCCTTCGTCTCGCCGCAGCCGTAGCCGCCGCTGCCGCGCTCGTCCTCACCGGTTGCTCGTCGTCCGGGTCATCGGGCAGTGGTGACGCGCAGACCGGCTTCATCGTCGGCAAGGGCGGCGCGCCGGACACCGCCGCCGCCGGCCACCGCAAGGACGCGCCGGACATCTCCGGCACCACCCTGGAGGGCACCAAGGTCGCGCTCTCGGACTACCGGGGCAAGGTCGTGGTGCTGAACATCTGGGGCTCCTGGTGCAACCCGTGCCGCGCCGAGGCCCCCAACCTGCAGTCGGTCTGGGACGCCTACAAGGACCAGGGCGTCCAGTTCCTCGGCATCAACACCCGGGACATCGACCCGGCGAACGCCGTCCGCTTCGAGCAGGAGAAGGGTGTCACCTTCCCCAGCCTGTACGACCCGGACGGCACCCAGATCCTCAAGTTCCCCAAGGGCAGCCTCAACCCGCAGTCGATCCCGACCACCCTGGTGATCGACCGCGACGGCAGGCTGGCGGCCCGGGCGATGCGGGCGCTGGAGGCCGAGGACATCGAGGCGATGCTGAAGCCCGTCCTGGCGGAGCAGAAGAGTTGAGCACCACCCTGACCGCGCTGGGCGGCGCCGCCGGCACCGTCGAGAGCGGCGCCATCCTGCTGGCCGTACCGGTGGCGCTGGCGGCCGGCCTGCTCTCCTTCTTCTCGCCCTGCGTGCTGCCGCTGGTGCCGGGCTACCTCTCGTACGTCACCGGCTTCTCCGCCGCCGACCTCGCCGACGCGCGCGGCGCCCGGCGCGGCCGGATGCTGCTCGGCTCGGTGCTGTTCATCCTCGGCTTCACGGCGGTGTTCGTCTCCACCGGCGCGCTGTTCGGCTACTTCGGGCAGACCTTGCAGGAGCACCGGCGGGCGATCGGCGTGGTGCTCGGCTCGCTGACGATCGTGATGGGGCTGGCCTTCATGGGCCTGGTGCCCGGCCTGAGCATGCGCGAGATGCGCTCGCACCGCCGCCCGGCGATCGGCCTGGCGGGGGCGCCGCTGCTCGGTGTGGTCTTCGGGGTGGGCTGGACGCCGTGCATCGGCCCGACCCTGGGCACCATCCTGTCGCTCTCCACCAGCGAGGCGGACGCGGGCCGCGCCGCGCTCCTGATGACCGTCTACTGCCTGGGGCTGGGCGTACCGTTCATCCTGGCCGCGCTGGCCTTCCGCCGGGCGCTGGGCGCCTTCGGCTGGGTCAAGCGGCACTACCCGCTGGTGATGCGGATCGGCGGCGGCATGCTGGTCGCCGTGGGGCTGCTGCTGGTCACCGGGGTCTGGGACTCGCTGGTGCAGCAGATGCAGGTCCTGACCGCCGACTTCTCGATCGGAATCTGAGCGTGAGCAACACCGACACCGACACCGGGGTCAGCCGGCCCGACGAGGACGAGCGGACGGCCGAGCGCCTCAGCAGCGCCCCGGCCGAGTCGGACGGCCCGGCCGGCATAGGGGCGTTCGGCTGGCTGCGCTGGACGTGGCGCCAGCTGACCTCGATGCGGGTCGCGCTGATCCTGCTCTTCCTGCTCTCGCTGGCGGCCGTCCCCGGCTCGCTGATCCCGCAGAACGGCCAGAACGCCTTCAAGGTGCAGGCCTGGAAGGCCGCCCACACCACGGTCGCGCCGGTCTACCAGAAGCTCCAGCTGTTCGACGTCTACAGCTCGGTCTGGTTCTCGGCGATCTACATCCTGCTGTTCGTCTCGCTGGCCGGCTGCATCGTCCCGCGCACCTGGCAGTTCGTCGGGGTGCTGCGCGCGCACCCGCCGGCCGCGCCGCGCAACCTGACCCGGATGCCGGTGTACGCGGCCTGGCGCACCGACGCGGACGCCCGCACGGTGAACGCGGCCGCGCACCGGCTGCTGCGCCGCCGGCGGTTCCGGGCGAACCTGGCCGACGGCTCGGTGGCGTCCGAGAAGGGCTACCTGCGCGAGGTCGGCAACCTGCTCTTCCACCTGTCGCTGTTCGCGCTGCTGGCCGGCTTCGCCTGGGCGAGCCTGGCCAGCGGACAGGGCGGCAAGCTGGTGATCGAGGGCCAGGGCTACTCCAACACCATGACCCAGCTGGACGACTTCAAGGGCACGGCCTTCTACGGCTCGGAGGACCTGGACTCGTTCGGCTTCAAGCTCGACAACTTCACCTCCCGCTTCCAGACCAGCGGTGACCAGGTCGGCAGTGCCCGCGAGTTCACCGCGCACATCCGGTACTGGAAGGGCAGCGACGACTCGAAGCTGACCAAGGGCGACATCGAGGTCAACCACCCGCTGGAGATCGGCGACAGCAAGGTCTTCCTGATCGGCCACGGCTACGCGCCGGTCGTCACGGTGAAGAACGCCAAGGGCGAGGTGGTCTACTCGGGCCCGACCGCGTTCCTGCCGCAGGACGCCAACCTGACCTCCACCGGTGTGATCAAGGTGTCCGACTACGGCTTCAGCGAGAAGGACGACAAGAAGGTCAAGATGGCCTTCCAGGGCTTCTTCCTGCCGACCGCGCCGGCCAACTTCGACATGAGCACCGGCCCGCGCTCGCTGTTCCCCGGTGACGCCGACCCGCTGCTGGTGCTCAACGCGTACGTCGGCCCGGCCGGCGACTCCGGCCTGCCGGAGAACGTCTACCAGCTGGACAGCCGGGGCATGACCCAGCTCACCCAGGACGGCCAGATCGCCAAGGTGAAGCTGAAGCCGGGCCAGGGCTGGACCCTGCCGGACAACTACGGGACCGTCACCTTCGACGGCTACAAGCAGTGGGCCAGCTTCAACGTGTCCCACCGCCCGGGCAACGCGATCGCCCTGACCGGAGCGGTGTGCGCGATCCTCGGCCTGATCGGCTCGCTGTTCGTGCAGCGCCGCCGGGTCTGGGTGCGGGCGGTCGCCCTGCCGGACGGCACCACCCTGGTCGAACTCGCGGGGCTCGCCCGCAGCGAGTCCGCGAAGATCGCCGAGGAGCTGGCCGAACTCGCGGTCGACCTCCAGGACGACGCACCGGCCCTCGACGAGCCGGACCCCGACGAGCCGGCCCTCGACGAGCCGGAACGCGACGAGCCGGGGACGGATGCGGCCGAGGCCGAGGCCGGACCCGCACCCGACGCAACCCCAGACCCCGCAGTCCCTGCCGACCCGCACTCCAAGGAGTAGACGGTGCATCTCGCCTCGGCGGTCGACCCCAGCCTGGCCGACCTCTCCAACAAGCTCATCTACTCGGCCATGGCCGTGTACCTCTTCGGCATGTTCGCCTACATGTTCGAGTGGACCTTCGGCAGCAAGGGCGCGGTCGCCGTCCGCTCCTCCGAGCAGTCCAGCCTCGCCGAGACGGTGGCCGCGGCCGCCGCGGGCAAGCCCGCGAAGGCGGCCAAGAAGGTCACCGTCACGGTGGCCGCGGCCGGCGGCGGCACCACCACGCTGACCCGGACCGCCCTCGCGGGCGAGGGCGCGACGGTCGTCACCAGCGGCCGCGGCGAGGGCGAGGAGGCGGACGGCCCGGGCGCGGCCGGCGGCAGCGAGAAGGCCGACCTGGCCGGGCGGATCGCCATCTCGCTCACCGTTCTCGGCGCGCTGCTGCACGCCGGCGGGGTGATCGCCCGAGGCCTGTCGGTGACCCGCTGGCCCTGGGGCAACATGTACGAGTTCTCCTGCGCCTTCGCGCTGACCATGGTGCTGGCCTTCCTGGCCCTGCTGGCCGCCAAGAAGCAGGCCCGTTGGCTCGGCCTGCCGGTCATGGTGGCCGGCCTGCTGACCCTCGGCGTGGCCACCACGGTGCTCTACACCGACTCCGAGCAGCTGGTGCCGGCCCTGCACTCGTACTGGCTGGCCATCCACGTCTCCACCGCGATCATCTGCGGCGGTGCGTTCTACGCGGCCTTCATCACCACCGCGCTGTACCTCGGCAAGGACTCGTACGACAAGCGGATCGCGGCCGGGCTGACCACCGGCCCGCTGCGCACCTCGGCCTCGGTCTGGCAGCGGCTGCCCGCCGCCTCCACCCTGGACAAGCTCTCGTACCGGATCAACGCCCTGGTCTTCCCGCTCTGGACCTTCACCATCATCGCGGGCGCGATCTGGGCCGAGGCCGCCTGGGGCAAGTACTGGGAGTGGGACCCGAAGGAGACCTGGTCCTTCATCACCTGGGTCGCCTACGCCTGCTACCTGCACGCCCGTGCCACCGCCGGCTGGAAGGGGCGCAAGGCGGCCTACCTGGCGCTGGCGGCCTTCGCCTGCTGGCTCTTCAACTACTACGGCGTCAACATCTTCGTCACCGGCAAGCACTCGTACGCGGGCGTCTGACCGCAGCCGGCCGGCACCCTTCGGCGGCCGGCCCGGGGGGCCCGGCCGGAGGCCGGGGGGAGGCCGCCGGCAGCCGGCCGCCGTCCGGGCCGCACGCTCCACCGCATCGCATTCTCAGGGGAGGGGAACGATGGCCGAGGACCAGGCGCGCCGTCCCGGCCGCGACCGTCCCGGCGGGGTGACGACCGGCCGGGCCGGGCCCCCGGCGGAGTCGTCCCGCCGGTGCTCCTGCCGGCCGCCGCCGGGGCCCGGTACCTGGTGCTGACCCGGCGGCACCGCCGCGCCGCCGCCTCCTCCCCCGACGGGGTGCCGCGGCCGGACCTCCCGGCCTCCCCCGCGATCCCGCCGGTGAGGTCCCGCTGACGGTCGCCACCACGGCCGAACGGGCCCACGGCGCCGGGCCGGTGCCGGTACCGGTACCGGCGGCAGCGGCGGCCGCCGGGCCGCCGTCGCGGCCTTCCTGACGCCGCCGGGGGCGGTGTCCGGATATATGACAGTTTGTGGCAGGGTATGTGCCAGGCATCTGGGCCTGGCACGGGAGCGTCGAGGAGGACCGCGCAATGGAGTGCGACGAGGTCATGGTGACCGTCCGAATCACCGCCGCCGAGCGAACGCTGCTCCGCAGGCTCGCACAAGGGCACCACAGCGATCTGTCCGAGGTGGTCGCCGACGGCCTGCTGGACGTCATCCCCACCCTCTACAGCCCGGCGGACGCCTACCGGCTGCTCGCCGCCCTGGCCGCCCCTGCGCCCTGCGCCCTGACGGTCTGGCTGCCCACCCCGCTGGCGGACCTGCTCGTCCCCGGCGCGGCCCGGGTCGCCCAGGTCACCGGCGTGCGGATCGGCTCCGCCAGCGCCATGCTCGGGGCCACCCTGCGGCTCTGGCTCACCCAGGACCCCAACCGGCTGGCCCTCAACCTCAGCGTCATGCACGCGGGCCGTCCGGCGGCACTGGCCGCGGCCTGACCGGCCCGACCGGACCGGGCCGCCCGGAGGCCCCGACCCGGCCCTGAGCGGCCCTGCCCGGCCTTGACCTGCCCGGCCTTGACCGGCCTGACCGGGACGGCCCGGCCGGGCCGCCCACCCGTGGAGAGCGAGAGGCGCACGCCGATGCCGAGCACCACCCGGACCGTCCTGCTGACCGGAGGAGCCGGCTTCACCGGCGGCTGGACGGTCGGCGAGCTCCGGCGCGCCCTGCACCGGGCCGGCGCGGAGGCCGGGCGGCCGTCCGTCCTGCGGGTGCTGACCCACCGGCGGCCGGTGCCGGACGGGACGGGCACCGGCGCCGGCGCCGAGGCCCTGCCGCGGCCGGAGCACGCCCACGGCGACCTCACCGACCCGGCCTCGCTGCGCGGCCTCTGCGACGGCGTGGACACCGTCCTGCACCTCGCCGTGCGGGTCGGCGAGGACGAGGAGGAGGCCCGCGCGGTCAACGTGGAGGGCACCCGCAACCTGCTGGCCGAGGCCGCCCGTGCGGGTGTGCGCCGGATCGTCCAGCTCGGCACCGCGGCCGTCTACCGCGACGGCGCCCACCGGGGGGCCGCCGAGGGCGAGTTGGAGACCGGGCCGGTCTCCGTCACCAGCCGGACCAGGCTGGCGGGCGAGCGGCTGGTGCTCGCGGCCGGCGGTACGGTGCTGCGCCCGCACCTGGTCTACGGCGCCGGGGACACCTGGTTCGTGCCGGCGCTGGCGCAGCTGGTGCGCGGGCTGCCGCACTGGGTGGACGGCGGCCGGGCCAGGCTCTCGCTGGTCGCCGTGGACGACCTGGCGCGGGCCCTCGCCGCGCTCGCCGTCGGCCCGGGGCCGGGCCGGGCGGCCGGGCATGCCCCGGAGCAGGCCCCGGATCCGGCCGGGCGGCCCGGCGGGCGGGTCCTGCACGCGAGTCACCCGGTGCCGGTCACCGCGCGGGAGCTGGTCGGGACGGTGGCCGCCGCGCTGGGGCTCCCGCTGCCCGAGGGGGACATCACCATGGCGGCGGCGCTGGAGCTGCTCGGCGGCGCGACCCCCGTCCGGGAGCGCCGGCTCTCGCTGCTGGCCGTCGACCACTGGTACGACAGCTCCCGGCTCTGGGCGCTGGCCGGCGTCGACCCCGGCCCGGGCTTCGCCGCGCGGTTCGCGGACCACGCGCCCTGGTACCGCGCCGCCCTGGCCGGCGGCGCCGCTCCCGCCGGCCACCCGGCCCGGGCACGGTCCTGAGCGCACCCAAGCCGCGCACCCAGGCCACGCGCACCCAGGCCACGCGCACCCAGGCCGTGCAGGCCGGCTGAGCGCGCCGGGCCGCGCGCAGCCCGCGGGCGGCCGCCCGGTCAGGAGGCGATCTGCAGGTCCTGGCCGTGGCCGTCCCGGAAGCCCGGGGCACCCGGCAGCGCCGGGGCCTCCAGCATCGCCGCCGCGGGGGCCAGCGGCTCGGTGACCAGGCGGCACTCGGCGGCGGTGCGGCCGTCCTGCTCCAGCGTCACCCGGACCGGCACCCGGCGCGGGTCCGGGCCCGGCTCCAGCCAGGCGCGGACCAGGCAGGGCCGGTCCAGCTCGATGTAGTGCTCGAAGCTGCTGATCGCCTCGACGGGCACCACCGGCTCGGGGTGCCGCAGCCGCTGGGCGGCCTGGCGGGCGGCCTCCAGGACGAGCATCCCGGGGACGTGGTCGACCGGGTGGTCGAACAGGACCGGGTGCCGGGCGTCGGCCCGCAGCAGCCAGGTGCCGGGCTGGCGGGCCGGGGTCAGCACCACGTCCGAGGGGTTCTCCCGGCCGACCAGCGCGGGCGTGGTGGCGGTGCCGGGCCGGAGCGGGACGGGGTAGAGGCCGTCGCGTCCGCGCAGCCGCCGGTAGGCCTGCGGCGGGATCACCGAGACCTGCCCGGAGCCGTGGCCGAGCGGCCGCCCGTCCCGCTCGGCCTGGACGTCGATCCGCAGCGAGGCGAGCCGGCGGTGCCGCATCCGGACGTCCTGGCAGCTCACCCGGAGCATCAGCGAGGCGGGGCGGGCGCCGATGGTCAGGCCGGCCAGGTCCACCGTGTAGGACAGGTCGTCCATCGCGAACTGGTGGCCCTGCGGGACGCCGAAGCCGACGTGCGAGATCAGCAGGCCGGCCTGGCGGATCGTCTCGGCCATCAGGACGGGGTCGTGCTGGGCGTCCCCGGGCAGCCGGTAGAAGCCGTGGGCGCGCGGCCACTGGGCGCCGAGCAGGAAGTCGTACGGGCCGGTGGCCTGCCAGCCGGTGAGGAAGACCTCGGAGACCGTGGTGCGGTGCACCAGGTGCCGGGAGACGGTCCGCTCGTGGAAGTCGTAGCCGGCGCCGGGTTCGGGATACGCCTCGTCCTCGCCCAGTTCTGCGATCAGCGGCATTCCTTGCCCCACTCCCGGGAGTTGGTCGACGGGACCGCGAGCGGGCGGCCACGAGAAACATACAGACCACCCGGTTTCTCCTGCTGGCCGGGGGCCGTCCGGGCTTGGGACAACTGTGGTGGGGTGCGGACCGGCAGCGCAAGGGCCGGACTCCACCGCCCGCTGCACGAAGACTACTGCGCAAGGGTTAGATTAGAAACCAACCATGCGGTTTAGACCGGCCGGCGGACGGGGCAGGTGCGGGGCGGGGGGCCGGAGCCGGGCGGGGATCCGGTCGCCGGGCCGGCGCTCCGGCCCGCCCGGCCGGCCCCGGATCGTCCCCGGAGGATCCGGGGGCGCCAACGGCCGGGGCGGTGGGACGGGCTGTGCCGTGCCGGTCGAGAGGGAGGGGCCTTCAGTGGTCAAGCAGGAGCGGGCGGGACGCACCAGGCAGGCCGTGCTGCTCGCGGCGGCGAGGACTTTCGCCGACGCGGGCTACGAATCGGCGAGCCTGGTGGACATCAGTCGCTGTGCCGGGGTCAGCAAGGGGGCCCTCTACTTCCACTTCGTGTCCAAGCAGGCGCTGGCCGAGGGGGTGCGGGCGGCGGCCCGCCGGGTCATCGCGACCGCGGTGCTGCGCGCCCGCCGCAGTGACGGGCCGGCCGTGCAGGCCCTGCTCGACCTGGCCCACGAGCTGGCCAGGCTGTTGCGCGAGGACATCGTGGTGCGGGCCGGGGTGCTGCTCAGCCAGGGCACCCAGAGCGGCAAGGAGCCGCCGGGCCCGGGCGCCCCGGAGGGGTGCGGCCCCTGGCGGGACTGGACGGTGATGGTGCGCCGGCAGCTGGTGCTGGCCGAGGCCTCGGGCGAACTGCGGCCGGGGGCAGGCCCCCAGGAGTCGGCGGAGCTGCTGACGGCGGTCGCGGCCGGCCTGGTGCTGCTCTCCTGGGCGGACGCCGCGGTGCTCCGCCCGGAGGCGGTGGCCGCCGTGCTGGCCTCGGCGCTGCCGGCCCTGGTGCCGGCCGGGCGGACGGGTGAGTACCGGACGGAGGGGTCGGGAGCGGTGTTCCCCCGGGCCGACGGGCCGGCTCCGGTCGCCGGGGGCTGCGCCGGGCCCGGCCCGGAGCGCGCCGCGCACCCCGCCCCGGAGCGCGCCGCCGTCCCGGGCCCGGCCTGGGTGTTCGACCTCGGGCGCGGGTTCGTCCCGGCGCCCGCCCGCGTCCCGGCGCCGGTCTACGAGCCGGGGTTCGAGCCGGGATCGGAGCCGGGGTTCGAGCCCGGGTTCGAGACCTGCTCGGCGGCCTCCGGCTGAGGCGGGTGCACGGCCAGCCGGGCCAGCGCGTGCGGCTGCACCAGGCCGGGCAGCAGCAGGGTCCACAGGTCGGTCATCCGCTTGATCAGGTCCTGCCGGTCGGTCAGCACCTGGGAGGTGAGCTGGATGCCGGTCACCGCGCCGACGATCACGTCGGCCGCCCCGGCGGTGTCCAGCCCCGGGTGCAGCTCGCCCTTGTCCATGGCGTTGCGCAGCAGCAGGTGGGCCGCGTCGGACCAGCCGCGGTAGGCCATGGTCTGCGGCTGGGTGAAGGTGCCGTGCTCGATGGTGAGCCGGATGCTGCCGCGGACCAGCGGGTCCCGCTGCAGGGCGTCGGCGAAGGCGTACCCGAGGTCGATCAGCGTCTGCACCGGGCTGTCCGAGGTGGGGACCCAGGACGCGAGCCAGGTGGACTGCTCCTCGATGACCGCCCGGGCCAGCTCCTCCTTGGAGCTGAAGTGGAAGTAGAGCGCGCCCTTGGTGACGGCCGCCTGCGCCAGGATCTCGGACATCGTGGCACCGGCGTAGCCCCGTTTGTCGAACACGACGGCCGCGGCGCGGAGAACTGCCTGCCGGGTCGCCAGGGCACGGGCCTGCCGAGCCATCGGAGCCTCCTAGGGGTCGTGGGTCCGCGCCGGCGTCCGGTCGGGGGCGGCGGGTGTCCGGGGGTCTGGGGAGGATAGCCGCAAACCGCGCAGGTGGAATTGTACGGGGGCCAACTTCCCTTCCCCCGGCGGTCTTCAAGAATTCGCCCGGCCCTTCCACCGGCCCGGCCCGCCAGGGTACGCGAACGGCCCCCTCGGCACCCGGTGTCCGGGGTCGAGGGGGCCGTTCGCGTGGTGCCGGCGGCGCAGGGGTGCGGGCGCCACCGGCCGGGTTGACGCTCGGGTGCCGGGCGGGGCGGCCCGGCGGGCGGTTACGCCGCCTGCTGCCAGCTGACCGGCGACCAGTACGGCTGGCGCCGCTCCAGGCGCTGCCAGCCGGCCATCGGCTCGACCGGGGCGATCGCCGCGGCGGCCTGCTGGGCGACGGCCGCGCGGGCCATCAGCACGGCCGTCAGGGCGGCGAGTTCCTCGTCGTTCAGCGAGCCGCGGACGATGCGGACAAGAGGTTCGGAAGCGCTCATGGCCTTTGGTTTCTCCCCCGTGCAGATTTCTGGATGGATGGTCGGAGTGCGGGCTCCCCGGCCTGCGGGGAGCTGTCGCGAGCTGCGCGCACGTGCTTCGAACTGCGTCGAACTGCTTCGGGCTACTGCGAACTGCGGCGGTGCACTGCGGTGATCCACTACATCGGCGGGTTGCCGTGCTTGCGGCTGGGCAGGTCGGCGTGCTTGGTGCGGAGCATGGCGAGCGAGGCGGCGAGCACGGCGCGGGTCTCGGCCGGGTCGATGACGTCGTCCACGAGGCCGCGCTCGGCCGCGTAGTACGGGTGCATCAGTTCGCTCTTGTACTCCTTGATCTTCTGCGCCCGCATCGCCTCGGGGTCGTCGGCGCCGTTGATGTCCCGGCGGAAGATGACGTTGGCCGCGCCCTCGGCGCCCATCACGGCGATCTCGTTGGTGGGCCAGGCGAAGGACAGGTCCGCGCCGATCGAGCGGGAGTCCATCACGATGTACGCGCCGCCGTAGGCCTTGCGCAGGATCAGCTGGATCCGCGGCACGGTGGCGTTGCAGTACGCGTAGAGGAGCTTGGCGCCGTGCCGGATGATGCCGTCGTGCTCCTGGTCGACGCCGGGCAGGAAGCCCGGGACGTCCAGCATGGTCACCAGCGGGATGTTGAAGGCGTCGCACATCTGGACGAAGCGCGCGGCCTTCTCCGAGGCGTTGATGTCCAGCACGCCGGCCAGCGACTGCGGCTGGTTGGCGATGATGCCGGTGACGTGGCCGTCGATCCGGGCCAGCACGCAGAGCACGTTGGTGGCCCAGCGCTCGTGGATCTCCAGGAACTCGCCGTGGTCGACGATCTCCTCGATCACCTTGCGCATGTCGTACGGGCGGTTGCCGTCGGCGGGGACGAGGTCCAGCAGCGAGTCGTTGCGGCGGTCCACCGGGTCGTCGTTGACGTTGGCCGGGGGCATCTCGCGGTTGTTCTGCGGCAGCAGCGACAGGAGGTAGCGGACCTCCTCGATGCAGCTCTGCTCGTCGTCGTAGGCGAAGTGCGAGACGCCGGAGACGCCGGAGTGGACGTCGGCGCCGCCGAGGCCGTTCTGGCTGATCTTCTCGCCGGTGACGGCCTGCACCACGTCCGGGCCGGTGATGAACATCTGCGAGGTCTCGCGGACCATGAAGATGAAGTCGGTCAGCGCGGGGGAGTAGGCGGCGCCGCCGGCGCAGGGGCCGAGCATCACGGAGATCTGCGGGATGACGCCGGAGGCGCGGGTGTTGCGCTGGAAGATGCCGCCGTACCCGGCGAGCGCGGTGACGCCCTCCTGGATGCGGGCGCCGGCGCCGTCGTTCAGCGAGATCAGCGGGGCGCCGGCCGCGATGGCCATGTCCATGATCTTGTGGATCTTCTGCGCGTGGGCCTCGCCCAGCGCGCCGCCGAAGATCCGGAAGTCGTGGGCGTAGGTGAAGACGGTGCGCCCGTGCACGGTGCCCCAGCCGACGATGACACCGTCGGTGTGCGGCTTCTTGGCCTCCAGGCCGAAGCCGGTGGCGCGGTGCCGGCGCAGCGGCTCCACCTCGTGGAAGGAGCCCTCGTCCAGGAGCAGGTCGATCCGCTCGCGAGCGGTCAGCTTGCCCTTGGCGTGCTGGGCCTCGGTGGCTTTCTCGCTCGGGCCGCTGCGAACCTTCTCGCGCAGTTCGTGCAGCTCGGCGACCCGCCCGCGGGCGTCGGCCGGGATCTCGGGGATCTCGTCACCGACCGGCGCCTCATGCACAACCGTCATCTCGAACCACTCCAAGGGTGAGGGAACTGTCCGACAGCCAACGTCTGCGGTGCCCCCGGCTGCGAATCACTTCTTCAGTTACCGACTCTACGAGGCCCGGCAGCTTGGTTTCGGCGTCGATTCCGTACAAGGTCGCGAGCGATTAGATGTCAGTCCTGAACAGAAAGCGCCCCCATCGGGCCCACCGGGCCGGTATCGGGGCGGATCTGCCGAGCGGTGTCGGCGGGGCTTGGAGGAAGACGGGAAGGTGCAGGTCAGAGCCGCTGGTCCAGAGCCGTTCGAGGGCGGATGGAGGGATTCTCCGGCTCGGCCCGAGTGATCTGTGCATGTCGGCGAGTGCCGTCGTCAGGGCGGTGGACTCGTAGGGATGCGCCAAAAATGCGGAAGCCCACCACGGGCGGTGCCGGGTGGGCTGTCCGGGGGAGCGGCGGGCGGGCCGGGTCAGCCCCGGCCGCCGGTGTCCGGGTCGTCCTTGCCCCGCAGGTCCTCCTCGCGGCGGCGCAGGTCGGCCTCCCACTGCTTGAGCATGTCCTCGTGCCGCTTGTTGTCCTTCTTCAAGGACGCCAGGAACTCGGGGTCGTCGTCCGGCGCGGTGCTGCGGCCGGCCGCGGGCCGCTCGTACTCCGGGTAACCGGCGGTGCCGGAGGGCCAGGCCACCTGGCGGCGCTGGGCGCCGGCCCGCTGCTTGCCGGCCACCAGCCAGGCGATCGGGCCGAGCAGGACCTCGCCGAAGAGCAGGATGATGATCACCCACACCACCTTGGGCAGGTGGCGGACCTCCTCCTCCGGCGTGGTGAGGCAGTCGATGAACGCCCAGATCCACAGGGCGAGCACGATCAGGAACGGAAGCATCCTCAGCACGGCGGTGATCTCCCCCGGAGACAGGTGGGCCCCTTGACCGGCCCAGGCTATCGGGTGGCGGATACTGACTCGCATGGCATACGACGATCTCCGCTCGTTTCTCCGGGCGCTGGAACGAGAAGGCGACCTCAGGCGGATCAAGGCCGAGGTGGATCCCCATCTGGAGATCGGCGAGATCGTCGACCGGGTGCAGAAGGCCAAGGGCCCGGCGTTGCTCTTCGAGAACGTCAAGGGCGCGGCGATGCCGCTGGCCATGAACGTCTTCGGCACCGAGCGCCGGCTGGCCAAGTCGCTCGGCCTGAAGGGCCCGGAGGAGATCTCCGAGAAGATCGCCGGTCTGCTGAAGCCGGAGCTGCCGCAGGGCTTCACCGGCTTCCGGGACGCCTTCGGCAAGCTGGCCTCGATGGCGCACGTGCCGCCGAAGAACGTGAAGTCGGGCGACGCCCCGGTGCACGAGGTGGTGCTCACCGGCGACGACGTCAACCTGGACGACCTGCCGGCGCTGTTCACCTGGCCGCTGGACGGCGGCTCCTTCTTCAACCTCGGCCTGACCCACACCAAGGACCCGGACTCCGGCATCCGCAACCTCGGCCTGTACCGCCTGCAGCGGCACGACCGGCGGACCATTGGCATGCACTGGCAGATCCACAAGGACAGCCGCAACCACTACGCGGTGGCCGCCAAGCGCGGTGAGCGCCTGCCGGTCGCGATCGCCTTCGGCTGCCCGCCAGCCGTCACCTACGCGGCGACGGCGCCGCTGCCCGGCGACATCGACGAGTACCTGTTCGCGGGCTTCGTGGCCGGCGAGCGGGTGCGGATGGTCGACTGCAAGACCGTGCCGCTCCAGGTGCCCGCCGACGCCGAGGTCGTGCTGGAGGGCTGGCTGGAGCCCGGCGAGATGCTGCCGGAGGGCCCGTTCGGCGACCACACCGGCTTCTACACCCCGCAGGAGCCCTTCCCGGCGCTGACCATCGACTGCGTGACGATGCGCAGGCGGCCGGTCCTGCAGTCGATCGTGGTGGGGCGCCCGCCGACCGAGGACGGCCCGCTGGGCAAGTTCACCGAGCGGTTCTTCCTGCCGCTGCTGAAGATCATCATCCCGGACATCGTGGACTACGACCTCCCCGAGGCCGGCGGCTTCCACAACTGCGTGATCGTCTCGATCGACAAGAAGTACCCCAAGCACGCCCAGAAGGTCATGCACGCGATCTGGGGCGCCCACATGATGTCGCTGACCAAGCTGATCATCGTGGTGGACGCCGACTGCGACGTGCACGACTACCAGGAGGTGGCCTGGCGGGCGCTCGGCAACACCGACTACAGCCGGGACCTCTCGGTCGTCGAGGGCCCGGTCGACCACCTGGACCACGCGTCCTACCAGCAGTTCTGGGGCGGCAAGGCGGGCATCGACGCCACCCGCAAGCTCCCCGAGGAGGGCTACACCCGCGACGGCGGCTGGCCCGAGATGGTCACCTCCGACCCGGAGACGGCCGCCCTGGTCACCAAGCGCTGGAAGGAGTACGGGCTGTGAGCACCACCGCCGATCTCTTCGAGGCCCCGCCGCCGAACAAGGCCAAGGCCTTCCTGCGGCTGGTCATGATCGAGCACTCGGTGTTCGCCCTGCCCTTCGCCTACATCGCGGCCCTGACGGCGATGTTCCTCACCGACGAGCGGGTGCACTGGTCCACGCTGGTGATCGTGACCGTCTGCATGGTGGGCCTGCGGACCTTCGCGATGGCCGCCAACCGGATCATCGACCGCGAGATCGACGCCCGGAACCCGCGCACCGCCGGCCGCGAACTGGTCACCGGCGCCGTCTCGATGCGCACCGCCTACACGGGCTCGGCGATCGCCCTGGTGGTCTTCCTCGGCGCCGCCGCCCTGCTCAACCCGCTCTGCCTGGCGCTCGCCCCGGTCGCCGTCGTCCCGATGGTGGTCTACCCGTACGGCAAGCGGTTCACCGACTTCCCGCACGCGATCCTGGGCCTGGCCCAGGCGATGGGGCCGGTCGGCGCCTGGCTGGCCGTCACCGGCAGCTGGTCCTGGGACGCCGTGGTGCTCGGCCTCGCGGTCGGCATCTGGATCGGCGGCTTCGACCTGATCTTCGGCTGCCAGGACGTCGCCGCCGACCGCGCCGAGGGCGTCCGGTCGGTGCCGGCCCGCTTCGGCATCGCCGGCGCCCTGTACGGCGCCCGGGCCTGCCACGTCCTCACCGTGCTGCTGCTCGGCTGGTACGCCGTCCTCACCGACGCCGGCCCGGCCTTCTGGGTGGGGCTGCTGGTGGTGGTCTGCGCGTTCGTCTACGAGCACTCCATCGTCAAGCCCGGTGACCTCTCGCGGCTCAACCGCGCCTTCTTCACCACCAACGGCTTCGTCGGCATCTCGCTCTTCTTCTTCGCCCTGCTCGACCTGGTGATCCGGGGGCTGGGCGTCTGACCGTCCCGCCCCCGGCGCCCGGCGTCCGGACTCAGGCGTCGATCTCGCACCACAGACCGGTACGGCTCGAATGGCCGTACCGGTCCGCCGCGTTCAGCACCGGCAGCGCGGCCGCCTGCACGCTCCGGTCGGCCCCGCCTGGCCGCCTCCGCCGAGGCGTGGCAGGGGTTCGTGACGGCCGCAGCGGCGGGCCTGCTGGAAGGGGCCTGACCCGCGGCCCGGCCGCCGTCCTCGACGGGCGCCGGGGTGGGCGGGCCGGCCGGTCCGGGCGGCGACGGCGGGGCGGCGGTTTCGGGGCGCGGCGAGGTGGTACGCGTAGGTGTCGTACCTGTCCGCCGCCCTTCCGGAGGAGTCAGCCCGCATGATCGGCAAGCTGCAGTGCATCGTCCTGGACTGCCACTACCCGGCCGCGCTGGCCCGCTTCTACGCGGCGCTGCTCGGCGGGGAGGTGGACCGGCCGGATCCGCGGTGGTCGCTGGACGAGGACTGGTCCACCCTGCACACCGACGGCGGGCTGGTGGTGGCCTTCCAGCGGGTGCAGGACTTCCACCCGCCGCAGTGGCCGGACCCGGCCCACCCGCAGCAGATCCACCTGGACGTCGACGTCGAGGAC
This sequence comes from Kitasatospora indigofera, assembly GCF_014655955.1. GTDB lineage: Bacteria > Actinomycetota > Actinomycetes > Streptomycetales > Streptomycetaceae > Kitasatospora > Kitasatospora indigofera. Next base: position 40,259 of record NZ_BNBO01000045.1, read on the forward strand.
ATCGAGGCCGCCGAGCGGGCGGTGATCGCCCACGGTGGCGCGCCGCTGAAGGCGTACGAGGGCTGGCGGGTCTACGCGGACCCGGCGGGGCACCCGTTCTGCCTGATCGGCGGTTCCGCCTGACCGGCGGCCCGGTGGCTCTTCCTGACCGGCGGCCGGCCGTCGCGTCCGGCCGACCGGGCCCCGGCGGGGCTCAGGCCGGGGTCAGGCCAGTGTCAGGCTGTCGCCCAGCTGCAGCCGGCCCGGGCGGCGGACCTCGGCGAGGGCGTCCAGGTGGCCGTCGTGGGAGGCGAAGATCGCCTTGAGGATCTCGGGGGCGTGCGGCAGACCCGGTTGCGGGGCACCGGTCATGACGCAGCGTTCGCTGGAGCGGAGGAAGGCGAGCCGGGGGCCGGCCCGGCCGGTGACGGTGGCCTCGTGGCCGAGCCAGTGGTCCTCGACGAAGGGCGGGGTGCCCGGCGGGGTGCGCAGCAGGATGTTGGGCCGGAACCGGCGTTCGTCGACGACGGTGCAGGGCGCGGCCTCGCGGACCCAGTCCAGGGTGGCGGTGGTGAGCACGCTGACCGGCAGCTGGTCGAAGTGCGAGACGGCGTCCTCGCGGGCGAGTTCGACGTCGTCCAGCTGGAGGAAGGCGCGCAGGAAGGCGTCGGGGTCGGTGACCGGGCGGCCGAGCGGGTCGAGCAGGACGGGCCCGTCGAGGCGGTGGCCGAGCCGGGCGCCGAGGCGGAGCAGGCCGTCCATCCGGCGGAAGCGGCGGGTGTTCTTGCCGGAGCCGAGCTTGCCCGCGCCGTCGCGCACGGCGTAGAGCCGGTCGCCGGCCAGGCCGCGTTCGTCCACCTGGACGGAGTCGAGCTGTTCGCCACCGGTGGATTTCACGGGGTAGCGCCAGAGCCGCTCGACCACACCGATGATCTCTGCCATGGCGGGCAGCCTATCGGCGGGTCGCCATGATGGTCTAGACCAAGGTCCGGGCCGGCTCGGTTCGTTCGGGCCCTGCGGGGCCCGGCGGTTCAGCCGATCCGGGCCACCGCGCGGACTGGCGCGCCGTCCGCCGCGACGAGCCGCAAGGGGAAGAACGAGACCTCCACGGGCACCCCGGCGCCCTGCGCCGCCAGCAGCGGGGTGAGGTCGGTGAGGTTCTCCGCGATCACCGCGCCGCCCTCGGCGCCGAGCAGCACCCGGTGCGCCGCGAGGCCGCCGCCCTCCTCCGGGTGCCCGCCGTCGTGCTCGTCGGCGAGGTCGGCGAGCAGCGCCGCCACCGCCGGGTCGGCCGGGCCCGGGTCCGCCGTCCGGTCGATGCTGAGGGCGTCCACCCCGATGGTCCGGACGCCGGCCGCGACCACGGCCTCGGCGGCGGCGGGCGTCAGGTAGGGGTGGGCGAGGTAGTGGTCGGTGCCCCAGTGGCGGGGCCAGCCGGTGGCCAGCAGCAGCACCGCGCCGGGGGTGACCAGCGCCAGCGCGTCCGCGAGCAGGCCGGGGGTGACGGCGGTGCGCGGCTCCAGGCCGCGCAGGTCGGCGAGCACGGCGGGGCCGGTGAACAGGCCGAGCGGCAGCCCGTCCAGGGTCGGCCAGGTGACGTCCACGTGGTACGGCGCGTCCACATGGGTGCCGGACTGCGAGCCGAGGTGCAGCCCGAGGACGTTGACCCCGGCGGTGGCGGTGGTCAGGGCCGGCCGCAGCTCCACCTCCGGGTCGCCCGGGTAGACGGGCATGCCGGTGGTGAGCGGATGGGTGAGGTCGATCAGCGTCGGCGCCATGGCCCCATCCTCCCGTGCCCGGCGGGCCCGGCGGATCCAAACCGGTGCTGCGTATAGAAATGAGGTCATGAGCGCAGCGAAGTCAGCAGACGGTACGGCGGTCCGGCGGCCGTGGGTGGTCGGGGTCTCGGGGGCGTCGGGCACCCCGTACGCGGCGTCGGTGATCCGGGGGCTGCTGGCCGCGGGCGAGGCGGTGGACCTGGTGGTCAGCCGGGCCGCCCGGCTCACCATCCTGGACGAGACCGGCATCTCCTTCCGGGACGCCCACTGGCGGCAGGACCTGGCCCGCTGGCTGGGCTCGGACGAGGGCCTGGACGACGTCCGGCACTGGGCCGCCGGGGACTTCGCGGCCGGCCCCTCCAGCGGCTCCTACCCGGCCAAGGGGATGCTGGTCGTCCCCGCGACCACCGGGGCGGTGGCGGGCATCGCGCTCGGGCTGAGCAAGGACCTGCTCCAGCGGGTCGCCTCGGTCACCCTCAAGGAGCGCCGCCCGCTGGTGGTCTGCGTCCGCGAGACGCCGCTCAACGGGGTGACGCTGAAGCACCTGGTGGAGCTGGACGCGCAGGGCGCCGTGGTGCTGCCCGCCTCGCCCGGCTTCTACGCGGGCGGCTCCACCGTGCGCGAGCTGGTGGACTTCGTGGCCGGGCGGGTGCTCGACGCGGCCGGCGTGCCGCACCTGATGTACCGCCGCTGGGAGGGCGAGTTGGGGGCGGCCGCCAGGGGGCCGGCCGGGGCGGCCGACACGGTGGAGTGAGCGGGCCCCGGCCGGGAGAGTATGTTCTTTGCGATATCCGGGTTGGTCTGCCCATGGCACCTTTGATTCCGGATAATGATCTGTGGGTCTGGTGAGGTTCGGAAGGACGCGGACGGTATATGGACACGGTGGACAGACAGCTCATCCAGGCGCTGCGGGAGAACGGCCGCGCCTCCTACGCCGAGCTGGGCCGGCTGGTCGGCCTGTCCGGCCCGAGCGTGACGGACCGGATCAACCGTCTGGAGCAGGCCGGCGTCATCACCGGGTACCGCGCGACGGTCAACCCGGCCTCGCTCGGCTTCGGCGTCACGGCCCTGATCGGCCTTCAGCTCACCGACGCGGCCGACCACGAGGACGTCGCGCACCGGCTCAAGGAGCTCGGCGAGGTCGAGGACTGCTGGTTCATCGCCGGCGACGACTCGTACATGCTCAAGGTCCGGGTCTCCAACGTGGAGGGCCTGGAGTCCGTGGTGAAGCGGCTGTCCGGCACCAAGGGCGTGGCCCGGACCCGGACGACCGTGGTGCTCTCCACCAAGTGGGAGAACCGGGTCAGCGAACTTCCCCTCGACGAGACGGAGTAGGGCGATGGCACTGGTCGGCCTGGAGGAGCTGCGCGCGGCGCAGCGGCGGATCGAGGGCGTGGCGGTCCGGACGCCCCTGATGCCCTGCCCCTGGGCCGACCGGGGGCCCGAGGACGGGTCGGCCGAGCGCCGGCTCTGGCTGAAGCCGGAGAACCTGCAGCCGACCGGAGCCTTCAAGATCCGCGGCGCGTACAACCGGCTGGCCGCGCTGAGCGGCGCCGAGCGGGCGCGCGGGGTGGTCGCCCAGTCCAGCGGCAACCACGCGCAGGCGGTGGCGTACGCGGCCCGGCTGCTCGGCCTCAAGGCCGTCATCGTGATGCCGGACACCTCGCCCGCGGTCAAGGTGGCGAGCACCCGCTCGTTCGGCGCCGAGGTGGTGCTCGTCCCGCCGGAGCAGCGCGACACGCTGCCCGCCGAACTGGCGGAGAAGCACGGCTACGTCTGGGTGCCGCCCTACGACGACCCGTGGATCATCGCCGGGCAGGGCACCGTCGGCCTGGAGATCGGCGAGGACGCCCCGGACGAGCTGGACACCGTCCTGGTGCCGGTCAGCGGCGGCGGCCTGATCTCCGGCACCGCGGCGGCCCTCAAGCTGAGCTGCCCCGGCGTACGGGTGATCGGGGTCGAACCGGAGCTGGCCGCCGACGCGCAGCAGAGCCTGCGCACCGGCCGGCGCACCAGCTGGCCGGTGGCCGACACCTACCGGACCGTCGCCGACGGGCTGCGCACCCCCTCGGTGGGCGAGCTGCCCTTCGAGCACCTCCAGGCCTACGTCGACGACATCGTGACCGTCGGCGAGGACGAGATCCGCGACACCGTCGCCCTGCTGGCCCGCAGCGGCCGGCTGGTGGCGGAGCCGTCCGGCGCGGTGGCCCCGGCGGCCTACTTCCACCGGTCGGCCGAACTCGGCGGCCGGGTCTTCGCCGCCGTGGTCAGCGGCGGCAACATCGACCCCGGCCTGCTTGCGGAGCTGCTGGCAACCGGGGCGTAGGCTCGTTCCGGTCAACGAATCGAATGTGCAGGGAGGCGGTCCGCCGCATGGACGCAGGGCTGAAGCGCGAGCTGGAGGCGAAGGTCTACGCGGGTGAGCGGCTGACCCGCGAGGACGGGATCGCGCTCTACGAGAGTGACGACCTGGCCTGGCTGGGGGGTCTCGCCCACCACGTCCGGACGCAGAAGAACGGCGACGTCGTCCACTTCAACGTCAACCGTCACCTCAACATGACCAACGTCTGCTCCGCCTCCTGCGCGTACTGCTCGTTCCAGCGCAAGCCGGGCGAGAAGGACGCGTACACGATGCGCATCGAGGAGGCCGTGCGCCTCGCGAAGGCGATGGAGGTCGACTCCCTCACCGAGCTGCACATCGTCAACGGCCTGCACCCGACCCTGCCGTGGCGCTACTACCCGCGCAGCCTGCGCGAGCTGAAGGCGGCGCTGCCGAACGTCTCGCTGAAGGCCTTCACGGCGACCGAGATCCACTGGTTCGAGAAAATCAGCGGCCTGTCCGCCGACGAGATCCTCGACGAGCTGATCGACGCCGGCCTGGAGTCGCTGACCGGCGGCGGCGCGGAGATCTTCGACTGGGAGGTCCGCCAGCACATCGTCGACCACGCCACCCACTGGGAGGACTGGTCGCGGATCCACCGGCTGGCGCACAGCAAGGGCCTCAAGACCCCCTCGACGATGCTCTACGGCCACATCGAGGAGCCCCGCCACCGGGTCGACCACGTGCTGCGGCTGCGCGAGCTGCAGGACGAGACCGGCGGCTTCCAGGTCTTCATCCCGCTGCGCTACCAGCACGACTTCCACGACTCCAAGGACGGCGTCGTGCGCAACAAGCTGATGGCCCGTACGGAGATGGCGACCGGCGCCGAGGCGCTGAAGACCTTCGCGGTCTCCCGGCTGCTGTTCGACAACGTCCCGCACGTGAAGGTGTTCTGGGTGATGCACGGCGTCACCACCGCGCAGCTGGCGCTCAGCCACGGCGCCGACGACATGGACGGCTCGGTCGTCGAGTACAAGATCACCCATGACGCGGACAACTTCGGCACCCCGAACAAGCTCGGCCGCGAGGACCTGCTCGGCCTGATCCGTGACGCCGGGTTCCGCCCGGTGGAGCGCAACACGCGCTACGAGATCATCCGCGAGTACGAGGGGCCGGATTTCCAGCGCCGCGAGACCCCGCAGGCGATGCGCCTCTGACCAGCGGATTCGACGGCCCCCGACCCCCTCGCGGGTTCGGGGGCCGCATTTTGTGACAGTGTTGCCCGGCCCCGCGGGTTTCCCAACAGGCCCCGGATTTGGCAGGATCGCCGCATGTCCGGATCCCACCGCGCTCATCCGCTCCCCCACACCGGCGCCCAGGCGGCGGTTCCGGGGGCCCGCCGGGAGCCGGATCCGTACCAGCCCGCCGGGGCGTCGTACCCGTCGTACGGGCAGTCGCAGCAGCCGGCCCAGGAGCAGGCCCACGGCTCCTACGACCAGGCCTACCAGCAGCAGCCGTACCAGCAGCAGGCGTATCCGGCGCACGAGGCCTACCCGTCCGGGTACCAGCAGCCCTACGCCGGCGGGTACCAGCAGCAGTACCCCGCCGAGCCGTACGGGCAGCAGTACCCGGAGTACCCGGCCCACCGGTCCTACGAGGCGTCAGCGCCGTACGAGGCCCCCGGGCCCTACGAAGCCCCCGGGCCCTACCGGGCCACCGCGCAGTACCAGGCCCCCGCGCCGTACCAGGAGTACGGGACGTACGGGGGCGCCGGTGTGTACGAGGCCTCCGAGCCGTACGAGCCGGGCGACGAGGTGTACCTGCGGAGCGGTGCCGAGGACGGCGGCGACGAGTCCTACGGCTCCGGCGGTTGGTTCGAGCCGGCCGGGCCGGCCGGGCCGCACCGCTCCCAGGGCGTCCACGAGCCGGCCGACGAGCCCGGGCCCGCCGTCGTCGTCGCGCGCGCCGTGCCCGGCGCGACGGCCCCCGGCGAGCCGCGCTCCCAGGGCCGCCGGCGCAAGGCGAAGAAGAAGTCCCACGGCGGCGCCCTGACGGCCGGTACGGCGCTGCTGCTGGCCGCCGCCGCGGCCGGCTGGTACACCGTCGGCCCCGGCGGGGCGGCCCCCGCGGTCACCTCCGCCGACGGCGGCGGCCCGGAGGGCCCCGACGCGGCCGCCCCCGACGCCGCGCCGCAGGCCGCCCAGGCGGCCGCGGCCCACACCGAGGCCCCGGCGGCCGACCGCAGCGAGAGCCGCGCCGACGGCTCGCTGGTCGCGATACCGGGCCTCGGCGCCGCGTTCACCGCCCGGATACCCGCCACCACCAACCAGGTCGTGCTGGCCTCGGGCAAGAACAAGGACGGCAACGAGACCACCGTCACCGTCTGGACCAGGACCCCGGAGGGCCGCTGGCTGGCCGGTGAGGCCTGGGCCGGCCACAACGCCTACAAGGGCTGGACCACCGACCACAACGAGGGCGACCTGCGCAGCCCGATCGGCGTCTTCACGCTGACCGACGCGGGCGGCCGCAACGCCGACCCGGGCAGCAAGCTCCCGTACGACAAGGACGCCAACTTCGTGGTCAGCGGCAAGGGCTTCGCGGGCGAGTCGCTCGCGGGCTCCTTCGACTACGTGGTCGCCATCAACTACAACCGGGTGCAGGGCGCCTCCCCGCTGGACGCGCGGCGTCCCAACGGCAGCACCAAGGGCGGCGGGATCTGGATCCACGTCGACCACGGCGGTCCCACCCACGGCTGCATCTCCGTCCCGGAGGACAAGATGGCCAGGTTGCTGCAGCTGCTGGACCCGGCGGCCAACCCGGTCATCGTGATGGGCGACGCCGCCTCGCTGGCGGCCTGACCACCGCACACCGGTACCCGGTGGCCCTCCTGGCGGACCATGCGCCCCATGGGCTCTTGTCCGGCCCCTACAGCATCCGGGGGTGGATCCTGTAGCCGGTCGCGACCGGATGACCAGCCGGTAACGGGGTTGAGTGGCTGTATGAGCGGATCCCGCATTGTTGCCCTGGGGCACTACCAGCCTCCCAAGGTCCTCACCAACGCCGAACTGTCGACGCTGGTGGACACCGACGACGAGTGGATCCGCAGCCGCGTGGGAATCCGCACCCGGCACATCGCGGTGGACGAGTCCCTGGTGGACCTCGCCACCGAGGCGGCCCAGAAGGCGCTGGCCAACAGCGGCCGGTCGGCCGCCGACGTCGACCTGGTGGTCGTCGCGACCTGCACCGCGGTCGAGCGCAGCCCCAACACGGCCGCCGCCGTCGCGGCCCGCCTCGGGGTGCCCTCCCCGGCCGCGTACGACATCAACACCGTCTGCTCCGGCTTCTCGTACGCGCTCGCGACCGCGGACCACGCGATCCGGGCCGGCGCCGCCCGGCTGGCGCTGGTGGTCGGGGCCGAGCGGATGTCCGACACCATCGACTGGACCGACCGCACCACCTGCGTGATCTTCGGCGACGGCGCCGGCGCGGCCGTGGTCGAGGCCCAGGAGGAGGGCGGCGAGCCGGGCATCGGCCCGGTGGTCTGGGGCTCGGAGCCGGAGAAGGGCGACGCGGTCGTCATCACCGGCTGGGACCCGACCATCAGCCAGCAGGGCCAGTCGGTGTTCCGCTGGGCCACCACGAAGATCGCCCCGCTGGCCCGGCAGGCCTGCGAGAAGGCGGGCATCGACCCGTCCGAGCTGAAGGGCTTCGTGCCGCACCAGGCCAACCTGCGGATCATCGACGCCATCGCCAACAAGCTCGGCGCGCCCGACGCGGTGATCGCCCGCGACGTGGTCGACTCGGGCAACACCTCGGCGGCGTCCATCCCGCTGGCCTTCTCCAAGCTGGTGGAGCGCGGCGAGCTGGCCTCCGGCGACCCGGTGCTGCTGTTCGGCTTCGGCGGCGGGCTGGCGTACGCCGGCCAGGTCGTGCGCTGCCCCTAGGCCCCCTCGGGCCGCCCGGCGCGCCCTGACCGCCCCCGGGCCCCCGGGAGCCGTCGGGGCCCCTGGCAGGCCCCTGGAGGGCTTGTGACATGCCGGTGGGCGGGACCCTGGGAGGGTCCCGCCCACCGGCATGTCTGGCGCACTGCGGTACGTCGGCGAACCTCCCCCGAGGCAACGGCCGCCGTCCGTCGTTCCCCGGACAGGAGGCCGGGGACGTGCGCGGAGCGGATGGCTGGATAGGAGGGAAGGACCTACTTGGGCGGCTTCTTGCCGGTGACGCCCAGGTACACCAGGGGTGCGAGGTTGGGCTTGAGGTCCTTGACCTTGACGCCCCAGGCCGTGAAGGCCTTCCCGTGCTCCGCCGCGGAGGCGAGCAGCGAGATCAGCGCGCCGGAGACGGCGGCCGGATCCAGCGTCTTGTCGGCCTGGCCCTTGCTCTGGAGGTCCTTGACGGCATCCGTGAGCGGCTTGGCGACCGAGTTGAGGACGGTCATGCGGATCTTGAAGAACCGCTTGTCCCCTTCGGCGGCACCGAGAGTGACCACTCGGAGAATGGCGTCGTTCTTGCGCCAGAAGGCGAGGAATCCGTCCACCAGTTCTTCCGAAGTGGCGACACCGGATTTCCCTGCCCAGGACTTTCCGGCGACGAGCTCTTTGAGCCCGTCGCTGTCCTTGGCCATTTCCTCGGCGATCTCGAGGACAGCGCCCTCGACATCCGGGAAGTACTGGTAGAAGGTCGCGGGGGAGGTACCCGCCATACGGGCGACGTCGATGACCTTGACGTCCCGATACGGCGACGTGCTGAGCATCTCGCGGAGGCAGTCGAGCAGCTTCTGCCGCGTCTCCTGCCCGCGTCGCCCGGCGACGCGACCGTCGACGGTGCGAACTTGTCCTGTCATGCCGTCAGCTTACCGTGGCACGATCTTGGCGCGATTCGGTGATGCGACTATTACTCCGCCCGGGGGTGGTATACAACCGCCAAACCGGTCCCTGCGGATATTCACCGGGCCCCGGAGGCACTGTTTTGGAGCCCCCCCGTGAGCTGATGACCTCGCAGCGTGACGACGAGTCCGCTGAGGGATGGTCGGGTGGCGCTCCGTAACCTTGACGGGGCCGGCGGGACCCTCCGGGGCCGCCGGAAGGGGCGTCAGAATCCGGCCAGAACTTTCACAGTGGACGCCGGGGGGCGCGCGGGACGCGGGCCGGGCGCCCTGGGCGGGGGATGTTGGATCTGACCCGGGCGGCGTTGGAGAATCAGACCGGCACCCCTCGGTGGGTGCCGGGAGACGGGGAGGTGGCAGCGGAGTGGACCAGCTGACGGCGCACGATCCGAGGCGGATCGGGCCCTTCGAGGTGCTGGCGCGGCTCGGCGCGGGGGGAATGGGCCTGGTGTACCTGGCGCGCTCCGCGTCCGGCCGGCGGGTGGCCATCAAGACCGTGCGGGGGGAACTGGCCGAGGACGAGCTGTTCCGGGTCCGCTTCGCCCGCGAGATCGCGGCCGCCAAGACGGTCGGCGGCTTCTACACGGCCGCCGTGGTCGACGCGGACGCCGACGCCCGGGTGCCCTGGCTGGCCACCGCCTACGTGCCGGCCCCCTCCCTGGAGGACCTGGTCGGCGAGTGCGGGCCGCTGCCGGTCGGCGCGGTGCGCTGGCTGATCGCCGGCATCGCCGAGGCCCTGCAGTCGATCCACGCGGCCGGGCTGGTCCACCGCGACCTCAAGCCCTCCAACGTGCTGGTGGTGGAGGACGGCCCCCGGGTGATCGACTTCGGCATCGCCGCCGGCGTCTCGCACACCCGGCTCACCATGACCAACGTGGCGGTCGGCACTCCCGCCTACATGTCGCCCGAGCAGGCCCGGGACAGCCGCAGCGTGACCGGCGCCAGCGACATCTTCTCGCTCGGCTCGCTGCTGGTCTTCTGCGCCACCGGGCACCCGCCCTACCGGGGGGCCAACCCCGTCGAGACGGTCTTCCAGCTGCTCCGCGAGCAGCCCGACCTCTCCGGCCTGCCGGTCGAGCTGGTGGACCTGGTCCGGGCCTGCATGCGGCCCTCGCCCGAGCACCGGCCGACGCCCGCCCAGATCCAGGCGGAGCTGGCCCCGCACCTGTTCTCCCGGGACGACGCCTCCGGCGAGGCGGGGGACTGGCTGCCCGCCAACGCGCTGGACCTGATCGAGCGCAAGCGCAGCAGCCGGCGGCCGCTCGCCCAGCCCCCCGCCGTACCGGCCCAGCCGGCGCCCCCGCAGCCGGTGGCCCCGCAGCCCCGGCCGGTCCCGCAGCTGCCCGGCCCCGCCGACCCGCGCACCGCGCAGCACGGCCGCGCGCTGCCGCCGCCGCCCGGCCGGACCGGGCCGGTGCACGGCGCCCGGCCGGGCCCCGTCCCCGACACCGAGGCGGCCACCGAGAAGATCGCCGCCCGCCGGCACCGGGCCCCGGCCGGCGAGAGCGCGGCCGAGGTGCGGCTGCCCGGCGCCTCCGTCCGGATAGGCCCGGGCCCCCGGGCCGAGCAGGGCGCGGACGGGGCCGCCCCCGCCGAGACGGACTGGGTGCGCCGGGCGGCCGTCCCGCCGCCGGCCAGGGCCACCCGCTGGCGCCCCTGGCGGTTCCGGATGTCCAACGACGTCTGGGGCACCCCGGTGGTCGCCGACGGCACCCTGTTCGTCTCCAGCTTCGAGGTGCACGCCCTCGACATCGGCACCGGTGAGCGCCGGTACAAGACCCGGGACGTCGCCTGGGCGATGGCCGTGGACTCCGGCCGGGTGCACGCCGCCGACGGCCCGCACCTGTACACCGTCGACGTGGCGGACGGCACCGAGCGCTGGCGCAACTCCCTCGACGGCTGGGTCTTCTCGCTGGACGCCGCCGACGGGGTGCTCTGCTGCGGCATCCGGGGCGGCGGTGTCCAGCTGCGCTCGGCCGCCAACGGCGCCGAGCTGTGGCGTGCCGACGACGCCCAGCAGGACTACGAGAACCCGCAGTCCGGGCCCGTCCTGGTGGGCGGCGCGGCGTACTACTACGGCGGTGGCCGGCTGCGCTGCGTCGACCCGCGCGGGGCCGGCCTGCGCTGGTCGTTCCCGGTCGGCGAGGACGTCCCGTCCCGGCCGGTCGAGCGGGCCGGGGTGCTGTACGTGACGGCCGGTACCCGGGTGTACGCGCTGGACACCGCCACCGGCGCGGAGCGCTGGCGCTTCGAGGCCCCGGTGGTGCTCTTCACCCCGCCCGCGATGGACGCCACCGCGGTCTACGTGGCCGACTACCTGGGCACCGTCTACGCCCTGGACGTCACCACCGGACGGGACCGCTGGCGCGGGCGGACCGGCAGCCGGCAGGGCGCCGAACCGGTGATCGTGGCCGACGGCACCGTGCTGATCGGCAGCGGGGACCGCCTGCACGCCTTCGACACCGCCACCGGCCAGGAGCGCTGGCGCTACACCGCCCGCGGCGAGATCGTCGGCTCCCCGGCGGTCGCCGACGGGCTGGTCCACCTCGGCAGCCGGGACCACTCGCTGCACACCCTGGACCTGTCGACCGGTCAGCTGCGCTGGGAGCTGGGCACCAAGGGCGAGCTCACCGGCTCCCCGGTGGCGGTCGGCGGCCGGGTCTTCGTCGGCAGCAAGGACCGGTGCGTCTACGCCCTGGACGCGTACTACGGCACCGCGGTGCCGTAGCCGCGCCGGGGACGACGCGGGGGCGGGTGCCCGGTCACCGGCACCCGCCCCCGTGCGTCGCCGCCGGCCCTACCTGCGGGCGCCGGGGTGGCGGCTGCACCAGCCGTCCCAGGCGGAGGCCACCATCTCCTCGACGCCGTACCTGGCGCTCCAGCCCAGCTCCTTGTGGATCAGGTCGGCCGAGGCGACCACCCGGGCCGGGTCGCCGGGCCGGCGCGGGGCGACCTCGCCGGTGGCGTCGTACCCGGTCACCCGGCCGATCACGTCCAGCATCTCCTTGACCGAGACGCCCTCGCCGCGGCCGATGTTCAGGACGAGCGAGGTCTCCCCGGCCTTGTCCGTGCGCATCCGGCGGGCCGCCGCGATGTGCGCCGAGGCGGTGTCGGAGACGTGGATGAAGTCACGGACGCAGGTGCCGTCCGCGGTGGGGTAGTCGTCGCCGAAGATCCGCGGGGCCCGGCCGGCGGTGAGCCGCTCGAAGACCATCGGGACCAGGTTGAGGACGCCCGTGTCGGAGAGCTCCGGCGACTGCGCCCCGGCCACGTTGAAGTAGCGCAGCGAGACGGTCGACATGCCGTACGTCCGGCCGGCCGCCGCCACCAGCCATTCGCCGGCCAGCTTGGTCTCGCCGTACGGGTTCATCGGGTGGCAGGGCGTGTCCTCGGTGACGAGGTCGACGTCCGGCATGCCGTAGACCGCGGCGGAGGAGGAGAAGAGGAACCGCTTGACGCCGCCATCGGCCGCCGCCTCCAGGACGGTCTGCAGGCCGGTGATGTTCTCCCGGTAGTACAGGAAGGGCTGCTCGACGGACTCGCCGACCTGCTTCTTCGCGGCGAAGTGCAGGATGCCCTCGACCTCGTGCTCGCGGATGGCGCGGTCCAGCGCGGCCCGGTCCAGGGTCGAGCCCTCGACCACGGCGACGCCCGCGGGCAGCCGGGTCCGGTCGCCGGTGCTGAAGTCGTCGATGAGGGCGACCCGCTCGCCCGCGTCGATGAGCTGACGCACGACGTGCCCGCCGATGTATCCAGCCCCGCCCGTGATCAACCAAGTCATGACCGAATCCTAGGCCGTTCGTCCGCGGGTGATCGGTTCCCGTTGCGGCGTCCGGGCGGCCCCGCCGGGCGAGTCGGCGCGTCGATTCGGACAAAGAGGTGAAATGCTGACAAAAATCGGCCCCCGTCCTCGACCTGAGGAGAGCTCTCCCCAGGGCCGGGCCGCGCGCGTACGGAACCGGAGGCAGCCAGGTGCACCCCAAGAAGGAACCCACCCGCCCGATCCCGGCCGGGCCCCGGCCGACCGGACCGCGCACCCCCGGCCGCCGGCTGGTCGCCGCCGGCGCGGCGACCGCGCTGGCCGCGCTGGCCCTGGCGGGCTGCAGCAGCGGCTCCGCCTCCTCGAACAGCTCCTCGCCCGGCGCCACGTCCAGCGGCTCCGCATCGGCCGCCGCGGGCGGCAACCAGCTCCAGGACGACTACGAGCGGGTGATCTCCGAGGTGCTGCCCTCGGTCGTCCAGATCACCACCGCCGGCGGCCTGGGCTCGGGCATCGTCTACGACGGCAAGGGCAACATCGTCACCAACGCCCACGTGGTGGGCACGGCCACCACGATGACCGTCACGCTGGCCAACAGCACCAAGTCGCTGGACGCGACCCTGGTCGCCAGCTACCCCGACTCCGACCTCGCGGTGATCAAGCTGACCAGCCCGCCGAGCGGGCTGAAGCCGGCCGTCTTCGCGGACAGCAAGAAGGTCGAGCTCGGCCAGATCACCCTCGCCATGGGCAGCCCGCTCGGCCTCGCCAGCAGCGTCACCGAGGGCATCGTCTCGGCGACCGGCCGGACCGTCTCGGAGCCCGGGACGGGCGGCGCCCCGGGGGCCACCATCGGCAACATGGTGCAGACCTCGGCCGCCATCAACCCCGGCAACAGCGGCGGGGCCCTGGTGAACCTCGCCAGCCAGGTGATCGGCATCAACACCCTCGCCGCCACCGAGCCCGAGGGCAACGGCGCGGTCGCCCCCGGCATCGGCTTCGCCATCCCGGCGTCCACCATCACCAGCATCACCGACCAGCTGATCAAGAGCGGCAAGGTGACCAACTCCGGCCGGGCCGCCCTCGGCATCACCGCCCGGACCTTCTTCGACGCGGGCTTCCAGCCGGCCGGCGCGGTGATCGTCTCGGTGGTCTCCGGCGGGCCCGCCGACTCGGCCGGGCTCCAGGTCGGGGACGTGATCACCAAGCTGGGCGACACCGACATCACCACGCTGAACTCGCTCACCACGGCGCTCGCCTCGCTCACCCCCGACAGCAAGGTCACCGTCACCTACGTCAGGGACGGCCAGTCCAGGACCGCCGACGTCACGCTGGGCACCCTGCCCACCTCCTGACCCTGCCGGCCGGCCCGGGACCACCGGACCGGCCGGCAGCACCAACCCGGCCCCGGCCGGCCGTCCGCGCACCGCGCAAGGGTCCACGGACGGTGGACGGGACCGTCCCTGCCCCGTACGCCGGTGCGGACGCAGGGCCGGCCGGGGCGCCGCCACTGCCTCGGCGGCGCCCCGGCCGTTCGTCCGCGCCGGCTGTCCGGGCCCCGGCTGCGTACGTCCCCGGCCGTGCCCGGGGGGTGGGGGTGGCCGGGTCAGACCCGGCGGGCCGCCCGGGTGTGCCACGGCAGTTCGATCGTCACGGTGGTCGGGCCCCCCTCCGGGCTCTCCACCAGGAAGACCCCGTCCACCGAGCGGATCCGCTCGGCCAGCCCCGCCAGGCCGCTGCCGGGGTAGGGGGCCGCGCCGCCCTTGCCGTCGTCCTGGACCAGCAGCATCAGCCGGTCGGCGGCCCGCCAGAGGTCCACCGTGGCCGTGCGCGCGCCGGCGTGCTTGGAGACGTTGGTGAGCAGCTCGCTGACGGTGAAGTACGCGATGCCCTCCACCGCGGAGTCGGGGCGCTCGGCGGAGCCGTCCGCGCCCCGCAGGTCCACGTGCACCTTGACGCCGCCGGGGACGGTGCAGCGGGCGGCGACCGCGGACAGCGCCGCGTCCAGGCCGCGGTCGGTCAGCACGGCCGGGTGGATGCCCCGGGCGAGGTCCCGCAGTTCCTGGAGGGCGAGCTTCACCTCGCCGTGCGCGGCGCCGACCATCTTCGCGGCCGCCTCCACGGTGTCGGGGGTCGGCTCGTCGGTCAGCTTCTCCTTGGCCAGGCCGAGGTCCATCGCCAGCGCCACCAGCCGGGCCTGGGCCCCGTCGTGCAGGTCCCGCTCGATCCGCCGCAGGTCGGCGGCGGCGGTGTCGACCACCGCGCCCCGGTCGTCCTCCAGCTCGCGGACCCGCTCGGACAGTGCGGTCGGGGCGAGCAGGCTCTCCAGCAGGATCCGGTCGATCGCGGTCTGGGCCCCGACCACCCACGGCAGCACCGGCCAGCCCACCAGCAGGAACACCAGGGTGACGGCGAAGGTCAGGACGCCCCAGGGCAGCAGCAGCACGTGGTACAGCGCCGAGCGCCAGCCCAGCCCGTCGGTGAGGGTGGCGGTCGCCCAGCCGGCGACACCCGGGCGGCGCACCCGCAGCGGGTCCGGCTCGCCGACCACGGAGCCGGCCGACCGGGCCCGGGCCCTGGCCAGCGCCCCCAGCCGGCGGCACCCCGCCAGCCCGAGGGCCAGCAACGGCAGCCCGACCACGGTGACCGACAGGGCGACCCCGACGGAGAGCAGCGCCACCGTGAAGGTGAAGCCCACGATCCCCAGCGGCAGGTTGAGGAGCAGCTGCAGGACCTGCCGCCACATCTGCCCGCCGTACACGGGAACCCGCTCACCCTGGGCGTCGCGCAGCCGTACGGTGTCCGCCGCGCGGTGGAGCAGTGGCTTCATCTGATGTCTACCGTCCCTCTCGGTCAAGCTCGTGCTCCCAGCTTCCCGGGTGGGCGGCGCGCGGGGCCATGGGGGTGTTCCGTGTACCCGTCCGGGGGTTATCCCCACCCGGGCCGTCTTGGTTGGCGGGCAGGGTACGGCAGCCGGTGGCGCTGCACTTAGACTCACGCCTTGACGATGGTTATGGGTGCGTAAAGAACGCGGCAGTACGGTCCTCCGGGGATGTCCCGGACGGGCCCGGAGCAAGGCCGATGTGGAGGCGAACGCATGAAGGGGCAGCCGGTAGCTGCCGTCGCGGCCGACCCTGCGGTGGGCAGCGGCTACTTCGACGCGTACGCCGCGGTGGGCCTGCTCGCCGTCGTCGGCGTGCTCTTCGTCGCCGTGGCGTTCTCCGCCAACCGGCTGCTGCGGCCGGTGGTGTACTCGCCGGAGAAGCTCCTCGCCTACGAGTGCGGGGTCGACCCGGTCGGCGAGGACTGGGCGCACACCCAGATCCGCTACTACGTGTACGCGTTCCTGTACGTGATCTTCGCGGTCGACGCCATCTACCTGTTCCCCTGGGCGACGGTGTTCTCCGCCGCCGGGTACGGCGCGGGCACCCTGGTCGAGATGTTCGTCTTCATCGGCTTCCTCGCGGTCGGCCTGCTCTACGCCTGGAAGAAGGGCGTTCTGGAATGGACGTGACCCACAGCCACCCGCACGGCCACGCCCACGGCGGCGACTCCTCCGGAGTCGTCCCGCTCGGCATGCCCGACCCCGCCCGTCCGGGGGGCCCGGCCGAGCAGCCGCGGCTCGGACCGCTCGCCCGGCTGGCGCCGGACCCGGTCAAGGTGGTGCTCAACTGGGGGCGCCGCTACAGCCTCTGGTGCTTCAACTTCGGCCTGGCCTGCTGCGCGATCGAGTTCATCGCCGCCTCGATGGCCAAGCACGACTTCATCCGGATGGGAGTCATCCCGTTCGCGCCCGGCCCGCGCCAGGCCGACCTGATGATCGTGTCGGGCACCGTCACGGACAAGATGGCCCCCGCCGTCAAGCGCCTGTACGAGCAGATGCCCGAGCCGAAGTACGTCATCTCCTTTGGCGCCTGCTCCAACTCCGGCGGCCCCTACTGGGACTCCTACTCGGTCACCAAGGGCGTCGACCAGATCATCCCGGTCGACGTCTACGTGCCGGGCTGCCCGCCGCGCCCCGAGGCGCTGCTCCAGGGCATCCTCAAGCTGCAGGAGAAGATCGCGGCCGAATCGCTGCCCGAGCGCTACGCCGCCCCGGCGTCCGCGCTGCGCCGGCCGCTGGTCGCCGGGCCCGAGGGCGGCCGCGCGTGAGCTTCGACCGCACCCCCGAGGAGCTCGCCGCGTCGGTCGGCGCGTGGGCGACCGCCGCCGAGGCGTACGAGCTGATCACCGTCGACGTGCCTGCCGAGCACTGGATCGAGGCGCTGACGGCCGCCCGGGACATCCTGGGCCTGAGTTACTTCGACTGGCTGAGCGCCGTCGACGAACTGGCCGAGGGCTTCTCCGTCGCCGCCCACCTGGCCGCTCTCGACGCCACCGGGGTCCGGCACCTGCTGGTCCGCACCCGGGTGCCGCGCGAGCGGGCCGCGCTGCCGACCGCCGTGGGCGTCTACGCCGGTGCCGGCTGGCACGAGCGGGAGACCCACGAGATGTTCGGCATCGACTTCTCCGGCCACCCGCACCTGGTCACCCTGCTGCTGCCGGACGGCTTCGAGGGCCACCCGCTCCGCAAGGAGTTCGTCCTGGCGGCCCGGGTCGCCAAGGCCTGGCCCGGCGCCAAGGAGCCCGGCGAGTCCGAGGGCGACGGCCCGGCCCGGCGCAAGATGCAGCCGGCCGGCGTGCCCGACCCGAACGAGTGGGGGCCGCTCAAGGGCACCCTGCCGCCCGTCGCCGAACGCCCCGCCCGGGGCGCCCGCGCGGCCGGTGCGGCGGGGCGCACCCCGCGTGCCGCCGCCGGGGCCGCCGGTGCCGCTGCCGGCACCCCTGCCGGTGCCGCCGGCGAGGGCGGGCCCGCGATCCGGGCCGACCGGCCCCGGCGCACCCGGTCCATCACGGAGGGGTCGGCCAGCCAGACCGCCGCCGGCCCGGCGGCCCCGCCGGCCGAGGCACCCACCGGGACGGCCGCCGGGGCGCCCGCCGGGGCGCCCGCCGGGGCGCCCGCCGAGCAGCCGGCGGCGACGCCGCCCGCCGCGGCCACGCCGCCGGCACCCGCCCGGACCCGGTCCACCGACGCGCCCTGGCACACACCGGTACCCGCGCACGGGCCCGCCGGGGAGCCGGCGGGGGAGCCTGCCGCACCGGCGGCCACCCCGGCACCCGAGGCCGCGAAGCCGGAGCCCGTGAAGCCGGAGGCCGCGAAGCCGGAGCCCGCGAAGCCGGAGCCCGTCGCACCGGAGGCCCCGCAGCAGGGGTCCGGCGCGCCCGAAGCCGGTACGCCCGAAGCCGGCGCGCCCGGGCCCGGTACGCCCGAAGCCCCCGCAGCCGCACCCGAGAAGCCCACCCAGGAAGGAGACAGCGCGTGAACCTGCTCGACACGCTGTTGCGCTGCGCCGCCGCGCTCGTCGTCTTCCTCACCTTCCCGCTGATCATCGGCCAGACCGAGCACAAGGTGATGGCCCACATGCAGGGCCGGCTCGGCCCGATGTACGCGGGCGGGTTCCACGGCTGGGCCCAGCTGGTCGCCGACGGCGTCAAGTTCGCCCAGAAGGAGGACATCGTCCCCGCCGGGGCGGACCGCCGGGTGTTCCAGCTGGCGCCGGCCGTCTCGCTGCTGCCGTACCTGATCGTGCTGCTGGCGATCCCGGTCGGGCCGGACGGCTTCGTCGGCCAGGCCGTCGACGCCGGGCTGTTCTTCGTGCTGGCCGTGATGGGCGTCGGCGTGATCGGCAAGCTGATGGCCGGCTGGGCCTCCGCCAACAAGTTCTCGCTGCTCGGCGGCCTGCGCACGGCCGCCCAGCTGATGTCGTACGAGCTGCCGATGGTGCTCGCCGCCGCCTCGGTGGCGATGGCCGCCGGGACGCTCTCGCTGCCCGGCATCCTGGACGCCTTCGAGTGGTACTGGATCCCGTGGCAGGCGATCGGCGCGTTCGTCTTCTTCACGGCCGGCCTGGCCGAGCTGCAGCGACCGCCGTTCGACATGCCGGTCGCCGACTCCGAGATCATCTTCGGCGCCTACACCGAGTACACCGGCCTGCGCTTCGCGTTCTTCCTGCTCTCCGAGTACGCCGGGATCCTGGTGGTCTCCGCGCTCACCGCCGTGCTCTTCCTGGGCGGCTGGCACGGACCGCTGCCGGACGACCTCGGCTGGCTCTGGACCATCCTCAAGACCTTCGCCCTGGCCTTCGTGGTGATCTGGCTGCGGGTCACCTACCCGCGGCTGCGCGAGGACCAGCTGATGCGGTTCGCGTGGACCGTCCTGATCCCGCTCGCCCTCGTCCAGCTCGCCCTCACCGGCGTCATCAAGGTGGCGATCTCCTGATGAGCTTCCCCGGCTCCGGCCTGGCCAAGGGCCTGGCCGTCACCCTGCGGACGATGACGAAGAAGACCGTCACCGCGCAGTACCCCGACGTGCAGCCCGAGCTCCCGCCGCGCACCCGCGGCGTGATCGCGCTGCTGGAGGAGAACTGCACCGTCTGCATGCTCTGCGCCCGTGAGTGCCCGGACTGGTGCATCTACATCGACTCCCACAAGGAGACGCTGCCCGCCGCCGACCCGAACGCCCGCGCCCGCACCCGCAACGTGCTGGACAGGTTCGCGATCGACTTCTCGCTCTGCATGTACTGCGGCATCTGCATCGAGGTCTGCCCCTTCGACGCGCTGTTCTGGTCGCCGGAGTTCGAGTACGCGGAGACGGACATCCTGGAGCTGACCCACGAGCGGGACAAGCTCCGCGAGTGGATGTGGACCGTACCGGCACCGCCCGCCCTGGACCCGGCGGCCGAGGAGCCCAAGGAGATCGCGGCCGCCCGCAAGGCGGCCGAGAAGCTGGCCGCCGCCGCGGCCGCCGAGGCGGGTGGGTCCGAGTGAGCGTCCTGTTCGCCGCGGCCGGCCCGCTGGAGCCCGCCGCCCGCTCCTTCCTCTCCCCGACCGGCGTCGAGATCGTCTTCCTGCTGGTCGGCGTCGCCGTGCTCGGCTCCGCCCTGGTCGCCGTCACCACCAAGCAGCTGGTGCACGCCGCGCTCTGGCTGGTCGTCGCGCTCGGCGGGCTGGCGGTGGAGTTCCTGCTGCTCACCGCCGAGTTCATCGCCTGGGTGCAGGTGCTCATCTACCTCGGCTCGGTCGTGGTGCTGGTGCTGTTCGGACTGATGCTCACCAAGGCCCCGATCGGTCGCTCGCCCGACGCGGACTCCGGCAACCGCTGGGTGGCCCTGGTGGTGGCCCTCGCCGCCGCCGGCACCCTGGTGACCCTGATGGTGGACGCCTTCCGCAGCGCCTGGATCGACCTCGGCGCCGGCGGCGGCTCCACCCAGGCCACCGGAACCAGCCTGTTCCGGCACTGGGTGCTGCCCTTCGAGGCGCTCTCCGTCCTGCTGCTGGCCGCCCTGGTCGGCGCCGTCGTGCTGTCCCGCGGCGGCGGCCGGGGCACGGCCCCGGCCCCCCGCGCCGGCAGGCTGCGGGCCGGCAAGCCGGTCGGCACCCCGGGCCGCGCGGTGCCGCCGCCGCAGGCCGGACCGGACGCCGGAGCCCCGAAGCCCGCCGACCCGGCGCCCGCCGCCTCGACGACCCCTCCGCAGGAGCGCTGACCGCCGATGCACCTCGCCTACCCAGCCGTCCTCGCCGCGCTGCTCTTCAGCGTCGGCGTGTACGGCGTGCTCGCCCGGCGCAACGTCGTCCTGGTGCTGATGTCCGTCGAGCTGATGCTCAACGCCGTCAACCTCGACCTGGTCGCCTTCGACGCCTGGCTGCGCGACTCGCTGCACGCCGGACAGGCTCTCACCCTCTTCGTGATCACCGTCGCCGCCGCCGAGATCGGTCTCGGCCTGGCGATCGTCCTGCTGGTCTTCCGGACCAGGGGCACCGCCGACATCGACCGGATCACCGCCCTGGGCGACCCGGCCGAGGCCGCCCAGGCGCCCGCCGCGGCCGACACCCTGAAGGGCCGGGCCGCCGCATGAACCTCGCCCTCCCGGTGCTCGTCCCCGCGCTGCCCGCGCTCGGCGCCGCCGCCACCTTCGCCACCGGCCGGCGCGCCCCCGGCTTCGCCCGGCCGCTGGCGATCCTCCCGGTCGCCGCCTCCGCCGTCCTGGCCCTGGTCGTCGCCCTCCAGCTCGGCACCGGCCAGGTCCTGGAGGCCGCCACCCGGCTCACCCCGACCGGCGGCCCGGAGATCTCGCTCGCCATCCAGCTGGACGGCTACACCTCGGTGATCACCGTCCTGGTCGGCCTGGTCGCCACCTGCGTGCAGGTCTACTCGACCGCCTACCTCAAGGACGACCCCCGCTACCCCTCGTACGCGGCGCTGGTCTCGCTGTTCACGGCCGCGATGTTCGTGGTCGTCTACTCCGGCGACCTGATCGTGCTGCTGGTCGGCTGGGAGGTCATGGGCATCTGCTCGTACTTCCTGATCGGCCACCACTGGGAGACCGCCGACGCCCGCTCCGCCTCGCTCAAGGCCTTCCTGGTCACCAAGCTCGGCGACGTCCCGTTCGTGTTCGGGATCTTCCTGCTCGGGGCCGACGCCGGCAGCTTCCGGATCAGCGACGTGCTGTCCGCCGCGGGCCACGGGCAGCTCGGCCACCCCACCCTGACCGCCCTGCTGCTGCTGGCCGGCGTGGCCGGCAAGAGCGCCCAGTTCCCGCTGCACACCTGGCTCCCGGACGCGATGGCCGGCCCCACGCCGGTCTCCGCCCTGATCCACGCCGCCACCATGGTCGCGGCCGGCATCTACCTGGTCGCCCGGCTGCTGCCGGTCTTCCTGCTCTCCGGCGCCGCGCTGATCGTGCTCGCCGTGATGGCCGCGGTCACGATGATCGGCTCCGCGCTCTGCGCCCTCGCCCAGGACGACCTCAAACGCGTCCTCGCCTACTCCACCGTCGGCCAGCTCGGCTACATGGCCGGCGCCCTCGCCAGCGGCGACCGCGAGGCGTCCGTCTTCCACCTGGTCAGCCACGGCGCCTTCAAGGCCCTGCTGTTCCTCGCCGCCGGCGTGGTGATCCACGCCGCGCACACCAACTCGATCTCCGCGATGTCCCGGATGCCCGGGCTGCGCCGCCGGGTGCCGGACGCCTACTGGACGACCGGCATCGCCCTGGTCGCCCTGGTCGGCCTGCCGCCGTTCTCCGGCTTCTTCAGCAAGGAGGCGGTGCTCACCGCCGCCGAGCACGCCGCCACCGGCGAGGCGATCACCAACGGCGTCGGCCCGGCCTCCGCCGTCCCGGCCACCGCCGGCTGGATCGTCCTGGTCGCGGCCTGCCTCACCGCGCTGATCACCGCCGCCTACGCCACCCGGCTCTGGCTGGTCGCCTTCCACACCCCGGCCGCCGTGCCCCCGGCCGCGCCGGCGCCCGCCCCCACCGGCGCCGAGCCGGGAGCCCCGTACTCGCCCGAGGTGGACGAGGCCGACCCGGCCACCGCCGAGCCGTCCGCGATGCGCTGGCCGCTCTGGGTGCTCGCGGTGCCCACCATGGGCTTCGGCATCGCCGGCGTCCGCACGGACTGGCTGCCCGCCCTGCTGGACGGCGGTTCGCTGCGCCCCACGCCCGTCACCGCGGTGATCGGCACCGGCCTGGCCGTGGCCGGCATCCTGATCGCCTGGGCCGCCTGGCGCTCCGGCACCGCCCGGGTCACCGCGGCCCGGCTCGCCGCCGGCCGGCCGCTCGGCCCCACCGCCGAGGGCCGCGTCCCCGGCGGGGCCACCACCCCGCCGGCCGAGCAGCCGCCCGCCGACCCCGGCCGCACCCTGCTCGGCCCGCTGTTCGGCCCGGCCCGGCACGGTTTCGGCGTCGACCGGCTCTACACCGCCCTGTTCGTCCGCCCGGCCGGCGCCGCCGCCAAGCTCGTCCGCTTCCTCGACCGCGAGGTCGTCGAGACGTACGTGCGCGGCACCGGCCTCGGCGCCCAGCTGCTCGGCCGGGCCGTGCGCCTGGCACAGACCGGCAACGCGCAGACCTACCTCAGCGCCCTGCTCGCCGGCGTGGTGCTGCTCGCCGTCTGGGCGGCGGTGTAGCGGATGACCCACCCGACCGGCCCCGCCGCCGCACCCCGCCGCCCCGCCCCGCCCGCCGCAGCACCCGTTTGGAGCCCCCGATGAACGCAGTCCTCATCGCCCTCCTGGTGCTGCCGCTGCTCGGCGCCGCCCTCACCCTGGCCCCCGTCTTCGGCGCCGACCCGGCCACCGCCGACCGGCGCGCTCTGACCTTCAACACCGCCGTCAGCGGCCTGGTGTTCCTGCTCACCGTCGCGCTCGCGGCCGGCTTCGACCACGACGAGCCGGCCCGGATGCAGGCCACCACCGACCTGTCCTGGATCCCGGCGCTCGACGTCCGGCTGCACCTCGGCGTCGACGGCGTCTCGCTGCCGCTGATCGTGCTGACCTCGCTGCTCACCCTGCTCTGCGCCGGCTACTCGCAGAGGCGGCTGCCCGGCGGCGAGGGCGTGCCCTCCGCCCGGGCCTTCGTCGGGCTGTTCCTGCTGCTCGAAACCGGCATGCTGGCCACCTTCGCGGTGCTGGACCTGATCCTCTTCTTCCTGGCCTTCGAGATCGTGCTGATCCCGATGTACTTCCTGATCGCCCGCTGGGGCAGCGGACGGAAGGTCCCGGCCGCCAACCGGTTCATCCTCTACACCCTGCTCGGCTCCGCGGTGATGCTGCTCGGCTTCCTGCTGATCGGGACCAAGGCCGGCACCTTCGACATGCAGGCCCTGGCCAACGCCCACGGCAACGGCCTCAGCCACACCACCCAGGTCACCGCCGGCCTCGCGATCATGATCGGACTGGCCGTCAAGGCACCCGCCTGGCCGCTGCACAGCTGGCTCCCGGACGCCCACACCGCCGCCCCCACCGTCGGCTCGGTGCTGCTCGCCGGCGTGCTGCTGAAGATGGGCACCTACGGCCTGGTCCGGGTCCTGCTCCCGATCGTCCCCGACGGCAGCGCGACCCTCGCCCCCTACCTCGGGGCGTTCGCCGCCGTCGGCATCGTCTACGGCTCGCTGGCCTGCCTCGCCCTCGCCCGGCCCGGCGCCAAGGGCGACCTCAAGCGCCTGATCGCCTACTCCTCGGTCGGCCACATGGGCTTCGTCCTGCTGGGCATCGCCTCGCTCACCCCGGTGGGCGTCAACGGCGCGCTGTTCGCCAACATCGCCCACGGCCTGATCACCGGCCTGCTGTTCTTCGTCGTCGGCGCCCTCAAGGACCGCTACGGCACCGCCGACCTCGACACCCTCGCCGGCGCCACCGGCGCCGCCCTGTACGGACGGGCGCCACGGCTCGGCGCCCTGCTCGCCTTCGCCGCCGTCGCCAGCCTCGGACTGCCCGGCCTGGCCGGCTTCTGGGGCGAGCTGCTCGCCATGTTCGGCGCCTTCGACCCGGCCGCCGGACTCTCCCGGCCCGCCTTCGTCACCTACATGGTGCTGGCCGGCCTCGGCACCCTGCTCACCGCCGCCTACCTGCTGATCGTGGTCCGCCGGGTCTGCATGGGCGACCCCGCGCAGCCCGCGGCCGCCGCCGACCTCCCGGACCTGCGCCGCTACGAGGCCGTCAGCTGGACCCCGCTCGCCGCGCTCACCCTGCTCGCCGGACTGTGGCCCGCCCTCCTGCTCGGTCTCTCCGAGCCGGCCGTCCAGCACCTGCTCGGAGGTGGCTGACCATGCCCGCCGCCCAGCTCGCCACCACGCTCGGCCCGCAGCTCAGCTCTCACCTCACGGGGCAGCCCACTGTGACCTCCCTCGCCGTAGCCGACCCGGGCGGCCTCATCCAGTCCGTCGACTGGGTGGCCGTCGCACCGCCGCTGATCGCCGCACTGGCCGGCCTGGCCGTCCTGCTCGCCGACCTCTTCCTGCCCGAGCGCCGCAAGAAGCTGCTCGGCCGGTTCGCCGTCGCCGGACTCGCCCTCGCCGTCGCCGCCCTGCTGCCGCTCACCGGCGGCACCCCCCGCAGCACCTTCTGCCTCCAGGACGTCCAGGGCACCGCCGGCTGCAGCTACGTCGCCGACCACTTCGCGCTGGTCTTCCAGCTGCTCGCGCTCGGCGGCGCGCTGATCGCCGCCCTGCTCTCGGTGCACACCGTGGACGAGGCGAAGCTGCCCGGCGGCGAGTACTGGTTCCTGCTGCTCAGCAGCGCCTCCGGCGCCGCCCTGCTGCCCGCCGCCCGGGACCTGGCGACCCTCGTCGTCGCCCTGGAGGTCGCCTCGCTGCCCGCCTTCGCACTGGTCGCGCTGCGCCGGGACGGCCGGGGCGCCGAGGCCGCGCTGAAGTTCTTCCTCTCCTCGGTGACCGCGACCGCCGTGATGCTGCTCGGCGTCGCCTTCGTCTACGCCGCCACCGGCAGCCTGCACCTCGGCGTGATCGCGGACGCCCTGCCGCACGCGCCCGCCCAGCTGAAGCCGGTGGCCGAGGCCGGTGCGGTGCTCGTCCTGGTCGGCTTCGCCTTCAAGGTCGCCGTGGTGCCGTTCCACTTCTGGGTCCCCGACACCTACGTCGGCGCCCCGCTCCCGGTGGCCGGCTACCTCTCGGTGGTCGGGAAGGCCGCGGGCCTGGCCGGGCTCGCGCTGGTCACCAGCATCGGGTTCCGCGCGTACGGCCACAGCTGGGGCCCGGTGCTCGCGGTGCTGGCCGCGCTCACCATGACGGCCGGCAACGTCGCGGCGCTGCGCCAGCGCCCCGACACCGAGCACGGCGCCGTCCGCCTGCTGGCCTGGTCCTCGGTCGGCCAGGCCGGCTACCTGCTGGTGCCGATCGCGGCCGCCGGGTACCGCCCCGGCCCGGACGCGCTGGGCGCCACCGCCGCGTACGGCCTGATCTACGGGGTGGTGAACCTCGGCGCCTTCGCGGTGGCCGCCGTGGTGGGCCGCTCGACCGGCAACCGGCTGGACGACTACCGCGGCCTGTTCGCGACCCGCCGCTGGACGGCGCTGGCGCTCGCGTTCTTCCTGCTCTGCCTGGCCGGGCTGCCGCCCGGCGTGATCGGGCTGTTCGGCAAGGTGGTGGTCTTCCGGGCCGCCGTCGACGCCGGGCTCGGCTGGCTGGCCGTGGTGATGGCCGCCAACGTGGTGATCGCGCTCTTCTACTACCTGGTCTGGACGGCGAAGCTGTTCGCCCCCGGGCCGGCCGCCGCGCCGGCGGCCGCCGGGGCCGGTGCCCCGGCCGTCCGGCTGCCCGTCTCGCTGACGGCCACCGTCGCGCTCACCGCCGCCGCGGCGGTCGTGCTGTCGGTGCTCCCGCAGCTGGTGCTCCAGGTGGCGGGCGGCAGTCTGTTCTGAGCCCGGCCCGGTCCGGGTTCGGGGCTGGCTTCGGGTCCGGGTGCCGGTGCGGGTCCGGGGCCGGGTGCGGGTTCGTGCGCGGGTCCGTCGGGAGGCCGCCCGGTCGGTGCCGCCCCGGCAGGCCTGCCCGCCGCGTCCCGCTCGGGAGCCTGCCCGGCCCGCGTCCGTCCCCCGCGTCCGGCCCGCCCGGGCCCGCCCCGGGTCCGGCCCGCCCGGGGGCGGGGGAGGACCGCGGAGGGCACAAGGGAACAAGGCCCCCGCATCCGTCCGTTGATCCGGCACGGGGACTGAGACAGAAGGCTTCCCACCGCACCACCTGGAGGGCCTGCCGTGCATCACCGGCACAACGGACTGAGGACCGCCGTACTGCTCGGCGGCCTTTCTGCGCTGATCCTGGTCATCGGCAGCTTCTTCGGCCGGGCCGGATTCGTGGTCGCCCTGGTGGTCGCGGTCGGCACCAACGCCTACGCCTACTGGAACAGCGACAAGCTGGCCCTGCGCGCCATGCGGGCCCGCCCGGTGAGCGAGATCGAGGCGCCCCGGCTGTACCGGATCGTCCGCGAGCTCTCCACCTCGGCCCGCCAGCCGATGCCCCGCCTCTACATCTCGCCGACCCCCGCCCCGAACGCCTTCGCCACCGGCCGCAACCCGCGCAACGCCGCGGTCTGCTGCACCGACGGCATCCTGCAGCTGCTGGACGAACGCGAGCTGCGCGGGGTGCTCGGGCACGAGCTGAGCCACGTCTACAACCGGGACATCCTGATCTCCTCGGTGGCCGGGGCGCTCGCCTCGGCGGTGATGTTCCTGGTCCACTTCGCCTGGCTGGTGCCGTTCGGCCGCAGCGAGGACGACGACGGGCCGGGCCTCTTCGGGATCCTCGCGATCATGATCCTTGGCCCGCTCGCGGCCGGCCTGATCCAGCTGGCCGTCAGCCGCTCCCGGGAGTACCAGGCCGACGCGGACGGCGCCCGGATCACCGGCGACCCGCTGGCCCTGGCGAGCGCCCTGCGCAAGCTGGACATCGGCACCAAGCAGCTCCCGCTGCCGCCCGAGCCCCAGCTCCAGACCGCCAGCCACATGATGATCGCCAGCCCGTTCCGCCCCGGCGAGGCCGGTGCCCGGCTGTTCTCCACCCACCCGCCGATGGCCGAGCGGATCGCCCGCCTGGAGCGGATGGCCGGCCACCGCGGCTGAGCCCGCGCCCCGGCCGGGCCCGCGGCCGAGGAGCCGGCCCGGTGGTGCGTTGGTCCGGTGGCCCGTTCCCGGGTGGCCGCACCCGGACGGCCGGGTGACCCGGCGGCCTCAGGCGCGGTCCTCCGCGCAGGCCCGGCGCAGCCGCTCGACGCCCTCGGCCACCTGGGCGGCGCTCTCCGCCGCCGCGTAGCTCAGCCGCAGGTGCGGGCCGGGCGGCTCGGCCGCGAAGTACGGCCGCCCCGGCGTCACGCCGACCCCGGCCCGCAGGGCGGCGGCGGCCGCGGCGGCCTCGTCCGTGCCGTCCGGCAGCCGCAGCCACAGGTGGTACCCGCCGGCCGGCACGGCCGTCCCGAGCAGTCCCGGCAGTCCCCGGCGCAGCGCGGCGACCGCGGCCTCCCGGCGGTCCCGCAGCTCGGCCGCCAGGACGCGCAGGTGCCGCGCCCAGCCCGGGTCCCCCACCAGCTCCAGGGTGGCCTCCTGGAGCGGCCGCGGGACGAAGAAGCTGTCCACCACCTGGACGGCCCGCAGCCGCTCCAGGGCCGGCCCGCGCGCGCTGAGCGCCGCCACCCGCAGGCTGGGCGAGGCGGCCTTGGTCAGCGAACGGACGTGCACCACCACCCCGTCCGGGTCCTCGGCCGCCAGCGGGCGGGGCAGCGCGGCGGCGTCCGCGTGGACCAGCCGGCGGGCGAAGTCGTCCTCGATCACGAAGGCGCCGGCCGCCCGGGCGATCCGCAGCACCTCGGCCCGGCGCGGCGCCGACAGCACCGCGCCGGTCGGGTTCTGGAACAGCGGCTGGCAGACGAAGGCCCGGGCCCGGGTGGCCTCGAAGGCCTCCGCGAGCAGGTCGGTCCGGACGCCGTCGGCGTCCACCGGGACGGGCACCGGGCGCAGCCCCGCCGCCCGGGCCACGGCGAGCGTCCCCGGGTAGGTGGGCGACTCGACCAGGACGGGGGCGCCCGGCGCCACCAGCGAGCGCAGGGCGGTGGTCAGCGCGCTCTGGCCGCCCGCCGTCACCAGCACCTCCGCGGCGCTCAGCGACCCGCCGGCCCCGCCGATGTCCCGGGCGAACCAGGCCCGCAGCTCGGTCAGCCCGTCCACCGGCGGCCGCCCCCAGGCACCCGGCCGCCGCCCGGCCCTGGCCAGCGCGCCGGCCAGCGTGCGCTCGGGCAGCAGCGAGGAGTGCGGGTAGCCGCCGTTCAGGTCGATCACGTCCGGCGGGGGGACGGTGAGGGTGGTGAGCAGGCCCGCGACACCCGGGTTGGCGGGCCCCACCTCGGCACTCAGCGCCACCTCCTGCCAGGAGAGGTCGCCCGGGCGGGCACCGCCGCCGGCCCGCGGCGCCCGGAACACCCCGGCGCCGGGCCGGGCCACCACCAGCCCCTCGGCGACCAGGACCGCGATCGCCCGGGAGACCGTCACCGGGCTCACCTGGTGGCGTTCCACCAGTGCCCGGCTCGACGGCAGCTTCTCCCCCTCGGAGTAGCGGTCGAGATCGCGGCGGAGGCTGTCGGCCAGTTCATGGACGCTGCTAGGCTCATTCATGACGGCACAAGATAGCGCTACTCGCCCGACGACGATAGCGGTGGCCCGCCGGAGCGGCGTCCCGGCCGGCCGAGGCACCCTGCTCGCGGCCCTCGGCGTCCTCTGCTTCTCCTTCAGCTTCCCCGCCACCGCCGGCGCCCTGACCGGCTTCGGCCCCTGGACGGCGACCGGCCTGCGCGGGGTGCTGGCCGGCGTCCTCGCGCTGGGCTGCCTGGCCGCCGCCCGGGTCCCCGTCCCCGAGCGCCGGTACTGGCCCGGGCTGCTCGTGGTGGCGGCCGGTTGCGTGCTCGGCTTCCCGCTGCTGACCACCCTGGCCCTGCAGACCTCCTCGACCGCCCACACGGCCGTCGTCGTCGGCGTCCTGCCGCTGGCCACCGCCGCGGTCTCGGCGGCCCGCACCGGCGCCCGGCCCTCCCGGGCCTTCTGGTGCGCCGCACTGGCCGGCGCGGCCGCCGTGCTCGGCTTCACCCTCCAGCAGAGCCACGGCCGCCTGGCGGTGGCGGACCTCTACCTGTTCGGGGCCCTGCTGGTCTGCGCCGCCGGGTACGCGGAGGGCGGCCGGCTCTCCCGCGAGATGCCGGGCTGGCAGGTGATCGGCTGGGCGGTGGTGGCCTCGCTGCCCGTCACGGTGCCGGCCGCGGCCCTCGCCCTGGCGGCCGAACCCGTCCACCTGTCGGCCGGGGCGGTCGGCGGGCTGGCCTACACGGCGGCGGTCTCGCAGTTCGGCGGCTTCGTGGTCTGGTACCGGGGGATGGCCGAGGTCGGGGTGCCGAAGGCCAGTCAGCTGCAGCTCGCCCAGCCGGGCCTGACCCTGGTGTGGGCCGTCCTGCTGCTGGGGGAGGAGCTGCCGCCGGCCGCGCCGGTCACCGCGCTCGCCGTCCTGCTGTGCATCGCGGCCACCCAGCGGGCCCGGGGCTGAGCGGCTCGGCGCGGAGGGCCCGGCCGGATCCTCCCGGCCCGGGCGCGGTACGGCCGCCGGGTGCCACCGCTGCGCCGGCCGGGGGCGTCCGGGCCGGGCCGGGGGCGCGGGCCCGGCGTGCGGCCGCGTTCGGCTGATGCCGCCCCGGCCCGCCCCGGCGTGCCGCACGCTCCCGGCAATCGTGACTGGTAGTGCTTGACCGACCACTCGCGACGGTGCCCAGGAAGGTGCGGAGCCATGACCCTTCTGCCGAGAACCGAAGTCCCCGGCCGCGGCCCGCAGCGACCGCCGCACGCCCGCCGGGGCCACGGTCCGCGGGCCCGCCGGGGGCGCCGGGGCCGGGTGCTGGTGTCGTGGCTGACCACCACCGACCACAAGCGGATCGGCACCCTCTACCTGACCACCTCGTTCGGGTTCTTCCTGGTCGGCGGGGTGATGGCCCTGCTGATGCGGGCCGAGCTGGCCCGGCCCGGGCTGCAACTGCTGTCGAACGAGCAGTTCAACCAGCTGTTCACCATGCACGGCACGATCATGCTGCTGATGTTCGCGACCCCGCTCTTCGCCGGCTTCGCCAACTGGATCATGCCGCTGCAGATCGGCGCCCCGGACGTGGCCTTCCCCCGGCTGAACATGGTCGCCTACTGGTTCTACCTGTTCGGTTCGCTGATCGTGGTCGGCGGCTTCCTGACCCCGGACGGCGCCGCCGACTTCGGCTGGTTCGCCTACGCGCCGCTGAACAGCGCGATCCACTCGCCGGGCATCGGCGGCGACATGTGGATCATGGGGCTGACACTCTCCGGCTTCGGGACCATCATGGGCGCCGTCAACTTCATCACCACGATCATCTGCCTCCGGGCACCCGGCCTGACCATGTTCCGGATGCCGATCTTCGTCTGGAACATCCTGCTCACCAGCGTCCTGGTGCTCTTCGCCTTCCCGGTCCTCGCCGCCGCGCTGCTCGCCCTGGAGGCGGACCGCAAGTTCGGCGCCCACGTCTTCGACCCGGCGAACGGCGGCGCCCTGCTCTGGCAGCACCTGTTCTGGTTCTTCGGCCACCCCGAGGTCTACATCATCGCGCTGCCCTTCTTCGGCATCGTCACCGAGATCATCCCGGTCTTCA
Organism: Kitasatospora indigofera; assembly: GCF_014655955.1. GTDB lineage: Bacteria > Actinomycetota > Actinomycetes > Streptomycetales > Streptomycetaceae > Kitasatospora > Kitasatospora indigofera. The sequence goes on from NZ_BNBO01000045.1 coordinate 71,009, forward strand.
GCCGCAAGCCGATCTTCGGCTACAGCGGCCTGATCGCGGCCACCGTCGCCATCACCGGCCTGTCGATCACGGTCTGGGCGCACCACATGTTCGTCACCGGGCAGGTGCTGCTGCCGTTCTTCTCGATCATGACGCTGCTCATCGCCGTCCCGACCGGGGTCAAGTTCTTCAACTGGATCGGCACCATGTGGAGGGGCTCGCTGAGCTTCGAGACCCCGATGCTCTGGACGGTCGGCTTCCTGGTCACC
>NZ_BNBO01000046.1 GCF_014655955.1 Kitasatospora indigofera
AGCCCTGTAAGGGGTGGAGCTGACCGGTACTAATAGGCCGAGGGCTTGTCCTCAGACGCTCGCGTTCACTGTGTGGTTCCCGGGTAGCGAACAGCTATCGCCGGTGACGGACCGATGTATCGGTCCAACCACGATAAAGAGACACCTCTTAACTAAAAAGTGTGTTTCGCTGAATACCCGATAGGGTTTCGGTGGTCATAGCACGAGGGAAACGCCCGGTTACATTCCGAACCCGGAAGCTAAGCCTCGTTGCGCCGATGGTACTGCAGGGGGACCCTGTGGGAGAGTAGGACGCCGCCGAACAATCATTCAAAGGCCGTGGCCCCAGCGATTCGCTGGGGCCACGGCCTTTTTGTTTTTCTCGAACGCAGGTAATCCGGCTCCTCGGGACCTCCGCCCAGACGCGGGGTTGTCCCGGATGCCGGACAATGGAGATGGTGCGCGGCCACGAGGCCGGCATCGAACCGCTCCGGGCGCTGGTGTCGCCCGAGGTAGCGGTAGAGCTGAAGTAGCAGAAGGAGTCACCACGATGCCGAACCCGCCCCAGGACCGACCCGAGCGCCGCCCGGACGACGGCCGCGGCTACGAGCCCCGGTCCCGCGGTGGCTTCAACCGTGATGACCGTGGCCCCCGTCGGGACGACCGCCCCGCTGGTGGCGGTTACAACCGTGACGACCGTGGCCCGCGCCGCGACGACCGCCCCTCCGGTGGCGGCTACAACCGCCCGGCCGGCGGTGGCTTCAACCGTGACGACCGTGGTCCGCGCCGCGACGACCGTCCGTCGGGTGGCGGTTTCAACCGTGACCGTGACGACCGCGGTGGCTTCCGCCGTGACGACCGCCCGTCCGGCGGTGGCTTCCGCCGCGACGACCGTCCGTCGGGTGGCGGCTTCAACCGTGACGACCGTCCGTCCGGCTTCAACCGGGACCGTGACGACCGTGGCCCGCGTCGCGACGACCGTCCGTCGGGTGGCGGTTTCAACCGTCCCTCCGGCGGCGGTTTCAACCGTGACGACCGTGGTCCGCGCCGCGATGACCGTCCGTCGGGTGGCGGTTTCAACCGTGACCGTGACGACCGCGGCGGCTTCCGCCGTGACGACCGCCCCTCGGGCGGCGGCTTCAACCGTCCCTCCGGCGGCGGTTTCAACCGTGACGACCGTGGCCCGCGCCGTGACGACCGCTCCTCCGGCGGCGGTTTCAACCGTGACGATCGTGGTCCGCGTCGCGATGACCGTCCGTCGGGTGGCGGTTTCAACCGTGACGACCGTCCGTCCGGTTTCAACCGGGACCGTGACGACCGTGGCCCGCGTCGCGACGACCGCCCCTCCGGCGGCGGCTTCCGCCGTGACGACCGTCCCACGGGCGGTGGCTTCAACCGTGACGACCGTGGCCCGCGCCGCGATGACCGTCCGTCGGGTGGCGGTTTCAACCGTGACCGTGACGACCGCGGCGGCTTCCGCCGTGACGACCGCCCCTCGGGCGGCGGCTTCAACCGTCCCTCCGGCGGCGGTTTCAACCGTGACGACCGTGGCCCGCGCCGTGACGACCGCCCCTCGGGCGGCGGCTTCAACCGTCCCTCCGGCGGCGGTTTCAACCGTGACGACCGTGGCCCGCGCCGTGACGACCGCCCCTCCGGCGGCGGCTTCCGCCGTGACGACCGTCCCTCCGGTGGTGGCTTCAACCGTGACGACCGTCCGTCCGGTTTCAACCGGGACCGTGACGACCGTGGCCCGCGTCGCGACGACCGCCCCTCCGGCGGCGGCTTCCGCCGTGACGACCGCCCGTCGGGTGGCGGTTTCAACCGTGACCGCGACGACCGCGGCGGCCGGCCGTACGAGAACCGTGGCGAGAGCCGCGGGGGCGGCCGCTTCGAGGGGCGCCGGGAGGAGTACCGCCGGGACGACCGTGGGGGCTACGACGACCGTCGTGGCAACTACGAGCCGGTCAAGCGGCTGCCGATCCCCGAGGACGTCACGGGCTTCGAGATCGACGCCGACGTGCGCCAGGAGCTCAAGAGCCTGCCCAAGACGCTCGCGGACGACGTCGCCCGCAACCTGGTGATGGTCGCCCGGCTGCTCGACACCGAGCCGGAGGAGGCCTACCAGTACTCCCGCGTCGCGCTGCGGCTCGCGTCCCGCGTCGCCGCCGTGCGTGAGGCGGCCGGGTTCGCCTCGTACATGACGCAGCGTTACTCCGAGGCGCTGACCGAGTTCCGCGCCTCCCGCCGGATGACCGGCCGGGTGGACCTGTGGCCGGTGATGGCCGACTGCGAGCGCGGTCTGGGCCGCCCCGAGCGCGCGCTGGCGATGGCCGGCGAGCCCGAGGTCAAGCAGCTGGACAAGGCCGGCCAGGTCGAGATGCGCCTGGTCGCCGCCGGTGCCCGTGGCGACATGGAGCAGTTCGACGCCGCCGTGGTGACCCTGCAGAGCCCCGAGTTGGCCTCCAACTCGGTGCACCCGTGGAGCGCCCGCCTGCGGTACGCCTACGCCGAGGCCCTGATCGCGGCCGGCCGTGCCGACGAGGCCCGCGACTGGTTCGCCAAGGCGGCCGACGCGGACACCGACGGTTCGACCAACGCCTCCGAGCGGCTGGCCGAGATCGACGGCCTGGAGTTCGTCGACGCCCTCGACCCCGACCTGGACGTCGAGGAGGGCGAGGAGTCCGAGGACGCGGCGCAGGCCGAGACCGAGGCTCCTGCCAAGTCGCGCGGCAAGGCCCCCGCGGGCGGCGTGCCGGACGAGCGGGAGATCTTCGAGGACGAGGAAGACGTCGAGGAGTACTACGACGAGGACGACCTGGAGATCGACGAGGACTTCGACGGCCGCGCCCCCCAGCGCGCGGAGCAGGCGGACGAGCGCGACGAGCGCTGACCGTCCGTCCCGGCGGATCTGACGAAAGGCCCTGCCGCACCCTCTCGGGTGCGGCAGGGCCTTTCGTCGTTCCGGGGCCGGCCACGGCCGGGTCCCCGGGGCCGGTGACCGTGCCGGCTCAGCCCAGTTCGAGGCTGCGGATCACCAGCCCGGTGGCCGGTTTCGGGCCGAAGGAGGTGGACTTGCGGGGCATCGTGACGCCCTGCTCGGCCAGCCGCCGGACCACGCTCTCCTTGACCGGGTGCAGCAGGACGGCCGTGCCGCCGGTACGGGCGGCCTCCCGTTCGGCGCCGGCGGCCGTGTGCAGGTAGCCGATGTCGTCCGGGCCGTCCGGGACGTGCCAGGTGTGGTCCAGCAGGGTGGAGTGCAGGACCGTCGCGTCCAGGTGGCGCCACTCCTGCGGCTTGTCCTGCGGCACGGTCGCGTCCAGCTGGGCCTCGTCCGGCTCGCCGATCAGCCAGAACTGGCCGTCCCCGCCGGTCAGGACGAAGCCGTTGCCGCCGTGCCGCTTGAGCTCGGCGAGGGCCTCCAGGGCGCTGGTCAGCGGCCCGGCGATCTCCTTGACCTGCCAGTGGTCCCCCAGCCGCTCCAGCGCCTCGGCGACCGGCAGGCGGTAGAGCACCCGGTGGATCGCGCGGACCCGCAGCGGGTAGCGGGCGGTGTCGACCAGCAGCACCAGGCCGCGGTCCCAGGGACTGCGGGGCAGGTGCCGGTGCTCGCGCTGGAGCCGCAGGTACATCTCCCAGCGGTGGTGGCCGTCGGCGATCAGCGCCCGGCAGGTGGCCAGGTCGCGGGAGACCTCGGCGAGGTCGGCCGGCGCGGTGACCGCCCACAGCCGGTGGTGGGTGCCGTCGGTGGTGGTCGTGGTGAGCAGCGGCTCGCCGAGCACGGCGCGTTCGATCACGCCGGCCGCGCCGCCGTTGCCCCGGTAGGTGAGCAGCAGCGGTTCGAGGTTGGCGCGGGTGGTGCGCATCAGGCCGACCCGGTCGGCGACGGGTTTGGGCATCACGTCCTCGTGCGGGAGCACGACCCCGCCCTCGGGGCCGCTGACCGCCAGCGCGCCGATCAGGCCGCGCTGCACCCGCCCGGGGCCGGTGCCGTCGTCGGCGGCCCGTTGCTCGTAGACGTACAGCGCGGGCGCCGGGTCGGGGACCAGCACGCCCTCGCGCCGCCAGGCCCGCAGCAGTCTCGCCGCGTGCCGGTAGCGGGTGTCGCGGTCCGGCCGGTCGCCGGCGTCCTCGGGCTCGGGACGCGGCAGGATGAGCCGTACGACGTTGTGCGGGTCGGCGGTCTCCAGATCGAGCCGCCGGCCCGGATCGACCACGTCGTACGGGGGTGAGGTGACGGCGGCGAGCGTGCCGACCCGGTCGGGGTCGTACCGAAGGCCGCGGAAGGGGGACAGGGACAGCCCTGCGGTGGCGACGTGCCCGGGATCGCCGGGGCCGCCCTGCGGAGACTCCGCTCCGCTTTCTGCACTGGGTGCACTCATTCTGGGCATCGTAATCGGGTACGCGTTGTTGAGAGATCGGAACACCCGGCCGACCGGCAGGTCGGGGAGTGGGACGGACCGGGAGCGAGGTACGGGATGAGCGACGGGCAGGAGCGGGTCGGCGGCGGCGGGCCCACCGAGGGCGGGGGCGGTGCGCCCGGGCAGGGGCGGCCGGGCGAGCCGACGGGTGATGTGTACGACTGGTACCGGCGCGGTGCGAAGCTGCTGGCCGAGGGCCATCCCGGGGCCGCGGTGCAACTGCTGGCCCGGGCGGCGGCGGCCGAGCCGCAGTCGCACAGCATCCGCGAGGCGCTGGCCAGGGCGCAGTACGACGCGGGTTCGTACGCGGCCGCGCTGGAGAACTTCCGGGCGGTGGCGATGGCCGACCCGTCGGACGACTACGCTCGGTTCGGCTGGGGGATCTCGGCCGCCCGGCTGGGCGACTTCGAGACCTCCGCCAAGCACCTGGCACTGGCGGTGGCGATGAGCCCCGGGACGGCCCACTACCGGGCCGCGCTCAAGCAGACCCGGGCGACGCTGGCGGCCCGGGCCGGGGCGTACGGGCCGCTGCTGCCCGGCGCGCCCGGCTACCTGGAGCCGCCGGCCGACGCCGCGCCCGGGACCGTCCGGCCGGAGGGCCCGGCAGGCGGGGGCGCGGCGGGCCGGGGCGAGGACCAGGGCACGGACAAGGCCGGCAATGGCGCGGGCGACGCGGAGCTGACGGACAACGAGGATGAGCACGGATGAACGACACGGCAACCACCGCCCGGCGCACCGTACCGGCCGGCAGTGACCGCCCGCTGACCGAGGCGTACGACACCGCCCTGCTCGACCTCGACGGGGTGGTGTACGCCGGACCGGACGCGATCCCGCACGCGGTGGAGTCGCTGGAGGCGGCCCGGGCCGCCGGGATGCGCCTGGCGTACGTCACCAACAACGCCTCCCGCCCGCCGCAGGTGGTGGCCGGTCACCTGACCGGGCTGGGAGTGCCGGCCGAGGCCGGGGACGTGATCAACTCGGCGCAGGCGGCGGCCCGGCTGGTGGCCGACAAGGTGCCGGCCGGCTCCAAGGTGCTGGTGATCGGCGGCGCCGGTCTGGTCGAGGCGGTGGCCGAGCGCGGCCTCGTGGCCGTCCGTTCGCTGGACGAGGGACCGGCCGCGGTGGTGCAGGGGTACGACCCGTCGGTGGGCTGGGCGCAGCTCGCGGAGGCCTCCTACGCGGTGCAGCAGGGGCTGCCGTGGGTCGCCTCCAACACGGACCTGACCATCCCGACCGCCCGCGGCATCGCTCCGGGCAACGGGACGCTGGTGGCGGCCGTCCGGGCCGCGACCGGGGTCGAGCCGGAGGTCGCGGGCAAGCCGATGCCGCCGATGCACCGCGAGACGGTGCTGCGGACGGGCGCGAAGCGGCCGCTGGTGGTCGGCGACCGCCTGGACACCGACATCGAGGGCGCGCACAACGGCGGGGTGGACAGCCTGCTGGTCTTCACCGGCGTCACCACCCCCGCGCAGTTGCTGACCGCGCCCGTCGAGCACCGGCCCACCTACCTGGCCGAGGATCTGCGCGGCCTGCTGATGGCGCAGTCCGCGGTGGAGCCGGCCGACGGCGGGGGTTTCGCCTGCGGCGGCTGGACGGCCACGGTCGCGGAGGGTGTGCTGCGGCTCGACGGGGTCGGGGAGGACCGCTACGACGGGCTGCGGGCGCTCTGCGCGGCTGCCTGGACGGCGCTGGACGCCGGCGCCGCCGGTGCCGGTGCGCCGGACGGCCGCAAGGCCTTGGCGGACCTCGGCTTCTGAACCGGCAGCCGGCCGGAGGGTGCCCGGCGGCCCGGGGAGACCGGGGCCGCCGGGCACTTGCGTGCCCGGGCCGGGTCGAGGGCCGGGCGGGCCGGCGGGCGCGGCCCCGGCGGCCCGCCCGGGGCGGGGCGGGCACGGCGGCGGGCGGGCCCGTGGACCGTCAGGACGGTGCGGTGCGCGGGCTCAGAGCAGGGTGCGCAGCCGGAGCAGGTCGCGGAACCCGGCCTCCAGCTTGACCCGGCCGCCGGCCCAGGCCGAGGCGAAGTTCAGCCGGCCGCCGACCAGGGCGACCAGGTCGTCGCCGGACATCGCCAGCCGGATCTCGGCCCGTTCGGCCGGGCCCCCGGGGGCCTCGGTGACGTCCTGGATCCGGCCCTCGCGCAGCCGGCCGTGGAAGGTGATGTCCAGATCGGTGATCCAGCAGGTCAGCGAGCGGTCGAGGGCGGCGGCCTTGCGGACGTCGCCGGTGGAGTTCGCCATGTTCCGGCTGAGCTGCTCCAATGCCTCGCGGCACTCCTCGGCGTTGGCCATGGCTGCTGTCCACTCCTGCTTCTGCGGTTCCCGGAGCCTCACGCTATCGCAGCCCGGTGGGGGGATCGCCTGCAGCGGGCCGGGGCACCTTGGCGGTAGCGTCGTCAGTGGGCGCCGGGCCGGTCCGGGGTCTTCCACGACGGAGTGATGCACGAAGGAGGCGCCCGGATGCTTCGGGACACGGTGCGGGGATTTGTCACGGTCGCCTCCGGGCTGGCCGAGGAGGCCGGGAAGCGCGTCGTGCTGACCGCCGCCGAACTGCTCGAACGCAGCGGGATCGACCTGGCCGAGGTCGAGCGGAAGGCGCGCGCGGCCGGCCAGTTCCCGCCCTCGGTCAAGTCGTTGCAGACGCTGGCGGAGGAGGCGGTCACCGCCGGCCGGGCCGGCTTCGACCTCGCCACCGGCGTGGCCCGCAACGAGGTGGAGAAGGCCTTCGAGAAGGTCGGCGACCAGGTGACCAAGGTCGGCGTGGTGCTGGCGTACCTGGAGAGCAGACTCCGGGACGTCGAGGAGGACACCGCCCCGGAGGCGGCCCGGCCGGCCGACAAGAACGGCGCGGCCGCGGCGCGGGCGGACGGGCTGTTCGGCCACGGCTGGGAGCACGGCGGCGAGTCCCAGGACACCGGCGGCCGGACCGGCGAGCCGATAGTGGCCGAGCGGGTGCCGGTGGACGACGGCGGGTCGCCGGAGCCGGGCGCCGAGGCACCGGCCCGCGAGGCCTGGGCCGCCGAGGAGCCGGACGCCGGCGCCCCGCGGCCGTCGGCGCGGACGGCGCCGGCCAAGCGCGCGGCGGCCGGGAAGGCCGCCCGGAAGACGGCCGGGAAGCCGGCGGGCAAGGCCGGGACGGGGACGCCCGCCGAGCAGGCGCCTGCCAAGCCGGCCTCCGCCAAGCAGGCGCCGGCCAAGCAGGCTCCGGCCAAGCAGGCTCCGGCGAAGCAGACACCGGCGCGGCGGACCCCGGCCAAGGGCGCGCCCGGCAAGGGCGCGGCGGCCGCCGGCGGCAGCGCACCGGACAAGGCGGCGGCGGACAAGGCGGCGGCCAAGAAGGCCGCGGCGAAGAAGCCGGCGGCGAAGAAGGCCGCAGGCAAGAAGACCACGGTCACCAGGACGGCGTCGGCCGGCCAGCCGACGGCGAAGAAGGCGGCCCCGGCGGGCGGCGCGGCCAAGCGGGCGGCGACCAAGCGCACCACCGTCCGCCGGACGACGAGCAGCAAGGGCCCCGATGCCTGACCTCGGCGCGCCTCCCGGCGCCGCTCCCGTCCCCGCAGCCGTCGCCCGGCCGGCCGCCCCCGCCGCGGCCGGCCGGGACACCGAAGTGCGTCCGCTCGGCGTGGAGTTCACCCCGACCGGCGATCCGGAGGTGGACGCGGCGCTCGGGCGGCTGGAGGTCCTGGACGGGGTCCCGACCGAGGGACACCTCCCGGTGTACGAAGATGTCCATCAGCGGCTCGGGGAGACCCTCGCCGCGCTCGACCGGCCCTGAGGCCGGCCGCGGTCCCTTTCGCGGGTCCGTTCGCGGTGGTCCGGCCTTCCCTTCGGCCGTCCCGTTCGGCGGTCGGCGTCGGGGTCGGGGTCGGGGCGTCCCGTCCGGGCCGTGCGTTCCTCGGTTCGTTCGGCCGGTTCGTTCGAAGCCGGTCCGAGCAGTCCGTCCGAGCAGTCGGTCCGAGCAGTCCGTTCAAGAAGTCCGTTCAAGCAGGCAGCACCTGCCGGCAGCACACCGCGGTGGACGGCGCGGTGGGCGGTGGCAGGCAGCGGTAGGAGCTGAAACCCAGTGGCAGTGGCACGACGCCGACTCGACGCGGAGCTGGTCCGCCGCAAGCTGGCCCGGTCGCGCGAGCACGCGTCCGAGCTGATCGCGGCCGGGCGGGTGACCGTCGGCGGCACCACCGCGACCAAGCCGGCGACACAGGTCGAGACCGCGGCGGCCGTGGTGGTCGCCAAGGACGAGAACGACCCGGACTACGTCTCGCGCGGCGGGCACAAGCTGGCGGGCGCCTTCGCGGCCTTCGTCCCGCAGGGCCTCGTGGTGGCCGGCCGCCGGGCGCTGGACGCCGGCGCGTCCACCGGCGGCTTCACCGACGTCCTGCTGCGGGCGGGCGCCGCGCACGTGCTGGCGGTGGACGTCGGCTACGGGCAGCTGGCCTGGTCGCTGCAGAGCGACGAGCGGGTCACCGTGATGGACCGCACCAACGTGCGCGAGCTGAACCTGGAGCAGATCGGCGGCACGCCCGTCGACCTGGTCGTCGGGGACCTGTCCTTCATCTCGCTCGGACTGGTGCTGCCGGCCCTGGCGGCCTGCAGCGCCGCGGACGCCGACCTGGTGCTGATGGTCAAGCCGCAGTTCGAGATCGGCAAGGAGCGGCTCGGCAGCGGCGGGGTGGTCCGCAGCCCGGAGCTGCGGGCCGAGATGGTCCGCCGGGTGGCCGCCCAGGCCTGGGCTCTCGGGCTCGGGGTGCGGGCGGTCACCGCCAGCCCCCTGCCCGGCCCGTCCGGGAACGTCGAGTACTTCCTGTGGCTGCGCCGGGACGCCGCGGAGCTGGACCCGGCCGAGGCGGACCGGGCCGTCGCGGAGGGCCCCGGATAGGGTGCTCTGCGGACGTCCGGCCGCCATGCCGAGTGGCGGCCGCACCGGGCCGAGGGCGACCCGAGCCCCCGACAGGCGACCCGGCAGGCGTAGGGAGAGGGCAGCATGACTGAGGAACGTACGGTCTTCCTGATCGCGCACACCGGTCGCGAGACCGCGCTGCGCAGCGTCGAAGGACTGGTGCACGGCCTGCTGAAGGCGGGGATCCGGATCAGGCTGCTGGCCGCCGAGGCGGTCGACCTGGACCTCCCGGACGGTGTCGAGCGGGTCGCCGGGGGCGAGGGCGCGGCGGACGGCTGCGAGCTGATCCTGGTGGCCGGCGGGGACGGCACGCTGTTGCGCGGCGCCGAGCTGGCCCGCGAGCACGGGCTCCCGATGCTGGGCATCAACCTCGGCCGGGTCGGCTTCCTCGCGGAGGCCGAGCGCGACGATCTCGCGGTGGTCGTGGAGCGGGTGGTCGACGCCGACTACGAGGTCGAGGAGCGGATGACCCTCGACGTGCTGGTGCGCACCAACGGTGACGTGATCCACCAGGACTGGGCGCTGAACGAGGCGTCCATCGAGAAGGCCTCGCGGGAGCGGATGCTGGAGGTGGTGACCGAGGTGGACGGCCGGCCGGTCTCCAACTTCGGGTGCGACGGGGTGGTCTGCGCGACGCCGACCGGCTCGACGGCGTACGCCTTCTCGGGCGGCGGCCCGGTGGTGTGGCCGGAGGTGGAGGCGCTGCTGATGGTGCCGATCAGCGCGCACGCGCTGTTCGCCCGGCCGCTGGTGACCTCGCCGCACTCGGTGCTGGCGGTCGAGGTGCAGCCGAAGACCCCGCACGGGGTGCTCTGGTGCGACGGCCGCCGTTCGGTCGAACTGCCCGCCGGCGCGCGGGTGGAGGTCCGTCGCGGGCAGACGCCGGTCCGCCTGGCGCGGCTGCACCGGGCGCCGTTCACCGACCGGCTGGTGGCCAAGTTCGCCCTCCCGGTGACCGGGTGGCGCGGGCGCGGCGGAGCCTGCTGAGGCTCCGAGGACCTTCCAGTACGGACGGCAGGCATGGCCGGGGACCGCTGCACGGGCCCCGCCGGAGGCGCCCGGGCGGGCGCGGTGAAGGGGGAGTGGCGATGAACGGCACGATAGCGGCGGTCAGCCGCAGCGCGGGGCACGACTTCAGCAAGCCGAACCTGCCGAGCGTACGGCTGCTCGCGGGGCTCGGCGTGGAGGGCGACGCCCACCTGGGGGTGACCGTCCAGCACCGCTCGCGGGTCGCGCAGGACCCGACGCAGCCGAACCTCCGTCAGGTGCACCTGATCCACGCCGAGTTGCACGACGAACTGCGGCTGGCGGGCCACCCGGTGGCGGCCGGCGAACTGGGGGAGAACATCACCACCCGCGGGCTCGACCTGCTGGGCCTGCCCCGGGGCGCCCGGCTGCACCTGGGCGAGGAGGCCGTGGTCGAGGTGACCGGGCTGCGCAACCCCTGCCTGCAGATCGAGGCCTTCCAGGAGGGCCTGCTGAAGCGGGTGGCCGGCCGGGACGAGGCGGGCAACGTGGTCCGCAGGGCGGGGATCATGGGCGTCGTGCTCGCGGGCGGTGAGGTCCGTCCCGGCGACACCGTCCGGGTCGAGCTCCCGGACGGGCCGCCGCTGCCGCTCGAACGGGTCTGAGGCCCCGGGGCCCTCCCGCTCCCGCCGGCGGGAGCGGGAGGGCCTCAGACGGCCAGTGGCTGGCGCCCGTCGGCGGCCGACCAGCGGTCGCCCGCCTCGGCCAGTGCGGCCACGGCGGCCAGCCGCTCCACCGCGTCCGGGACGGCCGCCGCGGGCACCGTGAGCGGGATCCGCAGGAAGTTCTCGAAGGCACCGTCGGCGCCGAACCTCGTCCCGGCCGCGATCCGCACACTGCCGCGCTCCCCGGCGCGGGCGAGCGCGGCGCCCGAGACCCCGTCGGTGGCCAGCCAGAGGCTGAGCCCGCCGGACGGCTCGGCGAACCGCCAGTGCGGCAGCCGCTCGCGCAGCCCGGCCGTCAGGGCCGCGGCGGTGGCGCGCAGCTGCCGCAACTGGTGCGCGCGGACGTCCGCCAGCTGCTCGCCGAGCATCACGGCGGCGATCAGCTGGTCCAGCACGGGGGTGCCCAGGTCGGTGTAGACCCGGTCGGTGGCCAGCTGGCGCACCAGCGCGGGCGCCGCCCGGACCCAGCCGATCCGCAGGCCGCCCCAGAGCAGCTTGCTGGCCGAGCCGACGGTGACCACCTGGGCGGCGCGGTCCAGCGCGGCCGTGGGCCGCGGCAGCAGGCTCTCGTCCTCGATCCCCCAGCCGAGTTCCGCGGTGGTCTCGTCGGCCAGCACCACCGTCCCGGCGGCCCGGGCCGCCGCCAGCAGCTCCCGGCGCTGCTCCTCGTCGATCAGTGCCCCGGTCGGGTTGTGGAAGTCGGGGATCACGTACGCGGCCTTCGGGGCCGCGCCGCGCAGCACCCGGCGCCACTCGGGGAGGTCCCAGAGCGGCAGCCGGTCGGGGCCGCCGGGCCAGGCGTGCGGCACCGGCACCAGGCGGGAGCCGTTCAGCCGCAGCGCCTGCAAGGTGTGCGCGTAGCTCGGCGACTCGACCGCGACCCGGTCGCCGCGCCCGAGCAGGGTCCGTTGCAACAGGTGCAGGGCGCTCATCGCGCCGGTGGTGATCAGGATCTGGTCGGGGGTGGTGGGCAGGCCGCGGGCGGTGAACCGGCGGGCCACCGCCTCCTGGAGGACCGGCAGGCCGGTGGGGTAGCAGCCGTGCCCGGCCGCGTAGGCGGGCAGCTGCTCCACGGCCCGGGCGGCGGCCTCGCCGAGGAAGGGCTGCGGGGCGGGCAGCGCGGCGACCCCGAGGTCCAGCACCCGGCCCTGCTCGTCCGGCGGGACGGGGTGCATGGCGTCGCTGGGCGGCGGGGCGCCCTCGGGCAGCGCCGTCCAGCTGCCGGCGCCGCGCCGGCTGTGCAGGTAGCCCTCGCCGCGCAGGGTCTCGTAGGCGGTGGCGACGGTGGTGCGGCTCACCGCCAGCGCGAGGGCCAGTTCCCGCTCGGCGGGCAGCCGCGCGCCGACCGGCAGCCGGCCGGCCGAGACCAGCGTGCGGACCTGGTCGGCCAGCGTGCGGTAGGCGGGGCGGTGCCCGGCGGGCTCGGGCAGCCGGGTGCTCCCCAGCAGCCGGGCCAGCGCGGCGGGGGTGACGGTGCTGTGCCATTCGGCCACGGGAATCAGTCCACTTGCTCGTCATTGGCCCTGGGAACGGCCCAGGTGGCCTGGTCATCATGGCACTGCGGCCATCGGGCCCGCCAGTGGACCGGGCGAACCGGTCCGACGCACCCGCAGCCCCCGCAATCCCGTACTGCCCCCCGCAGCACCGCAAGGAGACACCGATGGCCGTCGTCGCCGCACCCGAACGAGCCCCCGTGACCCTGGCCGGCCGCGCCCTCGGCCGCCGCGTCCCGCAACTGCTGGCCGGACTGCTGCTCTACGGCTCCAGCATGGGCCTGATGATGCGCGCCACCCTCGGCGTCAACCCGTGGGACGTCCTGCACCAGGGCCTGCAGCGCCACCTGGGGCTCTCGATGGGCGCCTGGGTGACCATCACCGGCGCCGCTGTCCTGCTGCTCTGGATCCCGCTGCGCCAGCGGCCCGGCGTCGGGACCGTCGGCAACGTGCTGCTGCTCGGCCTGGCCATGGACGTCACCCTGCGGACGGTCGGCGCCCCCGGCCCGCTGCCCGCCCGGATCGCGCTGCTCGCCCTCGGCATCCTCCTCAACGGCCTGGCCACCGGCCTCTACATCGGCGCCCGGCTCGGCCCGGGGCCGCGGGACGGCCTGATGACCGGCCTGCACCGGCGCACCGGCCGCTCCCTGCGGCTGATCCGGACCGGCATCGAACTGACCGTGCTGCTCGTCGGCGTCCTGCTCGGCGGCACCGCCGGGATCGGCACCGTCGCGTACGCGCTGGCCATCGGCCCGCTGGCGCAGTTCTTCCTGCGCCACTGCGCCGTGACGCCGGCCGTGCCCGAACCGGCCGCCCCGGCACTGCCCGAGCGGCCCGCCGGACCGCCCTCCCGGACCGGTGCCCCGGCCGGCCCGGCGGCCGCCGCCGAGGTCACCGCGGTGCCCCGGAACTGATGAACTTGGGGCCGCGGAGCCGTCGCTCGTCGCGCGGCGGGGGTGGAACCTCGTAAGGTCGTCTCCGTGTTGGACGAGATGCGGATACGAGATCTTGGTGTCATCGACGACGCCGTGGTCGAGCTGGCACCGGGGTTCACCGCCGTGACCGGCGAGACCGGCGCCGGCAAGACCATGGTGGTGACCAGCCTCGGCCTGCTGCTCGGCGGCCGGGCCGACCCGGGCCTGGTGCGCGGCGGCGCGGGCCGGGCCGTGGTCGAGGGCAGGATCGAGCTGCCCGCCGGCTCCCCGGCGGCCGCCCGTGCGCTGGAGGCCGGCGCCGAACTCGACGACGGCGCGCTGCTGATCAGCCGTACCGTCTCGGCCGAGGGCCGCTCCCGGGCGTTCGTCGGCGGCCGGGCCGTGCCGGTCGGGCTGCTCGCCGAACTCGGCGAGGACCTGATCGCCGTGCACGGCCAGACCGACCAGCAGCGGCTGCTGCGCCCCTCGCGCCAGCGCGGCGCGCTGGACCGCTACGCGGGCGAGAGCCTGACCGGGCCGCTGGAGCGCTACCGGGAGGTCTACCGCGACCTGCGGGAGGTCTCCGCGACCCTGGAGGAGCTGACCACCCGGGCCCGCGAGCGCGCCCAGGAGGCCGACCTGCTCCGCTTCGGGCTGGACGAGGTCGGCGCGGCCGAACCGGTGGCCGGCGAGGACACCGAGCTGGCCGCCGAGGCCGAGCGCCTGGGCCACGCAGACGCGCTGTCCTCCGCCGCCACGCTGGCCCACGCCGCCCTGGCCGGCGACCCGGCCGAGCCCGACTCGCTGGACGCGGGCACCCTGCTCGCCCAGGCCCGCCGGGCGCTGGACGGCGTCCGGGCGCACGACGAGCGGCTCGCCCCGCTGGCGGACCGGCTCAACGAGGTCGGCTACCTGCTGGCCGACGTCGCGGGCGACCTGGCCGGCTACGCGGACGACCTGGACGCCGACCCCGTCCGGCTGGCCGCGGTGGAGGAGCGCCGCTCGGTGCTCGCCCACCTGCTGCGCAAGTACGGCGGCCCGGAGAACACCCTGGCCGAGGTGCTGGCCTGGGCCGAGGCCGGCGCCGCCCGGCTCGCCGAGCTGGACGGCGACGACGAGCGGATCGACGAGCTCGCCGCCCGCGAGGGCGAACTGCGCACCGAGCTGGCCCGGCTCGCCGCCGAGGTGTCGGCCGCCCGTGAGGCGGCCGCCGGCCGCTTCGCCGAGGCCGTCTCGGCCGAGCTCGCCGAGCTGGCCATGCCGCACGCCCGGGTGACCTTCCGGATCAGCCGGACGGACGACCCGGCCGGGCTGGAGATCGACGGACGCACCGTCGCCTACGGCTCGCACGGCGTGGACGAGGTCGAGGTGCTGCTCGCCCCGCACCCGGGCGCCTCGCCGCGCCCGATCGCGAAGGGCGCCTCGGGGGGTGAGCTGTCCCGGGTGATGCTCGCCGTCGAGGTGGTGTTCGCCGGCGCGGACCCGGTGCCGACGTACCTCTTCGACGAGGTCGACGCCGGCGTCGGCGGCAAGGCGGCGGTGGAGATCGGCCGCCGGCTGGCCAAGCTGGCGCAGAGCGCGCAGGTCGTGGTGGTCACCCACCTGCCCCAGGTCGCGGCCTTCGCCGACCGGCACCTGGTGGTGGAGAAGACCAACGACGGCACCGTGACCCGCAGCGGCGTCAAGGTGCTGAGCGACGAGGAGCGGGTCCGGGAGCTGTCCCGGATGCTGGCCGGCCTGGAGGACTCCGAGCTGGGCCGCGCCCACGCCGAGGAGCTGCTGGCCGCCGCCCGCGCCCCGCGCGGCCGCTGACCCGCCCGCGGCCGTCGTGGCCGCCGCCGTCCGGGCGGCGGCCACGACGCGCCCCATCGAGGTGCCGACTGTCCAAGAGGGCTGCCGACCTGGCATCGTGGCGCCTGGACACTGGCCCTCCAGTCCCGAGCGCCGCTCGCGGGCCCCACCGGCTCCCTGCCCACCACCACGGGCCAGGGGGCGCCTCCCGGCCACAACACCGGGAGGAGCGGGACCCGGAAGCGGCGGTCAGTACCTGATCGAGTCGGAGCGAGACGACGTGGACACATCCGCTGCCCGGACCTCGGCGGCCGCCCCCGAACCGGGGCAGCTGCACGTGGTACTCGTCCTGTCCGCCGGTACCGGTGGCATCGGCGCGCACGTGCGCTCCCTGGCACAGGGCCTGGTCGCGCACGGAGTGACCGTGACCGTCTGCGCGCCCGCCGGGGCGGACGCGCTGTTCGGCTTCTCCCGGACCGGCGCCCGGTTCCACCTGGTCGACATCACGCCCACGGCCGGCGCCCGCAGCGACGCCGCCGCGATCGGCGAACTGCGCCGCGCCTTCACCGGCGCCGACGTGGTGCATGCCCACGGCCTGCGGGCCGGGCTGCTCTCGGACCTGGCGCTGCGGACGGCGGGCCGGTTCCCGGGCCTGCGCCCGGAGACCCCGCTGGTGGTCACCTCGCACCAGGCGATGCTGGCCACCGGGATGGAGCGCCGGCTCCAGCGGCTGATGGAGCGCCGGGTGGCGCGGGCCGCCGACCTGGTGCTCGGCGCCTCCTCGGACCTGGTCGCCCGGGCCCGCGAGCTGGGTGCCACCGACGCCCGGCTGGGCCCGGTCGCCGCCCCGCCGATGCCGCCGGGCTCGCTGGACCGGGCCGCCGCCCGGGCCGCCCTGCTCGGCGGCGGCCCGGACCGTCCGCTGGTGCTGGCGATCGGGCGCCTCGTCCCGCAGAAGGCCTTCGGGCAGCTGCTGGACGCCGCCCGGGAGCTGTCGGGGCTGGACCCCCGGCCGCTGGTGGTGATCGCGGGCGAGGGCGCGGAGGGCCCGGCGCTGCGCGACCGGGTGGCCGCCGAGCGCCTGCCGGTCGAGCTGCTCGGTTACCGCACGGACGTCCCGGACCTGCTGGCGGCCGCCGACGTGGTGGTGGTCAGCAGCCGCTGGGAGGCCCGCTCGCTGGTGGTGCAGGAGGCGATGCGGGCCGGGGTCCCGGTGGTCTCCACCGCCGTCGGCGGGATCCCCGAGCTGGTCGGCGACGCCGCCGTGCTGGTCCCGGCGGGGGACGCCCCCGCGCTGGGCAGGGCCGTCCGCGAGCTGCTGGCCGACCCGGACCGCCGCGGCCTGCTGGCCGGGGCGGGTCGCCAGCAGGCCGGCACCTGGCCGGACGAGGCCGCCACGGTGGCCCAGGTGCTCAGCACCTACGACGAACTGGTGCAGCGCGGCTGACCCGGGGCCCGGCCCGCGCCGCGGCGGGCGGCCGGGCCCCGGGTGGGGGCGCGGGGCTCAGACGGTGGCCTGCTCCCCGAGGTCGGCCGCCGCCGGCCCGTCCGCGCGGGCGGCCGGCTGGGCGGACAGGTAGGCACCGCCGCAGGCGGTCAGCCGCAGCGCGGTGTCGATCAGCGGCACGTGGCTGAAGGCCTGCGGGAAGTTGCCGACCTGGCGCTTGAGCCGCGGGTCCCACTCCTCGGCGAGCAGCCCGATGTCGTTGCGCAGCGACAGCAGCTTGTCGAACAGCTCCCGGGCCTCGGTGACCCGCCCGATCATCGCCAGGTCGTCGGCCAGCCAGAAGGAGCAGGCCAGGAAGGCCCCCTCGTGCCCGGACAGCCCGTCGACGTTGTTCCCCTCGTCGTCGTGGGTCGGGTAGCGCAGGACGAAGCCGTCCTCGGTGGACAGCTCGCGCTGGATCGCCTCGATGGTGCCGATCACCCGCTTGTCGTCCGCCGGCAGGAAGCCGACCTGGGGGATCAGCAGCAGCGAGGCGTCCAGCTCCCGGCCGCCGTAGTACTGGGTGAAGGTGTTGCGCTCCGGGTCGTAGCCCTTCTCGCAGACGTCCCGGTGGATGGTCTCGCGCAGCTCCCGCCAGCGCTCCAGCGAGCCGTCGTCCGGCGCGTCGGCCGGGGCCTGCTCCAGCAGCTTGATGGTGCGGTCGACGGCGACCCAGGCCATCACCTTGGAGTGGACGAAGTGCCGGCGCGGCCCGCGGACCTCCCAGATGCCCTCGTCGGGCTCGGTCCAGTGCTCCTCCAGGTAGCTGATCAGCTTGAGCTGGAGGTGGTGGGCGTGGTCGTTGCGGGTCAGCCCGGTCATGTGGGCCAGGTGCAGGGCCTCGACGACCTCGCCGTAGACGTCCAGCTGGAGCTGGCCCGCCGCGCCGTTGCCGACCCGCACGGGCAGGGAGCCCTCGTAGCCGGGCAGCCAGTCCAGCGAGGACTCGGTGAGCTCGCGCTCGCCCGCGATGCCGTACATGATCTGCAGGTTCTCCGGGTCGCCGGCGACGGCCCGCAGCAGCCACTCGCGCCAGGCCCGGGCCTCGTCCCGGTAGCCGGTGCGCAGCAGCGAGGAGAGGGTGATCGCGGCGTCCCTGAGCCAGGTGTAGCGGTAGTCCCAGTTGCGCTCCCCGCCGATGTCCTCGGGCAGCGAGGTGGTGGGCGCGGCGACGATGCCGCCGGTGGGGGCGTAGGTGAGGCCCTTGAGGGTGATCAGCGAGCGGACCACGGCCTCGCGGTACGGGCCCTGGTAGGTGCACTGGCCCGCCCAGTCGCGCCAGAAGTCCTCGGTGGCGGCGAGCATCTCCTCGGCGTCCGGCGGGCTGGGGGCGTCCAGGTGGGAGGCCTGCCAGGTGAGCGCGAAGGCGATCCGCTCGCCGGCCCGGACGGTGAAGTCGGCGTACGTGGTGAGGTCGCGCCCGTAGGTCTCGGCCTCGCCGTCCAGCCAGACCGAGTCGGGCCCGGCGACGGCGACGGTGCGGTGGCCGCCGTCGGGCTGCTCGACCCGGTGCACCCAGGGGACGACCCGGCCGTAGCTGAACCGCATCCGCAGGGCGGAGCGCATCCGGACCTTGCCCTCCAGGCCCTCGACGATCCGGATCATCTGCGGCACCGAGTCGCGGCCGGCCAGCGGCCGGGGCGGCATGAAGTCGATCACCCGGACCTTGCCGCCCTGGGAGTCCCACTCCTGCTCCAGGATCAGCGAGTCGCCGCGGTAGCGCCGGCGGTCGGCCGGCAGGGCCGGGGCCGCGGCGGTCGGCGGCGGGATCCGGAGTTCACCCGTTTCGGTGAAGGCGTTGCGCGGCGCCGGCGTGCTCGCGGCGGCCGGGGCGGCGACGGCCTCGGCCGGGCCGATCCGCCAGAACCCGTGTTCATCGGTGCCCAGCAGCCCGGCGAACACGGCCGGGGAGTCGAATCTGGGCAGACACAGCCAGTCCACCGCCCCGTCCCTGCTGACCAGGGCGGCGGTCTGCATGTCCCCGATGAGTGCGTAGTCCTCGATACGGCCGGCCACGTGGATCTCCAGTTCGCAAGGTGGGCACGACGCGTACGGCGACGGCTTGGAGCGAGCGGGAGCGATCCCGGTCCCGACCGCGCCGGGCACCTCGGCGGACCTGCCGCGGTGGTGGCGGGGCCGGCGGGTGTTTCGCGAGGGGCTGAGGTGGGCCCCCGCGGGGCGGGGAGGAACGGGGTGGCGGGGAGGTCCGGTCGCGCATCGGGGACCGAGGGGTGTGCTGGCCCTCCCTCGCCCTCCGCGTGCTCTGCTGTCGGCGATGCGTCCGTGCAGCTTACGTCGGGCAGGTGGGGCTGAGCACATGCACAGTGGCCCGTGTGGCGGCATATTCCGGCCGAAATGCCGTTCTTCGGCGCCGCGGCGCCGAGGATCATCCTGATGGGCCATGCGGAGGTGATCCTTCCGGGCCGGTGCTCCTGGCCCGGAAGGGGGCGGCTCCGGCGCACCCGGGGACGGGCCGGAAGGCAGCCGGTCCGGCTCACTGATACCCTGGTATCCCGTGGACTGGTGGGGTCAAACGCCCCGGACCAGCCGACCGACGACCCCGCCGGAACTCCTCCAGGAGCCCCGGCCGAGCACGCTCACCGAGCACCTGCTCCGCGTCGCGAGGCGAGCCGAGGGCCCCCGCCCCTAGTCACTTCGACACGCGACCCACGGGAGCCCCCTCTTGGCACAGCCCCATTCCGGCAAGGCATCGAACGGCCGCGCCGTGACGACCAAGCACCTCTTCGTCACCGGGGGTGTCGCCTCTTCGCTCGGCAAGGGCCTCACCGCCTCCAGCCTCGGAGCCCTGCTCAAGGCCCGCGGGCTGCGCGTGACGATGCAGAAGCTCGACCCGTACCTGAACGTCGACCCGGGCACGATGAACCCGTTCCAGCACGGTGAGGTGTTCGTCACCGACGACGGTGCGGAGACCGACCTGGACGTCGGCCACTACGAGCGCTTCCTCGACACCAACCTGCACGGTTCGGCGAACGTCACCACCGGCCAGGTCTACTCCACGGTCATCGCCAAGGAGCGCCGCGGCGAGTACCTCGGCGACACCGTCCAGGTCATCCCGCACATCACCAACGAGATCAAGTCCCGGATCCGCCGGATGGCGACCGACGACGTCGACGTGGTGATCACCGAGGTCGGCGGCACCGTCGGCGACATCGAGTCGCTTCCGTTCCTGGAGGCCGTCCGCCAGGTCCGCCACGAGGTCGGCCGGGACAACGTGTTCTTCGTGCACGTCTCCCTGCTGCCGTACATCGGCCCCTCGGGCGAGCTGAAGACCAAGCCCACCCAGCACTCGGTCGCGGCCCTGCGCAACATCGGCATCCAGCCGGACGCCATCGTGCTGCGCGCCGACCGCGAGGTCCCGCAGGCCATCAAGCGCAAGATCTCGCTGATGTGCGACGTGGACGAGGAGGCCGTGGTCGCGGCGATCGACGCCAAGTCGATCTACGACATCCCCAAGGTGCTGCACGGCGAGGGCCTGGACGCCTACGTGGTGCGCCGCCTGGACCTGCCGTTCCGCGACGTCGACTGGACCACCTGGGACGACCTGCTGCGCCGGGTCCACGAGCCCCAGCACATCGTCAAGGTGGCGCTGGTCGGCAAGTACATCGACCTGCCCGACGCCTACCTCTCGGTCACCGAGGCGCTGCGGGCCGGCGGGTTCGCCAACAACGCCCGGGTCGAGATCAAGTGGGTCACCTCCGACAACTGCAGCACCCCCGAGGGCGCGCAGGAGCAGCTGGGCGACGTGGACGCGATCTGCATCCCCGGCGGCTTCGGCGACCGCGGTGTGGACGGCAAGGTCGGCGCGATCACCTACGCCCGTGAGAACAAGGTCCCGCTGCTGGGCCTCTGCCTGGGCCTGCAGTGCGTGGTCATCGAGGCGGCCCGCAACCTGGCCGGCCTGCCGGAGGCGAACTCGACCGAGTTCGACGCCGCCGCCAAGTACCCGGTGATCTCGACCATGGCCGAGCAGCTGGCCATCGTCGACGGCAAGGGCGACCTGGGCGGCACCATGCGCCTGGGCCTGTACCCGGCGAAGCTCGCCGAGGGCTCGATCGTCCGTGAGGTCTACGGCGGCGAGCAGTACGTGGACGAGCGCCACCGCCACCGCTACGAGGTCAACAACGCGTACCGCGCCGACCTGGAGAAGACCGGCCTGCAGTTCTCCGGCCTCTCCCCGAAGGGCGACCTGGTCGAGTACGTCGAGTACCCGCGCGAGGTGCACCCCTACCTGGTGGCCACCCAGGCCCACCCGGAGCTGAAGTCCCGCCCGACCCGCCCGCACCCGCTGTTCGCGGGTCTGGTGGCGGCCGCCATCAAGATCAAGACCGGCGACCAGTAACCGGCCCGTGCTCCATCGGACGGCGGGAGCGCGGCCACCCGCGCGGCCGCCGTTCCGCGTACATTAGCGTCGTACTGACGAAAAGGGGAGAGAAGCGATGACGCACGCAACGCAGCCGATCCGGGACGAGGCCGAGCAGTGGCGGGTGCTCAGCACCGAGACGCCGTTCCAGGGCCGGGTCACCGGGGTGCGGACCGACCGGGTCGAGATGCCGGACGGCTCCGTCGCGCGCCGCGACTACCAGATCCACCCCGGCTCGGTCGCCGTCCTCGCCCTCGACACCCAGCAGCGGGTGCTGCTCGTGCGCCAGTACCGCCACCCGGTCCGCCAGCGGCTGTGGGAGCTGCCGGCCGGCCTGCTCGACGTCCCCGGCGAGAACCCGCTGCACGCCGCCCAGCGCGAGCTGTTCGAGGAGGCGCACTGCAAGGCGGGGGAGTGGAAGGTCCTGGTCGACTTCTACACCTCCCCCGGCGGCACCGACGAGGCCCTGCGGCTGTTCCTCGCCACCGACCTCGCCGAGGCCGAAGAGGAGCGCTACGCCGCGCACGGCGAGGAGCTGGAGATCGAGTTGGCCCGGGTGCCGCTCGGCGAGCTGGTCGCGCTGGTCCTGGCCGGCGAGCTGCACAACCCGACGCTGGTCACCGGTGTGCTCGCACTGCAGGCCGCGCTGGCCGCCCCGGGCGGCACGGCCGCCCTGCGCCCCGCCGGATCTCCCTGGCCGGCCCGGCCGTTCGGGCACGGCTGACCGGCTCGGGCGCCCGGCCGCCGGGCCGTTGATCCACGGGGGTGATTTACCGGTTCGTACGACCGGATCCCGGCCCCGCGGTGCCCCGCGCCGGGCCGCGCTCGAACTACGCTTCGCAAACAGGGCCCGGGACGGGCCGGCTTCGCTGAGTGACAGGTCGGGAGTGGCGCTGGTGGCGAGGAAGACGGCGACGATGGACGCACGGCCGGCCCCGGACGGAGCCGCGGACCAGTTGCCCGCCGGTCCCGCCGTGTTCGCCGGGCGCCGCACCGAACTCGCCGCCCTGCGGGCCGCCGCGGCCCGGCCCGCCGAGGGCCGCAGTCCCGTCCTGGTGCTGGCCGGGCGCCCCGGCTCCGGCCGCACCACGCTGGCCGTCCGCTTCGCCCGGGACGTGGCCGCCGACTACCCCGACGGCGTGCTCTTCGCCCGGCTCTCCGCCCCCGACGGCGGCCGGGCGGCGCCCGGCCAGGTCGCCCGCCGGCTGCTGGAACAGCTCGGCGCGCCGGTGGACGCGATGCTGCTGCCCGGTGCGGGGGAGGAGGGCCGGGACGACCCCGCCTGCGTGCGGCTGCGGGCCGCGCTGACCGGCCGCCGGGTGCTGCTGCTGCTGGACGACGTCAAGGACGCCGGCCAGCTCTGGCCGCTGCTCGCGGACGAACCCGGCTGCCTGGTGGTCGCCACCACGGCCGGTCCGCTCACCGGCATCGAGGACATCGACCCCTGCATCCTCGGCGGTCTGGAACAGCCCACCGCGGTCGGCCTGCTCGGCGAGCTGGTCGGCGGCAACCGGATCAGCTGCGACCCGGTCGGCGGCGCGGACCTGGCCGAGGCCTGCGCCTCCCGTCCGGCAGCGTTGCGGCTGATGGCCGGCTGGCTGCGGGCCAACCCCAAGTCTGCGGTGACGGACGCGGCGCGTGAACTGGTGAGTGTGACCGGGACGGTCGGCGGGGCCGCCAAGGCCGGTGCGGTGAAGGCCGGTGCGGTGAAGGCCGCCGCCGTGAAGGGCGGTGCCGTGAACGGCGGGGCCGCCGGGCCCGGCGGCTTGAACGGAGCGGCGGCGGGGAACCCGGCCGGCGCGACCGGGCCGGCCGCCGTCGGGGGCACCCCGGGCACGAAGGACGCCGGCCCGGCCGGCGGGGCCGCCGTCAACCGGAGGCGCGCGGACGGCGTGCCCGTCGGTGGGACGCCCGTGGGTGTGACGCCGGCAGGTTCGCCGCCCCCCGGTGCGGGGCCGACGGACGGGAAGCCCGTGGCCGGCCCGCCGGGCAAGGGCACCGCCTCGCCCGGGGGCGCGGCCGGCGCGCCGGGCACCCGCGCGGCCGCGGGCCGGGCCGGCAAGGGCCGCAAGGGGAGGGCCGGCGCGGGGCGCCCGGCCGCCGCGGCCGGCCCCGCGCTGCGGACCCCGCCGGTGGCGCCCGCCACCGGGCCCGCCACGGCTCCGGGAGCCGGGCCCGCCGCCGCTCCCACGGCCGGGCCCGCCGCCGGGGACGCCGGCGACCGCCCATGGGTCACCCTGCCGCCGGGGGCGGCCGAACCCGTGCCCGTACCGGACAACGACCCGCTGATCGGCGCGTTCACCCTGCTCTACGGCACGCTGCCGCCCGCCCAGGCGCGGATGCTGCGGACCCTGACCCTCGCCCCGGCCCAGATCGCCGATCTCCGGACCGCCTCCGCGCTGGTCGGCTGCCCGGCGCCGGAGGCGGCGGCCGCCCTGGCGGCGCTGGCCGGCCACGAACTGCTCGGCGAGGAGCCGCCCGCCGCCGACGGCACGCCCCGCTACCGGGTGCCGGGCCGGCTGCACCCGCGGCTGGTCCAGCTGCGGGAGGCCGTCGACCGCCCGACCGAGACCGAACTCGCCCGGGCCCGGCTGCTGGAGCGGCTGGTCCGGCTGGTGGACTCGGCGCGGGCCCTGCTGGACCCGGCCGGCGGCCCGGCGCCCGAGCCGCTGCCCGGGCCGCTGCGGCTGCGCAGCGCCGTCCAGGCCCGCCAGTGGCTGCTCGGCGAGCGGGACCTGCTGCTGGGCGCGGTGGCGGACGCCATCGGCCAGGGCGACCTGGACGGCTCGGCCGGCCGGCTGGTCACCGCGCTGCTGCGCGCGCTGCCGCTGACCGGTGCCGCCGCCCCGGCCGACCTGCACCAGCTGCACGAGCTGGTGCTGCGGGTGGCCGAGCGGCACGGCGCCCCCAGGCGGGCGGCGGCCGCGCTGCTCAACCTGGCCGACCTGCACGTCGCGGCCGGGCACTGGGAGCAGGCGGCGGAGCGGTTCCGGGCGGCGCTCGGGGCGGCCCGCGAGGCGGCGGACGAGCCGGCCTGCGCGCGGGCCCTGGAGGGGGCGGCCGGCTGCCACCGCGCGCTGGGCGACGCCGTCCGCGCCGCCGACGCGTACGGACGGGCGCTTGCCCTGCGGCAGACCCTGGGGGACCAGCCGGCCGAGGCCCGATTGCTCGCCAGGGTCGCGGAGGCGCACGTCGCCCAGCGCCGGTTCGAGGAGGCCGAGCGGGAGTACCGGGCGTCCCTCGCGGTGCTGCGCAGGCTGGGCGACGAGCAGGGCAGGGCGGCGGTCACGGCTGCCGTGCAGCGGCTGCGCGAGCAGGTCGATGGCGGTTGGTGACGATCGGCTTCGGAGTAATGTCGCAGATGCCTTTTTTGCTCGATTTTGGCGGGGAAGTGGCCTAGCAAGCCTACGAACCTGCCAATGTGTCCGGCTGATTTAGTCAGTTTGGAAGGCTGACACGCCGCCTGGGCTTCATTACACTCGAACCTAGTCGCGCAGCGAACTGTGCCCCGGTGTCTTCCGGAGGCTTCCGCGCGCGTCGCCCACCGGTCTTCCCCCGGCTGGGACCACAGGCAAGAGGGACGTGTTTAGCCGTGACCAAGGTCGGCATCCCCCGCGAGGTCAAGAACCACGAGTACCGCGTGGCCATCACGCCCGCCGGCGTGCATGAGCTGGTCCGTAACGGACACGAGGTCTACATCGAGGACAACGCCGGCGTCGGCTCCTCGATCCCCAACGAGGAGTACGTGGCCGCCGGTGCGACCATCCTCCCCACCGCCGACGAGGTGTGGGCCACGGCCGACCTGCTGCTGAAGGTCAAGGAGCCGATCGCGCAGGAGTACCACCGCCTGCGCAAGGGCCAGACCCTCTTCACCTACCTGCACCTGGCGGCCGACCGGGCCGGCACCGACGCGCTGCTCGCGTCCGGCACCACCGCCATCGCGTACGAGACGGTGCAGCTCGCCAACGGCGCGCTGCCGCTGCTCGCCCCGATGTCCGAGGTCGCGGGCCGGCTGGCCCCGCAGGTCGGCTCCTACCACCTGATGCGCCCGGCCGGCGGCCGCGGCACCCTGCCCGGCGGTGTGCCCGGCACCCACCCGGCGAAGGCCGTCGTCATCGGCGGTGGCGTCTCCGGCTGGCACGCGGCCACCATCGCCATCGGCATGGGCTACGACGTGACCCTGCTCGACCGCGACATCAACAAGCTGCGCGAGGCGGACAAGATCTTCGGCACGAAGATCAAGGCGATCGCCTCCAACGCCTTCGAGCTGGAGAAGGCCGTCCTCGACGCCGACCTGGTGATCGGCGCCGTCCTGATCCCGGGCGCCAAGGCCCCCAAGCTCGTCACCAACGAGCTGGTCTCCCGGATGAAGCCGGGCTCCGTGCTCGTCGACATCGCGATCGACCAGGGCGGCTGCTTCGAGGACTCGCGCGCCACCACGCACGACAACCCGACCTTCCAGGTCCACGACTCGGTCTTCTACTGCGTCGCGAACATGCCGGGCGCCGTCCCGAACACCTCCACCTACGCGCTGACCAACGCCACGCTGCCCTACATCGTGGAGCTGGCCAACCGTGGCTGGAAGGACGCCCTGCGCCGGGACGCCGCGCTGGCCAAGGGCCTGAACGCGCACGAGGGCCAGATCACCTACGCGGGTGTCGCCGAGGCCTTCGGCCTGGAGTCCGTCTCCCTGGAGAGCGTGCTCGCCTGACGCTCCCTCAGCCCGGCCCGCCCCCGCCCGGGGGCGGGCTGCCGGCCCCCGGCCCGCTCCCCTCGGGCCGGGGGCTTCGGCATGCCTGCGAACGGCCGCCCCCGGCTCCGGGCGGGAGCCTGCCGGGCCCTCCGGACGCCTCCCCGGGGCCCGTCGGCGCGTCCGCGGGCCGGCCGCGCGCCGTCGCCGGAAGTACACCGTGCGGTCACGCATTGTTCACCGTCGGGGTGCCGTGCGAGTGTCGTCAATTTCTGTGGGTCGCGTCACCCGACCGCAGAAACGTTAGGGTCAAGGGCCCGCCCATCCCTTGACAGCGGGTGGCCCGATAGTCGACACATCCTGCCCACTACCGTGGATTGTGTTGCTGCGAACGCCTTAAACGGCCTAGAGTCGCAAACCGTCGGCATGCTGCCACGCTGACGAATCGACATAGAGTCCTGGATGCCCAAGGAGGTAAGACGACTTGTGAATGAGTCGACATTTGCTCCCGGGGGTGGTCAGCCAGGACTGGCGGGGCACGCCGCCGGACAGCCGAGTGAGGGGCCCGGGGCCCGGCAGGCCACCGTGGGCTCGGCCGAGGTCGGCTCGGTCGCGATCCGCACCTTCGAGGCCCGCCAGGCCACCGCGCCGGTCATCGACCTGGACGCCGACCTGCCGTCACACGGCCTGGCCTACGGCGAGTTCGCCTACGGCGCCTACGACGACCCGGACGCCGAGTACGAGCCCGACCCCGAGTACGCCGCCACCCTGGCCCCCGACGCCGCGCGCCAGCGCCGCGAGCGGGTCGGCCCCACCGGCCGGCCGCTGCCGTACTTCCCGATCCCCGCGCCGCTGGCCGAGCACGGCCCCGCGCAGATCATCGCGATGTGCAACCAGAAGGGCGGCGTCGGCAAGACCACGTCGACCATCAACCTGGGCGCCGCCCTCGCCGAGTACGGCCGCCGCGTGCTGCTGGTCGACTTCGACCCGCAGGGCGCGCTCTCCGTCGGCCTCGGGGTCAACCCGATGGAGCTCGACGTCACGGTCTACAACCTGCTCATGGAGCGCGGCCTGACGGCCGATGAGGTGCTGCTGAAGACCGCGGTGCCCGGGATGGACCTGCTGCCCTCCAACATCGACCTGTCGGCCGCCGAGGTCCAGCTGGTCAGCGAGGTTGCGCGGGAGTCGGCACTGGCGCGCGCGCTCAAGCCGCTGCTGCCCGACTACGACTTCGTCATCATCGACTGCCAGCCCTCGCTGGGCCTGCTGACGGTCAATGCCCTGACGGCCGCTCACAGCGTCATCGTCCCGCTGGAGTGCGAGTTCTTCGCGCTGCGCGGTGTCGCGCTGCTCACCGAGACCATCGAGAAGGTCTGCGAGCGGCTCAACCCCGAGCTGCGGCTGGACGGCATCCTGGCCACCATGTACGACTCCCGCACGGTGCACAGCCGTGAGGTGCTCGCACGGGTGGTCGAGGCCTTCGGGGAGCACGTCTTCCACACCGTCATCGGCCGTACCGTGCGCTTCCCGGAGACCACCGTCGCCGGCGAGCCGATCACCACGTACGCGACCAACTCGGTCGGCGCCGCCGCCTACCGCCAGCTCGCCAGGGAGGTGCTCGACCGGTGCCGCCCCGCCGAGTGAGTCTCCCGGGTGCCGACGAGCTGTTCCGGACCACCGGCGGGATGGCGCTGTCGCCCTCCCTGAGCCGGCCGGCCGAGGCGCCCAAGACGGAGACCGCACGGGCCGCCGGCGCCGAGGAGGCCGGCCGGGATCCCCGTACCGGCCGCCCCGGTGCCGAGCGCCAGGGCGAGCGGCCCACCGTCCCGGCGCCGTCGCACGGCCAGCCGGGGCCCGGGCCGCAGGCCGGCCAGCCGGGCGCGGGCATGCCGGCCCAGGGCGCGGGCCAGGGCCGCCAGCACGGCGCGGCCGAGGACGAGACGGGCGCGGGCGACCCCGCCCGCCGGGCCCGGCCGCGCGGCCGGGCACCACGCCGGCCCAGCGGGCGCGAGCGGCACGACGAGAAGATCACCGTCTACGTGTCCGCCGAGGAGCTGATGGACCTCGAGCACACCCGGCTGGTGCTGCGCGGCGAGCACGGCCTGGCGGTCGACCGCGGCCGGATCGTCCGGGAGGCCATCGCGGTCGTCCTGGCGGACCTGGAACAGCGGGGCGAGGCCAGCATTCTGGTCCGGCGGCTGCGCGGGCGCTGAGGCGCCGGCGGGCGCCCGGGCGGCGTGTCGGCGCCCCCGGGTCGGGCGGTCCGGCGGGCCCGGGTGAAGATGGACCGTCATGCCGAGCACGAACGAGACCCCGGCCGCCGCCACCACCGCTGATCACGCCGCACCCGCCGTGCCGGAACAGCGCGGGGGCTTCCAGGTACGGCTGGACAACTTCGAGGGCCCGTTCGACCTGCTGCTCGGCCTGATCGCCAAGCACCGGATGGACGTCACCGAGGTGGCGCTCTCCAAGGTCACCGACGAGTTCATCGCCCACATCCGCGCGATGGGCCCGGACTGGGACCTCGACGCCGCGACCGAGTTCCTGGTCGTCGCGTCCACCCTGCTCGACCTGAAGGCCGCCCGGCTGCTGCCCGCCGCCGAGGTCGAGGACGAGGAGGACCTCGCCCTGCTGGAGGCCCGCGACCTGCTCTTCGCCCGGCTGCTGCAGTACCGGGCGTACAAGCGGGCGGCCGCGGTCTTCGGCGAGCACTGGGCCGCCGAACTGCTGCGGGCCCCCCGGACGGCCGGGCTGGAGCCGCAGCACGCGGCGCTGCTGCCCGAGGTGGTGATCACCCTCGGCGTCGAGGACTTCGCCCGGCTCGCCGCCAGGGCGATGACCCCCAGGCCCGCGCCGGTCGTCCACGTCGACCACATCCACGCCCCGCCGGTGAGCGTGCGGGAGCAGGCCGCGCTGGTGGTGGGACTGCTCGGCTCGCTGGGCGAGGCCACCTTCGCGCAGCTGGTCGCGGACGCCCCGGACAACCTGGTGGTGGTCGCCCGCTTCCTCGCCCTGCTGGAGCTGTACCGCGAGCGGGTGCTCGCCTTCGAGCAGCCGGAGGCGCTCGGGGACCTCCTGGTGCGCTGGGTGGCCGAGGCGGACCGGGCGGTGGTCGAGGTGACGGACGAGTTCGACCGCCCGCCCGGCGAGCCCGGGCCGGACGCCGGGGGCGTGCGCGGAACGGCGCCGGACGCCGGGGCCGCGGGCCCGGGTGGGCCCGGCCCGGCCCCGCGTGCCCGTCCGGTCGGCAGCGACGGCAGTACCAGCAGCAACGGCAGTAGCAGCAGCAACGGCAGTACCCGCGAGGACGGTGATCCGCGATGACCGCGGCCGAGAACCAGGGGGCCGAGGACGCCCGGCCCGGCGCGACCGGCGACGCGGCCCTCCCGGGGGCCCGCAGGCCCCCGCGGCGCCCGCTCGGGGTCCCGGGCCGCCCGCGCGCCGAGGAGTGGCAGGAGCCCGCCCACAGCCCCGGGGCGGGCGTACCGGAGGGCGCGACGGCGGCCCCGGAGCGCGAACCGGCGCCCGCACCCCGGTCACCCGCGCTGCCGGCGCCCGCCGAGCCGCCCGCGCCGGTGGCGGAGGAACCGGCCCGGCTGCCCCACCAGGCCGAGCCGGTGGTGCCCGCGCCGCCGGTCCGCGCCCCCCGGTCCGCTGCGGCCGGTGCCGGTGCCGGTGCCGGTGCTGGTGGGGACGAGGCCGGCGCCGGGCCGGCGGTCGCGCTGCGGCCGGCACTGGAGGCGATCCTGATGGTCGTCGACGAGCCGGCCGGTGAGGCCCACCTGGCCGACGTGCTGGAGCGACCGCGCGCCGAGGTTGCCGCCGCCCTGCGCGAGCTGGCCGCCGAGTACACCGCGCAGGGCCGGGGCTTCGACCTGCGGCTGGTGGCCGGGGGCTGGCGCTTCTACACCCGGGCCGACTGCGCGCAGGCCGTCGACCGCTTCGTCCTGGACGGCCGGCAGGCCCGGCTGACCCAGGCCGCGCTGGAGACGCTGGCGGTGGTCGCATACCGGCAGCCGGTGTCCAGATCACGGGTATCGGCCGTCCGTGGTGTGAACTGCGACGGTGTGATGCGTACCCTGGTACAGCGAGGACTGGTGGAAGAAACCGGGTCCGAGCCCGAAACAGGTGCGATCCTGTATCGGACGACGAACTACTTCCTGGAACGGATGGGGCTGCGCGGCTTGGACGAGCTGCCGGAGCTCGCGCCCTTCCTGCCCGAGGTCGACGACGTGGAAGCGGAGTCCCTGGAGGGCACGATGATCGCGGATGCGGTCGCCGCCGCTACCGCGCAATCTGCGGTCCGCAGCGGTGAGACCGATCGGGCTGCGTCTGATCGGTAGGGGGCGGTGAGGTCGGCCGAGACGACTTGCACATCCCAGACGGAATCGACGTACGGACTTTTTTGATGCGTAGCAGTGGTAACGGCAGGAACAGCAGCGGCGGCGGCAGCGGCAGTCGCGGCGGACAGGGCGGGGGCCGGGGCGGAAGCTCCTCGGGCGGCGGTTCCTACGGCGGCGGCCGTGGCGGCCAGCAGGGCGGCGGCTCCTACGGCGGCGGCTCGGGCGGTTCGCGCGGCGGCTCCGGTGGCGGCTCGTACGGCGGTGGCTCGGGCGGCGGTTCGTACGGCGGCGGCTCGGGCGGTTCGCGCGGCGGCTCCGGCGGCGGCTCGTACGAGCGCAGGGACGACCGCAGGGACGACCGCAGGGACGACCGGCGCGACGACCGCCGGCAGTACCCGGACCGTCCGCTGCGCCCCGAGGAGCGCAAGTACGACCGTCCGGAGTTCGGCTCCGGCGGCCACTACGGCGCCCGCAAGGCGCTGCCGCAGAGCCAGCGCCCCCGCACCCAGGCCCCGCGCAAGGAGGGCCAGGGCGCCCCGGGCGACCCGCGTCGCCAGCCGCAGCGCTCGCGTGAGCTGCAGGCCAAGATCGAGGACGCGGTGCTGGCCCGGCACGACAAGCCGGCCGTGAAGCTGCCGAAGACCTTCGACGAGCCCGAGGGCGAGCGCCTGCAGAAGGTGCTGGCGCGGGCCGGCATGGGCAGCCGCCGGGCGTGCGAGGAACTGGTCACCCAGGGCCGCGTCATGGTCAACGGCAAGCTGGTGACCGAGCAGGGCAAGCGGGTCGACGCGCAGCACGACGAGATCAAGGTGGACGGCCTGACCGTCGCCACCCAGTCGTACCTGTTCTTCGCGCTCAACAAGCCGGCCGGCGTGGTCTCCACCATGGAGGACCCCGACGGGCGCCAGTGCCTCGGCGACTACGTGACCAACCGGGAGACCCGGCTGTTCCACGTCGGCCGCCTGGACACCGAGACCGAGGGCATCATCCTGCTCACCAACCACGGCGAGCTGGCCCACCGTCTGACCCACCCCAAGTACGGCGTGACCAAGACGTACATGGCGGCGATCCAGGGCCCGATCCCGCGCGACCTGGGCAAGATCCTCGCCCAGGGCATCGAGCTGGAGGACGGCTTCGCCCGTGCCGACAGCTTCAAGGTGCTCTCGAACGTGGGCAAGAACTACCTGGTCGAGGTGACCCTGCACGAGGGCCGCAAGCACATCGTCCGCCGGATGCTCGCCGAGGCGGGCTACCCGGTCGAGAAGCTGGTCCGCACCCACTTCGGCCCGATCGCCCTGGGCGACCAGAAGTCGGGCTGGCTGCGCCGCCTCACCAACCCCGAGGTCGGCCAGCTGATGAACGAGGTCGGCCTGTAGGCGGCTGCCGCACCTTAGGACAGCGTCACCGCAGGAGTGTCCTCCCTGCTGATGAGGGCCTCCCCGCCGTTCGGCGGGGAGGCCCTCTCGCCGTCCGGCGGCGGGATGTGAACCTGGCCGCACCGCCTTGTCAGCCGGATGATCTGTGGCAGAGGATTGCCACCTGACATCGACCCGCCGTGTGGCGGGAGTGCGCCACACCGGGGCACAAGGGCGAAAGGGGGAGGAACGTCGTGTCCGAAGCACTCAGCGCGTTGGGACTGGCCGAGCCGGACGGACAGGTCTACTCGGCGCTGGTGGCCAATCCGCAGTCGACCGCGGAGGACCTGGCCGAGCAGTGCGGGCTGACGCTGCAGCAGAGCGGCCGGGCGCTGGACCGGCTGGCCCAGCACGGCATGGCCACCCGCGCCCCGGTCGACCGGCAGCGGTTCCTGCCGGTCGCCCCCGACGTCGCGATCGGCACCCTGATCGGCCACCGCGAGGCCGAGCTGCGGCACGCCCGCGCCGAGATGCACCGGCTGATGGACGCCTTCCGGGAGGCCTCCCGCTACACCGACCCGGCGCACTCGGTCGAGGTGCTGACCGGCGGCGAGGCGATCGCGCAGCGGCTGGAGCACATCACCGAGACCAGCCAGTACCAGGTGCGCGGCTTCGACTGCCCGCCGTACATCCAGGACCCGGTGGCCGACAACCCGGTGCAGCGCCGGCGGCTCAAGGAGGGCCTGCGGCTGCGGACCATCTACGACCGGGAGGCGGTCGCCTGGCCCGGCCGGCTGGAGAAGAACATCCTGGTCGGGGTGGAGGACGGCGAGGAGGCCCGGGTGCGGCCGGTCCTCCCGATGAAGATGATCATGTCGGACGACCGGATGGCGATCGTCCCGATCAGCGTCGGCGACAGCGTCCTGGACGCCGCCTACGTGATCCACCCCTCGGCGCTGCTGCAGGCCCTGGACACGCTGTTCGAGGCCGAGTGGGAGCGGGCCGTCCAGCTCCAGGCCGCGATCGGCTCCGGCGAGGACTCGCTGGAGCCCGAGGCCGACCACCGCAAGCTGCTCGGGCTGCTCGCGGCCGGCCTCACCGACGAGTCGATCGCCCGCTCGCTCGGCTGGAGCGCCCGGACCACCCAGCGCCGGCTGCAGAGCCTGATGCGTGAACTGGGCGCCACCACCCGGTTCCAGGCCGGCATGGCGGCCCGGGAGCGCGGCTGGCTGTGAGCGGGCGCCCCTGGCGCCGAGGGGCGCGGGAGCGGGCGGGCGCGCCGTTCACGGCCGGGGCGCCGGCGGACCCGGGACCGTCCGCGCAGCCCGTACGGCCGGCCCGCGCAGCCCGTACGTCCGGGCGTCCGTACGTCCGGGCGTCCGTACGTCCGAACCTCCGTGCGGCCCGTACGCCCGGCGGGCCCGGCGGCCCGGTGGCTCAGCTCCAGGGGGAGAGGCTGGCCCAGCGCTTGTCCGGCCCGCGCTCGACCTTCTCCAGCCCGACCACCGCGCTGCGGTTCAGCCGCCCGTAGATGTGCGGGTACAGGACGCCCGGGGTGGCGCCCGGGACCGGACCGCCGTCCGGGGCCTCCCACTTCACCATCGGCTCCACCAGGGACTCCTCGATCAGCAGCACCATCAGCGGGCCGGGGGAGTCGGCGAAGAAGGCGTTGGCCACCGCGAGCGCCGTCCGCTCGTCCGCCGAGCAGTGGATGAACCCGTCGGTCAGCAGCGAGGCGGTGGCGTAGGGCCGCCCGGGGTCGGTGAGCCAGTCGTCCAAGGGGGCGAGGTGCAGGATCATTCTCCTGTTCTACCCCGAATCGCCGTCACATCGGCCACTCGCGGGCGGCCTTTGCACCGGGGTGTCACGACCCCGCCGCCCGCACCCCGCCGCCGCCCCGCCGCCTGCACCCCGCCGCCCGCACCCGGCCGCGGCCCGGACGGCGGCAGGGCGCCGCCGGGCCGCGGCGCCGGGCTCAGAGACCCGCGACCTTGGCCGAGGAGGACACCTCGTAGACCAGCGTGACGGTCCGCCGGGCACCGGGCGCCAGCACGAGGTCCCAGCGGACGATGCCCTCGGAGTCGAAGGCGTCCGGCTCGGGCGCGCAGCGCTCCTTGCGCAGCTTCACCTCCACCGCCGACACCTCCGAGACCGGGACCCGCTCGCGGACCGTCACCACCCGCTCGTCGCGCTCCTCCGGGCCGGAGAAGCGCGAGACGAACAGCCGGACCGTCCGGGTGGAGACGTTGCGCTGGGTGATCCCGGCGGTGGAGTCCTGCTCCTCCGTCTCCCGCACCACCCGGTAGTCGTCCGAGCTGCCGAAGGCCAGCTCGGCGTCGGCCCCCGCGGCGGTGAAGCCCAGCTCGCCGCGGCCGGTGAAGCCGCTGCCGCGCACCAGCTCCACCGGGCCCGCCAGCAGGGCGTGGCCGGCCCCGTTGCGGAACCGCACCACCTGGGTCACCAGCGGCGACAGTTCGGGGGCGCAGGCGTACTCGCTGCTCGCTGGTGCGGTGAAGGAGCCGAGCGGCACCCGGTGCGCCCGGCCGTCCGAGGGGACGGTGGCCGGGGCGGGCGCGGGCAGCACCCGGACCTCGCCGCCGTCGTCCACGCCCGGCACGGCCGCGGACGGGCCGAGGGTGCTGATCGCCTCCTCCCGCAGCTCCACCTCGACCGTGCGGCGCTCCTCGGCGCTGCGCTCGCGCAGCGTCAGCCGGTCCTCGGTGATCCGCGGCGGGTCGGTGGCCAGCGCCGAGCGGGCGGTGGACAGGGTGAGCCGCACGCCCGTCCAGTCCTCGCCGGTGCGCTGCCAGACCACCGCCTCGGACTCCAGCCGCAGGGAGCCGTCCACCAGGGTCGCCCGGTAGGAGGGCCGCCAGAGCGCGCACGGGACGAGGTGGCTCACCGTCAGGCCGGCCGGGCCGGCCCGGTCCGCCTCCACGGTGAGTTCGAGATGGGCGACCAGCTCGGCGGGCTCCTCCTCGGCCGCTTCGAGGGCCCGGCCCGCCTCCTCGCGCTCCTGCTCCAGCACCCGCAGCCGGGACCGGGCGGCGCGCAGCTCCTCGCCGTAGCGTTCGCGGTCGGCGTCCACCCGGTCCAGTTCACGCGTCCAGCGGGCCCGCTCGACCTCGCCGAGGCCGGCGCCCTCGCCGATCTCGCGGAGCAGGTCCGCGGCGAGCTGGGCGAGCAGGGCCAGCCGGGCGTCCAGCCGGTCCCGCAGCCGGCCGTTCTCCCGGACCAGCCCTTCGAGTTCGTGCAGGCGGTGGCGGAGCCGGGAGTCCTCCGGCCCGGGCGCCAGCGGGGCCCGCGGGGTCCAGGCGCGCACCACCCGGGCGTCCAGGACACGGACGCCGGGCCGGCCGCTCTCGGCGCGCAGGCTCCGGTCCACGGTGAGCGCGGTGACCGGGCCGAGCCGCAGCCGCTGGACGCCCGCCGTGAGCTCGACGGTGGCGGAGCGCTCGACCTGGCCGCGGTCCTCCAGGCAGGTGACCGCGGTGACCGGGAAGGGCAGCGGCGGGACAGGGGTGAGGGGGGCCATGGGTCAGTTCCTCCGGTTTCCGCCGACGATGGCCTTGCCGGCCGGGATTCGGATCTCGTAGCCGCCGTCGAGCTCGGCCCGGCCGCCGGCCGGCACCTCGACCCGCCACAGCCTGCTGCTCGCCGGGAGGTCGTCCGCGGCGTCCTGCGGAGCCTGCCAGCCGGCCCGCTCCTCGATCCTGATGTCCGCCTCGGACGGGACCGGGACCCGCTCGCGCACCTCGACCGTGACCGGGTGGCCGAGCCGGTTGGCCAGCTCGACGTGGACCCGGTGGTCCAGCACCGTGCTGCTGTTCAGCATCCCCGCGGTGGACTCGCGCAGCTCGGTGCGACGGGCCACCTCGATGCTCTCGGTGACCCCGAGCCCCAGCCGCCGGGTGCCGCCGCGGGCCAGCGAGGGCAGCCCCGCGGTCAGCAGGTGGTCACCGTCCACGGTCACCTCCACCGGCCCGGCCAGCAGCGCCTGCGCCGAGTCGTTGGTGATCACCAGCGTGCCGTAGACCCGCTCCTCGACGGACGGCACGCAGATGTACTCCGGCCGCAGGCCCACCTCGACCTCGCCCACCGTGACGGTGTGCCAGGTGCCGTCGGAGGGGATGTCGGCGGGCGCGGCGGCGTCGAAGCGGTGGTCGAACGATCCGGCCGACCTGCGCGGCGGGACGGCGTGGCGCGGCAGCGGCAGCGCGGCCACCCGCTCCGCCCGGCCGCGCGCCGCCGGGTCCGGCCGGCCCGCGGGGCCGTCCGTCGCCGGCCGCAGTTCGCCCCGGTGGCCGGAGCCCTGCTCCGGGCCGGAGAGCCGCAGGGCGGGGTAGTCGAGCAGGGCCCGGTCCGGGGCGGGCGGCCCGGCCGGCCCGCCCGCCTGCGGGGCGCCGGGCGGCGGACCACCGGGGGCGGCCAGGGCGATGTCGGCCGACCGGGTGCCGCCCCGGCGGGCCCGGGCGGCCGGCTGGGGCGCCGGGGCCGCGCCGCCGAACCCGGCCGCGGCCTGGGGAGCGCCGTAGCCGACCGGCGGAGGCGGCGGGGCGCCGTAGCCGCCGGGCGCCGGCGGTGGGGCGGCGGACGGCGCCAGGGCCGGGGCGAAGGGCGCGGGGGGCGGTACGGGCGGGCCGCCGGCCTCCAGGCTGCCGCCGCGGGGCCGCGAGGCCACCGGGCGGGCCGCCGCCACCGGCACCGGCCGTTCGCCGGCCGGGCGCGGGCCGGCGGCGTCGTAGCCGGCGAAGAGCTCCGACAGTCCGCTCGGCGGCTCGCGCCAGCCGGTCGGCGGCGGGGCCGGCTGGCTGCGGCCGATCCGCAGCGACCGCAGCCGGGGCAGCTCGGTGCGGCGCTCCAGGTCCGCACTGGACAGCGCCAGCCGCACGCCCGCCCAGTCCTCGCCGGTGCGCTGCACCACGGACGCGCGCAGCAGCAGGCTCCCGCTGCCGGCGCCCTGGCGGTAGTCCAGCCGGTAGGCGGGGACCCAGCGGGCACCCGGTACGCCGTACTCCAGCTCGATCTCCAGCTCGGGCCCCGGCCCGTCGGCGGCCGGCCCGGCCCCGGTGCCGCCGGGGGCGGCGGGCGGGCCGGACAGGGTCAGCAGGACGGTGGCACCGGTCTCCACCGGCCGGCTCGGGCCGGCCGTCGAGGAGCGGTCCACCAGGTCGGTGAGGACCTCGGTCTCGTGCTCGGCCAGCCGCAGCTCCTCGACCAGCTCCTCGGCGCGGGCGTGCAGCCCGGTGAGGCGCTCGTCCACGAAGTCCGCGAGCTCCAGCCAGGCGTCGGCCGGGGTCCGGCGGTGCGGCTCCTCGCGGCGCCGGGGCGGCGGCACGGCGCGCAGCGCGGCCGTCTCGTCGATCCGGGCCCGGACCAGCCCGTGGCGCTCCCGGACGGCGCTCTCGCGCTCACGGGCCTCGTCCAGCCGGCGCCGGAGCTCCGGCAGCTCCGACCGCTCCCGCAGCTCGGCCCGGGGCTCCAGCCGGGCCTCGATCACGCTCCAGCCGGGCGCGCCGCCGACCACCGAGGCCCGCAGCGACCGTCCGTCCAGCACCTGCGGCAGGCCGGTCAGCCTGACCCGCCGGCCGGCCGGCACCGGCCCGCGCGCGCGTCTGCGGCACACCGCCCCGACCGCGTACACCACCACCGAGTCGAGGACCGACTCCCAGCTCCCCGCGGCGGCCGCGCCGCCGTCCGTGGCCGCCCGCCCGTCCCCGCCGCCGTCCGCCGTGCCGTTCCCGCCCGCGCCGCCGTTCCCGTCCGTACTGCCGTTCCCGCCCGCGCTGCCGACCGCTTCAGCCGCCACCCCGATGTCCCTTCGTCCGTTGCGCCGCTCCGGGCGCACAGTCTGCCGCCCGCCGGGCCCGCTGTCCCCGGATTTGGCCGCCGACGGGCGTGTGCGTTCCGGCGGCCGGGCACCGGCCCGCGGCGGCGCCCACCCGAGGGGGCGAGGGGGCGCCGGTGCACGCGGGTGCGAGAGGATGGGCGGGCACCGCCACCAGGCCCGCCCGTCAGGAGACGTACCAGCCATGCGCACTGTCGCCGTCGTCGGCACCGGACTGATCGGCACCTCCGCCGCGCTCGCCCTCACCGGCCGAGGGCTCACCGTCCACCTGGAGGACGCCGACCCGGACGCCGCGCGCACCGCCGCCTCGCTCGGCGCCGGGACCACCGAGCCGGCGGACGGCCCGGTCGACCTGGCGATCATCGCGGTGCCGCCCGCGCTGGTCGGCAAGGTCCTCGCCGACTGCCAGCGCCGCGGCCTGGCCCGCTGGTACACGGACGTCGCCAGCGTCAAGGACGGCCCGCGCGCCGAGGTGGCCGCGCTGGGGCTCGACACCGTCCACTACATCGGCAGCCACCCGATGGCCGGCCGCGAGCGCTCCGGCCCGCTGGCCGCCCGCGCCGACCTCTTCGAGGGCCGGCCCTGGGTGCTCACGCCGACCCCCGACACCGACACCGGGACGCTCAACGCGGTGCTGGAGGTGATCGCGCTCTGCGGCGCGATGCCGATCGTGATGGACGCCGCCGCGCACGACCGGGCCGTCGCCCTCGTCTCGCACGCCCCGCAGCTGCTGTCCTCGCTGGTGGCCGCCCGGCTGGAGCACGCCGACGAGACCGCCGTCCGGCTCTCCGGCCAGGGCGTCCGGGACGTCACCCGGATCGCCGCCTCCAGCCCCGCCCTGTGGGTGGACATCCTGTCCGCCAACGCCGGCATGGTCGCGGACGTCCTGGAGGACCTCGCCACCGACCTGGGCGAGACCGTCACCGCGCTGCGGGCCCTCCAGGCCACCGACGAGGGCGAGCGGCTGGCCGGCGCGGCCGGCATCGAGGCGGTGATGCGGCGCGGCAACCACGGCCAGGCCCGGATCCCCGGCAAGCACGGTGCCCCGCCCACCCGCTACGAGACCGTCGCCGTCGTGCTCGGCGACCAGCCCGGCGAGCTGGGGCGCCTCTTCGGCGAGGTCGGCGCGGCCGGGGTCAACATCGAGGACGTCGTCATCGAGCACTCCACCGGGCAGCAGGTCGGCTTCGTGCAGCTCTCGGTGGCGCCCGGCGCGGTCAAGCCGCTGACGGCGGCGCTGCGCGAGCGCGGCTGGAGCGTCCGGGACTGACCGACGGTCCTCCGGGACCGACGGGCTTCTCCGGGACCGACGGCCTCCGGGGCGGCCGTGCCGGCTCGTGCCGGGCGGTCGTGCGGGGCCGGCCCGGACACCGGAAGGGACGGCGGCCCGGCGGGCGGAGAGGGCGGCGGACAGGACGGCGGACGGGGCACGGACAGGGCGCGCGATCGCGTCCGGGCGCCGCGTCCGGAGCCGGTGGGACGTTGGGCCGGGCGGGTGACGGCCGCAGCGGGCGGGGGTTCGGCGCCGGTCGTCTAACCTTGAGGGAGACATCCCCAGGTTTAGAGAGAGGTTCGCCCCGTGGACACTGCCGACCGAGCGCACGCCCCGGTCGTCGTCGCCATCGACGGACCCTCCGGCTCCGGCAAGTCGACCGTCTCCCGCGCGGTCGCCGCCCGGCTCGGGCTGAGCTTCCTGGACACCGGCGCGATGTACCGCGCGATGACCTGGTGGATGCTGGCCAACGAGGTGGACGTCGACGACGCCGAGGCCGTCGCGGTCGCCTGCGCCAAGCCGGTGATCGTCTCCGGCACCGACGCGGCCGGCCCGACCATCACCGTGGACGGCCAGGACGTCTCCGGCCCGATCCGCGGCCCGGAGGTCACCGCCCAGGTCAGCGCCGTCGCCGCCGTCCCGCAGGTGCGGGCCCGGCTGGTGGAGCTGCAGCAGGGCTGCGCCCGGGTCGCCGAGCGCGGCATCGTCGCCGAGGGCCGGGACATGGGCAGCGTGGTGTTCCCGGACGCCACCGTCAAGATCTTCCTGACCGCCTCCGAGACGGCCCGCGCCGGGCGCCGGGCCGCCGAACTGCGGGCCAAGGGCGTCGACGAGGCCACCATCACCGCGATGGCGGCCGACCTCGCCCGCCGGGACGCCGCCGACTCCTCCCGGGAGACGGCACCGCTCGCCCAGGCGGCCGACGCCGTCCTGGTCGACACCAGCGAGCTGACCCTCGACCAGGTGATCGCCACGATCGCCGAGCTGGTCGAGGAGCGGGCCGGCCTGTCGGCGGTCTGACCCCCGCCGGCACCACCCGCCACCACCGGCGCGACCGTCCGGCCCGGACGGTCCCGCCGGTAGCAGTTTGATCGCACCACCCCTGATTTTTCGCGCTGCCCCGCATCGAGGGCAGGTACGCACGGCACGTCCCTGGGAAGGGCTGCGCCGGGAAATGGAAAAACGAAGATGACCGAAGACACCGCCACCGGCACCGGTGAGCTGGACGCCGCCGACTACGCCGAGTTCATGGCCCTCGCGGCCGAGGAGGGCTTCGACGGCGAGGAGCTGGACGGCGAGGGCGTGCACGCCCCGCTGCCGATTCTGGCCGTCGTCGGC
This sequence comes from Kitasatospora indigofera, assembly GCF_014655955.1. Taxonomy (GTDB): domain Bacteria; phylum Actinomycetota; class Actinomycetes; order Streptomycetales; family Streptomycetaceae; genus Kitasatospora; species Kitasatospora indigofera. The sequence goes on from NZ_BNBO01000046.1 coordinate 39,894, forward strand.
CGCCCGAACGTCGGCAAGTCGACCCTGGTGAACCGCATCATCGGCCGCCGCGAGGCCGTCGTCGAGGACAAGCCCGGCGTCACCCGCGACCGGGTCTCCTACGAGGCGACCTGGAACGGCCGCCGCTTCAAGCTGGTCGACACCGGTGGCTGGGAGCTGGACGTCCTCGGCATCGACGCCATGGTCGCCGCGCAGGCCGAGCTCGGCATCGAGAGCGCCGACGCGGTGCTCTTCGTGGTGGACGCCACCGTCGGCGCGACCGACACCGACGAGGCCCTGATCAAGCTCATCCGGCGGGCCGGCAAGCCCACCGTGCTCTGCGCCAACAAGGTGGACGGCCAGTCCACCGAGGCCGAGGCCGCGTACCTCTGGTCGCTGGGCCTCGGCGAGCCGTACCCCGTCTCGGCCCTGCACGGCCGCGGCTCCGGCGACCTGCTGGACGCCGTGATGGCCGCGCTGCCCGAGGCGCCGCCGCAGACCTTCGGCGTCGCCCCCGGCGGCCCCCGCCGGGTCGCCCTGATCGGCCGCCCGAACGTCGGCAAGTCCAGCCTGCTGAACAAGGTCGCGGGCGAGGACCGGGTGGTCGTCAACGAGCTGGCCGGCACCACCCGTGACCCGGTCGACGAGCTGATCGAGCTCGGCGGCAAGACCTGGAAGTTCATCGACACCGCCGGCATCCGCCGCCGGGTGCACCTCACGGCCGGCGCCGACTTCTACGCCTCGCTGCGCACCTCCTCGGCGCTGGAGAAGGCGGAGGTCGCCGTCGTCCTGGTCGACGCCAGCGAGACCCTCGCCGAGCAGGACACCCGGATCATCTCGATGGCCGTCGAGGCCGGCCGCGCCGTCGTCATCGCCTACAACAAGTGGGACCAGATGGACGAGGAGCGCCGCTTCTACCTGGAGCGCGAGATCGAGAAGGATCTCGTCCAGGTGCAGTGGGCCCCCCGGGTCAACGTCTCCGCGCTGACCGGCCGCCACATGGAGAAGCTCGTCCCGGCGATCGAGACCGCGCTGGCCGGCTGGGAGACCCGGATCACGACCGCGCGCCTCAACGCCTTCCTCGGCGAGCTGGTCGCGGCCCACCCGCACCCGATCCGCGGCGGCAAGCAGCCGCGCATCCTGTTCGGAACGCAGGCCGGCATCCGCCCGCCGCGGTTCGTCCTCTTCGCCTCCGGGTTCCTGGAGGCGGGCTACCGCCGCTTCGTGGAGCGCCGCCTGCGTGAGGAGTTCGGCTTCGTCGGCACGCCGATCTCGATCTCCGTGCGGGTGCGCGAGAAGCGCCGCCGCAAGTGACGCCCCGGCGCACGTGACACCCCGCTGAGCGGCGGCGGGCGGTGCGTCCGCCCCGCTCGGCAGACAGGAGGCCCTGGCACCCGAAGGTGCCAGGGCCTCCTGCTGTCCGGACCACGGGCGCTCGTCCCGGACGGGGCCCGCACCGGGACGAGCCCGGCGCCGTCCGCCGTGCCGCCCGCCCTTTCGCCCTTACGTCGTACTGCTGTTCTCCCGTGCTGCTGCCCCGCTGACCTGCCGACCTGCTGACCTGCCGTGCTGCCGTGCTGCCGTTCCGCCGGGCTCAGGACTCGGCGGAACTCCGGCCGGGCGGCAACGACAGCCGGTTGCGGTGCCGGCCGCCCACCCCGGCCCCCGCGGCCTGCACCGGGCCGAGATAGCCGGCGGCCACCCAGCCCTGCCCGTTCCCCAGCTGACCGCCGTGCGACCCCGCCTGCGACCCCGCGCGCAGGCCGGCCGGCTGCCCGTTCTGACCGTCCGTCCGGTCCTCCGGCTGCCTGCCAGGCTGCCCGGCCCCCGATCCGCCGGGCGTGCCGTTCTGCTGCTCGTGCTGGCCGTTCTGCTGGCCCGGCATGAACTGCGGCGCCCCGAGGGTCTGCCCCGCGTACGTGAGGAAGGTCTGTTGCTGCTGCGGGTACGACCGGGTCTCGGACCGGCTCGGGTAAGGGTCCCGGACGGCGAAGCCGGCGAAGCGGAGGTCCTCCTCGCCCGAGCGGTCCCCGGGCAGTGCCCGGAACAGCCGCCGGTACTCGGAGTACAGCTCGTCGTAGATCGGCGTCGTGGAGTGGGGGTGCTCCGCGTCGTACGACGGGCGCATGCCCGGGATCGGGCGGCTGGTCACGGTGGTGGGCTGACGGTGGGCTGCGGCGACGTCGTAGCTGTACACGTAGGAGCCAACGAGCGAGAACGGCAGGGGATGCGGGTCCGGAGCGCCCGCCCCGGCCTCCGGCGGGAGGCTCCCCGGGTCGGGCGGGCGGGCCGGGCGGGGCGGCGCTCCGGACCGGCCGCGCCGGTCCAGGTGTTCGCCGCGCCCGCCCGGGTGGCCGTCCGGGGCGCGCTGCCGGGCCCGTCCGCCCTGCGCGGCCCGCCGGGCCCGCTCAGGTGTCCGCCGGGACCGTCGCGGTGTCCGCCGGGCCTGCCTCGCTGTCCGCCCGGCCCGCTCAGGTGCCCGCCAGCGGGAGCGAGGCGGCCACCACCTGGCCCTGGGCGGCGGCCCGTTCCAGGGCCAGCCGCAGCAGGTCCTCGCGCGGCTGGCGGCCGACCGTCCCGGCCGGCACCGCGTACATGGTGACCTCGGCCTGCTTGCCGGCCGCCACCCGCCAGGCGTCCGTGACCTGCAGCGGCTGGTGGGCCTGCCACCACCCGGTGCTGCCGCCGGCCGCGGCGGGCTGCAGGATCGCGTGCAACTGCCCCATCACCATCAGCACCGACCAGCCGGACAACTGGCCGGGCGTCACGTCCACGTCCGTCAGCGGCTGGAACCCGGCGTCCTGCAGCAGGCTGAGGAACTCGTCCGTGCCCGAGGTGTTGCCGGGCCGGCCGACCGGTCCGGTGGGCTCGACGACCAGGGCGGCGTGGCCGGTGCCGCCGTGCATCACCAGCCCGCAGGTGATGCCGAGGACGGCGGCCTGCCCGGCGGCGGCCGGCGCGGGGAGCGGAGCCTCCTGGACCGGCGCCGCCTGGGCCGGCACCTGGGCCGGTTCCTGGAGCGGCACGGTGTAGGAGGGCTGCTGAGGCGCGGCCGCCGGCTCCTGCGCCTGGTTGATGCTCCGGACCGCGCCGAGCAACTGCTCCTCGGACACCGGCACCACCTGGGACGGGATGCAGCGGGAGTGCGCGAAGGCGAGCACCGCGGTCTCGTCGCCGATGAAGAGCACGGTGCTGGTGGGCTCCATCAGGGTGTCGCCCGGTGTCCGGCAGGACGTGCATTCGTAGGTGTCGGGCGCGTGGGCCCCGCCGAGCAGGCGGTCGGCCTCGTCGTCGCCGATCTCGGATCGAACCTCGTCGCTGACATCGAGCATGTGCGGCACGAAGACTCCTCGGGTTGTTGCGGGGGTGACGGGGGCGCCCCCGGCCGCCATTACCAACGGACCCCTGTGTCAGGGGTCACGGGTCGGTCCGGGAGCTGACGAGAATTGCCGCAAATCCGATGACGGAGAGTGCTTCCGTGGTCGCAATATGTCGATCCCGAGTGCGATTCGGGTTCGGGCGACCTATGAGCTGAGTCACGGTCGGCCGAGGTTTGATCTAGGAAATAATGGCTAAAAGGTGCATTCAGGACATGAATCCGAGATCATTACCGCCGGTAACACTTCGCTGAGCTGGGAAGTCCTCGAACTGTTTGGTTTCCCGGGCGGCCGACTCGTAGCTTCATTCCCGGTGCACAGAGCACCACCCGGGTTCACCCCCCGCCGCACGACCCGCCGGCTCACCCCGGCCCGGGACGTGCCCGCCGCAGCGACCGGTCCGATCAGGTCAGCGGTGTGACGGAGGGCTGCCGGGGCGGCGCGGCACGTCCCATACGTGCCCGGCCGCTCATCGAGTGAGGCGAGTGAGACACGGCCCGTCGAGGGTCTGGTTCCGCATGCCCGCCCGGGGCTGTCGAGAGGAACCTCATGACCTTCCGTAACGAGACCGCCGCTGCCACCACCACCTCCGCCAAGCGCAACCGCGTGCGGATGGTCGTCATGGCCGGCGCTGTCGCCGCCCTGCCGGTGGCCGGCCTCGTCACGGCCCACTCGGCCTCCGCCGCGTCGGTTGCCACCTGGGACGCCGTCGCCCAGTGCGAGAGCACCGGCAACTGGAGCATCAACACCGGCAACGGCTTCTACGGCGGCCTGCAGTTCACCTCCAGCACCTGGGCCGCCTTCGGTGGCACCGCGTACGCCCCGCAGGCCAACCTGGCGACCAAGGCGCAGCAGATCGCCATCGCCGAGAAGGTCCTCGCCGAGCAGGGCCCCGGCGCCTGGCCCGTCTGCTCCGTCAAGGCCGGCCTGACCAAGGGCGGCGCCCCCGCCGCCGTGGACACCGCCGCCCCGGCCGCCGCCAAGCCCGCCGCCCCGGCTGCCCCGGCTGCCCCGGCGAAGCCCGCCGCCCCGGCCAAGCCCGCCACCTCCTCGGACGCGGCCCCCGCCGCCGCGAAGGCCGCCCCGGCCCCGAAGGCGACCGAGTCGGCCAAGTCCTCGAACTCGGACGCCGCGAAGTCCTGGAAGCAGGCCCCGGCCAAGAAGAGCGCCGACGGCACCTACACCGTCAAGAGCGGCGACACCCTGAGCAGCATCGCCGCTGCCAAGGGCCTCGACTGGCACGCCCTGTACGCCAACAACGCCCAGGTCATCGGTGGCAACGCCGACCTGATCTTCCCCGGCCAGACCCTCACCGTCTGATCCGGTCCGGGTGACCCCGGCGGGTACCGAACGGCCGCTTCCCTCCGGGGGAGCGGCCGTCCGGCGTTTCCGGGGCGACCGGAGTGTTCGGGGCGTTCGGGGCCTCCGGAGTGTCCGGGAGTGTCCGGGGCGTGCGTTCCGTCCGGCGAGGCCGAGGTGCGCCGGAGGGATGTGCGCGGGCCTCCGGCGGTGCGGTGCGGGGGATGCGGCCGGGCGGGGGAGGAGCCCCGCCGTCCGGTACCCCGGATGGCAGGCACCGACGGCGTGTCACGGTCGGTAGCGGTGGCCTCCGCCTACGCTCGGCTGCTGTGCCTTCCTGGGACTAAGCGACAAGCATTCTTAATCGGCGCGGTGGCGCTCTGGCTGGCCGTTCCGGTGTCGGGCGCCGTGCCGCGCCCCGCCGCCGCGGCTCCGCTGCTCGACGGGCCCGGCCCGCGTGCCCCCGTCGCGCTGGCGGTGCCCTACCCGGCCGGGGCCCCCGGGGTCGCCCTCGGTGCTGCCGCCGGTGCACCTGCCGGTGCTCCGGGGCCGGGCGCGCAGGGCCCGCCCGGCCGGCCGGGGCCGTCCGCCGGCCCGCCCCCGGACGGTGCCGCACCCCGGCACCCGGGCCGTCCCGGCGGCCGGCCCGGTACGAAGCGACCGCCCGCCGCCCACCTGCCGCCGACCGCCCCGCAGGCTCCGACCGTCCCGCCCGCTGCGGCCGTTCCGCTGCCACCGGCCGCCCCACTGCCGCCGGCCGCGTCCAGGCTGCCGGGAGTGCCGGTCCGGCCGGCCGTCCACGACGCGGTCTGGGACGCACTGGCCCAGTGCGAGAGCAGCGGCGACTGGCGGGCCGACACGGGCAACGGCTACTACGGCGGTCTGCAGATCTGGCCGCCCACCTGGGCGGAGGCCGGCGGCCACGCCTACGCCGACCGTCCGGACCACGCGTCCCGCCGTCAGCAGATCGTCGTCGCTGAGCAGATCCTCCGGCTGCAGGGCTGGGGGGCCTGGCCGGTCTGCTCCCGCGAGATCGGAGCCACGGAGATCGAGCCGGGGCCGGCGCCGGATCCGGGGACCGACCCGGACACCGACCCCGGCGTCGATCCCGGTGTCGATCCCGGCGTTAACCTCGGCGTGGACCTCGGCGTGGACCTCGGCCCGGGGCCGGACGACGCGCCGGATCCGGGTCAGCACCCGGGCGGCCCGTCGCCGGATCCGGCTCCGGACCCGTCCGCGGACTCCGGGCCCGTCGACTCCGAGCCCGCGCCCGACGTGTGGAGCGATCCGTCGGACGAAGCGGATCCCGGTCCGGACCCCGGCCCCCAGTCGGACCGTGAACGGGTGCGCAGGCAGCACCGCACGCGGGCGCACGAACCAGACCGCGCGCCGCACCGGCACCGAGTTCCCCCGGCGGGTGCGCCCGCGCCCGTGCCGCCGGCGCCCGTACCGCCCGTGCTCGTACCACCGGCGTCCGCGCCGTGATGACCGGAGGGGTGGTGACGGTCGCCTTCGCGCCGGCGGCCGTCCTCCCGCGCCCTCCGGCCGTCCCCACGCCCCTGAGCGTCACCCCGCGCGCCGTCCGGCCGCGCCGGCCCGTGCCCGCCCGGCCGTCGCCACCACCCCCGGGCGCGGGAATTTGCCGGGTCGCAGGAGAATTCGACTGGACGAAGGCGGTAGCCGGGCGGAGGACCTCCCCCGGGCCGCCCGGGAGAGGAAGCACACCCATGGGAACCCCCGTCGACCAGCTGGTCGAACTGCTCGACCTGGAGCAGATCGAACTGAACATCTTCCGCGGCCGCAGCCCCGAGGAGGAGCTGCAACGCACCTTCGGGGGCCAGGTCGCCGGGCAGGCCCTGGTCGCGGCCGGGCGCACGGTGGAGGGTGACCGCCCCGTGCACTCCCTGCACGCCTACTTCCTGCGCCCCGGCGTCCCCGGGGTGCCCATCGTCTACCAGGTCGACCGGATCCGGGACGGCCGCTCCTTCACCACCCGCCGGGTGCTCGGCATCCAGCAGGGCCGCTCGATCTTCGCGCTCACCGCCGACTTCCACGTCCCCGAGCAGGGCGGGATCGAGCACCAGAACGCGATGCCGGAGGTGCCCGCCCCCGAGGACCTGCCCAGTGCCCTGGAGGAGGTCGGCAGCAGACTCGGCGAGCTGCCGCCGTTCATCAGCCGCCGCCAGCCCTTCGACATCCGCTACGTCGACCGGCTGCGCTGGTCGAAGGAGGAGCTGGCCGGGGTCGAGCCGCGCAGCGGTGTCTGGCTGCGGACCAACGGCGCCCTGCCGGACGATCCGCTGATCCACGTCTGCGCCCTGACCTACGCGAGCGACATGACGCTGCTGGACGCCGTTCGCGTCCCCGTCGAGCCCCTCTGGGGTCGCCGGCACTTCGACATGGCCTCGCTCGACCACGCGATGTGGTTCCACCGCCCGTTCCGCGCCGACGAGTGGCTGCTCTACCAGCAGGAGTCGCCCGTCGCGCACGGCGCCCGCGGCCTCGCCCGGGGTGAGATCTACGACCGCAGCGGGCAGCTGGTGGTCTCCGTGGTGCAGGAGGGCCTCTTCCGGCCGCTGCCGGAGTAGGCGGCCGCCGCCCGGACCGGCCCCGCCCGGCCCCGGGTGGGTCGGCCCGGGTCCGGTCCGCCGGCGGGAGCGGTGCTGACCTGCGGGGAATGTTCCGCCCCCGGACCGAGCGTTGAGGGTGTTGAGACCGGTGGAGCCGGTGCCTGTCGGACTGGAGCGTTTCGATGACCGAGACTGCCGCAGAGGCGTGGAAGCACTGGAGTGACGGCCGGGCGGCAACGGTGAGTTCGCCGCACGGCCAGCTCGCGCTCACGGGGACGCACTGGCTGGAGCCGGAGCCGGCTGCCGTACCCGGCCTGCCCGGCCTCTGGTGGAGCGACACGGAGGGCGTCCGGCTGCGCGCAACGGCTCAGGACGGCATCGTGCTCGACGGCCGGGGCAGCCCGGAGACCCCGGTGGAGGGCGAGGTGCTGCTCCGCCCGGACACCGACCCGGCGGCCGACACCGCCGTCCTCGGCGACCTGCGCCTCGTCCCGATCGAGCGCGAGGGGGAGATAGCCCTGCGGGTGTTCGACCCGGACGCGCCGGCCCGGCTGGCGTTCGCAGGCATCTCGGCGTACCCGTACTCGCCCGAGTGGGCCGTCCCTGCGGTGTTCACCCCCTTCGAGGCCGACCGCCCGCTGGTGGTGCCCAACGCCGACGGCCGGGAGCGGCCGCTGAACGTCACCGGCCGGATCACCTTCACCCTCGCCGGCGAGCACCACACCCTGACGGTCAGCCGCTCCGGCGCGGGGCTCAGCGGAGTCATCGCCGACGCGACGAGCGGCAAGGACACCTACCGCTTCCGCTTCATCACCCTCCCCGCCCCCGACGCGGACGGCCGCACCGTGCTCGACCTCAACCGGGCCCACCTGCCACCCTGCGCCTTCGCGGACCACTTCATCTGCCCCTTCCCGCCGCCGGGCAACCAGTTCGCCATCGCGGTCGAGGCAGGGGAGAAGCACGTCCTGACGCGCTAGCCGTCCCCGCTCCCGCTCCCCACCCGCCGTCCCGTACGGACGGGCCTGCGCCAGGTGACGGCTTCCGCAGGCCGTCCGTCGCCGGGCGGGCCGTCACCCACCCCGGTGGACGGCGCCCCGAACGGGCAGTCGACGATGAATGCTGTGCCGACGAATCAATCTCCAGCGAGCGAGTCCCCGAGCCAGTCCCCGCGATCTCCCGGCCGGTCCCTGCCCGGGCCCGATGCCCCGGGTGACGGCCCGGCCCCCGACCATCCCGTCACCGCCGGGCCTGTCACCGCCGGGACCGTCACCCCAGGCGCCGTGACCGCGGACTTCGTCACCGCCGCGCCCGCCGAGTCCGCGGGCGCAGCGCCCTGGTACCGGCGGGCCGCGCGGGGCGCCTTCGCCGACCTGAGCCCGCTCCGGGAGAACGCCGACTACCGCCGCCTCTGGTTCGGTCAGGCCGTGTCCTCGATCGGCCAGCAGATGACGGCCGTCGCGGTCTCCGTCCAGGTCTACGACCTCACCGGATCCAGCTTCGCCACCGGCCTGGTCGGCCTCTGCTCGCTGTTCCCGCTGGTCGCCTTCGGCCTGTACGGCGGAGCGATCGCCGACACCGTGGACCGCCGCCGCCTCGGCCTGATCGGTGCGGCCGGCCTGGCCCTGGTCTCCGCCGTGCTGGCCGGCCAGGCGCTCGCCGACCTCGGGCAGGTCCTGGTCCTGTACGCGGCCGTGGCCGTCCAGGCCGGATTCTTCGCGATCAGCTCGCCGGCCCGCTCCGCGATGGTCCCCCGGCTGGTGCCGACCCATCAGCTGCCGGCGGCCAACGCCCTCAACACGGTGAGCATGAACCTCGGCCTCACTGTGGGCCCGATGATCGGCGGCGTCCTGATCGGCGCCTACGGGGCCCAGGCCGCCTACCTGGTCGACACCCTCGCCTTCACGGCCACCCTCTACGCGATGTGGCGGCTGCCCGCGATGCGCCCGCTCGGCGAACGCAAGGGCCGCGCCTCCGTCCTGGACGGACTGCGCTTCCTGCGGGAGCAGCCCAACCTGCGCACCAGCTTCCTCGCCGACCTGGCCGCCATGATCTTCGGCATGCCGCGCGCCCTCTTCCCCGCCATCGCCGTCGGCTTCTACGGCGGCGACGCCCGTACGGTCGGCCTGCTCGTCTCCGCCCCGGCGGTCGGCGCCCTGATCGGCGCCCTGTTCTCCGGCTGGATCAGCCGGGTCCACCGCCAGGGCCTCGCCGTCCTGGCCGCGGTCGCCGCCTGGGGCCTGGCCATCGCCGCCTTCGGCCTGCTCCACAACCTGTGGCTCGGTCTCTTCATGCTGGCCCTGGCAGGCTGCGCCGACACCGTCAGCATGATCTTCCGCAACACGATGATGCAGGTCGCCGCCCCGGACGAGATGCGCGGCCGCCTCCAGGGCATCTTCATCGTGGTCGTCGCCGGCGGCCCCCGCCTGGGCGACTTCGAATCCGGCGCCGTCGCCTCCCTGACCTCCCCCGCCGTCTCCGTCGTCACCGGCGGCCTGGCCTGCGTGGCCGCCATCCTCCTGCTCGCCGCCCGCCGCCCGGCCTTCCTCCGCTACGACGCCCGCCACCCCACCCCCTGACCCGCCCCCCTGACCTGCACCGCCCCGCCACCCACCCGCCTGCAGACCCCCGCTCCCACCAGCCACGCCGCCCCCGGAAACCTGGCAGCGAGCACCCCTCCACGTGCTGTATTGTTTTCCACGTCACCGGGTCACCGGGGACAAGGTCGAGAAGCCGAGAAGTCGAACCGCAAGGTCCGGCGACAAGGATCCGAGACCACGGGACGTGGCGCAGCTTGGTAGCGCACTTGACTGGGGGTCAAGGGGTCGCAGGTTCAAATCCTGTCGTCCCGACAGTGATGTCGGAGCCCCGCTGACTGGACGAAGGTCCAGGCCAGCGGGGCTTTTGCTGTTTCCGAGGGTAAGTCAGCGGACCAGCCGCAGATGGCGGCCGGGGAAGTCCTGCGGGACCACTTCGAGACCAACGCCCTGGCGTGGCCCGCTCAGGTGCGCGCTCAGCGCTTCGCCGGCCAGATCGATCGAGCGTCGGTCCGGGTGCAGATACCGCTGCGTGGTCATCAGCGATCCGTGTCCGGCGATCTTCCGCAGGACGTGCAGGGGCACGCCAGCGTCCGCCATCCACGTCAGCCCGGTGTGTCGGAGATCGTGGCGCCGCAGGTGCTCGTAGCCGAGCCCCACCACCACTTCGTCCCAGTGCGTTGCGTCCCGCAGCACGGCGGTCGTGATCCGGCCGCCCCTCGGCCCGGTGAACAGCCTCGCCATCGGGTCCCGGTCGATCACGTCCAGGCGCCAGGCCACCAGCTCGCGGATCTCCGGGATCAGCGGCACCGACCGGCGCCGCTTGCCCTTGGTGCCCTTGTCCAGCAATCCGCCGGGCGCGGTCGTGGTCTGCCGGCACAGGTCCCATGTCCACCGTTCCCGGTCGACGTCCTTGCGACGTACACCGGAGACTTCGCCGATACGGGCAGCGGTGCACGCCGCGAAGCGCACTACGTCGCCCCAGCCGCCGTACTCCCCGTGCGAACGCATGACCAGGCCGGTGGCGAGCCGGTCCAGGGCGTCCCAGTCCGGAAGCGCGAGGGCACGCGGGTCGTCAAGTTCGTCCTCGGCGCGCTGGTACTCACGCTGCCAGCCGCTCACCCGGGCCGGATTGATGTCGATCACACCGTCCCGGACAGCCTGCTCCATGATGCGCACGAGCATGGCGAGGGTGTTCTTCACCGTGGAACGGCCGTGCTCGTCGGCGATCCACCCATACACAGCCCGGTCGATCACACCGTTTGTCACGGCGCGCACCGGCAGGTGGCCGATCGCGGGGACGATCCGCAGCCGCCAGCCGGCACGGTATGGGTCGAGAGTCTTGGACTCCAGACCGCGCAACGCCAGATCCATCACGGACTCTCCGTACTCGGTGAGCGGCATCGTTGCGGTACCCGGGCTGACGCCGCGGCTGGCCAGCCGATCCATCCCGAGAATCCAGGCCTCGGCCTCCTCCACCGTCACGGACATCTCGGAGCGGGACAGTCGGCTCCCCGAGATCGGGTCGAACCAGCGGACCCGCGCCCTATAGGGCTTGGGGTACTCCGGGCGGTACTCGATGTCAGTCGAGAGCTTCACGCCGATGGGAGGATTCTGTTGGGGCATCAGGCGGCTTCTCCGGGGGCGATGCGACGCGACTCCAGCCAGGCCTGGACGTCGGGCACGCTGTAGACGGTGATACGCGAGGTCAGGCGTACGAACGGCGGACCCTGCATGGGTGTTGAGGTACGCCAGCGTCGAAGAGACGACGGGTCGACCCCGATGAGCGCCGCGACGTCCTCAGTGGAATACCCCTCTCCGGCGAGGAGGCCTGTTCGGCGGGCTTGCGCATTCTGACTGGCCTGGCTGACCGAGCTGATCAGTTCGGCTACTTGCGTGATCGTCAACTGCTGCTCAGGCAAGGGTCCGTGCTCCTAACCGCGTGGAAAGTCGTAGATTGCGTGCATGGCACGGCCGACATGCTCGGCTGCCTTCTTCTCTGGCATCCGCTACTGCCGCTACCTCCCTGGTCAGGGGCATGTTTTTGGTAGCGGATTGGGTAGCGGTAGCGGATTGGTGCCGCTCCCGCCGGGTGGCGGGAGCGGCAGGGCGTCTACCGGAGCGCGGCTTCCGCGGGGCTGGTCTCGGGGGTGGGTAGCGGATTCGTATCCGCTACCGGTGGGCTATCCGCTACCGGAAACAGGGTTCTGACCTGCGCGGTAGCGGAGGTAGCGGCAGTAGCGGATTCCTGGGAGCGGGGCGGGCAGTAGCGCAGCCAGGCGTCGGTGAGGTCGGCGGCGTAGTAGCCCTTGACGCTGCTCTTGGGGCCGGTCTTGATGTTGCGGGGCTTGATGGGGTCGTTGTCGGCGGTGACGTAGTCGCCGAGCATCCGGGCGAGGGCGCGGGCGGTGATGGGCGAAACGCGAAACGCCTACGCCGGGCCAGGGCCCTCGGTAGTCTGAGCCTAGTAACTTCCATGAAGGGGAAGCGTGACCGGGAAGAATCAATGGATTGAGCACGAGTATTTCCGGACTTACAGAATTGCGACGCGCGTCGAGTCGGTTTCCCTGAACCCGTTCAACTACTTGAGGGAATTGGAGGCACTGTTCCTGGAAGACGGGATTCTCGAATTTGCCCCTAGCTGGCAAAAGGACACCGCCCTCCATCGGCTCATTAGATACATTGCAGACGACTTCTTCTCGGAGGACACTACCGGGCCGACCTGTGCGCCCTGGGGTTCCGATCCCGTCCATCCGAAGTGGATCCTTCCTGTCGACTTGGCGCTTCAGTTGTATGGCCTCTCCGATGAGCCAGAATTTTTCATTCCGGAGGATCGGAACATCGTCCAGGGCGAGGACGGCATCTATCGACAAGTGACTCCCCCGTGGGTAGAAAACGCCTGCTACGAGCGCTACCAGTACCTGAGGCTCACGCAGGTCTACGAGGATCTGCTTGCGAGGATTGCCGAAGAGGTATTCTTCGTGATGTTTCTCAATCGCCGGGCGCTGGAGGGCCTAAACCGGCACCTCGCCGGACACTTGGGAGATATTGATCCCGCCTATATATCAGAAGACAGCATGGGACTTGCACGGCTATTCTCTGGCCCCGGAGAGCTCAAACGAGTAAGGCCGCCAGTCTGGGCTAAAAGAGCCGTCTTCTACCGAGAGCGCGGGCGCTGCGCATCATGTCGAACTGACTTGTCAGGCCTTATCGATACGTTCCCAGACTCAAACTACGACCATATGATTCCATTGGCACGAGGCGGGCTCAATGATCTGACCAATCTGCAACTACTGTGCGGAAGGTGCAACCTGAAGAAGTCGGATAGAATCACTGCTTCAAGTAAGCACTATCGGCGCTGGTATTGAGCTGCAGAGCTCGCCGACAGGCAGAGCACGCACAGCCCCATCACGTGCACGGGTCTGAGTATCTAACTGGCCTACGCCGGGCACGCACGCCAGCGGACGACCACGGACCCCCAGGGACGACCCGCGCAGGTCAATCGCGTTGACCCTCCACGCCGGATAGGTGCCCAAGTTGCTTCGGACGAAGAGGCTGTGGTCACGTCTCGGGCATCTGGGATGGCGGAGCTCACGAACACTGTCGTGTACCGCGCTCGGGGTGGGCCACCTCTCCAGCTCGGACCCTTGCGGGAGGCACCCGCCTGGCTCTGGAGAAATCCTGGAGATGATCACGAAATCCCGGCCACGCGGGACCAATGAAGACCAACGCGCAACGAGGCTCTGACCTGCCACTTTGCCTCGCGCCGCACGTCAGCGATCTCGCAGGGCCTAATTCGGGACGAAGGAGCTGTGAGTTCATAGCGCAGAGTCCCTGCACCGCGAGGTGGCCTGGTTGTGTTAGCGCTGTCGGGGGACTGGCAGCGGTTCGTGGTGGTGCCAGATCAGTGACCGGTCCTGGCTGTGGAGCTCGGCGGATCCCCACTCTAGGCGGACGATGCCCTCTGCCAACGAGCATGCGTAGGCGACGAGTACGACCTTCGTGTCTGGGGCGAGGCCTGCGAGATCTGCGTGGGGCTCGGCCTCGACCGGGAGTTCGAGGCCGAGGCCGAGTTCTGGCTGACGCGGGTCGGGACCGTGCCGGCGGATGAGGTCAGCCCGCAGCCTCGACCTGCTGCGGAGCTTGGCTGTGCTGACCGGCACGTCTCTCTTCGCGTAGCGGTAGGGGTAGATGACGTGGCCGGCGATCACGGCGAGCGTTCCTGCCTGGAGGCGGACCAGTTCCGTGGCGGGTAGTTGCGACAGGCCAGCTGACAGCTCCTCGTATTGTGCGCCGTATAGCCCGACGAATGTAAGTAGCCACTCAGCGGGGCGTCAGCAGCCATGTTGGCTGCACAGGCTCAGCACGGTGCCGTCAAGCTGATGACGTGCGCACCACGGGGCGCAATGGTGGTCAACCTCTCTCGGTCGGGCTCGCTCGCAGCCAGGACGGTGATACCGGCTAGCTGCTCCCACTGGACGTGGGAGCGCTTGGGGCGCAACAGCGCGCCAACGGGTCCGTCCGCGTGGCCGGCGCACAGCGGGATACCTCCGGCCCACCGGGGGTCGTAGTCCTCGTGCTCGAAGTACGGTGCTGTGCCGTGGTGGGCGAGAACCCACGGGGTAGCCGCCTCGCGCCTCCGTCGGCGCTCGTCCGCCGGCGCCGACAGCCACCAGGACCGGGCCATGACCCGGTGCGGGCCGCGCAGGAGGTGGCGCGAGGGCTGCGTCGCGCCGCGCCAACCCGCTCCCGGCTGGAGCTGGCGCTCCATCGCCTGGATCCGCTGCTGGCGCTCACAGGTGCCGCGCGTATGGCGGTGGAGGTGGGGCCAACCGGCCCCGGCACAATCGTTGCTGCCGAGGTCTAGCTGATCACCGGAAGCGGCGAGTGCCCTGGTGAGCTCTTGGTCTTCGCGCAAGGCGGCTATCTTTCATGGGTAGAGGTCTGCTCGTAGATCCGTCCGGCTCAACCGGGCATGGATGTTGCGGTGCCGTCACAACGGTCATGGTCTGACTCGGCACGGGACCGGTCAGCTGCGGCATGTGGCGTGAGAACCTAGTCCCGAATCGCCCCATGCACGTCAGCTCGTGCCAGGCTCAATGCGGCGGTCTAAGGGAAGACGGAGCGCAGGGTGTACGTCACAAGGGTTCAGCTCAGAGATATCAAGAGTTTCAGTGGTGAGCGCGCGGTAGACCTGTCGCTGTCCGGGCGTAGTGGTTGGACGGTACTCGCGGGACGTAACGCCTCTGGCAAGTCCACAGTGCTGCAAGCCATCGCACTGGCGATCAGCGGCCCAGATGTCTCACGCACGTTGATGCCGGACTTTGCCGGCTGGGTCAACGAACGCGCCAGGAAGGGCGAGGTCGAGGTCCACGTGACCGCTGACCCTCAGCTTGACCAGTTCATTGGACGAGGACAAAAGCCCAGTGAGTTCTCCGTTGGGCTGCAGTGGACTCGCCATTCCTTCGATCGGGAAGATCAAGGAGTGGCGGTGCTGGAGCCGCTGATCACAACTATGGGCGGGCCCCGCGGACCCTGGGCGCCGGGCGCGTCTGGATGGTTCTGTGCTGGTTACGGCCCTTTCCGTCGGCTCGGGTCGAGCGAATCGCGGCGCTTCAAGAATCAGGGCCCTAGCGGACGTCTGGTAACGCTCTTTCGTGAGGATGCAGTACTGACAGAGGGGGTGTCATGGCTGATCGATCTTCGACTTCGACAGTTTGAGGAGGAAGAGCGGAAGAGAATTGCTGAGGAACATTCAGGGGAAAGTCCTGTCGTAGCTGGCCCATTGCTGAGGACGGTATTGCAGCTACTGCGAGACGATCTACTTCCAGACCGCTATCAGATTCAAAGGGTTACGGCGGATGGCCTGTGGGTGTCTGATGGTCAGAAGGTGCGAGGTAAGGGCTTCCCTTTGAGGGAGATGAGCGATGGCTATCGATCGGTAGTGGCATTGGTGCTAGATATTGTCCGCCAGCTCCATAATGCCTACGGAAGGCTGCGTATCGGATCCACCGAAAATGGTGGCATGGCAATCATGTTGCCGGGTGTGGTATTGATCGACGAAATAGACGCACATATGCACGTCAGCTGGCAACGCAAGATCGGCGGCTGGCTCCGGGAGCATTTTCCTATGATCCAGTTCATTGTCACCAGTCATAGCCCATATATCTGCCAGGCCGCCGATGAAGGCGGGCTAATCCGGCTTCCTGCAATCAACGAACTCCAGGCGCCGGCCGTGGTTGACGAGGATCTCTACCGCCGAGTCGTCTATGGCAGCGGTGACGACGCAGTGCTCTCTGAACTATTTGGGGTGGAGACTCCATACTCAAGCCGCGCCGAGCAGCAGCGCCGACGTCTGGTAGCACTGGAGCGGAAGGTGTACGCCGGGACGAGCTCCTCTGCGGAACAAGCCGAGTATCAAGAGTTGGCCAAGTTGCTTACGAGTTCCTTGTCGAGCAGGGTGGCTGAGGTGTCAGCCCGTTTGGAGCAGGACCAGTGATCCCGCTTCACCGAATAGACCTTTCTCCGCGTGTACAGGGCCTTCTGACGAGGGCAACGGGACGCGTCAAAACGAGAGGCGGCACCTCGGCGATTGCACGCAAGACCTGGAAGGATGCCGACGGAACCACGAAGCATGTGCGTCAGGCTCTGGAGAGTATGGCGCGTGGTGCTGTGCGGTGCATGTACTGCGATGACAATCGAGGCATGGCCATTGACCATTTCGAACCGCTAGAACGCGCACCGCTTCGGGCATTCGAGTGGCTGAATCACCTACTGTCCTGCGCATACTGCAATAGCGATGTGAAGAGGGAGGAATATCCGGTAGACGCGAATGGCTTTTGCCTGCTGATCAATCCAACAATTGAAGATCCAGCCGAGCATCTCCAGCTCATGTTGGCGTCCGGCGAATATGAACCTGTGAATGGCTCCCCTAAAGGGGTCGAGTCAATCAGGGTATTCGGCCTCAATCGTCCCGACCTCATCAAGGGTCGCCAGGACGCCTTTGACTTGGCCTGCTCCAACATCCGCGACTGGCACTTCCAGCGCCAATCCAATGACGTCAGGGCCGATCGAGTGGCGAAAGCGCTGCTGGATAGACCGTTCATCGACGTCGTGCATGCCATGACCCGTCTCAAACCGAGTGTTGCCGCTATCGTTGTCGGCCAGGACACCGTGCCTGCTCTTGTAGCTTGGCAAGCCGAGTACGGGCTCTGATTGGTTCAGGTATACGGTGCCCGAGTCGACGCTCCGCCGCGGGGTCAGAAAATTTCTGTGGCCGAATAGGGCCGCCGGGTTGGCACTGGCGGATCCTCAGTCGGTTGGATATCGCGAGATGTTCAGGCTTGAGAGCTCGTAACACGATCAAGCCGTTGCCTTGTTGAGCCTTCTCCAGCAGATGAGCGCACACGCAAGCGAGATGAATGAGTTGTGCACGTCGAGGCGGCGTTCCCAGCGGACGGCGAGGCGCTTGAACTGGTGGAGTAGGGCGAAGGTCTGCTCCACCACGTAGCGGAGCTTCCCCAGGCCGCGGATGTGCGGCTCTCCACGTCGGGAGATGACGGGCAGAATCCGGCGCCTGATCAGCTCTCGTCTGACGTGTCTGCTGTCGTAGCCCTTGTCGCCGAGCAGGGACTTGGGCCGCTTGTGGGGTCGCCCCGGTAGGCCGGCGACGGGTGGGACGCCATCGACCAGCGCGAGGGTCTGGGTGATATCGGGGATGTTGCCGCCGGTGGTGATGACCTTCAGCGGCCTTCCGTTGCCGTCGCAGATCAGGTGGTGCTTGCTGCCCGACTTGCCGCGATCGACCGGCGACGGGCCGACCCCGGCACCCCCCTTTTCGCGCGGACGTGGGAGGCGTCCACGCATGCGCGCGTCCAGTCGATCTGCCGGGCCGCGTTCAGTTTGGCGAGCAGTATCCGGTGGACCTGGTCGAAGACCCCGGCCTCCGTCCACCGGCACAGTCGGCGCCAGCACGTCTGCCCGGATCCGAAGCCCAGCTCCGGCGGGAGCTGCTGCCAGGTGATCCCGGTGAACAGCACTAACAGGACGCCCTGCAGACACAGCCGGTCCTCCACCGGCCGAGGCCCCGGGGACCGCTCCGGCCATGGCGGCAACACAGGCTCGATCAACGCCCACAACTCGTCATCGACCATCCACGGTGCACTCACGCCACCACCAACAGGCGAATCGTCACACCGGACACGGCCCACCAGCCCACATCCACGAGATCGTGTAGCGAGCTCTTAGGGCCCGCAGAGAATCAACGTGTTGCTTCCCAGTCGGCGGCTCGTTGACGTGGTATGCGCACCTCCGAATCGGCCCGTGACCAACTCGCCCTGAGGTTCGAGGTGTTGTTCCCACACCTCGACGAGCGTCAACGACGTCTGCTCATGGCGGCCGAGGCCCGACTGCTCGGCCATGGCGGGATCCGCGCCGTCGCCCAGGCGGCCGGAGTCAGCGAGACGACCGTCCGCAAGGGCGTGGACGAGCTGGAATCCGGCGCGGAACCGCTGGGACGGGTCCGCAGGCCGGGTGGCGGACGCAAGAAAGCGGTCGAGTTGGACCCGGGACTTCGGGCGGCCCTGCTCGGCCTGGTCGAGCCGGATGAACGCGGGGATCCGATGTCGCCACTGCGCTGGACGACGAAGTCGACCAGGAAACTCGCCGAGGAGCTGACCCGGCAGGGACATCGGGTCTCCGCCGACACGGTGGGCGACCTGCTGAGGGACGAGGGCTTCAGCCTGCAGGCCAACGCCAAGACCGTCGAGGGCGCCCAGAACCCTGACCGTGACGCCCAGTTCCACTACATCAACGAGCAGGCCAAGGCTCACATTGACACCGGGCAGCCGGTGATCAGCGTCGACACCAAGAAGAAGGAACTCGTCGGCGACTACAAGAACGCCGGCCGCCAGTGGCGCCCGGCGGGCGAGCCGGTGCAGGTCAAGACCCACGACTTCCTCGACCGGCAGGGCCCGGCCAAAGCAATCCCGTACGGGATCTACGACATCGTCGCGAACATCGGCTGGGTCAACGTCGGCACCGACCACGACACCGCCGCGTTCGCGGTCGCCTCCATCAGCCGCTGGTGGCAGGCACGCGGCCGGCACGACTACCCCGCCGCCAACCGGCTGCTGATCACCGCCGACGCCGGCGGCTCCAACGGCCACCGCACCCGCGCCTGGAAGACCGAACTCGCCGCGCTCGCCGCCCGGACGGGACTGGAGATCACGGTCTGCCACATGCCTCCCGGCACATCGAAGTGGAACAAGATCGAGCACCGGCTCTTCTCCCACATCAGCATGAACTGGCGCGGCAAGCCGCTGACCAGCCACGACGTCATCGTGAGCAGCATCGCCGCGACCACCACCCGCACCGGCCTGACAGTCGAAGCCCGCCTCGACACCGACACCTACGACACCGGTGTGAAGGTCACCGACGCCGAGATCGACGCCCTGCCCATGCACCGACACCGCTTCCACGGCGACTGGAACTACACCCTCCACCCCGCCGACACGCAGTCGGCGTCCCAGGCAGCCGATGCCGCACGAGAGGACACCGTCCCCGTCCGGGCCGCAGCCCCTTCCGGCCCCGCCGCGCTCCGCGATCCGGAGTTGACCGGCATGACTTGCGGGCAACTAGACGCCGTCACAGCTGAGTTGACCCCATTGCTAGACCGGCGCCGTGAGGAGATCCGGCACCAGCGACGCGGCACCGCCCGGCATCGAAGCCGCGGCGCCGGCGCCAAGGACAAGCTGGAAACGGCCGACCGGATCCTTGCCGCCATCCTCTACCAGCGGAAGATCGGCACCCAAGAACTCCTTGCCCAGCTCTTCGAAGTAGACCGCAGCACCATCACCAACGCGGTCACCGAGGTCCGCCCGATCCTGGAACAGCACGGTCATCGCATCCCCGCCGCAGCCGCCCGCTTCCGCACGCCCAAGGACGTGGCCGCATACCTCGACGACACCCAGCACGAGATCAAAACAGCATGTTGATTCTCTGCGGGCCCTTAGCAGGCTCACGATCGTTCCTTTGGGTGGCCGCGCCCGGGACGGAAGGCGCCGGTGAACGCAGGCGTGGTGCTGTCAGGATCTCCTGCATGGACACAGGGCGGCCGGCGGGTCACGACGCGCAGTACCTGACGGTGACGGCCCAGGCGTACGGCTGGGCTGCGTTCTGGGACGAGCGGGGGCTGACCGGGACCTGCGGGCATCGGAGCGTGCGGGCGCAGTTCGCGCCCTCGGGGGCGTTCGTCGTCGCGGTGACGGGCGGCCCGGCCGGGACCTTCGCGCAGCTGTCGATGCCGCAGGTGCTGGACATCCTGGAGGCGAGCGGGGCCCCGCTGCCCCCGCCCTGAGCTTGACGTTTAACGTCCGGCAGCCGGCGACTTCGCGAGTGAGATCCGAATCCTGTCCAGCCAGCGTTGACAGAACTCAGGTGTGATCGGTTCGAAGAGCTCCGGAGTGGATGCCTCGAAGAGGAACTGTGCCAGGAGGTCTTCATGACCGTCTTCGATGTCCACACCGTCGTGGACGTGCACAGCCTGGGCCCAGGTGGTCAGCTCGGGGTATTCCACGAGGCTGCCGACTGCCTTGGCTAGGACAACCTCGACGGCAGAGCGGTCCACCACGGCGTGGGCTGAAGGATCTGCACTGCGTGCGGTTCGCACAAGCTCGTCGAGCTCCCCACGCCATCTGACGAGGTCTTCGAGTGCTGGGCTTGCGTTGGCATTCACGCTGCTCATCATGCCTGACCAAAGCAGGCCGGTGGGGCGCCACCGTCACTTGCCTTCCGACTCCGTGCGCCGGGGTTTGGTGCCCTTCTTGTGGTGGGCGGGTCGGGCGTACGCCTCGCCGGTGGCCAGAACTCTGCCCACTTCGTAGCGGTCGGCGGGCCGCTGGTTCGTCGAGCCGAGCGGCGGCCGGGTCCTGGGCGGGTGGGTTTCGGTGCACGCGCTGGTGAGGGGGCCTTTGTGCGGAGGCGTCCCGGCCCACGACCGCTCGTCCCGCAATCCTCGTAGACAGCCTGCCGGCCCCTCGGCGGCGGCAGCTGCTGTCGGCGAGCTATCGAGCCAGGAACCCCTCAACTTCGCGTTTCAGAGCAGGCGGCACGTCGGCCAACTCGGAGACGATCAGGCGGACCTCCCGCCCGAGTTCGGGAGACTCGCTCCAGTTTATGGACTCGGACGCCTGAGCCCCGAGTCGTTCACGGCGCTCAGAGAGGCGGTCGGGGAGCTCGCGGGCATGGCTGAGGCACCGACCGACCTGCGCTTCATTGTCGTCACTGTCGGCCGCACGGTTGGCCTGCCCACGATCGAGCGGGTCATGGACACATGGGCCGCAGGCATCGATGGGGTCGAATGGTGGTTCGGCAACGGAGATCGCTCAGCCTCCACCGTCTGAGCAGGTCAGCGGAGGGCAGAGCCAGGTTCCTCCGCTGCGGAGAGTGCCGTGACCTGACCCGTCATCCACCGTCGGGGCCCGCCGACCGTAGGTCGGCGGGCCCCGACGCGCTCTCCCCGCTCCCCACCCTCCTCAGACCGTTGAACAGCCCAACCAGCTGGGGAACGGAGAGCATGCCTAGCCGTTTTCGCGGTTCTCATCACCGGCACCGGGCCTTTCCAAGCACGCGATATTCGGAGGGTTTCGTCGGCAGCGAGCCGTAGGGTTGGCGCGCCAAGACAGGCTGGTAGCAGGGGAGAAGCGTGCGGTCCGAGGAACATGCGGGGTGGGAGCGGGACTTCCCGGTCCGGCATCTCCTGGCGCGGGAGGACATCGACGGTGAGGAGGCGGTGCTGTGGGGGCGGTGCGCGGAGGTCGAGGGCCTGCCCGCGTGAGAGCCTGCTGGTCCAGGCCGTGGCGGACAGCACCCAACTGGTGCGGCTGCTGGGGGACGGAATGCTCTCGATCGAGCCTGTGGGTCCCGCGAACGACGGGCCGGCCCGCTTCTGGGACCTGGAGGACACGGCTGTCCTGGCCCAATGGCCCACGCCGGGCGATCCCGGGCGCGTGGACATCGTCGTGGGCACCAGCGTCAGGGAGGACGACTTCTGGGGTGGCAAGCGGCTGCCTTCGAGTCCGCGGTTCGACCTGTGGTTCCCCTCGATCCGAGGGGACAGCCCATCGGGCGGTTGCCGTTCCATTGACGGCCTGCTCACCCCGCGCCCGCTGCGACCCACCCGGCCCGTGCACCTGATCGGCTGCGAACCCGCCGCACCGCTCCTGGCCCTGCTGTGTCGGCCCCTTCCGCAGAAGGGCGACCCGATCAGGCTCAGGCGCCTCGATCGCCACGGCCGGACGATGACCGGGTACCGCCTCGACCTGGACACCGTCGAGGCACGCCCGTCCGTCCTCGGCGGAGCCCTGATCGACGTCACCATCACCGACCCCGGTGACGACCGCCCCACCCCGGCCGCCCGTGAAGTCTGGGAGATGTGGTCCGACGGTGTTCCCACGCGGACCAACCAGTGGGCACAGTTCGACGCCGAGGGCCGGTCCGAGTGGCTGAACCTCACCAGCGTCGGCCCGTACGTGCCGGACGGCCTCTCCGGCGGGACGTACCACCTGGACGGACAGCACGTCACCGACAGGGCCGGCCTGCTCCTGGCACTCGGCGAAGCCCTGCTCGGCCCTGGCAGCCACTACGGCAGATGCCTGGACTCGATGACGGACTATCTGGGCGGCGGGCTCTCCGTCGCCCCCCGTTCACACTCGTCTGGCAGCACGCCGACATCGCGCGCCACGCCCTCGCCGGACACGTCCTGCACCATCTCGACGGCCTGTCCTACTTCGAGGTGACCGTGAACCTCCTGCGCAAGCACGGCGTCACCGTCGTGCTTCAGTGAGGGAAGCGGTGGGCGATTCCGAACCCCCTGAAGAAGACAGCGACTGACCCGGAGAAGGAACGAAGTGGGCGACGGCCAGGCCCATCAGGGAGGTGGTCACCCATCGCCGCCTCCCGCCGCCCAGCCCCGCGGTCGGTGCGCGGCAGGAGGTCGAGGACCGGTCTGTCGCGCCTGGCCGGAGCTACGACGCACTACTCTCCGCGGTCCGGCCCGTGACCGGCACGGGTTCGGGCGGGTTGAGAGGGCATGACGAACGAGGATCCTCGCCCTGACCGCGGCACCCTCCCGCCGGCCCGCACCGTGACCGCCCTCGCGGACCGCCCGCAGGACCAGGACCTGCAGCTGCTGGTGGTGCGCCCGGGCGGCCTTCACCCGGCTGGTCACGCTCAGGCCGGTGCCTAGTCGTTGCGCCTCTGGTTCGGAGCGTGATCAGCCCGGGGCCGGAGCGTCGGCCCGCTGCGTCAGCCCGGTTGTGACCTGCCGCAGCAGCACCGTCGGCGACGGCATGACGGCATACCAGGTGTTCGCGCACCTCACTGCGGCTTCGGCCGGGGCCCAGGCGGCCACCACCGGGAGTTCACAGTGGTCACTTGCCTCCAGCGGAGGCAGCGTCCAGGCGCTGGAGTGGGACCGGCGCAGGGTTGGCCTGTCAGGATCCGGCTCAGGGAGCCTGGCGTGGTTCGGTGGCCGGCGGGTGTGGTGGGCGCCCGGCGCGTACGAAGTCGAGGTAGTCGTCCTGGGCGATGCCGGCGTTCACCCAACGGTCGGGGACGGCTCCGGTGCCGGCCTCGGCGATCGCCATGGCGGCCGACTCGTCCTGGGCCGTGGCGATCTCCTGGCCGAAGTCCTCCTCCTCGCTGTCGGAGTCGAGTGCCGGGAACTCGACGAGGTCGTGGAAGTGCTCCCCGCCGACGTCTTCGGCGGTGTGGAGCACGACGAGGTAGCCCGAAGCCGTCGGCCTGACCTCGACCCAGCGGATACCGGGCCTGTCCGGGCGGCCCGCCGCGCCGAGGAACTGCTCGATGGTGCGACCCTGCCGCAGGGCGCCGAGGGCGAAGGATCCGGTCAGGTAGCGCACGTGGCCAGCGTAGAGGGACGGCGAGGACCACCGGGCTGCGGCCCTGCGCCGGCTCGGCCGGGCGGGCAGGCACCTGGCCGTGCTCGCCCAGGACGGCTCCGTCCCCGGCGCCGTCGTGCTGGATGCCGGCAGCCGGGGGAGGAGGGCTTCGCTGTCGCAGCGGCCAAGCTCCTGGAGGCCCGCGGACGAGGCACCCCGCGTCCGGTCGAGGCCGGACGGCACCGGCCGGACGGAGGAGGAACTCCATGCACAGCAGGTCGTCGACCACAAGGGGGAGCAATTGCTCAACCAGGTGTGATGCGGGAGGCAGCGGCGCTCGGCGTGGACGCGATGCTCAATCCTCAGGCCCTGGAGACGAGCGGAGGGTGGTCGCACCGCTGGGGTGCGCCACCCTCGTGGGCGCCGCGCTCGAATTCGCGGTGATGCCCGGTCCCTGTTCCATGGTGCGGCCACGACGCCAGGGGTGGATCCGGCTCGGTGGCCGGATTCAGCGCTGTTGAGAGGGTGGCACCGTCGGTGGGGCCCGGGCAACCACGGCCCGGAAAAATGTGTACCAATCCGAGGCGTTCGGCATGTCTGAGCTGCTCGGACGATTCGGTGGTCGAACTGCCGGGGGGTGGCGTTCGGGAGGGTGTTCCGGCCGTCCGTGAATCAATGACCGCCATCCGTCAACACCGATTGTGATCGCGGGCTGGCTTAGTGGGAGTATCACACCGTCCGACGGTCAGGGGGCCTCGAATCCTCCTGTCGGACCGTCAAATGTGCGGCCATGCCCAGCTCGTGCGCGTCCCTCCGGGTGACGCGCACCTTCAACGACAGGGGAGAACCCTTGCGCTCCGTCACTGCCAGGCCTGCCTCCGGCCCCGAACGCGAGGGCCGGACCCTGACCAACGGTGAGATCGTCATCGTGGTCGTCATCATGATCCTCGCCGCGTCCCTGGCCGTCGCCGGCCTGCCGATGTTCGGCATCCTGGAGTTCGTCGGCGCCGTCGCCTTCCTCGCCTGCCGCACCCTGGAGCGGCTGCGCGCCCCGCGCCCGGCCGAGGGCCTCTAGCGGCTCGTGGGACGGCGTGAGAGCGCCGTTGTCGTCGTCACCCGGCAGTGCGAGACGTTGGCGCTGTGGCTGCGTGAGCAGCGCCAACGTGCCGGCCTGACCTACACGGCAATGGCCGCGAGAACCTCCTACACCCCTTCGATGCTCTCCCGCGCCGCCAGCGGCCGCAGCGTTCCTTCGCTGCCCCTGGTGGAGGCGTTCACGAAGGCCTGCGACGGTGACCTGGCCAAGGCCCGCAAGCTGTGGAAGGGCGCCCGCTGGGCGCACGCCAAGCGCCGTCGCACCGAGCGCCGC
Source organism: Kitasatospora indigofera (assembly GCF_014655955.1). GTDB lineage: Bacteria > Actinomycetota > Actinomycetes > Streptomycetales > Streptomycetaceae > Kitasatospora > Kitasatospora indigofera. Next base: position 64,923 of record NZ_BNBO01000046.1, read on the forward strand.
GCCGAGCGCGCGGAGTTCCACGACCTCACGGCCGCCTACGACCGGCTCCTGCTGGTGCACCCCGGGATGATCGAGGACTACCGGCAGCTGGTGCGGGCCATGGTCGAACTGCGGGCCAGGAGCGGCCAGCCCTCCCTGCTGGAACTGCAGGACAAGGCCGGCCGGACCGAGGGCGGCGGGAGAAGACTGCCGAAGAGCAGCCTCAGCGCGATCCTCCGCGGCGAGGCCCTTCCACGCCGCGGCCACGTCATCGCCTTCGCAGAAGCCCTCGGTGCCTCACGCGGCGCCGTCGCCGAGTGGGAGAGGGCATGGGAGCGGGCCGCCCGCACGGCCGAGCCGCCGTGGGCCCTCTCCCCTCGGCCCGCAGGAGCGGCCTACCGCCGGGTGGAGCAACCCGAGATACGGATCCGCATCTCCCCGCCCACCACCCGGTCGGACCGGGTCCTGCACTTTCGGACCGCGCCCCCGCAACCACCCGGCCTATGGCTCGACGACCTGGACCGAATGCGCACCCGGACGCCGCACCCCACCCCGGAGACCCTGCTCCTCAACGTCCGGCTCGGCCCCCGGAGACCCAACCCGCCGGCCGGCCGCACCCACGCCGGACTCCCCATCCGCAACCCCCGCCGCTACGAACCCCCCAGCCCACAACGACACCGCCGCACCCACCCACTCGGCCCGGCGCACCCGGACCAACCACACCCTCCCCCGCCGAACCACACCCCAGCCCGGTAGCCACCTCGATTCCCGGCCGGACGCCAATCCACCAGCGGCCCACCCACCAAGGTGAGCAGAGCCGGGGCCGCCATCGGCGCACGCCGGCCTGCCCGGGACCTCGGGTGTTCCTGGGAAAGACGGGCACTGTCACCCCCGCCCAGACCTGCAGCACGGCCCCAGGAGGTCGCAGGACCGCCCGGGCTCGGCCGTGCTGCGATGCCGTACTCGCCGCCGCGCGGCCGTGACCGTCACGGGGGTGGGCGGGTTGAGCAGGCATGACGAACGAGGACCCTCGCCCCGACCGCGGCACCCTCCCGCCGGCCCGCACCGCGACCGCCCTCGCGGACCGCCCGCACGACCAGGCACTGCTGGTAGCACGCCGGGCAGCGGTATGCGGGGAGCTGGCCGAGGAGTGGCTGCGAACCCTGGCCGGGCGGCACCCCTGGACGGAGACGGGCACGGTCCTCACCGACATGGCGCACGCCGTCGGCGAAGTCCTGGGCCGGTACGCCCTCACGGACCAGCCCGCCGGCCAGGACGAGACGGACAGGCTGGGCAGACCCCTTGACCTGTACTTCAGCCCCGCCGGCTGCCTCCTCGCACCCCTCACCGACCACCGCGAGCCCCTGAGCGCCCCGGAGCTTGCCACCGTGATGCTGCTGACCGGCTGTGCGCGCACCGCGCTCGCCATGACCGCCATCGCCTGGGAGCGGGACCTGCCCGCCCTGCTCGCGGTCATGGAGTTCGCCCTCGACCAGGCCGGCCCGGCCGCGGTGCGTCCTGATGGCGAATGACCTGGTTAGCCCGCTACGTACATCGCGGGAGAATCACCCGGTGACCAGCAACAGCGCCTCCCGGCCCGGCCAGCGCGGCCTGACCGCCCTCATCCCCCAGCGCCCCGACGACTCCAGCCCCGGCCAGCGCGCCGCCGCCCAGATGCTGGCCCTGCGCGAGGTCACCCTGCCGGCCGCCGTCGTCGCGGCCGCCGCCGAACTCCTCGCCGAGAAACTCGACCACGAGAGCGACCCCGTCACCCGCGAAGCCACCGCCGCCGTCCTCGCCCGCCTCCAGAACGCCGTCGACCAGGTCCATCCCCGCCCGGAACACCGACGCTGACCGACCGCCCCGGCGCGGCCGGGGCAGCGGTGAACCGCCGTCAGCGAAGGCTGCCGGTCTCGATCCGTTAGTCGCGGCGATCTGGTCCTCGCCTCACCACCCTCGGCTTCAACGCCGGGCCCGTCGGCTGAGAGCCCCGGCGCGTCTTGACGGCGGTCCGGTCCCCGATCTACGTGCAGCGGTACGGCGCGGCGGTCATCGGGCGAGGGTGACGGTGATCGGCTCGTCCATGCAGTCTGCGGCGAGCCGGTGCAGGGCGTCGGATTCGCGCTGGTCGACGGTCAGCCCCCAGCGGGTCTTCACCGCGGTCCAGTCGGTGAGGTACGTGCAGCGGTACCCGGTGTTGGTCGGCAGCCAGTCCGCCGGGTCCTTGTCGGCCTTCGAGCGGTTGGACTTCGCGGTGACGGCGATCAGCGCGCGCGGCTCGTCCAGGTCGTTGGCGTAGGCCTGGCGCTCTGCGGCGGACCAGCTGGAGGCGCCGGAGTCCCAGGCTTCGGCGAGCGGGACCATGTGGTCGACGTCCAGGCCGGCGGCGTCGGTGACGGTGACCGCGTCGTAGGGGGAGTACCACTCACCGCCCGTCAGGGCGCAGCGCGCACCGACCTCGGGTGCCTGGACGGCTTCGGCGATGATGACCTCCCGGCGGGTGTCGCAGCCGTCCTTGTCGGCGTCGATCCAGTGCCGGAAGGCGGTGCGGACGTAGCCGGTGCGGTCCTCGTCCGTGACGGGTAGTGCGTCGAGGGCGTCCAGCAGGGTGGTGGTGACCACCTCGCCGGGGGCCCGGTGGGCGGGCGCGGCCGGCTGCGCGGCGCCGGCGGGGGAGGCGAGGGCCACGCCGAGCAGCAGGGTGGCCGCGGTGGTCGCGAGGGCGCGCGTGGTGGTGGTGCTGGTCCGCATCCGGGAGGAGTCCGCTCTGTGAAGATCCGTCAGGTTATGTGGATCTTCCTAGCGGGCCCGGGCCGGCGAGGGGAAGCGGCGCGGGGCTCGGTTCACCCGGGCGGGGAACAAGTCGTACAGGAAGGAGCCTGGCCCGGTCGGTGTCCGGGACGCACGTGGCCCGGCAGAACGGGGCGGCTCGCCGGCACCCGCGCTGGCCGAAGGACCTGCGGCTGACCGTTGAAAGCTCCGACGTGATGGTCCTTTGCCCTCCGGGCGCAGGAGCATCAAGCGCTGTTCCAGGGGACATCCGGCGTGAGCATTTCGTGGATGCAGCGGCGTAGCCCGCTGCCGTGATAGTCGACTGGGGGGAGCCATGGCACTTGCTGGAACAGCTCGCCGAGTCGGTCGGTGCCGGGGTCGGTGAGGAGGGTGCGGAGTTCGTCGGGTGCGGGGCCGTCGACCAGGCACAGCCAGGCGAGGGCGGCGCCGACGTGGGTCTCGGGCGGTTGGGCGGCGTCCGACCACAGGGCTCGGGCCCAGGCGGGAGCGTGTTCGTCCTGGTCTTCGCGGGCGAGTTGGGCGATCGCCAGGATCAGGCTCACCCGGACCACTGGATCATCTTCCACGGCCAGCCTGCTGTGCAGGGCGGAGGAGATGCGCGGCACCTCGGCGGCCGCCGTCGCCAAGGCGAAGGCGGTGGCGGCGCGGACCTCTGGCTCGGGGTCGGGGAGAAAGGGGAGCAGGAGGTGCAGGTCGGCGGTGATGGCGTTGCGAGCGGCCTGGATCGTCCAGTCCACCGGACACATTGTGGTGCCCTCCGCCTCCTCCGGATCCTCGGCGACCTTGAGGAGCCCTTCGCGACTGCCGTCCCCGAAGTGCTGGCACCGGGCGATCTCGGCGACCAGGCGAAGGGTTCCCGCACGGAGCCCGGGGGGCCCGGTGGCCGCGATCCGGAGCAGGAACGGGACCGCCAGTGCTGCCACCGCGATCGTGCTGCCCTGGTGGTGCAGGCCCTCCCACAGCTTCTCCAAGGCCCGGCGGCCGGCTTGGGCATCGTTGGAAGCGAGCGTCACGAGTAGACCGGGAATCTCCTCGCCCGGGCCGTAGAAGTGCGGGAATCGCTGCCAAGGGATCTCGTCGTACCTGAACCCGTCCTTGACCTCCCGGGGGATCGCGCCCGCGACCGTCCGCATGTCGCAATCCGTGCCCACCCACGGCTCCGGCCACCGGTCCCATCGGTCATCGTCCATGGCTTGGCCTTCCGTCGGCATCGTCCGAGCCCCGGGAGTCTAACGGCCGATGATCAAGAAAGCGGTCCGCTTCTGCCGTACTCCGGTGGCACCGCAGGAGGGTGACGTTGCCCGGGTTCACCAGGGTTCGTGGTGAGCGAGCCCGTGGTCATCGGGCGGGTCGGATCGGGGGTCCGTACTCGCGCAGGAAGCGGTGCCAGGCCCGGGCAGTGCCCGCGAGTGCCTCCAGGCGCAGGACGAAGCCGATCGCCTCCACCTGCTCCGGCGTCGCGGTCACCTGCCAGCGCCGGCCGCCCGGCACGGCCCACGCCTGCTCCACGACGTCCCGGACCAGGACCAGCCGGGCGTCGCCGAGGCCGGGGATCGCGAGGAAGCGCCGCAGCGGCTCCATCTCGGAGTCCAGGAGCTCCAGCGGGACCAACGCGGGGTCCGCCACCTCGGCCGGACGCGGCGCGGGTACGGGCTGGTCGCGACGGCAGCGGTACTGCAGGGCCAGGACACCGTCCGCGGTGATCCGCGCAGCCCAACCAGTACCTTCTCCACGCGGGCCCGGGAGGTCCTCGGGGCCCGCGGATGCCAGCTCGCAGAGGCTCTCCCGGGCGAGGGCCTGGACGGCGCTGGTGCGTCGCCGGCCGTCTCCTTCGTCGTGGCCGCCGTGCAGCCAGCCCGGTGCGCGGGCGTGGGCGGCGGCGAGTTCTTCGAGGAGGCTCCACTGGTCGGGAAGCAGGCTCACGATCGTTCCTCCGGGAGCAGGTTGGCCCTCATCCTGCCGCAGCCCGGCGCCGACCGAGGGGCGATCCCGGGGGAGAGGCCCCGGGGGAGTGGTCGGGCACCGGCGCATCGGTGCGGCCGGCCTTCTTCCCCTGCTGCCGGCGCGTGCGTCTGCCGCTCGAACCGGGAATTGCAGGGCACGGTCAGAAGGTTGGCCCGCCGACGTGTGGGCCCTGCCGGCGGGCGGGATGCCGGGACGGCCTCTATCTTGAGGACGAAATACTACAAATCATCTCGATTCGTTGTGGAGTCGTCGTCATGAACAAGGGACAGCTGGTGGAAGCGGTGGCCGGGCAGCTCGGCAGCCGCACAGCGGCCGAGGACGCGGTGGACGCGGTCCTCGACGTCATGGTCCGCGCGGTGGTCGCGGGTGAGGCTGTGCAGGTCACCGGCTTCGGCACCCTGGAGTCGGTGCAGCGCGCCGGCCGCTACGCCCGCAACCCGCAGACGGGGGAGCGTGTGCGGGTGAAGAAGACCACGGTGCCGCGCTTCCGCGCCGGCCAGGGCTTCAAGGACATGGTCTCTGGTACGAAGCAGCTCCCGAAGAGCGGGCCGGCCGTCGCCAAGGCCCCCAAGGGCTCGCTCACCCCCAGCAAGACGGTCGCCGCCACCCCTACAGGCACGAAAGCGGCCGCCAAGCGCTCGGCCGCCGCGCCCGCGGTCACCGCGAAGAAGACCACGGCCAGTAAGGCCGTGGCGGCGAGGAAGGCCACAGCCCCAGCCACGAAGAAGACCGCGGCGGTCTCCCGGAAGACGGCCCCCGCCGTCGGGAAGAAGACCGCCGCGGCCGCAAAGCGGAGCACCCGCCGCACTACGGCATGATCGGCCCGGCACCGGGACGGTGAGCGGTACCGACAGTGCGCTGTCCCGGCGCTACGCGCCACCGCGACCGCAGACTTAAGCGGCCCGCCGCGATCACGAGGGCGATGGCGCTGTGCGGCCTGTCGGCCCCGGGGCGGCGGCCGGTGGCTCCTGGTGCTCGCGGTCGGTGGGTGAGCGGCCGTCGTCGAGGGCGCGGCGGCGCGCCGGGGTGGCGGTCGTGGAGCGGCAGCGCCGCACGGAGGGTGCCCGAGCCGACCCCCTGCACCTACCCGGCCGCCAAGGCCGACCAGTCCTGCACGAGCGCCAGCGCCTCGCGCGCGGTGTTGCTCACCACTTCCTCGTCGTGGCTTGCCAGGTCTGTGAGAAGGTCGAGGGTCTCGGGCTCGCGGGGCCACAGCAATGCCAGCAGCTTGGCCACCGCAACCCTCAGCTCGGCCGGCTGATCACGATGACCGTGCTCGCAGACCACCGGATATGCCGCATCAGGATCCCTGGCCACCAGTACTTCAAGGGCGGCGTCGCGCACCGTCGGTTCGGGGTCGGTGATGGCGGTGAGAATGGTGGGTC
>NZ_BNBO01000047.1 GCF_014655955.1 Kitasatospora indigofera
ACGGCGAGCAGGCCGGTGATGGTGGCGGCCTCGGCGATGACCTGCATGTTGGAGATGCTCAGGTAGTTGTCGTTCAGCACGCCGAAGAGGGCGAGGACGACGGCGAGGGCGCCGATCAGGCTGAGGTTCTGTCCACCGAGGGAGGCCAGGAGGGAGCGGGCGGTGGTGGCGGTGGGCTTGGAGGGCGCCGCCGGCCGGGTGGTGGTGGTCATGTGGTGGCTCCAGGGGCGGGTGCGGTCGTGCTGAGGTCGTCGGCCATGGCGAGGGCGAGGATGGCCTCCTCGGAGGCGTGGGCCCGGCTGAGCTCGCCGGTGATCCGGCCGCCCTGCATGACGACGATGCGGTCGGCGAGGCCGAGGACCTCGGGCAGTTCGGAGGAGATCACCAGGATGGCGACGCCTTCGCGGGCCAGGTCGGCGATGATCTGGTAGATCTCCGCCTTGGCGCCGATGTCGATGCCGCGGGTGGGCTCGTCCAGGATGAGGACCTTGGGTTTGCGGGCGAGCCAGCGGGCCAGGACGACCTTCTGCTGGTTGCCGCCGGAGAGTTTGCGGACCTCGTGCTCGATGGAGGGGGTGCGTACCCGCAGGAGGTCGGCGTAGTGCTGGGCGAGTTCCCGTTCGGCGCCGCGGCGCACGAAGCGCAGCCGGCGCAGCCGCTCCAGCACGACGGTCGAGGTGTTGTCGCGGATGGTGCGGTGCAGGAACAGGGCCTGGGCCTTGCGTTCCTCGGGGGCGAGGCCGAGTCCGGCCTTGATGGCCTCGCTGGGCCGTCCGGTGCGCAGCCGCTGGCCGTCGAGGGTGACGGTGCCGGAGTGGATCGGCAGGTCGCCGGCGAGCGCGAGGGCGAGTTCGGAGCGTCCGGCGCCGATCAGGCCGGCCAGGCCGACCACCTCGCCGGCGCGGATCTGCAGGTCGATGTCGCGGACCGCGTCGGTGGTGACGCCCCGGACGTCGAGTACCAGCCGGTCGGTGGCGACGTGTTCGCGGGAGAACATGGCGGACAGGTCGCGGCCGACCATCAGGCGTACGAGTTCGCCGTCGTTGGTGGTGGCGGCGTCGAGTACACCGGCCAGGGCGCCGTCGCGCAGGACCGCGATCCGGTCGGCGAGCCGGAAGATCTCCTTCATGCGGTGCGAGACGTAGATGACGGCGATGCCTTCGTCGCGCAGGCGGCGGATCAGTGCGAACAGCGCCTCGACCTCGTGATCGGAGAGCGAGGACGTGGGCTCGTCGAAGGCGATGACCTTGGCCTCGCCGGTCAGCGCCCGCATGATTTCGATCAGCTGGCGTTGTGCGGGGGTCAGTTCGGAGCCGAGGAGGTCGGGGTCGAGGACGCCGGCGAAGCCGAGGCGCTCGAGGTCGGCGGTGATCCGGCGGCGCAGTTCGGCGCGGTCCAGCTGTCGGCCGGCGCGGCGGGGCAGGGCGCCGGCGTAGACGTTCTCGGCGACGGAGACGTGCGGGATGATCTCGGGTTCCTGCGGGATGATCCGGATCCCGGCCCGGCGGGCGTCGGTGGGCGAGCCCAGGGCGAGGGGCCGGCCGTGCAGCAGGACCCGGCCCTCGGTGGGCTGGTGGTCGCCGGTGAGGATCTTGAGCAGGGTGGATTTCCCGGCGCCGTTCTCGCCCATCAGGGCGGTGACCTGGCCGGCCGGGAAGTCCAGGGTGACGCCTGCGAGTGCCTGGACGGCGTCGAAGCGTTTGACGAGGTTTTCGACGCCGGCGCCGCTGCCGGGGCTGCCGGTGGCGGGGGAGGGCGGCCTCTCGGCGGGTGTGGTCATGGCGGGCCTCGCTGGAGAGTCTGGGCGGTGGGGCAGGCGGAGGGGGTGCCGGTGCGGTCCGTGAAGGGGTGGACGCGGTGCCGCACCGGCGGTCGTGCGGGGCGTCAGCTGCAGGTGGCGCCGACGCTCTTCCAGGTGGTGGCGTCGACCATGGTGGTGGGGGCGAAGGCCTCGGCGGGCATGTCCTTGCCGTCCTTGAGCTTGTCGTACATGGTCTGGACGGCGAGTGCGCCGACGTCCTTGCCGTTGATGAACAGGGCGGCCTTCATGCCGGTGGCCGCGGTGCTCTGCCAGTCCTTGCAGGCGAGGTAGGCGCCGAGGCCGACCCCGATGACGTCGTCGGCCTTGAGCCCGGCGTTGGCGAGCGCGGTGACGCCGCCCTGGACGTTCTCGTCGTTGCAGCCCCAGACGATCCAGTGCTTGACGCCGGCGTTGGCCGTGATCGTCGCGGCGATCTTGTCCTGTGCACCGGTGGGTGTGTTGTCGGTGGCGACGTCGATCTTCTGGACATCGGAGCCGGCGGCGGCGGTGAAGGAGGCGTTCGCGGCGTTCACCCGGTCGCCGCAGACGGTGACGTCCTGCTTCCAGGCGGAGATGATCCGTGTGTCGGCCGGGTTCCAGCCGGCCTTCTTGTACTCCTCGGCGGCGCGCTTGCCGACCTCGCCGCCCATCTGCTGGCCGGAGAAGCCGATGCGGGGGATGAGCCCGGCCTTGTCGCAGCTGGCCGGGTCGGGGCCGGTGGCGCAGATCTGGTCGTCGGAGGTGAGCAGGGCGACCTTGGCGTCCTTGGCTATCTGGACGACCTGTGGTCCGACGGCGGGGTCCGGTACGACGATGATCACGCCGTTGGTCTTCTGCGCGACGGCGGACTGGACCTCGCTGATGGTCTTGTTCGCGTCGTTGCCGAGGTTGACGACCTTGAGGTCGACGCCGAGTTCGGCGGCCTTGGCCTTGGCCCCGTCGGCCTCGCCGATGAAGTATTCCTGGTCGCCCTGCTTCTGCAGGTACGTCATGGAGATCTTCCCGCTGACGGTGGCCACGCTGGCGGAGGGGGAGGTGGACTCCTTGCCGGTGGAGCATCCGGTCAGTGCCAGGGAGGCGACCAGGGCGGCGGCGCCGAGGGCGGCTGCTCTTCGGGAGGGGGTGAGGGACATGTTCGGCTCCAGGAGGGGGTGGGGTGGTGCGGGTGGATGGTGGTCGTGGGGCCCGGGCGGCGGTGGTGGTGCGGCGCTCAGGCGAAGCGGGCGGACACGCCGCCGTCGACGGGCCAGTCGGCGCCGGTGACGAACCCGGCGGCGTCGGAGAGCAGGAAGGCCACCACGGCGGCGACGTCCTCGGGGGTGCCGAGGCGGCCGAGGATGTGCTTGTCCAGGGCGTCCTGGCGGACCTGCGGGGGGTTCTGGGCGAAGTACTCGGCGAGCAGGTCGGTCTCGATGTAGCCGGGGCTGACCGAGTTCACCCGCACGCCCCGGGGCCCGACCTCCAGGGCGAGGCTGCGGGTCAGGCCCACCAGGCCGGACTTGGCGGCCGCGTACGGGAACATGCCGGGGCAGGTGAGCGAGGCGTGCATGGAGGCGATGTTGACGATCGAGCCGCGCCCTTGGGCGAGCAGGTCGGGCAGGACGGAGCGTGCCACCAGCCAGGCGCCCTTGAGGTCGACGCCGAACACCTCGTCCCACTGGTCGACCGTCATGGCGACGGGGTCGGCGTAGGAGTTGCGGCCGGCGTTGTTGACCAGGCCGCTGGCGGGGCCGAGTCGCTCGCGCAGGGCCGCCACGGCGGCCGCGACCTGCGTCTCGTCGGTGATGTCGCAGGCGGCCGCGGCGGCTTGCGCGCCGAGGCGCACGGCCAGCCGGGCGGCGCCGTCGCCGTCGATGTCCAGCAGGCCGACCCTGGCCCCGGCGCCCACCAGGGCGGTCGCGACGGCGGCGCCGATGCCCCGGGCGGCGCCGGTGACGAGGACGGTGTGGCCGCAGAGGTCGATCATGTGGTGCTTCCGTTCCTGACGGGGTTCAGGATCTCGTCGAACTCGGCGAGGAACCGGTCGACGCCGGCGCTTTCCTGGGGGTCCAGGCCGCGCGCGGGGTGGCGGCAGTAGGGGCTGTCGATCAGACCGCGGCGGAAGGAGATCAGCTTCTCGACCGCGATGATCAACTCGACCTCCTGCATCCAGTAGGCGAGGTAGGGGATGAGGCGGGCGTGCAGGCGCAGGGCATCGTCGCGCGCGCCATCGTGCCAAAGCTGCCATATCCGCTGGTAGACCTCGGTGAATGAGCAGCCCGGCTGTACCCCGGCGATGTCGCGCCGCAGGCCGTCGGCCAGTTGCAGGCCGGCGTAGCCGACGAAGGCGCGCAGGGCGGGCGTGCCGTTGGCCAGGTCCTCGGCGAGGCGGCCGGGCAGCGCGGTCTCGATCTTGACCGCGACCAGGTTGGGGTGTTCCTCGGCCAGCCGGCGCAGGCCGTCGGCGGTGAACGAGGAGCCGGTCTGGGCGGGTGCGTACTGGAGGATCACCGGGACGGGGGCGACGGCGGTCAGCACCGCGGTGACGTGCCTGCGGACCTCGGTGGCCGGCGGCCCGAGGAAGTGCGGCGGCAGCAGGTTGATCGCGTCCGCACCGGCGTCGACGGCCTCGGTGGCGCGCCGGACGGCGAGCCGGGTGGCGTGGTCGGGGATCGAGACCACGGCCGCCACGTCGGGCCGGGCGCCGGTCAGGTCGAGCAGGCGGCGGCTGAGCAGTTCCCGCTCGGCGTCGGAGAGCTTGTGGAACTCGCTGGCGAAGCCGGGGAACATGACGGCGCTGACGCCGGTGTCCAGGACGTGGCGCACCACCCGGTCGAAGCCCTCGGGGTCGAGGTCGCCGTCGGCGGTGAACGGCACTTCGAGCACCGGCATGACGCCGCGCAGCAGGTTCTCGGCCCCGGGCCGGTCTGGGTCGGCCGTGCTCATCAGAAGGGGGCCTTTCCGGGCTGGTCGCCGCTGCGGCCGACCAGGAAGTCCAGGTCGACGCCCTTGTCGGCCTGCAGGACGCGGTCGACGTACAGCCGGGCCCAGCCGCGTTCGCTCTGCGGGGGGCGGGGCGGGGGTGTCCAGGCGGTGCGGCGGGCTAGCAGTTCGCCCGGGTCGACGTCCAGGTGCAGGGTGCGGGCGGCGACGTCGAGTTCGACGGTGTCGCCGGTGCGGACGAGGGCGAGCGGGCCGCCGGCGGCGGCCTCGGGGGCTACGTGCAGGACGACGGTGCCGTAGGCGGTGCCGCTCATCCGGGCGTCGGAGATGCGCACCATGTCGGTGACGCCCTGGGCGAGCAGCTTGGCGGGCAGCGGCAGGTTGCCGAGTTCGGGCATGCCCGGGTAGCCGCGCGGGCCGAGGTTGCGCACCACCAGGACGGTGTCGGCGTCGACCGCGAGGTCCGGGTCGTCGGCGGCGCGCAGGTATTCCTCGATGCTGTCGAAGACCAGGGCCGGGCCGCGGTGGTGGAGCAGTTCGGGGGAGGCGGCGGACTGCTTGAGGACGGCGCCGCCGGGTGCCAGGTTGCCGCGCAGCACGGCGGTGCCGTTGTCGGCGCTCTGGACGGGGTTGTCGAGGGGGCGGATCACCTCGCGGTCCCAGACCTGGTGCCCGGCGAGGTTCTCGCCCAGGGTGCGGCCGGTGACGGTCGGCGCGGTGAGGTCCACCAGGTCGCCGAGCTCGGCCATCAGGGCGGGCAGGCCGCCGGCGTAGGCGAAGTCCTCCATCAGGAAGCGGCCGCTGGGCATCAGGTCGGCGAGCAGCGGGACACGGCGGCCGATCTCGTCGATGTCGTCGAGGGCCAGCGGGACGCCGACCCGGCCGGCGATGGCCAGCAGGTGCAGGACGGCGTTGGTGGAGCCGCCGATGGCCGCGTTGACGACCACGGCGTTGGTGAACGCCTGCCGGGTGAGGATGTCGGAGGGTCGCAGCCCCTCCCGGGCCAGCTCGACGGCGCGGGCGCCGGACTGCTCGGCGAGCTGGGCGCGGCGGGCGTCGGCGGCGGGCAGGGCGGCTGCGGCGGGAAGCGACAGGCCGAGCGCCTCGGTGAGGCAGCCCATGGTGGAGGCCGTTCCCATGGTCATGCAGTGGCCGGCCGAGCGGGCCAGGCAGCCCTCGAACTCGTCGAAGTCGTCCTGGGTGATGCGCTTGGCCCGCAGGTCTTCGCTCATCTTCCAGATGTCGGTGCCCGAGCCGACCGTTTTGCCGCGGAAGCGTCCGGTGAGCATGGGGCCGCCGGACAGGGCGATGGCGGGCAGGTCGACGCTGGCGGCGCCCATCAGCTGGGCGGGGAGGGTCTTGTCGCAGCCGCCGAGCAGGACGACCGCGTCCAGCGGGTTGGCCCGGATCGTCTCCTCGACGTCCATGCTCATCAGGTTGCGGAACATCATCGACGTGGGCCGCATCAGCGGCTCGCCGATGGACATGGTCGGGAACTCCAGGGCCAGGCCGCCGGCGGCGGTGATCCCGCGGCGGACCGACTCGGCGAGGGTGCGCAGGTGGGCGTTGCACGGGGTCAGTTCGGACCAGCTGTTGCAGATGCCCACGACGGGCTTGCCGCGCAGTTGGTCGCGGGTGAGGCCGAGCTGGCGCATGTGGTGGCGGGCGATGAACCCGGCCTTGCCGGGGTCGTCCCACCAGGTGGAACTGCGCAGGGGGCTCATGGCTGACCGCCTGGGCGGGGTGCTGCGGTGTGCTGTCGGCGCATCGGTGCGCGCCTCCTCAAAAGGTGCTCGGGTTGCGGACCGCGGAAGGGGGCCGGCGGGCGGCGGGGCCGGCAGAAGAACAGGGGCCTCGGAATGGCCGCCGGGTGATGTAGGTCGATCGTGGTACCTAGCAGCTAAGCTGTCAATGCTTCTCTTCATAACTTCTTAGCAGTTAGGCTCGGGCTCCGCTCCGGCGCATCCGAACGAAAGGGGAACGGCCGCATGACCATCGCGAGGGAGACCCTGAGCGACCTCGTCGTCCGGGAGATCATCGGTGAGATCGCCCAGCGGCACCTGCGGGAGGGGGACGAGATCCCCTCCGAGGGCGAGCTCTCCGAACGCCACGAGGTCAACCGGCTGGTTGTCCGGGAGGCCATCCGGATCTTGGTGGCCCGAGGGGTGCTGGCCTCCAGTCAGGGCAGGCGTGCCCGGGTCGCGGTCCCCAGTCCGGCGGTGCTGGGGCAGATCCTGGAGTTCCGCCTCAACCAGAACTCCATGGACGTGCGGGACCTGCTGTCCACCCGCCGGGTGATCGAGGGTGAACTCGCCCGGCGTGCCGCGACCCGGATCGCCGCCGGGCAGGGCTCCGTCGCCGGTGCCGCGCAGGCCTTGGAGGTGATGCGCGAGTCGGCCGAGGATAGTGAGGCGTTCGTCGTCGCCGACCTGGCCTTCCATCAGGCCGTGGCCGAACTGGCCTCCTCCGAGGTCTTCTCGTTCATCCTGGCGGCCATGAACGGCGCCCTGCTGGAGGCCCGGCGCGCCAGCTACCGCGGCCGGCAGCGGCGTGGCAGCGGCCAGGGCGGCACCGTGGAGGCCCACCGGCTCATCCTGGACGCCATCACCTCGGGCGACGCCGAACGGGCGGCGGCGGCCATGATCGGCCACCTGGAGGAGACCAGCCGCGACCTCGGCCTGCTGTGAGCGCCCCGCCATCACCGCGACGGCACCATCTTGGCAACTAGGCTGCTAAGCAGCTATAAGTGAAGGGTCGGGCCCCGCGGTACACGGCGCAGCGGCGGGCCCGCCCCCCACCCGGCCCGCCACGGCCCCGGCAGTACACCCGCTGCCCCGCCCCGGCCACCACCGCGCCACCATCCAAGGGAACCGCCATGCTCACCGACCTGCCGTACCGGACGATCGCCATCGTGCGCGGGAGGGACCGCGACGCCGCGCTGCGCACGGTGATCACCCTCGCCGAGGAGGGCATCACCGCCGCCGAGGTGTCACTCACCACTCCCGACGCCCTGTGGGTGATCGACCGGGCCCGCCGCGAACTCGGCACCGCCGCCGTCCTCGGCGCGGGAACCGTCCTGACCGCCACCGCCGCCGCCCGCGCCGCCGACGCCGGGGCGAGCTTCCTCGTCACCCCCGGCCTCGCCGCGGACCTCCGCCGCGCCGCGCCCTTCGCGCTGCCCGTCCTCGCCGGGGCCCTCACCCCGGGTGAGGTGATGGACGCCGTCGAACACGGCGCCCTGGCCGTCAAGCTCTTCCCCGCCTCGTTCGGCGGCCCCGACTACCTCGCCGCCCTGCGCGCCCCCTTTCCGGACGTCCCGTTCGTCCCCGTGGGCGGCGTCGACGCGGACACCGCCCGCGCCTACCTGGCCGCCGGCGCGACCGCCGTCGGCGTCGGCTCCCCGCTGATCGGGGATGCCGCCGACACCGGCGACCTCGGCCCCCTGCGCGCCCGGATCGCCGCCTGGCGCACCGCGCTCGCCGAGGGGGAGGCGGCATGAGCGGCCTCGACAACGGCACCGCACCCGAGGTCGTCACCGTCGGGGAGACGATGGCCGCGCTGAGGGCCACCGGCCCGATCAGGCTCGGCCCCGCGATGGAACTTTCCGTCGCCGGCTCGGAGTCCAACGTCGCCATCGGCCTGGCCCGCCTCGGCCACCGGGCCGCCTGGGTCGGCGCGGTGGGCGACGACGCGTTCGGCGCGCTGGTCCTGCGTACCCTGCGCGCCGAGGGCGTCGACACCACCCACACCCGCACCGACCGGGCCGGGCGGCCCACCGGCCTGCTGATCCGCGAGAACGGCATCGGCGACCTGGCCAGGGTCGGCTACTACCGGACCGGTTCCGCCGGGTCCACGCTCCGCGACCACGACGTCCTGCCCGCGCTGGACCCCGCCGTGCGGATCCTGCACCTGACCGGTATCACCCCGGCCTTGAGCGAGTCGGCCGCGGAGGCGGTCCTCGCCGCCGCCGATCGTGCCCGCTCGCTCGGCATCCTCATCTGCCTGGACGTCAACTACCGGGCCCGGCTGTGGGATCCCGTCCGGGCCGGTGAAGTCCTGCGGCCGTTGGCCCGGTTCGCCGACATCCTGGTCGCCTCCGCCGACGAACTGCACCTGGTCAGCGACGAGTCCGGCCTCGACGAGGACGGCGCCGTCGCCGCGCTGCTCGCCCAGGGCCGCCGGGAGGTGGTCCTCACCCGCGGTGGTGACGGCGCCAGCGTCACCACCGCCGACGGCACCGTCACCGCCGCGGCCCGCCGGGTGCCCGTCACCGACGTGATCGGCGCCGGCGACGCCTTCGTGGCCGGATACCTCTCCGGCACCCTCGACGGGCTCGACCCCGAGGCCCGCCTGCACCGGGCCACCGCCACCGGCGCCTTCGCCGTCGCCACCCGGGGCGACTGGGAGGGACTGCCCGGTCGCGACGACCTCGAACTCCTGGACCGGCCCGCCGGCACCACCCTGCGCTGAACCCGGAGACCGCCCATGGCACCGGAACCCACCCCCATCGCCGTCCATGCCCCCGGCGGCTACGACCTCGCCGAAGGAGCTCGCTGGGTCGACGGGCGTCTGGTCTTCGTCGACATCCCGACCGGGCGACTGCTCGAACTTGCGCCCGACTCCCCCCACACCCCCCGGGAGATTCTGCGCCTTGACGTCCCGCTCGGGGCGGTCGCCCCTGTCGCCGGCCGTCCCGGCCACTGGATCGCCGCCGCCGGGACGGGCATCGCCCTGCTCACCCCCCACGGACCGGTGCGCTGGCTGGCCCGGCCCGAGGACGACTCCCCGGTCCCCACCAGGATGAACGACGGTGTCTGCGACCCGGCGGGACGCTTCTGGGCCGGCAGCATGTCCCACAGCGGCACCGTCCCCGGCGCGGGCTCGCTCTACCGCACCGACCCGGACGGCTCCGTGCACCGCGTCCTGAGCGGCCTGACCGTCGCCAACGGCCCGGCCTTCACCTTTGACGCCGCCCTGCTCTACCTGGCCGACAGCGCCACCGCCACCATCCACCGCCTCACCCTCGATCCCGACGGGAACCCCACCCGGACCGAGGAGTTCACCCGCCTCGCCGACGGCGCGCCCGACGGCATGACCGTCGACACCGAAGGCTGCCTCTGGGTGGCGGCCTGGGACGGGGCCGCTGTCCACCGCTACCACCCCGACGGCGCCCTGCTCGACACCCTGCGCCTGCCCACCCCCCGGCCCACCTCGGTCTGTCTGTGCCCCGAGGGCGGCCGCCTGCTGATCACCACCGCCCGCCAGGGCCTGAGCGGCGACGCTGGCCCCGCCGGGTCGATCCTCGCCGTCCCCGTGGACGCCGCGGCGCCCCCCGCCGCCGCCTTCCGCATGCACTGACCACCCCCGCACCCCGGGGGGAGCCCGGCCGCCGACCGCCGCCGCGTGACCTGCCGCGGCGGTCGGCGGCATGTCCGCATGTGCCCTGACCAGGCAGTGCGATGGCGGGAGACCGCCGGAAACCCGTGTTGTGCGAGGTATTGCAGACGGCGCCCGTATCCCATATATCTGCTTGGAAGCTTAGCTGCTAGGAAAGGCAGATCCGGTGACGCCACCCCGCCACACCGCCCCCACCCCCTCCGACTCCAGCCCCTCCGACCCCGCCCCCGCCGGCGGGGGCTTCTCGCGGCGTGCCGCGCTGAAGGGCCTCGCCGCCGCAGGACTGCTCACCGCCGTCGGGACCGGCGGCCTGTACTTCGCCGCCCCCGCCGGCGCGGCGACCACCACCCCCGAGATCCCGCCGCTGCCCGACACGGTGTCCGGCGTCGCCACCCCCCAGGTGCCCGTCACCTCGGGCTGGCGCTACACCACCACCCCACCCGCCTCCTTCTGGACCACGGGCACCGACACCTCCTCCTGGGCGCAGATCAACGTGCCCGGCGAGCCCGCCCTCCAGAGCCAGAACGTCACCTCCGGCACCGAGTGCGCCTACTCCGTCAAGGTGACCGTCCCCGCCGACTACGCCGGCCGACGCGTCATGCTGCGCTTCGACGGCGTCTACAACTACGCCCGGCTGTGGGTCAACGGCACCCTGGTGCGCACCCACGACGGCGGCTTCACCACCTGGTACGCCGACATCACCTCGCTGGTCACCCCCGGCCAGCAGGCCACCGTAACCCTCGGCGTCACCGACAAGGCCACCAGCATCGCCGGGCAGTCCAACTACGCGCACCACATCATCGGCGGCATCCTGCGCGACGTGACGCTGGTGGCGCTGCCGGCCGCCTACCTCACCCGGCTGCACGCCGACACCACCTTCGACTCCTCCTACACCAACGCCACTCTCACCGTCACCGCCGCCGCCGCGCTGCTGCCGGCCGGCACCAGCGGCACCGTCGCCCTGACCCTGACCGACCCCGACGGCCAGCAGGTCGCGCTCTCCCCGGCCTCCCTCACCGTCAGCGACACCACGCCGCAGACCTCGGTGGCGATCCCGGTCGCCGCCCCGCGCAAGTGGGACGCCGAACACCCCAACCTGTACACCCTCAAGGCCACCTTCCAGGCCCAGGGGCAGAGCCAGAGCGTCACCCGGCAGATCGGCTTCCGGCAGGTCAAGGTCCAGGGCAACCAGCTGCTGGTCAACGGCAAGCCGGTGCACCTGCTGGGCGTCTGCCACCACAGCATCACCGAGACCCTGGGCCGCTCCACCACCCCCGCCCAGGAGGAGCAGGCCGCCCGCCTCTACAAGGAGGCGAACTGCAACTTCATCCGCACCTCGCACTACCCGCCGACGACCGCCCTGCTGGACTGGGCCGACAAGCTGGGCCTGTACGTCGAGGTCGAGGCCCCGGTCTGCTTCCAGAAGAGCACCGTCGACTCCGCCGCCTACACCGACCAGTACATGTCGCAGTACGCCGAGATGCTGGAGCGCGACCGCAGCCGCGCCTGCGTGGTGGAGTGGTCGGTCGGCAACGAGAGCGGGATGGGCACCAACTTCGCCCAGGAGAACACCTACTCGCACCAGACCGACCCGTCCCGGCCCACCGTCTTCGAGGACGACGCCCAGTCGAACGGCGGCACCCAGACCGATATCTACAGCGGCCACTACCCCACCCTGACCAACTCCAACGGCAACGCCAACCAGCCCATCCAGTACGGCGAGTTCGCCCACGTGCCGTGCTACAACGTCGGCACCCTGCAGGCCGACCCCGGCGCCCGGGACTTCTGGGGCCACAGCATCGCCAAGCACGCCCAGAAGTTCCGCACCACCAGCGGCGTGGTCGGCGGCGCGATCTGGGCGGCCATCGACGAGGTGTTCCACCTCGACTCCGGGCCGGTCGGCTACGGCGAGTGGGGCGTCATCGACCTGTGGCGCCGCCGCAAGCCGGAGTTCTGGCTGACCAAGAAGGCCTTCTCCCCGGTCCGGATCGCCGACGGCGTGCTCACCGGGCTCACCCCCGGCGGCGCGATCCCGGTCGCGGTCACCAACTGGTACGACCACACCAACCTCTCCGAACTGACCATCACCTGGCAGATCGGCAGCCGCTCCGGCACCCTCACCGGCGTCAACATCGCCGCCCGGCAGAGCGGCACGCTCACCATCCCGGCCGGCGCCTGGTCCGCGGGCGACACGCTGCGGCTGACCTTCACACGCTCCGGCGCCGTGGTCGACGACTACAGCCTGTGGCTCAACACCCGCACCACGCCCACCTTCACCGCGCCCGGCGGCACCACCCCCACCGTCCAGGACGCCGGCGGCCGGATCACCGTCACCGGCGTCGACACCCCCTTCAGCGTCGTCTTCGACAAGGCCACCGCCCGCCTGGTCCAGGCCACCGCCGGCGGCGCCACCGTCCTCACCGGCGGCCCCGACCTGATCATCTCCCGCACCACCCCCGGCCAGTGGACCGGCGGCTCGGCGAGCGTCACCACCACCGGCGGCCAAGCCGTGGTCACCCTCACCGGCCAGTTCGGCTCGGTCAACACCACCATCAAGGTCTCCATCGACGGCCGGGGCCTGCTCACCACCACCTACACCATCGCCAACCCGCCCGCCGGCTCGCCCAGCGACGTCGGCATCCGCTACACCCTCCCCGACGGCACCGACACCCTGACCTGGCAGCGCGACGCCCAGTGGACGGTCTACCCCGCCGACCACATCGGCCGGGCCACCGGCACTGCCAGCAAGACCCGCGCCTCCGGCACCGACGGCTACCGCACGGAACCGACCTGGCCGTGGTCCCAGGACACCCACAGCTACTTCCTGTTCGGCAAGGACAGCGCCGCCCACTGGACCAACGACTTCCGCAGCACCAAGGCGAACGTCCGGCTCGCCAAGGCCACCGCCGGAACCTCCGGCCCCGGCGCGCAGG
This sequence comes from Kitasatospora indigofera, assembly GCF_014655955.1. GTDB lineage: Bacteria > Actinomycetota > Actinomycetes > Streptomycetales > Streptomycetaceae > Kitasatospora > Kitasatospora indigofera. The sequence goes on from NZ_BNBO01000047.1 coordinate 13,054, forward strand.
TCGAGTCCGACGGCAGCGACTCGGTCCGCCTGGAGGCCGCCGCGCCCGTCGTCATCGACGACTCCTCGCCCCAGATCGTCTACACCGGCGCCTGGACCCACGCCGACCCGTCGAGCGGCTACAGCAACGGCGACCTCTTCTCCACCGAGTCGTTCAGCAACGCCACCGGCGCGAACGCCCAGCTCACCTTCACCGGCACCGGCGTCGGCCTCTACTCGGCCCGCGCCAGCAACCTCGGCATCGTCAAGATCTCCATCGACGGCACCCAGGTCGCCACCGTCGACCTCTACGGCCCCGGCAAGGCCCCCGGCGTGCTGGTCTTCCGCAGCGCCGCCCTCCCCTACGGGGAGCACACCATCAAGGTCGAGTGCACCGGCACCAAGAACGGCGCCTCCAGCGGCACCTACGCCCTGATCGACGCCTTCAAGGTTGTCAGCTCGATCATCGACGACGCCTCGGGGCAGGTCACCTACACCGGCACCTGGACCCACGGCGACTCCTCCCAGGGCTGGACCTCCGGGGACCTGGCCCGCACCGAGTCGTTCAGCCGGACCAGCGGCGACAGTGCCACCGCCGCCTTCCGCGGCACCGGCATCCGGGTGATCGCCCCCAAGAGCTACAACCAGGGCATCGCCGAAATCTCCGTGGACGGCGGCGCCCCCACCCAGGTCGACCTGTACGCCGCCGGCAAGCAGTTCGCCCAGACCGTCTTCGAGAAGACCGGCCTCACCGACGGCCCGCACACCGTGAAGATCAAGGTCACCGGCACCAAGAACACCTCGTCCACCGACACCTACGTGGTCCTCGACGCCTTCGAGGTCATCACCCCCGACCCCTACGCCGCCCTGCCCGGTGTCAACCTCGTCATCAGTTCCAAGCTCAACTACCCCGACCTGGCCTGGGGCAACTACACCGACCCGGCGATCACCCTGCCTGCCAACTACAGCGCCACCACCAAGCTGCGGCTGCTCGGCTGACCCACCGTGCAACCACCCGCGCCAGGGTCCGGGGCCGGGCCGGCCTCTCACCGGGAGGCCGGCCCGGTCCAGGGCGGCTTCCGCCCGCCATCGGGGGCGGCGGCCGCGAACGGATCGGCGAGTCGGTCGGTTCGGCGTCGGGGCACTTGGTTCGACCGCGATCGCTGAGGCGCGGATGCGGGAGCGTTCGTTCTCACCGCGGCACGGATCCGCCGGGAACGCCGTGGGCCCGCGGAGCGCCGGGCCATAGGTACGGCAACGCCCAGTTTGCGACTGGACGGCCTGCAGATCTCTCCGGGGGCATGTGCCCGCCGTAGCCGGACAGCTCGCAGGTCGTCACCGGCGGTACGCCCAGCATCAGCCGGGTTCTCCTGCCTCCGGGTCCGGAACAAGGGGCCGGCCGCACACGGTCATCGGCGTGAGCGGCACCGTCGGCGGCCTGGCCGCAGGCCGCCACACCTCAACGTCATCGTCGCCGGGCAGAACGACCCTGCTGCGCGGGGCTCCTGGATTTCCACCTCGGGCATCGACATCCTCATCGGCTGACAGCCGGGGCCCGCTGGTGCGGGGCCCTGGTCAGGCGGTGGCGGCCCTGCGCAGCTCGAAGACGTCCTGGTTCAGTGGGCGTTCGTCGGACGGGGCGGACGGTGCTGCGGCGGGTTCGGCTCCGGCGCGGTCGACGGGCTGGGACTCGGGGGCGCTGCGGAAGTCGAAGAGGTGCCGGTCGACATGGTCGAGGGCGAGCCGGACTGCTCCGAGGGCGACCGTCTCGACGCCGAGTTCGGAGGCGCGCACCTCGGGCGCATCGAGGCAGAGCCGGCCCAGGTAGCGGCGCATGGGGTCGGCCAGGATCTCGCCCGCGACGGAGATGCCGCCGCTGATGACCACGAGGTCCGGGTTCACGGTCAGTACCATCGCCGCAGTCCCCTGGGCGTAGGTACGGGCGAAACGGTCGACCCGCTCGACGGCGGCCGGATCGCCGTCGGCGGCGGCCGCGAAGACCTGCGCGGTGTCGGCCTCGCCCCGCAGGTCGGCGAGGTCACTGCCGTCCCAGCCGAGGATGGCCAGTCCGGCGATCTCTCCGGCTGCACCCGTCCGGCCACGGTGCAGCCGGCCGCCCAGGACAAGGGCGGCGCCGGTGCGGTGGCCGGTGAGCAGCTGGATGAAGTCGTCGGTGCCTTGGGCTGCGCCGCGCCAGTGCTCGGCGAGCGCGGCGAGGTTGGCGTCGTTCTCCGCGAAGGCGGGGCAGCCGAACCAGCCGGATGCCTCCGCAGCGAGGTCCAGGCCGTTCCACTCCGGCAGGGGCGTGGACAGACGGACGCGCCCGGCGCCGTCGACGATGCCCGGCACGCCGACGCACAGGGCGCGGAGCCGGGACGCGGGATGCACGGCGAGCAGGCCGGCCGCCGCGTCCCGGATGGTCGTGAGCCGCTCCTCCCGGGTCGGTTCGCCGTCCAGGACGGCTCGTCGGGTTTCGATCAGCTTGCCGTCGAGGTCGGCCAGGATCAGCAGCACGGAGTGGGTGCCGACGTCGATGCCGAGCACGTGCCCGGCGTCGGCCCGGAAGCGATAGCGCCGGGCGGGCCGCCCGATGCTCTTCCCGGGGGCGACCTCCTCGACCCATCCCAGCCGGGCCAGGTCATCCAGGACCTGGTCGACGGTCTGGCGGGAGAGCGAGGACGCCTTGCTGATCTGGCTGGTGGTCATCGGCTCGCGACCGCGCAGGGCACGCAGGACGGCCTCCAGGTTGAGCCGCCGCAGCACGGCGGGGTCACCGCCGATGAGCGCTTGACCTTTCATTGCCTCTCCCTTCCCCCGGGGCCGCCCTGGCGCGGCCCCGGGCCATCATAGAGCACCGCCGACCCAATACGCAGGATAGTTGCTAAAGAATCCCGCCAAACTGTTGACGTGGCGCATTGCGGCTTTCTACGATCCTGCCAACCCCTTAAGCAGGAACCCTTCATAAGGGTTGCACCCCCACCGAGGAGCTGGCCATGCCGTCGTCCACCCCCACCCCCGGCCACAGAAGCCCCCGCCGCCCGGCCCTGGCCGCCTGTGCCGCCCTGCTCGTGGCGGGCCTGATGAGTGCCTGCGGCACCCCCGGCACCGCACCGGCCTCCTCGGCCGCCGCCCCGGCCGTCTCCACCGCGGTCCCCAACGACAAGGTCACCCTGTCGGTGCTCAGCTCGGACACCTCCGAGACCACCAAGGCACTGAGCGCCGCGTTCGAGAAGAAGTACCCGAACGTCACGGTCGACTTCCGCTTCACGGGCGTCGACAGCTACGACACCAGCCTGGACCTCACCCTCGGCTCGGACAGCGCGCCCGACCTGGCGCTGCTCAACAAGCTCGGCAACACCGCCAAGGCCGGCCTGATCCGCGACCTGGGCCCGTACGTCGACGCCTACGGCTGGGACAAGACGGTGTCGGCCAGCGAGCTGGACCAGTGGCGCGCCGACAACCAGGGCAAGGCGCTGGGGGTGGGCAAGCTGTGGGCCGCACCGGCCGGCTTCTCCCTGGTCGGCGTGTACTACAACAAGGACGTCGCCGCGAAGCTGGGCATCGAGCCGCCGAAGACCCTCGCCGAATTCGAGCAGGACCTGGCCAAGGCCAAGGCAGCGGGCGAGCTGCCGATCCAGATGCCCAATATGCAGGGCCAGTCGTCCTACCTCTTCCAAGCCCTGACCAACACCTTCCAGGGACCGGACAAGAGCACCGCGTGGGCGTTCGGCAGCCCTGGCAGCACCCTGGAGAACGACTCCGCCACCCGGGCCGCCCAGAAGGTGGCCGACTGGGCCAAGCAGGGCTACCTCCCGAGCGGCGCCAACGGCACCGACGGGGCCGGGGCGATGAGCGCCTTCACCAAGGGTCAGGGCCTGTTCATGTTCGACGGCAACTGGGACGCGACCGCGGTCGACAAGGCCTTGCCCGGCAAGGCCGGCTTTTTCACCCTGCCCGGCGAGAGTGCCACCGCGCCGTCGACCGGCGTGGGCACCTCCCTCGCCTACGCCATCCCCACGAAGGCCAAGCACCCCGACCTGGCCGCGGCGTTCCTCGACTTCATGACCACCCCCGAGGCCGCTGCCATCGAGTTCGCCAGCGGTTACATGCCCGTCGCCCAGGCCGAGAGCGTCAAGGCCCCCGACAACAGCATCCTGGCGGACTACGCGGCCGCCTGGGCCGGGGTCGCCAAGAGCAACGGCCTGGTGCCGTACTTCAACAACAGCACCCCCACCATGAACGACACGTTGACCTCCCAGGGCCAGCAGCTCGTCGCGGGCAAGACCTCGCCCGCCGACTACCTGAAGGCGCTGCAGGACGACTGGCAGAAGGGCCACAAGTGACCGCCGCGCACCAGCAGGCCCCCAGGACCGCCGCCCCGGCCCCAGCCCGCACGCAGCGGGCCGGGGCGGCACCCGCCGCACCCCCGGCGGGCGGGCTGGCGACGTCCCACCGGCAGCGCTCCGCCACCGCGTCCTCGGGCCGCAGCGGCCCCCGCCGTCAGCGGGTCGCCTACCTCTACCTGCTGCCCGCGCTACTGCTGTACACGGCGTTTGTGATCGCGCCGTGGCTGCACACCCTGGAGTTGTCCTTCTACCGCTGGGACGGCGTCACCGCCGGCACCTGGGCGGGGCTGGACAACTACCGGCAGGTGCTCACCGACCCGCAGCTGATGGGCTCGCTGTGGCACGCGCTGGGCTACATCGGCTTCTACACCGTGCTGCCGATCGCCGCCGGCCTGGTGCTCGCGGCCGTGATCGGCCGGGCCCGGCAGGGACGCAACTTCGCCGTCGCCCGCACGGTGCTGTTCCTGCCGCAGATCGTCCCGCTGGTCGCCGTCGGCGTCATCTGGCGCTGGATGTACGCCCAGGACGGCACCGTCAACCAACTGCTGGACGCGGTCGGCCTGCACTCCTGGACCCGGGCCTGGCTCGGCGACTTCACCTGGGCCTACGTCGCGGTCGGCCTGGTCGGCAGCTGGGTGATGCTGGGCCTGTGCCTGGTGCTCTTCCAGGCCGGCATCCAGAAGATTGACACCAGCCTCTACGAGGCCGCCCGGATCGACGGCGCCGGGCCCGTCCGCGAATTCCTCTCCGTCACCCTGCCCGGACTGCGGGCGGAGATCGGCGTCGCGGTCACCGTCACCGTCATCTCGGCCCTGGCCAGCTTCGACGTCGTCTATGTGACCACCGGCGGCGGTCCCGGTGACACCACCACCGTGCCCGGCCTGCTCATCTACCGGCTCGCCTTCACCGGCGGCGAGGTGGGCACCGCCTGCGCCCTGGCCGTCGTCCTCAGCCTGCTGATCTCGCTGGTGGTACTCGCCATCGGCCGCCTCACCCGGGAGCGCGCATGAGCCGCACCGACCGCCTGACCGGCCGAGCGCTGCTGGCAGTCTTCTGCGCGGGCGTCCTGATCCCCTTCGCCGCGCTCCTGATGGCCGCGCTCAACCCGCCCGGCACCCCGCTGTCCGGCCTGTCCCTGCCCGAGCACCCCACCCTGGCAGCCTTCGGCCGGGCGTGGTCCACCGCCGGGTTCGGCCGCCTACTGGCCAACAGCGCCATGGTCGGCCTCGGCGTCGTCCCGCTCGCCCTGATCTGCGCGACGCTGGCCGGCTACGCCTTCGCCACCATGCGCTTCCGCGGCCGGGAGGTCATCTTCGGCCTGCTGCTGCTGGGCCTGACCCTGCCCTACGAGGCCGCAGTCGTCCCGCTCTACTACGACCTGCGCTCACTGGGCCTCACCGACACTCCGGTCTCGCTGATCCTGGCCCTGGTCGGCCTCTACATGCCGTTCGGCGCGTTCTGGATGCGCCAGCAGTTCACCGCGCTGCCCAAGGAACTGTTGGAGGCCGCCTCCCTGGACGGCGCCTCCAGCTGGACCGTGCTGTGGAAGGTCCTCGTGCCCTGCGTGCGTCCGGCCCTGACCACCCTGGGGCTGCTGTACTTCCTGTGGGCCTGGAACCAGTTCCTGCTGACGCTGATCCTCATCCAGACCCCGGCGAACCGCACCGCCCCCGCAGGCCTGGCCTTCTTCGTGGGGGCCCACACCACCGACGTGCCGATGCTGGCCGCCGCCACCCTGATCGTGATCGGTCCCGTGGTGGTCGTCTACCTGCTCTTCCAGCGCAACTTCGTCGCCGGCATGGTCTCCGGAGCCGTCAAGGGCTGAGACCGCCCGCGCCTCCCTACCACCCCCGGCCCGCGCTTCCCACACCGCCCCGCGCCCGCCCGGGGCGCAGCACGCCCATCTTCCTCCCGACCGACCCAAGGACCTGCCGCCCATGACCCCTCCCATTCGCCTGCTGCTGGTCGGAGCGGGCAACCGAGGCAACACCTACACCGGCTACGCCGCCCGCACCGGCCGCGCCGTGGTGGCCGCGGTCTGCGAACCCGACCCGGAGCGCGCCGCCCAGGCCCGCGCCGCCCACCCGGACGCCGAGATCCTCCCCGACTGGCGGCCGCTGACGCAGCGGCGGAAGTTCGCCGACGCCGTCGTGATCACCACCCAGGACGCGGCCCACGTCGACCCGGCCGTCGCGTTCGCCGGGCTCGGCTACCACATCCTGCTGGAGAAGCCGATGGCGACCACCGAGGCCGACGTCATCCGCATCATCGACGCCGTCGAGCGGGCCGACGTCATGCTCGCCGTCTGCCACGTCCTGCGCTACACCCCCTACACACAGGCCCTCAAGCGGATCGTCGACTCCGGCCGCCTCGGCGAGGTCGTCAGCATCGAGCACCTGGAACCGGTCGGCTGGTGGCACCAGGCGCACTCCTACGTGCGCGGCAACTGGCGCCGCGAGGCCGACGCCACTCCGATGCTGCTCGCCAAGTCCTCCCACGACCTGGACTGGCTCTCCTACATCGTCGGCAGGCCGGTGCAGCGGGTGTCCTCCTTCGGCGGCCTGAAGCACTTCCGTGCCGAGCAGCGCCCCGAAGGCGCCGCCGACCGGTGCCCGGACTGCTCGATCGAGGCGTCCTGCCCCTACTCCGCCAAGCGCCTGTACGTCGACTGCCTGGGCGACCCGGACCGCGAGCGCTGGCCACTGTCGGTCGTCACCCCCGCCCGCACCAAGGACGGCGTGATCGAGGCGCTGCGCACCAGCCCCTACGGCCGCTGCGTGTACGCCTGCGACAACGACGTGGTCGACCACCAGGTGGTCAACCTGGAGTACGAAGGCGGCGCCACCGCCGCCTTCACGATGACCGCGTTCACCGAGTACGCCCAGCGCAAGACCCGGATCTTCGGCACCCACGGGCAGTTGGAGGGCGACGGCGTGCAGGTCACCCTCACCGACTTCCGCACCGGCGCGAAAGAGCTGCTCACCGTGGGCCTGGAGGGCGCCGACGCGGGCACCGGGCACGGCGGCGGCGACGAGCGACTGGTCGACGCGTTCCTGGACGCCCTCGCCACCGGCGACCGGACCCGGATCCTGTCCGACCCGCGCACCAGCCTGGAAAGCCACCTGGTCGCCTGGGCCGCCGAACGCGCCCGCCACCAGCACACCGTCGAGCCCATCCAGAGCCGCTTCCCGGTCGCCGCCCCGACCGCACCGGCCCGCTAGGCCCGGCCTCCCGAGTCCCACCCCGGGACTCCACCCCCGAACTCCGCCCCCACCCGCCGCCGGCTTCCACACCGCCGCGGAGGCAGCGGAACGCGGCATTCCCGCCGCACACCCCCTCGGCCGGACGACACCGCACACCGCCCGGCCCGGGGCACACCCCCACCCACCCGAGAGGACTCGACGATGAGGACCACTGCAAGACGCCTGCTCACCGGCCTGCTGGCCACTGCCACAGCCGCCGCCGGCCTCGGCGCCGCCGTCCCGGCCACCGCCGCCCCTGCCACCGCGCCGGTCGTGTTCTCGCCGGCCACGATCGCCCCGACCCCGTACCTGGGCTGGAGCAGCTGGAGCCTGCAGGCCACCACCTACCCCGGGGTCAACCCGCACAGCTGGTCCAGCTGGCTCAACGAGGACCACGTCTTGCAGCAGGCCAACGCCCTGGTCTCCACCGGCCTGGCATCGGCCGGCTACAAGTTCGTCAACATCGACGCCGCCTGGTACGCCGACATCGACCGCAACCCGCACTTCGACGCCTACGGCCGGCTGGAGCAGGACACCACCCGCTTCCCCGACCCGATGGCCACCGTGGTGAACAAGGTCCACGCCCTCGGCCTCAAGTTGGGCGTCTACGACTACGCCGGCATGGCGAAGGAGGCGTACAACCTCAACGCCCCCGTCTACGGCACCACCCACGGCTGCACCACGCAGAACGCCGTCCTCAAGGACTCCACCGGCGCCCCCGTCGTGCTGCCCAGCGGCTGGAACAACGCCTACGCCCTCGACATGTCCGACGCCAACCCCTGCGGCTACGAGTACATCCACTCGGTCGCCCAGAAGCTCACTGGCTACGGCATCGACTACCTCAAGCTCGACGGGGTCACCCCCTCGGGGACCTCGGGCACGGTCTCCGACCTGACCAAGAGCAGCTACTACGAGGTCGCCGGCTGGCGCAAGGCGCTCGACGCCCTCGGCTGGCAGGGCCACCTGGAACTGTCCTGGGCGATGCGGACGAACGAGGCCCCCTACTGGCAGCAGAACGTCACCGGCGTCCGCACCCAGGGCGACGTCGAGTGTTACTGCAGCACCCTCGTCGACTGGAACCACGTCGTCTCCCGCTTCAACAGCGCCCCGGCCTGGGCGCCCTACACCAAGCCCGGCTTCTTCCCCGACCTGGACTCCCTCGACGTCGGCAACGGCGCCATGGACGGCCTGACCGACGACCAGCGTCGGACCGCCACCACCCTGTGGTCCATCGTCAACTCCCCGATGTACACCGGTGACGACCTCACCAAGATCGACTCCCTCGGGCTGTCGCTGCTCACCAACAGCGAGGTTATCGCCCAGAACCAGCAGGGCCTGCCCGCCAAGCCGGTCAGCCAGGCCACCAACCAGCAGACCTGGTACGTCAGGAACAACGACGGCACCTACACCGTCGCGCTGTTCAACCTCGGCTCCACCTCGGCCACCGTGACCGCCAACTGGGCCGACATCGGCCTGCGGACCGCTCAGTCGGCCGACGTCCACGACATGTGGACCCACTCCGACCTGGGCGCCAGCACCGGAAGCTTCAGCGCCACCCTGCCCGCCTACGGCTCCCGACTGCTCAAGCTCACCCCCAGCGGCCCGGGCGCACCCAGCGGGCCCATCACCGGCCTGGCCGGCAAGTGCGCCGACGTCAAGGGCGCCGTCTCCACCGACGGCACCGACCTCGACCTGTGGGGCTGCAACGGCGGCGCCAACCAGACCTGGACGATCCCGGGTGACGGCACCGTCCGCGCCTACGGCAAGTGCATGGACGTCCGGGGTGGCGCCACCGCGGCCGGCACCGCCGTCCAGCTCTACACCTGCAACGGAAGCCCCGCCCAGTCCTGGGTCTACCAGAGTGACAAGACCCTGAAGAACACCAAGTCCGGCCTGTGCCTGGACGTCGCGGGCGCGATCAGCACCAGCGGCACCCGTCTGGACATCTGGCCCTGCACCGCCTCCGCCAACCAGCTCTGGAACCTGCCCACCTCATAACCCGGGCCCCGGCCACCGGTGCGGCGGACGCCGGTGGCACGGCCAGCACGGCAGGCACGGCCCACCCGATCGCGAGACCTCCAACTCCCACGATCACAAGGGGCCGTGCCTGCCGCCTCCCCCACAAACAGCGGCAGGCGCCTTCGCCGGCCGCTCCGCGAACGACCAGCCCAGGAGATCCCCGTCCTGGGCCCGAGCATCTGACCGAGACCTCGGAGCCTCAGGGAGCCAGCCAGCTTCTTCAGCCAGGTCGGCACCGATCGGGGCACCGCGGTGGTTAGCCCGGCCCCACGGCGGCAGGCGAGCAGGCCGAGGCCCGCCGCTGGGAGCCGATCGGCCTGCTCCGTCCCCTCGCTGTCACGGCTGAACGTGTGATCGCCGCAGCGCATGGGGGTGGGCCAGCCGGGTCCGTTCGGGCAGGCCGTCGGCGCGGCAGGCTACCAGAATGTAGGGATGAGCAAGAACGGGAGACCGCGGTGGGCCCGGTTGCCGCGCAGTCTGGCTGCGCGGGTGTTCCTGCTGCAGCTAGTGGTGATCCTGGTGCTGGCCGGTGCCGCGCTGGCCGCCCTGGTGGTGCAGGCCCGCCAGCGCACCACCCAGGAGGCCTACGACCGGTCTATGTCGGTCGCCGAGTCCTTCGCCCACGCGCCCGGGACGCTTGCCGCGATGGAGTCCGCCGACCCCAGCGCCGTCCTGCAGCCGGCCGCCGAGCAGACCCGGATGAAGGCGGGCGTGGCGTACGTGGTGGCGTTCGACCCGAACGGCATCCGCTGGTCCCACCCCGACCCGAGCCTAATCGGCGGCCACGTCTCCGGCGCGTTCGCGCCCGCCTTCAACGGAGAGCCGTTCCAGGAGACCTTCGACAGCACCCTGTTCGGCCGGGCCGTGGACACCACGGTCGCCGTCTTCGACCCCACGGGCAAGGCCGTGGGCCTGGTCTCGGTCGGCATCCAGGTCAAGAGCGTCCAGGAACAACTGCAGGCGCAGCTGCCCGTGCTGTTCACCGCCACGGGCGTCGCCCTGGTCCTCGCGGCCGGCGGCTCTGCCCTGGTCAGCCGGTGGCTGCGGCGCCAGACGCACGGCCTGGGGCCGGCCGAGATGACCCGGATGTACGAGCACCACGACGCCGTGCTGCACGCGGTGCGCGAGGGCGTCGTCATCACCGGCGACGGCCGCCTGCAACTCGCCAACGACGAGGCACGCCGCCTCCTCGACCTGCCCACCGCAGACTCGGCCCCGCGGATCGACTCCCTCGGCCTGCCGCCCGCCCTCGCCGACCTGCTCGGTTCCGGCCGCACCGCCACCGACGAGGTGCACCCCGTCGGCAACCAGCTGCTCGCCGTCAACCAGCGCCCCGTCAGACGGGCCGACCGGGCCGACGGCGCGGTCGCCACCGTGCGCGACACCACCGAGCTGCGCGCCCTGGCCGGCCGCGCCGAAACCGCGCACCGCCGCCTCGACCTGCTGTACGCCGCAGGCCTGCGGATCGGCACCACCCTCGACCTCACCCGCACCGCCGAGGAACTCGCCGAGGCCGCCGTCCCCGAATTCGCCGACTACACCACCGTCGAACTCCTCGAACCCGTACTGGAGGGCGCCGAACCCGAACCGGGCAGCCTCCTGGTCCGCCGCACCGCCCGGGTCGGCATCCGCCCCGACATTCCGCTCTACCCACTCGGCCACCCCATCGGAACCGCCCCGGTCTCCACCATCCCCACCGACCTGGCCGCAGGCCGTGCCCTGCTGATCGACCTCGCCTCCCGCGACGACTGGTGCGCCGACCCCGAGCACGCCCGAGAGCTGCTCGACTCCGGTCTGCACAGCCTGGTCTCGGTGCCCCTCCAGACCGGCGACCTCGTCCTCGGCGTCGTCAATTTCTGGCGCGCCGACCAGCCACCGTTCACCGCCGAGGACCTGGCGTTCGCCGAGGAACTCGCGCTGCGCGCCGCGGTCTGCCTCGACAACGCCCGCCGCTACACCCGCGAGCACGCCACCGCCACCGCACTCCAGCGCAGCCTGCTGCCTGGCGAACTCCCCGCCCACAGCGCCGTCGACACCGCCTGGCGCTACCTACCGGCTGAAGCCGGCGTCGGCGGCGACTGGTTCGACGTCATCCCACTCTCCGGCGCCCGGGTCGCGCTGGTCGTCGGCGACGTGGTGGGCCACGGCGTCGGTGCCGCGGCGGCGATGGGACGGCTGCGTACCGCCGTGCACAACTTCTCTGCGCTCGACCTCGACCCCGACGAACTCCTCGCCCAGCTCGACGAGTTCGTCACCCGCCTCGACCCCTCCGCCGACGGCGGCGCGGTCACCGGAGCGACCTGCCTGTACGCCGTCTACGACCCGGCCACCGGATACTGCGCCATGGCCTCCGCAGGCCACCCACCGCCCGCGCTGCTCCACCCCAACGGCACCGTGCACATCCCCGAGCTGCCACTCTCCCCACCACTCGGCACCGGCGCGGCACTGCCCGCCGAGACCCTCGACCTGTACCTCGACGAGGGCACCCTGCTGGTGCTGTTCACCAACGGCCTGCTCCAGCAGCGCCGCCGCGACACCGACGAGGCATTCGACCAGCTCGCCCGCTCCCTCACCGGCTCCGACGGAACTCCCGAGGGCGCCTGCACCGCCGTCCTCAACGCCCTGCTCTCCGAACGCCCCGACGACGACGTCGCGCTGCTCGCCGCCCGCACCCGCCGCCTCGACCGCGACAAGATCGCCGAGTGGCGACTCGAACGCGACCCCGCCACCGTCTCCCGGGTCCGCGCCAAGGCCACCGCAACCCTGGAGCGCTGGGGCCTGGACCACAAGGTCTTCGCCACCGAGTTGATCATCAGCGAACTCGTCACCAACACCATCCGCTACGGACTGGACCCCGTCCGGCTGCGCCTGCTCTGCGACGACCGGCACCTGATCTGCGAGGTCGCCGACGGCAGCAGCACCTCCCCGCACCTGCGCCGCGCCGCCGACACCGACGAGGGCGGCCGCGGCCTCTATCTGGTGGCCCGCTTCTGCGAGCGCTGGGGCACCCGTTACCTGGCCCGCGGCAAGATCATCTGGGTCGAGCAGAACCTGGCGGACGACGCGGAACCCGACGGCAACGCCCTGCTCGATCAGTGGGAAGACCTGTAGTCACGGCGAGAGCCCGGGGCCGGGCCGCCAACGGCTCTCCGGGCGAGCCAGCGGCGTATGGCCGTCCACAAGGTTCTCACTGCGGGCGCCTCGCCCGCCTTTCCGTGAGGGCGGCCAAGGCCGCGCTTGCCCGGGCGCTATCGCTGGCGAACGCGCCGGCGCGCAGGAGTGGCCAGTCGGTGGTGATCTCCTGCTGGATCTCGGCGGCCAGGGCGTTGTTGTCGTAGCCCCACCAGGAGTCGAGGAGGAACTCGCCGGGTCAGGGGCTGCTGCGCCAGTCGCTGGCGTCCATGCCGATGAGCGAGGCGAGGAACTGGAAGCGGGCACTCGCGGCCTCGAAGGCCCGGTCGTCGGGCTCGACCGCGCGCAGCGGCTCGCGGACGGCCACGTTGATCAGCCGACTGTGGGGATAGATGAACTTCCCGCCGGTCTCCGGGTGGCTGCCACTGGCCGAAGCGGCCGGCCTCCACCTGTACCCGGCCGTCGGCCCCGTCCTTCACCAAGCCGCCCTGCCCGCCGGCGGCCCGCTGCTGCTCCCACCGATGACCGACACCTCCTACCGGTGGCGCTGAGCCCCTGGGGCCGGGCCGGGGCACCTTGATGCCCGCCCCGGAACTCGGCCGACTCCTTGATGGCCACCCCGCCGCTCGGCGGCCCACCTTGACGCCGCCCCCACCGCTCCGGCGCCCACCTTGGAAGGCACCCCCGATACCTTGGAGACCGCCGCGCCATCCGCTTCGAAAACCTTGGAAGCCATGTAAAGCCGCAGGTCAAAGTATTGGTGTCGAAGGCCTCGGGTACCTTGATGCCCCATCCAGGTGTTCTTGGACAGGGCATCAAGGTGCGTGGGTTCCGTGCGGGTCAGCGGGTTCGGCCGGTGCCGGTCAGCTCGTAGAAGCTCCGTGGTTCGGCGTTGCGGTCGGCGAGCGGGTACCAGACGTCGGCGCTGGGCCCGTGCTCTTCGAGGTCGGCCAGGTTGGCGGCGGCGGCCGGGACGGTGGCGAGCATCTTGGCCACGTGACGGTCGCCGGCGTGCAGTTGGAGCTGGCCGACGCGGTTGAGGAAGCCGGTCTCGCCGGTGCCGGTGAGGACGAACAGCAACCTGGGGAAGCGTGTGTACCGGCGCTCCCACAGCGGCACCCGGCCGCCCTGCTCGGCCTCGATGGTGCCCGCCCGCATCCCGGCGGGGAGCATCCTGGTCGACCAGTAGCGGGCGTACGCGTTCAGCTTGGACGCCAGGCGCTCGGCGCCCATCGTGCCGCGGTCGACCTCGACGAACGCCCTCATCCGTGCGATGCCCTCCGCGTCGGCGGCGCCGTAGTAGAGCAGGCCGTCCGGGCGCACCGTGCCCTCGCGGCCCTCGGCGAAGCGGTGGGTGACCTCCGGGATGAAGTCGAACGGCCCGTACCCGTCGCCCCGCGTACGGGTGGCTTTGTAGGCGACTACCGAGAGCACCTGTTGCTCAGTGGTGAGAGCACCAAGTGCAAGGGCGCGCAGTTGGTACGTGATCCGTACCAACTGCGCGCCCGATGACTGTCGTCGACGGTCTCAGCGCATCAGGTGCTCGTAACCTGGGACGAGGAACTGCCCGTACTCGAATCGACGCCCGAGTTCCACGTACCGCTCATACTGCTTCCGGGTGATTTGCGGGCCGTAGGTGAGAGCGCGTAGGAGGAAGCGGAACGCCAAGTCGGGGCAGGCGTGGACGGCGGCGTGGCTGAGTGCGGGCACCACACCGGGGATGGACTTCCAGGACGAGTCCTGTGCCAGCTCCAGGAGGCCGGGAGTGACGATCATGATCTCGTCCAGGACGTCCCCTGTCAGGTGCTGGTAGGGGCTGGCCGGTACCTCCTCTGGAGGAGTGAGGCCTTCCGCGCGGAGTCGCTCCCGGCAGAGCCGGACGACTCCCAGGAGCCATTCGCGCGGGTCAATCCCCTCTTTCCTGAGCTCCAGGCGGCGTTCGGTGCCCACTGCCCAGAGCGTTTCGAACACCCACGGCGGCACGGCTGGAGCAGAAACCCGGAGAGCGTCGACGAGGAGCGCCTCGACTAGGTACGGTGGCATGCCGTCGGCGTAGTACGCCAGTGCCTGCGCCTCGGTGGCCCATTCGTCCCGCCAACTGTGATGGAACACCTGTCCCAGGTGAGGCAGCCCGAACTCGTCCCCGCTGTATCTCTCAGTCATCACGCATCACCCTCCTGCCAGCGGGAAGATGGAACCGACGATCCACTTCTTGCCATTGTGCTGGGGTGCCCTCAGCAGCCTGACCTTGACCTTGGTTCCGGAATCTGCGGCGTTGAGACTGCCGCCCGGAGGGTACACCTTGCCCAGCGAGGTCAGGCGTTGGCCGTCCCTGATGACATCGACATCGACGATGATTTCCTTGAAGTCCGACGCGCCTGGCTGTCCCCAGGTGCGAAGTGCGTCCTGACTCTTGGCGAGGGCCGATCGCAGTGCTTCCTCAGCGATGCTGAGGTCGCTGAACACCCCGTTCGGGTCGGTGGCGGTAGTAAATCCGGCCGCCTCCTCAGGTGTGACCCCTGCAGTCTCGCCGTTCGGACCGTAGGCGCCCTGGGCCACGTGCTTCTTGATGGTGTGGGCACGGGCGTCCTGGTTTCGCCCCAGTTCATCACCCCACAGGTCGAAGCAATTGTGGACGAGGATGCCACTGCCCGTGTTCTGCGGACCGCGCACGTAGAAGGTGTGCGTGCCGCTGACGGTGAGGTCGTACACCGCCTGCGTGGCGCCCGTCTGTTCGTGCAAACCGGTCACCGGGTTGTGCGACCCGTCGCGGCCGGCCAGGACGTCGCCGACGTGCAGGTCGGAGACCTCGCGCAAACCCGCCCCCTCGACATAGAAGCGGTGTCCGACCGTGCTGGTAATCCGGCCCTCGTGCTCGGTGTCGATGTCGATCAGGCGGGTGGTGGAGTGCCCGAAGGTGCTGGTCACCGGCTGGGCTCCGGTGAAACCCGTGGCGGGATCGGTGGCCAGCACCTGGTCCCCTGCCCGGAGGGTTTCGATGGCCCGGTCGGTCCCGTCGGCCATGATCACGCTCGTGCCGGCCGGGAAGCTGTTGGTCGGGCACGCCGTGCGAACCCCCTCCGCGAGCTCGTCTTCAAATTTAAGCTGCTCGACCAGAGCTCGTTCGATGTTCCGGTCGGCGCTGAGGGCCGCGAGTGCCGTGTCGGTGCCGATGCCGTCCTTGAGGGTGTTGCGGAAGGCGGTGATCTTGTCGGCGGTGGCGAGGAGCTTGAGTTTGACCGCGTCGCTGTAGCCGTCGAGGGCGGCTTGGAGGGCGAGTTTGGCTTGTTCGAGTTCGACGCCTGCTTCGAGGGCGAAGCGGAAGGCGGCGATGCCCTTGGCGCCCTTGGCGAGGGTGCCGTAGGGGATGAAGTTGGATGCTGCCCAGGCGCAGGGGCCGTTGAGTCCGGGGTTCTTCCAGCACTTGACGAAGTCGCCGGTGACGGCCTCGAAAATGAGCTGGTCGGTGCTCTTGTATTCGATTTTGACGGTGGTGTCGTACTGCGTGTCGATCGGCTCGCTGCGGATGAGGACGGCGTCCCAGTCGCGGTACTTGCCCTGGCAGGCGGCGATGGAGAGGTTCGGTTCGGGGCAGGTCTTCAGGTAGTAGTCGATCGTGCCGGTGACCTTGACCGTGACCGGCAGGTCGCAGACCAGCTTCTTGCCCTCCTCACGCCAGTTGCCGGGAAGGAAGGCGATGATGATCGGGTCATACTCGACGCACTTGCTGTGGTCCTCGCGGATGATTTTGGGCTTCACGTCGGACTGGGGAACGCCCTCGACGTAGGTGACGCGGCCGTTCTCGTCGATGACGGCGGTGTCGTTCTGCAGTTTGCCTTCGGCGGTGTCGGCCTGCTGCTTCGCCATGATGAGCTGTGCGGCTTGCCGGGCGGCCGCGAATGCTTCGTCCCTGCTCCTGCCGGCTTCGATGGCCGACTGTTCGGCCCTGCCGGAGGCGGCCTTCGCCTCGGAGGCGTACTTCTGGGCCTGTTGTGCGTAGCCGGCGGCGGCGTTCGCTGAGAGGCTGGCGCTGCGGGCGGATTCCTGCGCGGCTGCGGCGGCGGTGCGGGCTTGTTTGGCGTAGCCGGCGGCCTGGTCGGCGGAGGCTTGGGCCTGGTCGGCGGAGGCTGCGGCCTTGGTGGCCCAGTCGGCCGCTTGTGCGGCGGAGGCCGTGGCCTGGTGGGCGTAGCCGGCGGCTTCGTCGGCGAGGCCGCGGGCGGTGGCGTAGGACTCGCCGGCTTCGGCCGCGTACTTGCTGGCCAGGGCTGCCGAGCCGTCGATGCTGGCGAGGTAGGAGCTGATCGTGGCGACGTGGGCCGCGGTGAAGGCGTCGCGTTCGCGGGCTTGGGGCAGGCCGACCTGCAGGAACGGGACCAGGCCGGAGGCGGGCCCGGCCATGGCGGCCTGGGCTGCCGCCTGCACCTCCGGTCCACCGGATGCCATGGCCTGGGACACCAGGACCCGGTTGTCGTGTTCGCGTGCGGTGTACTGGCCGGCGTTCAGGAACTGGCGGACGTCTGCGTGGCTACCGCCCATGGCGGTGTTGGCAGCGTCCTGCACTCCCGGGCCGCCGGCCGACATGATCTGCGACAGCAGGACCCGGTCGTCGCTCTCCTGGCCGGGGTAGGCGCCTGTGGCCAGGAAGTCGCGGACCTGCGCGGCGGTGCCCACCAAGGCGGTCTCGGCCGCGAGCTTGTGTTCCAGCTTGGTGGAGCCCTGGGCGATGCCCATGACGCTGCTGCGGTCGTCCTGTTCCCGGGCCCTCGCGAGGTCGGAGCTGAGGAAGGCGAGGACGGCGCCCTCCGATCCTTCCAGTGCGCTCTGGGCGGCGGCCTTCGTCCACGGCCCGCCGGCGTCCAGCAGCCGCGCGGCGGCCTGGCGGCCCTTGGTCACTGCGGTGTTCGGGTCGACTCCGGCGGCGGTGGCCTCCGAGATCAGCCGTTCGGTGTCGGCGGCCAGCTGGGTGGTCTTCCCGGCCTCCCACGCCGCCTTGCGGTTCTTCAGTTCCTCGTCGCGGTAGGCCTGCTGCGCGACGGCCATCTCGGCGGCCGTTTGTGCGTCCAGGCGCTCCTGGTCGGAGGCGCGGGCGATGGCCGCGATGTTGTGCGCCTCGGTCGCCGCCTTCGCCGCGTCGGTTGCGGCGGTGGCTGCGGCGGTGGCGGCCGCCTGGGCGATGCCGGCGGCGGCGGCCGCGTCGCCGGCGTGTGCGGCTGCTTCTTCCGCCGCTGCGGCAGCGGCTTCGGCGTGTGCGGCGGCGGAGATCGCGGCTTGCCGTGATTCGCGGGCTGCGGCGGCGGCGTCGTCGGCGATCTTGATGGTGGCCTTCGCCGCACGGCTGGCTTCCGCGGCGGCGCCCGTGGCCCGGGCGGCGGCCTGACGAGCCTGGTCCGCGGCCTCTCCGGACACGCCGGACTGGTTCGCAGCGTCGGCGGAAGCCTGGGCGGCGGCCTTGGCGTTGGTGGCCGCGGAGTCGGCGTCCTGAGCCGCACTCTTGGCCTGGGACGCTGCCTGTTCGGCCCAGGCGCTGGTCTCTCCGGCGGTCTTCGCGTCGGCTGCGGCCTTACGGGCCTCAACCGCCGCATCACGCGCCTGAGCGGCCTTGGTCGCGTCGTATCCGGCTGCGGACGCAGCGGACAGCGCGCGTGAAGCGGCGTCGCCCGCCTTGGTTGCGGCTGCTGCCGCGTTGGCCGCGGCGTTCGCAGCCTGCCGGGCCGCCTCGTTCGCGGCCCGGGCCGCCGTCGATGCGGTCTGTGCGGCCTTCGCCGCCCGGCCGGCCGCGTCTGCCGCGCGCCCCGCGGCGTTGGACGCCTTCGACGCGTCGGCCTGCGCGGCCCGGGTCTCACTCGCCGCGCGCTCCGCGGCCTGCTTCGCCAGGGCGGTCGCCTCCACCGCCTTGGCGACGGCGTCCTTGGCGACCTTGGCCTGCTCGCCGGCCTGACTGGAGGCGTTCTTCGCCAGATCCACCAGCTGCGCGATGGTCAGGGTTTCCTGGTCGTGCGCCGCGGCGGTCTGATAGCCGTAGCGCAGGAAGTCCCGGACGTCCTCGCCTGTGCCGCCCATCGCGACGTTGGCGGCCTGCTGCACCTGGGGCCCGCTGGCCGCCATCAGCTGGGAGAGTTTGACGCGGTCGTCGTGCTCCCTGGCTGTGTACTGACCGACGTTCAGGAACTGGGAGACGTCCACCAGTGTGCCGGCCATCGCCTTGTTGGCGGAGTCCTGCACTCCGGGGCCGCCGGCCGCCATGATCTGCGACAGCAGAACCCGCTGGTCATGCTCGAACGGATTCTTGACCCCCTTGTCGAGAAAGGCCTGAAGGCCGGACGCCGGGCCCGCGAGGGCTGCGGTCCCGGCTTCGCGCACCCCGGGGCCCGAGGTGGCGATCAGTTCCTCGATGCGAGCCCGCAGGTCCTGCTCCGCGGCGGCTGCCTGGCCGGCCGTCACGAACGCCGTCACGTCCGCGTCGGAGCCGGCCAGCGCCGTCTCGGCGGCCCGGCGCACGATCGGCCCGCCGGCCTGCCACGCCGCCACCGCCTTCACCCGGTCGGCGACCGGCCCCGTGGCCGGCGCGGTGTCCGCTGCCGCTGCCGGGATCGTGAGCAGCCCCGTCATCAGGGCCAGGGCCACGACCCCGGCGGCCGCCCCCCGCGACCGTATTCCTCTTGATGTCACTTTCGTCCTCATCGAACCCGTAACCCATCCCCATCAGGCACCCCAAGGTGCCGGAACGCCGCGGGCAGTCGCCTCGGCGGCACTGAAGAACCTCACAACATCGGGCGGCGGGGAGCAGAGCACCGCCGCCCGCAACGGCCTGCTGCTCCACCGGTACCGGTGGAGCAGCAGGCCACTGCCCATCACCGACGACCGGACCGCCGGACCGGGTCGGCCACCCCGTTCCTGCCTAGTTGGGGCGACCGACCTCGGTGCCGGACCGGTTCAGAGGGTGCCGGTGATGGCGACCGCGTCACGGGTGCCGTTCACGCCGGTGGTCTCGACCGGTGCGACGGTCGACCAGGTGCGGTCGGCGTGGCGGATGATGTGCAGGATCTTGTTGTCGTCGGTCACCAGGGCGAGCTGGACCTCACCGTCGACCGCGGTCGCGCTGAGCGACTTGGCGGTGACCTGGCCGAGCAGGCCGCCGAGGTCGGCGAAGTTCTCCCAGGTACCGTCGCTCTTGCGCAGGGCGTGGTACTGGTGCGTCCCGTTCGCAGTGGCGATCACGACGTGGGTCTCGCCGCCGACGCCGGCCATGGTGATCGAGCTGACCGGGCCCGGGGCGCCGAGGTAGGTGGAGACGTCACCCCACGAGGTCCAGGAACCGGCGCTGTTGCGGATGGTGTGGAAGATCTTGCCGCCGCTCACGGCCGCGAGCTGGAGCTGGCCGGCGACACTGGCCGTGGCCACCGACGTCGCGGAGCCGAGGCCGCCTGCTGCGCCGCTGACGTCGCCGAACCCGGTCCAGTTCCCGTCGGCGTGGCGCACGGTGTGGAACACGATGCCGTTGGCGAGGACGATCACGTGCAGGTCGGTGCCGATGGAGACGGCGGACACCTGGGTGGCGCTGCCGAGCCAGCCGGCGACGCTGTTGACGTCGCCCCAGTTGCTCCAGCTGCCGTTGGCGCTGCGGATGGTGTGGCGGATGTGGCCGTCGCTGCCGACCGCCACCACGTGGGTGTCACCGTTGATGCCGGCCGCGGCGGCGGACTTGACGCCGCCGATGCTGCCGACCTTGGACTCCACGTCGCCGAAGCCGGTCAGGCTGCCGTCGGTGAGGCGGATGCCCTGGTACAGGCTGGTGCCGCTCTTGACCAGGACCTCGGTCTTCCAGCCGGTCGCGAGGGCGCGGGTCTGCTGGACCCAGTCGTAGACGTCGTCGGTGCGGGTGTTGAACGCGCCGTTGTGGGCGGTCTCGGTGCTGCCGAGGCATCCGTTCTGCCAGGAGGTGCTGGCGACGGCGGCGATCTTCGGTGTGCCGCCGGTTTCGCGGATGGTGGGGGCGCCGGTGTCGCCCTGGCAGACGCTCGTGCCCGCCGGTGAGACACCGGTGATGTCGACGCCGGTGGCCTTCACCGCATCGACGTTGAACGTCGCGGTGTGCAGCTTGTTGGGTACCCACTCGGTCTTCGTGCGGCCGTAGCCGGCGACGCGCAGCGTCTCGCCCTGGACGGGCGCGGCGGTCGCCACCGTCAGCGGGGTGACATCCGTGACGGGGGCGGCGAGGCGGGCCATCACCAGGTCGCGGTCGGTGCGCGGGACGAGCTCGGTGATGGCGACGGTGTGTCCGCCGGAGGTGGCGAGGTCCGCGCGGCCGATGGTCGCGGTGGACGCCACCGCGGGCGGGCCGGCCGGGACGGTGAAGCCGGCGGTGGGGTCGGCCGCGAAGCAGCTGGCGGCGGTGAGAACCCAGTTCGGGTCGACAAGGGTGCCGGTGCAGGCCCGGGAGCCTGCCCGGCCGGGCTGCCCGACGTTGACGGCCGCGACCGCCGGGTAGGCGTTGGCGGTGCCGGTGGCCGTCGGTCCGTCGGTGGCGGTCAGCTCCAGCAGGGTGGTTCCGTCGCCGGAGGAGCCTTCGCCCACGGGGGTGTAGAAGTTCTTGCGGACGTCGAAGCTGCTGACCGAACCATCCGTCTTCAGCGTCGCCTTGACCGTGTGGTCGTCGCCCTTGATGTTGTAGACCTTCGGGAGTTCCAGGGCCAGGTAGCCGGTGGGGCCAGTGACGCGGAAGCAGACCTTGACGGGTCCGGGATCCAAGATCCGGCTGAACACCTCAATCAGGTTCCCGGTCGAGGTGCAGTCGACGAGCTAAATGTTCCCGTCCCCCGACTTCAGGGTGACGAGCTGCTGCTGGAGGATCTGCGCGGCCCCAGGGTACGCATAGCTCTCCACGGCCGCAGCCGGTGTGTCCCCCGCAGCAGCAGCAGGCACTGAAGTGCCCAGTACGGGTATTGCCAATGCGGCCACAAGCGGCCATGTCAGCCGTCGACTCATATGCACAGATACTCCCCAAAATGACATGCCCGGGAGGAGCCTGCTCCCCCCGTGGCAGAAGAATTGCCAAGCGGACGCTATCGGCTGTGATCTTGAGCGTCAAAGACAATTCAGAAGCAAGCTCCAGGGCCTCTGGCCAGCGGACATGGCCCGCGTGAACATCAGAAACCATTGTCACCAAGAGGGAAGGGAATAATTCGGACATTGCCGCTGAAATCGATTCTGTGGCTGCTGTGCTTATGGCTGCTTGCGTGTCTGATTCGACTGTGACTCGACGGTAACAAGATTCGCGAGAACACCCCGGGACCGACAAGCGAGAACTCGGCGGATCGGATTGTCCACTGGTGGCGTCGGATCGGCCTCTGCCACATCCGTGCCGGTACGCCGGGATGGTCTTGACGGTGCCGAGAGCGCAGAGCTCGTGGACACGCACCAGCTGCTGACCAACCTGACCGATGCCGCGCGCCTGGCGGACGGACAGCCCGCCCGCTTCCCCGAACGTCTCGGCCATCTGAAGACCCTCACCCGTCCCTATGACGGTGATTGGTACTTCGTTCCTGCGGTCGGGGGATCGGTGCGCGGTCTGCACCCCTTGATGGCGTGGTGGGCCGTCGTGCACGGACTGTCCAACCTCTGCCGCTACCAGCCGTCCGATTGGGCACAGCACATCAACGTCGACGGCAGCCCCCACGCTGTCCCCATCGAGAAGCTCCTCACCGAAGCCATCCGGGTCCTGCCCCGCCTGGTGGAGGAGACCATCGCCACGGTGGCGGTCTGAACCGTCGCCGGCCCTGGCGAGTACGGCCTCGGCGGTTCGCCCCGGGGACCACGACCACGGCGGCCCGGCTGGCTCCCGCCTCAGGGGTTGGGGTTGTGCCGGATGGGGGTGGGTGGGCCGAGGCCGAGGAGGTAGGCCAGTGCGAGCGGGGCTGTGCCGGGGTCGCGGGGGCGGGCGTCGAAGCACGCCCAGCAGCAGAAGGCCGTGGGGTTCCAGGGCGCCGGTCGCCCGTACTTGGCGCAGGTCATGTACGGCACCGGCTCGCCGCTCCCGGTGGGCTGCTGCATGACGATCACCTCGTCTGGGGCGTCTGCCCAGCACAACGGTACGTCCACGGCCGATCGGGTAGGAGTCCCTGCGGGATGGCTGCCGTGTTCCGGTGGAGCCGTTCATCCGAGGTCCCGGACCGCGGGAGCGCAATGCCGTTGCTTTAACCCTGCCTGGCGCGTTGGGCGAGCGTGGATTTTCGCGGGGGGCCGGGCGCCCGGCTGAGGTTAGGGGTACTGGAAGCGCCACAGGCAAGGGCGGGTAGGTTGGGCTGTTGGTCCCGCCGGGACCGTCTGGGGGGACGTATGACTGAGAGCCGGGTTCACCACTACCGTTTCGCCCACAGGGTGCTGGCCGGAGCTGCGCTGGACTTCGGGCCGAGGATGCTCGACACACCCCCGGCTCACGGCGTGCAGCAGTCCCTGGTCGCGATGTGGAACGGTTTCGGCGAGTCCTTGCCACTCGAAGACCGGCTGCCGAGCGATGGCCTGTCGGGCCGCATCCTCGATCACGCCGGCCATCGGCTTCTCCTGGTCACCCTCCCGGCGCCAGCCGCTTCCGCCGAGGCGTACTTCGCCGCTGTCGTGCTTCCCCGGGGCGTCAGCACCTGCCGGTTCCTCACCTTGGAGTACTCGGTCAGCCCGATCGACGGAACGTCAGGCACCGTCCTGGGCGAGTGGTCGAGCGAGGGGCACCACAACCTCGGCCAAGGCCCCGAACCGATGCCAGATCTCTTCCTGGAGGCCATCGGAAGGCTCCTTGAACCCGCCCAGACCAGGAAGACCCGGGGCCTGTTCCGGCGCCGGTGAACCAGCAATGGCGAGCGGAACATTCACGCGGCTGAGGCAAGGCCCGGAGCGCTGTCAGAACTCGGCGACATCGATGTGTCGCGTGGCGGGGCGCTCTCGCTTCTCACCTATGAAGCCACTGACAACTGAAACGAGGCCGAGACTCCGAGGAGCGTCCGTGTTTGGACGCTCCTCGGAGTCTCGGCTACTGGGGAGTCCCTAAAGCAACGGCATTGCCGCGGGAGCGTCCGGGGCCTCCCTCTGTTCCTGGTGGTCGCACGGATGGCCGTGAGGGCGGGCGGGGTCTGCGGTGCGCGTCTACGGTGGGGTGGGTACCGAGAGCGTCCCCGGCCCCCGATCCGGCCGTGGCGCGGCCCCGGGTCGTGAGGCCCGGGGCTGTTCTCGATGATGCGAGGGGTCGCGGCCGGGTGCGGTCGCGGCCCTTCGTGCTGCCCGGGCCCGGGAGCGAGGGAGACTTCCCCGGGCCGGGCGGGCGCGCCGCGTCATGGCCGCAGGTGGGGGTAGTGCAGTTCGTCGAGTTCCTTCTGGGCGTGGTGCAGGTCGGTGACGAGGTCGGGCAGGCCGAGGTCGATGCCGGCCTGGTAGGCCCGGACCCTGCGGCGGGCGAGGTCCAGGACGTCCTCGGGCGGGTAGGGAGCGCTGCGGCGCGCGGCGTGGGCGTGCACGGTGGCGAGGTCCGCGACCGCGGTCATCTCCGTCGTCAGCCGGGGGACTTCGGCGTCCAGGCGGGCCAGCTGCCGGCGGCGCCACACCGCGTACTGGATGCGGACGTAGGCGCGCGCGCCCCGCTCGCCGTCCCACTCGGGCGAGTGCGAGGCCGCTCCGGCGGCGCCGTGCTCCCGGTCGAGCCGGAGCAGTTCCAGGGCGGCCTCGCCGGCGCCGCAGAGGACGTCCTGGGCGAGGAAGCTGGCGTCCTGGTCGCCGGGGTAGAGGCCGTCGGCCAGGGAGCCGGCCTCGACGTCGAGCGCGGCGCGGTCGGCGTGGGCGGCCTGGCGCAGCACCCACTCCCGGCTCCGGTCCGGTCGGCGCCCGGCGCGGGCCTCGGACAGCCCCAGGGTGATCAGTGCCTGGACCTCGGTGTGGGTGTCGGGCGCATCTGCGTAAGCCTGCTCGGTGCCGGCCATCTGGGCTCCTCCCAGTCGGGTATGCGCGGGCACCAGGAGGAGGAACCGGAGGCCATCGTGCGGGGCCTCACGCCCCGTCCCGGGCACTCGACTCCGAACAGCTGCGGGTAACGGTGCAGATGGCCACCGGCTCCGGGAAGTCCTACGTCGGGGCCGTAGCGGGCCAGAAACTGGTGGTCCTGGTCGTGCTGCCGACGCTGGACCTGCTGGTGCAGATGATCGGCTCGTGGCGGGCGGCCGGGCGCTCTGGGACATGCACGCCATCTGCTCTCTGGTCGACTCCGAGCTGCCGTACGGCGTGAGAGCAACCGCCGTAACCGGCCACACCTGACCGAACAGCACGTCTAGCCAGTTGAGAACACATCAGCTGTGCATAATGCGGCGGCGAAGCCTCAGGTCACAGAGAGTATAAAGAACTCTGTTCACCGTGGCCCCACGAGTCCGATGGGCACACAAACATCTCGGTCACCCGTGACGCAAAACCAGCTGCTGATCAACGCAGCCAGTATGGCAGAGTCAAATTTTCCAAGATGCTAGCTCGGCTCATGTAACGATCCGGCTGGTGTCATTCTCCGAGAATTCGAGCGAGGAGATGAGATGCGGAAGTCAAACAAATTGCGCGCTCTCGGTGCTGCGGCCTTCGTAATTACAGGTGCTCTCGCTCTACCGAGTCCTGCGCAGGCCCGTGTAGCCATAACGTGGGAGGAAGATTTCGCGACCTCGTCGGCTCCGGTTTTCTGCGACGTCGTGAGTCTTTCTGGCTACACCGACGGCGGATTTTCATGCTTCCAGAAGTACGGCGACGTTCTGCAAGTCCGGACCGGGGCTTCCGATGCAAACGGGAACATTCGCCGAATGTCCGTTCAGTGGAAGAACGAGCTGAAAGACAAAAACGGGAACTGGAATCTGTATCGGTATGGTGAGTGCTTCAATGACCTGGGGACGGACCTATACGGCGTCTGCAACAAGGACTTCTACGAGGACTCCACTACCAACAAGCTCGGGGGAAAGGGAAGCAGGCTAGCAATCAAGCACTGCATCCAGGGTGTCTGCGAACCCTGGAGTATATGGTTCCGCAACGACCAGTGACGGTTCGGGGAACTGTCGGGCCTGGCAGCATCCAGTAATGCGCGGCGGGTACCTTGGCCTGTTGGTCTCGGTACCCGTCGACGGGTACTTGCCGGGCTAATTTGAGCTGCGGGCGGGCCATTGCTTGGCGTGGAGTAGGCGCATTTCCCACCAGGGGTCGTCCAGCTGCCCCTTGCGGGCTTGGCGTGCCAGAAGTGGAAACGCCACGGGGGCCTCTGCTGCGCCCGCGGCCCCGCGGCCCACGCGGGCCCGGTAGGCAGGCTCCGTCCTGCACCGCGCCCTGGCGGCGCGCCCCGCCCCGGCGATGCTGGTCGTCGACCTTCGGGCCGTCACCTTCTGCGACTCCTCCGGCCTCAACGCCCTGCTGCAGGCCCGCCTCGACGCCGAGCGCCAGGACACGCCGGTCCACCTCGCCCGTCCGACCGACAACGTGGCGCGAGTGCTGGAGATGACCGGAGTCGACCGGGTCCTCCCCGTCGATCAAGTCGTCTCCGCCCCCCGTGCCGCACACCCGCACCGGCTGACCCGCCGACACCGGCCGCCACCACAGACGCGGCCGGATCCTTCGCCGGCGCTCCGAGCCGCGGTCCTCGGCCGTCCCGGCCGGGCGGACCAGGACTTCGCGGGGCCGGTGGCCCTGGTCATGCTCGGAGGATGTCCCGGAGATCGGCGACGGCGCGCTCACGGTCGTGGCCGGGGGGAATCGCCCGTAGGAGATCCGTTGCCCGTGAGCGTACGAGTCCCGTGCGTTGGTCGGAGGGGAGCGCGATCAGTGCGTCCACGGCCCGTGTGCAGCCCTGGGAGGTATTGCCGGCGTAGTGGTCGCAGAGCGCCGCGTCCATGTGCATCAGGGTCCGGGCCTGGTAGCTGCCCGGCCCGGAGAGTTTCAGGGCGCGTTCTTGGGCGGTGCGGGCGTGGGTGATGTCCCCTAGCCGGGTGAAGGCGTGCGACAGGTGGAGCTGGAGTTTTTGTTCCGGCAGTCCGAACCATGTGTCGGCGGTGCCTTCCGAGTCGAGGTGCTCGGCGATCGTCTGTGCCCGGGCCAGGGCTTCGCGGGCGGCTTCGGTGTTGCCGCAGACCGCGTGGGCCCGGGCGGACACCGCCGCGGCCAGAGCGCCTGCGGCCGACGGGGAGGAGCCCGCTGCGTCCAGGGCCGGTCGGCGAGGCGTACCGCTTCCCGCGGTACCCCGTAGGTCAGCGGTGTCATGGCTTCCCGGGCGCAGATCCACGCGAGTACCTGCCGGTCTCCGGACTCGTTCGCGGCCAGCCGGGCCGAGTGGAACCATCCCCTTGCCTCCTGCGCCTCGCCGAGGTCGTGGAGGACGATCGCCGCCATACCGGAGAGCTGGCCGACCGTGCGGCACAGCCGGCCGCGGTCCGCCGCGGTCTGGGGCCGGCCCAGAAGGGTGCGCAGCTCGACGACGTCGGCGGCGATCTCTGCCAGGCGTGCGGCAGGGGGCTGGCCGCCGTAGCCGAGGGCGTAGGTGTCGGCGACCTGCTCCCAGTAGTCGAGGTCGGTCGGTGTGGGGTGGCCGGCCAGGGCGGCGTCCAGGGTGTGGCGCTCACCGGCGAGTTGGCCGAGCGCGGTGGTGGTCAGGCCGCCGGCGATGAGGACCTTCAGGGCCCTCCGCCGCTTCACGAGGTCACCTGTCGAGGGTTCATGAGGCTGCTCCGTAGAACCGGTTGGGGTGGACTTCTCCCAGGGGCGCGGAGCCAGACCGAGGAATCCACCGGGGATTCCCAGGCCGTCCGCGATCCTCTCGACTGCCTCGAACGAGGTGACGGTGGCTTCTCCGCGGGCTACGAGTGATACCCGCTCGGACTTCATGGCACACGCTTCGGCGATCTGGTGGTAGCTGGGGCCCGCCGCTTTGAGGGCCGTGAAGACGACGGTGAAGTTCCGGGTCCGCAGGGCCTTCACCACCACGGGGTCGTCGAGGAGTCCGGTGGGCAGGGCGAGCATTCCTGGGCGGTCAGGCACGTCAGGTCCCCCAAGGGTCGCGGCCATCCGGTGCACCCCCGGGTGGGACCCCACGGTGGGGGCCCCACGGTGGGGTTACAGCACCTCTGGCCGTCCGGCTTGAATGGCTCACACAGGGACGCGGCACCTGGTCACCTCAAGGTCCGGGCGTCCGTCCACACGGCCGTACTTGCTCAGAGTACCGACGTCCTGACGGCCCGTCACCGATGTGTGCCGGTAGTAATCCGTGCTTCCCGGGCCGGCCGGGGAGCCGCCGCGTACCCCCCTGGGCAGCCGGGTTGACCTCTCCCGGCCGCCCCCGCACCCCCGCGCACCGATCCGGCCGTACGGAGCCGACCGCCCCGGCGGCCTGGCCGGCGCGGCACCTTCCGGCCCTTCCCGGCCGGCTCTCAGCGCCGATCGCACGCCCGCGGCTCCGACCTCGGGTGCGCAGCTGCACCCCGTCCCGACGATCACTCAACGTGAACGGACATGCCCGAGCGTGCCCATCTGGCCGACGGCCCAGACACCCGCAGGAGAAGCCGATGAGTACTCAGACCTTGCCTCACAACAACGGCACCGACGTGGCGCGGCTGCTCGCCGACGATGAGCACTTCCTGTGGCACTCGTGGTCGCCGTCCGGAACAGCGGGCCGCGGGGGCATGGTGGTGACCGGCGGCCGGGGCTGCGAGGTGACCACGGCGGATGGCCGCACCTTCCTCGACGCCCGCGCGGGGATGTTCAACGCCACGCTCGGCTACGGCCGCACCGACGTCGCCGAAGCCATGCACGCCCAGGCCCTGCAGCTGGCGACCTACACCCTGACCCAGGCCGCGACGGTGCCCGCCATCGAACTCGCGCGGCGGATCGCCGGCCTGACGGGGGAGGCGGAGCTGTCGCGGACGTTCTTCTGCCACTCCGGGTCCGAGGCGAACGAGACCGCGGTGAAGGTCGCCCGGCAGTTCCACGCACTGCGCGGCGAGGCCGGCCGGCGCACCATCCTCACGCTGGCCGACGGCTACCACGGCTCCACCCTGGCCACCGCGGCGATGTCGCAGATCCCCGCAGCGCGGGCCGGCAACCATCCGCTGCCCGCCGGGTTCGTCCACGCCCCCGCGCCGCGCTGTGCAGAGTGCGCGGCCCGCCGCCCGCATCGCACCTGCACGCCTCCCGGGCCGGAGGCGATCGAGCAGGCACTGCTGGCGGCCGGGCCCGAGACGGTGGCCGCGATCGTCCTGGAGCCGGTCCTCGGCGTGGCCGGGGTGTGGCCGCTGCCGGCCGGCTACCTGCGCCGGGTCCGCGAGCTGTGCGACGAGTACGGCGTGCTCCTGGTCCTGGACGAGGTGATGACCGGCATCGGGCGCACCGGGACGTGGTTCGGCTACCAGCACCACGGCATCTCCCCGGACATCGTGACCCTGTGCAAGGGACTGGGCGCCGCCTACGCCACCGTCTCCTCGGTCACCGTCCGCCAGAGCGTCTACGAGGCGTTCGCCGCGGATCCGCTGATGGGCGGCCTGCGGCACGGCTTCACCACCGGCGGGCACGCCACCGCCTGCGCCGGGGCGCTGGCCGTCCTGGACGCCGTCGAGCGCGAGGGCCTGGTCGCGGGCGCCGCCCGCACCGGCGCGCAGCTGCTGCAGCGCCTCGCCAAACTGCGCTCCCTGCCCGCGGTGCACGACGTACGCGGCGCCGGTCTCCTGCTCGCGGTCGAGTTCGACACCGTTGAGCAGGCCGCCCTGGTGGACGAGGCGATGGCCGACGACGGAGTACTGGCCCGGCTGCAGGGCGCGGCCGTCACCCTCGCCCCGCCGCTGGTGCTCACCGACGAGCAGGCCGAGCGGATCGCCGACTGCCTGGAGCGCGCCGCCCTCGCCCTGGACGGGAACCGGTGAGCGCGCCGCCCACCGTCGTGGTGCCCTGCGCCGGGAAGGGCCGCCGCCTCGGCCTGCCCTTCCCGAAGGAACTGATCCCCTCCGGCCCCGGCCGGCTGGCGATCGACTCCGCGCTGCAACTCGTCGACGAAGCCGCCGCCGCCGACCTGCGGCTGCTGCTGGTCACCGGCCCCGGCCGCGAGGCCACCGCCCGATACGTGCGCGGGCGCTGCGCTGCGCCGGTCGCCGTCGTCGGGCAGGATCCGGCGCTGCCGGAACTGGCCGGGGCGATCCGCTCGGCCCTGCCCTGGTGCCCGGGCCCGGTGCTGGTGCTGCTGCCCGACCAGGTGCTCGCCCACCCGGCGCCCGGCCTGCTGGACGCCGCCCTCGCCGCGCTGGCCGGCCACCAGGCGTGCTTCCTCGCCGCGCCCGAGAGCGACCCGCGGCGGATCGCCGTCGACGGGGCGCTGGCCACCACGCCGGGGGAGGACAGCCCAAACGGTGCGCGGCGGCTGACCGGCCTGGCCGACAAGCCCGGCCCCGGCCACACCGAAGGGTTCGACCGGGTGTGGTTCGGCTTCGGCTTCCAGCCGACTGCCGCCCACGCGGTGCTGGAGCAGCTGCACGCCGCCACCGAACACCGCCTGACCGAGAACGACTTCCGCACCGGCCCGCTGGCCGGCGCCCCCGTCCTCGACTGCCCGCCGTTCACCGACCTGGGCACCTGGCCCGCCTACGCCCACCACTGGAAGGACACCCCGTGCGACTGACCGCATTCACCGGCCCCTACCCCGTGGGCGAGAGCATCGGCGGGATCGGCCTGCGCTTCTGGGAGCTGGCCTGCGCGCTCGCCGACGCCGGCATCGACGTCACCCTCGTCGGGCCGCCCGGCACCGACACCGCCTGGAGCCACGGCAGGGTGCAGGTCACCGTCTACGACGAGGACACCTGGCGCACCGTCGTCGAGACCAGCGACGCCGTCATGACCGGCGCCGAGGCCGACACCCCCATCATCCTCCACGCCCACACCACCGGCCGCCTGCTGATCGCCGAGACCGGCGTGCCCATCGAGCAGCTCGACTACGACCGGCTGCGCAACGCCCCCGACCCCGCCGACGCCTACCAGGAGGTGATGGACCAGTACCTGCTGCAGGTCGTCACCGCCGACCACCTCCTGGCCCGCTCCGACGTCGAGCGCGCCGCCCTGTACGCCACGCTGGCCGCCCTCGGGCGCCTCACCCCCGCCCAGCACACCCGCTCCCGCACCCTGGACCACCTCGTCTCCCTCCTGCCGATCGGGTTCGGCGCCCGCGCCGACGCCGTCCTGGCCACCACCCCGATCACCGCCCGCCCGGTCGAGTTCTGCTGGTCCGGCGGGATCTGGGACTTCTACGACACCGAGGCCGTCTGCCAGGCCACCGCCCTGCTGCGCGACGAGGGCCTGGACGTGCGCACCCGCTTCCTCTACGCGCCGCCGCCCGACCAGGAGACCTTCGAGGCTGCCCGCCTGCACCGCGCCATCGAGGAGTACAGCCTCCAGGACCTGGTGCTGCTGCACCCCGGCCCGCTGCGTCACAGCGACCGCGACTCCCTGATGCTCGCCACCCACGCCCTGATCTGCCTGGGGCGGCCCGGCGTCGAGAACGAGCTGTGCCACCGGCTGCGGCTGCGCGACGCCCTGCTCTACCGCACCCCGGTCGTCGTCGACTCCCACGGCGCGTCCGGCGACTGGATGCGCCGCCTGGGCATCGGCCTGGCCGTCGACACCCGCGACGTGCGGCAGGTCGCCGACGCCATGGCCGCACTCACCCGCGACGACCACCAGCTGACCGCCTGCCTGCACGCCATCGAACGCGAACGCCACCTGCACCGCATCGAGGCCAACATCGGCCCCCTGCTGCGCGTCCTGACCGACCACCGCCCCGCCGCCCGGGCCGACCGGCGCCAGCGCGAGGCGGCGGTGGCGCAGATCCTCGCCCGCCGGCCCGCCCTCGCCCACTCCCCGCTCCAACTCCTCTGACCAGCACCTCGAACCCGATCGAATCGGAGACCACCATGTCCCCTGTCGCCTTCGCGTCCGGCCAGCTGGACGCCTTCCTCGCCGCCACCGCTTCCACCGGCCGGCGCGGCCTGCCCGCCTTCCCCACCGACCTGCCCGCACCGCTGCGCCTGGACTCCTACCGGCTCACCGCGGCCGAGACGGTCCGGCTCGGCGAGCGCGTCCGGGAGGCCGGGTTCGCCGTGATCGACGTCGCCGAGGAGCCGACGGAGCAGCACCTGACCCTCCTCGCCGCCCGGCTCGGTCTCGGTGACCCGTTCGTCCCGCCGATCTACCGCCGGCCCGGCGCCGTCACCGTCGCCCACAGCGGCGTCTCCACCCTGACCGCCACCGCCGACGGCGTCGCCCACCCGGCCGTCTCCGCCAACGGCCAGGGCCTGCACGTCGACGGCCTGCTCCAGCCGATCGGCACCGTGCGCACCTCCGTACTGCTGTGCGCCCGCCCCGCCGCCAAGGGCGGCATCTCCACCCTGTTCAACTCCACCGCCGCGTTCTGGCACCTCGCCGGCGAGGACCCGCAGGCCGCCGAGACCCTGATGGGCGCCGGAGTCCTCACCCGCACCGCCAACGTCAACGACTCCACCGACCGCACCACCGGACCGGCGTTCGCCGTCGTCGACGGCCAGCTCCTCGCCCGCTACAGCCGCGACGGCAACGATGCCTGGAACCTCGCCCCCGGCCAGGACGCCGCCCTGGAACGCGCCCTGGAGGCGATGGACGCCCTGGCCCGGCCCGGCTCCCCGTACGCCGCCGAACTCACCCTCACCGCCGGCCAGGGCCTCATCTTCGCCAACTCCCGCCTGTGCCACGGCCGCACCGCCTACCAGGACGACCCCGCCACCCCGCGCCGGATGCTGCGCGGCCTGTTCACCCAGAACATCGCGTGAGGAGCACCGACCCCGCCGCGCTGGCCGGCGCCGCCGCGGGCGCCCTGGTCCGCCAGCAGCACCGCTCCGCCCGCGCGCTCAACATGATCCCCTCCGAGAACAGCGCCTCCCCGCTCGCCCGCTGGGCACTGGCCGGCGACGCCGGCAGCCGCTACTTCTTCAACACCAGCGGCGACCCGGACGGCTGGGCGTTCCCGGCCGCCCGCGACGCCTCCGAGGCGGAAACCCGGCTCACCCTGCCGCTGCTGCGCCACCTCACCGGAGCGGCCCACGTCAACGTCCGGCCGCTGTCGGGCCTGCACGCCATGACCCTCGTGCTGTCCGCATGGGGCGGCGCAGCGGGCACGCCGGTCCTCACCGTCCACCCCGACCAGGGCGGCCACTACGCCACCGCCTCCCTCACCCGCCGCCTGGGCCTGACCCCGTACCTGGCCACCGGACCCGACCCGCACACCCTCGACCCGGAGCTGCTCCACCACCTGGTCGCCGACCGGCACCCGCGGCTGGTCTACCTCGACCAGTCGCACGTCCTGTTCCCCGCCGACGTCGCCACCGTCGCCGCCGCGATCCGGGCCGCCGACGAACACACGGTGCTGTACGCGGACGTCTCGCACACCCTCGGACTCGTCCTCGGCGGCGCCCTGCCCAACCCGCTCGCCGCCGGCGCGCACGGCTTCGGCGGCTCCACCCACAAGACCTTCCCCGGCCCCCAGAAGGGCATGATCACCACCGATCGGGACGACCTCGCCACCGCCCTCCACCGCGCGCAGTACGACATGGTCTCCAACCACCACCTCGCCCCGACCTGCGCGCTCGGCCTGGCCGCGGCCGACTTCCTCGCCGCCTACGCCGCCGACACCATCGCCGCAGCGCAGGCCCTCGGCCAGGCCCTCCACCAGCGCCACCTGGTCCCCGAGGCCGCGGAGCGCGGCTACACCGCCACCCACCAGCTGTGGCTGAACACCGCCCCGGCCGGTGTCGACGGCCGCGAGGCCCACCGCCGCCTGACCGCCGCCGGCATCCACACCAACGTGCTCTCCGACCTGCCCGGCCTGGCCGCCACCCCCGCGCTGCGCCTGGGTACCGCCGAAGCAGTCGGTGCCGGGCTCACCGTCCAGGACATGGACCAGGTCGCCGCACTGATCGCCGACGCCGTCCACGACCGCCGCCCGGCCGACGTCATCGCCGGTGACGTCGCCGACCTGCGCGCCGCCCGCGCCGGCCGGTGGCAGCTCCACCGCCACCCCGACGTCGCCCCCCACATTAAGGAGAGCTTCGCGTGAGCGCACCCGCCCTCGACTGCATCACCGCCGCCCGCACCGGCCGGCCGCTCGGCGAGGCCGCCATCACCGGCCTGATCGCCGACTACCTGGACGGCAGCGTCCCCGACTACCAACTGGCCGCCTGGCTGATGGCCGTGGCCTGCAACGGCCTCGCCGTCGAGGACACCGTCACCCTGACCCGCGTCCTCGCCGCCACCGGCCAGCAGCTCAACCTGCGCGACCTGGCGCCGTTCGTCGCCGACAAGCACTCCACCGGCGGCATCGGCGACAACACCACCCTGGTCCTGGTGCCGCTGCTGGCCGCCGTCGGCATCCCCGTCGGCAAGCTCACCGGCCGCTCCCTCGGCCACCACGGCGGCACCGTCGACAAGCTGGAGTCGATCAGCGGCCTGCACCTGCCCGCCGACGCCGCCGAGTTCACCAAGTCCCTGGCCGCCACCGGCATCGGCCTGACCGGCCAGTCCGACCACCTCGCCCCCGGCGACGGCGCCCTCTACGCCCTGCGCGACGTCACCGGCACCGTCGACTCCATCCCCCTGATCGCCTCCTCGATCATGTCGAAGAAGCTCGCCGCCGGAACCAGCGCCTGCGTCCTGGACGTGAAGACCGGCCCCGGCGCCGTCCTCACCGACCCCACGGCCACCCTGGAGCTCGCCCGCCTGATGGTCGACATCGGCAACCGGGCCGGCCTGCCCACCCGCGCGGTCATCAGCGACATGAGCCAGCCCCTCGGCCACGCCATCGGCAACACCCTCGAAGTCGCCGAAGCCGTCCACGCCCTGTCCGGCCGGCACGTGCCCGGCCTCACCGACCTGACCCTCGCCCTCGCCCAACTCATCGCCGCCCAGGCCTGGCCCGACCACACCGCCGACCGGATCCGCCACCGCCTGCACACCGCGCTCGCCGACGGCAGCGCCCTGGCCGCGCTGCGCCGCTGGGTCGAACACCTAGGCGGTGACGTCCGGCAGATCGACGACCCCGCCCTGCTCCCCGCCGCAGACGTCCGCCTGGCCGTCCCCGCCCCGGCGAGCGGGGTCGTCCACCGCATCGACGGCGACGAACTCGGCCGCATCGCCGCCGAGCTGGGCGCCGGCCGTGCCCGGGCCGACAGTCCCATCGACCCGGCCGTCGGCATCCAGCTGCACCGGCGGGTCGGCGACCCGGTCCGGGCCGACGAGCCCGTCGCCGAACTGCACCTGCGCACCACCCACGACCAGGCGGCGCTGCTGCAGCGCACCGCCGCGGCTTTCACCGTCGCCGACGGCCCCGCCACCGCGCCGCCGCTGATCCACCACACCATCTGACCCGACCACGCAGCCGGGCCCCGGCCGACCCGATCAGGGGGCCGGGGCCCGGCCCCCGAGGAAAGGCACCACCCCGACCCGAACCACTCCGCCCCGCAAGGAGGCACCCGTGCCCATCACCGTCAACCGCCCCGGCCCCGCCGTCGACGGCCTGCTGGTCGACATGGACGGCCTGTTCCGTCACTGGCGCGACACCGGCGCCCGCCTCGGCGAGCAGCTCGCCGGCCTGCCCGCCGGCACCTTCGACACCTTCGCCTACGGCCACCCCAGCTACCGGCTCGCGCAGCTCGGCGTGCTCACCGACCAGCAGTGGGCCGACGACGTCACCGCCCGCCTGATCGACGCCTTCGGCCACCGCGCCCTGGACGCCATCGGGCCCTGGCGCGCCGACCGGGGCGAGAGCGACCCGGTCATGCTCGACCTCCTCGCGCAGGCCCGCCGCCACCTCCCGGTCGGCGTCCTGTCCAACACCACCGACGCCTTCCGCGCCGACCTGGCCCACCACGGCATCGCCGACGTCTTCGACTTCGTCTTCCCAACCGCCGAGCTCCACGTCGACAAGCCGTCCCCGCTCGCCTTCCACACCGCTGCGCAGAAAATGGGCATCGCCCCCGACCGGCTGTTCTTCACCGACGACGAGCCCCCCTACGTCGCCGGAGCCCTCCACGCCGGACTGCGCGCCGAGGTGTTCACCGGGCCGCAGGCGTTCGCCGCCGCCCTCACCCGCCACGGCATCCCCGTCACGGCCGCCCAGACGCTCGCGCCGGCGGCCTGAGCCGTGCAGGTCCTGCAGCCCGGCGGCCTACCGGACGGACGCTCCGACGAGCTCCAGCACCTGGCCGGCCAGCTCCGCCGTCGCCAGCACACCGTCCAGCAGCACGGTGTCGCCGGGCAGCAGGTCCACCGCCGCCGCGCACCGCTCGATCTGCGCCCGGCGCCACACCCGGGTCTCCTCGTCGGCGGCCGGATCGTCCGGCGTGAAGGACTGGGCGTCGATGCGGGCCTGCAGCACCTCGTCCGGCGTCTTGAGGAAGACGTGGTGGAGCTGGGCGCCCGTGGCGCGGATCGCGCCGTGGATCTCCCGGAGGTACTCAGGAACGACCAGGGTCATCGGGACGATCAGCGGGCGCTCGTACTCGCCCAGCATCCGGATCGTCATGGAGGCGACCAGCTCGCGCCACACCGGCAGGTCCTGGTAGTCGCCGGTCGGCGTCTCCACCAGGCGCTGCACGGTGGCGCCGACCACCTCCGGGTCGAAGAGGATCGCATCCGGCCACCGTCGGCTCAGCTCCTTGGCCAGCGTGGTCTTCCCGCCGCCGAACGGTCCGTTCAGCCAGACAACCGTGCGCTCACTCATGATCTTGGTCCCTCTCCGAGTTCCACGATCCCACAGTGCCATCACCGACGTTCGACCGTAGCCAGCCGGTTCCTCCGGGTCACGGAATGCACCCTTGCGGCGCCCACGTGACCGTTTCCGCCCGCCAACGATCAGACCAGAGGACCCCATGAGTTCCGCCTTCGAGGACATCGCCGCCGAGCAGGAAGCCATCCGCGCCCGATGGGGTGAACAGCATCACCCGACCGGCGCGCACCGCGGCTTCGCGCCCCTGCGCCGGCTTCTGCAGTACCTCTGCGACCGGGCCGCCCGCCGGGGCCGCAAGACCTGGCGGCACATCCTCGTCGAGGAGGTGCTCGAAGTCCTCGCCGAGCCGGATGACCCGCAGGCCATGCGAGCGGAGCTGGTTCAGGTGGGAGCCGTCGTCGTCGCCATGATCGACGACCTGGATCGGAACTGAACCGCGCACGTCGAAGCATTTCCAGCTGCAGTACCCGACCGGCTTCCACGCGGCCAGCTCACCGCACTCCGAGCAGGTCATCACCGGGTGCGGTGTCCGCTCTGCGTGTTCCTGGACCATCGCTCTCACCTGCCCGGACTTCGCCCCGCCGGGTCGCCCGGCACTGGGCTGGTACCCGGCCCGGCGGGGGTGACACGGGCGCCGCCCCGGTCCTGCGCCTGGTGGGTGGCCCCGACCCAGCCACCAGGCGCAGCCGCTGCCCGGGAAGCCCTGCCGTGCGTCCACTTGTCATAGCCGGCGGCCCTCGGTCGGCCGTGGCCGCTGTTGGGTGGTCCCGCGTGTTCGGCGGGGACCTGCGTCTGGCTGACGGCGGGACAGCGGCCTGGCTGCGGTGCGACCCGGCGGACGGCGAGCGCGACCTGCGGCTGCTCGCGAAGGCAAGCGATGGTCGGCGACGTCAAGTCCCGTGCCGTCGCATGGGGGCAACCGGCACTCGACTTCCGGATCCTCAGCTGGTCAACGAGGCCTGCCGCCACGCCACGCCGATCGCCGGCCTCGCGGACGCCCGCGCACGCCGGGCGGCGGCCGGGGCCGCCCCGCAAGCACCCGGCATGTTCACCGGGACCAACCTCGCGCCGGGCCCCGGAGCCGGCTGAAGCAGGTCGGCCCAGCGTGGCCGGCCCCGAGCCACCGGCGCTGTTTCCCCCACGGGGACGTGGACAGACGCCCCAGGAGAACGTCGGTACGACCCGCGTGAGGAGCGATGATGAAGGCCCTGACCTGGCACGGCAGGCGAGATGTCCGCGTCGACACCGTTCCCGATCCGGCCGTCAAGGATCCGACCGATGTGATCATCAAGGTGACCACCAGCGGGCTGTGCGGGTCCGACCTGCACCTCTACGAGGTGCTGGGCCCCTTCCTCGACGTCGGCGACATCCTCGGGCACGAGCCCATGGGCATCGTCGAGGAGGCCGGGCCCGAGGTCACCGCCGTGAGGGTGGGCGACCGGGTGGTGATCCCGTTCAACATCTCCTGCGGGACCTGCCACACCTGCGGGCAGGGCCTCCATTCGCAGTGCGAGACCACCCAGGTGCGGGAGCACGGCAGCGGCGCGTCCCTCTTCGGCTACACCAAACTCTACGGCCAGGTCCCGGGCGGGCAGGCCGAGCTGCTGCGCGTCCCCTTCGGGAACAACCTGCCGATCAAGGTGCCGCACGGGCCCGCCGACGACCGCTTCGTCTTCCTCTCCGACGTACTGCCCACGGCATGGCAGGCGGTCGAGTACGCGGCGGTGCCCGAGGGCGGCAGCCTCGTCGTCCTGGGCCTGGGGCCGATCGGTGACATGAGCTGCCGGATCGCCCTGCACCACGGCGCGTCCCAGGTGATCGGCGTCGACCTCGTCGGCCAACGCCTCACCCGGGCCCGGCGCCGGGGCGTGCACGTGCTGGACCTCAAGGAGCACGGCAAGGACCTCGCCGACACGATCCGTGAACTGACCCACGGGCGCGGGCCGGACGCAGTCATCGACGCGGTCGGGATGGAAGCCCACGGCTCGCCCGCAGCGAAACTCGCCGCCCAGGCCACCAACCTGCTGCCCAGCGCCCTGGCCGCCAAACTGATGGAACACGTCGGCGTCGACCGCCTCCACGCCCTGTACCTCGCCATCGACATCGTCCGGCGCGGCGGCACCATCTCACTGTCCGGTGTCTACGGCGGCCAGAGCGACCCCCTGCCCCTGCTGACCATGTTCGACAAACAGATCCAACTCCGCATGGGCCAGGCCAACGTGCACCGCTGGGTCGACGACATCCTCCCGCTGCTCACCGACGACGACCCGCTCGGCGTCGACACCTTCGCCACCCACCACCTCCCGCTCGACGACGCCCCGGCGGCGTACGAGATGTTCCAGAAGAAGCAGGACGGTGCCGTGAAGGTGCTCCTCAAGCCCTGAACCCCCGCCCCGATCGGCCCCGGCCGGATTGCGCACGCCGACCTCCGACGACAACCCCCAAGCCCGGGAGCCCGCCATGACCGCACCATCACACCGCTTCACGGGCCGCACCGCCCTGGTCACCGGATCCTCCCGAGGGCTCGGCCTGCTCATCGCCCGGGACCTGGCCCGCCACGGCGCCCGGGTGATGCTCTGCGCCCGCGACACGCAGGCCCTGGGCAGGGCCGAGCGGCAGCTGCGGGCCGAGGGATCCGAGGTCGCCTCGCTCAGCTGCGACGTCACCGGCCCCGACGCCCCGCGCCAGCTCCTCGACGCGGTACGCGAACGCTTCGGGCCGCTCGACGTCCTCGTCAACAACGCCGGAATCATCCAGGTCGGCCCCCTGGAAGCCCTACGTGAACAGGACTTCCGCCAGGCCATGGAGACGATGTACTTCGCGCCGCTGCGCCTGACCCTGGCAGCACTTCCCGACCTGCGGGCCAGCAGCGCCGGCACCGTGGTCACCATCTCGTCGGTCGGCGGCCGGATCCCCGCACCCCACCTGCTGCCCTACGTCGCCGCCAAGTTCGCCGTCGCGGGCTTCTCCCAGGGCCTGCGGGCCGAACTCGCGGGCACGGGAGTCAGCGTCACCACCGTCCTGCCGGGACTGATGCGCACCGGATCGCACACCGCGGCCCGCTTCCACGGCCGCCCCGGCGCCGAATACGGCTGGTTCGCTGCCGCCGCCAGCCTGCCGCTGCTCTCCATGGACGCCGAGCGGGCAGCGCGCGCGATCGTCCGGGCCGCGGAGCGGCGCCGCCCCGAACTGGTCCTCACCCCCGCGGCGAAGCTCGGTGTCCGGGTGCAGGGGCTGGCGCCCGCCACCACCTCCCGGCTGCTCGCCCGCGTCGCCCGTGCCCTGCCCGGCGCCGGTGACCGGCCGCGCCACGACGTCCAGGGCACCGAGGCAGCCCACCTGTCCGGCCTGCCTGCGTGGGTGACCGCCCTCGGGGACCGGGCCGGCGCCCGGTTTGCCGAGCCCCGCCCGGACCCCGGGCCCTGAGCCGACGGCGGCCGGTGCGCCCGAGAACCAGCCGACCGGCCCAAGCCGGGATACCGGTCCCCGATCAGGCACGACAAACGGGCCCGGTGGCCGTGCGTGCCGCACCGGTGGCCCGTAGCGTCGATCAGGCGGACCTGCCGGTCCGGGCGAGAGCGAGGGAGGCTTCTATGCCGGCTGCGGCCCTGTTCGATGTCGACGGCACGTTGCTGGACACCAGCTACTGGCACACGACCGCCTGGACCGAGGCGCTCGCGCAGTTCGGCCACACCCCGGCGATGGCCCGCATCCACGGTGCGATCGGCATGGGCGCAGACCAGCTCCTGGACCACCTGCTCGGCGAGGACCGCGACCATGACCTCGACGCGGCGATCACGGCGGCACACCAGGCATTGTTCGCCCGCTTCTGGCCCCGTCTGCGGGCCTTCGACAGTGCCGGCGCACTGCTGCGGCAGCTGAAGCAGCGAGGCTGGACGATCACGCTTGCCTCCTCCGCCTCGGGCCGGGACCTGGAGGTGATGCGCCGGGTGCTGGACGCGGACGACGCGATCGACCATGCCACCAGCGCCGACGACGTCAAGGCCAGCAAGCCCGCTCCCGACCTGGTCCACGCCGCCCTGGCCAAGTCCGGCGCGAAACCGGGGCAGGCGCTGTTCGTCGGCGACACCCCGTGGGACGTCCAGGC
Source organism: Kitasatospora indigofera (assembly GCF_014655955.1). Taxonomy (GTDB): domain Bacteria; phylum Actinomycetota; class Actinomycetes; order Streptomycetales; family Streptomycetaceae; genus Kitasatospora; species Kitasatospora indigofera. The sequence continues at coordinate 53,661 of NZ_BNBO01000047.1, forward strand.
CGCTGCCCAGGCGAAGGTGGCGTGCGTGGCGGTGCTCTCCGGGGGATTCGGCGAGCGGGCGCTGCGGGCGGCAGGCGCTCTGGAGGTCCACCGTGATGTCGGCGACCTCCTTGCCCACCTTGACGGCAGCGCCCTCGCGGACCCGGCCCACTACGCGGCTCTCGGCCGCTAGCCCGGGACATGGGCGACTACGTCGTCTCCGCGGAGTTCTACGACCTCTTGCAGGCCGAGGGCGACCGCCGCCTGGCCGAGCGGCGCTTCGCGGGCGCCGCCGATCGTGCGCGCGGCTCGATCCTGGACGTCGGCGCGGGCACCGGGATCGTTACCGAGGTCCTGCTGCGGGCATCCAGTGTCCCCGTCCACGCCGTCGGGCCGGCCCCGCCCATGCGCGCCGCCCTGCTGTGACGCCTGGCCCGCCTCGGTGCGGACCAGCGCGCCCGCGTCACGGTGCACCCCGAACCCCTCGAACCCGCGGGCCTCACCGAGATCGCGGAGCTGGCCGTCGCCTCCAACGTGATCGCCTGCCTGGACCCCGCCACTTGGAAAGCGATCGCGGCAGCCTGGTGCCCGGCGGCCTGCTGCTCTTCGACCCGCCCCCAGCCGCCTGCCCGAGGGGCGCGAACCGGTCGTCCGGTTCGGACTGCTCCTCGACAGCCGCGCGCCGCACCGCCTCGGGACACCGGCCCGGGGCGGCCCGCGCGGGGCACACCGCAGGCGTCGGTCAGCGGCCGAGGGCGGGCAGCACGAGTGCTTGGTAGGCGTTGAAGGACCTCCAGGCCCGGGCCGATCTGCCCGACGTACACCTTGTCGAATCCGGCCCGGGCGTAGGCGCGGCGAGATCGCCGGGCAGCAGCTCGGTCGGCCACGGCCGGTGCCCTGTCCCGACGGCGTTGTCGCGGTCACGGGCAACCGGCGCGGTCTCCCTCTCGGCCGCGGCCTGGCGCCGGACGGGCGGATCGGGGGTCGCGGGGCGGCGTGGCGCCGCGGGAGGGGGCGAGCGTGGCTTCAACTGGTGGGGCAGGTCCCACACGGGCCCAAGGGTGGTGCGGCAACAGGCCCGTGGCCGCACCCTTGTGGTCCGCCGGGGCCGTCGTCGTCGGGTGCGGCCGCGCTCCCTGCAGGAGGGGCGGCGTGGTCCTCGGCGACGTCCGGTCCACCCGACCCGTGACTGCTGCTCGACGTGTCCGGGGCGGGATTTGCTTCACGGATACGGGGAAAGCGCGTCCTGCAGCCGTCGGACAGGAGGTGTGACCATGCCCCGTGGATCCAGTCCCAAGCGGGAGAGGCAGTACGAGCACATCAAGGACAGCGCGCTGGAGCGCGGTGAGAGCAAGGAGCGGGCCGAGGAGATCGCGGCCCGTACCGTCAACAAGGAACGCGCCCGGCATGGGGAGTCGAAGACCGCGAGCCGAAGCTCGGTGGAGGACATGTCCTCCTCCCGGCGTGGCGGCCTGCGCTCCCACAGCGGCGCCCAGGGGCCGACCAAGGAGCAGTTGTACAACGAGGCGAAGCAGCGGAACATCCACGGCCGCTCGAAGATGACCAAGAAGGAACTCGAGAACGCCCTCGGCCGATAGGAGCTCCGCCTCATGGGTACCGTCCCCGTGCCGCCCGACCCCGACACCACCCCCGTGCCGCCGGGCCCGCCCCAGCCCGCAGAGCCTCCCGGCCCGCCGGATCCGGCCGAACCTCCGCTGCCGCCGGATCCTCCGGCGCCGCCCGGCTCTCCCGTCCCGCCGCCCGAGCACCCCGGCCCGGCGCGCCCCGGACCGGAGCCCGCCGCGCCGGAGCCCGGACAACCCCCAACCGAGCCGCCCGACTGAACCCGCCACACCCGGGTGTCCTTCACCCGGGAGGCCCTGTCCGGCCCGCCCCGCGGCGCTGCCTCGGCGCCGGCCCCGGTGGCGCGAGGCAGTCGTAGGCTGGAGGGTCACCCGGTCGGAGCTGATCGCCAGAGGGGTGTTGTCCATGGCCCGTGCCCGTGACCTGCAGACGCTCATCGACACGGTGGAGCCGGTGCCCGGCGGCATGCCGGCGCTGCCGGAGCCGATGGCCCGCAGGGTGCTGTCGGTGGTGGCCCGCCACGCCCGCGACGCGCAGGACTGCCGGCTGCTCCTGGAGGCCCTGGGCCTGATACCCGATGACGGGCAGGTCGGCCCGGCGGGTGAGGAGGCGGCGAGCCGTTGCTGCGTGGGATGCTCCCGCCCCTTCGACCGTCCCGGGGTGCGGCGCCGGGACCGGTTCTGCTCCGCCCGCTGCTACCGCGCCGCCACCCCGACGGCCGGATGACACCGCGCCCGAACCGCCTGCGGCCGCCGGGCGGTCCCCGCACGGGGTGCCGTGCGCCGGGGCGCGGCGGCCGCGTCGGGCGCCGTCGGGGCACCGTGGCTACGGTGAGGAGAGTGTGTCCATGGATCGCTTGCCGGGGGGCCGGGTCGGTGTGCGGGCGGCGGGTGAGGTCGAGGCGGCCATCGCCCGGCTGTCCGGCAGCCGGCGGCCGCTTCCCGCGCCCCTGCGGGGTGCGCTCGCCACCTACGAGTGGGCGGCGGGCCGGAGGCTGGTAGCGCCGGTCAGCGGAGCCCAGTCGGGCAGGGTGCCGACCGAGGCGCAGCTCGCCGGCGAGGAGCGGGTGGCGTTGCGGCGGGTGCACGATCGGGCGGGAGTGGGCCTGGCGGAGCGGGATTTCGCGCTCGGTGCGGTACGGGCGCTGGCCTGGATCCTCGGCTACACCGGCGACCAGCCCTGAGCTGCCCCCCTTGTGTCGGGACCCGGGGTGAAGCGCGGGGCGCCCACGGCGCAGTTCGCCGACCGGCCGCCGCTACGGACGCCGTCGGCCGGCCGACCTGGCGGGGCCGGCCGACGGTCCCGCCGGTTGCAGGGCCGGCGCGGGCCTTCGGCCTGCAGGTCTTCGTATGGGTGGCGTGGCGGGGTGTTGGGGCCGTGACCGCGGTGCGGTCGGATCGTTGAACGCCGTGTACGTCCGAACCACGGCGCACACTCAGTCCGTCCTGCGGATGCCACCTCCCCCGTTGGTGTCCGCAGGACGGTGCCGCATCTGCGCCCTGCCGGGGCGGACTGGAGCGGCATAGCGGCCACCGGCTGGGAGCGGTGGACTACGTCAGCGCGTTGATCGTCGTCCTCTGTAGGACGCCGCAACTCACCGGACAGGCCCCGCGGGCTCTGGCGCCGCCCACGGCCCTGCGACCGCTCGCCGCCGGGCCCCTGGCGACCAGCCTGCGGACGGGTCGTCCCATGTCAGGGCGCCGCGCCCCCTACCAGGACCAGATCCTCGCGACCATGAACACCACCACGGCGAGAACGAGGACACCGACGACGATCATCGGACCCACCCCTGACCAAGCCTTCCGCAGCTCAGGGGGTTCCGGCACCGAGATGTCCCGCGTCGTGCTTCCTTCGCCTTCCTGGGTCTCGCCCGGAGGAGACTGCATGCCTTCATCCGGCCGTCGGAATTCTTCAGGTCCCATCAGCTGCTCCTCGGTGAGGCGGGCATCCTCGCGCCTACCCGGCCCGACGAAAGCGAAAAGGGGGGCCCGGCGGGGGCGGCCGTGCGTGGGCCTCACACAGGGTCACCCCGTCCCCGGCCCGCAGCCGGGTCGGGCGACCGGGGCTACGCTCCTGGTCCACCTCAGCAGCCGGTCGGTGGTCCAGGTGGTGATCACACGCTCCGGCCCGATCCCGGCGGCCTCCGCGCGCTCGCACCCGTACGCCTGCCAGTCCAGTTGGCCCGGGGCATGGGCGTCGGTGTCGACGGCGAACAGGCAGCCGGCCGCGACGGCCGTCCGTAGCAGCGCGCCGGGCGGATCACGCCGCTCGGGGCGGCAGTTGATCTCCACGGCGGTATTGCCGGCGACGCAGGCCTCGAAGACGGCATCGGCGTCGAAGGCCGAAGCCGGCCGGTTGCGGCCGGTCACCAGCCGGCCGGTGCAGTGACCAAGGACATCCACGAGGGGGTTGCACACCGCCGCGAGCAGGCGCCGGGTCATCGGGCCGGCCTCCATACGCAGCTTGGAGTGCACGGAGGCCACCACCACGTCCAGCTCATCGAGCAGGTCGTCCTCCTGGTCGAGCCCGCCGTCGTCCAGGATGTCGCACTCAATGCCGGTGAGCAGACGGAACGGCGCGAACTCGGCGTTGACCGCGGCCACCGCCTCGAGTTGCTCACGGAGCCGCTCGGGGCTGAGCCCTCGGGCGACGGTCAGACGCGGCGAGTGGTCCGTGAGGACGGCCCAGTTGTGACCCACGCCTTGCGCAGCCCGCGCCATCTCCTCAATCGGGCTGCCCCCGTCGGACCAGTCGGAGTGAAGGTGGCAGTCACCCCGCTGCGCCGCGCGCAGGCGGGTACCGCCGGCCGTGAGCGGTCCGGCCCGCTCCTCCAGCCGGGCGAGGTATCCGGGCACTTCGCCGGCGTGGGCCTCGGCGATCACCCTCGCGGTGACCGGACCCACCCCGCTGAGCCTCGCGGCGGCCGCGGCGGTGAGCGGCTCGCCGTCGGCGCCCCCGGTCTGTTCCCGGACGGCCACGGCGGCGCGCCGGAAGGCACGGACCTTGAAGGTCGAGGCCTGCTCGCGCTCCAGGAGGAACGCGATGCGCTCCAGCGCCTCGACCGGGTCCATACGAGAAGTCTCACAAGCGCGGCGGGCCGCCGCACCCGCGCGGCCGGGAGCCAGTCGCGGAATCCGGCACGGCACCACCTGGCCGCCGAAGCGCGCGCGGGTGCCAATCACGGCCCGCGCCGTGACCGGCGCCACACCCGTTCCTGATCCGGCCGGCCGGATCAGGAACGGCTGTGGTCGCTCGGCGCCGATGCCTCGCCTCACGGGCGCTGCCTCTCGTTGTGCGTTGCTTCCGATCGGGTGAGGCGAGGGCGCCGCGGTGCGCACCGGACGCGATGCGGGGGATCACTGCCCGGCGGGCCGGGTCCCCGGCCTGGACGGAACCTGTGAGAGGCGGACCTGCGATGGGGCACGGCGGCAACGTGATCGACGAGCTGATGACCGACCACCGGGAGGTGGAGGAGATGTTCGGCCGGCTCCAGGCCATGACCAGCCAGGGCCAGGCACTGCGTGACCTGGTCGACGAGGTCACGATCGAGCTGGTGAGGCACTCCGTCGCCGAGGAGCAGCACCTCTACCCGGCGGTCCGCGAGCACATCCAGGGCGGCGACCGGCTCGCGGACAAGGAGATCGCCGACCACAGCCGGGTCGAGAAGATCCTCAAGGAACTGGAGAAGACGCGGACCGACGACCCGCAGATGAGCCCGCTGCTGCAGCAGCTCATGGACGAGGTCGCCGCCCACGTCCAGGACGAGGAGAGCAGCCTGTTCCCGATGCTGCGCCGGGCCTGTACCGCCGAGCAGCTGGACGACCTCGGGGACAAGGTGCGACGGGCCAAGGCCATGGCGCCCACCCGCCCGCACCCCTCCGCGCCCGACAGCCCCACGGCCAGCAAGCTGCTCGCGCCGGGTGTCGGCCTGGTGGACCGGGCCCGCGACTTCGTCACCGGCCGCGGCGAATCCTGACCCCACCTCCTGGCACCAGCGGGCGACTCGGCGCCCGGGTGCCGGACCGCAACGCCAGGTCCGGCACCCGGAGCCGATCGGGCGGGCGTGACGCGGCTCATGCCGCCGCAGGCGGGCAGCTGCCTACACTGGCCGGCCACGAGCGGGGCAACGCGGCCCCGCACTGACAGCTCGCGCCCCGAACACAGCCGGACACAGGCGAGCACCATCCCGAGGGACCGATCGCCGTGCCCGACCTCACACCCGTCATAGCCGCCTGCACCCGCTGGCTCCTGAACGCCTACCCGCCCCCCGCGGGCGCCCTGAGCCGCGCGCTCGCCGAGGCACAGGCCCGCCAGGCCGCCACCCTGGCCGCCGTCCTGCGCCACCCCACCGCCCTGGACGTCCAGCTCCTGGACCTTCTCGGCCCCGGCGGAGCCGACCGGCTGGACCACCTCACCGGCCACGACCCCCACCCCGACGACAGCGCCTGGCGCACCTGGGTCGACGAGACCGTCGTCAGCTGGGCCGCCTGCCTGCTCGCCGAGCCAGCCCTCGCCGCCCACGCCCTCGCCACGACCGAGCACCACACCGAAACCGGTGCCCTCCACCGCCTCACCCACCCCAACACCCACGACACCCAGGCAACACCCCTGCTACGCCACCCCGACCTGCTGGGGCCCGTCGCAAGCCTGCACCGCACCAGTCTCATGGAGCGATTGGCCGTGGAGGGCGCAGAGATGGCGTGACGCCGCAGGCCGCAAGGCCCGGCGCCCTTGTCGCGGGCGCGCCCGACCCCGCGCTCCCCGCGGGGAGCGTGTCACCTGCCTGTTTGTGGCCAGGGCTTGCGACGTCGCTGCGGCCCTGCGCGCGCCGCGTCGTGTGCCCGGCGCTGGGACAGCCCGCACAGGCCTGAGGTGGTTGTCGGCGGGGCGTCGGGGGGTAGGCGAACAGTGCCGGGTTTCGGGGGTTGATCGGCCGAGGGTGATGGCGCGTGGCCGGAGGTGTCGACGGTGCTGAGTTTGCGCGAACAGTTGATCTTGGAGGAGCTGGAGTCGGACTTCGCTGGGGACCGGTCCTGGTGCCGGTGGGGGCGGGCGGTGCGGGTGCGGCTGGTGGGTGTGTGGCGGCTGCGGTGGGTGCTGTGTTCCGTCTTGTTGGTGCTGGCGGGGACGGTGGGCCTGTCGGTGTGCGTGGTGCTGGACCGGGTCGGATGGGGTGTGCTCGCGGGCGCCGCTGGGTGGAGCGCGGCGGCTGGTGCCGTGGCCAGGCAGTTCCGGCCGACCGAGGATGCGCCGCGAGCGCGGTAGGCAGCGATGGCGTGATCGCTCCGCAGTCGCCGGAGCTCGCCGAGGTGCTCGCGGAACCGTTCAGCTCCGCCCGTTGCAAACCGCACTGCCACCCCGACGGCAGGACGCTCGGGGCCCCGCCGTTCTTGACCGTCAGCCGGGGGACCGGCCGTCCCGGGCGGCGTGACAGCGTCGGCGCGGATGAGGGTGTATCGATCCTTCGGTGGGGGCTAGGAGCAGAGCGCCGCGCGCGCTCGCGGCGCCGGTGGAGTCGGCGTAGAACGGGACCATGGACGAGGAGAAGACGTCGTGGCATCCCGGTGAGATCGTTCCCGCCAGCGGCATCTACGAATGCGACTGCGGCGCCGGACACCACTGGAGCACCGACGTGAAGGGACATCGGTTCCCGCCCCTGCCGGCCGGCTGTCCTGGCGCATCCTGGTCACTGATGACCCAGGCACACCCGGACGCCTGACCCTGCGCTTGACGTTCTCGGCCGGCTCTGTGGCCTGGGCCCCGCTGCCACCGAGGCGGCCGGGAGCTGACATTGCGCCCTTGCCGAGGGAGTGTTCGGCGGGGTCAGGGTGCGGGCCGCGGCCTCGCGCTTCGGTGCGGTCCCGGGCCGGGCGCCCCTGCCTCGCGCTCTCACCACGGTCGCGTTCGCCGGGCGGCTGCGCGCGTTGACGGGTTGGGCGGGCGCTCTGGTGCGGGTGCGGGAGCTGGTGCTCGCGAACGACGGTCCCATCGTGAAAAGCATCCTGCGTGCCCGGTGGGTGACGTTGTCGGCGGTCCTGGCCGACCTGGCGGCGCCTGACTTCCCGCCGTTGCCGTTCGTGCGCCCTGAGCTGCTCGGGGTGGAGCCCGCCGCGGGCCGATTCGGGCTGCGGGTGCTGCCCGGCGGGGCCGGGGGTGACCGCCTGGACTTTCGGCACGGCCCGGACGAGGAGGTCGGCGAGGCGCAGGACAACGCCAACACGCCACCGCGCTGCTGGCGTGCGCGCTGGTGCCGGCCGGCTCGGCCGGGGCGATGGAGTTGTGGACACCGGAGCTGACGGGGGCGTTGTCCATGCAGACCCCGCTGCCGGAGACGGGGCCCGCCGCGGAGGGGGCGGTCACGGAGGCGGAGGACGGTTGGCCGGCAGCGGGGCCGGAGTGGGGCCGCCGGCGCTGCGGGCAGTGGACTCGCGCGGGCGCAGCGTGCTCGCCAAGCGGTACCTGCATGCCTACCTCTACGCGGCGGCCCGGGCCCCCGCGGCCACTGCCGCGACCCCGCGGGAGCAGGCCGCGGCCGTGCTGGCGCAGTGGAGCCGGGAACAGGAGCCGTCGTAGTCGTGCGGCGCCCACCGCCGGCCGCGGGCGCCGGCTGCCCGGCGCTGCTTCGCGCGATGTCCTCAGCCCTGGCCGGGTGGGGGCGCGGTCGTAGCCTGGAGGGATCGGAACCGATCGCCAGGTGGTGTGTTCCATGGCTGGTACGCGTGATCTGCGGATGCTTCTCGACAGTGCGGAGCCGGCGTCCGGTGACAAGCTCCACCTGCCGGACCCGTTGGTGCGCAGGGCGCTGTCCGTGGTGGCCTCCTACGCCCGCGATCCTGAGGACTGCCGCCTGCTTCTGCAGGTTCTGGGACTGATGCCCGACGAGGAACAGGGGCAGGACCCGTCCGACGGCGACGCAGAGACAGACGCGGATACGGTGCCGGCGCCTTCGCCCTCGGACGGTGCCGCTGGTTCCCCGGAACGGCGCCGCCTTCGTCCGTGATCTGTGGGGCGGCCAGGTCGTTGAACGCTGTGTACGTCCGGACCACGTCGCACACTCATTCCGTCCTGCGAACGCCACCTCCCCCGTGGGTGTCCGCAGGACGGAGCCGTCTGCGCCCGGTGCAGGGGCGGCCCGGACGTCGAGGCGGCCCCATCGCTGTCCGGGGCCCGGTTCAGGGGTTGCGGTCGTGCCGGAGCGTGGGTGGGATGAGGTTGAAGAAGTAGGCGAGGGCAAGGGGCGCGGCTTCTGGGTCGCGCGGCCGGGCGTCGAAGCATTTCCAGCTGCAGTACCCGACCGGGTTCCACTCGGCCAGCCCGCCGCACTCTTCGCAGACCATCACTGGGTGCGGTGCCTGCTCCGCGTGTTCCTGGACCATCGTCCTCACCTGCCCGGACTCAGTCTCGCCGGGTCGCCCGGCTCTGGGCTGGTACCCGGCCCGGCGCGGGTGACACAGCGCCGCCCGGCCCCCTTTCACCTGCGGTCAGAGGTTCTTCTCGTAGTTGGCGAGGGCGAGGCCGAGGCCGAAGAAGGTGGGGGCCCATTCGCCGACGTAGATGCCCCAGCGGTCGGCGCGCTCCACGCCCTGGCCCTTCTCGACCTTCATGGACGTCGCCCAGGTGATGACGGACAGGCCGATGGAGGCGAACGCGGCGGCGTAGGCGTGTTCGCTGCGGATCCCGGAGTCGTGAAGCTTCTTGACGATCAACGTCTTCTCCCGTGCTCGTGTGCGGTGGGGGCGCGGTGGGGCGCCCCTGGGCCGAGCCTGCGGCCGTGCGGCGCTGCGTGCATTCCCGGTGCGGATCGCGGGTGAGCACGGTGGGTGACGGCCGTGCGGGGGATCGGGGGCTGCAGGGCGGCGTGGCGCCGCGGGCGGGGATGCGGCTGTGTCTTCAACTGGTGGGGCAGGCCCCTGGTGGGCCCCAAGGGGGCGGGAACAGGCCCGTGACCGCACCCCTGGGTCCGCCGGGGTCGGCGTCGTCGGGCGCGGCCGTGACTCGCTCCGCGGCCGGGCCCGGGACACGGCACCGAGCCCCCGCAGGAGGGGCCGGCGCCGCTCCCCGGCGATGTCCGGTCCACGAGGCTGTGCCTGCTCCTCGCCGTCGAGGCCGCCGTAGACGGCGGCGTTCCGGGTGGAGACCACCCGGGGATGTGGGCCGTCCTTCGCGCCCTCGGGCGTCCGATCGCCTGCGCCGCCGGCCCGGTCAGTTCCTCTGCCGGTCGCCGCGTGCGTCGTCGTCGGTGTCGTGGGGCAGGGTGTCGATCTCCTCGCGCAGCACCTCGGTGAGCCAGTTTGCGACGTCGGCCGGCATCCGGACGGTGCGCCGCTCACTGGGCCCGTCTCCGATCGTCACCCGGACCCCGCTGCCCGTTCCTGGGACGGCGACCCGCCTGATGAGGTCCTCCAGGGCGTCGGCGAGGTCGCCCGCCGCGGCGTCGTCGTTGCTGTTCACGGGGCCAGCCTAGAAGTGATGGAGCGAGGGGAGGGCTGCACCGCGCCAGCGGGGCCCGCCCAGCCGCCGCTCGGAGCGCGGTGACCGCCGGCCGGGGGATCGAACGGTGTGGTGCGGCGTGGCGTGGCCGGCGAGGTGGGGGGTCTGCTTTGACTGGTGGTGCAGGTCCCAGCGGCGGCCTGAGGGTGCGGGGCCGGGCTGATCGACCCGGCCCCGCACAATCCGCCTGACCCTCGGGTGCCGGGACCGGCGTCACCGGCCGCGGCCGATCCCGCGACCGTGCCCCAACGCCGACGGTTGAGCCCCTTACGGGAGGGGCGGCGCCGGCGAGTCTCCCCCGGAGTGAGTCCGAGCCGGTCCCCGCTCGTGCTCAGGCCGCGGCGGCCAGGTGCGTTGCCGTCGGGAGGGACTGCGGTCAGGATCGCCTGTATGGACACGGAGCGGCCGCTGGGGCCCGACGCGCACTACCTGACGATGACGGCCGAGGCCTACGGGTGGGAGACGCTCTGGGGCGGGGAGGGGCTGGCCATGCGCCGTGGGCCGTGGACGTTGCGGGCGCAGTTCGCGCCCTCGGGTGCCTTCGTCATCGCGGTGGGGTGCGGCCCGGACGGGCCGCTGGGGCAGATGTCGATGCCGCAGGCCCTGGAGATCCTGGAGACCCGCGGGGCCCCACTGCCCCGCCCCTGAAGCGCCGGGCACCAGACCAGCAGCCCGCCGCACCGCCCGCCCGCCCGCCTGTCCGGCCCGCCCGGACAGCGCGTCATCGGGCCGGTTCTAGCCTGGAGGAAGGCAGCGGTACAGCGCGTCCGTCCACCTGCCCGGCCGGACGGACGACGGGCGAGCCTCGGCAGCGGGCGCTGCCGAGGCCCTGCCCGTCCGGGCCCGGCGGGCGCCGGGGAGGTTGCGGGTGCGCAACACAGGAGTTCGCCGTGCCGGTGGTTCCGGTGCTGCCCGCTGCACCAACCTCACCCCTTCGCCCGGACCGCCCCGCCGCGCCGCCAGCACGCCACTTCCTCACCGGCCCGGTGGCCGACCGTCGCCCTGAGGGCCGTTAGGCAGGCCCGGTCCTGACAAGTACGGTTGTCCGATGCACACATCCAACAGGGGAACCCAGCGGTGACCGCCGACGCGGCGGTCCCGTTCACCGCCACCGTCCGGGAGAGCGTCGCCGGACCCGTGGTGGAAGTCGCGGGCGAACTCGACTACGAAAGCGCCCCGCGGCTGCGGGGCGTGCTGCGCCGTGTCCTGGCGGTGCGGCCCACCCCGACGGTGCTGGTGATCGACCTCGGGGCCGTGACGTTCTGCGACTCCGCCGGCCTCAACGCCCTGCTGCAGACCCGCTTGGACGCCGAGCGCCAGGAGACGGCGGTCCACCTGGCCCGCCCGACCGACATCGTGACGCGGGTGCTGGAGATCACCGGCGCCGCTCAGCTCTTCCCCGTCGACCCGGACATCCCCGCCGGACCACACACCGGAGCCGGCTGACCCGCCGACAGCGGCCCGCGCCACCGAAGGCCGCGGCCGGGGCGCGGTGGCGTCGGCCTCCTGGTCAAGCCTGGAACCGCCCACCCCCGCCCAGTGACGGAGCGCGGGAACGCCCGGCGCCGCCGGTTGAAGGGGCGCGGCTCGGGTAGGCGGCGGGTGGCGGTTTCCGTGCCCATGGAGCCCTCCTCAGGTCCCGGGTTGCAGGCGCACCCGGGACCTGGCCGCACCCGGGATCGGGCCATGAGGCCCGACCTGCCCCCTGCCGCTGAGACGACGGCGTGAGCGCCTGGTCACGACCACACCCGGCCCACCGTCGCGCCGCCCGGCGCCCCGAAGGCGTGACGGGCCCGTGAAGGTCTCCCCGGCCCTGTGGGCAGCCCTCCGCCCGCGCCGTACGGTGGATTGGTCTGCCCGACGACCGCCGACGCGCAGCACCAGGCACGCCGCGGTCGCCGACGACAAGGCGACACAAGGAGAGCGCGTGCAACCCACCACGGAACCGGCCTTCACCACCACCGTTCACACCGCCACCACCGGCCCGGTCATCGAGGCCACCGGCGAACTCGACCTCGACGGCGCCCCCACCCTGCACGCCGTGCTGCGCCGCGCGCTCACGACCGCCCCGCCGCGATCCGACCTGGTGATCGACCTCGCCGGCGTCACCTTCTGCGACTCCTCCGGCCTCAACGCCCTGCTGCGCGCCCGCATCGAGACCGGCCGGGCGGGCCTGACCCTCCACCTGGCCCGCCCCGCCCACGCGGTGGCGAGGCTGCTGGAGATCACCGGCGCTGACAAGGTCTTCCCCATCGACCCGGGCGTCCCGTTCGTGCCGCACACCCGGGCCGGCTGACCACCGGCAACCGCCGGCGCCCCCGCAGCCGCGGCCGGAACGCGGCGGCGGGGAGGGAGTTGAGCTGGAAGACTGACGGGATGTCTGATCGTCGTGCCCGCCACGCCGCACCGACATCCGTAGGGGGTTTCCGTCACGGCCGACAGGTCGCCATGCTGACCCGGCGGGTGACGTGAAGGCGGTGCGCGCCACGGGCAACGGTGTGCGGCGCGCACCGCCCGCCGATTCTCCCAGAGGCCCGTTGGCCCCCGCGCCGCCCGCCGGCCGGGCCGTTCCGGACAATGCTGTGCCTCGTCCGGGACGTCTCCCGGACGGGGCACACTGGGTCCTGCGGCGCCACAACGTGGTCACGGACCTGAAGCGCCGGCTGAACAACAACGGTGCCGGCACCAGGGTGGAGATCTACCCGGTCGACCAGGCCGGCGTCCTGGAGTCCCGCCGCCGCGACATCTCCCACCGGGCGATCAACGTGCGCGGGGCCTGGGACGACAAGGTCGACGCCTGGGACAAGGGCCCCAACGACCCGTCCGCGGCCGAGATGCTGGACGTGATCTGGGACGAGGTCATCACCGACCTGGGCTCCGACTACGACGCCTACTCCTACGTCACCCACATCGGCTTCGCCGCCTGAACCACCCCACGGCACGAACAAGTTGGCCCCGAAGGGACAGTTCCCTCCGGGGCCAACCCACGAACGGGGCAGCTGGCCACCCGTTCGGATGGCCGCGCATGAGTACGCGTACTCATGCGCGGTGCCTGACCGGACGGCATCCTGTCCGCATGACTGCCCCTGGACCCCGCCGGCCGAGTCGCGCGGGCGACATCGCGATTGTATTCCTCCTGGTATGCACCGAGATCCCCCTCACCCTGATCGGCTGGTACGCCGCCAGCTTCAACTACATGGGACAGCAACAAGGCCACACCCAGCGCGAGGCCATCACCATGGTCGCCACCATCCTGTCCCTGTTCCTGGCAGCATCAGCCGTCACCGCCACCGCGCTGCGCCGGCCCGTCACCGCCACTGTCCAAGGACTGCTGCTGGGAGTGCTTCTCCTCGGCTGCGTCGCCGCACTCACCCGCTGAGAAGCCAAGTTGGCCCCGGAGAGATTGTTCTCTCCGGGGCCATCCTGCGTTTCGGGTCCCGTGTCAGCGGCGGCCGCGGGCCTCCGCGCCGCCGAGTACATCCCACGTGGAGTCGCCCACCACGCCCCAGGTCGAGTCGGGCACCGCGCCCCACCTGGAGTCCCCCGGGGCGGGCCACGGCCCGCCACGCGGGCCTGCGGCGGGGCAGCCGGGAGATGGTCACCGGCATGGGGCGGCCTCCCGGCCGCACCCACCGCTACCGGGCCCGCTCCACCGGGCAGACCTCGGCGAGCAGGTCGAGCAGGTACTCCGTCACCTGCTCCGCCTCCCCGGCCCGCACCCACGTGTACACGGCCGTGCGCGTCTGCGCGTCGACCCGCTGCAGGACGTACCCGTCCACCAGGCCGCCGGCTCCCGGGCGCGGGCGGGCCAGGATCTGCCGGGGGCGGCCCTCCTCCTCGGCCAGGACCTCGACGTCCTCGGCGTCCGGGCAGTCCCGGAGCTGGTACACCCACTGCGTTCGCATGCCGATCATTCTTCTCCTCGGATGACGGCTGCTCGCCCGCGACAGCCTGCATTCACCGGTCTGCCGCAGGGTCTGAGACCGGGAGCACCAAGTGGGCCGCCGCGCAGCGCGCGGCCGCGCCGGCCGCGCGCTGCGCGGGGTGGCCGGTGGCCGGTGGCGTCTGCGGCAGGTGCCCGCCGGGACCCGGGACGCACAGCCTTGGGCCGTCGTCCGGGGTACCGAGCGCTGCCTCCCGCCGGGGGACCCGGGCCGGGGCGGGTCAGTGGGTGGTGGGGGCGGGGGTGTGCAGGCGGGGCAGAAGGTCGCGTAGGGCGTAGAGGTCGTCGATGGTGGCCTGTTCGGCGAGTCGGGCCAGGAGGCGGCGCAGGACGTGGTCGTCGTGGTCGTGGACGGCTTCGGCGATGCCGCGCAGGACGGGTTCCAGTTCGGGTCTGACGCTCATCGTCGCTCCTGTTCCGCCAAGGTCGGGGTCTGTTCGGTGGGCGTGTGCCCGTCCGGGGGTGGTGGTATGCGGGGCCGCCGGGAGGGGGGAAGTCATCGCCCTCCCGACGGCGCTCGGGGGCCGCCGGGAGGGTGAGGCTCTCCGGTGGCGCTGGGGAAACGCGGGGGCCGTCGGGAGGGGGGAGATGGTGAGGCCCTCCCGGCGGCGCTGAGGAAATGCCGGAGCAGCCGGGTCAGCGGTCGTCGAGTCCCGGCATGGGGCGGCGGCTCTGGCGTTCGCCGGTGCCGGTGCCACGGCGGGTGGTGTCGCGGTGGGTGGTGTCGCGGTCGCGGGCGGCGGAGGCGGCCGTGAGGGCGAGCAGGGTGGCGATGACGCCGGTGATGAGATTGCTGGTGATGGAGCGGGTATGGGCGACGTCGCCGGCGACGACCCAGGGGGCGACGCAGGTCCAGATGCCGAGGGCGGCTGCGGCCCAGGCCATGGAGTGGGTGCGCTCGTAGGAGTTGCCGAGGCCGCCGAGCAGCAGCGCGAAGGCGATTCCGGCGATCAGGTTGTTGACGGCCAGGGTGGTGAAGCCGTTGAAGCCGGCTATCCAGGGGGACGCCGCCAGGTAGAGACCGGTGAGGAGGGCCAGGGCCTCGACCATCTGGGCCCGTGGGGTGGCGGCGGCGCGGTCGTGCCGGGCGCGCAGCTCCATCAGGTCCGGGTGCTCCTCGATGGGCGGGCGGCGGTGGGTTGACGCCATGATGACCTCCGAAAAGGGGTGCTTACGCAGCGCTTACCCATAAACCTGGCATAAACCGATAAATAGGTCGGCTTTTGCTCGTGGACGGGGTCCGCCGGCGCCGGAGCGCCGCGGGCGAACCCCGCACCCCAGCAGGCGACGGTCGGTGCTTGGCGATGGCCATGCCCAGGAAGAGGCCGACGACCAGGGCCACGGAGCCCACCGCCATCACGGACCAGGTCCCGGGGTGCGTGGCGGCGAAGGTCGAGTTCATGCCCGCCTGGGTCGCCGCCTGCGTGGCCTGCGCCCCGGCAAAAGAGGTTGGCCTCCTGCACGGCCAGCGCCGTCTCCAGGCCGTGAACCTTGCTCTCCGGCTCTGGTGTCTCCACGATCATGCTCCTCCCGTGACGCTGTGCCGACCGGTTCGGCGCCGCTGTGAGCCGCCACTCGTTCCCGCGCTGCGGGCTCCCGTCCCGCCTTCCGCCGCCGTCCACTCGTTCGCCCCGCCCAGACACCCCGTCGTCCTCGCCGGCTTGCCGATCCGCCGGCATGGATACGGTGCTGCGGGTGAGCCCGAACCCCGTCGCGACCAGCAGGGCGGCGGAGGCCGCACCGTAGGGGTGAGGCCGCACCGGGGCTCGCCGTGCTCAGTGCCTCGGGGAGGCCGTCGGAAAGGGCGCAGCAGCACGGAAGTAGGCGGGCTGCCCAGGTGCGGTCCGGAGGATACGTGGGTGCGCCCTCGCCCGGCCCAACGCCCGTCCGTCGGCCGGGCCGCTATCCAGCAGTGACCCCGCAATCGACGAGTCGAGCCGCAGGGCCGCCGCGCGCCGCGGTCCGGGCGGCCGTGCCGAACCTGGGCGGGACGTCGCGGGCGGCGGCACCGGGTTGATCCGTGTGGTGCGACGAGCGGGCGGTTGCGATGCCGCCCGCGAAGACCTGGGCTTTCCCACCATGCCGTCGATCCGGTCAGGGGTCCGAGGCGCGGCGGCGCCTGGGCCGCCGACACCCTCCGAGCGGCACAGCCTCCTGGGAAGTGCTTTCGTTCCAGCGGTGCAAACGCCGTGACTCGGAACTGGCGTCACCATCGCAACCGGCTGCGCGGATTGGCGGCTGTGGCGCCGGGCCTTGGGATTGTCCTGGTTCGGTTCAGTAGTAGTGGCGGCGTCCGCCGACCTCGTGGCCGACCGCGCCCATGACCAACAGGATGAGGCCGATGACGACCAGGACGATGCCGATGGTCCAGAGGAAGGGAAGGCTGGTGAGGAATCCGATGACGAGGAGGATGATTCCGAGGATGATCACGGTGATCTCCGATGTGGGCCCCCGGCTGTGTGGGTTCTCCGTCGGTGCGGAGGTGATGCTTCGCTTTCTGATTTCCGTTTCGGCTGTGAGGAATTGGGTGTTGTGCCGTTTCGTCCCTGCCCGTGGCGCTCCTGCGGGAGGGGCCGCTACGGCTGCGGGGCGAGGGTGGCGGTGAGGCCGCTCAGGAGGATG